>USAN01000004.1 GCA_900552645.1 uncultured Bacteroides sp.
AATTGACGGCCTATAAATATAAATTGATGGCCTATAAATATAAATCGATGGGCACTAAATAGCCATTAAATAATTATTGAAAAAAGTAAAAAGGCTTGTCTATAAATTATAGGCAAGCCAATAAAATAAAACCTTTTAAATACTCAAAATTAAAGAAGACTATTAATATCTTCAATTACTTTCTCACGACTAAGAAAACCATTATCTATAAGATATTTATCTTGTGCAGAGATAAACATAGTAGATGGCATTTCTTTTATTCCATAAGACTCGGCTATTTCTGGATTTTCATGATTCAAGACTTCATAAGTATTAATATCGGGAAAATATTCATTTAAAGTATCATATACATCACGAAAACCCTTTTCGTATAAATGTAAGTCATTTCTAAAAAGGACAACGGTCAATCCTATACATTTAAAATTCCATTTATCGCCTCCTCGAAAATCAGCTATAAGTTCGATAAACTTGTCAGGAGAAAGATGATGTAACATAACAATTTATTTTTAATTATTTGTTATTCAACATTTCAATTCTTATAAAGTTTTACTAAGTAAATGTTTAATAATGCAAACTTAACTTTTCTTGAGCATTATATATAATTCATTCCATTACTATATTCATTTAAATATAAGCTTTGAAAATTCAGTAAGATATATTATCCAATTTTTCCATATATGTCCTTCATCAGTTTCATAATAAATATATTTATATCCATTATCATCAAGAAGTTTTCTAAATTTTATATTGTCATTATATAATAAATAGGATATTTCAATCCGAATCCAGTATAGTTTAGGCATTTTATGGAACTGCATAGCAAGTGTTTGTTCATTATTTTTATATATCTCAGATTTCACATCATTAGTAGAGATTTATTGCTGCCGAAATTACTCCTCATAATGCATGCTGTGCAAACATAATTCTACATAGGCAGCTACAAACAGCAAGCAAACAGTTATTTTCATTGAGTATTCAATTAAATGATTGTTTATTAAAAACATATATATTATTTTTTTAATAATTTAAAGATTCTGATGGTTTTGAACCCTATTTATCTATATTAGCAGATAAAACGTAAATATCTCGCTATGAATGAAATAGATAAAATGCGCAATAGCGAACTTGCCGATATGAGTATGCCCGAAATTCAAGAAAGTTTTATACATGCAAAAAAAATATTAGCTATAATGAGAACTAAAAGTATGTATGATGATGATTATCGTACCCTTCTTGAAGATTTGATACCTGGAATTCCGGAAACGTCTGTAATATCACCTCCATTCTTCTGTGATCATGGTCATGGTATAAAATTAGGAAAGAATGTATTTATTAACGCTAACTGTACTTTTTTGGATGGCGCAAAGATTACTATAGGCGACTATACGCTAATAGGTCCAAATGTGCAGATATATACACCTCATCATCCTATGAAATATATCGAAAGGAGAATGCCAAAAGAATACTCGTATCCCGTAAATATTGGTAATGACTGCTGGATTGGAGGAAGTGCAATAATTTGTCCAGGAGTAACTATAGGAGATCGATCTGTAATTGGTGCAGGAAGCGTTGTAACCAAAGATATTCCGGCAGATTGCATAGCAGTGGGAAATCCGGCAAGAATAATTAAAAGGAATATTTAATTTTATAATTATAAATTAATGCTGTATCAATATAACGTATAAGTTATATTGTATATTTTCGCGACATAAAAGAACAAAAAATGGAACAGATATCAGTCACCTTACATAAATATATCGAAGAAAATATAATTCCTCTTTATTCATATTTCGACAAAGCTCATCAAATAGATCATGCAATTAAGGTTATTGACGAAAGCATGCTGCTTGCTAAACATTACGAGGTAAACATTGAGATGGTATATGTTATAGCTGCCTATCATGATCTGGGATTGAAAAAAGGACGAGAATTCCATCATCTATTTTCTGGACAGATAGTAGAAAATGATCTCAATCTACACAAATGGTTCAGTACCGAAGAGATAAATATAATAAAAGAAGCTGTAGAAGATCATCGTGCTTCAAACAAACATATTCCACGAAGTATATACGGAAAAATAGTAGCCGAAGCTGATAGGATAATAGAACCTATAACTACTCTTACAAGAACTGTACAGTATGGTTTATCACACTATGTAGAGCTTAATAAAGAATCGCAGTATGAAAGATTTTGCAATCATTTGCAGGAAAAGTATGCCTATGGAGGATATTTGAATTTATGGATACCCGAATCACAAAATGCTTCCCGACTAAAAGAACTTAGAGAGATTATAGCCAACAAGAAACTACTTAGAGGTATGTTTGATAAAATATATTCGGACGAAAAAGGACAAGTTATATAATTATCAAGGATAATCTTAAATATAGTATATTTAAATTATTTCCATAGATTTAAATATACTGTATTATATGCTAATAGTACAGTAAAACATTATTTTAGTAGAAGATAAGCCTTTGATGTAAAACTCAACTACTTTAAAATGATAATAAAAAAGCCGAATCATTACTCAATAATAGAGTTTGATACGGCTATATTTATATTTTATAGTTACATTATCGGTTAATTATATGAATTCTAATTCTATATAATGAAGAATCATTTACTTCATCATCATAAATCTTCCAAATAACGATATATTAAATAAGGCTGTTCATATAATATTCCAGATTAGTATATCCCTCCTTACTTAATTTTACTTCACTGCCATCTCTTTTATCATTAGGATTAAGACCGTGTTTCTTTTCCCATTCATCCGGTATTCCGTCGTTGTCGCTATCCTTTAAGTATTGTATTGAAACTCCTCCGTCACTCAATTTCACCCATGGAGATTTTTCACCTATCTCTTGAACATCTGAAGGTACATCTATCAAACCCGGCAAAGAGGTTGCATCGGCGCTTATACTACCTCTATGAGCTGCTGTTCCAGTCTTTGTTTCCTTAATTATACGCTCATCTATTGCATCACGCTTCTTTGAGCATCCGGCACTCTTCAATACCAATTGGTAAGCTTCCTGAGCCGACTGAGTTATTATAGGTACCACATCAAGTGGTTCTGAGAGTTTTATTTCTTGTCTTACTTGTGAGGTAAAAGTATTATCGCATGAGTTATTGTTAATCTGTTCATACATACCTTTTGTCCAGTTGTCTGATGTAACTTCACTGTTTCCCTCAATTACGTTTCCGTCTACAAAGTATCTTCCCCATACATGTTCCATAACGTGCCAGGTATTAGGTGTTCCGTCGCTGTTATGGCAATACGATGTTGTCCTTACCCCTACTGCAGCTATTCTATAAGATATTGGTTTGTCTTTTGGAGTTGCCGGTCCTGGTTTATAATAGTTATTTACTATATTAACTTTCATACCCTCACCACCATAACATCCGTTACCAGCCCAATTATAGAATACATTATTTCTCATATCTACCAACTCTTTTTGCTGAGTATAAGGACGAGGCCCCAAACGTGGAACTCTGCTTTCATGATGTGCCATTAAATTATGATGAAAGGATATTCCTGCTCCTCCTACTATACCTCCATATCCATGTTTACCTTTTGAATGACCAGCTGTGCGTAGACTTTCTGAAATAATGCACCATTGTACTGTAAGATTTTCTCCCCCATATACAGAACAGCATTCATCTACCGACCAGCTTATTGAACAATGATCTACAATTATGTTCTTATGATCAGTACTTCCTAATCCGTCAGGTTCTTCACCACTTTCATTTCCTACCCTAAAACGCAAGTATCTAAGTATCACGTTATCTGCACTTATCATTACAGGATATCTAGCTATGCAAACTCCATCGCCAGGTGCAGTCTGACCGGCAACAGTTAGATTGCCATTCTTTATATCAAGACGGCTATTAAGAAAGATTGTTCCTGCAACATCAAATACTATTGTCCTAGTATCTTTCTGCATCAATGCATGTCGCAAACTTCCAGGATTGTTATTATCTTCCAGAGTTGTAACATGGTAAACATTACCTCCGCGTCCACCCGTAGTATACTTGCCAAATCCTTCGGCTCCAGGAAATGCTACTATTTGCAATATGTCATCCTTATTTACCGAATCTTCTGTAACTTCAAAGAAAGAAACATCATCATTCTTCTCTACCTCACATCCACATAATTTTATACCTATAAGCGGTAATGACAAAACCAGCAAAATAGTTATGCCAATCTTTCTCTTTTTCATATATAGAATAATTTAATTAACATGGCAAATATAGAATCACCTATATTCATGAATGGGTAAAAAATGGTATAAAAGGAGGAAAAATAGGAACTATATTGTAATTATTAAAAAACACATTGGATATATAATTAAATCCAATAAATCTATTAAGTAAAAATAGATAAACAAGTAGTTATAATTGCCTATAAAATATTTTGATCCATTTTATAAGATGAATTAAAGCAGTATTATGAATATTTATTGGCATAGAATTCTATTTACTATAAAGCTTATTTTTACAACTTATCTATCCAAGAACACATTAAAAATATATTATTTAAGATAGTTCATAATCTTAAAAATAGAGAAGTAAATTGGATAAAATAAAAAAGGTGAGTCGTAATGACTCACCTTCTTATATTCTTTTACACTCTCCTTAATTAGGAGATTGTTTTTCGTCTGTAGAAGTAGCATTTTGAGCAGCTCCATCAGTCTGAGTAGCAGCATCATTATTAGTATTTGGAGTAGCAAAGCCTGCAGGTGCATTAAGTGGGTTTGTTTTTCCTTCCTTAACTGCTTGTTCCATCATTACAGAAGAATCTGTATGGGTAGCAGGAACAATATAAGCAGTAGCTACACTTATTATAACCATAAATATTGCTAATCCCCAAGTTAGTTTTTCAATAAAATCGGTAGTTTTGCGAACACCCATTATCTGATTTGAAGAAGCAAAACTAGATGAAAGTCCACCACCCTTTGAATTTTGAATCAATACAACGAAACACATCAAAAGAGATGCCACTACAATTAATCCAATTAATAATAAATACATTTTTATTTTGATTTAGTGTTAATAATCAATTTTTCCAAGAATCTAATCTGGTCCGCAAAGTAAGCATTTTTTTTTGGATATTTCAAATTTAATTTTTTAATAATTTCAATAGCTTTAGAATATCTTTGCTGTTTTATATAAATCTTAGCCAAGGTCTCGGTAAAATAACTTTCTTCTTCATCATCAGCCTGAGTTATCTGATTATCAATTATTTTTTCTTCATCATTATTATAATTAGCGCTTCCATATTCATTATCAGTTTTCTCTTCTTGCTTCTCCTTATCTTCACTTATAGCTGCCTGTTTTACAAAATTATCTATAAGATTTTGTCCTTTCATTTCAACAGTACCCCCATTCTCTTCTGTCTGTTCTTCATCTTTCATTAAGAATGAGGCATAGTCGGTAGTTACTTCCATAGATAGTTTCATCTTTTCTATATCTTCTTCCTTACATGAAAGAAATGCATCAATAAGCATTTCGGTACGATTGGCCTTTATATTATCATCTTTTTTGATTAAAATCCTATCGCTATTATTACTTGATGACTTTGACTCAAAAGCTGCAGGTATGTATCCTTCAAACATTGAATATAAAACTTTCCTTTCATTTATATATATAGATGATTTATGAAGTTCTTCTTCAAATTCATTTTCTCCTAATAGATATAGATTTTTTAGGTACAACAATCTTATGCATTGAAAATAAGGATATCTACCCAACAAATTTCTCAATTCATAAAGAGACTCTTTATTTAACAACTCTGGATGTTCTATCCATTGATATATATTTTCTGTCATCTTACCAATTAGCTACCGTTGCATTGAATATCTGTTCTACTATTTCTTTTATCATTTGAGTTACCAACTCATCCTGCACTGCAGTAAGTTGCTGACTAGAATCGTACTCACGGTTGGCCGAAAAACTTCTATCAAAATCTTCTGAATGATTATTGTTATTTACGAACCTTACTTTTACTGTCATTCTTAATTCGGCCATATTTGAATAACCATCAGATCCTATTCCCTTGTTTATTGCATCATAGTTGGTAATCTCACCCGAAAGCTGCAAATCTCCTCCACGTGTAATCTGCTTCAAACGCGTTTGTTGGATATAAATATCTTGCAAAGCAGTATTAAACATGCCTTCCATAGGTCCCCAAACAAATCCCGCCGAACGATTAGGAAAATTCTCAAACGAAATAGTTTTAGTCTTGGAATAGTCTATTGACGATCCGTTAAACTTATATGATATTGAACAAGAAGTTAATGCTAATATCATTATAGTTATTAAACATTTAAATTTGATACCTTTATTCCAAGCCATATTCTTTAATTTTTCTATATAATGTTCTTTCCGATATATTTAAATCTCTTGCTGCCAATTTTCTGCGTCCGTGATGACGATCAAGTGCCTTTTTTATCATCTCTCTCTCTACTTCATCCAATGATAATGTTTCCGCTTCTACATATTCTTCTGGTTCGGGAACTACATACTCTTCTGGTTCCGGACTCTTTTGTGAAGATAAATTAATTGTAGAGAGGTGATTTATATTTGTTGGAACTATATTTCTTTCCGGCTCATGATAATAGGTCATAGCTGTTGTTTGAGTTGGAATATTATGAGATTCTTTTTTCTCTTCCATCAAATTGTTTACTAATTTCTTTAGTTCCGTAACATCCCTTCTCATATCAAACAAAACCTGATATAAAATTTCGCGTTCACTCTGAAACTGTTTTGCATCCGATTTTAATCCAAACAGCATAGGGACTGAAGAAGTATTGTTTTGTGGAAGATAGTTATGAAGTATTTCAGAAGTTATTTCACGCTTTGTCTCTATTATAGAAATTTGTTCTGTTATATTTTTTAACTGACGTACATTCCCTGGCCAAGAATAAGATTCAAGCGTTGATTTAGCATCCTCTGTAAGTTGTATAGGAGGCATCTTATATTTTTCAGCAAAATCTGATGCAAATTTTCTGAAAAGCAGTACAATGTCATTTCCGCGTTCGCGTAATGGTGGTACCTTTATAGGAATAGTATTAAGACGATAGAACAAATCTTCTCTAAATTTACCAGAAGATATAGCCTCAGAAAGATTAACATTGGTAGCTGCCACTATTCTCACATCAGTTTTTTGTACTTTCGAAGATCCAACTTTTATGAATTCTCCCGATTCAAGTACACGAAGAAGACGTGCCTGTGTAGCCAAAGGCAACTCTCCCACCTCATCAAGAAAGATAGTACCGCCATTTGCTTCTGCAAAATATCCGTTTCTATCGCTTATGGCACCGGTAAATGCACCTTTCTCATGTCCAAAAAGCTCGGAATCTATTGTTCCTTCAGGAATTGCACCACAGTTTACCGCTATATATTGTCCATGTTTTCTTTTACTGAAACTATGTATAATCTGTGGAAATGTCTCCTTACCTACCCCACTCTCTCCAGTTATCAGTACCGACAAATCTGTAGATGAAACCTGCACCGCTATATCAATAGCTCGGTTAAGTGCATCTGCGTTTCCAATTATACCAAATCGTAGCTTTATATTTTGTAGTTCACTCTTACTCATATTACTATATTATATGACAAAATTACAAAATAGAAACAACAAGACAAGAAATAATGGCAGAAAAATAAGGTACATGAGTTTCATCATGTACCTTACAATCATATAATAAATTATTTATTAATCTATTTCTTCATCTGCTTCATAACCACCCATTTCACGTATAGCATTTTTTAGCATTACATATTGTTGGAAAAGATGGTTTATTGGAATCTCATTTTCTGTATAATCATGCATAGGACTCTTCAAAAAGAAGCTCAAGAATCTTTGAGTTCCATAACGACCAGCACGTGCAGCAAGATCACTCAATAGAACCAAGTCTAGTACTAACGGAGCTGCTAAAATAGAATCACGACATAAGAAATTTATCTTAATTTGCATAGGATAACCCATCCATCCAAAAATATCAATGTTATCCCATCCTTCTTTATCATCATTGCGAGGAGGATAATAATTAATGCGCACTTTATGATAGTAATCAGTATAAAGGTCAGGTTGTTCTTCAGGAACAAGAATAGATTCAAGTGTTGAAAGTTTACTAACCTCTTTTGTATGGAAGTTGGCCGGTTCATCAAGAACAAGACCATCACGATTACCTAATATATTTGTAGAGAACCATCCTGACAATCCAAGGCAACGAGTACCGATTATAGGAGCGAAACCCGATTTAACTAAAGTCTGACCAGTTTTGAAATCCTTTCCGGCAATA
Source organism: uncultured Bacteroides sp. (assembly GCA_900552645.1). Taxonomy (GTDB): domain Bacteria; phylum Bacteroidota; class Bacteroidia; order Bacteroidales; family Bacteroidaceae; genus Phocaeicola. The sequence goes on from USAN01000004.1 coordinate 8,307, forward strand.
GGCATTTTAGTCTTTTCTGCAAGTTCCCACATAGCTGGAATATCTACGGTTGTATTGGGAGCACCCATAATGAAAGGAGCACCTTCTGTAAGAGCAGCATAAGCATAACACATTGAAGGTGCTACATTTACAGTATCATTATCCTTCATTGCTTTTTCTAGTGAAGACAATGAACCGTGTACATCTTCATTTACAGGAACATAAATTTCTGTAGAAGCTGCCCAGATAACAACAATACGGTCACAATTATTATTTTTCTTGAAGTTTTTTATATCTTCACGAAGTTGTTCAACCATTTCCCAACGTGTCTTGCAATCTTTTACATTTGTACCATCAAGTCTTTTAGCATAGTTATGATCAAATGCAGCCTTCATGGGAACAATGGCTTCAAGTTCTTCTTTTACCGGATTAATGTCTTTTTCTTTTAAAACTTCACAATTAATAGCAGACTCGTAAGCATTCACAGGATAAACATCCCAAGCGCCAAAAACAATGCTGTTAAGATCAGCCAACGGAACAATATCAGCATAGTGTTTATACTTTTTGTTTTCACCGCGTCCAACACGAATCTTGTCATATTGAGTCATTGAGCCAACAGGTTTTGCTAATCCCTTACGCGCCATAAGTACACCTGTTATAAAAGTAGAAGTAACTGCGCCGAGTCCAACACAAAGGACCCCTAATTTACCGGTAGCCGGTTTTACATTAATTTTTTCCATTCCAGTTTCTTTGTTTTTAATAGTATCTTGTCCTTGAATTATATAGAACAATGTATTTTTTTTCAAAATTACATCTTCTTTTCAAAACTCCCAGTTATTTAATAGTTTTTATTACCTTTGTCCCATATTTTTTAATTATCACTGATGAAAGATATTTGTTGTATAGGGCATATAACCCTTGATAAAATTGTAACTCCAGAAAAAACAACCTACATGCCCGGAGGAACTTCTTATTATTTCTCGCATGGCATAAGTCATTTGAATGATACTACCCATTATAAACTTGTAACATCTCTTGCAAAGAGTGAAATAAAAGCTGTAGAAGATATACGTGCTAAAGGAATAAACGTACAGGTTATCCCTAGCAACAAGACTGTATACTTTGAAAATATTTATGGCACAAATCAGGATGAAAGGACACAGAGGGTATTGGCAAAAGCCGATCCTTTTACTATTGACGGTTTAAAGAATGTAGAAGCTAATATATTTCATCTTGGCAGCCTCCTAGCCGATGACTTTTCTTTAGAGGTAGTTAAATATCTATCCACAAAGGGTATTTTGGCAGTTGATGCACAGGGCTATTTGCGTGAAGTAAGAGGAGAAAAGGTTTATCCGGTAGATTGGACTGAAAAGAGAGAAGCTTTGAGATACATAGATATTCTAAAGGTAAACGAACATGAAATGGAAGTTCTTACAGGACATACCGATGTAAAGAAAGCTGCACTCTTACTTGCAGAATGGGGAGTAAAGGAGGTACTTATAACTTTAGGAAGTATGGGTTCTGTAATTTATGCTGAAAAAAAGTTCTACAAAATACCAGCCTATAGGCCCAAACAAATTGTAGATGCTACAGGATGTGGTGATACATATGCTAGCGGTTACTTATATATGAGAAACCAAGGAGCACCATATGATAAAGCGGGATACTTTGCAGCCGCTATGTCTACACTAAAACTAGAAAAGTCAGGACCTTTTTCGGGAACCGAAGATGATATTTGGAATATAGTAAGTCAAAGTAAATTATATACTGAACAGCTCTGAAATCAGAGCTGTTTTTTTATTGTTGTCCACCCATATATCATAACTACCACAAATGAAAGAAGTGGTATTATAAAAGAAAACGACATCGATGTCTGGTCGGCCATATAACCCATTACAAGCGGTCCTACTGCGCCTCCAATAGGAGTCATCATAAGATAAGAAGATGCTCTCTTTGTATAATTACCTAATCCTATAAGTGATAATGCAAATATAGTAGGAAACATTATAGCTTCGAATATATATATTCCAAATATAGAAAAGAGAGACAATTTTCCTAAATCTAGCACTATGAAAAGTGTAAATATTACGGTAAATATTCCACATACAAACAGAATCTTCTGAGCCGCTATTTTTCTCATTATCCAACTTCCTATAAATCTTCCGCACATAAATAATCCCAGTCCTCCGAAGGAAAGGAAGATTGATGCATCTTTAGCATTCATCCATCCATCATCTACTACATAGTTTATAAAAAAGCTATTAATTGATATTTCAGCTATTTCATAGCTGAAAAGGGCTATAAGACCGAATATAAAAAGATTATTCTTCCATAAACTTTTATGCATAGTGGATACTTCTTCATCTTCATGAAGAATTTCGGGAAGATTTACTTTAGAAAATACTAAGGCTACTGCTATTACTACTACTCCCATAATAGTATAAGGCAACGCTATACTTCCTTCACCATTGTCCGAAAAAAGAATAAATCCTCCTATAAGTGGACCACATATACACCCCAGCCCATTGAACGATTGGGCGAAGTTAAGACGACTGGCAGCAGTCGATTTTCCTCCCAATTCTGTCATGTAAGGATTAGCCGCAGTCTCAAGAAAAACAAGTCCGCAAGCTATAACAAATAGAGAAAAAAGAAAAAAATTGAAGGACATCATCATTTCTCCCGGTATAAACATAAATGATCCGGCTCCATATAACAATAATCCTAATACTACTCCTTTACGATACCCATATTTTGTTATGAATAGTCCTGCAGGAATTGCCATTATAAAATACCCAAGATAAAACATAACCTGTATCATCGCAGAATGTGTGCGAGTTATATTCATTTCTTGCTGAAAATGCTTGTTCAGCACATCCAAAATAGAATGTGCAAATCCCCATAAAAAGAAAAGAGAGGTTACTAATATAAAAGGCAGCAGATATTTTCTTGCCACCAGTGAATTTTCAGATTCTTTCATCTAATTAAAATAATAAGTTGGGTATGTATTCTAAAGAACTTACAATAGCATCCGGAACTGTCTTGTCGATAATTTCATTTCCCCAGCCTTTTCCTTCTAGCCAAATAGTCTTACATCCTATGGAACTTGCAGGAACGATATCTTTTGAAAATGAATCACCAATAACAACTACATCTTGAGCAGGTAATTCCAAAGATTTAACTCCCAGAGCAAATATCGCTGGGTCGGGTTTTCTAACTTTAACTACAGATGATTCAATCACATCTATAAAATAAGAATCTAGTCCGAAATCTTTCAATATAGTATGAATATTACCATAGAAATTAGAAACAAGTACAACCTTGTATTTCTCGGAAAGTTTCTTTACAACTGGAGCTGTAACTTTCAATGTTTCAAGAACAAAATTATAGCAGTCATCAGCTACTATTCTTGCATAATGATTCAATTCGGTAATATCTACATCAATAATGTGTTGTGAAGCCAAATACTGAAGTTCAAGATTTACTTTTATATTCAATACATCATGAAAATTATGACTCGGTGTTATATAAGGAAATTTTGCCAAAGCTCGTTCTGCAAAAACATAGGCTTCGCGGAAATCTTCATAATTTACAGGTATTTTATTTTTCTTATAAGAACTCCACAATACTTCGGCCCAATGACAGCTATTTGTATCGATGGTACCTCCATAATCAAATATTACTCCTTTAATTTCTAATATTTTATTCATTTTAATTGATTTTTAGTATGTTCTGCCTGATTTCCTATTTTCATCAACAATACACCTACAACAATCCAAAACAGTTCTCTTATTCTTGTTATTAGACCCGTATATACACCGAACGCACCAGGAATGGCTAGTCCGCCTACTGCCAATGCAAATCCACCCTCACGAGCTCCAAGTTGCATGGGCGAGAAGAAAAAAAGATTAGCAAACAAAGAAGTAAAAGCCATGATAAGTATACATGCCGGGAAACTGACATCTGACGTAAGAATATTCAATATAAAATAAACTTCTATACATCCTACAATACGCGCCATAAATTCTAATCCCAGTGAAGAGTAGAATGTCGTTTTTCTCTGCCCGTGCAGTTCAGCAATCTGAGAATCTATCTTCTGCAGAGTTTCATATTTATTTTCCAGGAACTTAGTAGCCCATTTCTTTATTAACGGTACATGCTGAAGCATTTTCAGTGTTTTAAGAGTCATACCGTTATTATAACCTTTCATGAATATGTATATAGCTATTAGGCAACATATACCTACAATTAAAAGCAAAGAACCAGTAAATATATTTACTGGGCATAGAGTTATATATAGGAATATAGAAAAGAACCAGAAACAGAAATGAGAAAATATATGCATCATCACATATAGAATTACTGAAGATGTAGCCTTACTAGCACCAGTATATGGAGTAAGTTCCATAATTCTATATGGTTCTCCCCCCATCAAACCTACAGGAGTTGCATAATTCAGTGCAAATCCTGAGATAGTAAGTTTATATACTTTCCAAAATGAAATTGGAGTTTTCTTTTCACCATTTCTTATAATCATATACCAAGAACAGGTATTAAGCAGATATATTACAACCCATAAAGCCAATATTGCAGGAAGCCATACGCCAGCTCTTTTCAGTCCATCCCAAAGTTCATTATACTCCATATTGAATGAAGAGAGCATTATTACAATGGCAGATATCCCAAAAATAAGAAAGATATTACGATATTTATTTTTCACTTTATCAAATATTTACAATATATATAATTACACATTTTCTCGTGCTTGAAATGCATATAGAAGAAAATGGCGGTCATCACTACAATCTCGAATACAAAATATAGCCATGGCTCATCAATAAGCATACTTATATAAAGAGCAAGTGCACGAGTATTGAAAGTAAGTATATTTGTATATTTCATTAAAGGTCTACTATTACACAGTATTTCTTCTCTAACCTCCGTTGGCAGATTTTCTCCATATTTTTTCTTCAGACCGCCATTCATTCTTTGAAAATAGGGAGTCATACTCTCTTGCTGACGGGTATAGTTTCCATAGAAATATAAAAATATTTTCCACCATAGATTTTTCTTCCATCCCAACGAATCAAAAAGTTTACGTTGTTGTACAAAGTTATCCAACTCACTACCAGCATTTCCTTTAAGAAAATAGAGATGAATATTTCTGTAATAATCAGCAAGCATGCATTGTTTACTATGGCATAGAATTCCTGCAACAAATGCAAGTAACCATATGTATATCCCCCATTCTATTTTACCTTCAGTAAAAGGAATAGGTGTATTTACCAAACGAAGACATATAGCAGCATAGATAGTAAAGAACCATATATCACCGGCGAACCCATCTAGCATTCTACCCCATCGTGTTTTCTGTCCTGTCATTCTGGCTAACTGCCCATCAGCACTATCATAATGATTGGCCCACATCAAAAGGAATATTCCTAATATAGTATGTTTCATATCAGGATAATAAAACATTATACCGGCTGCCACACCCAATATTATAGAAAGTATAGTTACCACATTGGGATGTATCTTTAGCTTCTTGAATAACAAAGCCCATACATACCCTATAGGGCGATTAAAATAAATATCTAGGAATTCTTCCGTATCCATTGATTTGAAGGACGACTTCAAACCATCTTGTGTTTCTTTGGTGTTCATTATTTACCGTTTATCAGTTTTTCTATCTTGTGTAATAAAAATTCTGCTATTTTGGCTCCGGCCTCTTCACGACAACGTGCAAAGCTGGGCCAGTCATTAAAATCTATTATCTTTATATCTCCATTCGATGATACTACACAGTCACCTCCATATATCGGTACATTAAGAATTTCTGATGCTTTAGTACTATATTCTATTAGTTCATCAAGATCAAAAGAAAACCCTCTTGCCACTCCATTTATTGCTTCAAGACCAAATTTTGAATGCGAACATGGGGAAGGATAGAACCAATAAAAGAAGTCCGTACCTCTTACCCCATAGAATTTAATAAGGTCTCCCTGTAAATGCTCATTTACTACAGCAACGGATATGCCACGAGCCTTAAAATCGTCCATGACCTTCCTAGCATCATCATGATTCTCAACAAAACATACATCATTCTTTACCATAGCATGCGAGTCACCTCTCTTTATCCAACACGGATAACTCTCAATGTCAAATTTATCATTAGTATCTATTACAAAACTTTTAGGATGAGGGATACCGTTTTCTACAAGAAGCTCTGTCATTGCACGTCGACTGCAATTTTCTATTCCATAGGCAGAATTTATTACTATAGCTCCGTCATCCTCCAAACTTTGCAGTCTAGAGATAGTTATCTTGTCGCGAGCCATATCAAAAATTAAATCTCCATTTATATTATCATTTACAAAATCCTTTTCATGATAAATATCAATTTTATATCCTTTATGTTCAAGTTCTATTACTACATGATTGAATATAGCCGCATCATTACTTTCATGATTAGGTGAATATTGTGATCCTCTTCTTACACCAATTATTGAAATCTCATTATTATGTGATATTTCCATAGTCTATTATTTTTCTGCCAGAAACTCTTCAGCTTTAATTATATCAGTAGCATGATCTACATCAATTATTTTCTTGAATGGCCATGCTTTCAAAGTTAATCTCTCCTTTACAAGAGCACGCTGAAAATTTCTCATTCTTTCAACTCCGTTTTTAATACACTCATCAAGTACTTTTATGGCAGATGGTGAAAGACAATATATGCCTCCCGAGACAAAATGACAATCTTCTGTAAACGAATCATGAAATCCTGTTATATTAAAATCATTATCTGTCGAAACATATAAAGGTTTCTCGTCATCAACAAATGTCGTTACTCCCATCAGCCCATCAATACTGCATTCTTTGAAAGCTTTTATATACATTGCAAACTCTTCCTCTTTAAATATTGTATCGACAGTAGTGAGGCAGAATCTATCATTTTCAAGATATTTACTAAGTTCGTAAAAACTATGCATGGAACTTGGAGTACTTTTCACCAATACAGTTAAAGGAACATCAAGATTATCTTTCATATCATAAAGAAAGTCTCTTGTCATAATATTCTCTTCATTCACTATTACGACTATCTCTTCGGCATCATTATTTATAAAAATACTAATAAGCCTTTCTATCATTACAGAGTTTCCAATAGGCGTAAGAGGTTTTGGCAATATAGCTCCTTCCTTGCTCAACCGCGATCCTTCACCAGCAGCAATAATTGCATATTTCATCTTAAACTTCGTCTTCTATTGTATCTAATTTCAATTTATCACTATCATCACGTCTTTCATAGTACTGCTTGCGCAAAGGACGAGCAGATATTTCACTTTCAATTTCTCGGCTACGGAAAATATCAAGAGCTGTATATATAGCCTGACGGAAGGAATCTTCGGATGCAATTCCCTGTCCTGCTATATCATAAGCTGTACCATGAGCAGGAGAGGTTCTTACTATAGGCAATCCTGCAGTATAATTTACTCCTTCATCCATAGCCAGAGCCTTGAAAGGTGCCAATCCTTGATCATGATACATAGCAAGTATGCCATCAAAATGCGAAAAATTTCCCGATCCCATGAATCCATCTGCCGGATAAGGACCAAAACATTGAATACCTTCAGTTACAAGTTCCTTTATTGCCGGCATAATAACTTCTCTCTCTTCATTACCTATCAATCCTTCATCGCCTGCATGTGGATTAAGAGAGAACACAGCTATTCGTGGAGAATCTATACCAAAATCTACCTTAAGTGATTTATAGAATATTTCGGCTTTTTCCTTAATCAGATCTTTTGTTATAGTAGTTGAAATCTGACTTACAGGAATATGTCCTGTAACCAATGCTATGCGGAAGTCATCTTTTAAAAGTATCATCAGTGCCTTATTTCCATCCCCAACTCTATTCTCTATATATTCTGTATGACCAGGAAAAGAGAATGTTTCTGACTGTATAGTCTTCTTATTAATAGGTGCTGTAACCAGCACATCTATCATTCCGTTATTATAGTCCTCCAAAGCACGCTCAAGCGAATCAAGCGCTGCCTTTCCGGCTTCTATAGTAGGCAACCCAAGATCGACCTTAATGTCATCTTCAACACAATTAAGAACATTTACTCTGTCATCCTGAAATTCATTAATAGTATTAATTATACTAAAGGATGTTTGAATATCCATACTTTTTCTATGATATGTAGCAACCTTTGGCGAACCATATATTATAGGGGTACAAAGTTCCAACATAGAAGGATTTGAGAAAGTTTTCAATATTACTTCATATCCTATTCCGTTGATATCACCATGAGTAATACCTACGCGTATCTTTTTATTTTCCATCAATATAGATTTTGTCTTATTTTACTATATTACTTCTGTTTATTATCTTCTGTCATAATATCTCCTACAGGAATTTCTTCACTGTTCTTTTCATTTGGAAGTTTTAATGTATATAAAGAAGCTTCCATCTGTCTCATTAGATTACGCTTTAATTTATCCGGAGAATAGATAAATCCTTCAACAACAACTACACGCTTATTAGCCTTATCCACACGAGCATGTGATACGAAAGGACCTCCCATCATATCATTTTCCATCTGCCACAATCCTCTTGCCTCGAATCCGTAATCACCCTTTACCGCTATATCCTTTACATCTACAAATCTACCATCGGTAGCCATATACATCCCTTCACGTTCACCAGGAATATTTATTTTCATTACCGAATCGCGTTTGTTTATAAAATAATCTTTTGTAAATGTATCTTTATCTGTATATGGATAAGTATATATAACAAAGTTCATATCGGCTGTTGCACGGTTTGTCGACGCCCAAAGAAAATCTTTTCCTACCTTGTAGTTAGACAATTCAGAAGGTATCCATATATCTACGTCGAACATGCTCTTAACTTTAGCTCCGACTGCATCATTATGCTTTTCTTTAAGTAGTGATATCTGACGATTCATTTCCGATTTTACGAAAAAGTCTATTATAAGCTGACCATGCTTTTCTACATATTCCTGAAAAGACTTTTCGTTTGGAGCCTGAATTGTCATTATCATCTGAGGAGAAGCATATACATCACGCGAAAATTTAAATTTAGGCTGAGTATATATCTCCTGAATATCGACCACTATAATGTTTCTGAAGATTTTCATTACACGATCAAAATGATCCATATCTATAGTAGATATTCTGAAAGATCTTTCAGGTTGCGGCAATCCTGGAACGTCTTTATCAAGAACATTGAATAATGCTCGGCCAGCAGGCTTTTCCCATTGTGCTTTATTTACGACAACAAGCATCTCATATGGACGACCGCTTGAAGTTGGAGTAAAAAGATTCTTTTCACCTTTTTTGCATGATGCCATCATTAACAACATCATCACAATACTTAAATATAGAAATGCTTTTTTCATACTCTTTACTTTATTGGTTACTTGTTTTCCTGTTTTTCCTCTTCATTCTTTGCTGTAGACAACATGCCACAAGCTGCAAATATATCTTCTCCTCTTGAAGCTCTTATTGTTGCAAATACTCCATGTTGAGTAAGATAATCTCTGAATTCTACAATTTTGTCCATATCGGCAGGTGCAAATTCTGTATCTGGTATGGCATGAAATCTAATAAGATTTATTCTACACTCTATTCCCTTTAGAAGTCTTACAATTTCCTTGGCATATACCAGCGAATCATTCAATCCCTTAAATATAATATATTCAAAAGAGAGACGGCGCTGTTTTGTAAAGTCATACTGCTTAAGAGACTCCACCATTTCTTTTATTGAAAAAGCTATTTCGGCAGGCATCCAATCCTTACGCTGAGCCGGAAAAGGAGTATGCATACTCACTGCAAGATGACAATCACTTTCATTCAAGAATCGTTCAAATCCTTTCTTCAAACCAACTGTTGATACAGTAATTCGTTTGGGACTCCATGCACATCCATAGTCCGATGTAAGGATATCCAACGCCTTTAATACCTCATCAATATTATCGAAAGGTTCACCCATCCCCATGAACACTACATTTGTAAGTTTTGAAGATTCTGGAATTGAGAAAATCTGATTAAGAATTTGATTGGCAGTAAGGTTTGCAGAAAAGCCTTGTCTTCCGGTCATACAAAACTTACATCCCATTTTGCATCCTACTTGAGAAGAGACACACAATGTTGCCCGTTCTTTATCGGGTATGTAGACTGACTCAATAAAATGATTCTGAGGAGTTTTAAAAAGATACTTTACTGTTCCATCTACGGAACGCATTTCTTCAACAGGAGCCGACAAACCTATTTCATAGCTTTCATTCAATGCACTTCTGAACTTGGCCGAAAGATTTGTCATTTCATCTATAGATTTGATTTTTTTGTCATATATCCACGATGCTATTTGCTTTGCAGCAAACTTTGGCATTCCAATATTTTCGGTAATTTTCTGTAATTCATGGAGAGTTTTACCGACTAAATTAGTTTTTAATGTATCCATATATTTATAATATACATTTATTGCACAAATATATATAAAAGCCTCTACTTATAAAAGTAAAAGAAAAAATAAAAGGAAATCATGACTACTATGCCATACTTAAAGAACAAATTCATATAAATAAATAATAGAGATAATACATTTTTATTTTTATATTATATTTAAATAAATATTTTATATTATGTTTGTATGTAATTTAATACATTTTAATATGAACAAAAGAGTAAACTGCTATATTCCTTATATTAAAGATCACACTATAAGCTTAGTTAAAGATTTACAAAAGAGTCCATTAACAAATAAAGTAATTATTCTATTTAAGACTTTAGGAGAAGACCAGCCAGATGAGATTAAAGAATTAAAAAAATATTGCCATGTTATGACGGTCGATTCTCTTATTTCACATGATACATATAAAAGAATACTAAATCATTCATCACGTGATTATATATTAATACAGACAAAAGAAACTCCAATAAAAATAGAATATAATACAATTAAGCAGATGTATCAATATTGTGTTGGGTCTGATTCGGGAATGGTTTATTCGGATTATTATAAAATAAGTGATAACAAGAAAGAAAAGAATCCTGTAATAGATTATCAACTTGGGAGTTTTCGGGACGATTTTGACTTCGGACCTCTTGTTATGATTAACCGCGCATTTTATAAAAAATCACTAAATAAAACTTTAAGATTAGGGACCACGACAAACAAATACTCTGGATTCTATGAATTGAGACTATTTTTAAGTCTTAATTACGACTTATTTCATATCAAAGAATACTTATATTCTGAAATAGAAAATGACAATAGACTTTCTAATGAAAAACAGTTTGACTATGTTAATCCTTCAAACATAGAAGTACAGAAGGAAAGAGAAGTAATCTTTAATCAATTTTTATATAATACATTTGGTAAATTATATAATAATTATCCCGAATTAGAATTTAATGATAATTCTTTCCCAACCAAGGCTTCTATTATAATACCGGTAAAAAATAGAGTAAAAACTATAAAGGATGCTATTAAGTCGGCATTGAATCAGGAAACCAACTTTCCCTTCAATATAATTGTAATTGACAATCATTCTACTGATGGTACAACAGAAGCTATCAAAGAATTTAATGATGAAAGAATTATTCACATAATACCTGAATCAGATTCTCTTGAAATTGGAGGCTGCTGGGAATTGGCTGTAAATGATAAACGATGCGGTATTTTTTCGGTACAGTTAGATAGTGACGATATCTATAGTTCAAACAATACGCTTCAAAAGATTATAGATAAGTTTGAAGAAGAAAAATGCGGAATGGTAATTGGAACCTATTCAATAACCGACTTCAATCTAAATCCACTACCACCGGGAATAATAGATCATAAAGAATGGACCGAAGAGAACGGAATGAATAATGCATTACGCATAAATGGTCTTGGGGCTCCTCGTGCATTCTACACCCCTATTCTTAGAACTATTGGAATTCCTAATGTAAGTTATGGTGAAGATTATGCATTGGGATTAAAAATATCACGCTTCTACAAAATCGCACGTATTTATGATGTACTTTATTTATGTCGTAGATGGGAAGGTAATTCGGATGCTGCTTTATCAGTAGAAAAACTGAATATAAACAATATATATAAGGACTCTCTTAGAACTCTAGAAATAAGAGAGAGAATAAAACGAAATCTAAAATCAGAGTATAGTTCGCGTCATTCATTAAATACCTACTCTATAAATTATAGTGAAGATGGAATTTATGAAGATAATGAAGATTATATATATTATAAAGATGATGATGATGATTATGAATATTATGATGAAGAAGAAGATGATGATGATGATGATGATTATGAATATTATGATGAAGAAGATGATGATGAACCTAATCCTTTTGATAGCATTCCATCTTTATTAAAAGCTCAGATAAAGAATTGGGATCTCGCAAAAGAGAATTATTCGCTTTTAAAAGAAATAAGATCAAAAAAAGCGAGGATGACAAGTTACTATAATTTTAGAATTCAGTACAACCCAAAAAGAATTACATCTAATTTAGCTAAGGTTGATAAACAATCTATAGAAGAAAGAAAATGTTTTTTATGTAATGCAAATCGTCCTTCACAGCAAGATAAAATTGAGATTGAACTAAATAGAGAATATGATATTTGCGTGAATCCATATCCTATTCTTAATGACCACCTTACTCTAATATCAAAAGAACACATACCTCAAGAAATAGATTTTACAGTTATTAAAGATATGAGAACATTCGCATTATACATGAATGATTATGTAATCTTCTTTAATGGAGCGCAATGTGGTGCATCTGCACCCGACCATCTACACTATCAAGCTGTAAAGAAAAAAGATGTACCTTTATATGATTATATTAATAAGTATAATCATATATTCGATGAAGATGAGTTAGATTATTTATATGAGGAGGAAAATGAAAATGAGAAAGAAATTAAAATAGGAAGCAATAAATACACAACAAGATATTCAGTCTCGTTAGACTGTACTATTCAATTTATAAAAAAATATCCAACTACAGCATTTTATATAAAGGACGACAGCTCTCTTTTAGGACCTGAATACATTATTCATGTAATCAATACTTTAGAGAAGGAAGGAATAGATAGAAATATGTATAACATATTAGCTTGGTATGAACATTTAATGGATGAGTATGTGACCATTATAATTCCTCGTAGTAAACATCGTCCTGATTGCTATTATGCAGAAGGAGAAGATAAGATTATGGTAAGTCCAGGTGCTTTAGATATGGCGGGAATAATAGTTACTACTTCTGAAAATGATTATAAAAAGATGGATCATAAAAAAATAAAATCAATAATTCAAGAAGTAGGAATTGATATCAATATAGGTAAACAATTATTTAAATCAATATAAGTAAATACAAGAAGATGAAAGAACCAGAAATAAGCGTTGGAATTGTAAATGCAGAAGAAATTCATTTTTCATTAAATGGATGCTTTTTTGCAAAAGGGGAGATAGTAAGTGGAGACCAACTAGTTTTATTCAGTGAAGGAGGAATTCTATGGAACAATAATCTATACAAGGAACTTACTTTCACACCTCATGAAGAGAATTCTTTCTTCTCTTTATCAGATGTAACTATAGGAATTAACTTTCATTGGGAACGCCAGGAAACGCAAAGTTTCAAGGGTACATTAAAATTGGTGGTTGATGAAGGAAAGATAAACGCCATCAACATTCTGCCAGCAGAAGATTATCTTATAAGCGTAATTTCCTCCGAAATGAATGCCACATCTTCAATTGAGTTCTTGAAGGCGCATGCCGTAATATCAAGAAGTTGGTTATTTGCACAGATAGAAAAAAGAAAAGCTTTACGTGACAAGAATGAGGGTTTCTTCTCTTTCATAAAGACAGATACTGAATATATAAGATGGTACGACCGCGAAGATCACACAATTTTTGATGTTTGTGCAGACGATCATTGTCAGCGTTACCAGGGAATTACAAAGTCTTCTAATGCAGCCGTAACAGAGGCCGTAAAAGAGACTCGCGGACAAATTTTAATGCATGGGAAGGGTATTTGTGATGCTCGTTTCTCGAAATGTTGCGGAGGTGTAAGCGAAGAATTTGAATATTGCTGGGAAAATAAAAGCTATCCTTATCTTACAACGGTAAGAGATTGTGACAAAGAAGAGAATCTTCCACTACCTAACCTTACTAAAGAAGAGGAAGCAGAAAAATGGATAAGATCTTATCCATCGGCATTCTGCAATACACACGATAAGAATGTTATTTCGCAAATACTGAATAATTACGATCAGGAAACTACAGATTTCTATAGATGGAAAGTAAAATATACTCAGGAAGAGATAGCAAATCTTATAAGAAATAATTCAAAGTGCGATTATGGCAAGATAATTGACCTTATTCCAATAGAACGAGGAAAGTCGGGTAGAATATGTAAGCTTAAAATAGTTGGTACACTGAAAACCATGACTATTGGTAAAGAACTTGAAATAAGAAGAACTTTATCCACATCTCACCTTTTCAGTTCGGCTTTCGTAGTAGACAAAGGAGAAATTGTAGATGATGCACCAGAATGGTTTATCCTAACCGGAGCCGGCTGGGGACACGGAGTAGGATTATGTCAGATAGGAGCAGCTGTAATGGGAGAAAAAGGTTATACTTACGATGAGATTCTTCTTCACTACTATAAAGGAGCAGATATAAGGAAATTCTATTAAAGAAACTTTATTCTATTATGAAAAAAACATCACCATGGGCATGGATACCATCATTATACTTTGCAGAAGGCTTGCCATATGTAGCTGTAATGATAATATCCATGGCTATGTACAAAAAACTTGGAATATCAAATACCGACAGTGCGCTTTACACTAGCTGGCTTTATTTGCCATGGGTTATCAAACCTCTATGGAGTCCTTTCGTTGACATAATAAAGACTAAAAGATGGTGGATTGTATGCATGCAGCTACTTATTGGGGCTGGGTTTGCGGGAATAGCATATACTATTCCTACAAGTCATTTCTTTCAAACATCACTAGCTTTTTTCTGGCTTATGGCTTTTAGTTCGGCCACTCACGATATAGCTGCCGATGGCTTTTATATGTTGGGACTAACAGAGCATCAGCAAGCGGCATTTGTTGGAATAAGAAGTACCTTCTACCGAATATCAATGATAGCAGGCCAAGGTCTTCTTATAATGCTGGCAGGATATATAGAAATACGGACAGACAGCATACCTTACTCATGGTCTATAACTTTTTTTGTATTGGCCGGTATATACATATCTCTATGTTTATATCATAAAATTATATTGCCTAGTCCTAAGAGTGACACTCGCAATTCTAATATAAAAACTCGGTATGTATTAAAGGAATTCATTGAAACATTTGTTACATTTTTCAAGAAAGATGGAATTGCCATTGCTCTACTTTTTATGCTCTTATATCGTCTGCCCGAAGCCCAATTGGCAAAAATGTCCATTCCATTTCTAATTGATCCTATTAACAAAGGAGGATTAGGACTTACTACTGCCGAGCTTGGGGTAGTACAAGGTACCTTTGGTATTATTGGTCTGACTATAGGCGGAATATTAGGTGGACTTGCTGTAGCAAGAGATGGATTAAAAAGGTGGCTATGGCCAATGGTATGGAGTATTTCTCTACCCGATTTGGTATATGTATATCTTAGTTTTTGTCAGCCCGACAATATAATAATAGTAAACGCATGCATTTTCATAGAGCAGTTTGGATACGGTTTCGGTTTTACTGCATATATGCTATATCTCATATACTTTTCGCAAGGAAAGTTTCAGACGGCTCATTATGCCATGTGTACAGCATTCATGGCTCTTGGTATGATGATTCCTGGAATGATGGCCGGGTGGATAGGTGACCTGATAGGTTATAAATACTTCTTTTTGTGGATTATGGTTTGCTGTTTAGTTACTTTTTTTGTGACTTCTTTAATTAAAATAGATTCAGATTTTGGAAAAAAGATTAAACAAAAACAAAATAGTGAAGAATAGTGTTTAATATTACATAAATAACCTAAAACAAAGAAGTCATGAAAAAAATCATTCTTTTATGTATCATGAGTTTAGTATGCTCGATAGGCATACAGGCACAGACTGATAAAAAAGAGCTTACTAAGAAAGAAAAGAAGGAAGCTCAGGCAGCATTGGACATGAGTTTATATAATGAGGCTAAATCAGCAATGGAGAATAAATCTTTCGTACTTGAAGCAGATAGAGTGATTTTCAAACGAGGAGTTACAGCATACGTAACATCAAGTACTAATTTTGTTGCGGTAGAAGGAGACAGAGCAACTGTTCAGGTGGCATTCAACATTCCGGCAAGTGGTCCTAACGGCATTGGAGGAATTACCGTAGAAGGTACTCCTTCAAGTTACAAGATAAAGGAAGATAAGAAGGGTAATGTTACACTTACTATGAGTGTTAGTGGTGTAGGTATTTCGGCACAGGTAACTATCCGACTCACTGAAGGAAATAATAATGCTACCGTCGATATTTATCCAAACTTCAATTCAAATAGAATGACTTTAACAGGCAGTCTTATTCCGTTCGAAAATTCAAGAATATTTAAAGGAAGATCTCTATAGAGATTTTATATACTTGTTTATAGAAAACAATATGTCAATAGTTAATTTATAAAAGACTTTATTTCAAGACTAAATACTGATATTACATTTTAAGATAAAAGCCATATCATTACTCAATACAGAGAATATGATATGGCTTTTTTTATGTTTACTGCTATATCTTATTGGGCTGTAAGTTTCAATACTCTACTTGCATACTCTTTTTCGAGTAGCAGTTCTATTCCATTTTCCATCAATATGGATCCTTTCATAATCTTCCCATTGGCAACAATTGGTTTGCCTTCTATGTTTAGTTCTGTTATTCTGTACAACCTGTCGGGATCAAGCCCAGCCATCTTGAAAAGTGGAATTGACTGATTATGGAAATGTTGCAACTTATAAGCAAAAAATACTGCCTCACTCTTGTCATCATTAGTATACATTAATGAAGACACTCCCTTATTTTCATATGGAGAAATAAGTCTGTAAAGTTCTCCTTGTTGCACGATAGGACGTATACTTTTATAATTTTCAATGGCTTGTTTTGAGAACTGTCTCTCATCCTCTGTCATATTCTTTGGCTGAATTTCCATTCCAAGTCGGCCGGTCATTGCAACATCAAAACGGAACTTTATAGGAATTATTCTGCCAGTCTGATGATTAGGTGCCGCACTTACATGAGACGCCATCGCATTTGAAGGAAAAAAATAGGATGTACCCCACTGCATATAAATTCTTTGCAGCGCATCGGTATCATCACTTACCCAAAACTCTTCAAAATAAGGTAATAGACCGTAGGATGCCCTACCTCCTCCGCTAGCACAAGCCTGCATTACTAGATTTGGATATTTTACACGTATTCTTTCTAGAACATTCCTAAGTCCGCGATGATAATCAATATAAAGATGAGATTGCTTGTCGGAAGTAAGATAAGAAGATCCATAATTACATATATTCATATTTGCATCCCATTTAATGTATGCAATATCTGGATTTTCTTTCATTATATCATCTACTACACCAAAAATAAAGTCCTGTACCTTAGGATTTGATACATCTAGTACAAGCTGTGTACCTCCTCTTCCAGGACGTGGCATACGATTAGACTGGCATATAATCCAATCGGGATGCTTTTCATAAAGTTCGCTCACGCTGTTTGTCATTTCAGGCTCTATCCATATACCAAATTTAATTCCATTCTTCCGGGCAGCCGTTACAAGTCCCGGAATTCCGTTAGGCAATTTATTCTTGTCAACCTTCCAGTCGCCCAGCGAACTATTATCGGTCTTGCGAGGATATTTCTCGCCAAACCATCCATCATCCATTACAAATAACTCACCACCCATAGAGGCTATATCCTTCATCATTTGGTCCATTCCACTCTCATTTATGTCAAAATAGACCCCTTCCCAACTGTTAAGCAATATATCACGCATTTTCTTACCATTATGTAGTTTTCCATCTACACGCGCCCAATGATGAAAATTTCTACTAACCCCACTCAACCCTTCATTACTATATGTAAATGCAAGTTCTGGAGTAGTAAAGGTTTGCTTTGGCATAAGTTTATACTCAGAATTTTCTTCATTTATACCTGCAAAAAACTGATGATCACGATTATTTATGCTATTATCGGTATCTATACGAAGTTTATAGTTGCCACTCCAGCATAGAGCTGCTCCAATAACGCGCCCCGAATTTTCCTCAGGTTTTCCGTCCAATGAAAACATTATCTCTCCATGATCTGTTGTAGAATTCCTCACTCCATCGCGGTTCTTTATCACCTTCATACCTGGCAATATCTGTTCCTGAGTAAGGCGCCCTTCATCGGCCCATGCGCCGTGCAGATGAGACATCCATACATCTCCCCTTCTTATAGGAAGATATCCAGAAGCAAACTGTTTTAAAACGACTGTTTTCTTCTCATTGTTAGTAATTTGCGTCCATGTTTCTATTATGTCCGAGTTATTGTATGCCTTATAAAATACCTTTACATAGAAAGGGTATATTTTGTCTTTCATAGTAACCTCTGTAACAGTGGCATTACCTGTTAAAGATTGTGATACATCTATAACTTCCATGTCGAGCGACAAATTCCCATCCGAATGCGTTACTGCCAAGGCCGACTCATTTTGACACTCTATTCCAAATACAGGATAAGCCGGGCGGTTAAGAGCAAGTCCTCCATCAAAAATCTGACTAATCTCATTTTTCTCTATCTTGCTGCCATAATACTCAATCTTCAATTCTCCTCCGTTAGGAGCATTGAGTAACAAAGATGTATTAGGAGTAGATATAAGCAAATCGCTGTCCCATGCAAATAAAGAGATGCATACAGACATCATTATGCCGCACAAGAATACTTTTTTCTTCATATTATTAGACTTTTATTAAATAAGTAACACGACAAATTTATATAAATATGATAATGAGCCAAAGAAAATACTCATTTTAGCAAACTATTGGATAAAATAATATGAATTGAAATAATTTATTCCTCGCAAAAGCATAATCTTTTCTTTTTTAGACATCTTAGATTCTAAAATTATCTATTTTTGTGAAATTAACAGTGTAAATTATTTATTATGATAATTATAGCCGACAGCGGATCAACAAAGACCGACTGGTGGATTGGTAGTTCAACAACCAACTACAAGAGTGTACAGACTGTAGGAATAAATCCTTTTTATCAAGATGAAAAAGAGATTGCAGAAACATTAAACTTGCTATCCCTCAATGATAATGAAATAAAAAGTATCACACATATATATTTTTATGGTGCAGGTTGTACAAATGAAAAAGGTATAATTGTAAAAAAAACTTTGGAAGAGGCATTTCCCGAATGCACTAACATTAATGTAGAGAGCGATCTGATGGCAGCCGCACATGCTTTATGCGGTAAGAATCATGGCATAGCAGCCATACTAGGCACAGGATCAAATTCATGTCAGTACGACGGAATTAATATTATACATAACGTATCTCCGTTGGGCTTTATATTGGGAGATGAAGGTAGCGGAGCTACATTAGGAAAACTTTTCGTTGCGGACGGCCTTAAGAATATACTTTCGAATAATTTGTTCAATGAATTTCTTAATGAATATAAGTTATCGGCACCTCAAATAATGGACAAAATATATCGTCGTCCATTTCCCAACAGATTTCTGGCTTCATTTACCCCCTATATGTACAAGCATCGTAATGATCCTCATATACATCAGCTGCTTGTAAATAGCTTCAGGAGTTTCTTTGAACGTAACATAAAGCAATACGACTATAAAAGTTATAAGACAGACTTTATTGGCTCCATAGCATATTTTTTTATGGAAGAAATAACAGAAGCCGCCCATAAGGAAGGAGTAGAAGTAGGCATATTCCTTAAATCACCATTGAAAGAATTAGTAAAGTACCATCTTAATTCACTGTCATGAAATTCAGAAAGATTACAGAAGAAGACTCTATATACGACAATATTGAGAACATGCCGGTTACAGAAATCCTTGAAGATATAAACCGAGAAGACATGCGCGTGGCTGAAGCAGTACATATGTGCATTCCAACTATCAACAAGCTGGTTGAGGAGATAATAAAAAGAATGAAAAAAGGCGGTAGAGTTTTCTATATTGGTGCCGGTACAAGCGGCCGACTTGGAGTATTGGATTCATCAGAAATTCCACCTACTTTCGGAATGAAAGATAATCCATTCATAGGAATAATAGCCGGAGGCGACACAGCTCTGCGCAATGCAGTCGAGAAAGCAGAAGACAACATACTGCAAGGATGGTTAGACCTAAAGGAACATGGTATAAATAAGGAGGATACTGTGATTGGAATTGCAGCATCGGGCATCACACCATACGTTATAGAGGCAATGAAAGTAGCAGCCGAAAACGGAATACTTACTGCATCAATATCAAGCAATCCGGGAGCGCCTCTATCAAAAGTGTCGCAAATTGCAATAGAAGTTGTAGTAGGACCAGAATTCATAACCGGAAGTTCAAGAATGAAAAGTGGTACCGCACAGAAGATGATACTGAACATGATAAGTACAGCCGTAATGATAAAGATGGGACGAATAAAAGGAAACAAAATGGTAAATATGCAGCTTACAAATAATAAATTAATAGAGCGCGGAACAAAAATCATTATGAACGAGTTATCAATAAATAAAGAAGAGGCAGAAAAATTATTACTGAAATATAAATCGGTAAAAAACGCACTTGAAAACTATAAAAAATAAACTATAACTAAAATTAAAGCAAAATGAAAAATTGGAAAATTGAAGCATTAATTATTGCAATAGGAATGATAGTACTTGGTTTCTTCATAAAATCGGGACTTGACAACGTATCTAGCAACGATCGTATAGTAAACGTAAAGGGACTTGCCGAAAAGGAAGTACCGGCAAATAAAGTGATATGGCCATTAGTATACAAGAATTTAGGGAATGATTTGCTTGCACTTTATGATAAGATGAACTCGTCGAACACAGCAATAATAAACTTTCTTAAAAGTAAAGGAATAACAGAAAATGAAATTACTATAAATGCCCCTGAAATTATAGATATGCAGGCCGAAAGATATAATAATACCCCTTCTCCGTTTAGATACAATGTTACTACAGTTATTACTGTAACATCCGAAAAGGTACCACTTATAAGAAAACTTATAAGCGAACAGAGCGAACTGCTTAAGCAGGGAATTGCAATAACCGGAGGCGATTATAGATATAATGTAGTATATGAATATACCGCCCTTAATTCCATTAAACCGGAAATGATAGAAGAAGCTACCAAGAATGCACGCGAGGCAGCAAAGAAATTTGCAAAGGACTCGGACAGCGAACTAGGCAAAATAAAATCTGCTTATCAAGGACAGTTCACAATAGAAGATCGCGATGCAAATACACCTTTCATAAAGAAAATTCGTGTGGTAACAACTATAGAATACTCACTAAAAGATTGATTTATTTTTAGAAAAGTGTTGTTATTTGTTGATTTTGAGCACAAAGATATTTGTGTTTCAGTATTTTATTGTATATTTGCGCCCGAAATTATATAATCAATATAATGTCTAACGTAATTAACTAAGTATTAACAATTTATTAATGGAAAATTTAAAAAACATTGCTCCTGTTGAAGATTTCAACTGGGAAGCTTATGAAAATGGCGAAACTGTAACAAGTGTAAGCCACGATGAACTTGAAAAAGCTTATGATGGTACTCTTAACAAAGTAAACGACCGTGAGGTTGTTGACGGTACTGTAATCTCAATGAACAAACGTGAAGTTGTTGTTAACATTGGTTACAAATCAGACGGTATCATTCCATTGAGCGAATTCCGTTACAATCCTGAACTTACTGTAGGTGATACTGTAGAAGTATACATTGAAAATCAGGAAGACAAAAAAGGTCAGTTGATCCTTTCACACAAAAAAGCTCGTGCAACTCGTTCTTGGGATCGTGTTAACGCTGCTCTTGAATCAGAAGAAATTATTAAGGGTTACATCAAGTGTCGTACTAAGGGTGGTATGATCGTTGACGTATTTGGCATCGAAGCATTCTTGCCAGGTTCTCAGATTGATGTTAAGCCTATCCGCGACTACGATTTGTTCGTAGGTAAAACAATGGAATTCAAAGTTGTTAAAATCAACCAGGAATTCAAAAATGTCGTTGTTTCTCACAAAGCTCTTATCGAAGCAGAACTTGAACAACAGAAGAAAGACATTATCGGTAAACTTGAAAAAGGACAGGTACTTGAAGGTACTGTTAAAAATATCACATCTTACGGTGTATTCATCGACCTTGGTGGCGTAGATGGTTTGATCCACATCACAGACCTTTCTTGGGGACGTGTTAGCGATCCTAAAGAGGTTGTTGAACTTGATCAGAAACTTAACGTTGTTATCCTTGACTTCGATGACGAAAAGAAACGTATCGCTCTTGGTTTGAAACAACTTACTCCTCATCCATGGGATGCTCTTAACGCTGAACTTAAAGTAGGTGATAAGGTTAAGGGTAAAGTCGTTGTTATGGCTGATTACGGTGCATTCATCGAAATCGCTCCAGGCGTAGAAGGTCTTATCCACGTATCTGAAATGTCTTGGTCACAGCACTTACGTTCTGCACAGGACTTCATGAAAGTTGGTGACGAAGTAGAAGCTGTTATCTTGACTCTTGATCGTGACGAACGTAAGATGTCTCTTGGTATCAAGCAATTACGTCAGGATCCATGGGAAACTATTGAAGAAAAATACCCTGTAGGTTCTAAACATACTGCTAAAGTACGTAACTTCACAAACTTTGGTGTATTCGTAGAAATCGAAGAAGGTGTTGATGGTTTAATCCACATCTCTGACCTTTCTTGGACTAAGAAAATCAAACACCCATCAGAATTCACTCAGATTGGTGCTGAAATCGACGTACAAGTATTGGAAATCGACAAAGAAAACCGTCGTTTAAGCTTAGGTCACAAACAATTGGAAGAAAATCCTTGGGATGTATTCGAAACAGTATTTACTGTAGGTTCTGTACACGAAGGTACTATCATCGAATTGTTAGACAAGGGTGCTGTTGTAGCTCTTCCTTACGGTGTTGAAGGTTTTGCAACTCCAAAACACTTAGTAAAAGAAGATGGTGCACAGGCTCAGTTAGACGAAAAGCTTGAATTCAAAGTTATAGAGTTCAACAAAGATGCTAAGAGAATCATCCTTTCTCACAGCCGTATATTCGAAGATGTAGCTAAAGCTGAAGAAAAAGCTGAAAAGAAAGCTTCTGCAAAGAAATCATCTAAGAAAGATGAAACTTCATCAATCCAGAACCAAGCTGCTTCAACTACATTAGGTGACATCGACGCACTTGCTGCATTGAAAGAACAGTTGGAAAACGGTAAGTAATAAGATTACTTAGTTAATAATATAAAGGAGATGCATTCGGATTAATTCCGTTTGCATCTCCTTTTTTATGAATAAAATCAGTCGCTATTTTGCTTTTTATAATAAATGTATCAAATTACTTGTAGATAGTTTATTGACTGTATGAATGTAAGCATACTATAAATTAAAACTAATGTCACATCATTCACAATTCCAACCCACTTACACTCACAACATTAAGCGTGAATGATGTAGTTATATATTTCACATATCCTTCACAAAAGAATCCTCCATAATCTTTTGAATATAGATTAAAGCATCATAAAAAAAATATCCCTCTAAATTGTTATAGTAATAATAATACAAATATTTGTACATTTGCAGTAAATGGAAAAATTTGAGATAAACATATTGGGATGTGGATCGGCGCTACCAACCACCAAGCATTTCGCTTCTTCCCAAGTAATAAACTTCAGGGACAATCTTTTCATGATAGATTGCGGAGAAGGTGCACAACTTCAATTCAGACGATCTAAGCTAAAGTTCAGCCGACTAAATCATATATTCATATCTCATCTTCATGGAGACCATTGCTTTGGACTTATGGGCTTAATCTCTACTCTGGCTCTTCTGGGCAGAACAGCTATCCTGCATATATATGCCCATTCTGATCTTGAGAAGATAATACAGCCTCAGCTAGACTACTTCTGTAAAGGAATGAACTATAATATAGAATTTCATGCAATAAATCCAAAAGTAAGTGATGTTATATATGAAGATCGCTCACTAAAAATTACGACTATCCCACTACGTCACAGAATGCCTTGTTGCGGATTTCTTTTTGAAGAAAAACCGGCTCAACGGCACATTATAAAAGAGATGATGGATTATTACAAAATTCCTATAGCGTATATAAATTGTATAAAGAACGGATACGACTTCATTACAGAAGATGGAGAAACTATACCTAATGATAAGCTTACAACAGCACCATATGAACCGAGAAAATACGCTTACTGTTCGGATACAATATATCTTCCATCAATAATTGACAGCATAAAAAATGTAGATTTACTATTCCATGAAGCAACCTTCGCACAAACAGAACTTAGAAGAGCAAAGGAGACTTTTCATACTACAGCCATGGAAGCTGCTATCCTGGCAAAGGAAGCAGAAGTAAAAAAATTGGTAATTGGTCATTTCTCTGCTAGATATGAAGATGAAAATATATTATTGAAAGAAGCAACTGAAGTATTTCCATCAACAATAATAGCTAAAGAAAACTTAAAAATTCAACTATAGTTTAAACGAAACGACTAACTTTACATCTAATAATATTGTATAAAACATCCCTATACAGAATATATGGAGAAGTATAATGAAAAAGAAATAGCCATATTACTGCAAGATACTTTGTCTCAAAGAGAAGCCTTTGAACGCATAGTTAATGAGTATAGTGAAAAACTGTACTGGCAGATAAGAAGAATGGTATATTCTCATGATGACGCAAACGACGTTCTACAAAATACATTCATAAAAGCATGGACAAACATTGATTATTTTAGGGGAGACGCGAAGATATCTACGTGGCTATACCGAATAGCATTCAATGAAAGTCTGGCTTTTTTAAATAAACAGCGCGCAATAAACCAACTATCTATAGATGATGCCGAAGCAAACATGATAAACCAGTTGGAAGGTGACGAATATTTTGATGGAGACGAAATGGAAATGAAATTCCAGCAAGCAATTAATACATTGCCCGAAAAACAGAAAATCATATTCAACCTGAAGTATTTTCAGGAGATGAAGTATGACGAAATTTCCCAAATTCTGGGCACTACAGTAGGCGCATTGAAAGCATCCTACCATCATGCAGTAAAGAAAATAGAAAATCTTTTAAAAGATTAACTTTAAACCTTTTAAGTAATTAAGAATCTAAAGTTTAGAAAGGAGATATAAGTATGAAGGAAGAAGATAATATATTGAAGAAATGCGGAAAGAAAAATCCGTTTAAGGTGCCCGAAGGTTATTTCGAGAACTTCAAAGATAATCTTATGGACAAGCTTCCTGAAAAAGAAAACAGTTTTCATAAAATATCGACATGGCAGAGAATAAAGCCATGGATATATATGACGGCTATGTTTTGCGGGCTGATGCTCAGCGTAAAGGTTTTCTTGGAAAAGCCAAATACAGAGAAGCAAATGTTTACCACGTCACAGACAACACAACTTTCTGATGAAGAAGTAGAAAGTATTGTAGATAACTCGAGGATAGACGACTATTCTTTATATACATACCTTACCGATGCAGATAACTAACATAATAAATAAGGAATGATATGATAAAAAAAATAATGACACTTACTATATTTTCTCTCTTGTTTATAATAACAGTGAACGCCCAGGGAAAAAGACCTTCTATCTCGAAGGAAGAGTTCAGAGAAAAGCAACAGCAATATCTTATGAACAAAGCTGATCTTACAAAAGATGAAGCGGCACGTTTCTTTCCGGTATATTTTGAAATGCAGGACCGTAAGGCGGAAATAAACAATAAGGCATGGAGAAGTGCCAGAAAAGGGAAGGATCCTAATACTTCTGATGAGGAATATGAGGCTATAATAGACGAACTGGCAAATGCAAAGCTTAATTCCGACCAACTTGAAATTAGTTACATCCCTAAATTCAAAAATATTATCTCGCCACGTAAACTGTACAAAATTCAGGTTGCCGAAACTAAATTCCATAGAGAGATGCTAAAAATAATGCATCAACCACCAAGAAATAAATAAGAGACTCTATAAAGATAAGTAACAGAACAAATCAACTGATTAAAAAAAACAGGTCAAAATATTCGTCCCACTATAATGAGCCGATCGTATCATTATAGTGGGACGATCGTTTTATATATATGGGACAATCGTCTCATATATATGAAGCGATTAATTAATTAAATTTTTTCCTGCTTTTTAGCCTCGTTCCATATAGCATCCATCTCCTCAAGAGTCATATCTTTAAGATTCTTTCCTTTTTTTATTGTATTATCTTCAAGATAGTTAAATCGTCTTATAAACTTATTGTTAGTCCTTTCAAGAGCATTGTCGGGATTTATTTTATAAAGACGCGCAGCATTTATAAGACTAAACATGACGTCACCAAATTCCGCTTCGGCTTTCTCCTTATCCATATTCTCTACCTCAGCCTCAAATTCGCTTATTTCTTCTTTTACCTTATCCCATACTTGCGAACGATCTTCCCAGTCGAATCCTACATTTCTGGCCTTATCTTGTATTCTGTAAGCCTTTATGAGTGAAGGTAGCGCATCTGGTACTCCACTAAGCACACGTTTATTTCCATCTTTTTCCTTCATCTTGAGCTGTTCCCAGTTTTTAGATACAGCATCTGGAGTATCGGCTTTTACCTCCCCAAACACGTGTGGATGACGAAAAACAAGCTTTTCGGTAAGGCTGTCGCAAACATCCTTAATATCAAAATCGCCGGTTTCACTTCCTATCTTTGCATAGAACGCAACATGCAGCAATACATCGCCCAGCTCTTTACAAATCTCTTTCTTGTCGTCCTTCATAAGTGCATCGCACAGTTCATAAGTCTCTTCTATTGTATTTGGGCGGAGAGTCTGATTAGTTTGTTTCTTATCCCAGGGACATTTCTGACGAAGTTCGTCGAGTATATCGAGGAAGTGTCCGAAAGCTTCCATCTGTTCTTTACGAGTATGCATCTTTTATTTGTTTATTTATTTACAAAATTACTTTAAATAAATTTCTCTTTATTATATTTGTATAATATTATAAACACTATTTATATAATAAAATATTAAAATTTATTTTTCACATACAATGGAGTATCTTATAAGATTTATCAAACTAATAATAATCGCAGCTATTATCTATTGTGGATATTATTTTTATACCAAAAGTACCACTTCGGATCAACCTGTTACTTACAATATTGAAAAAGAGATCGAAACAAAGGAAATTGAAGCACCATCTTCTGTTGTGGGAATGACATTTAGTTCGGATGATGGTTTCATAGCATCATTTACATCGAAGAATTCATGTAAAATAACAAATATAGGAGAAGATGATGGCTTTAAAATAAAAGGAAATCCTACTTATAGCTACAAGAAAAAAGGGCTCTGCGGATAAATTAAGTTGTTATTCTTAAGCTTTTGCAGGTGACAAGAAAAAGGAACAAGAAAAAGGAACAAGAAAAAGGGGCTCTGCGGATAAATTAAGTTGTTTACTTATTTGTTATGCGTATAACTTTGTGAGTCTGTACATGAAGAACTTAATATCTCCAACTCCTCTAAACTGTGTCCTTAGAGCTTTAATCTTTGCATTGAAAGATTCCGCAGAAGCATTAGTAAGTCTTCCATCAAAATAATTAATTATAGTCCTATAATGATTTTCAAAAGTATCTAAGACCTTGTTTAGGCTGTTCTCTCCAAACATTTCCACATCTTTATACCATCTTGCAAGCTTTACTATTGCTTTTTTGGGCTCAATCTTTTTATTGAAGATATCAGTAAGGTCCATTGATAACTTGTATGCTGATTCCAATCTAGGGAATTGTCTAAAAAGTATATCTGCCCTGTCTCTTTGTTGCTGATTCCATTTTGTTTTGTGTCTCAACATTATATGTTTGCTTCTAACCATTATTTGTGGCATAGTCTCACCATTCTCCATTCGTATTGGAGTCCATAATCCTATCTCTTCTCTTTCTGATACGCTCCTGGCCTTTTTTCGCCTAATACGATGCTCCTTTATTGATTTGTTCTCTTCATCAAGGATCTGCCATCTAAAGTGAATTCGCATCTGGTCAATGGCCTCTGACATCAACTGTTGTACATGGAAACGGTCGTTTATCAATTTTGCATAAGTGAATGATTTTTTGGCTATCAACATCATGGCCGACGACAGGTCGGTAGTTATAGTTCTCACTTTTTTTCGCTTATTATGTGGAAGTTGATTGAATATAGATATAACATTATCAGAAGAGACGCCTCTTACTATTGCAACTAAAGTTCCTTTGCGTCCATGGCCGGCTTTATTGGTAAGTATCGTATAGACATCACCATTACTAAGACAGGTCTCATCAAGGCTGAGGTCCTCTCCAAGATTATCAGGGAAAAGCAGGTACTCATGGGCATGCTCAAGTTGATCCCAGGTACGATAGTCGCTTATCACCTCCTTGTATTGCTTGCGGAGTGTCTGGCCTTTAAGACCAAAACGTTCAGCTAAAGTAGAGATATTTATAGGAGTACTCTCAATCTCCACCTTTTAAAAAATCGACAAACTCGGCATTAAGCCTGGTCTTGTCGTGTTCTGAGAGATCCCATTCATAGCTGAATATCTCACCACTGGATTTGTCAAGCCATTTGCGCTTGCACACGTGAAGGAAGCAGGCCCTACCACGAATAGGGAAATCTTGGATCGTACGATAATCGGTGAAACCATGGGAGATGATATCATTATTATGCTCGTCATCTTCTAACTTGACCTTTTTCTCGTTAAGCCAGATATCAAAACGAGAGTCAGTTTTTTCATGTTTGACGATATCAAAGTTGTCTACTAATATATCAGGAAGGATGTCTCTAAGAATATTATTGGATTTCATGAGACAAAGATAATAATTTATACTAATATGAAAAACAACCTAAAATATCCGTTGACCCGAAAAAAGATAAAACAAAGGCTATACTAAAAATAAGCTACATTGCAGCCAGAAATAAGGGTCGCGAAATATTGGAAGATGACTGCAGATATGAATTTGAGATGTCTTTCAACAAACACACAAGTGGCAAGACTCATTGTAATTATATTCTTACTCATAAAATTGGTGTAGGCGATAATGTAAAGTCTTATATAGAAGCTGATACCCGTCCTACTTGGTTTAATCTGAAATAAAATATTTATGTATTAAGTCATGCTATGTAACTTATCAATATAAGTATAGTTGATTAATAGTTATCTGACTGAACATGTATAAAATAATCAATAATTTCAATTAATCGATAAATAAATTTCATTCAACAAAAAATAAGGGTGTACAAAACACCTAAAATATAAAAACCAATGTATTATAATTATGTAGAAGCCAATTAACCACTACAAATATATGTTGCATTTTTTATATCTACTATTTACCTTAAAAAAAAATACACATAATGTCTCTCGTATCTATTTTTATAAATTAAAAGAATAAAATCATTCTGTTTACACAGTATCAGATGCAACTTATAGATATAGTCCATTTAGAACAGGCAATAACTAAATAATGAGACTTTACTATCATCATTTCATATCATTTTACAAAGTTTACATATTATCATCAAGTATCCGAATGAGATAAAATGTAAGGTATAATTCAATATTTTTAGATATTCCTAATAACAAAATACTCCATAATCCATTGAGTTTTATTAATTTTGCATCTAATTATTCGATAATAAATTAATGATATATTACAATGGAATTAGCAAGTAAGTATAATCCCGCAGATGTAGAGGGAAAATGGTACCAGTACTGGCTGGAAAATAAACTATTCAGTTCTAAACCCGATGGACGTGAACCTTACACCGTCGTCATTCCTCCTCCTAATGTTACAGGTGTGCTACATATGGGACATATGCTTAATAATACTATACAGGATATACTTGTACGCCGTGCACGCATGGAAGGCAAGAATGCATGCTGGGTACCAGGTACCGACCATGCTTCAATAGCAACCGAGGCTAAGGTTGTAAATCGTCTTGCACAGCAAGGTATAAAAAAGACAGACCTTACTCGTGACGAATTCTTGAAACACGCATGGGAATGGACCGACGAACATGGTGGCATTATTCTTAAACAATTACGCAAACTTGGTGCCTCATGCGACTGGGACCGTACAGCTTTCACTATGGACGAGATTCGTTCGGAAAGTGTATTGAAGGTATTTGTAGACTTATACAACAAAGGTCTTATTTACCGCGGTGTACGTATGGTGAACTGGGATCCCAAAGCACTCACCGCACTTAGTGACGAAGAGGTAATATATAAAGAAGAAAATAGCAAACTTTACTATTTACGCTACAAGGTTGAAGGCGATGCAGAAGGTCGCTATGCCGTAGTTGCTACAACTCGTCCCGAAACTATAATGGGCGATACCGCGATGTGTATCAACCCAAACGACCCAAAGAATGAGTGGTTGAAAGGAAAAAGAGTAATTGTTCCATTGGTAGGACGTTCAATTCCTGTAATTGAAGATGATTATGTAGATATAGAATTCGGTACAGGATGTCTTAAGGTAACACCTGCCCACGACGTAAATGACTACATGCTTGGAGAGAAGTACAACCTTCAGACTATTGATATTTTCAATGATAATGGTACAATAAGCGAAGCAGCAGGCCTTTATGTAGGTATGGACCGTTTCGATGTACGTAAGCAGATTGAAAAAGATCTTCAGGATGCCGATCTTATGGAAAAGGTAGAAGCATACACCAATAAAGTTGGCTTTTCGGAACGTACAAATGTTGCTATCGAACCTAAGCTTTCAATGCAATGGTTCCTTAATATGGAAAAGCTTGCTCAGCCTGCATTAGAAGCTGTAATGAGCGACGATATAAAATTCTATCCTTCAAAATACAAGAACACCTATAAATATTGGATGGAAAACATAAAGGACTGGTGTATAAGCCGTCAGTTATGGTGGGGTCATCGCATTCCTGCATACTTCCTTCCTGAAGGAGGATATGTAGTAGCTGCTACTGAAGAAGAAGCACTTAAAATGGCACAGGAAAAGACTGGTAACAGCACTCTTACTATGGCCGATTTGCGTCAGGATGAGGATTGCTTGGATACATGGTTCTCTTCATGGTTATGGCCTATATCTCTTTTTGATGGCATAAACAATCCCGGCAATGATGAGATGAACTACTACTACCCTACCAGTGACTTGGTAACCGGTCCGGATATTATCTTCTTCTGGGTTGCACGTATGATTATGGCAGGTTACGAATATGAAGGAAAAATGCCATTCAAAAATGTATACTTTACAGGTATTGTACGTGACAAACTAGGTCGCAAGATGTCTAAATCATTAGGCAACTCGCCCGATCCATTGGAACTTATAGAACGATTCGGCGCCGATGGAGTACGTATGGGTATGATGCTTGCTGCGCCAGCAGGTAACGACATTCTGTTTGACGATTCATTGTGTGAGCAGGGACGTAATTTCAACAATAAAATATGGAATGCATTCCGCCTTGTAAAAGGATGGGAAGTAGCCGACATAGAACAACCTGAATATGCAAAGCTTGCAACAGAATGGTTTGACAGCCAGTTAGTACTTGCAACAGCAGAAATTACAGACTTGTTTAGCAAATATCGTCTAAGCGAAGCCTTGATGGTAGTATACAAGCTATTCTGGGATGAATTCTCAAGCTGGTATTTGGAAATGGTAAAACCGACTTACGGACAGCCTATTGACAGAAAAACGTTCGAAACTACACTACATTTCTTTGATATATTACTTAAACAACTGCATCCTTTCATGCCATTCATTACTGAAGAATTATGGCAACATATTTATGACAGAAAAGATGGAGAAAGCATCATGACGGTTGAAATGGAGAAATATGCCGATCGTAATATTGAAGATGCAGCAACTCTTGTAAATACATTCAACAAGCTCAAAGAAGTTATAAGTGGTGTTCGTACTATCCGTCTTCAAAAAAATATAGCGCAGAAAGATTCTTTGGAACTTGAGATAATAGGCGAAGAAAAAGAAATTATAGCTTACGCAGATGTTATAAAGAAACTTTGTAATCTATCGACTATAACAGTGGTTTCTGCCAAACCAGAAGGTGCCTCATCTTTTATGGTAGGTACAACTGAATACTTTATCCCATTAGGCGACCTTATCAATGTAGAAGAGGAGTTGAAGAAATTAGAGGCTGATTTGAAGTATCAAGAAGGATTTCTTCAAAGCGTACTAAAAAAACTAAGCAACGAGAAATTTGTAAACAATGCTCCGGCTAATGTAATCGACATAGAACGCAAAAAACAAGCTGATGCAGAAAGTAAGATTTCAACATTGAAAGAGAGCATTGCCGCACTTAAGAAGTAAAAATTTATTTTACTATTGAGAGTTATATTGTCTCATATAAAAATATGAAAAATAGATAGAACTCTAACATAAAAAAAAATAAACAGTCATATCAATCTATGTTCTATAGTAGTGATATGACTGTTTTTACATATATACATTCGATTATTAGCTTATCGATATCATTAAATATAAAAATCCCCCTAGCATTACTAGGAGGACTTTTATAAGGATGCTATAACATCCTCTTTTTAATTATATAATTAATCGTTTACTATAAAAGCAGAATAAGGAGGCAAAGGAATCGCATTTACGAAATCCTTATACGGCACAGGTTCAAATGAACTCTTAAACTCTATCCTTAAAGTTACACCATCCATTATTGACTCTTTATATTTTTCTATAACACTTTCAATTATATCAGCAGGAGATTTGGATTCTGTCTCTACAATTGATCTGCTAGCGCTTACTTCAATGATATAATCTTTAACTGTTGTATGAATAACTTTTCCTCTTCTACTCAAAATATCGTATAAGCTTACCATCAGATTAGCTCTTGATTTTTCAGAGCAATTTTTCAATATTATATTATTAATATTTTCTCTGTTACTGATATAAATAACATCATTTATCGACTCTACATTATTATCTACTACTGTAAAATTAGATTTAGAGTATACAAATATATTATTCAATCTATAATCACGTCCTGTAGTGCTAACTATTCCGGATAATGGCTTTACTGCTTCCTGATTTTCTACAACAGTTACAGGCTCTTTATCCTCTTCTATTTCTGTAATATTACCTTTTATAGCATCCGAAGGTTTTGATGCTACATGCAATATAACATCATTACAGTCATTATCTCCTCCGAAGAATCCTTCGTTATTCATATCTTCGAATGCCAGAATAATATTTCCCTTAGCAGTAGAGAAGATAGCAGTATGTGATTTTTTAGTTTTTTCAGGATTCCATGATTTTTCAGAATAAAATTGTGACCATCCTTCTGTAACTGTAGAAGTAAGCATATTATACGCAGAGGTTCTTAATACCCATCCTATATTTGTACCTGCAGGGAAAACATCACTCTTTTCTCCTGTTGTAGGATTTAGATATTTAAGTTTAATATACTCACCATTATGTAGTCCATCATTAAGCAAAGTATATGTTCTAGTAGAAGGGAATGCTAAAATTTCTTTTACATTATCCTTTTCAACACTGTTATTATAACAATAGTATCCTATCGCATTATTAAATATGGATTTGTCACTAATTACACTTAACCATATCTCGGCATCTTTATCAACACTTATACCTTTAGAAGTAGTAAATTTATCATTAACGCGCTCCCACTCCGGCAAACTCTTGTTTATGTCTTTTAGTTCAGCCCCACCAATTTTAAATGAAACATTATCTATATATTTAGGCTTTCCCAAATAATTCCACTCACCTAATAAAAAAGAAGTATAATTTGAACCTCGTGAATTAGAAGTCGTATTTTCAATCATACTATTCATATCAAATAGCTCGGGTGTTACACTTCCATTAGAAATAACGCCATGAAGCATCATAGGTACACCAGCATTATCAGATGTTATATAAATCTCATTCACATTATCGGGAATATATTTAGAAAAACTAAACTTTCCGTTAGCATCTGTCATTCCATTCAAGATTGGAGTTACATTTTCTTTTTTTATTATTCCATTTGAAGTAACTTCATAAGGATTTTCAGAGTAAACATTAAAAGAAATTTTATAATCGGAACTTACATGATAATCAATATCAACAAGAACCGATTGGCCTTTATTAGAGCTCAATAAATCGTTTATTGAACTTTCTACATCTGTTTTATCTGTAATCCCGTCATTCGAGGAACAAGATAAAAGCATACACGATGCAATCGCTGCACTGAATAAGCTGTAAATAATGTTTTTACTTTTCATTTTATTTATTTTATAGGATGAATAAATATCATTCGCGTACCAAAAGTATAAGTTGAATCTATAATTATCTTACCATCTAACTTATCTGCAATTAATTTGGTCAAAGTTAATCCCAACCCAATTCCTTGCGAAAAAGTATCTACCTTTTGGAAAGATTCAAATATTTCTTCCTGCTTTTCCTTAGGAATACCACTACCAGTATCTTCTACTATAAATTCAATACTATCTTCATTTATAATATATTTCAGACAAATTTCTCCATTACTAGTAAATTTCATCGAATTAATCAATAGATTTCTAAGTAACTGCTTAAGTCTTATTTCATCAGTAAATAAGTAGCACTCTTTTTCATCAGGAATAAATTTAAATACGATATCATTACTAACATGAATTTTCAGTTCTTCTGCAAGCGACTGACACATAGATCTCACCTCATATCTATCAAATTCAAATTTTAACTGCCCGGTTTGTAACGAAGAAGCATCTACCGTATCGTTTATAAGTTTAAGTAATAAATCGGAGTTTTTCCTTATTATAGAAACATATTCTTTACATTCATTATTATCATATAGTTCTGTCAATACTGAAGAAAAACCTATAATGGCATTCAATGGTGTTCTTACTTCATGACTCATATTAGCTAAAAATATATCTTTATATTTGCTAGAGAGTTCAGCTTTTTCTTTAGCTATAAGTAAATCATGTTCTGATTTAATAAGTTTTTTCTTATCTTCTTTTAATAACTTATCCGAAATACGTAATTTATTTCTTATTATTCGTATTCTTATATTATAAATAATACTTATAATAGAGATGAATAAAAATAGTCCGGCTAAAGCCCATACCAGCCTTAGTTTACTGTTTCTTGACTCAATTTCAAGTTCTTTATTTTTAAGCTCTAATTTATCTACTTCATGAATAGTTCGTAACTGATTTATCTGTTTAGAAATACTCTCGTTATAAGTGGTATCTACAATATTCAAGGCTTTTTCATAAACCAATGCCGATTCTTTATATTTCTTGGATTCAAGTAGTATTTTAGCCTTTAATTGGATAGCTGGTAAATAATCATTCTCACATAATATCTTTGCTATATCATCTAGAGCTTGAGGATAATTTTCTATAAGTTGATTATATAAAGCTGAAACATAATAATAATAATAATAAACATATAGATCATTAACATTTTTCATATTTATCTTTGCTTCATCTATATACTCCTTAGCTTTCTCAGGCATTTTTCTCACTACATACATCTCAATTTTATAAGAATCCAATAACCACAAACATCTTTTAAGAGGTATATTATTGTTTTTCTTTTTCCAATTGTCTAGGATTAAATAAGCTTGTTCTATGTTTTTTTCTACATTCCTAAAATCCTTCAGTTTTAGATAAGATTCTATAATGTAAGAAGTAAACTGGAATTCATATCCATAACGTTTACTTTTCTGTCTACTTTGAAGCTCAAGACCTTCTTTAAATGATTTTATCGCCTCTACATATCTAAAAGTTTCCATGTAAATAATCCCCAAGTTCTCATATGAAGCAATCAAACCATCAATATTATTAATATCTTTAGCCATTAAGTATAAACGATTTGCATGTTCTATGGCTACATCATAATTCTGTAAATAAACTTCTAAAGAACAGTAAAGGTTATATGAATCAAAAAAATATCTATATTGCTTATTCTCTAAAGTAACTTTTTCTACTTTTTTTATCCAATACCGAGCACTATCTACCATAAATCTATTATAGTAATTTTTTACTATTAATGAAAGAATTAGTCCTTGTAAATAAGTAGAATCTTTCTTTTCAGATAAAGAAAGCATTTTTTTTAGATAAGTTATTTCTTGAGGTGTGTTTGCAAGTAGCTGGCTATGCTTAACTACAGAATCTTTATTAAGATCGTGCAGGTAATTAATTTTATATTCTGAAGTGGTAACTTCAGAAGCAAAACTATAATCGGTTAGTAGAAAAATAATCCCAATGGTTAATAGGATTTTTTTTAAATGCATAGAATAAAAAATAAATTAAATGTTGAAAGCAAACAACTACTTCTCAAGTAAATCTTTTAGGAAGGCATCTAATTCTTCATCAAGGCCTTTTAACAGTTCATCATTTAAAAGCAATGTATCATCATCAATCAACAATAAATCACTTATTGTCTCCTTATCCTCATCTACCAATACAAAAGAAAACGGCTTAATGATACATAATTTGTCAATAACCCCGCTATCCTTCAAAGCTTCAAGTTCTGAACTCAACATTTTCTCTACACTACTATAAAAATCATCCTCATCATAATCTATCCACTCTTCGATTACAGTATGCGCCAATTCTTCTTCATCATCATTGAAAATAATTAATTCTCCACTATCTTGTTTAGGTTGAATATGAATATCAGTAATTACAGGATTATCTAAATCAATATAACTATTGAATGCTTCCTGTAATGAAGATTGAATATTATTATGTGATTGTGAAGTAAGTTTCATGGCTATTTATTTAATTTTATAAAATTACATTATCAAAAATACAAAAAAAATCTATTCTACAACTTTTATTCTATCTTTTTATCAATAAATCGGCTCATTTGAATATTTAATTTAAGAAGATCATTGCTTCTTTTTAATAATTCAGACCTATATTTTACTATAAGAACAAGATCTTCCGAATCTTTTTTTGCCAATGATTCACTTTTATCTAACCATTCAAGAGCTTCCTTTATATTGTCTTTTGATTCGTTATAAACTGCTATATTAAAAGCTGATTTCATTTTCATCTTTCCTTTCTTAGTCTCGTATACCTGCTTCCATAATTTATAAGCTTCATTCCACTCATTATTACGTACATTTACTCCAGCATCTCGCATTTCTACATTATCCCCATCATAATAGAATCTTACTATCTCCTTCCAATGAGGCAGAATATTATCTATTGGTTTTGATACTATATATTCAGATGCATCATCAACAATATCATTAATATTTAAGCGTGGAGTAATATCCCAAAAAAGTGAATCTGTTTTCTGAACTATATAAAGTGGAGACTTTCTTGAAGTCACATACATTTGAATATATGGAGTAACAATTCCTTCAAGTGCATCGTATGGTAGTCCCAAAATAGAGTTATCTATCTTATACAAATCTATATTTATGCTATCTAGACAAAAAATCATGTCTACATTAAGATCGTTCATAACATTTGTCATTACTTCATGCTTAAAAGAGTCGGTCGATAATGGGGCATTAAATTGTATATTTATAGTAGAGTCACATACTACTACTCTATCAAAATAATTAGCATCTGCTATTCTTTTAGCCATAGTCTGAACGCCCAATTTTGTATTTCCTTTTACTTTATAAGCTACTTGTTTGGAATCTACTTTAGTTTTATAATCCGATATAGTAACAACTCCAACACTTTTTATCTGCTCGGGAAAACTAATATCGGCTGCTTGCAATTGATCAAGATATACAGGCTGAATAGATGAGCAACCTGCCAACAGCACATTAAAAAAGAGTATAGCTATATAAGAATATTTATGCATATAAACAATTATTAATACAAAAACAAATATACATTTTTTTGATTATATTGTATATAATAATCTAGAATTTATTTAAATATTAAAATAATATCATTCTTTTTACATTTTAATATATAGAAAGCACCTACTATCTTACGACAATAGGTGCTTTCTATATATTACAAATACTTTATCAAGCTTCGCGACCGTGGCAGTTTTTAAATTTCTTTCCACTTCCACAAGGACATGGATCATTACGTCCTACTGTCTTTTCGGCACGTATAGGTTCACGCTTTATCTCACGTGTATCGTGCTGAGCCGCAGCCTGCTGATGAGGATCGCTCAAATCTTCTTTTTCTTCCCTATACTGATTTCTCTGAATATGTTCTTCGGGGGCGGCTTCTCGTACCTGTTCAGGTTCTTGTACAGGTATCTGTCCTCGCATCAATACAGCAATGGTATTATTATTAATCTTAGTAACCATACTATCGAATAATCCTACAGATTCAAGCTTAAATATCAATAATGGATCTTTTTGCTCATAACTTGCATTCTGAACAGAATGTTTAAGTTCATCAAGTTCACGGAGATTTTCTTTCCATGCATCATCTATAGTATGAAGTAGAATAGCTTTCTCGAACGATTTTACAATCTCCTTGCCTTCTGTTTCGTATGCTTTCTTAAGATTTACAGAGATATTATAAAGTTTCTTTCCGTCTGTAATAGGTATCATTATATTTTCATACATATGTCCCTGTGTCTCGTATACCTGTTTGATTACTGGATTTGCAATCTGAGCCATACGGTCAGTCTTACGCTTGAAGTTAGCCATTACAGCTTCGAATATCTGTTCTGCCAAATCTTCTTTCTTCTTACCATGATATTCTTCTTCGGTAAAAGGAGGTTCCATACTAAGAGTCTGCAGCATTTCCATCTTCAAATTTTCATAATCACCAAGTTCTACTGCATAAACACAACGGTCCCATATCATATTTACTATATCCATACCGATACGTTCACCCATAAGTGCATGACGGCGTTTTGTATATACAACTACACGCTGTTTGTTCATGACATCATCATACTCTAATAAACGTTTACGAATACCGAAGTTATTCTCTTCAACTTTCTTCTGAGCACGTTCTATAGAATTTGATATCATTTTATGTTCAATCATCTCGCCCTCCTTAAATCCCAGGCGGTCCATAACATTTGCAATTCTATCAGACGAGAACAGACGCATCAAATCATCTTCAAGAGACACAAAGAAAACAGAAGATCCAGGGTCTCCTTGACGACCGGCACGTCCACGTAACTGACGGTCTACACGACGACTCTCATGACGCTCTGTACCAATTATAGCCAAACCTCCTGCCGCCTTCACGTCGGCGCTAAGCTTGATATCAGTACCACGACCAGCCATATTTGTAGCTATAGTTACAATACTTTTTTGACCAGCTTGAGCCACAATATCTGCTTCACGTTGATGAAGTTTAGCATTAAGAACATTGTGTTCTATTTTACGCATTGTAAGCATCTTACTTAACATCTCAGAAATTTCTACAGAAGTAGTACCAACAAGAACTGGACGTCCTTCGTGAACCATCTTTTCAATTTCTTCAATTACAGCTTTATATTTTTCACGTTTAGTCTTGTAAACGCGATCATTCATATCATGACGAGAGATAGGACGATTTGTTGGAATTACTACAACATCCAACTTATATATATCCCAGAATTCACCTGCCTCGGTTTCGGCTGTACCGGTCATACCAGAAAGCTTGTGATACATACGGAAATAATTCTGAAGTGTAATTGTAGCAAATGTCTGAGTAGCAGCTTCTACTTTAACACCTTCCTTAGCTTCGATTGCTTGATGTAAACCATCTGAATAACGACGACCTTCCATTATACGACCAGTTTGTTCGTCTACAATCTTAACCTGTCCGTCAATAACTACATATTCATCATCCTTTTCGAACATTGCATACGCCTTAAGCAACTGATTTATAGTATGTACGCGTTCTGATTTGATTGCATAGTTATTAAGCAGTTCATCTTTTTTGGCAAGCTTATCTTCTTCGTTCAAGTCTGTTTCATTTTCAAGAGCAGACAGTTGAGAAGTTATGTCGGGCAATACAAACAGAGTAGGATCGGCCGAATTACCAGTTATAAGATCAATACCTTTATCTGTAAGATCTACGCTATTTATCTTTTCATCTATAACGAAGAACAACGGATCGACAGCTTCAGGCATGCGCTTATTATTCTGCTCCATATATATTTCCTCTGTTTTTAGCATACCAGCTTTGATACCCTGTTCACTTAAGTATTTAATAAGAGCCTTATTTTTAGGAAGAGCCTTATGACTGCGGAAAAGAGCAAGAAAACCTTCTTCTTGATCTTTTTTATCATCGGATGATATAAGGCGTTTAGCATCGGCCAAATACTGGGTAGCCAGTTTTTTCTGAGCTTCAAACAAACGTTCTACTAGAGGACGTAACTGCTCAAAAAGCTGATCTTCTCCTTTTGGAACAGGACCAGAAATGATAAGTGGAGTACGTGCATCATCAATTAATACAGAGTCGACCTCATCGACGATTGCATAATTATGCTTGCGCTGTACTAAATCTTTCGGACTTACCGCCATGTTGTCGCGGAGATAATCAAAACCGAATTCATTATTTGTACCGAAAGTTATGTCGGCATTATAAGCATTCCTTCTTGAATCTGAATTAGGTTGATGTTTGTCTATACAGTCAACACTTAAGCCATGAAACTGATAAAGAGGACCCATCCATTCCGAGTCACGTTTTGAAAGATAGTCATTTACTGTGACCACATGTACACCATTACCAGTCAACGCATTTAGAAATACAGGAAGAGTAGCAACAAGAGTCTTACCTTCACCTGTTGCCATTTCGGCAATTTTTCCTTTATGAAGAACTACCCCACCAAATAGCTGTACATCGTAATGAACCATATTCCATGTAATTTCATTACCTCCAGCAAGCCAATGATTTTTCCAAATAGCCTTATCGCCGTCTATTGATACAAAATCCTTTCCCTTACTTGCAAGTTCACGATCAAAATCTGTAGCAGTAACTACTATTTCTTCATTTTCAGTAAAGCGGCGTGCAGTGTCTTTTACAATAGAAAAAGCTTGTGGCAACACATCGTCAAGAGCCTTTTCATATTTATCAAGAATATCTTTTTCAAGTTTATCTATCTGAGCAAAGACAGCTTCTCTATCTTCAAGTTCAAGAGTTTCTATTGTTGATTTCAGCTCTTCAATCTTATTTTCTTCTTCAGTAGCCGAATCATGAATATATTTCTTCAATTCATTAGTCCTATCGCGCAATTCATCATTACTAAGTTTAGAGATTTCCGGATAAACCGCTAAAACCTTGTCTACCCAAGGTTTAATCTCTTTCATGTCGCGAGTTGCCTTGTTACCAAACAACTTGCCTATAAATTCATTAAATCCCATTTTATATTTTATTTTTATTATTTTCTTAAATTATTATAATGCGCAAAAATACAATAAATTACTGATTTATTGCAAGATGATAAAATTATTCTTTACGAATATCAATCAAAGGAGGACAATTAGAGGCATTAGGAGCCCTTATGCGCATTGAATGAGAAATAGTGGAAGATATATTTCCTATCTTTACAGGAGTATGAATAATAGCAGGTTTAGTATTCCAACCAATAAAAATAAGTGGAGATGAGGCATAAATATCTCGTACTATACGCGAATCTAAAGAGTGTTCTTTTACTATTTTCCATCCTGGAAGGATTTCAAGGTAAAGATCACCCGATATATTCGGATTATAGCAGTTTCTTATCTTATCTATTGAAGGATCCCAAGCGCCTAATTTTATACGCTGAGATGAGTAAACATTACGCACTCCACTGAATTCAGCAAGAAACTCTGATGATTTCCTAAGAATCTCATTCATATCAAGTTTTTTCTGCTCGATAAGTTTTTGATTCAGGAATATTTCTTGTTCATAATCAGCTTCTACATATTTACCCTCTCCATATATAGCACCTAAATATAAGTTAAGTAGTGCAGAACATCTTTTAACATTAAATTCTCCTGAAGGAATTCTATATTGAACATCATCGGCTGGTTCGTTTTCAGAGTTGCCTGTAGAAGTAATGAATATCAATGCATTATGTAGCCCAACCTTACGATCTATTATATCAAGAAGATCGGCTATATTCCTATCCAGACGTACATACATATCTTGCAGTTCCATAGGTGCCTCGGCAATAGGTTTGTGTTCAAAATTGCCTGCATAATATCCTATAGACAAAAGATCGGGTATATTATCACGACCTATAGAGGTAAAGTTCACACAATTGCTTACAAGCTTGTTTACCTCTTCGTTAACATAGGGGCTTGTCTTGAACTTACGATATTTATTTTTCTTATCGTTACTGAAATTATGCTTGAATGTTATCTGTTTAGCATCAGATGTAAGATAATCATATGCAGTTACTGGAAGATAAGGTCCCCATGTAATATTATCAATACGAAAATCTAGTCCTTGTTGATCGTTATAGGTTGATACCCACTTTGGAAAGTTTGTATAATATGTTGTTCCGCTCCATTTACCAGTTTCGTCATTTATCCAGAAAGCACCTTTGGAGGCATGACCGCTCATTAAGACAGCCATTTCTCGTGAAGGAGCAATGGAATAAACTTCGGCTTGTCCGTGAGTAGCAATCATCAGTTCATCGGAAATGGTAGAAGTTTTCAATTTTTCAGCAGAAGTCGATTCGGAGGTATATATACCCATGTAGTTATTATCATCTACACATCCAGTAACGGTAAATGTATTGCGGTCAAACCAACTATCACCCATTATTCCGTTTACCGCAGGAGTAGTACCAGTATATATGGCAGCTGTACCCGATGATTTATCTACATTATTAAAATTGAATTCGGCATTCGAATAGAATCGTCCTTCTCTAAGAAGGCGTTTAAAACCTTTCTCGCCATAAAGAGTAGAAAATGCCTCTATATAATCGGCACGCAGATGATCGATAGTAACACCTACAACAAGGCGTGGTACGCTTGGCGAATTCTGTGCCTGCATACTGCTTAAACTTATTACTACCAAAAGCGATGATAAAATGCGTCCTTTCATCTATTAATTTGTCTATAATATAAAATATGTCCTAATGAACATATCATCAAAGAGAGCGTCAAAGGTAATACAGTTATATTGATTTTCTGTTTTACCAAAAGAATTATCACGATAAAAAGTGTTAAATAACAAATATTTATATAATGATAGAGGTCTTTTTTCCTTTTTATATCCTTATATATCATAAAAGGAAGATAAATTACAGGTATTGGATTAAACAGCATAATCATCCAGTTAGAACCAACCGTAGGGTGTACAGAGAAGAAAAACAGAAATGCTATTATACATCCAGCTATTCCTTGTGCACCAAACATTACGACATCCCAGCCCCAGAATATCTTTTTGTAGTAAACTTCAAAGACAAGAACCCCTATACATATTACCAATAATATGCATGCACATATAAATGGAGATATAAAGAATCCTTTTTCGACATATTCGGGCTGTACGTCTACTATTTTCGATTCGTTATAAACTAGCTGTCTTACAGAATCACCTTTTACTATTTTTGCATTCTTGAAGGCATCAAGAAGATAAAATGGTGAAAACATCTGTTTACGCATATCTATAGATTCATCTGCTTCACTACCCAAACATAAGTCTATTCCAAATTCATCCCAATTGCTTCCTTCTGTAAATTGATGAACTATATCTCTAAAAGATTTTTCAATTTTAGCTTCATCATATTTTAATGTACCATCCAAACACTCTTCTATCTTATCACGAGCACGAGTAGTGCAGTTATCATAAAAATAATTATAACGATAAGTCCGGTTCTGAGGCAGATAATTATCATCAAGCATTTTCTTCAGCCTAACTTTCTCGCCGTAGCTAAGATTTAGAGTTTGCTGATAAACAGATGAACCTCTCATTGCATATTCCGCTTCGAAATATCTATAAGGAATAATACCCAATTCATAATCTGTCTCTCCTTTTATAAATCGCATTACAAAATTAGGAGTTTTAAAACTGAACATCCCGTAATTATAGACTAGATCGGTACCGTTAGTATAATCTTCGTATCTTATAGCTGTATGACCAAAAAGAGAATATATTTCGTTACCGGGTTCGCAGGTAATTAAACTTACCTTAATACTATCTTGCTGATTACTAGAATTAGCCTTAACCCATCCTATTAAAAGTAGAAAAATTATAGCACACCATCTATTCATAAACTGTTTTTTTACGCATGCAAAATAAATCTAAATAATTAATTAATGCAATATCATTGAAGAAAATAAAGATTTATAGATATTACTAAAAGCATACAGTCTTATTTTTAAATGTATAACAACACCGATTTAGAGATGTATTTTTCATATTATATTTAATAACAAAGTGTTTTTCATCGGTTTTATCAATCAAAATATAAACATATAATTTTGTTTTTGATTGATATTCACCACAAAGAAATTAAAA
The DNA here is from genome assembly GCA_900552645.1 of uncultured Bacteroides sp. Lineage (GTDB taxonomy): Bacteria > Bacteroidota > Bacteroidia > Bacteroidales > Bacteroidaceae > Phocaeicola. The sequence continues at coordinate 52,939 of USAN01000004.1, forward strand.
TTAATATTAACAGAACAATATAACATATTGTTTTTTTACTTTACTTTGTAACCTTAAATGGAAGAAAGTGAAATTAATAATAGATATAGGAAACACAGCGGCTAAAGTGGCCGTTTTTGAAAACAACGAAATTATTAAAGTCTACAATTGTTCTAACACGCATCTAGAAGTTCTAGATGAAGTTTGTAATTCATATACTATAGAGAAATGCATAATTTCGTCGGTTATAGATATAAATCAGAAAATAAAAGATCAACTAAATGAAATACCATTTGATCATTTCATTCTTAACCATCAGACTGCAATTCCTATTATTAATCAATATCACACTCCAGAAACATTGGGAATGGACAGACTTGCAGCTGTAATAGCAGCCAACGATATTTTTCCAGAAAAAGATATACTTGTAATTGATGCTGGCACTTGCATAACGTACGACCTAATAGATAGCAAAGGGAATTATAAAGGAGGAAACATTTCTCCTGGTGTAGAGATGAGATTCAAGGCTTTAAATCATTTCACAGACAAGTTGCCCCTAATAAATAAGGAAGGCGATACATTATTATATGGTATCAATACAGAAACAGCAATAAGAAGCGGAGTAATGACAGGTATAGAGATGGAAATTAAAGGCTATATTTCATTATTAAGGAATAATTATCCGCGACTTTTGGTTTTTTTAACGGGCGGAAATGAATTTTCTTTTGATACAAACTTAAAAAGTATCATCTTTGCAGATAAATTTTTAGTATTAAAAGGTTTAAACAGAATATTAAATTATAATGATAAATTATAAAAAGCTGATAAGTGCGTTAACAATACTCACTTTTGCAGGCTCGGTACTTGCCCAGACCAGCACAAACTCACCTTATACCCGCTACGGATTTGGTATGTTATCCGATCAGACATTCGGAACAAGTAAAGGTATGGGAACGATAGGTTACGGATTACGCAACAATTCACAGATTAACGTCTCCAATCCAGCATCTTATTCAGCTATTGATTCTCTGACATTCCTATTTGATGCTGGTATAACGCTACAAAACACTAATTTCAAAGAGGGCAGCGTACAGACCAATGCTAAAAATTCAAGCTTCGACTATCTAGCTATGCAATTCCGACTTTTCAGAAATATGGGTATGACAGTAGGTATACTTCCATTTTCAACCGTAGGATATAACCTGTATAACACTACTCAAATTGATACAGACGAGGATGGTAATGAGATCAATTCACTTAACTCTTATGTAGGAGATGGCGGGTTAAATCAAATCTTCGTTGGGTTTGGTTATAAAGCATTTAAAGGCCTTTCTGTTGGTGCTAATTTCTCCTATCTGTATGGAGACATTACTCATTCAGTAACTACATCCTTTAACACTACTTCTTCATCATCTAGTGTAAGAAAGGATAAGATTTCAGTAAATGATTTCAAGGCAGATTTTGGTTTGCAATATTCATATGATATCAGCAAGAAGAACAGAATAAACGTTGGTTTAACGTATTCATTGGGACATGACATGAATAGTACCGGATATAAATATATTCAAAAATACAATAGTTCATCCTCACTTCCTCTGACTCAAACTGTTGATACAATAAAGAACGCTTTCAATCTTCCTCATTCATTTGGTGCAGGTTTTACATATATTTATGACAACAAGCTTACTATTGGAGCAGACTATACACTACAGAAATGGTCGAGTTCTAAGTTTTATAATGAAAAGAACTACTTTTCAAATTTGTCAAAAATAGCAGTAGGTGCAGAATATATTCCAAACAACTTAAGTCATAACTATCTTAAAAGAGTACGTTATAGAGTTGGTGGTTACTACAGCGAACCATACACTAAAGTTGACGGAAAAGACGGTGCTAAAGAATATGGTCTTACAGCTGGTTTCGGCTTTCCACTTTTTCAAAGCAAATCTATGCTTAACATCTCTGGACAATATATAAAGATTAGTCCTAAAGTTAAAGGAATGCTTGAAGAAAATTACCTTAAGATCAATATCGGACTAACATTCAATGAACGTTGGTTCATGAAGTATAAAGTAGACTAAAAAAGAAATAAACAACTAAATTTACATACAATGAGAATTAAAATGATAGCTCCACTGTTCATTCTATTTATGAGTGCTACAGCTTCCTTTGGCCAAAAAGGTGTGGATGATGGGTCAAAATTCGGGCATGGCGAAGACAGCCTTAGATGTCTGAAGAACATCAGTATTTATACTGAATATGTAAAAACTAATAACTTTAAAGATGCTTACACTCCTTGGAAGAGCGTTTTTAATGAGGCTCCAGTTGCACAGGTTGGTACTTACACTAACGGTGCAAAAATCTTGCGTTGGTTCATAGCTAATGAAAAAGATGCTACAAAGCAAAAAGGCTATTTCGATGAACTTATGAAAGTTTACGACCAAAGGCTTAAATATCTAGATGTATTGAACGGATATGTAAGAACTCCAGTTACAAAAGGTTCTATCCTGGGAATAAAAGCTCATGATTACTACACAATGGGTAATCCTGACAATAACGTGGCGTATGCAATGTTCAAGGAATCTATTGATGAAGAAAAAGAGAATTCAGATTATTATGTATTGCAAGAATTCATGGAATCTGCTTCTAAAAAATTAAAAGCAGATCCTAACTACAAAGAACAGTTTATCCAGGATTACCTTACTACTTCGGGATATGCTGATGCAGCATATAAAGCAGCAACAAAAGAAAGCACAAAGAAGAATCTTAAGATTGCTAAAGACAATGTAGATGCATTCTTCATAAATAGTGGCGCTGCAAGTTGTGATAATCTTCAGGCAATTTATGGTCCTAAAGTAGCACAGAATAAGACTAACCTTGATTATCTAAAACAAGTTATTTCTGTAATGGAAATGCTTGGATGTACCGAACAAGAAGCTTATTTTGCAGCTTCTGAAGCAGCTCATGCAATTGAGCCAACTGCAGCAACTGCAGTAGGTTGTGGATACATGTATTACAAGAAAGGTGATTTCGACAAATGTATAAGCTACTTTGATCAAGCTATCGATCTTGAAAAAGATCAAGTAAAGAAGTCCGATTACGCATACAAAACAGCTGCTATTCTTTTCAGCAAGAAACAGTTGAGCCGTGCTAAGCAATATGCATTGAAATCAATTTCATTAAACGGCAACAATGGTAATCCTTATATCCTATTAGCTCAGATGTATGCATCAAGTCCAAACTGGAGTGATGAAGCAGCTTTGAATAAATGTACTTATTTTGCTGTAATCGACAAATTACAGAAAGCTAAGAGCGTTGATTCAAGTGTAGCAGAAAAAGCAAATGAATTGATTAGAACTTATGCAGGACACACTCCTAAAGATTCTGATTTATTCTTCATCGGTCTTAAAAAAGGTGATTCAGTTCATATTGGCGGATGGATTGGTGAAACAACAGTTATAAGATAATCATGTCATTTAATAATAGATATAAACTATCTTACAAAAACAACATAAGCATAACAGTCATTTTCGCAATGACTGTTATGCTCGTTTTATTACAATCTTGTTCTGAGAAAAACAAGAATTTAGCAAAGGCTATATCGGAGAGAGATTCTCTTCCATCACTCCATACTACAGGAGTTACTACTCTTATTTCAGATTCTGGAATAACAAGATATAAGATAATTACCGAGGACTGGAAAATATTTGACAAAAAAAATCCTTCATATTGGTCATTTGAAAAAGGAGTATATCTAGAAAAATTTGATTCCCTTTTCCATATTGACGCTAGTATAAAGGCCGACACAGCATATTATTTCGAGAAGAATAAACTTTGGGAACTACGTGGTAATGTACATATACGTAATCAGCAAGGCGACCAATTTGACACGTCCTTATTATATTGGGATGAAAGACTTCAGAAAATTTATTCTAATAAACCCATACGCATTGAACAACCCGATAAAAGTATTATAAATGGACTTTACGGATTTGAATCAAATCAACAACTGACGGAATATAAAATATTTAATAGTACAGGTATATTTACTGTAAAGGATACTCCACCAGATTCAACAAGTAGAGATAGTATAAAGTAGAGATAATGGATTTAATATTACAAATACTTATATCCATAGGCTTCTCGGCCTATTTTTCAGGAATGGAGATAGCTTTCGTTTCATCGAACAAATTAAGGTTCGAGATGGAAAAGAACAATTCTACATTAACATCTCATATACTTTCTGTTTTCTACAAGAACCCCGACAATTTCATTTCTACAATGCTTGTAGGCAACAACATTGCATTGGTAGTATATGGTATTCTAATGGCACAACTCATAGGATATCATCTTCTATCAGGAATTATAGACAACCAACTATTATTGGTACTTATACAAACGATTATTTCTACTCTCATAATACTTGTTACAGGTGAATTCTTACCAAAAACCATATTCAAGATTAATCCTAACTTTACTCTCAAGATATTTGCAATACCTACTATCTTATGCTATATATTACTCTATCCAATAAGTAAATTTGCCTCTGGTATATCTAACCTTTTATTAAAGATTTTGGGTACTAAAATAAATAAAGATGCAACTTCTAAAGCTTTCACGAAGATAGATCTGGATTACTTTATACAAAGTAGCATAAGCGATACAAACAAGAATGATACACTTAATTCTGAAATCAAAATATTTCAAAATGCACTCGACTTTTCAAGCATCAAGATACGAGACTGCATGATTCCGCGTACCGAAATAATAGCACTTTCCGAAGAAGCTACTCTTGAAGAACTTAAAGAAAAGTTCATAGAAAGCGGCATAAGTAAGATTATAATATATAAAGATAATATAGACAATATAATAGGATATCTACACTCTTCCGAACTATTTCATATAGAAAATAATTGGAAAGACTGCGTACGCGAGCTCCCCATCGTACCCGAAACTATGGCTGCAAACAAACTTATGCAGATATTCATGCAGCAAAAAAAGTCAATTGCAATAGTTGTAGATGAATTCGGAGGTACATCGGGTATAGTTACCCTTGAAGATCTTGTAGAAGAAATATTTGGTGACATAGAAGATGAGCACGACAACAACTCTAATATTGCAAAGCAAATAAATGAAAATGAATACATTCTATCTGGACGTTCAGAAATAGAAAGTATAAACGAAAAATTTTCATTATCGTTGCCCGAGAGTGAAGATTATCAGACTATTGGAGGATTAATTCTAAACCAATACCAAAGCTTTCCTAAACCCCATGAAATCATATCATTTGATAAATATCAGTTCAAGATAATAAAGGTAACATCAACTAAAATTGAATTGGTAAAACTTAAAGTTCTTGATTAGTTGATTTTTTTTTAAATAAAGTAGTATATAAAAGCTTTTTTTGTATCTTCGTGCACTAAAATCTACAGACATAGAAAAACAATAAATAAAATAGTATCATAATGGCAACATTACAAACAATTAGAAGCAAAGGACCTTTATTGGTCATTGTAATTGGTTTAGCCCTTTTTGCATTTATTGCAGGTGATGCATGGAAAATCCTACAACCACATCAGGGCAAACAAGAAGTAGGAGAAGTAAACGGAGAATCGCTATCAGCACAAGATTATCAGAAAATGGTTGACGAATATTCTGAAGTTATAAAGATGACTCAGGGTGTAAACTCATTGAATGATGATCAGTTGACACAAATCAAAGATCAAGTATGGCAGTCTTATGTTAATAACCAACTTATAGCAGAAGAAGCAGACAAACTAGGATTAAAAGTTAGCAAAGCCGAAATTCAAGCAGTAATTGAACAAGGTACAAATCCTTTATTGATGCAAACTCCATTCAGAAACCCTCAAACAGGTGCATTCGACAAGGACATGTTGAAAAAGTTCTTATTAGACTATGCAAATCTTGATTCAAGTAAAATGCCTGCACAGTATGTTGAATACTATCAGAAAATGGGTGCTTTTTGGAAGTTCATTGAAAAAACTTTAGCTCAATCATTATTAGCTCAGAAATATCAAAGCTTATTAAATAGCTCATTGATTTCAAATCCTATTCAGGCTGAAGATGTTTTCAACTCACGTACACAGCAAACTGATGTTCTTTTGGCTGCAGTTCCTTATTCTTCAATAAGCGATTCTACAATCGCTGTTTCTAAAGATGAAATCAAGTCACGTTATAATGAAAAGAAAGAAATGTACAAGCAGTTGGTTGAGACTCGTAACATTAAATATGTAGACGTACTTATCTCTCCATCAGAGCAGGATCGCAAAGATGTACTTACTGAAGTAACAGATTATGCTGCTCAGTTAAATACAACACCAGACATGGCTACATTTATACGTACAACTGGTTCTGTTGTTCCTTTCTCTCCTATTGCAATCAACAAGAGCGCATTACCTAGTGACATTGCTGCAAGATTGGATTCAACAAGTATCAATGAGGTTTACGGTCCTTTTTACAATCAGACTGACGATTCTTACAATGCATTCAAAATCATTGCAAAAGAGACATTGCCTGATTCTGTTCAATTCCGTCAAATCCAGGTATATGCTGATAATGAAGCTAAGACGTCGCAATTGGCTGACAGTATAATGACTGCTCTTAAAACGAACGGTAATTTTCAGGAAATTGCTAAGAAATATGGTCAGACAGGAGAATCTTCATGGTTAACTTCTAAAAGCTATGAAGGTGCAAATATCGATGCTGAGAATGCTAAATTCATTGCTGCTTTACTTAAAGGCAACAACAACGAATATAGTAATATCAAAATTGGTCAGGCTAATGTAATTCTTCAGGTACTTAACAAAAAAGCATTCCAACCTAAATATGAAGTTGCAGTAGTAAAACGTCCAGTAGAATTCAGCAAAGACACTTACAACAAGGCTTATAATGAATTTAGTCAGTTTGTAGCTCAGAATACTACTATCGAAAAAATAAAGAATAATGCAGAGGAAAACGGTTACAGATTATTGGAACGTAATGATTTAACTAGCGCCGAACATTATGTGGGTGGTGTAAAGAATACAAAAGAAGCTATGAAGTGGATATTCTCGGCTAAAGCAGGTGCTGTTTCTCCTCTTTATGAATGTGGCGAAAACGATCATTTAATGGTTGTTGCTCTTGATAGAATAAATCCAGAAGGTTATCGCGATGTAACTCTTGTTTCTGATATGATAAAAGCTGAAATAATAAAAGATAAGAAAGCAGAAAAAATCATGAAAGAAATGACCGGATTGAACTTTGATAAAGTAAAAGCTCTTCCTAATGCAGTAAGCGATTCTATCAAGCACATTACTTTTGCAGCTCCAGCATATGTAGGCATAACTCGTGCAAGCGAACCAGTTCTTGGAGCTTACGCAAGCAAAACTGCTGTAAATAAAACAACTGCTCCTATAAAAGGTAATGCAGGTGTATACGTTCTTGAAGTATACAACAAAGAAAATAGTGCAGAGAAGTTTGACAAGAAAACAGAAGAGTCAACTATTTCCAACATGACTCAACGTTATGCAAGCAACTTCATAAATGATTTATATAAGAAAGCAAAGGTTAAAGATAACCGCTACTTATATTTCTAATTATTATAAGGATATATTGAGCTAAAAAATAGCCAATCAGAAAGAGGATATGTAAATACTACATATCCTCTTTTTTTATTTGTATAACTTCATAAAAGAAGACTTTAATTATATTTCAACAATATATTTCTGCACATTATAATTTAAACAGAAAAACTCCTCAGCTTACTATAAAACCATGTTATAAAACACTATATTTCACTTATTTATCTATTTTCTTTAATACTCCCTTAAATATGTATAAAATAGATAACTTCTCTTAATCTAACAGCCTCTCATAATTGTTATATATAGAACAAAAAAAACACTCGTATGTTTAAATTATTAATTACAACCTTAATCATGATGGGACTCACATTCGTAATAGGTTTCATCGTTGCAGCCATTATAAAATGGATTGCATATATAGCAGATACTATGAATTTCTACAGTTCGCACAGAAAAGAATTAGAGCGACTAAAGAAAATAAAGAGAATGCGCAATAAACTGGTAGCCTTTCTTTGTAATAATGATTTAAACAACAAAACGTTTGTTGATATCAACGATAAGCGAGATGATTGGAAAAGAGGAGTAAATCACGATTTGCTAAATTTCAGACAGGTAGGTTATTATCACGGAGTAAGCCATGGAGAGTCAAAACTTGATCTTTTAGATTATTACTATCCTGATACCAAATTACTGTATCTTAATAAACAGTCCGAATTAAACAAGAAGCAAAAAAGGGCAACGAAAAACTTAAATTTAAAGAAATAAAATGGAGAGTATTGATTTCGGAACATTGTTTCAAGGTTTTGGAACAATGATGGAGAGTGGTTGTCTACTGGCAAGCGCACGAGTTTTCTTAATATTCCTAGGATTCCTATTGGTATATTTAGGGTGGAAAGGTGTTTTGGAGCCAATGGTTATGATACCTATGGGATTGGGTATGACGGCTATAAATTGCAGTACATTGTTCATGCCAGGCGGACAACTCGGAAACCTATTTCTAGACCCAATGATTTCAAAACCAGATGAGCTCATGGATATAATGCAGATCGATTTTCTACAACCAATATACACTCTTACATTCAGCAATGGATTGATAGCGTGTCTTGTATTCATGGGCATAGGCACGTTACTTGATGTAGGATTTCTTCTCCAAAAGCCTTTTGCAAGTCTATTTGTAGCTTTATGCGGAGAACTTGGTACATTCCTCACTTTACCTATAGCATACAGCATGGGACTCAATCCTGGCGAAAGTGCATCAATAGCAATGGTAGGAGGAGCAGACGGTCCAATGGTATTATTTACCTCACTTATAATGGCAAAACATCTATTCGTTCCAATTACAGTTGTGGCCTATCTCTATCTAGGACTTACATACGGAGGATATCCATATCTTGTAAAGCTTCTTATTCCAAAGAAGTTGAGAGCTATAAAAATGACAAACAAGAAGCCTGTAAAGAATTACGATCCTAAAGTAAAGTTAGCCTTTGCGACAGTTCTATGTGCTGTATTATGCTTCCTTTTTCCAGTAGCCTCACCATTATTCTTTTCTCTTTTCATTGGAGTAGCAGTTCGTGAATCGGGTATGAAACATATCAATGACTTCGTAAGCGGGCCATTACTTTATGGATCTACGTTCATGCTAGGCTTACTTCTCGGAGTTTTATGCGATGCCAAACTTCTACTTGATCCCAAAGTGCTTATTCTTCTTGTACTTGGTATAATAGCACTTCTACTTTCGGGTATTGGTGGCATTATAGGAGGTTATCTTATGTATTTCATAAAGAAAGGAAATTACAACCCTGTAATAGGTATTGCTGCAGTAAGTTGCGTACCAACTACAGCCAAGGTAGCTCAGAAAATAGTAAGCAAGGCAAATCCTGACTCATTTATATTAGGGGATGCATTGGGAGCAAATATATCAGGTGTAATAACGTCGGCTATTATTACAGGTATATATATAACAATACTACCTCTATTATAAAAATACAAGAATATATATTACTATAAGTAAATAATATTAATAAGCAATATATACCACTAGTAACAAAAAATCTCGTTATAATTTATAACGAGATTTATATTTTAGATATCGGGATATATCCCAATCACACCATAATTAATTATTTTCAGGACGTAGTTTACGAACAGTTTCGGCAGTTCTCCACATTTCGCTATCATGCAATGCCTTAAGTTCTGCATTAAGTTTTTCGCGATAATCAGATTGAGAATTACTGTCAATTGAAATCTGAGCTTCATTTCCAGTTTTTACACTATCATACAAATTTTCCATAACTGGTTTGATAGCATCATGAAAAGGACCCATCCAGTCTAATGCACCTCTCTGTGCGGTTGTTGAACAGTTAGCATACATCCAGTCCATACCATTTTTTGCGAACAAAGGCATCAATGACTGAGTAAGCTCTTCTACTGTTTCATTAAAAGCTTCCGATGGAGTATGACCGTTTTCACGCAAAACCTCATACTGCGCTAACAACAATCCCTGAATAGCTCCCATCAAAGAGCCACGTTCACCTGTCAAGTCAGAATAAACTTCACGTTTAAATGTTGTTTCGAACAAATAACCCGAGCCCACACCTATACCAAGTGCAACACAACGATCATATGCCTTGCCTGTAGCATCCTGGAATATTGCATAAGAAGAGTTCAATCCACGACCTTCAAGGAACATAGTACGTAAAGAAGTACCAGAACCTTTAGGTGCAATAAGAATAACATCTACATCGGCAGGAGGTACTATGCCAGTGCGTTCCTTGTAAGTAATAGCAAAACCGTGAGAGAAATAGAGAGCCTTTCCAGGAGTAAGATGTTTCTTAATAGTAGGCCAGCACTCAATCTGAGCCGCATCCGATAAAAGTACCTGTATGATAGATGCTCTTTCACAAGCCTCTTCAATACTAAAAAGAGTTTCTCCAGGAACCCATCCATCAGCAACAGCTTTATCAAAAGTCTTGCCAGGACGCTGTCCTACTATTACATTAAAGCCATTGTCACGAAGGTTAAGTGCCTGTCCAGGACCCTGAACACCATAACCAATAACAGCAATGGTTTCATTTTTCAATACTTCACGAGCTTTTTCCAAAGGAAACTCCTCACGGGTTACAACATTTTCAGTAACCCCTCCAAAATTCATTTGTGCCATTTTAAATAATTTATTAAAAGAACTTTCATCCTTTAGTTATAATTTCAATTGAATATCACTTTACTGCGAACAACGACTTCATTATCGTCTTTCATTATTTCTATATTATATTCATTCTCAACAACCTCTTCCATATAGAATTTCAAGGTATCATTATAATAGCTTTCAGCCACATATGCCAATTCAAACCTCTTAATTTTCTTCTCCTTGAAGAAATCTATATTAAAAAGATCAAGAATATGTTCAATATATTTTATACTGTTTACATGACCATTTATATCTATATCACTATACCTAGTTATATACTGCGCTTCGAGTTTAGAATTTACAACCTTAAAACGTGCAGGTTTATCTATAAGACATTCCTTATCACATATATAAGTTACAATATTTCCACCGTGCAGAGTCAACAAGTCAGCCGGTTTACGAGTAGTCAAATCTATCATAGCCCATATAGACCGTGCGTATCCTAATACTTTACCACTCTCACTTTTTATTTCAAAATTACGGTCAGTAAAAAGTCGGTATACATTCTCTACCCATGTACTAACAGTAAACTTCTCGTACTGCATTGGCATTTCAAACATCTCTATTGCTAATCTTGAAAGCACCCATGTATAGGAGTTATCATTTAATTCGGCAATTCCAAATCCCCTGTCGGCTGCATGAAATCCAGCACAATTAAGAAGATGATTGCCCAAAACACTCATAGTAAGTTTTCCGGTAAAATCTACATGAAAAGGTTCGGCTACAAAACTATACGTCCCTACTCTTTTATCTTCCATCATTCATCATTTTTAGATCTAGCATATTTTTCATCACGCATACTAAGATATTCATTAACTCTTTCGAAGCAACTGGTAGTTATTGCAACTCGTCCCGATCGCACAAACTGCAGTATACATCCTATTTCCTTAAGTTCTTCATAGAGAGAAGTAATATCTTCGCTCATTCCATTTTTCTCGACTATGCAGAATACAGAATTAACCTCTACTATTCTAGCATTATATTTTCGTATCAATTTAGAAGCCTCGCTATTATTTTCGAACTCTGGAGTAGATACTTTATATAGTGCTATTTCATGAAAATATATCTCATCATTGGTAAAATAGTGTGCTTGCAGCACATCTATTTTCTTTTCAATCTGCTTAACTACCTTCTCAATCACATCCTGAGTAGCAAAAGTAGTAATAGTATATTTATGCACTCCTTTTATTGAAGAAGCAGATACATTAAGGCTCTCAATATTAATCTGTCTTCTTGTAAATACAGCAGTAATCTGATTAAGTAGTCCAGCTATATTTTCGGAATGAACTATTAAAGTATATAATTTCTTATCCATAATCATTCTTTTTAACACTCCAACAACATCTGATTTACTGATCCTCCGGGAGGTGTCATAGGAAGTACATTTCCTTCTTCTGCCACACATGCCTCAAGGATAAATGGTCCGTCAGTACATAGCATTTCTTTTATAGCTTCTGCCAGATCATCTCGTTCGGATACTCTCCTTGAAGATATACCATAAGCTTCGGCAATTTTCATGTAATCAGGATTTAGCATAGGTGTAAATGAGTATCTGCGATTAAAGAACATAGCCTGCCACTGACGCACATTTCCAAGATAGTTATTATTTAATACAATTACCTTCACCGGCGCTTTCTGCTCCATTATTGTACCGAGTTCCTGAATATTCATTTGTAACCCTCCGTCTCCCATGAACACACATACTGTTCTATTTGGTGCACCGAAGGTAGCTCCAATAGCAGCCGGAAGTCCAAAGCCCATTGTTCCTAGTCCACCCGAAGTAATTATGCTTCTACTCTTACTATACTTAAAATATCTTGCTGCCATCATTTGATTCTGTCCAACATCTGTAACCAATACTGCCTCATTATTTGTAGCTTCGCTCACAGCTCTCACAACTTCACCCATATTAAGAGGACCATTAGAAGGATACACCTCTTTGGCTATCACCTCTCTATGTTCAATAGTTTCAAATTCATCAAAACTATCTATCCACTCTTTATGTGAACTTCTAGATATCTTATTTTTTATAATAGAAAGAGTCTTTCTACAATCACCAATAACCGGCACATCAACTTTTACATTTTTATCTATTTCAGATGAATCTATATCTAAATGAATAATTTTTGCCTGTTTGGCATAAGTAGCCAATTTCCCTGTTACACGGTCGTCGAAACGCATACCTATTGCAATCAGTACATCGCACTCGTTCGTTTTAACATTTGGTCCAAGATTACCATGCATACCCAACATACCTTTATTCAGTCTATGTTCAGTAGGAATTACGGATAGCCCCAAAAGAGTACATCCACAAGGAATATCTCCTTTTTCCAAAAAGTCAATCAGTTCTTTCTGTGCATTTCCCAATTCTACTCCTTGTCCCACAAGAGCAAAAGGTCTTTTTGCTTCATTTATTATTTTTACTGCCTCATCTACTGCATCTTCTTCAACATCAGGCATTGGATCATAACTCCTTATAAAATCTACCTTACAAGCAACATACTCACATTTTTCTATTTGGGCATCCTTGGCAAAATCCAGTACAACGGGACCCGGGCGTCCTGTACGAGCAATATAGAATGCTCTTGATACAGCCCATGCTACATCTTCAGCACGTCGAATTTGATAGCTCCATTTTGTGATAGGCTGAGTTATACCAACAAGATCTACTTCCTGAAAAGCATCCGTTCCAAGAAAAGGCGTACCTACTTGTCCTGCTATAACAACTATAGGTGTACTATCTATCATAGCATCGGCTATACCTGTTATAGTATTGGTAGCTCCTGGTCCGCTTGTAACCAGGCAAACCCCTACTTCCCCCGAAACTCTTGCAAAACCCTGTGCAGCATGTGCTGCACCTTGTTCATGTCTTACTAATATATGATTTAATTTATCTTTATAGTCGTACAAAGCATCGAAAACTGGCATTATAGAGCCTCCCGGATAACCAAAAATAGTCTTTACGCCATTGTATTCCAATGAGCGCATCAACGCTTCTGCACCTGCAATTTTTTCATTGTTCATAATCAATACCGTTAAATCTTAATCAATTAGTCTAACTCCTCCTTTATCTGCCGAACTTACCATACTTGCATAAGCCTTCAGACTCTTAGGAACGATACGATTTCTTGTTACCGGAGTCATTGAACGACTTTCAAGCTCTTCATCAGTAAGTCTTACATTTATTGTTCTGTTTGGAATATCAATATCAATAATGTCACCATCCTTTATCTTACCAATATTTCCACCAGCAGCTGCCTCGGGCGAAATATGTCCAATACTTAGTCCAGAAGTACCTCCACTAAAGCGTCCATCTGTTATAAGAGCACACTCCTTACCAAGATGTTTTGATTTTATATATGATGTCGGATAAAGCATCTCCTGCATACCGGGTCCACCTTTTGGTCCTTCGTGAGTAATAACAACCACGTCACCACTTACTACTTTACCACCTAGTATACCTTCGCATGCAGCATCTTGTGAGTCGAAGACCTTTGCAGGGCCCGAAAATTTCCATATACTTTCGTCCACCCCAGCAGTCTTTACTACACATCCATTCTGTGCTATATTTCCTTTTAAGATAGCCAATCCCCCATCCTTACTATAAGCATGTTCAATATCTTTTATACATCCAAATGTGCGATCACAATCAAGTAATTCATATCTTTCTTTATTGGAACCCATTTTTATGCTAAACTTATTTGCAGGAGCACTATTATATATTCTAAAGGCATCACGATGTACCTTTTGTACAGTAAGATCATACTTATTAATAGCCTCAAATACAGTTAATCCATCCACTCTAGGCAAATTTACCTCAATCAGTCCTCCACGGCTAAGTTCTTTTAATATATTCATCACACCACCTGCACGGTTTACATCTTGTATGTGATATTTCTGAGTATTAGGAGCCACCTTACAAAGACATGGTACCTTACGAGAAAGTGCATCTATATCATCCATGGTAAAATCCACTTCAGCCTCATGAGCAATAGCAAGTAAATGTAATATAGTATTAGTAGATCCACCCATTGCAATATCCAAAGTCATAGCATTAAGGAAAGCCTCACGTGTTGCAATATTTCTTGGTAGAACATTATCATCTCCTTTTTCATAATATTTATATGCATTGTCTACAATCAAGTTGGCAGCATCACGAAAAAGGCGTTCACGATTAACATGGGTAGCCAATATAGTACCATTTCCAGGCAAAGCCAAACCCAACGCTTCCGTAAGGCAATTCATTGAATTAGCCGTAAACATTCCCGAGCAGCATCCACATCCCGGACAAGCACTATTTTCTATCTTATCTACCTCACTATCGCTTACAGTAGGATCGGCCGATTTAATCATGGCGTCAATCAAGTCAAGATGCTTATCACCCATTACTCCAGCTTCCATAGGACCACCCGACACAAAAACAGCAGGAATATTAAGACGCATAGCAGCCATTAGCATACCCGGCGTAATCTTATCACAATTGCTAATACATATCATAGCATCGGCCTTATGAGCATTTACCATATACTCAACACTATCGGCAATAATATCTCGGCTTGGTAAAGAATAGAGCATCCCGTCATGTCCCATTGCAATACCATCATCTATAGCAATAGTATTAAATTCGGCAGCAAAGCATCCACGAGTTTCAATCTCTCTCTTTATCTTCTGTCCTATCTCGTGTAAATGGGTATGTCCCGGAACAAACTGAGTAAATGAATTTACAATAGCAATAATTGGCTTGCCTATCATATCTCTCTTCATTCCATTTGCCATCCAAAGAGCTCTTGCTCCTGCCATTCTACGACCTTGTGTACTGGCCGAACTGCGTAACTGATTTTTCATATCCACTTACATTTTATTAATTAAAAAGCCTTCCTCAAAACTATGAGAAAGGCTTTCAATATATTTATATATTTACTATATTTTAGACAAACCTTTCTCACGCTCCCGGAATGACCACCACGAGGTTAATAATATGCAGAATATGCAGGTTTGTAATAATAGTAATAATCATATGTCTTTAACTATTTTTATTATGGATGCAAAGGTATAGGGATTTTCGTAATTAGCAAATAAATCTAATATTTTTTTTCAAATAAATTATCATTTGTAAGAAAATGCACCTATAAATCTACATATTATTACTTAAATAGAATTTTAGGACATAATAAAAAAAACGATGATATAAATGCTATACCATCGTTTAATCTGAATTATTTAAATTACAAAGTATTATTTACTTGCCATATCTTCCATGTAACTTTCAAGACCTTTATTTCTTAAAGTAACATTTACCAAATAAACATATTTTCTATACTGTTCTTCTGTTAGGGTTTTCTTCATCAATTTAAAATTACCGTATACAGCTTCGCGCAGTTTTTTACTCTGTTTAACCTCTTTTGCATAACCTGCACTTTGAACTTTATCACTAAAGAAGTCAGATATATTTGCAACTTCCTCTACCTGTGAAGAGCTAAGTTTTAAATATTGGCTAAGTTTAGTAACATTAACATCAAAATTCCAATTTTTACCTTCTACTTTTTCTCCTGCAAATGTTGTAGCCGACATACCTAGGGCCACTACAACCATAATAAATAAACGTTTCATAATACCTAAAATTAATTTGTTAAACCTAAAAACAATAACTATTTACCTAAAATTAATACCTGTTAAAAACAATCTTTTCTTTTTACCTTTATTTACACTGCAAATATATAAACATGTTTTATAACACTGTATCAAATTACTGTTAAATATTGTTTACGTGTACGAAAACGTTATTTTTTTTGATTTATATCAAAAACTTTTTTCTATTTTTAGTTTATTTATTATTTCAATATGACAATATTATTAAATATAAATGTAACATTAAAGAAATAAGTTTATTTATTAGTATATTTGCAAACCGAAGTTACGAAAAGAGTGTAATTTATTGGAAATGAGCGTAGGTTAATTGCTCTTGATAGTAATAGGTTACGATTTAGTTAGTTATCTACTGCATTATCCTTCTGCGCGTTGCGTAACCTTCAAAGAACTCTTCGTATGCAAAAGTAGCTATTTAATTCGAGATTTTGATATAAACTCCCGTTTTTTATCCCCTCATTCATAAGAATTTTCCGTAAAAGCGGTATTGTCCGTCGGCACACCATTGCCCAAAACGAGTTTGGAACAAACGTGTGCCGACTACCGCATAGCTGGAGAAAAGGGCATTGCCTCACGCCTAAACGATGTTTAGACAGATGAAGCAATGCCCCTTTCTTTTGCGCCTATGCCAAGAGGTGCTTTTACGGGTTTTCAAATGATTTTTCTTTTTTCGCTGTCTCTTTTGCCGGAAGCGGAAAGTGAATGCAGAGTGTGTCAGCCTGCCCCATGAATGAAACAGGCGCCCACACACAGCCGGACAAACCGGGAAGAATGATTGTTGCCACCCGGCTGAACAAGTTCCGTCGGATCGGAAACAATCATACTTCCTTTGTTGTGGTTTGCCCTTTTCACGCTTCCGGTGATGTCTTTTTCCTTTTGGTGATTCTTTTTTTTACGGATTTTCCCCTGAAGTTTTTTTCTACACAATCTGCCTCTGTTTTCGTTTACCTCCATTTTGCGCCTTTCAGTAAGCCGCATCAGTCAGTCATTTTCGTTCTGGGCGCAAAGGTAATTCCGGGATTGGACGGGAAAGCAAGGTCAAGCCTCCTGTTTTCGGTAAAAATCTCCAGCCCTGCGGGTAGTATTTTGACCGAAAAACCTTGCATTCCCTAATCCCTACCTTTTCAAGCACCCGAAACGAAAACGACCGATGCGACAGAAAGACGCATAAAAAAAATGTCGGATAAACGAGAGGCAGATAAGATAGTTTGAAACTCAACTCCCTCAGCTCTTGAATCCGCATTAAAAACAAAAAAATCAAAAACAGCGAAGATATGACGGCAACGGCAAATTTCAGACAAATGGCGCAACACATCGGGTTGGCGATATGCGGCTTGATGATGCGCACCGCCTTCGGGGTGTTCGGCATCCTTTGGGGCATCATCAGAGAGATTGTAAACGGAGTGTTCCGAGTGGCGATAGGTGTAATCGTGGCTATCCTTTCCACCATTGCCTTCTTTGGCTTCATCCTTTGGTTATTCACCCTTTAACCCTTACCGACATGGCAAAAAGAAACAGCAAGACGGCAGCGCAGCAGTGCAGATATTACGAGGTGGACAACATCTTCGTGTATATGGTGGAAACGTACATCAACGGCAATTTTGAAACTTTCCGAAGATTGTACCACGAACTGAACAAGGACGCACGGAGGGATTTCATGGACTTCCTTCTCAGCGAGGTAGAGCCGACCTATTGGAGAGAGATACTGAAACAGATAATCTAAAAATGACAGCGATATGAAAGGAACAGACCATTTCAAGAGAACGATATATATGTACTTGGAACAGCGTGCGGAGGAAGATGCGCTATTTGCAAAGAAGTACCGCAACCCTGCCAAGAACATGGACGAGTGCGTGACCCACATTCTGAACTATGTGCAGAAAAGCGGTTGCAACGGTTTCACGGACGGAGAGATATTCGGGCAAGCCATCCACTACTATGAGGAAAACGAGATAGAGGTGGGCAAACCGATGGACTGCCAAGTGGTTGTGAACCACGTTGTGAAACTCACGGCAGAGGAAAAGGCGGAGGCACGTCAGAACGCTGTCCGCAAATACCAAGAGGAGGAACTCCGCAAGTTGCAGAACCGCCACAGACCGTCAGCGAGAAAAGAAAACCAACCCCAACCCTCATTATTTGATTTAGGCTTATGAAACCGAAGACCAAGATACAGAAAGAGGTGGCAAGACTTTCCGCCAACCTTCGCCCCATATCAGCGACACAAATAGATTGGGCATACCGCCACTGCGTTGAGCATATCGGCTACCGCACCAAGAAAGGGAACATCACCTGTTCCGACTGCGGTCACGAGTGGCACAGCGACAGCGGACTATGCGACACCCTTGAAGGCTGCACCTGCCCCAAATGCCATGCCGAACTCAAAGTGCAGGACACACGCAGACGCATCTACAAGGAAACGCAGAATTTCAGCGTGATAACCACCTGCAAAGGGTATCAGGTAATCCGCGTGGCGCAGGTCAGATGCGAGAGCAGGAAAGGCGAACCGATGCGTTTCTACTGCCACGAGGTCGTGCAGCGTTGGATTTCACCCGACGGCAAGGTTACGGACATGGCGTTGCTCCGTGGCTTCCTTTTCTGCTATTGCGATGTGTGGGCATTAGGCAGCGATATGGAGGTAAGACCGCACAACAGCCTATACGATGATGTGGTGGCAAGAAGCTGTGCATATCCAAAGATGAGGATATTGCCCCAACTCAGACGTAACGGCTTCAAGGGCGATTTCCACGGCATCTCCCCCGTGCGTCTTTTCAAAGCCTTGCTTTCAGACCCAAGAATTGAAACCCTTATGAAAGGCGGTGAGATTGAGGTCATGAAACACTTTCTTTTCAATACCCGTACTGCCGATGAATGTTGGGCATCATATCTGATTGCCAAGCGTCACAAGTATCAGATAGACAACCTCTCAATGTGGTGCGACTATCTGCGTATGCTCAAAAAACTCGGTCAAGACCTCCGTAACCCGAAGAACATCTGTCCCGAAGATTTCATGGCGGCACACGACAACGCAACCCGAAAAATTGAAGCCATACACGAGAAGGAAAGAGCCGCAGAGCAACGCCGTTGGGAGATTGAAAGGCGTGAGCGTGAGCAACAGCGACAACTCCAACGAAAGAAAGATGCGGAGGATTTCATCGCCAACAAATCCAAATTCTTCGGCTTGGTAATCACGGACGAGGAAATAATCGTCAAGGTGCTTGAAAGCATAGACGAGTATTACAACGAGGGCAAGACGCAGGGCATCTGCGTGTTTGGCAGTGGATACTACAAGAAAGCCGACACCCTCATACTATCGGCAAGGATTGGCGATGAGATTATTGAAACCGTAGAGGTGGACTTGCGAACCCTCGAAGTGGTGCAGTGCCACGGCAAGCACAACCAGGACACCGAATATCACGAGCGCATCATAGACCTTGTGAACAAGAACGCCAACCTTATCCGTGAGCGGATGAAAGCGGCATAGCATAACCCCTAAAACAACATTGATATGGAAGTAAGAATTGAAAGTATGATTTGTGTGTGGGATGATGCAATCCCCACGATGTTCCTTGAATTTGTGAACCTCCTCACTCTCACAACGAGTGAGGGGGAATTGAGAAAGAGCGTAAAGGAGTTTGCCGAGAAGCACGAACTTGACAAGTTTTTCCTTTACGGCTTCGGCTCACACCATTTCTACCTGCACCAACGCTACACAAGCAACCCCGAAATGGTGATGAAGAACAGAGTTCTGTCAGTACATTTTTAACCATCTAAAAAGCAACATTATGACAACACGAATGACCATCAACGGAGTAAGCACCTGCGCGGAAGCAGGTACGGAGAAATACGAGCGTTTCCAATCGGGTATCGGAAGACGCAGGCGGACACTTGTGCAGTACGACTACCGCCACCCCATAGACAGAGAATTGTTCTCTTGTGTCAAACCCACGTTGGACGAGTGCCGAGCCGCACGGGACAAGTGGCTGAACGCAAAGAAGGGAAAGGAGGACAGACTATGAACACGACCTATCAAACGCTGATAGTCAAGTTCAGCGAACCTATCACGGCATTGGACGGTATCTTTGACGATACCGGAGCGTGGGGAACGGACACCCTCAAGGGGTGGATAGATGATTACGAAAGCACACGTTTCACCGCCACCGACAGCCATACGGCAGTCATCACGAGCGAGTACAATATGGAATGTGTGAAAGAGTGGCTACAACGGCAGACCCCCATTTCCGAAATGCGAGAATTTTGAACGGGATGGCGGTGTCCGCACCGCCAATACTTAAAACCCTAAAAACAAAAGATATGATAGCCAAGACGATATTACAGCAGATAGGCGGAAAACGCTTCACCGCCATGACAGGTAGCCGTGATTTCATAGATATGGGCAACGGCTTACGGATGAGCCTTGCAAGGAACAAAACAAGTGCCAACCGCCTTGACATCATCTATGACGAAGGGGCAGACCTCTACAATATGCGCTTCTACCGCAGGACGTTCAGCAAAAAGACCTTTGAGTGCAAGACAAAGGACATTGCCGTACACGAGGGTATCTATTTTGATATGCTGGAGGAAATGTTCACGATGGTGACGGGACTTTACACACGCTTTTGAGTGGCGGGGCGGCGAGAGCCGCCCTACTTTCTTTCAGTGAGCATGATGGCGGACAAAGAAAGTAGCAAAGAAACCTTTGTCCAATCTGCGATAACTAAAAAATCCGCAAGTAAAACTTGCGGAGGCTATATATTGGGTCGTTATTTTTTGGTGGAGGGGAATGATAATCTCGAACCGTTGAACTACACATTTCTGCTTCGTCTCCATTTCCCCCAACGATTTGATACGTTCAATCATTTTTGTTGTTCCTTTCTGAATTTTCCTAAATACTTTCTTCATAATTTCGCTATACTTTTTATGGTTAATAACTATGTTTTGTATTGCTCTCACAACACTTACAACTTGAAGTGTTATTTGGAAACCGATAGGCAAAAATGGCTCAACGATGTCAATTAACGAGAAAATCCTACGATAATCTATCAAGTGATAGAGCAAAAGACGTGCCAAGTTAAATATGGCACGTCTTTTGCCAGTTTTGTCAGTCCTTTTATGGGATATACAACAGCGCAAACTCCGCCTTTCTCCGTTTGAGCAGCATGGCGTGGCGTTTTCCTTTGTAGTTGCAGAAGGCTATATACTCACGGTAGATGTTCCTGTCACCAGCTTCCAGCTTCTTGATTAAGGTGCTTTTGGGGATTGTTTTGCTGCCTAACAGCTTCGCCGGTCCCACATTGTAAGCTAACGTGCCAAGCAAAATCGAATCAACCCCGAATTTACGGAACATGGCGACAAATTTGCGCAGGTCTTTCCGCAAAAGTTCATCCGCATCCCGTTTTGTCATGGTTCGTGCCGAATACTTCTCGTTTGGCAAAAGTTTGTGACCCCAACCGACGTATGGGTAGTGTTTTTCTGAGTGCCAGCCTTCAAAGTAGCGGCAGCATAAAAAAGCACGTTCCATAAGCGGCAGTCGGTAGATTGCCGCCTGCCCGTCCGTTCCCTCTTGGCGGCTGATCTGCGCGGACACAGAACAGACCGTCAGAAGTGAACAGAGCATTGTCATGAATACACGCATCATTTCAACAAGGGGCTGAAGTTGCCGATGGGAACGATGGTAAGATCGTCGTCCTTTACATTCCTGTTGTTGAAGTCAAATTCCAGTTCGTAGGAGTTGCTAAAGTTATCCTCCACCACCACGATGAAATTATGCGCCTCATCACCCGCCGCCGTGTAGTACAGGCGGAATTTTTCGTTCTCCAGCAGGTAGCGGTCGTTAGGCAGGAAGGTGATGCCGTTATCCATTTTGAGCGAGCCTTCCCCCTCGAACTGGAAATAGCGGATGGTATAGAGCGTACCCGAAAAGTCGCCCTCCTTTTTCAGTTCACAGCGGATTTCCACTGTCTGCCCCTTTACTACCTTGTTCGGCACGGGCATGACCTCCACCGTGAAGGGATAGGACTGCTGGATGTCCATGTCATCGTCACATGACACGAGGGTGAATGACATGGCGGCTATCAGGCATAACGCCACTGCCTTGAATATTGATGTTCTCTTGTTTCTGTTGTTCAGTATGTTCATTGTTCTTCGATTTTTAGATGGTTGTTTTTCTGTTTTTTCGTTGTCAGTTGCAGGTACTCGTTCAAGTCCTTGCAACCGTCATAGAGGGAGGAACGGTCGGTGACACGTTCCCCGTATCGCATGGTAAGTGCGGCAAGCGTCCGCCGTCCGGCTTCGTCACGGTCGAGGAAGCAGCCGATGCGCCCGTATCCGTCCAGCAATCCCGCCGCCTTCTCCACGTTGGCGACTGAGTTCAGCACAAGACAGTCAGCGTTACCGGTTACACCAAGCGTCACGGCAGAGAGAAAGTCCATGAAGCCCTCGAACACGAGGCACTCGTCAGCCGGGATGTCATTCGCCTTTACCAGTGATACAGACTTCGGAGGTATGCAACCCTTGAAATATCGGCTTCTGACTTCATAGCCACCTGCCATGTTCGGAAAGCCAACGGCAAAATACCGTTTCCCACGCACACCGTAGTTCAAGCGGCAGCAGTGACGGGATGCGATGGCGTAAGGGATGCCCCGTTCCTCTAAATACTCCGTCAGCAGTGAGCGGAGCAGCGGAGCGACCTCCACATCCTCAAAAACGGATTCGGTCGGCTTCGAGAGATAGACGGGCTTTTCCCATCCGGCAACCGTCATATTGGCGGCTTCCGCTATGAACTTCGCTTGCTTCATGAAGTCATCGCTTTGCAGAAACTCCCCGGCAAGCGTGAAGATGTCGCCGCCCTTGCCCAAACCGAAGTCGTACCAGAGCTGTTTCGCCACGTTCACACGGAAAGAGGATGTGCGCTCGCCCCTGTACGGGGCAAGATACCACAGCTCGTTACCGCTCCTTCTGACAGGCTCATGCCCCAGCCGTGCGAGAAAATCCGCAAGCGGCATCCTTCTGACAGCATCTATTTCCGTCCTTTCCATGCCCGTGTCAGTTGATGATGAACTTGATACCGACCCCGAACTGCGTGTGGAACTTCCGTGTGTCGCCACCCCAAAGGCAACGCTCCCGCAGGTTGGCAAGCAGGGCGATACGGTCTGCCACGTAACACTCCACATCGAGCGTCAGCGCACCGCCGTAGATGAAGGCGTCCCGGTCGTGCAGCGTGGAGCCGTCATGCAGCACCTTCTTCCCCCAATTTACCGCCTCATATCCGGCGAGAGCCGAAGCCCCGGCATAGACGAAAACAATCTTTCGGGCGTCCGACAGTATCTTGAAGTAATAGCCGCCCTCCGCCGTGAACTGCGCCACGGGTATCTTGGTGTCCTTGTAGGGATTGTTCTTCAACAGGTATTCGCCACCGAACACCCACTTGTTCCCCTTCTTCGTGTAGGTGGAGAGAGCCGCCCCGAAGCTGTACCCTCCGTCCTTGCCGCCGAGATTGAAGCCGTCCGCCATGTCCGCCCTCACCTCGATGCCCTGCATCTTCGGCAGACACCGCTGGGCGTGCGCCTGCCCTGTAAAAAGGGCAAGCGACGCGATGATTATTGCGATGTACTTTCTCATGGTCAGCGTACTTGAAGTTCGTTGATGGTACCCGCGCGTACCAAATCCTCGTTCTCAATCACGAAGGACTGGTGACGGCCGCCGTTCTTCTCGTTCAATTCCACCACGAGGCACTTGTCATCGGGGATGGTGAACTTCGCCATCGTGAAGACCGTGCGCTCGCTCTTTTTGCCCGGCACGAGGGTGGCGTAGTTCTGCGCGCGGAGCGGCAGAATAATCTGCTCCTGCACGGCAGTACGCTTCGCAACCTTCTTGTCCACGATTTTCCAAGTGATGTAGTCCACATCGAAAGGCACGTTGCTCTGGTTCTTTATCTCCGTGTGGAAATAAAGCAAGCCGTTGTGCGTGTAGATGCCTTTCAACAGGTATTGGATGCCGAAACGCTTGCAGCCGATATGCTTCACCTCGCGCTTGTTCTGTTTGTGGATGGACTTCATGATAAGGCGCACCAGCATCGGGCTTTCGCTGCCCAGCTCTTTCAGATAGATTTCCTGCGCGTTGTTCGGGCGGTTCACCGTGCTGCCGTCATGGATGAAGTCGCACATCTCCACGTTGAGCAACAGCGGTTCGGCGGCGTACTTCACGTTGAAGGTGTAGAAACTGCCGTCCTCCGTGATGACGGACATATTCGTTTCGTTGGGAAAATTCCTTACGGTAGCCTTCACACGGATGATGTTCTCCGCTCCGTCGGCTTTCCCGGCAATCAGGTCGGGCGAGCCTAAATCGACATAGCGCACCTCCGCCGGAAAAATGACGTGGACGGTCTTGTCGTAGGTCACTTCCAGACCGTGCGGCGGTATCATGCGGTCGAAGGTCAGCTTGCGTGACAGCCCGTGATATAGGTCGCCGTCCGCCTCCTTCTGTGGATAGACCTCCTTCGTCAAGGTCGGTTGTTCACTTCCGTTGGTCGTTTCAACGGTTACATTCTCCTGCGCGTTGGCAGTTATGATGCCCATAGCGAGGGCAAACATGATGATTACTTTTCTCATTACTTTTGGATTTTAGTGGTAATTTTTATTGTTTTCAATATTTTTCTTGGTAAAGCATGACCCTGTACCCGGCTTTCAGATGCACCTTGACGGTTCGCATCTTTTTGGCGATGTACTGGCTCGTGCCTTGTATCAGCCCCTTGCCCAAGTCGGAGGCGAGCTGCGCCCCGGCATTGGTGGAGATGTTGATGCTGCTTCCCAGCGAGCCGCCCATGTTGGCGGCGACCTCCCGGACGGCGTTCATCTCCATCGAGTTCGGGATGAAGATGCCGGGCTGTCCGTCCGTGTCATAGACCGCAAGCTCCACGGGGATAATCGTGCCGTCGTATTCCAGCGAGGTAATCTCGATGTCGAGCCGCTCACCCTGTATCTTGCCCGTGCCGACCACCACCGCACCCCGGGGTATTGTCCTGCCTGCCACCGCCATAGGCTCCAGCAGGCGCAGCCTTACCGTCTGCCCGTCCGTCACGCTCTGCGCCCCATGCACGCACGCCGGTATGGTGTTCCTGTCCAATACCTCCGCCGTGCCGACAGCCGTGTTGAAACCCCGGTTGCGTTCCTGCGATAAGGCGGCGACAAACTCCGCGTTACTCATAGGCTGTGAGAGTGAAGAAACTACTTGATGCTCCACCTGTCTGATAGGCATTGCCTTGTTCTTCTTCCCTTTCTGCACGGTAGTTGGCTCTGCCCTCTGTTCCGCCGATGGCTGTCCTCCGTTCTGACCGCCCATGTACTTTGCCGCCAGCTCGTAGGACTTCTCCATAAGAGCCACCTGCTCGTCCATAGAGGAAGCCTTGCCCCTCTCGCTTTCCAGTTCCGACTCCAGCGATGCGATGCGCTCCAACAATTCGTCCATCTCCGCATTGTCGTTTTTCGGCTGGTCGTAGAAGTTTCCGAGCGTGGCGTTCAGGTCACGGTAGGCGGCTGCGGAGGACTGGATGGTCTGCGGCGTGGCTGGCTTTGCCCTTTCTTCCTTGCCGCCCGGATTGGCGAGGTCGAAGTCCACTCCGTTCTCCGTTCCCGCTATCTCGCGGTCGAACATGTCGCCCAGCTGCCCGATGGCACGGTTGCGGCTCTCCTGACGCTCTTCCATCTCCCCATGCTCGTAGGCTTTCAGCTTGTCGCCGATAATCTGCCGGTTCGCCTTGTCAGCGTCGGGCATCTCGGTGTTGTATCCGTCCGTTCCCGGCGGTTGCTCCTTGCCGGAGGACGGGGCGAATATCAGCCACATCGCCCCGATGAACACCAACACCATAGCGGGCAGCACGATCATCTTCTGCCGTTTCAGCCGTTGCGCCTCTGTCAGCGGTTCGCGCTCCTTTTTCGGTTTCCCCGTTTCGGGAGCAGCTTTGTTCTCTTTCGTCGGTTCATTCTTTGTCTGTTCCATATAAATAAGGTGTTAAGTGATTGCCTGTTTCCGCCGGGGTCGGCAGTTCCACCCGTCCGGCGTGTCCCGTTTCCATATGTGAGCCGTCGTTCCTGCCGATGTCATAGACGGCTCTGCCGAAGGTGTAAAGGGCAAGCACCGCGAAGGCGGCGAACATCCCCAGCACGATGCGGCGGCGTGTTTCCGGCGGCAAGCCGTCCAGATACCCTTTGAGACTTGCCGCCAAGCGTTTCCGTTTGTCGTGGAGTTTCCAATACATGCCCCACATTGATTTTCTGATACTTTTCATGTCCTGTTACCGTTTGATAGTCTGTAAATCCTTGTTCTCAATGATGGTGAAACCCTCGATGGTAAAACCGTTCGGGTTGTCATCCGACCGCGATGCGTTCAGCAGGCGGCAGGTGGTCACGAGGCTGCGCTCGGTGACGTTGCTCTGCCGGATGATTTTCTGTGTGGCGTAGGTCACGGCACGGTAGGGATAGGCGTTGAAGTCGCACACCACGCTGTCCACCTTCAGCACTTGGTTGATGTTCCCGGCGATGATGCGGTTGTAGTACCCCTTCTCCGCGAAGTCCGAATAATAGTGGTACACGCTCTTGTCCGCCAGCAGCAAGGCACGTTTCACGTTGTGTTCAATCGCGCTTTTTTCAGGTGATAGCGTGAAGAACATCTCGTGGAAACGGCGCACATGTTCCCGTGCCTCCGCCGGGCGGTTCTGCGACAAATCCTGAGACAAGGCGAGCATCAGGCTCTTGCCGTTGTCCAGCACATAGATTTTCTCCCGTTGCTTCTCTGCGAAACGGTAGGAGTTCCACACGCTCCACACCGTCACCACGGCGCACAGCGAGAGGAAGACGATACCGAACAGGCGTATCTGCCTGAACGACGATTCGATGTTTCTAAGTGATTTGAATTCCATTTATATTTTCCAATTTATGATTGCACATTGATTATTTCAGCAATTTGCCGACACGTCCGACTGCGTTTCCTGCGGCTGCACCCGCCACGCTGCCCGCCATGCTTCCGGCTCGTCCCGCCATCTGGTTCACGTTGCGACCGTAACCGCCCATGCCTCCGGCTTGGATAATCCAGCCCGCAACGGTGGGAATGGTAAAGTAGCCGATGATGCCGATGCAGAGGAATACGATATACACCCCGTCGCTCGAATCCAGCGAGAAGTTCGGGTCTGCCTGCATCCGCTCGATGTCGTTTTGCAGCATCAGAACCTGTATCTTCGCCAGTATGGTGCTGAACATGTCCGATACCGGTAGCCACAGATAGACCTGTATATAGCGGCATATCCACTGCGTGAGCGTGTTTTGGAAACCGTCCCATACCGACAGGGCGAAGGCTATCGGACCGAGAATCGCCAGCACCACGAGAAAGAAGGTGCGGACGGTGTCTATCACGAGGGCGGCGGCTTGGAACAGCAGTTCGAGTATCTCGCGGAAGAAGTCGCGGATGCTCTTCTTCATGTTGTACATTCCCCGGTCGATATACATTCCCGCCATCGTCACCATGTCGGAGGGCGACCAGCCGAGTTCCTCCAGTTGCTTGTCAAATTCCTCGTTGGACACGAGGTAGGCGGTTTCGGGGTTGCGTACCATCGCCTCGTATTCCAGTTTGTCCTTCTGCTCCCGGTATCGGTTCATGTCCAGCGTTTCCGCCTCCAGCATCTTTGCCGTGCCCTGTACGACGGGTGAGAGGATGCTGTTTATCGTGCCCAGCACCACAGTCGGGAAGAACATGATGCACAGACCGATGGCAAAAGGACGGAGCATCGGGAATACGTCTATCGGTTCAGCTCTCGCCAGCGACTGCCATACCCGGTAGGCGACGTAGAACAGCGCACCCAGCCCGGCGATGCCTTTCGCCACACCAGCCATGTCCCCACACAGCGGCATCATCTGCTCATAAAGTGAACGTAAAATCTGATGAAGGTTGTCGAACTTCATAGGCTACCAGTATCTTTCGTTCATGTTCCCGTACAGCCCCATGATGCGGTCGAGGTCGTTCTTCTTTTTCGCACGCAGGTAACTCACGGAGATGTTCTTGTTCGTGTAGTAGCTCACGAGGTTGCGGTAACGCTTCATCTTCGAGTGGCAGCGTTCCACCACGTCCATGCGCTCCTTGTCGGTCATGGAGAGCGTGGTGATGTTCACCACGTTCCTGAGTTCCGTCAACACTTCGTTGCTTTCCTCCAGCAGTTTCGTGTAGCCGAAAGCGATTGCGGAAAGCTCTTCGGGTCTGAAATTCCCGTCACGGAGCATCCGTTGGAAACTGTTCACATAGATGTCTGTGATGTCGCCCACCATCAGGATGGTCTGCTGCACCTTGCGGGCGTCCTTGACCAGATTGTTCACCGATTTGAGGGCATCGTAATACTTCTTGCCCTGCTGATAGATTTTCACCGTCTCCTGAAAGTTGCTCACCATGTTCGTGGCGGTCTTGGAGGTATGGATGATGTTTTTGGAGGCATTGATGATGCCCTGCGCTAGATTGCCCGGATCGCTTACGACCCACTGTGCGCTTGCCCTGCCCGCGAAAAGCAGGCACAGGCAGATAATCATTGTTATTCTTGTTCTCATGTTACTTTGGATTTTAGTGGTTGTTATTCTTCGGTCGGATGTCCCGGCTGCGGCTTCACCCGCACATAGTCCCCGTTTGGCGAGAAAGTCAGCACATCCGTGGCCTCGTTGTAGGACACGTCGATGCGGAAGCCGGTGTTCATGAACAGGTTGCCGTTCTCCTCCTGCAAGAGATAGGTTTCCGGCTTGAGCTTGCGGCGCAGACCGCTACGACGGAACACCGTCACTTTGTAGGCTTCGCCCTCCTTGTAGATAAGCACGTCAGGTTTTCCCTCCACGCTCTCCCAGTTCCCGCACAGCATGTCGCGGCGGTTGTCGGCCACGTCGCAGGATTGCAGCATCATGACCGCCAATCCGATAAGGCACTTGCTGACTTGCAGCATTTTCACTTTTGGTAAATTCATACGCGTTTTTCTTTTTTGGTTGATACATTCTGTTTTTTAGTTATTCCTTGTTTCTCCGCCTTTCGGCAAGCTGCCGGATGGCGGCTTCGATGTCGTCGCCCAGCTTCTCCGCCAGACGGTAAACCTCCACTTTTTCCGTTTCCTCGGTGGTGTACGCGTAGGCTAAGCCCCCAGCGCCTTGTCATATTTCTATGGTAGGTTTCCGAGTACTCGCCTCCGAACCGGACTTACAAGTCTCCCTGTATCCGGCTCTCCACTAATTAATTCAGTCTGATTCTTCGGTCGGGGTCTATTTTTGCATGACACTTTGAGCAGACAGCCAAAGTTTTTCGTCTTCGAGCTATCATTTTCTTTTCCCAGTCGGATTTACCTTTCAGGTCTTTAAGTTTGCGAACGTGATGCATTTCGAGTTTATCGGTAGCACCGCATAATTCGCAGACTTGGAGCTTCAGCCTTTCCATAAGGCTGTTACGTCCACCTGTTATGGAAACTGTCCGTGGAATAGTGTCACAGTAAATATTCCCTGCAACCTTTTTGCGTTTGAAACCATCATGATAAAATGATTGGTAAAGTGTCTTACCCTTACTATTTTCATATGCCACTTGGAAAACCTTGTTCTTTTTATATTTCAGAAGTATTTTCTTTACAGATGATTTGTATTTGTTCGCAAATACCTTATACATGCTGTATGACATAATGTGATAGAAAGAATTGATGACATAGCTGTTATTGGCTATTGAGTAGTAATTATAGAACCCTCGGATTTCGGCATTGAACTGACTGACTATTTCCAAGTCATCCAAGTTCAGCATGTACGTTCTGACGATGGATTTCCAAACCTCTTTGCCATTGACGACCGCGATTCTTGCGGCTTTATAATCAAAGAGTTTCTTCCGCATCGTTTCAAAATTCAGGTACAATACAGGCTTGTGTCCGAATGCACGAACCGTTTTACCGTACTTATCCTTACGTAAATCGTTACACCTACGTATAAATACGTCATATCCGAGAAATTTCGCTGGTTTCTGCGCATTGGTTATCAGTGTCTTTTCGTCTGACAGTTCCAGTTTAAGAGCTTCATTCAAATAATTCTTAATATCCTCTTTTACTGTTTTGCAGTCTTCAAGATTACCGGTAATTCCAATCAGAAAGTCATCTGCGTATCTCACGTATTTTAACCGTTTGATACTGCTGTCCATTTCATTACGTGCCGGATAGTTGTTCCGTTCTTCTCGTAGCCGCTTAATTTCGGCGGTCATCTGTTTCCTTACCTTTACATCTTTCTCATTCTTTAGTTTCTTTGCCAGTCGGTATCTTCGCTGTTCGTAGAGCTTGTATCGAGCGTCGCCTTTTCTTGTTACCCCTTTATTGAACCGATTGATGTATTCCTTGATGTACTTGTCGAACTTGTCAAGGTAGATGTTAGCCAGTATTGGGCTGATAATCCCGCCTTGCGGAGTTCCACTGTACGTTCTATGAAATACCCAGTCTTCCACATATCCGGCATTCAGGAATTTTCTGATAAGCCGCAAAAATCTCTCGTCGGCGATACGTTCCCGAAGAATATTAATCAGTACGTCATGATTGATATTGTCGAAGAATCCTTTAATATCGCCTTCAATAAACCATTTCACGGCAGTGAATGTCTTTTGTATATCTATAAGAGCAGTATGACAACTTCGTTTGGGACGAAACCCATGTGAAGTATGTTCAAAACTACCTTCATAGATTGCTTCAAGTATCATTCTGACTACCTCCTGTACCAGCTTATCATCAAAAGAGGGTATGCCAAGCGAACGTTTTTTCCCGTTTTTCTTAGGTATGTACGTCCTTTTGGACGGATTAGGCTGATAAGTCTCATTTTTAAGACTGCCAATCAGTTGTTCAACTCGGTCAATGCTCATTCCGTCAATGGTTTTACCATCGGCTCCTGCCGTCATGTTGCCTGTCTTGCTGTAAATATTCTGATAGGCTACATAAAACATTTCCTCGTTAAACAGCACTCTATACAGCCGCTCAAACTTATAGTTCAAGTTACCGCTGTGTTTACTCAGACTGTTCAACACATTTTCTGGATTTCTCATGTCTCTCACATCTTCCTTTAAATTGTTAAACTTAATTAGCTGCTCCCCTTCGCCATGTACAGGGCGTTACCCTGCTCAGACTACTATGGAAGCTCCGTTGCCATGCCGGATATTCAGGGGCAGACCCCATAGCCCTACAACTGGCTTTCCGGTTTAGGCAATCCCCGTTTAGAAATTTGACGACTATTTGGCTCGATAGATTGTCGGATACGACTTTCGTCCTTTACTACTTATGGTAGTTGCCTTGCGGTAAGTTTATGCTACTCCTGCTACGTGTCATCAGTGTAGTACCGCAACATAACGGTATAATTCCGAAGAATTATTCAACTGTCTTCCGTCATTGCCCAAGGATACGACTGCTCGGACTATCGTTCAACCAATGCAGGCTTTATCCTCATATCTATCATTTTAACTTGCCATTCGGTCGCAGCCTGACAGTTGGCTGACTTATGGCTTTACCAACGTGCTATGTTCCCTTGTGGGGTTTTCCCCTCCGGTTAGCGGTTGTTAATGGGCATTTTAAACACTTGCCCAGTCGCTTGCCAAAGCGACATTCGTCAAATTCCCTTTACGGGCGCACCAGATACTCTTCCGCGCTGACCTCCGTGGCATAGACCGCCGACTGCGTGCCGCCCAAGCCTATCCACACCTCCTTGTAGAGCCGTGAAGGGTTGTTCGCCATGTTGATGGAGAGTATCTGCGACTTCTCCTTTTCCGTCAGTCCGAGCAACGCCTGTATCTGGTCGAACTTGTTCATATATTTCCTTTGGTCAAGCAGGATTTTACAATCCGAGTTGTTGATAATGCTCTCTTTGACCACCGGAGAACTGATAATGTCGTCCACCTCCTGCGTCACCACGATTGCCTCGCCGTAATATTTTCTGACCGTCTTATACATATAGCGCAGATATTCAGCCATGTTCGCCGATGAGAGGGCCTTCCAAGCCTCTTCCACGATAAGCTGTTTCCGCACGCCTTTCAGCCGCCGCATCTTGTTGATGAAGGCTTCCATGATGATGATGGTCACGACGGGGAACAGTTCGCGGTTTTCTTTAATCGAATCTATCTCGAAGACGATGAACCGCTTGCCGAGCAGGTCGATGTTCTCCGTGGAGTTGAGCAGGAAATCGTAACGCCCGCCCCGGTAATACTGCCGCATGGTGGTGAGCATGTTGTCGATGTTGAAGTCGGACTTCTCCACCTTGATGTCACGCTGTGCCAGTTCCTTGCGGTAGTCGTCACGCATATACTCGTAGAAGGTGTTGAACGACGGCACGATGCTACGGTCGGATTGGATGCGCTCAATATAGGCACTCACGGCACTGCCCAGCTCGCCGCTCTCCGTCTTTGTCACCTTGTCGTCCTCCGACTTCCAGAGCGTCAGCAACAGGGTCTTGATGCTGTCCTTCTTCTCCACGTCGAAGATGTAATCGTCGGTGTAGAACGGGTTGAAGCTGATGGGCTTATCTTCCGTGTAGGTGAAATACACACCGTCCGCTCCGCCTGTCTTGCGTCGGATCATGCCGCACAAGCCCTGATAGGAGTTTCCCGTGTCCACCAATACCACATGTGCGCCTTGCTCATAATATTGGCGCACGAGGTGGTTCATGAAGAAAGACTTGCCGCTGCCCGAAGGACCCAGCACGAACTTGTTGCGGTTGGTCGTGATACCTCGCTTCATGGGCAGGTCGGAGATGTCAAGGTGCAGCGGTTTTCCCGTGAGCCTGTCCACCATCTTGATGCCGAAGGGCGAGAGCGAGCTGCGGTAGTTGGTTTCCTCTGTGAACAGGCACACCGCCTGTTCGATGAAGGTGTGGAAACTCTCTTCCGCCGGGAAGTCCGCCGCATTGCCGGGTATCGCCGCCCAGTAGAGTGTCGGGCAGTCGATGGTGTTGTGGCGCGGCACGCATTCCATGCTTGCCAACTGGCTGCCCACGTCGTTCTTGATATGCTTCAGTTCCTCCGCATCGTCGCTCCACGCCATGACGTTGAAGTGTGCCCGTACCGAGGTCAGTCCGTAGGAATGGGCTTCGTTCAGGTATTGGTCTATCCACTCGCGGTTGATGCTGTTGCTCCTTGAATAGCGAGATAGCGACTGCATGTTACGGGCGGACTTCTCGAACTTCTGCAAGGTTTCCTCACTGTTGTCTATCAGCACATACTGGTTGTAGATATGGTTGCAGGAGAGCAGAAGCCCCACCGGGGAGGCGAATGACAGTCGGCAGTCACTCCGGTCGGTGGAGAGCTTCTCGTAACGGGTGTCGGTAGCCACCTTGCCCGGCAGGTCTTCCGCGTCGGAGAGGGTGTGCAGACACAGGCGGTTGTCGCCGATGCGCATCTCCCTTGCCGAAAGCTCGATGTCCTGCAAGGTGGTGTCACCTTCCGGCATGAGCGAGAAGTAGCGTTCAATAAGTCCCGTCTTTCCCTCAGTACCCACAATCTCATCGGTGGAGAGGCGGCGCAGCCTGACAAGCCCGCTGTCGTTCATGATGCGCTCGAACTGTTCGCAGGCTTCCAAGAACTTGGTCGTGGTTTCCCTGTCCAGCTCCTTCGGGATGATATGTCCCCGGCACAGCGTGCTGAAATTGCTCTGCATCCGGTTACGCTCCTTTGTTGTCTTGGTCAGGTAGAGGTAGCAGGTGTGTTTCAGGTACGGACGCTCGTTGAAGTGACGCTCGAAAGAGCGGCTTAAAAAGCTCATGTCGTCCTTCTGAAGCTCCGGTTTGTAGCGTTCCTTGATGAACCAGTCCTGTTTGTGGACGACGGAGTAGTCCGGCAGCACCTTGATAGCCTTGCACCAGCAACTGTGTATCGCCTCGTACTCCGCACCCGTCACGGTGTAAAGTTCCGGTAGTTCCACCTCGAAAGCCACCGTGATGTCGGCGTCCTTTGAGATGATGCAGCCATGCTCCACCGCTAAAAGTGGGAACCTGTTTTCCAGTGTTGTCATTTTCGATGTATTCCTCATTGTCTTTCTTCCTTTCGTTGTCGTTTGAACAGACGGGTTATCCGCCGCCGGTTGATAAGGTATCGGGGATGGCTCCGTGCCGCTCCTAATTTCATCAGCCCGTGTTCACCGTACCGGGCGTTCAGCGCGAAGGTCTGCCATACAAGGAGGGAGGACGATGCCGCGCCGAAGCCGATACATATCCACTGGTCGATACCGACCATGTAGAGGATGACGAACAGGACGAAGAGAGCCAGCAGACCTCCGCAGAAGATGAAGAGGTACTGTGCCTTCAAGCCCTTGAACTCTACCGGACGGCCGATACCCTTGTTGATTGGGTATTCAGCCATACATTATTTATTAAAGGAAGAATGAGCGCAGGATGGTGGCGGCAACAATCAGGAAGATGCACGCGCCGAACCACGAGGCGGCTGTCTTGCTGGTGTCGGGGTCGCCCGATGAAAACTTGCCGTACACTTTTACGCCCCCGATAAGCCCGACGACTGCACCGATGGCGTATATCAGTTTAGTTCCGGGGTCGAAATAAGAACTCACCATAGAGGTGGCTTCGTTGATGCCCGCGATGCCGTTTCCCTGCGCGAAAGCGGAGGCGGTTGCGGCGATGACAAGTGCCGCGGAGAGGATTGCTTTTCTGTTTTTCAAGATGTTCTTGTTCATAAACTGTTCTTGTTTTTTGCCGTCAAAAGGGTGGATGGTCCTTTGTCGGGCGGTTGATACTTTGTTTCTTTACTTTGGTTTTAGTGGATGCCCGTTTGTTTCCACGGACGTGGGCGTGTCCGTTGCGGATGGGGATGCGCCTTGCGTTTCCTCGCCGCGTGGGTTGATGTCATTCTTTCATGTTCATTTCTTTTATTGTTGTCATACATAGTTGCGAATGTCGAACTCCTCGATGTTGTCCGGCACGACGAACTCCTTTTCAGATTTCTTCAGCCGAATCTCGATAAGCCCCTTGATGCGGATGCCTATCTCCGAAGAGCCTTCCATCATTTTCTCGTACAACTCCGTGCCCTCCATGTCGGTGAACACCTTAGCCGCCTTTTCACGTTCCGCCTGTGTCGCGTCCGGGTTTTTGGCGGTCTTGCAGGCGTCGTCAATCTCGTCAAAGCTGCTGCCCGAAGCCCGTGGCGTGTCCGAGGCGTCCTCTTCCGGTTCGTCGTCCCCGTATCCCAGTTCCTCCGGCGGTATGCTCGTGAAGGTCTCATCGAGTTTTTCCTCCGGGACTTGTGCCGGGCGGGATGCGTTTCCCGTTTTTCCGTCGTCAAAAGTAGCCTCTTCCTCCGACAGCTCAATGCCTTTTTCAATAGTGGCGGCTTCTTGCGTCGGTATGGCAGCGGTTGTCCGGGTGGATGCCATCCTGAAACGGCTCTTGCCGATGATGTCCGCCTTTTCCGCAGGGACTTCCTCGTGTGCCGCTATGCGTTTAGCCTCATTCCCGTCCAGTGACCGCCATAATCCGACAATGCCCTTGAAGAAGCGGACAATCCGCGTGTCCATGATGCGCTCGTAAAGGAGCAGGAACAGGAACCAGAGGTTGCAGCCGACCGATACCGCCAGCAGAATGTCTGTCATGCTGATTGTGTAATTCATATCCTTCCGTTTTTGGTTAGAATACTGA
Organism: uncultured Bacteroides sp.; assembly: GCA_900552645.1. Taxonomy (GTDB): domain Bacteria; phylum Bacteroidota; class Bacteroidia; order Bacteroidales; family Bacteroidaceae; genus Phocaeicola. The sequence goes on from USAN01000004.1 coordinate 88,983, forward strand.
ATTGTAATTTCGGGCATAAAGGCTCTTTATCGCATCTTCGCACTGGTTGAAGTGGTGCGTCAGCACATGGTCGATGTAAGCGGACAGCGTAAGCCGGTCATGCCCGATTACACGGGTGATACGCATGATACGCTCGTGGTACTCCGGGCGCACATACGCCATCTTCCCCTCACGTGCCTTTACTTCCGGGTCGCGGATGAACAGGCGTTCATAGTCCTTCTCACTGCATTTGCCGCTTACCGGGACAGGCGACAGTATTTCCACACTCGCCTGCACTTGGGTAAACATACCTCCGCAGTCTTGCTGTGGTCTTTTTTCATTCGGTGTCATTTCTTTTTCCATTTTCAAATCAGATCTTCACGTTGTTTCTTGTACAGTTCGTTGATTCTCTCCTTGTGCTGTTCCAGATGCTGGCGCAGCACGGTATCCACATATCCGCCTACTGAGATTTCCCCTCCGGCGATGTCGTTCACGATTCTGAGGATCTTGCCGTGGACGTCACGGCTGATATAGACACATTGGCGGGTCTTTATCTCGTTGCGGCGCAGGAATAGCTCGTTGTAGTCCTCGTCCTGCCTTTTCCGGCGTCCACTTTCCCTCTGCGCTTTTTCCCGTGTTACGGGTTGCACAGGAGATGGTTCCGGTGCGGCGGTGTCCTCTTCGGTCGGTGCAGCTGCGGGTACTTCCTGTGCGGGGCGCAGTGTCCCGTCCTGTGTGCGCCGCCCGATGGAGGCTAACAGCAGTTCCTCGTCGATGCCTTCCGTGTTCACTTTCCTGCTGCCCATGCTCACTGCGGTCTGATGATGTCGCTTATCTCTTCGGAAAACTCCCGGATGCCACTCCCTTTCAGCAGTGCCGTGTCCATCGGGAAGATGGTGGAGCGGAAAACGCTCTTGCGCTCTTCCGAAAGGTCACGGCGGAACTTCTTGCTGTCGGGCAAGCGGGTGGAAAGTACCGGAAAGCCCATTTCGGCTATCACTTCCTCGTAGATGCCGTACAAGTCGTTCCTCTCCCTGCCGTCCACCATCGTCCAGAACAGATGCAGCCCCTTTGTTTTCGCCTGTCCGGTAGTCATCAGCCTGTCGCGGAACATCGTGACGAATTTCAGGGTACTCTCCACGACAAAGCGGTCGGCACTCAGCGGAGTGAAAATGTAGTCCATCTGCGAGAGCGTCTTTATCACGCCGTTGCTTCGGAGTGTGCCGGGCATGTCGAAGAACACCACGTCGGGTTTCACGTCCTCAGTGGCAATCATCCTCTCGGCATCGTCGAGGGCGTTCACCGCATTGCTTTTGACGATGGTGTAGGCGTTCTTTTTGATCCGGCGGAAATGGTCGCAAGCGAGAGCCTTGAAGTAGGTGCTGCTGTCGATAAGCCCCATTTCGTGTTCGCGCAGCCCGTGGATGCTGTGCTGCGGGTCGTCGCAGTCCACGACGGCGACATTGTAGCCTTTCACGTTGTGCAGGTAGCTGGCGGCAAGTGCCGTGACAGTGGATTTGCCGATGCCACCTTTCTGTGTTGCGAATGCAACGAAGATTTCCTTACTCATAGTTCCATTTATTTTAATTGTTGATGATTTGTTTTTCTGTTTCCATACGGATTTGGCTGTCGCACCATCCGCTTCCGTGACTACACACGCAGGCGGGTCGTCGCGTATCCGGTTCTGTGGTGAAGCGGTGCGTCGGACAAATGGTGATTGACGACATTGCGTCATGAAGTCATTGAATCCATACGTCACCGAATTGTCGGAGAACCGGGTTTCCGACGGTTCGGGTATCCGTTTCGGCAAGTATCCGAAGAAGCGGATTTCCGGGTATTTGAATGTTCCGTTTATCATATCTTCAAATCGTTCGTTTCTTGAATCATGCTGCAAATAAACAAGTATATTTTGGAACTTGTATCACTTCTCCGGCAAGTGGCAGCACGTTGCGCCGGTTGGCACTGATTGTCCGGGTCAAGCCTCTGTCGGACATCGCCTTAAGGGCGTAACTTTGCACCCGAACGGCAGGGTACGCCGCAGGTAGCGCAGCCCGGAGTTTGAAAGGAATCATCCCCAATCCGTCCCCGACGGATTTTTATGTTCACCTGAACATAGCAAGATGTCTTTTCAGCCGCTCAAAATATTTTGAGCAGCCACGAAAAGCACTTGCCCTTGCAGGGGGCGGGCTTTCCCTCCGAAGTCGGGAAGCCTTTCAGAACTGCGGTGCTGTAATCCGAAGCGGCGGCTTATGCCGTCAATCCGCTAAATCCAAAGTAATATGAAAGAGAAAAGGAAAAGCAAATCAGGGAGAAATCCCAAACTTGATCCGGCGGTGTACCGGTACACCGTCCGTTTCAACGAGGAGGAACACAACCGTTTCCTCGCCATGTTCGGAAAATCGGGTGTCTATGCACGGTCTGTTTTCCTCAAAGCGCACTTCTTCGGGCAACCGTTCAAGGTGCTGAAGGTGGACAAGACGTTGGTGGACTATTACACCAAACTGTCGGATTTTCATGCACAATTCCGTGCCGTGGGTACGAATTACAACCAAGTCGTGAAGGAACTGAGGCTGCATTTTTCAGAGAAAAAGGCGATGGCGTTGCTCTACAAATTAGAGCAACACACCGTCGAACTCGTGAAACTGAGCCGCCGGATTGTGGAACTTTCAAGGGAAATGGAGGCAAAATGGTCGCAAAAATCAGTGTAGGAAGTTCGTTGTACGGCGCGATTGCCTACAACGGGGAGAAGATTAACGAGGCGCAGGGGCGGCTTCTCACCACCAACCGCATCTACAATGACGGTTCGGGAACGGTGGACATAGGCAAGGCGATGGAGGGTTTTCTCACCTTCCTGCCACCGCAGATGAAGATCGAGAAGCCGGTGGTGCATATCTCTCTCAACCCGCACCCGGAGGATGTGCTGACCGATATTGAGTTGCAGAATATCGCCCGCGAGTATCTGGAAAAACTCGGTTTCGGAAACCAGCCTTATCTTGTATTCAAGCACGAGGACATCGACCGCCACCACCTGCACATCGTGACGGTCAACGTGGACGAGAACGGGAAAAGGCTCAACCGGGATTTTCTCTACCGCCGCAGCGACCGTATCCGCAGGGAACTGGAACAGAAGTACGGATTGCATCCGGCAGAACGTAAAAATCAGAGATTGGATAATCCGTTGCGCAAGGTGGCCGCATCGGCAGGTGATGTGAAGAAGCAGGTAGGCAACACCGTGAAGGCTCTGAATGGGCAGTACCGTTTCCAGACGATGGGCGAATACCGTGCGCTCCTTTCCTTATATAATATGACGGTGGAGGAAGCGAGGGGCAACGTGCGCGGACGGGAGTATCACGGGCTGGTCTATTCCGTCACGGACGACAAGGGTAACAAGGTGGGCAACCCGTTCAAATCCTCGCTTTTCGGGAAGTCCGCAGGCTATGAAGCCGTACAGAAGAAGTTTGTCCGTTCCAAATCGGAAATCAAGGATAGGAAACTGGCAGACATGACGAAACGCACCGTCCTTTCCGTGCTGCAAGGCACTTATGACAAGGACAAATTTGTATCCCAACTCAAAGAGAAGGGCATCGACACCGTACTGCGCTACACAGAGGAAGGGCGCATCTATGGGGCTACCTTCATCGACCACCGCACGGGATGCGTGCTGAACGGTTCGCGCATGGGTAAGGAGCTTTCGGCGAATGCCTTGCAGGAACACTTCACCCTGCCATACGCCGGACAACCGCCGATACCGCTATCCATCCCTGTGGATGCTGCGGACAAGGCACACGGGCAGACCGCCTACGACAGTGAAGATATATCGGGCGGTATGGGCTTGCTCACTCCCGAAGGTCCGGCGGTAGATGCCGAGGAAGAGGCTTTCATCCGGGCGATGAAGCGCAAAAAGAAGAAAAAACGCAAGGGCTTGGGTATGTAATCAGAGTATCAACAATTAAAAAATCAATGTATGTCACAACAAGAAGACGATTTGAGGGCATTGGCGAAAATCATGGATTTTCTGCGTGCCGTGAGTATCATTTTAGTGGTCATGAACGTGTACTGGTTCTGCTACGAAGCCATCCGGCTGTGGGGCGTGAACATCGGCGTGGTGGACAAAATCCTTCTGAACTTCGACCGCACGGCGGGGCTGTTCCATTCCATTCTCTACACGAAGCTGTTTTCCGTCCTTTTGCTTGCCTTGTCCTGTCTGGGTACGAAGGGTGTCAAGGGTGAGAAAATCACTTGGGGGAGAATCTGGACAGCATTTGCCGTCGGGTTCGTGCTGTTTTTCCTGAACTGGTGGTTGCTGCCCCTGCCGCTGCCGCTTGAAGCGGTGACGGGACTGTATGTCCTTACCATTGGAACGGGCTATGTCTGCCTGTTGATGGGTGGTCTGTGGATGAGCCGCCTGTTGAAACACAATTTGATGGAGGATGTTTTCAACAACGAGAACGAGAGTTTCATGCAGGAAACGAGGCTTATCGAAAGCGAGTATTCGGTCAATCTGCCGACACGTTTCTATTACAGGAAACGCTGGAACAACGGTTGGATCAATGTAGTTAATCCCTTCCGTGCGTCCATCGTGTTGGGTACGCCGGGCAGCGGCAAGTCCTATGCCGTGGTAAACAATTTTATCAAGCAACAGATTGAAAAGGGCTTTAGTCAATACATCTACGATTTCAAGTATCCCGACCTATCTACTATTGCCTACAACCATTTGCTGAACCACCCGGACGGCTACAAGGTAAAGCCGAAGTTCTATGTGATCAACTTCGACGACCCGCGACGCTCTCATCGGTGCAATCCCATTCACCCGGATTTTATGGAAGATATTACGGATGCCTATGAGAGTGCCTACACAATAATGCTCAACCTCAATAAAACGTGGGTGCAAAAGCAGGGCGACTTCTTCGTGGAGTCACCTATCATTCTGTTTGCCAGTATTATCTGGTATCTCAAAATCTATCAGAACGGGAAGTTTTGCACGTTTCCCCATGCTATCGAGTTTCTGAACCGCCGTTACGAGGATATATTTCCGATACTGACCTCTTATCCGGAGCTGGAGAACTACCTTTCGCCGTTCATGGATGCGTGGCTTGGAGGGGCTGCGGAGCAGCTCATGGGTCAGATAGCGTCGGCAAAAATCCCGCTTTCGAGGATGATTTCACCGCAGCTCTACTGGGTGATGTCAGACAGCGAGTTTACGCTGGACATCAACAATCCCGAAGAGCCGAAAATCCTCTGCGTGGGTAACAATCCCGACCGTCAGAATATCTACGGTGCGGCACTCGGTCTGTATAATTCCCGTATCGTGAAGCTCATCAACAAGAAGGGGATGCTGAAGTCATCGGTCATCATCGACGAGTTGCCCACAATATACTTCAAAGGGTTGGACAATCTTATAGCTACCGCCCGAAGCAACAAGGTTGCCGTGTGTCTGGGCTTTCAGGATTTCAGCCAGTTAGTGCGTGACTACGGGGACAAAGAGGCGAAAGTGGTGATGAACACTGTCGGCAATATTTTCTCCGGTCAGGTGGTGGGGGAAACAGCCAAGACGCTCTCCGAGCGGTTCGGTAAGGTGTTGCAGAAACGGCAGTCCATCTCCATCAACCGGCAGGATGTTTCCACCTCCATCAACACGCAGATGGACGCGCTCATTCCACCGAGTAAGATTTCCGGGCTTACGCAGGGAATGTTTGTCGGTTCTGTATCCGACAACTTCAACGAGCGTATCGAGCAGAAGATTTTTCATTGCGAGATTGTGGTGGATGCCGAAAAGGTGAAACGGGAAGAAAGTGCCTACAAGAAAATTCCCGTCATTACAAACTTCACGGACGAGGACGGCAACGACCGCATGAAGGAAACGGTGCAGGCGAACTACCGGCGCATCAAGGAAGAGGTGAAGCAGATTGTGCAGGAGGAACTGGAGCGTATCAAAAACGATCCGGTGCTGTGTAAACTGCTACCAGATAATGAGACTGTCTAACAAGTCCCCAAAATTGAAAATTATCCCTATCGAAGTTTGAAGTGACCCCCAAAAGTTGGATACAATTTTTTTGGGGGGCACTTCAGTTCTGACGGGTAAAATCGTAAAATTCGGACTTGTTAGACAAATACTTACGCGGTTTCAACCTCAGGTACTGAATCTATCGAATTGACAAATTTAACCAATTGCGGATCTGAATCTTTTTGTATGAGGTTTCGGAGACTCTTTTTCAATTCATAAGCATCATCCCCTGCTGTATTTATTAAATCCATATAAAAATCTTTGTTTTGCAGAATCAATGAACGGCATGCCCCATCGGAAATTACAGGTTTCACTATTTTATCAATAACGTCTCCAGCTTGACTTTTCAAATTACCATGCGATCTAAGCCATGTTTCGAAAAATTGAAACTTTATTGCATTGATAGTCTTTTTACCGATGCAGAAATCATTTCTTATATCGGTAACTGTCGATTTAATTTTTCGTTTATCCAATCTTTCAACTATATTCTTGAAACAATTAGGGAAAGGATTCAAACTTTGAGTTCCAGAAGCAATATCCATCAGAATCTTTTTGCCAAATTCAGTCAAGTTATCTGGCAAGGATTTGATTTTAGCCAGTAAATGTTTTATTGCGACAAACCAATAATATGATGTATGTGCTGTTCTTTGGGCGTATAATGTATCAACACTTATTTCAGACAACGCTTCGAACGCTATTTTATTGATATGATCGGTCAGGACATTGCTTATTTTAGTGGTCAAATCGTAAAAAGATGCGTCAGGAATTACATCTTTAATATTGTTCTTAGTGATATACTTATCCAAATCGGTATTCCACTCTGCTAAATGCTCGATAAATACCTCATCCGTTACACCTATTCTGTTCTTAATATCTTCAAATTGGGGCAATATGTCTGAGAGCAATAATTTATAGCCAAGTTTATGATTTACCATGTATTGTAGTGTTTCATTTAATAGCGGTATATTCCATCCCACACTATTTACTAATAAGTCTCCATGATCCACATAATAGTCCATGAGTTCTGCAACATATTTTATATCTCCACCCTCTATTAAGGAAACGGAATGACCATGTGCCAATTGCATGGCGACTAAATCGTAATATCCAGACTCTTTAATGTTTCGGCCATCAGTTTCTAATTCAGAATGCAACTGATTTATGTAGGTTGAATCTAACGTTACAGGTAAAGGTCTTTCTTCGTCAGATGCCAATAAACGATAGGTTGTAAATATAGCCCCTATATTATCTTTATTTACATTCTGTTCATCAATGCAATTCGTGATCGCTTGCAAAAGCGTTGGAAACGTATAGGTAGAATTATCTTTTAACGTTTTTACAATATCTGCATGGTCGAAATTATCGGGTAGTAAGTTTGCCAAATAATTATCGAGCGCCTCCGAATTTGTTGCTACTTGATAATATTTATATGCTTTAGTTGTCGCGTTATCCCGATAGGCAGCATCTGTTGCATTTGCAGCTTGAATATAATCGATAAATGTATTTGGCTTGACTGTTTTTGCTTCAATCAATGACGTAAAATCGCACGCCAACTTATTTTGCGCAATAAACCTGTCTATTGCATCTAACGTTTTGAAATAGTCGCCGCCATTGAAGTCATTGAACCGAACTATCTTCTTATATAATTGAGCAATCACATGGTTTTGGCTTTCCGTGTCTAAATGCAACAGCAGTTCTTGGTATTCGACAGGGAACACCTGCTTCTCTATGGATTCTTTTAATTTCAATTGTGCTATTCTTTGCCATACACGCAGAATAACATCGCTCTTTCGAGTTAATTTATGCAAACAATGTATAATCTTATCGATAAGCGCATTGTCCATACATTGTATAACTTCTTCTAATACAGTGTCAAATTGTTTATTAGTCTCTGCATATTGATTTATGTCGTGGTCTTCTTCTCCGTTGATGCAGCCTTCAATATATTTTTTCAATGGAATTTGTCGAGCATCTTCAACATCGACACCATATACCAAAGCTGCAATTTCGCGTTGTGTTTGCAGATCATTGTTAATTATTGTTTGAATGCCATTCAGATAGTCGCCGGACAATATTTGTTCTACTGGATTTGCCAGAATATCCGTCTTCTTCAAACAGAACAATGCTATGTTTATCATCAAAATTTCGTTACACCACTCTTGTTTAAGAGCGACCATCTCATTGATATATGATATAATTTCCCTAACATTGGCATTAGGATTTACCAATCTGAATATCCGATTTATAGTTCGCTTCATTTTCTGTTTCTCCAAATGCTTCAACAAACAGTTTGTTGAATATACTTCGATAGTCGGTAATAACAGGAGGAGCAACACGATAAACAATAGGGAAAGTTTTATTGATAAAATACTTGGTCAGTTGTTTCGTTTGTTCGTCGGTCTCATCTCCGAATGCACAAGCTAAATGTGTTTCATCGAAAGGAATAACAGCCCAAACATTTTCAAAACCGCTATCGGCGAAGAACGTATGGATAGAAGACCATAATTCTTTTACTTTTTCAGCGGGGAGACGATCCATGTTGTCAAAAACAAGGACTAATTTACGTTGTCCTTTTTCCTTGATAAAATCAGAAATGTCTTGCATCCATGTTTTGAACTCGTAAACCGTTGGTTCGTCTTCGCTCAAAGTCTCATAGCAAACGTCCTTTTCGACTTTATCTTGATAAATAGCTAACATATAACTCCATCCATATTTATGATCTTTGCTATATGCCCATTTCCAAACGCACAATGCAATAAGAACTGGCAGTGCAGCTATGATAATAGACAATAAAGAAAACCACCATGTTGTGGGTGTAGGTTTTACTGCATACGCAATAAATGTAAATATCGGAGTTAAAACTGCAACCAAAAATGCCGCAACCATACCATTACTGATAAGGGGATATTTTTCGGTTACGGTCTCCGTTTTACGGGCTAATAAATATTTCAGCTTTTCAGACCATGATACGGTTTTCGTACCTCCACCTTTGACTTTTATTGTTGCATTTCCAGATAGGATACCATCATCAATAAGTTTGCTTGTAAGCAATTCCAATATAGAGCGGCGTTGCAAGTCCTCTTGATGTCCCCATGCGTCATACTCAAAAAAGTAATAGTCGTCTGATAATTCACGTTCCAACATTTTAACCACGTTGGATTTTCCAGATCCCCAAATACCTTCGATGCCGATAATTCGAGGTAAAGTACATTCCTCATCCAATGAATCATTCTGACAAAAATGGCGAGCAATAGTTTTTGCCAACCTTTCTTGCGAACCTCCATCGAATTTGTCAATACCACACGGTTTATTTTGGATAAACCGCGGATATTGCTGTTTGGATTGTAGTTTTGTTTCCATATACGTAATTTATTGATTATACGAACTCCAAATAATTCTCCCGATTTACCACATGAAACTCGGCATAGGGATAGGCTTCTTGGAAGGCTTTCGGTGCGGCCGGCATTTTATTTCCCCACTTGAACTCCAAGGCGGTAAGACTGTCGGCACTCTCCTCAATCAGGTCGATTTCCTGTTTGTCGTAGGTGCGCCAGAAATAGAACTCCCTGTGCAGTCCCTCATTGAAGTTCGCTTTGCGCCGCTCTCCGATGATGTAGTTCTCCCACAGCGCACCGACATCCTGCCGAATGGCCAGCGGTGAGAAAGCCCCGATAATGGCATTGCGAATGCCGTTGTCGTAGAAGTACCACTTGCCAGCTTTTGTAACCTCCTTGCGTAGGTTACGCGAATAAGCCCCCAGACGATAGATAACGAAGACCTTTTCCAATAGGTCGAGGTATTTTTCAACGGTCGTCTTGCTCATGCCGAGTTGTTTACCTAACTCTTCGTAAGAAACTTCGCTGCCCAACTGAAAAGCTATCAATCGCAGTAGATCGCGCATCTTGCTCGAATTTTTTAAGCCGTCAATTGCTAAGATATCTTTAAGCAGGTATGCACCGACAATATCACGTAGGTAGTCTGTTTTACGTTCATAGTTCTCCATCATTACTACTTCGGGATAGGAACCGTAAATCAAGCGCGCTTCGAGGTTCTGGCGGGTTTCAAGTGCCGTTTCCGTCTGTGCGATTTCCCGTTGCGAGAATGGTGTAAGGAGAAATTGCGTACTGCGGCCGACCAACGGTTCACCAGTCTTATTCAGCAAATCGAATGACGAAGAACCACTTGCCAAGACACTTATTCCCGGTATTTCATCAACTATCAACTTCAGAATACTACCGATTTGTGGTATGTTCTGTGCCTCATCAATAGCCAGCAAATCAATACCATCCAATAAATGCCGATAATTGGCTATTGAGCGATTCTCCAATAGTGCTAATGTGTCGTAGTCTTCGCCGTTGAGCATCATCGTCCTACCTGAATAGTTGTCCACAATTTTACGCATCATTACCGTTTTACCAACACGGCGAGCACCAAAAATCAGTACTGCTTTATTGGGCGCGATTCGTGCTGTAATCTTCTCTTGAAGTATTCTATTTACTGTTTCCATACCTTATAAAATATAATGCAAAGATAATCATATTTTTTAATTGGCGAATTTTACAAAAAAAACGGGCTATTAAATGGCGATTTTTACAACCACAATCTTATGGAAGTTGTTTCATTGTTTTTAGTAATGATATATGTTCATACTATGATGACTCAATAATTTACCAGACATACGTTTCTGAAATTTGTCCTTATAGGAATGAAAAACTCACATATATTGTGCTAATTAATATATAATTAAATGAAAATAAAAAGACAGGATACGAGTATTCCTGTCTTCTCATATGTAATGGATATTTTTTTATTTTCTCATCCGCTCCAACTCCTCATCACGCAACATTCTCTCGTTCAGTTTTTCCTGCATCCTGTCAATGAAATAGGTGCGGCTTTCGTTCTTCCGGCGTTTGATATCAGTGTAGAAGCGGTAGCAGTCTTTAGAATCAACCCCGAATATCTTATAGAGAAGTGGGGCGAGCTGTTTGAGCGGCATATTGCCGTTGTTGATGCAGCCCATCACGTCTATGCCGTAGATAAGTTCCACGAGGTCGATGGCATTGCCCGTCCATTGAAGAAGGCTGGCGGTGGTTTCTGTTGCGTTGTTGGCGGATATTAGTGGTGGCACTTGGGGCGTGGCAAGGAATTTCTGCATCTTTCTTACGAAAGACAGAGCCTTGCTGACGTAGGCGGCAATCTCTCTTTTTTCTTCTGACAGATTACGTACGGGATGGTGCTGCAACTCGATTTCGATGTAGGCAAGCGCGATGACGGTAAGGTTCATGTCCATGCCGCCGTTGCACAGTTCGATCACTTGGGTGGCGAAAGCCGTGTATGCCGTTTCCATATTGCAGTCGCCGGCTTCGTTTATCAGGCGGAAAAAGTCGGTTTCCGCCAGCAAGAAATAATTCATGGTTCTGTCAATTTTGAAAATTACACTTTGTTTTCTGCGTGCGCACATGAATATAATTGGCAAAAAACGCGGCAGAAAATAAAAAATCCAACACTCAATTTTACAAAGTGCTGGATTTCAGAGGTATAAAATTCAGTATTTTTTCACAAGGACAAATTATCTCCGACTTAAATTGTTTGTAATCGGAACATTTATTCTATTCCTGAAAATAGAAATGTATGCTTGCCGCACATTTTGGCTATCTTGCTTTTTTATCAAGGATATAGATAATGCGACATACACCGTTGGGATAGCTTTTCAAAGAGGAAAGCGTCCAGTGTTGCTCTGGCAGAGCCGACTTAAAAAAATGTCGTCCGCTTCCGGATATGAAAGGAACGGTGTATAGTATGATTTCATCCACAGCGTGCATCCGCAGCAGTCCGTTTATATAGTCTGCCGTGTCCGGTGTGGCTTCCGCGAGGTAACGGATGTTTGTGCAGTCTTTTCTCCATTCGTGCAGCATTGAAATGGAATAGTCCGGTGTCACACGGTAAAAGGCTTTCTTCCTGATTTCATCAAGACCGCAACGGTCAAGGCACAAATCCTGATGTGCTTTATCATATAACTCTGAAGAAAGACATCCGTCCATCGTCAGTACGGCGAGAATCTGAACTTTACCCATAATCGTTTCCTTTCGTTAGGCAAGGGTAAAAAAGTAGCGTGCAATTCACACTACCTTCAAGCGATGGCTCTGGTAAAGCCTTTACGGAGAGTACGTGAATGCACGCTATGCGTAAGCATAGCATAAGCATCACGCAATCGTCTCCGTAGTTCCAATTTACCAGATTTTCGCTTGAAACGCCTTGCGGTCTTATCCTATATGTTGGCGGCGAAAAGCTCCTGCCAATCGCCGTTTTTCTCAAATGTTATGCAAAGATAGCCAAATTCAGTGAATTACGGGCTATGATTGCTTGAATTTATATTTAATCTCCTATGCGCACTTTATCTCCTATCGAAACATTAATCTTGTCCAGGACTCCCGATATCTGCGATTTTATTTCGATCTCCTTCATCGGAAAAACATTGCCGGATATGTTTATTTCCTCTTTGATCTCGCGATATTGTGGTTGTGTAGTTTCGTAAATTGCCTTTGTACCTCTTAGCGAAGAACGAAAAGCAACAAATGCCAGTGTGGCGGAAAAGATGCAAATTAATATAATCTTAAATGTCTTCATTATCCTATATTTTCGTTTCTAATGGCGTCAATGGGTTGTATAACAGATGCTTTCATAGCCGGAAATGCTCCGGCAATGACACCGGACAAAATCAAGATAACCAAAGCGAGAACAGCTACATTTATATCTATTTCTGCATGCTTTATCATTGTCGCGTGACGGGCGCTTTCGAGCAACCAATTTATAATCTCAAGAATAGCTGCACCTGATATCAATCCGATGATACCGGAGATTACAGTTATGATGACAGATTCCGTCAGCATTAACACAAGAATGGATTTAGGAGTTGCTCCTACAGCCTTACGGATGCCTATTTCGCTACTCCTTTCTTTGATCACGACAAACATGATGTTGCTTACTCCAACAATACCACTTATCAGAAAACAAATTCCTACGATCCAGATAAACATTTTCAATCCATCAAAGAGTCCCTCAAAAGCAGATGTTTGTGTCTCAAAATTGATTATCTGTAAGGCTTGCTTATCAGAATAAGCAAATTGGTATTTATTAGCGATGAAGGCTCTCAGCTCATTCTCAAATCGCTTGGAATCAACTTCTTTGTTCAGATATAAACAGAAAGCGCGCAATGGAGTCTTATTGTCAATACAGTTTATGTAACTTGAGAAGGGCACATATACCGAATTGATTTCCGAAGCGCTGAAAATATCATCATTCTTTAGTACGCCTATCACCTTAAAATCAATACCGGCAATGTTGATCGACTTACCCAACGCTTTTTGATTATTAAATAAGGTCGTACTGACATTTTCGCCGATAATGGTAACATTACGGGTATTCTCGTCATCTCCTTTATTAAAATATCGTCCATCTTCGTTGATTTTAAGTATCTTAATTCCCATATAGTTTTCATTGATTCCTATAATCTTAAAAAGTCCGCTTTTAGCTTTATTCATCACTTGCGAATAAGGTCCTGTTATTTCAGGCGAAATAGCTTTTATCCCCGGGAACTGTTTCTTTATGCGGTTAAGAAAATGCAAATCGAAATGCAATTGTTCCCCTTCTCTGATATTCTTATACTTCACCCAGAATCCTCATCATTCCATACCATGACGGATTCACCATAAGTTACTAACGTGGTCACATAGCGGTGTGTGGTATTGATATTGTGCTGGGTTTGAAAAATAGCGATTGATTCATTCTCTATTTTCTGTACACGACTACGCTCGTGCAGAACAATAGCGACCATGCTGCCAATGATCGCCATTAAAAGAAAGTATCCTATAAATATTTTATGCTGCAAAAGTATTTTCATTGGCTTGATATTTTACAATCCAAATATTGCTTTCGTACAATATCTACATGCGGCAGAATCACGAAAAATATCCGAGATGAATAACACTAATAATAATTTCAAATTTTTCTATTTATTGCAGTTACATTCCTCCTCCCAACACATGATAAAGTTTGATTACACTTTGTATGCGTTCAAAACGAGTTTGTAGCTGTTGCACTTCCGCTTCGAGAAGAGACTGTTGGGCGGTCAACACTTCCAGATAGGTGGCATTGGAATGACGCATAAGCGATTCTGTCTTTCGCACAGCATCGCATAATGTTTCAACCTGTCGAGCATTGATTTCAATTTGCGATTTTGCCGTCTGCCATGCAGTCAGAGCATCGTTCACTTCTTTTCCAGCGTTCAGCAATGATTGCCGGAACAACAGTTTGGCTTCTTCCTGACGGCTTTTGGCTATCTTCAAGTTGGCGATGTTTGTGCCCCGGTTGAATAAGGGCTGTGTCAGGGAACCGATGGCATTGAGCAACCATTGTCCGGGATTTACGATTACGCCACCGCCGTTATTAGTCCATCCAAGAGTCCCCGAGAGGGTAATATTGGGATAGAAGGCGGCACGAGCCGCATTGGTGGCGTAGAACGCCTGCGCCAGTTCCATTTCAGCCTGACGCACGTCGGGACGGTTGGAAAGCAGTTGCAAAGGGACTCCAATCGAGACAGTATCGGGGAAAGCAGCCTCGGCCAGATTACTTCGTCCAATCGAGTGTGACGGCATGGCAAGTATCGCAGACAGGGCATTTTCTGTTTCGGAAATACTCTTGCGTATGGATAACAGGGATGCTTCGAGTCGCATCACGTTCGCCTTTGCCTGCAATACGCCGGCTTCGTTTGATTTCCCCACTTTTTTCAACGCTTCAAGAGTACGTACGGTAGTCCGCCAGTTCTCCAAAGTCCGGTTACTTATTGCCATTTGTGCGTCAAGCATGGCAAGGGTGTAGTAACTGTCTGCAATAGTGGCGACAAGCTGTGTCTGTACGGCCTGCCGGTAGGCACGGCTTCCTTGTAACGCGGCGGCTGCACCACGCTTTGCCGCCGTAAGTTTGCCGAAGATGTCCAGTTCCCAGCTTGCCGACGCTCCCACATTATATGTCTTTGCCGTTGCTCCGTCATGTTTATTGGCATTACCTTCGGCAGTCAGTCCCAGTGATGGAAGATATGATAGTCTGGCAGTCATCAGGACGGCTTCTGTCGCTTCCACGCGTAACCGTGCCACATTGAGGTCTGTGTTCCGTTCAAGTCCGGTTTCAATCAAGGACTGGAGTTTCGGGTCGGTAAACATTTCCCGCCACGACAGGGACGCGATGGTCGTTGTATCAATGTCCGCCGGTACGTCCCGATACAGATTCTCCGTTGAGAGGTCAGGACGATGATACCGGCTGTATGTGCCACAACCGGCAAACATCCATCCTGACAATATGATATATATTACTGTCTTCTTCATTTAATTATGCTTAACACGTTCTTGAATATATTGGAATACAATAAACAATGACGGCACAAGGAACAACAGAGCCAAAGTACCGACAATCATTCCACCGATTACACCTGTGGCAAGCGAACGGCTGCCGTTGGCACCCACTCCGTGCGCCATCATCAGCGGGACAAGACCGAACACCATGGACAGCACAGTCATCAATATAGGGCGCAGGCGGACTTTTGCCGCACTGTATGCTGCCTGTGCCAGCGTCATGCCTTCCGACCGCCGCTTGCCGGCGTATTCGGTAAGCAGGATGGCGGTCTTGGCAAGCAGGCCGATAATCATGATTAATCCGGTCTGCATGTAGATGTTGTTCTCCAGACCGAAGAGCCACGCAAACAGGAAACTGCCCATTAGTCCGCAAGGCACCGACAACAGAACCGCGAAGGGTATGAACACGCTCTCATACAAGGCGCACAGAATCAGATAGACCAGAACCATGCAGAGCAGGAATATAAGCGTGGCATTGTTGGTCGTCTTGCTTTCCTCACGCGAAATGCCGCCAAACTCGTATGTGTAATTTGACGGAAGCACTTCACGTGCCGTCTCGCCGATGGCTTCGAGCACCTGCCCTGAACTGTAACCCTGCGCCGGCGACCCGCTAATCGAGATGGCGTTGAACAGGTTGAAACGGGTGAGGTCTGACGGGCCGTTGGTCTTGGTCAGGCGCACGAACCGGCTCAAAGGCGACATGCCGCCATCGGAGGCGCGCACATACATGTGGTGCAGGGATTCCGCATTCACACGATATTCCGCCGGAGCCTGCATGGTCACATGGTAGAGCTTGGAGAACCGGTTAAAGTCGGAAACATATTGTCCGGTATAATAGCCCGACAATGTGGAAAGCACATCTGCGGGCGACACACCCGACTGCTCACATTTGGCGGCATCGATATCCACCCAGTATTGCGGATAGTCCGTGGCAAAGGAGGAATAGACTTCGCCGATTTCGGGTCGTTGCGACAAGGCTTCGACAAACTTGTCCGCCTCTTCCTTGAAAGCGGCGATGTTTCCGCCCGCCTTGTCCTGCAAATAAAGCTCGAAACCGTTTCCCATGCCGTACCCGGCAATCATCGGAGGCGACATGGCGAACACCGTGGCATCGGGAATATCTGAAGTGGCGGCATAAATCTTTCCGATGACATCATTCACCGACTGCCCCTCTCCCTTACGATCCTCCCAGTCTTTGAGTGTCACGAAATACATCGCCTGCGAGGGACCGGAACCGCTGAAAGAGAAACCGGCTACCGCACCGCTGTATTCAATCTCGCCGATGCTGTCGAGACGGCTGTTGATACGCTCCATCACCTTACTTGTCTGAGCCATGGATGTGCCGGGCTTCGTGTTCATGCTCACCATGACCGTCCCGGTGTCCTCTTCGGGAATAAGTCCCGTCTTTGTGACATTGACCAGCAGCACCAGCAACCCGAAAGAAATGCTTATGATGCTCCACAACAGCCATCGGCGATGGATAATGAACATCACTCCACGTACATAGCGTCGGCTCAGACTGTCGAAGACGGCATTGAACGCTTTACGGAAACGGGCTGCAAAATTGTTCTTAGTGTTGCCCTGCTCATCGATATAGGGTTTCAGCAGCAGCGCGCAAAGTGCCGGTGAGAGTGTGAAGGCATTGACTGCCGAGATTCCCACGGCAACAGCCATCGTGATACCGAACTGCGTGTAGAACGCTCCCGAAGTCCCGCCCATCATGGCTACGGGGAAAAACACTGCCATAAAGATTATGGTAGAGGTCAGGATAGCCGACGAAACGCCTTTCATGGCATCATCAGCCGCGAGAACTGCTGATTGATAGCCCTCATCGAACTTCGCCTGCACCGCTTCCACCACCACAATGGCATCATCGACCACGGTTCCGATGGCAAGCACAAGCGCGAACAGGGTGAGCAGGTTGATGGAGAATCCAATCATGGACATCACGGCAAATGTGCCGATGATGGAAACGAAGATGGATATGGTAGGGATAAGCGTTGACTTGATGTCCTGCAAGAACACATACACCACCACGATGACCAGAAGTATCGCTTCCAATAAGGTGCGGAGGACAGAGTGGATGGAGGCATACAGGAACTTGTTGGTATCGGTAAGCACCACGAATTCCGTCCCTTCGGGCAAGTCCCGGCTAAGGTCGTCAAGCACTTCGTGAATCTCCTTGATGGTGCTTGATGCATTGGACCCGGCTTTCTGGTTGATGAGCATCATAGCTGCCGGATGCCCGTTCACCTCGGAGGAATAGTTGTAGTATTCATCGCCCAGTTCCACATCGGCAACCTCTTTCAACCGAAGCACATTGCCGCCCGGCAGTGACTTGACGACCAGCTCACCGAACTCTTCCGCTCCGGACAAGCGTCCGCGGTATTTCATCGTGTATTCATTGGCGGTAGGATGATTGGCACCGAAGGAGCCGGTGGCGGCCTCGATGTTCTGTCGTGCAAGTACGGCAGAGATGTCATCGGGGATAAGCCCGTATTGCGCCATCTTGTCGGGACGCAGCCAAAGTCGCATGCTGTAGTTGGAACCGAACAACTGTGCCTTTCCCACGCCGCTGATACGTTTCAGCCTCGGCTCGACATTGATTTTCACGTAATTGCTCAGGAAGGTCTGGTCGAAGCGGTCATCGGGCGAATAGAGCGCGAAAGTCATCAGTTCGGCATTCTGCTGCTTTTCAGTGGTGACACCGGTCTTGGTGGCTTCCGCCGGAAGTTGGCTCAGTGCGCCGTTCACGCGGTTCTGCACGTTTACCGCCGCCATGTCCGCGTTGGTTCCCTGTTTGAAATAGATGTTGATGGAAGCATCTCCCGTATTCGATGCCGTGGAAGTCATATAGGTCATGTCTTCCACTCCGTTGATGGCTTCTTCCAGAGGGGTTATCACTGCCTTCTGCACGGTTTCAGCGTTTGCTCCCGGATAAGTTGCGAATACGTTGATGGTCGGAGGTGCGATGTCGGGGTATTGTTCCACCGGCAAGGAAAACATGGAAATCATGCCCAACAGTACAATCACCACCGAGATAACGCCCGAAAACACCGGGCGGTCTATAAAAAATCGCAGGTTCATTTCGTTTCGTTTTTAGGGGTTATGCTCATGCCTTCTCTCACCAGTCCCACGCCTTCGGCGACAATGGTGTCACCGACCGAAAGACCTTCTTTTACGATAAACCGGTTGCCGTCGTTCAGGCGGTCCACCGTGAGATAGGCGGCTTCCGCCTGTCCGTTTTTCAGACGGTAAGCGATAATCTTGTCCTGCAGTTCCACGGTGGCGGTCATGGGAATGGTTACGGCCTCCGTTTTCGGGTTTTGAAGGATGACATTGCCGATGCTGCCACTCAACAGTTCGCGGTCGGGATTGGGGAACAGGGCTTTGATTTGTACCGTTCCGGTAACAGGATCCACCACGCCGCTTACGGTTTCAATACGTCCTTTCGCCTTGTACAGGCTGCCGTCGTTGAGTTGCAGGCCCACTTCCGGCGTCCCGGCTATCATGCTGTCAATCGAGCCATAGCGAGCCGAATATCGCCGTAGCATATTCTCCGAAATGGAGAAATAGGCATACATCTCCGCATTGTCGGACACGACCGTGAAAGGCTGTGCCATATTGGGACCGACAAGCGCACCGATGCGATAGGGCAATGTGCCTACTACTCCGTTGCTCGGGCTTTTGATTTCCGTATAGGAGAGATTGTTGCGTGCATCCGATTCTTGTGCCTTTGCCTGTTCGAGTTCAGCACACGCCACTGCCAGTTGGTTCCGGGCGAGAGAAAGCTCGTAGTCGGATATGACCTTCTCGTCAAACAATGCCTGCTTGCCCCGCAGCTCGATTCTTGCCGTTTCCACTTTTGCCTGTGCCGCGCTGACATTGGCCTGCGCCGTGCGTAATGCCGCCCGATAGGGCACTTGGTCAATTACAGCCAATACTTGACCGGTCTTCACCCGTTCACCCTCTTTCACTTTCAGACGGATAATGCGCCCGGATATTTGCGGCAGGATGTCCACATCCTGCCGTCCGCGTATGGCGGCGGAATAGGACTCGGAGATTTCCACCGGACTTGCCGCGACCTTTATGACCCGATAACTCTGCACCGCATCCTGCTTGCCGTCCGCCTGCCTGCATCCGGTCGGCAGGAACAGCATGAGAGCAAATGCGGCGAAATTCGTGATAATGAATTGCTTGTTCATATTTTCTTCTTGTTTTGTATTAATTCATAAATTGATTTTTGGAACATGAATAAAAGTTTATCTTTTTCGTTCATGCGGATATTATCAGAATAACCGTCTTTTGTTATTTGATACCCACATGGCTTAACCATAAAAATGCCTAAGCCCTTAGTGTACGAACTTACTTCTGAGGCATAGTCTTTACTTGTATTTAATGGAACTTTCCCTTTAATATGACACCACTCATTATTACAACTGATGTCTTCAATCTCAGACATCAGTTTTTGCAAATCTGTAATAGCTTTGGAACTCGCTACTTGGGGTATCTGCAACTCAAAACAGAGCATCGGTTCGAGAATGTCCACACCTGACTGTTGCAAAGCCAGCCTGAAGACATAAGGGGTCAGCTGTCTGAAATCAGCAGGTGTACTTACCGGGCTATAATACTCGGCTTGAGTAAAAGTTACTTTCAGATCTGTCACTTCCCATCCATGTAAACCAGATTGGCAAGACATACGAATCCCTTCAAAAACGGCATTTTGAAAAGAATGGTTCAGATAACCATAGGAGATGTCACTTTCGATTTGCAACCCTGCCCCTAACGGTAAGGGTTCAAGAGTCAGCCCTATTGTGGCCCAGTAAGGGTTGGGTGGTACTTCGATCTGAATAATCTTATTGACCTTTTTTATAGGTCGTTCTTTGTAGATAGTCTTGATCTCATCAAAATGGACCTTTACGGAAAATCGTTCTTCCAGCAATGTCTGTATGATTTCCTTTTGGGTCAAACCATATAACGAGATTTCCAATTCATCACTATATGAGTTTATGGAAAAGGACAAAGACGGGTCTTCAATCCACAATGTATTCAGAGCGGATATCACCTTGCTTCTCTCTTCGGGCTTATTTGGCCGGACGGAGGATTTGAGAGCGGGATGCTGATGAGATAATCCTTGAATCAAACAAGGTTTAGCACCTAAATAATCTCCGATTCGAAAATCTTCTATATCTTCTACAATCGCGATATCATTGGCACCCACTTCATCAACATTTATCTCTCTGCCCTGATAAATAGTCTTTAGATTTTTAATCTTGATGAATTTTTCCGAATCGTTGATTCTTACAATGTCTCGAAGTCTCAGACTTCCGTCAATTATTTTTAGAAAACTTCTTTTATGTCCTTTGAGGTCATGCTCTATCTTATAGAGATAAGCTGAAAGTCTGTTTGAGACTGATTCTGGAGGAAGTATAAAAGAAGAGATGGCGTCCAACAACTCATTGATACCGATATTGAACATTGCTGATCCATGTAGTACCGGATAGACTTTGGCTTTTGCCACAAGATCGATTATCGTATTCCAATAATCAGCCGGTGAAATTTCGCTATCCGCCAAATATCGTTCTAATATATTGTCGTCATGGTTGCATACAAATTCTTTGTATTCTTCCTTTATATATGTTTGGGAGCAAATCGGATAAACCAATCCATCGACAACAGTTTGCATAAACAGGACATCTTGAGACAGATTTGTTTTTATATCCAGATACAAACGCTCTAAATTCACACCGTCACGGTCAATTTTATTGATAAATATAATTGTCGGGATTTGCAGTTTTTGTAAAGTATTGAACAGCAACTTTGTTTGCGCTTGTATGCCTTCCTTTGCGGATAAGATGAGGACTGCTCCATCAAGCATTTTGAATGTCCGCTCCACTTCCGCAATAAAATCCATGTGTCCCGGAGTGTCAATGATATTGCATTTCACTCCATTCCAGATAATAGATGTCGTAGAAGCCCGAACAGTAATTCCTCTACGTTTCTCTATATCCATAGAGTCTGTTATGGTGTCACCATTATCCACACGGCCGCACTTTTCCGTTGCTCCACTGGCAAACAGCAGATTCTCGGTTACGGAAGTTTTTCCTGCATCAATGTGAGCAAGAATTCCTAAATTTATAATATTCATTTGGATTAAGCAATAATATACTACAATAGATGCATTGTCGAAACGCACCTTTTAATACCTCCTCGTAGCATGTGAGAACTACAGGATTACTAACTCGTATTAATATGTATATTATTACTGCCGCATAACGATTGCAAAATTACACAAAAAAATATATCTAACAAAAGTGGGAGGATTTTTTAACTTTTTTTACCATAGACATTTTATTAGGGAAGCGTAGGTTCAACTGGTAAGTACAAATAAGTAGAAATGTTTGAACAACAACGTTTTAGGAAGTTGAAAAAAATCAAGTTTCTCTCTCGGTATAACGTTTATTTTGGCCAATATCTTCTTTAGTTTGGCATTTGAGTATTTCCCATTCGTGTTCTATTTAGCTCCTTATTATGAGTATGTAGCAAGTTGCTTATCAAATTCAGCCTCTTTGAGGGTCAAATATGGTTTTGCAAATGGTGACTGACAAGACATAAACAAGGTCAGCAGGATTTTTTACATAAATGGACATGAATGTATATAACCTAAAATAAGAATAAATTTTAATAAGGGCTGCCCAAAAAGAAAAAAAATGCAGTTGCCATCCTACAGATACTTGCAGAAAGGATAAAATTTACTTTTAGACCTTTTGGGATAGCCCTTATTAATACTTCAGATAAAATTCCTAAGGTTATATTTTCAATCCTTTGGACCGGGTTTCCTCCTTGGCATACAGCCCCGGATGCCCAGTTATGGTGTGATTGGCGATAATACTTTCCGATGGATTGCGTATTTGCGGTGATGTATCTTCGGGATATTGCCTGATACCGTTTCGCACACCTTTCGCTTCCGGTTTGACCTGTTGCCCTTCATGCTCCTTTTCGGTGATTTCGGGTGTAGGCGGCGCAAGTTCCAGCTGTATCTTGCGGTCAAGGGCGGCAAGTTCGGACTTCAACTGTTTCAGTTCTTCCTCCTTCTTCCACACCTTGCCTGCTATCTCCTGCAACTGCGGTATCTCACGTTCCAAGACCTCATTCTTCGCTTTATACTGGTCGATGATGGAGGGGATTCTCTCAATCGCGTTGAGGAAGTTGCGGGCGGCGGCCAACGGGTCAGCCAGCGCCAGATGCCCGTTGTTGTAGGTGTACTTGTAGTTCCCCTCGACCACGAAGCGGTTGTCGGTAAACTCCAATCCCTCTTTGAGTATCCTTTCGCTGACCACCTTTATCGGGAAACCGTAAAACTCTCCAACCTGCGTGTACAACCCTCCGGTCGTGGCATTCTTGGCTATCTCCTGCAAACGCTTTCCGATGACTTTCTCATCGGCGGAATCCACTCCGTCCACCTTTATTATATTAAGGTGATTGCCCTCCTTGTCGGTCTGCACCACAGAGAGGAAGCGGTTCCAGTCCTCCGTCATGGCATCTATGAAAGCTGTGTTGTTGCCCAGCTCGCGGGTCTTCGATTCCAGCTTGAACTCCGAATCACGCTTGCCCTTGTTGAACGACTTGCGTTCCCCTTCGAGCGAGGCGATACGTTTTTCCAGTTTCGCCTTGTCCAGCAGGTCGGTGTTGCCGGATAGCAACGCCATATATTCCGAGAAGTTCATGCCCGATTTCTCGTCCATTGCCCCCTCGTCGATGGTACGCGCTTCCATAGCACCGCTTTTAAGCTGGCTGATGAAAGTCTGCTTGCAGTGCAGGAGGTTGAACTTGTAACTGTCCAGTGATTTTTCCACCGCGTAGATTATTACGTCCACGTTGTTCCCGGCGAAATGCTTGGCTATCTCGTTGCCTGCTCTAACTCCCCGTCCGTCACGCTGTTGCAGGTCGGACGGTCGCCACGGCGTATCAAGATGATGAATTGCCACACACCGTTTCTGTGCGTTCACACCCGTTCCGAGCATGGAGGTGGAGCCGAACAGCACACGCACCGTCCCGGCGTTCATGGCGTCTATCACCGCCTTCCGCGCCTTGTCGGTCTTGCACTCCTGAATGAAGCGCACCTCGCTTGGCGGTATGCCGTAGTCCTCCGTCAGTTTGCGCTTGATTTCCGAATAGACGTTCCACCCATCGCCCGGCTGGTAAGTCCCCAAGTCAGAGAAAACGAACTGCGTGCCTTTCTGCGCGTCGTATTTTTGATAATACTCCGCGATTATTTTGGCACAGTGGCTCGCCTTGTTGTCGGGGTGGTCTTCGTAATGCGGGTCTATCATGCGCATGTCGAGTGCCATTTTCCGGGCATAGTCCGTGGCGATGAGCATCTTCGCCTTTTCTTCCGTTTCCGAAAGCGGCAGCCTGCCCAACAAGGTGGCATCGCCCGTCTTGGCGAACTGCATCAGTTTCTGTATGAAGTCCTCCTGTTCCGGCGTGGGCGGTATATGGTGCAGTATCTCGTTCTTGGCAGGACGGTCAACGCCCACATCCTCCGCCGTGCGGTAGTCCGTGATTTCATTATAGAAGGCGGCAAGCTCCGGCACTTTGATGAAGTAGCGGAAACGCTCCTTCTGGACCACATTGTTCGTCACGTTAAATTCAAAATCCGTCGTCTTCTTGGCAAATATCGCCGCCCAAGCGTCGAAACACCTTATGTCCTGCCGTTCCAGCTCCTTCGGGCGCAGGTACTTGAACAGCAGGTACAATTCAGTCAGTGAGTTGCTGATAGTCGTGCCGGAGAGGAAGGTCGCACCCAAGTCTTTTCCTGTGCGCTCCTGTATGGTGCGTATGGCAAAGAGCATGTTAAGTGCCTTCTGGCTTCCCTCGCTGTTTCCCAATCCCGCCACACGGTCGTGGCGCGTGTTGAAAGTCAGATTCTTGAACTGGTGGCTCTCATCTATGAAGATGTGGTCGATGCCCATCTGCTTGAAATCCACCACGTCGTCCGTGCGTGACTTTATGGCGTGTTCCACCTTCTCCAGCTTCGCTTCAAGGTTGTGCTTGCGCTTCTCCAATCCTTTCAGCATCGCCCGCGACACGTTCTTTCCCTGCTGCCGTAGCACTTCGAGGTTTTCCTCCACCGTGTCAAGCTCTGCTTGCAGGATGCGCTGCTGCAATTCCGGCGACTGCGGTATCTTGCCGAACTGGTCGTGCGACATGATGACGCAATCGTAGTCGTTGTTCTTTATATTATTGAAGAAGCGCACACGGTTGGCGGTCGAAAAGTCCTTCTCCGAAGCGTACAGAATACGTGCGTTGGGATATGCCGCCTGATAGGTGGCTGCAATCTCCGCAACGTTGGCTTTCAGCCCGATAATCATCGGCTTGTGTGCCAAATTCAGACGCTTCATCTCATGCGCGGCGATGCACATTATCAGCGTCTTACCGGTTCCCACCTCGTGGTCGCAAATTCCGCCGCCGTTCTGTTTCAACATCCAGACGCAATCCATCTGTGAGGGATAGACGCTCTTGATACCCCGGCTTGCCAGCCCTTTCAGGTTGAGGTCGGGAAAGGTCTGATGGGAGCCGTCGTAGCGCGGGCGCACGAAACAGTTGAACTTGCGGTTATACATCGTCACAAGCCGCTCCTTGAACTGCGGCGACTGCTCTTCGAGCCATTCGGAGAAGCCGTTTCGTATCTCGTCAATCTTGGCGTTGGCGAGTTGTATTCCCTCGCTGTCGCGCATCTTGATGTCGTTGCCATGCTCGTCCTTGCCGATGGACTTCATCATGTCAGGGCAGGTGTTGTGCAGGGCGTGTTTTAGGAGGTGCATACCGTCATAGTTCCGGTAATACCCCTTCACCAGAAACTCGTCCGTGATTTTCATGGTGCGGTAGCCGCACACCACCGAAAACTCGTCCATGCTTGCGGAATAGGCGATTTTCACCTCCGTGTCGAACAGCCGGCTCATGTAGGCGGCATAGACACCCGTCGGAATCCAGCGTTCCCCGAAATTGAAGTCCAGATCCTCGAAGGCGATGCGCTGCGGCTCGGCATCTTTCAGAGCCTCCAACGCCTGCTTCACCTCCGGCATACGCTCATTTTCGGGATTGTCACCCATCCATGCCTCTATGCGTTCCGCTTTCTCTATGACATTTCCGGCGATGAAACGGTCTTTGATTTCGTAACCGGTCACGAGCGGATTGTAGTAGATGCGCCCTTGCAGGGCAGTGAGCAAATCCTCCGCCGTGCTGTCGGTTATCTCCCGCATATAGTCGAGATTGACCGTACCATATTTGTTGAGCGACGCAGACAGGGCTTCTTCGGGAGAGCCTACGTTGGCATGGCTCTCCACCGCGAAGGAAACAGGATGCTCGAAGATGTCCGCCTTGACGAACTTTCCGTTTTCCATCCGTTCCAGCGAAAGGATGTCGCGCCCGCCCGCATCCATCATCACTAACTTCACGTTCTGCTTGGCGTTGAGGTTGCCGTAGCGCATGACAAACTCATCGTAACAGGTATTCAGATGCTCTCGCCACGGAACATTTGCCTCGCGCCGGAGCGATTCATAACGGTACAGACGCTCGTAGGCGTCACGCAGCGACACATACAACAACGCCTTTTCCTTCTGGTATCCTTTCAGGTCGAGCGGCTGGAATGTCGCCCCGTATGGCGTGATGTCTTTCAGGTAGCCGATGTTATGACGCCCCCGGTCAGCCACCAGCGACCCTTCGCGCAGGTGCATCTCCGGCGTGCGGTGGTAGGCACGCGGAGAAAGGTCCACGACTTCCTCCTTCGGCTTTTCCGCTTCGATGTCGGGGAAAAGGAAAGTCCCCACCGCTTCCGATGGGGTATCTGTAACGGCAGGTGCGGCGACTGCCTCCGGCTGTGTTTCCTCCTGTCGTGGCTGCTCACGGGAAGTTTCCGGCACGGCTTTCACTTCCGTCTTTTCCGCCACTTGTTTCTCGTTATGCTGCCTTGCCAGTTCCCGAAGTTCTTTCCTACGCTCCGGCGTCAAACCCATCATCATTTCATAGAAACCGTTGATGGGAGGATTGGTATCCCAGTCCAGTGTGGCATAGATGTCGTCCGGGTCGGCAGGCTTGGCGGTGTTCTCCGCTTTCACCTCCTTATTCTCCATTGCGGGTTTTGCAGTTGGAGCTGTCGGTGTAACCGTGACTTTCGGTTTGGGCGGAGTGGACTTTGCCGTAACTGCCTTTTTCACCGTCTTTTTCTTTTTGGAGGTTTTCGGTTGGCTGACCTCTTCCGTCATCCCCCAGAGGTCAAGCAGGGTGAGCTGCACGCCTGCGGAATATTGCGGGCGCGGTTCTATCTCCGGCTTTTCATCTGCGGGTTGCGGCTTTTCTGTCGGAGTTTCCACCGTCTGCGCCGAGGATACTGTTTCCAATTTTATGGCAGGACGCTCTACTTTATTTTGAACGGCAACTTTTTCTTCCGTTCCTGCCTGCCGGATTGAACCCGAATACAAGCGCATGGCAAGCCTGTAATGGAAATCCTCGTCGAGCATACGGCGCAAATCCCCGGCGATGCCTGCTGCCTTGCCCTCGTGCAGATAAACCATAGCGGGCTTCCCGTAGGGGTCTGTGTCAAGTTTCGCCATCGTATGCACGATGCGTTCCGGGTGGTGGATGAAATAGGCGTTGTCGGTCAGGGCGGTTTTCGTGTCCGTCTGTATCACGGTCATCAGCCGCTCGTCCTGCGACATTTCCTTCTTGCTGAGGTTCTTTTGCAGGACAATCAGGTCACTGCCCACCTCCGTGCCCGCGTTGTCCGTGAACAGGTTGTTGGGCAGGCGTATCGCGGATACCAGATTGGCCTGACTGAACAGCTCGTTACGCACGGAGGTCTTGGTGCTATTCAATACCCCTTGCGAGGTGATGAACGCCACGATACCGCCGTCACGCACGGCATCCAGTCCTTTGAGAAAGAAATAGTTGTGGATGGTTTTCTGGGCGGAGCGTCTGCCGAAAGAGTCGCTCCGCTGAAACTCCGCGTCGAACACGGCAATGTCACCGAACGGAATGTTGGACACCGCCAAGTCGAAATAATTGTTGAACGGTCTTTCGATTTTCTCAAAACCGCAGGTGCGCATTTTCTGGTCGGGATAGAGATGCCTCAAGATTGTACCCGTGAGCAGATCCTTCTCGAAAGCCATCACATCCGCATTGGGGCTGTGCCGCAGCATGGAATCCACGAACACGCCGACACCTGCCGACGGTTCGAGCATACGGGCGGGGCGGACGCTGTAATCTGCCAGCACGTCCGCGATGGTGTCGGTTATCTCTTTGGGGGTGTAGAAAGCGGTCAGCACGGACGCTTTCAGCGAATCCACAAACCGCTTGTACTCTGTTTCGTCCTTGCTGTTCTCACGGATAAGCCTGTGCAGCTCCACCGTCGGGGCGAACAGTTCGAGGTCGGATTTCGCCCACCGGACGGCATCCGTCAGTTCCTTTGCAGGGTTGAGGATACATTTCAGACCGCCGAAACCGCAGTACCTTTGAAGTATGGCACGCTCTTCGGTTGTCGCTGTCCTATTTTCCCTGTCAAGGATGAATGCCGTCCGTATCGCCTCGATGTTGTCCCGCAGTTTCTGTTTGCGGTTAAACGCCATATTCGTCTAAGTAAAGGACGGTTGCTCCCGTCAGCTCCGTGTAGAGCAGGTCGTAATCGGAAGACAGGGCGAAATTGTCATCCGAGAGGTCATAGACGGAGAACACGTTGCCGACAAGCGGCAGCAGTTTCAGGACAAAGGCTTCACGCTTCTCTTCCGGCACTTCATCGGCAAACTCGTTTTCCACGACTTCGCGGAGGATGGCGTAACGGGAATAATGCAGCCCGCGCAGCAGCGTGTCCATCGCCAGTTCCTGCGCACCATCGGCGGGATAGCCTTCAAGCCGTGCCCTCTCATACGTTTCGGCGGCACGGTCGGCCCGTTCCCGTATGAAAGCGGTGTCGTCAGCCTGTTCAAACTTGTTCGTGCGGAGATAGTCCAGCAGGTACAGACCGTAATAGGAAAAGTCGGTCTGACCCTCGTTTTTCTTCTTGTTGTTCATTACTTTGGATTTAGCGGATTGATAATTAACGGGATAATCGGTTGGAAAAAGGAAGAAAAAGGCACTCGGTATCCCTCCGAGTGCCACCACTAAATCCAAAGTATGAGTGTAATCCGGTATCGAAGAACAATTCATTACTCTGAACAAGTGGCAAAGTTAATACTATTTCTTCCGTCCTGAAAATTTCTTGTCCTTTTTAGCCTCCGGGAACACAAAAGTCGTGTTATATTCCCCGTCAAAGGCGACAACAGCATCGAAACTCTTGCCCTGTTTGCTCTTGAACCCTTTGAGCAGCTTGGTATGCCCTTCGGTGAGCAGGTCTTTGATTTCATCGTCGGACAGGGTGCGTCCCGCTTTCAGCCGGAACACGGGCAGTCCGCACTCCGTGTTGTCGCAGCGTACCACCTTGCCGTAGAACCGCATCCTGCCCGTGCCACACTTGGGACACGCGCAGCCGGAGTCACGGCTGCCGAAGAGCTTGTCGCACGAGATCAGTTCGGAGGTTATCTCACGTGTGTACGCCTCTATCTCCTTGCGGAAGGTGTCGTCGGACAGTTCCCCGCGCTCGATACGCGCCAGCTCCTTTTCCCATTCGCCCGTCATGGCAACATCGGCGATGCGCATCGTCTTGACGACGGAATTGAGGGCAAGTCCTTTTTCGGTGGGAACAAGCGACTTCTTGCAGCGTTCCATGTAACCGCGCTTGAAAAGCGTTTCGATGATGGAGGCGCGTGTGGCGGGAGTACCGATGCCACAGTCCTTCATCGCCTGCCGCAGTGCGTCGTCCTCAATTTCCTTGCCCGCCGTTTCCATTGCCGAGAGCAGGGTGGCTTCGGTATGCAGCGGCTTGGGTTTGGTCTTTCCTTCGGTAATGGACGAGCCTTTCGGTGTCAGCGTGTCGCCTTCCTGCCAGCCGGGGATGGTAATTTCCTCTTTTTCCTCGCCATAGACGGCACGCCATCCGGTTTGCTTCACGACGCTGCCTTTTACGGTAAACTCCACTCCGGCACATTCCGCCGTGACAGTGGTCACATCCTTGACGCATTTCTCAGAGAATGCCTCGACCATGCGCCCGGCAATCATCTGATAGATGGTATTGTCCTCTTTGGAGAGGAAGAGCGGTTTCTCACCCGTGACGAGCAGGGCATGGTGGTCTGTCACCTTGCCGTCGTCCACGCTGCGGCGTGTCGGGGCGGCTTTTGCCCGCACCTTGTCTTTCCATTCGGGCTGTGTGCCGATGAAAGCGAGCAGTTTGGGAATTTCGGCAAACACGTCTTCGGGGATGTAGCGGCTTCCCGTTCTCGGATAGGTTATCAACTTCTTTTCGTAGAGTTTCTGCGCGATTTCAAGCGTCTGTTCCGCCGTGAAGCCGTGCTTGGCGTTGGCTTCTTTCTGGAGCGTGGTCAGGTCGTAGAGCAAGGGAGTTTCCTCCGTCTTCTCCTTGCGCTCGGCTTTCGTGACAGTGGCGCAACCTGCCGCCTTTACCTTATTATATAGTTCCATCGCCGGTTCTTTCTCTTTCCATTTCTCGGAGGATGAGAATTTCACGACTTCGCCGTCGCAACCGTCCGTTGCGATATGGAGCTGCCAGAATGCTTCGGACGTAAAGCGGCGGTTCTCCCAGTAGCGTTCACATACCATAGCCAACGTTGGTGTCTGCACCCGCCCCACGGAATACGTGCCGTGTCCGGCGGCGATGGATAACGCCTGTGTGCCGTTGATGCCCACGAGCCAGTCGGATTCGCTCCGCGCTTTGGCGGCGAGGTAGAGGTTGTCGTATTTGCTGCCGTCTTCGAGTTTCCGCAGTCCCTCGCGGATAGCTTTGTCGGTGAGAGAGCTGATCCACAGGCGCACGAAAGGAGTGGTGCAACCCGTATAGTGGTAGAGGTAGCGGAAGATAAGCTCTCCCTCGCGTCCGGCATCGGTCGCCACGATGATATGTTCGCTTGTGTCGAACAGTCTTTTGATGACTTTTATCTGCGACACCACGCCGCTGTCGGGCTTGTAACCTTTCTCCGTCCTGACCTGACGGGGGACGAGCGTGAATGTGTCGGGAATAATCGGGAGGTTGTCACGGACAAATCCGCGCACGCCGTAGCCGTCGGGCATGGCAAGCTGAACGAGGTGTCCGAATGCCCATGTCACGGCATAACCGCCTCCCTCGAAATATCCTTCCTCTCTCTTTGTCGCGCCCACGATGCGGGCGATTTCACGTGCCACGGAGGGCTTTTCTGCAATGATTGTCTTCATGTCTTCTTCTTTTTTGTTGATACTTTGGATTTTATTTTGGATTCAGTGGCGGACACGGGATTACATTTTCATGCCCTTGCCCGTTTTCTTCTGCGGCTTCTCCTGCTGCTGTTGCTGGCGGGCGTCCTTCGGGTTGGTCTGACCTTTCTGCAACGGCTCTCTCAGATTCTTTGTAGCCTCGTTGGTCTTGCCATCGTTGTTCACCGCCACCTGCGTGCGGCTCTCGTTGGACGGAGCAACCTGCTGTGCATTGTCAGGGTTCGTGTCGTAGCGGTACGGGCGTCCCTTCTCCGGGTTGAACTTGATATACATCGTGGCATGGAAGCCCTGCTTGTCGGTCACGTTCTCCAGCTTCACGGCTTTACCCGCCACATAGTCGGCTTTCTGCTGGTCGGTGAAGCTCACGCCGCTCCATTTGCTGATGGGGCGGATGCTGCCGTCCTCGTTCGTCCACGTGTTGCGGCGTTGCTCCTTCTTGGTCTGTGCGGCATTTTCCCCGCCCTGCGCCTGACTTTTCGATGTGTCGCCTTTGGTTTCCTGTGTCTGTGCGGTACGGGGCGACTTGCCGGTTCCCGGCACGAACTCCACGCCGCGCTGCTCCACGTTCACTTGCAGGGTGGTGACGAACTTTCTGCCGTCGTTGCGCTCGATGAGCTTGTCGCGTACGGGCAGTCCGGCGCGGAGCATGTCCCGCTCCTGCGTGGTGATTTCCGTCTTGCCGATGCGCTCCGGGATGCGCACCCTGCTTGCCGGAATGTCCGTGATTTCATTCGTCTTGCGGTCGATGCTGATGTAGGAGGGGATGATCTCGCCCGTTTCCCTGTCCACAATGTCCACGACCCTACCGAGATTGCCCGTTTCGCGGAGGTTCTTCCGGTCATTGTCGGAGAATTTGTGTTCCTTGTACTCATCCAGCTTCTGCTCCTTGCGGATGAAGTGCGGCACGAGGCTGATGTTTCCCTCACCGTCCTTCTTGAAGGAGAGGCGGGCGTCCAGCTCGAATGATTCGCCGCCGAAGGTCGGTTTGACCTTTACCAAGTCGGACTTGCCATAGTTGAGCATCTTCGTAAGGTCGCCGGACTTTTCAAGGTTGTCCCGCTTTACGCCCCATCTGTCCTCCAGCTCCTGCCAGTTGATTTTACTCTCGTCGATGGGCTGGTAGCCACGTTTGCCCTGCATCTGTTCGGATTTGTCCTGTTGCTGTTCTTTCCGTTGTTCCATGTTCTCCTGTTTTTGAGGTTCTTGTTTCTCTGTCTGTTGTGCTGCCATCTCTTCCTGCACCTTCTTCTCATAGTCGGAGGTGTCCACCTTGTGAGGGGCGAGCAGCTCCTTGTTCGCTTCGGGGTCTTTCAGCAGTTGCTTCATCACCTCTAAGAGATTTTCAGCTTGGTCTGCCGCAATGCGGTAGAAACCGAAGCGGCTGGGTTCCTTGCACTGCCGGAAGAAGTTCTTGAAGAAGTTGTCCAGCACGTCGCCATGTCGGTCGAATTGCAGGAAACTCTGCGCGTTCTCCGCTTTTGCGGGGGTGCGCTTGGGTGTGCCGTCCGCGTTCAGCCCGGCTACCACGCTGATCTCGCCTGTCTTCTCGTCACGGACTACCAGCACGTCCTTTTCGTCTTTTTTCTTTGCCATCTGAAAAATGTTTTAATGGGTTATTTATGAAAGAAATTATGGATACGAGCCTTGTAGAAGGCTATATCTTCCTTTTTGAAGTCCTTGATATGGTTGGAAAGGAATGTCAGCACGTCCTCCTCGCTGTAATAGGTCTTCTTGCCCAGCGTCTTGTAGGGCAATGCGCCTACGCTGCGGTAGCGTTGGAGGGTGCGTTTGCTTATCTGGAGCAACATGCACAAATCCTGATTGTCGAAAAGGCGGATGCTTTCCGTGATAGTGGGCTGTTTCCCCTCAGCCTTCATCGCCAGCAGCAGTTCGTCCTGACGGTCGAGCCGTTCCATCAGCTTCTGCATCCAGCCCTCGAAGTTGTTTCGTGTGAGCAGTTCCATGACCTATGTCCTCCTTCCTTTTGGTTTGCCGCCCGTGCGCAGCGTGTGGTTGTGGAACAGGGTGTCTATTGTCCCTTCCTCGTTCCTTACTGTGTTGTCCTCCAATAGCCGCAGTATCTCGGAAAGGCGGTAGCGGCAGCTTCCGCGTACCACCACATACTCGATACGGTGGTCGGTGCGCATACGCTGCATGGTGCGCTTGCTCACGTTGAGCATCTTCGCCGCCTGTGCCGTGTCAAGCAGCTTGTCTTCGGTTTCCCGCTTCCGTTTCTTCTCGTCCCTTGCCTCGCGGATGTACCCTGCGATGTTCGCAATCTGCGCCATCATCTCCTTGTAGGCGGAACTTTCCATTGTTATCACTTTCATGTTCAGTCCTTTCTTTTTGTTTCTGCGACAAAATTCGGCAATAAACAAAAGGGGCTTTAACAACTCACTACGTGACTCACGTAAGATTTTTGCGGAAGATGGCTCCGTAACCCGGTCAAACGGCGCAACAGGCAGCCTTTCAGCGGAAAACGATACGTCTTGTATGCCGTTTCGTTACCTTTGCGGCAAACTCTAAATGACATGAATATGGAAATAGTATCTATCGAGAAAAAGACTTTCGAGATGATGGTGGCGGCATTCGGCGCACTCTCGGAGAAGGTCGCCGCCCTGAGGCGCAAAAGCGACACGGGGCGCATGGAAAGATGGCTCACGGGCGAGGAGGTCTGCGGGCAGTTGAGAATAAGCCCGCGCACGTTGCAGACGCTGCGTGACAGGCGGCTTATCGGCTACTCGCAGATAAACCGCAGGTTCTATTACAAGCCAGAGGAGGTGAAGCGGCTGATACCGCTTGTCGGCACGCTCTATCCGCACGGCAGATGATTTGATTTATTCACCCACTGAATCCGAAGTTATGATGAACGAGAACAACGATGTTTTTACGATGGAAGACGAGCCGATAGCCTCTGTGGTGCAGGATATGCGCAAAGGCTCGAAATGGCTGTCCGCATTTCTGGAAAGCTACCGTCCTCCGCTGGACGGGGAACGTTACCTGACGGACGGCGAGGTGTCGGAACTGCTCCGTGTGAGCCGGCGCACCTTGCAGGAATACCGCAACAACCGCGTGTTGCCCTTCATACTTTTGGGAGGGAAGGTGCTTTACCCGGAAACGGGGCTGCGCGGGGTACTGGAAGCGAACTACCGCAAGCCGCTGGAGTGAGGCGGTTTCATGAAAAAGTAAACGGGTGACACCTTTTGTGGTGCTACCCGTTTACTTGTCTTATGGGGTATGTGCAATCAGCAATACCCGGCTTTTCCGTTCTGTATGAACATCACGTATGTCTGCCGTTTCTCTTGTGAGAGTGCCTTTCCCACCAGCCATGTGCGGAACAGGTGGGTGTTGTAGGTATTCACCCTGAAAGCGACCGGGATGATGATTTCAAGGGCGTACACGTCCGCGTGCAGCCCGTTTTCAAGCTGCATGTAGCGGCACACCTCGTAGTCGTTCAGCACGTCCGACTTGCGGACGGCTCTGATGGCGGCGTTCACTGCCGGGACGGTCGTATGGAACAATCCGGCTATTTCGGTGGCGGTCATCCACACGTCGTTACCGGTTACGCTGACTGCCTTGTCCTCGATGATGATTGTGTCACGTTTCATGGCTTTTCTTTTTAGATGGTGCAACCTGCAAATTCCTCGACGCCGTTCAATCTTGCGGCAAGGTTCTCCATGTCCTGATTGAGCTTCTCTTTGGTTATCTTTGCGTAAATCTGCGTCGTCTTTATGCTCTTGTGTCCGAGCATGGAGCTGACCGTTTCGATGGGAACACCGTTGGAGAGGAATATCGTCGTGGCTGCCGTGTGGCGGCTCTGATGCCACGTGATATGCTTGGTGATGCCGCAACGCTTGGCGACGGCACGGATACCGGCAAGGCACGTGTTATAATGCGGAACGGGAAATATCCTGCCGTCCCCGCACAGTCCCCGGTATTTGCCGATTATGCGGTTGGCGATGTCGAGCAGGCGGATGTTGGACACCACGCCCGTTTTCTGGCGGTTGATGTTTATCCACTCGTGTTCGTCGAAGTAGGTGCGGATATTCTCTTCCGTAAGGTTGCGCATATCCGCGAACGACAGCCCCGTGAAGGCGCAGAACAGGTAGAGGTCGCGGTACAATTCCTGTTTGGCGTTTTTCAGTTTCCCCTCCATCAGCAGGCGGATCTCATCTTTGGTCAGGAAACTGCGTGTTGTTTCCTCCTTCTTGATTTCATACTCGCGGAACGGGTCGCGCGTCAGCCACTCGTTGTTGATGGCGATGAATACCATCGTCCGTAACGGGCAGACGTACAGCCACACGGTATTGGTGCAGCAGTGCTTGTCCGTGCGCAGGAACATCTCGAAGTCGGAGATGAAAGCCGGGGTAAGCTCTTTTAGGGCGATGTCCTTCACATGGTAGCGGATGTCGAGGAACTCTTGCATGTGCTTGTAAACGGTGCGGTACTTCAGCAGCGTGCCTTTGGCTTTCATGCCTGCCTCCACCTGCTTCTCGTAGTCCTCGTTGTGCTGGCGGAACACCTGCATCAGCGTGTGGTAGCGGTGTTCCAGTCCGAGAAAGGCGTTCTTCACCTTCTCCGCCGTGACGAAGTTGTCACGCTCCATGATTTCCTGATAATGCCTGTTGATGCGTACCCGCATCTTGTCAAGCATACGGTTCGTTTCGAGTGCCGCCGTGCTTCTGCCCGTGACACGTCCACCTTTGGTGTCCCACAGTTTCGGATCGACAGTCAGTTTGCAGCTGAACTGTGTCTGGCTGCCGTCCACCGTGATGCGTCCCATGACGGGAACTGTCCCGTCCTTTTTCACTACCTGACGCTTGAGGTAGTAGATTACTGAAAATGTACTCTTCATTGTCCTTAATTTTTGGGTTTCAAAATTAGTTGGTGAAGAGTCCGGTGTTGGTACGCAAAACGGGGAGGAACGGCGCAATCTTTTTCCGTAACCTGATTTTTCGCATGAGTTATGGATAACTCACTATTCCTTAGAGCCTTGTTTCGCTATTCGTACCCGTTTGTCGCATTTTCGGGCATGGTTACGAACAAGTAACGTAGCGGCGTCAGGATTTGGCTTCGGCAGGGATTGTAATGGCTTCACGGATTATCGCCACTTCAACCAAAACCCTTGTAACTCAATTCTATCACTATATCTTTCCGCATTTCACTTTTTTGTAGTAACTTTGCAAACCAAACGCTATGATATTTAGTTTATCATTAATAATCAAATAAATATTCTATTTATGGAAAATAAGTACATTACAGTAGCATATAAATTATATGTAACAAATGATGGAAAAGAAGAATTGGTCGAAGAAGCTACCAAAGAACATCCTTTCCAGTTTATCTCGGGAATAGGTGCAACTCTTGATAGATTTGAGAGAGAAGTTGCTTCTTTGAATCAAAACGACAAATTCGATTTCATAATTCCTTCTGATGAAGCTTATGGTGAATATATGTCTGAAGGAGTAAGAACTGTATCTAAAGATATGTTTAAGATAGATGGTACTTTCGATGCAGAAAGAATTTATCCGGGAGCCATCGTTCCTTTACAGGACAGCGAGGGTCATCAGTTCTATGCAACTGTTGGCGAAGTAACTGCCGATACTGTTACTGTAGATCTTAACCACCCTCATGCCGGTAAGGATTTAAGATTTGTAGGCGAAGTTGTTGTTTCGCGCGAAGCCACAAATGAAGAAATGCAGGAGCTACTGAGTGACATGAGTCAGGAGGGCGGATGCAGTTGCTGTGGTGGTGGTTGCGATAGCGATGACAACGAAGGCGGATGCTGTGGCGGTGGTTGTCATTAATTGACAGCTTTCTATAACAACTATAAGAAATTAAAAACAAAAGCTACGACATCTTCATAAAAAGAGTTGCCGTAGCTTTTAATTTTTACTGCTTTAACCTTGTTATTATAAATAAAGTTGTCTATTTATCTATTATTATATATATATTATATAATGTATCGACATTTATCGGAGTAAGCGACATATAACCTTCTGCTATCTTACTATCAGTAACTTTAAGTGGAAATTCTTTCATTAATTGAATATTTTTCTCGACCGCATCATTTTTATTTCTGTAATATTCTATGTAATACATTCCTTCCTTACCACACTCTACATATTTATCGTAAAACTTACGCGCTACCAATCCCATGCTCATTCTAAGATTAACCTCTACACATGGATGAATAAGATATTTTTTGCCAGTGTCAATACAAACCATCATATCCACTCCAAGATATCCTTCATATATATCTCCATAAACATCATACAGTTTTTTGGAAAGTTCTTCTTTAAGCCGATGCAAATCTTCCTTGTCTACATACAATCCTAATCTTTCTTCCAGCATATAATCAGTTGCAAGTATATTCCCCTTATATGCTCCTTTATTATCAGTATCAAAGATAGAGTATCCCACAAATCTAACTTCTTGTTTGTTACAGCTAAATTCCATTGCAAAATCCATTATCTTGTTGTAAAAAGGTTCGGCCACTATGGCACCTTGCGTACGGATAACCCTTTCCGACCATCCTTTTTCGTTGTCCGACAGCTCTTCAACAACAATCCTTACTCCTCGTCCACTCCCCGACCATGGCTCCTTTAATACTATTTTCTTATACAAAGATAGGAAATCATCAATCTGGCTAACGGTTTGCAACAAGGTAGACATTCCACAAAACCGTTCATTAAGTATAAGATTAGGCAGCAATTTTATCGCATACTCCCTGCTCGACATCTCTCTTATCTTATTAATATAATATTCTTGAGGCATCGCACTTAATGGAATCTTTAATTTACAAAGACGATCTACCAGTGTATTATTCCAGCCCCATGGATACACCTTATTATATAATATATATTCAATATTACCCGGTTTTACCTCAGGTTTTACAGGCAATCCATCCATAAAGGCAGTAACCAATTCCACATTTTCAGCATAAATATACTTATCCATCTCACCCTCGGCATACCAAGCAGGAAGAAAAGATAGATCGACCATCATTTTTATTATATGAGAAGGCGTCATATAATAACGAGAGTTGACGGCAAGAGCCATATCATGATCGGGATTAAATATATATATAGACTTATCCATTTACAATCTTATTTTATATGTGTAAATATACAATAAAAAAAAGTATGCACGTTTAAAAAATAATATTTTGCTATGTCGAGTTTGCAATTTGAATTTGTATTGTTATATTTGCAGCCAATTATTAAGTAACTATGGAAACCTTTTACAGAACACACTGGTATTTGGTAGAACATACAAATGCGCCTGTTCGCCGCTCCTTAATGGACGAGATTGATTGGTCCGACCGGTTAATCGGTATTAAAGGTACTCGCGGCGTAGGTAAAACTACATTTCTTCTTCAATATGCAAAAGAGAAATTTGGGAAAGACCGTTCATGTCTATACATAAACATGAATAACTTCTATTTTTCTCAATATAGCCTAGTCGATTTCGCATCTACTTTTGTTAATCAGGGAGGTCGAGTCTTACTTATAGACCAAGTTTTCAAATACCCTGAGTGGAGTCATGATCTGCGCGTTTGCTACGATAAGTTCCCTACATTAAAAATAATATTTACCGGTTCGTCGGTAATGCGTCTTAAAGAAGAGAATCCAGAACTTAACAGCATTGTAAAGGTATACTACTTGCGAGGTTTCTCTTTCCGAGAATTTCTTAACCTACAGTCAGAAAATAATTTCAGAGTATATAATTTGCATGAAATTTTAAATAATCATGAAGACATAGCAAAATCTATTTTATCAAAATGCAATCCTCTTGATTATTTTCAAGACTATATACATCATGGTTTTTATCCTTTTTTTCTTGAAAAGAGAAACTTTTCAGAAAATTTGCTTAAAACGATGAACATGATGGTGGAAGTAGATATATTGCTTATAAAACAAATAGAACTCAAATATCTTTCTAAGATTAAAAAGTTATTATATTTGTTGGCAGTAGATGGTCCGGTAGCTCCTAATGTAAGTCAGCTAGCCGTCGACATTCAAACCTCACGTGCAACTGTAATGAACTATATAAAGTATCTTGCCGATGCACGATTGATAAATATGGTATATCCATATGGCGAAGAGTTTCCAAAGAAACCTTCAAAGATAATAATGCACAACACAAATCTTATGTATTCCATCTATCCTGCAAAGGTAGAAGAACAAGATTTGCTTGATACGTTCTTCATGAACACATTATATAAAGATCACAAACTTTATAAAGGAGAAAAAGGTACGACATTCAGAGTAGATAAGGATTATAATTTCAAGATATGCACTCAAGAGAGCAAGTTAAAGAATAATCCGAATGTATACTATGCCATGCATAATATAAAATGTGGGCATGACAAAATAATTCCACTCTGGCTTTTCGGACTTTTATATTAACAGATTATTAAAATAAATTTATTACCTAATAATTAGTAATTTATGACTAAGCAAAAAAAATTCATCACATGTGATGGTAATGAAGCTGCTGCACATATCTCGTATATGTTTACAGAAGTAGCTGCAATTTACCCTATCACTCCATCTTCTACAATGGCAGAACATGTAGACGAGTGGGCAGCTGCAGGTCGCAAAAACATCTTCGGCGAAACAGTTTTAGTTCAGGAAATGCAATCTGAAGGCGGAGCAGCAGGTGCTGTTCACGGTTCTCTTCAGGCAGGTGCACTTACTTCTACTTATACTGCTTCTCAGGGTCTTTTACTTATGATTCCTAACATGTACAAAATTGCAGGTGAATTACTTCCTTGCGTTTTCCATGTTTCTGCACGTACTTTGGCATCACATGCTTTATGTATCTTTGGTGATCATCAGGATGTTATGTCGGCTCGTCAGACTGGTTTCGCAATGCTTTGCGAAGGTTCTGTACAGGAAGTTATGGATCTTTCGGCTGTATCTCATCTTGCTACTTTGAAATCAAGAGTTCCTTTCGTAAACTTCTTCGATGGTTTCCGTACTTCACACGAAATACAGAAAATCGAAAAGTTGGAAAATGAAGATCTTGCTCCACTTATCGACAAAAAAGCTTTAGCTGAATTCCGTGAACGTGCACTAAGTCCTAACAAACCTTTAGCACGTGGTATGGCTGAAAATCCAGACGTATTCTTCCAGCACCGTGAATCTTCAAATTCTTTCTATGATGCAGTTCCTGCTATCGTTGAAGAATACATGAACGAAATCACTAAGCTTACAGGTCGTAAATATGGTTTATTTGATTATTATGGTGCAGAAGATGCTGATCGCGTAATTATCGCTATGGGTTCTGCTACAGAAGCTATCCGCGAAACTATAGATTACTTAAATGCAAAAGGCGAAAAGGTAGGTTTGGTTGCTGTACATTTGTATCGTCCATTCTCTGCTAAACACTTCCTTGCTGCTGTACCTAAGACTGCAAAACGTATTGCTGTTCTTGACCGTACTAAAGAGCCAGGTGCAACCGGCGAACCTTTGTATCTTGACGTAAAAGACTGTTTCTATGGTAAGGAAAATGCTCCTGAAATCGTAGGTGGTCGTTATGGTCTTGGTTCAAAAGATACTACTCCTGCACAGATACTTGCTGTATACGAGAATCTTGCTCTTCCTATGCCTAAAAATCAATTTACTCTTGGTATAGTAGATGATATTACATTCACTTCTCTTCCACAACAGGAGGAAATTGCAATGGGTGGTGAAGGTACTTTCGAAGCTAAATTCTATGGACTTGGTGCTGACGGTACTGTAGGTGCTAACAAGAACTCTGTAAAGATTATCGGTGACAATACCAACAAGCGTTGTCAGGCTTACTTCTCATATGACTCTAAGAAATCGGGTGGTTTCACTTGTTCTCACTTACGTTTCGGTGATGCTCCTATCCGTTCTACATATTTGGTAAATACTCCTAACTTCGTTGCATGCCATGTTCAGGCTTACCTACACATGTACGATGTAACTCGCGGTCTTCGCAAGAATGGTACTTTCCTTCTTAACACTATATGGGAAGGTGAAGAACTTGCTAAAAACTTGCCTAACAAAGTTAAGAAATACTTTGCTGATAATAATATAAAGATTTACTATATTAACGCTACTCAGATTGCACAGGAAATTGGTCTTGGTAACCGTACTAACACTATTCTTCAGAGTGCATTCTTCCGTATTACTGAAGTAATCCCTGTTGACCTTGCAGTAGAGCAGATGAAGAAATTCATCGTTAAGTCTTATGGCAAGAAGGGCGAAGATATCGTAAATAAGAACTATGCTGCAGTTGATCGTGGTGGCGAATACAAAGAACTTGCAGTCGATGCTGCTTGGTCTAATCTTCCTGTTGAAGATTGTTCAACAAACAACGATCCGGCATTTATCAATGAAGTAGTTCGTCCTATCAATGCACAGGATGGTGATTTACTTAAAGTTTCTGCTTTCAAAGACATAGAAGATGGTACTTGGTATCAGGGTACAGCACAGTACGAAAAACGTGGTGTTGCTGCATTCGTTCCAGCATGGAATGCAGAAAACTGTATACAGTGTAACAAGTGTGCTTATGTTTGTCCTCACGCTTCAATACGTCCATTCGTACTTGATGCTGCCGAACAAGAAGGTGCAAACTTCACTACACTTAAAGCAGTAGGTAAACAGTTTGATGGTATGACATTCCGTATTCAGGTAGACGTGCTTGACTGTCTTGGTTGTGGTAACTGTGCCGATGTTTGTCCGGGTAATCCTAAGAAGGGTGGTAAAGCTCTTACTATGGAACACTTGGAAAGCCAGCTTCCTGAAGTTCCAAACTGGGATTACTGTGCTAAGAATGTTAAGTCAAAACAACATCTTGTTGATGTTAAGGCTAATGTTAAAAACTCACAGTTCGCTACTCCATTGTTCGAGTTCTCGGGAGCTTGTGCAGGTTGTGGTGAGACTCCATACGTAAAACTTATTACTCAGTTGTTTGGTGACCGTGAAATGGTAGCTAATGCTACAGGTTGTTCTTCAATCTATTCAGGTTCGGTTCCTTCAACTCCTTATACAGTTAACGAAAAAGGACAAGGTCCTGCTTGGGCTAACTCATTGTTCGAAGACTTCTGCGAATTTG
Organism: uncultured Bacteroides sp.; assembly: GCA_900552645.1. GTDB lineage: Bacteria > Bacteroidota > Bacteroidia > Bacteroidales > Bacteroidaceae > Phocaeicola. Next base: position 130,821 of record USAN01000004.1, read on the forward strand.
GTCTTGGTATGCATATGGCCAACAACAAGATGCGTGCTCGCCTTGAAGAAGCAATGAAAAATGCTATTGCTTGCGACGCTTGTACAGAAGAACATAAAGCTGCATTCCAGGAATGGCTTGACGGTAAAAACGATGCTGATAAGAGCGTTGCTGCTACCGAAAAGATTATTCCATTGGTAGAAGCTTCTAAAGATAAATGCGAATATTGTGCTACAATCGCCGAATTCAAGGATTATCTTCCTAAGAGAAGTCAGTGGATTATTGGTGGTGATGGTGCTTCATACGATATAGGTTACGGTGGTCTTGACCATGTAATCGCTTCTGGCGAAGATGTAAACATCATGGTACTTGATACTGAAGTTTACTCTAACACCGGTGGTCAGTCTTCTAAAGCTACTCCTCTTGGTGCAATTGCTAAATTTGCTGCATCTGGTAAGAGAGTACGTAAGAAAGACCTTGGTATGATTGCTACAACTTACGGTTATGTATATGTAGCTCAAATCGCTATGGGTGCAGATCAGGCTCAGACATTGAAAGCAATCCGCGAAGCTGAAGCTTATCCAGGTCCATCACTTATCATTGCTTATGCTCCATGTATCAACCACGGTTTGAAATCGGGTATGGGTAAATCTCAGGCCGAAGAAGCTAAAGCTGTTGATTGTGGTTACTGGCAATTATGGCGCTTCAACCCAGCTTTGGAAGAAGAAGGAAAGAATCCATTCTCTCTTGATTCAAAAGCTCCAAAATGGGAAGATTTCCAAGGCTTCCTGAAAGATGAAGTTCGTTTCGCATCTGTTGCAAAACAATATCCAGCCGAAGCGCAGGCATTATTCGAAGCTTGCGAAGATATGGCTAAGAAACGTTATGCTTCATACGAACGTATGGCCAACATGGATTGGAGTAAGTAATTATACAATTCATATAATATTGCAGGAGAAAACCATAACGGTTTTCTCCTGTTTTTTATTTATATATTTGACAACCAAAACCGGATTGTTAAATAAATATGTAAACCGGTTTAGATATAATAAGTATAACCCGTCAACTGCTTTATGTTTTAAGAAAAAAAGCGTAAACTAAATTCTGCACACCTCACACCATTAAAATATTATAGGCAATCGACGGCCTTCGATTTTATTTTTTACGCAATCAATTATTTTTTTTACGCGGTCGATTATTTTTTGGTTTAGACCATTTTACATTTACTAAACTACAACAACGTTTTTTTACTGCACGCCACTATTTATTCAAACATAGTTCACATCATTCACAATTCCAAAACACTGACTATAATATAGTTAAGCGTGAATATTAGTAGCCAATCATTCACAGATCATTCACACTGTCTCAGTCATGTTAAAGTTGTCAGATTAATACGTTGTATATTATACCTGCAAACAAATGGAATAATTATAAAGATAACCCAGAAAAATTCTTGAGGAAAGTAAGAATAGAAAGAACGCGCGTGTTTGCCACATCAATTACAGCTTTACGGGCTACTATATATTAATAAGAGAGAGAGTCTGCCCAACTATAACGTCGGACAGACTCTCTCTTTTATATTAAATACAGGAACTGATATTATTCAGCGTCCCACCATACACGTGATTCGAATGTATCGCCTTTCTTAAGTTTGCTTACTGCTTCCTTATAGTTAGCCGAGTTGATTTGCGACTCTGTTACAGGATAAGTAAAGCGACGTGAAAGGTTATAGTTTACTCCAGGAATAGGCTTCTTGTACAAATCAGGATAAGTTATTGCAGGAAATCCTGAACGACGCCAGTTAGAGAATGTTTCGTACTCATCGCAGAAACATGTAATCCAGTACTGAGTATTAATCTGTTCGAATGCCTTTTCAGGATTGAAAGGATTAGCTGCAAGGTATGCATTAATTTCCTGATCATCCATATAATTATTATAAAGTTTTGTACCGTTAGGGAACTGCGAGAATTGTTTCATTGCAGCACGTATACCGGCATTGTAATACTCTTCAGCATTTCCACTAATCCATCCTCTTACTGCAGCTTCTGCCATAAGCAGATTAGTTTGCGCAGCTGTTACAATGAATGTAGGTCCTTCTGGATCGGCATAAGTATAACGGTTAGGCTGTGAATACATTTTCTTGTAGTTAGCTAAATATTCTTCATCCTTGAATTCTGGATGATAAAGACCTATAAAGTAACTGCTTGTAGCACCCATAGAATAACATCCAGGCAATCCTTTCTGAATTTCTGGTTTGCTAGAACCGTAACTATATTCCTTGCTAGTGAAAGCAGCAGTAGGATTTTCGTTAACAACACACATAATCAAAGGTATACGTGGATCGTTTTCCTTTGCCAGCATATCGTAGAAAGTCTTGTTTATGAAAGCCACACCCGGATCTGACTGTACGAATACTTTTGCATATGGTTCGGAAGAGTCGTCGTTTACGCTTCCACCTGTATGAAGTAGATAACAGTTATCTTCGTAAGAAGTAATAGGACCGTTAGCCACTGCTTTTGCAGCATATTCCTTAGCTGTTTCAGGAGCTACTTTAGAAAGACGCATTGCAAGACGCAACATAAGTGAGTTTGCAAATTTCTTCCATTGTGTAACGTCACCATTATAATATATATCTTGTTTTCCCATTGGAGCTATTCCTGTGCCAAGATTAGCCTGAGCTTCGTCAAGTTCTTTAAGCATATCTGCATAAACACTTTCCTGTGAATCGTATTTAGGATATGAGAACTTGTCGGGACGACCAGCTTCACTGTAAGGAATGTCACCATAAAGGTCGGTAAGACGGTGCATTGTATAAACACGCATAATACGAGCCATATTATAGTTTTGTACCATTGCAGGTTTATCTTTCCATACATCAATTACAGTAGTAATATCGCGCACTGCACCACGGCTGCCTGAATATATACCATCCCATAAAGCCGATGAATATCCGTCAGAGAAGCTATTAAGACCATAACTCCAGTACCATCCGCCGGCTGCAATATGCTGATTCCATTGAGCTGCATATATTACGCCATTACGCCATATATCCCAATCCGAACCAAGCGAATGATGCTGAGCATTTGTAAATACCATTTCGTAAGGCACGTTACCTTGATTTAAATGTTCCGGATCGATATTTGTATCGCCAAAATCTCCACAGCTTGTAGCAAGCGTCGTAAATGACGCTGCCACAAATGCTAGTTTTATATATTTTTTCATGTTATAATTTGCTTAATTGATTAGAACTTAACGTTTACATTGAAACCAATGTTACGAGTTGCAGGATAACCGTTCAACTCCAGACCCTGACCGTTTGAGTTGTTATAAGCCGATTCTGGATCTATGTTGTCTGTATGCTTCAATAAAGTAAGCAAGTTACGTCCTACTAAAGATAGATTCAGACCCTTAACTACTTTCAAACCTTTCAAAGTGCTCTGTGGGAATTCGTAACCCAAAGACACTTCACGAAGCTTGATGAAACTTGCATCGTAAATAAACTCTTCTGCAATATTGTTTGAACAGATTTTTCCGTAATATGTAGAAGCCTGTACGCCAACTGTATTTGGTACATATTTGCCGCTTGCTTCATCCCACATTACACCGTTACCTACAATCATAGCATTAGGATCTTCTTTTGTACGACCTGCAAGTGTGTTTTTGTGCAAACCTGCACTGTAAGCCGAGTAGTTAGTTCCTGAGAATAATTTCGCACCAAATTTGAAGTCGATAAGGAATGACATTGTAAAGTTCTTATAGTTCAATGCATTGCTCCATCCACCAGTAAATTTGTATACACCGTTTCCTAGGCTTGTAAGTTCGCCCGAATTCTGAGCAATACCGTCAACAAAAACGATATTTCCCTGATCGTCGCGTTTGTATTTGTAACCTATAATTTCGCCGTAAGAAGAGCCAACTACGTTCTGAATTGAAACGTTTCCTGAACGTGAAGTTGCACCGTCTATAGCAAGACGTTCAACACCTTCTCCAAGATATTTAACTTTTGAATCATTGAAAGCGAAGTTTACAGTTGTATTCCACATAAAGTTCTTTGTCTTTACAGGAACCGCATCTACCATGAATTCAAAACCATTATTTTCTATTTCACCTACGTTCATAATTTTAGAACCATAACCAGAAGTACTTGATGTAGAGATTACTGCAATATCATCTTTAGTATTCTTGTTATAATATGCCATATCGAAATTCAAACGATTGTTGAAGAAAGAAAGATTAAGACCTATTTCTTTTTCAGAAATCTGTACCGGTTTCAAATCCGGATTAGGATATGTACTATTATTAGTAGTAACGGAGTTCTGACCGTTTATCTTATAGTTCTGTACTTTATAAAGCAATAAGTTCTGATAGGCAGAAGTACCATTCGATGCTGCAGCAACAGAAGCACGAATTTTACCGAAGTTAAACCATTCTGGTAATTTTTCTCTGAATGTATCGGTAAATATCCATGAAAGAGTTACTGAAGGATAGAAATAGCTGTTATTATCTGGCGACAATGTAGAGAACCAGTCATTACGTCCTGTAAAGTTAAGGAACACCTGATTTTTCCATCCAAAATCCATTGTTCCATAAAGTGAGTTCACTTTATATTCGGCATAAGTCTTTTCTGCATTCTTGTCAGAAAGATTATTTACCGACCATAAACCATCAACAATGAAAGGACGTCCACCCATAGCAGGAGCGAACTGTTTTGATACATTACGCTGAGCATTTCCACCGAAAGTAGCACCTACAGACCAATCGCCAAATGTTTTGTCGAAACCAAACATATAGTTTGCATTCAGTTCGTAATAGTTCTTTTCATATTCAGTCATCCACCCTGCTGGATCGGCAGAAGCACCAATAGGCTGAACCTGCTTAAACTCAAGACTATAACCGTCGCGCTGTATAGCACCTTGTGCAAACAACCAATCTGTAATATCCCATTTTAATGTAAGAGCTCCGGTAAGACGATTCTTGTTGGCCTCGTTTGTTTTGCGATACTGCAACCAATATGGATTATTGAAGTATACATTATTACCGCCAATCATTTCAGAACCATCGGCATTAGTACCCCAATCGGCACCTTCGGCTCCGCGTTCCATCCAACGAATGTCGAAAGAGTTTGCATGATAAAGCAATGATGCATTTGTATTACCGTTTCCATCAGAAAGGTTAGAACGACCATTAAACTTCTCGAATACATAGTTAGCATTTACAGTAAAGTGCAGTCTCTTTGTAATATCGTAAGTAGTATTCATGTTAATTCCCTGCTGGTTGTTGCCAGAGTTAGGAAGAATACTATTCTCGAACATATTTGTTATACCAATACGATAGCTTACTTTTTCGTCGGCACCGCTCAATGAAAGAGATGTAGAGTTACTTACACCGGTACGATAAAAATTGTCCCAGTTATCAATGTAAGAGTATTTGTAAGTATTGCCAAGGAAGTTTACAGCATCGCCGCCATCCATGTACTCACCCCAGTTTGAAGTTTCAGAATCTTTTGCAGCCTGAATATCCATAGGACGCTTACCATCAATACCCTGACCGAAGACTTTCTGGAAGTCGCGGTGATCGTAAATTTTGTTGAATGTAAGGTTATTGTTGAATTCTACAGTGATAGGTTTACCCTTTTTACCTGATTTTGTAGTAATAAGAATAGCACCGTTACCACCACGATAACCATAAAGTGCAGAAGCTGCCGCACCTTTCAATACCTGAATACTTTCAATATCATCGGCATTGATGTTGTTAAGACCGTCACCCATATCCAAACCACCATAAGTTCCTGCCGAACCCTGATTGCTGTTATCGAAAGGTACACCATCTACTACATACAAAGGCTGATTGTTACCAGTTAAAGATGCATTACCACGTATAATTACACGTGAAGAACCACCCGAACCTGTAGCATTACCTGCTACACTTACACCGGCAACCTTACCCGACAATGCATTACCCACATTAGGGTCACGAGCAAGAGTAAAGTCTTCACCACCCACCTGAGTAGTTGAATAACCTAGAGATCTAGACTGACGCTTGATACCCAAAGCTGTTACCACAACTTCTTCCATCTGTTGCGAATCGTCTGTCAATACAATATTTAAAGGCTGACCATCCCATTTAATTTCCTGAGTTTTGTACCCAATAAAAGAAACAACAAGAATATCTCCTTTTTTAATGTTTGATAAATTGAAGTCACCGTCTATTCCGGTTATAGTACCATTAGCAGTACCTTTAACTACAATAGAAGCACCGATTATTTCTTCGCCGGTGGCGTCTTTCACTATCCCTGAACATTTACCGTTTTGTTGAATAGTTTTGACCGCGCTTACTTCTGAATAAGAATTTGCCGATGCTGTTCCTCCGTAAATAGACAGGAAGGCAAGCATCATGCTGACTGGTCTTAGTCGTTTTAACATAGTCGTGATTTTTAAAATATTTATTAAGTTATAAAATAGCCTAGTTATTAAGTTTCTAAATTGTGTTTTATAATTTATTTAGGTTAGGGGTGCAAATATATATTATTTTATACTTATAAAACAAGCTATTAAAAATATTTTTTATTATCAATCCTCTAATTAGTATTATTTTTTATTTTGAAATCTTAATATATAAGAATAAATAAATAAATATCTATAATGTTTTATACTTTTTTTATTAATTCATTACCTGATATATACTTAATTTATGATTTTTCATAAAAAAGTATTAGTATTAGTTTGTTATGCTATAAATTTAACGCTAAATATCGTTAAATTTATTTTGAATCATAAAAACTTAGTTTATTTGCGATTCGAGAAAATCTTTAATAAATTTGAGCAACTAATTATAATAACTTTATGGAGACATTATCTAACTCACTACTCACGATAAATATATCGGCAACCGGTGCCGAACTACAAAATATAATAAAGAATGGTCGAGAATACCTTTGGCAGGGCGACAAGCGCTTCTGGGGACGCCGTTCGCCGGTACTTTTTCCTATTGTAGGAAGAGTATGGAATAACATTTATAGAGTAGATGGCAAGAGTTATGAACTTGGACAACATGGATTTGCACGTGACATGGAGTTTGATCTCATATCTAAAGATACTAACTGTATAGAATATGTATGTGAAAGTAATGAGAATACTTTGAAGGATTATCCTTTTCCATTCAAACTTTACATAAGCTATATACTTAAAGATAACAGAGTTATTGTTAGATGGAAAGTTGAAAATACTGGCGACAAGGATATGTATTTTCAGATAGGAGCTCACCCTGCCTTCAATTTTCCGGATTTAAATACCACTACGGATAAACGAGGATTCTTTGCTTTTTACGGTAAAAAGGATTTGGTTTACAACATTCCCATAGAAAAGGGATGTGTGGGCGACAAGTATCAGCCTCTTCACCTCAAAGAGGGATTAATGGAAGTAGACATTCATACTTTCGACTGTGACACATATTTATTTGAAGACAATCAGTTAAGGAAAGTAACATTCCTCGACAAGAAACATTTTCCTTACATAAGTGTAGAGTTTGATGCACCACTGCTTGCACTGTGGTCGCCTACAAAAGAACATCCAGACTGCCCTTTCTTCTGTATAGAACCATGGTATGGACGTTGCGATTCACTTAACTATGAAGGAGAATTCAAGGATAGAGAGTATACTCAGTATCTTCCTCCAAAGCGCAGTTTCGAGGTAAGTTACAGCATAATAATTGAATAATATACATATAGAACATAAAAATAATCCTTGCTGACATGGAAGTATACTTATAATAAAGAAGTAAACTTTTGCCAACAAGGATTATTTTATTTTTTATTTTCGACAAAACGTCATTTACTTTCCAGCCATGGAAGATTAAAACGATAATGTAGACGACTACTAATTATATTTATAGTATTATCGTTGGTCTGTATTCCTGCCAAATAGCCTCTAGGTTCGGAATGTGTTTTATCCATGGTAAAGTAACCTGTCCATGCTCCTCCGTTAAGAAATCTCTCCTTTCCATCAGTAAGCAACTTCTTCACCGGCCATGTCTTGCCATCATCATATGATAGTGCAGCATACATTCCATATCCCTTGTATTCGTTACCCTGAGCATCTTTAAATATTATCCCTCTATCTTCTACCGCAGTACGCTGAGGATGATCTGTAAATGAAACAAGCAACAAAGGTCCTTCATGAAGGCGAATAAATACAATTCGCTGACCTCCATCTATTGGTGGAAATTCGGATGCATGATACTCCCATGTCTTTCCCATATCTTTTGATATGCTCATTGGCATTCTTTTTTTCCCATTCTTGTCGATTATGCTATTTCCACGGCCTAACGCCATTAGATTACCGTTCTTTAATTCTACTACTGCTGCATGAATACCTGCAATAGTAGTCCCCTTTCCTCCATCTTTGAAATCAGGCATAGGTGCACCATCCCACGGATCACTCCACGTATTACCTCCATCCTTGCTTATATGAATGGCTGCGCCATCCTGACCACCGGGTCCTGCATCACATAATTGTATAATATTACCATTCGACGTCATCATGGTACCAGATATTACCTGATGTCTCTTTGTATGCTCTGGAGCTATTATTTTAGGAGATGTCCAGGTAAATCCATTGTCGGTGCTGGTACGCATTACCATAATCAGATTTTGCCAATCGCCGGCAGCCTCAACACCGTTTATATGAAACAACTTTCCTTTACCGTTATTGAAAAGAGAAGAACCGGTTACATTCCTATCGGGCACATTGAAGAATAACGACGGTCTCTCCCATTCATCTTTTCCCGGTTTTAAGCGTGAAGAAAGCACAACCATTCCACGGCCATTTTCTTGATTTGACGAAAACCATATTGCCAGCAAATCTCCATTATCACACCAAGTAATTGAGGGTTGATGATTATGGCTGTAAAATGGAACATTGGATGATTCTAAAGGAGGGTTCACATATACCAATGGTTCAAGAAAGAACGGTTTACTCTTATCTATAATATTTGAAGGAAGTTCATAGTCACTCTGCACAACGCGAAATCCGGTAAGAGAATGTTTGTCTTCAGGAATCATTGCCATTCTATTGGCGCTTCTCAGAAAATTAACAGGTGTATGATGGCTGCCTCCACGAGTAACTCTATACTCTCCCTGAGGCGCTCCTACAGGATTGGTCTGCTCTTGATCTTTATAAGGTGCATACCAGTCCATACACCATTCCTCAACATTGCCATGCATATCATAAAGACCGAAAGCATTAGGCGGAGTTTGTCCTACTTTTAAAGATACCGGCTTATAATCGCGGGCAATAACCTGATTGCGAATCATAGAAGAAGGAAGTCCGTCGCCTGTATAATATTTAGTATATGTACCTGCTCTACAAGCATACTCCCATTCGGCTTCGGTAGGTAATCGATAATTCTTTTTTTCTTTTTTGCTGAGCCACTTGCAAAAATCTACTGCATCTTGATAGGAAACATTCACTACTGCATCGTCATCTTCGGTCGATACGCCATTCTTTCCTCTAAGTAATTTATGAGTGGGCTTGAACTGTTCGAACTGAGCATTTGTAATCTCGGTGCGACTCATTTTAAAAGGATGAGTTATGTTTACTTTATGAACAGGAGCCTCATCAAAATCTTCTCCTTTACCTTCGCTACCCATATAATAAGAGCCTGCTGGTATTTCAACAACTTCTATATTATTTATATTCTGCGAAAAAAAAGTAATTGCATATGAAGTCAATACTATTGACAATAACGTTTTCTTTATCATCGTTTTTTATTTTAGTTATAAAAAAGCAACCCAAAGATAATAAATATAAAGTTATACGCAATATACTGTTCATAACATTAAAAATGACTTAGTGTGAACCAACCGACATACAGTAATTCATTAACATAAGTACATCTTCTACATATTTGAATTCAATTTTATGCTGCTTTACGAATTTATTTATAAGCGACGCCTTATCGGGAAACAATTTGCATAGCTGTTTTACATTCCTAAATTTCACAAACTTATCATCTAAGCGCAACATGTATTCATTGTCATTTTTCTGTTTATATACATCGGTATTATTTACATTCTGTTTGTTATAAGAAGTATACATCTCGGGAGAATTTAATCCAAGATCAAATATATAGAGAGGTTTTACAGTACCTTGCGTCACAGCACCAAATGCCCCTTTAGAACCAATATTTACCGATTTTTGATGCCAGTTAATGTATACTGTACCATCCTTAAGATTTACGATTTCAAGAAAACTATCACCATATGGAATAAACTTTCTAGGTCCGAAACATACAGTATCTACCGCCGCTGTACCTACAAGTTCCATTACCACATCATTCTGTTTATACAACATGCGTTGCTGACCCATATCATAGTTTGCCAATACCTTTGTAAGACTTTTATTCTTAAATTTTATCGTAGCAACAGAAAACTGTTCGAACATCAATATGGTATTTACCTGTGCAAAAGTTAAGATTGCACCCACCAGAAAAACAAACAATATAGAAAACCTCTTCATATTCGTAAAATCATTACTGTTATTAAAAAGAGAAAGTCTACCACTATGCGTGTGTAGACTCTCTCTTATATTTTAATGTATTATTTTCCAGAACCCCATTCAGGAGCATTCTTGTCAAACCATACTCTTTCGTCGTGCAAAACTTTACTGTACATACCATCAGATGTAGGAGTAAAGCCTTGTAACTTATAAGCTTCTAATTTAATAGGTCCCATAATATCGGTATCAGATATACTTCCTGTAGGGAAACGGCGTGGAATAGCGTTTGCAGCTACCTCTGTATATTTCTTTCTTGGAAGAATAGTTGAATTAAAGCTAGGATAACCCGAACGACGTGACGTTACAAATTGCTCGTTAGGATAGATAGTAAAATGCAACATTTCCTGAAGATATATTTTTTCAAGCTTTTCGGCAGCTGTTCCAGTGAAAGCATACTGACTACCTGCAAGCATAGCATCTATTTCGCCATCTTTCAAGTCGATTGCACCTTCATTAGGATCGTATCCGAAGCAACCGGTTACCGTACTGTAATAAGCTACTTGATTCAATTTTGCAAGTTTGTCAAATTCCTGAACAGATAACTTCAATGCCTTCTTATAATATTTTTCAGCATCAGCTTCACGACCATCAAGCATTGCAAATTCAGCAAGGTAAAGATTAATCTCGGCCGAACTTAAATACATACCATACCAAGGACGATCATTTGTCTTGAATGTATACACATCGCCTGGAAGAGTTGCATTTTCCACCTGACTTGCAGCATTGTAGCTTCTACCGATAATCATCATCTGATTAAGTGTAGAATATGTAGTATACTGCTTTGGATTCTTTGAATCTTTATCATAAAGAGTAAGTTCAGTTGCAGCATTTGCATAAGTAGAAGGGAAGAACCATTTATACTTACCAGTATTATCATTTCCTGCCATCCATTCTTCTGTCAAACCATAATAACGTACCCATGGTTCGCCAAGACCACCCCATTTTTGGAAGTGCTTCTTGCCATTTGCATCTGTTGTGTATACAACATTCTTTTCTATAAAATCAGGAATGCTCTTGCCTGCATCATAGAAACCTTGAATAACCTTTGAGTTCCAGCTATTTTTCTTATAGAAGAAACGTACACGAGGATCGACATTCTTTACCATTAAATTCATGACAGACTCTGTAGCTGCACAACCTGTAAAACCATTGCTCCAGTGATATATATAGTCATTTCTGTCATTATTGCTGGTAGTAATGAACTTATTGAACAATACATCGTCATCCATAGAATCAAGGTATCCACATGCAGCCTTCTCAACACTAGAAGCAATAGCTTTAGCCTGAGTAGGATCTTGATTTAAAAGACGAACTGCTATACGAAGTTTCAATGAATTGGCAAATTTAGCCCACTTCTTTACATTACCTCCATAGATAACATCTTGCGAACTTGTCATATGTACATTCTCGGTAGTAAATGCTGTTATTGCATCGTCAAGGTCTGCAAGCCATGCCTTGTACATTTCTTCCTGTGTATCGTAACCAGGAGTAATTGTACCACCATATGCAGCACGACAAGCTTCCGAGAAAGGCATTGACCCATAAAGATCAGAATCGAATATTCCAAGATAAACCGTAAGAATCTTAGTTGCAGCCAGATAAGGAGCATTTACAGCTTTTTCGGCATCGCTATAAGATTTCATTACGTTCTCCATATCACGTACATAGCGAAGAGTCTTAATATATTGAGAACCTTTGTCGCCGGTAGCAGTTAAAGTCAGGATTGACTCTGAAGCTCCACCAGTTGAAATACCCATACCCGACCATGAATACATCATGGGTGCATTGTAAAAGTATTCTAGATAACCCTGCGGTTCGAACTGATTTACAGCTTCCGCAAACAGATAACTCATATTTGGAGTTACCACAGCTGCCGGGTCTTGGTTCATTGTAGAGAAATCGTCACGGCAACTGCTAAAAACAGCACTACTTAATGCTAAAGCAGCTATAATTGATTTATTTAGTTTCATATAATTCTGGTTTTAGGTAATTAGAATGACGCATTGATAGTTAATGTATAACTTGCGGTATACGGACTAACCGAACGGATCATAAACTGTGAAGCCTGTGTTCCGCGAAGAGATTCAGGGTTGAAGTTATTAGGAAGTGAATTCAACAAATAACCAAGATTTCTTCCTGCCAATGATAAACTCATGCTTGATGCACCAATTTTGCTAGCTAATGAAGCTGGTACACGATAGTTCAAAGAAACCTCACGCAAAGCAATATAGTTCAATTCATGGAACCAGTCGTTATTCTTAGTTACAGAAGCACGTCCCCATGAGTTATTCCAATAATTCCATGAAGATGCATGCTGTGGATCTACGATACCTCTTTCATATAATGACTGATATGTTTCGCCACCATCTGCAATAGTATATGTTCCTGTAGGAGTATTAATAGTCTTTCCCCCAGGCATTATTGCGTTAGGAATGATACCATCTTCGTAAGTTAAGCCATCCCATATTGATTTATATGTAATACCTCCGTGTGCCGCACTTGTACCTTCCAAAGAACTCTTCAAGTAACCATATGCTGTACCGTAGTGTGATCCATAAATAGCAACCATACCACCAAATCTCATATCTGTAGCAACATTAAGAGTCCAGTTCTTATAGCGTAAAGAAGTGCTTATACTTCCAAGGAAATCAGGTTGGATTGATCCTACAGTTCTTTCTTCGCCCGAACGAGTATAATATACAGAATGACGTCCATTGTATGAAGCAAGTTCCAATATAGGAAGACCTGTTTTTTCATCATATTCAGGAGCAGCATCCGAAACCAAAGTACCATACTCTCCACCAACTTCTGCTACTGATGCTATACGGTAGTTACCATAATTAGACGCACCTGTAAGATTAATGAAGTTAGCTACATTCTTATGAAGACTTACAATTTTCGAATCATTCTTAGTATAGGTAAAATTAAGATTCCATGTAAAATCCTTAGTATCTACAGGAGTAGTATTCAAAGCTATTTCAATACCAGAGTTCTGAATATTTCCAGCATTTACATACTGAGAAGATAAACCGGATACCCATGGAACTGAGATCTGCATGATTTGATCCTTTGTATTTTCCTTATAATATGTAAAGTCCAAACCTATACGATTTCTAAGAAAACGCCAGTCAAGACCTACTTCCCATGATGTTTTACGCTCAGGTTTAAGATTTGAATCGTAAGACGTTGAAGGAATACTCATTGAATAGTTATCTCCGTTGTTTGTTGTAGAAGTAAATAAGCTATAAGCAGAGTTTACAAGATAAGAATTTGTATCATTTCCAACTTGTGCCCAAGATCCACGAATTTTTGCAAAACTAATCCATGAAGGGAGTTTATCGCGGAATGTTTCATGAATCAACCATGAACCCGAGATGGAAGGATAGAAATATGAATAGTTACCATGCTTGTCTGCATATACCAATGATGACGACCAGTCATTACGTCCGGTTACATCAACAAATACTTGATCTTTCCAACTTAAAGCAATCTGACCAGCTACAGAAAGAATAGTCTTTTCACCACTTATAACACCACTATAACTTGGAGTTTTCTTTGAGTTATTGATAAAATATTGACCAGGTACAACAAGGCCTCCATTGGTATTTTCGGACATTGACTGTTCGAAATTATGATAATACTCACCACGAAGGAAACCGTTAATATTAAAATCGCTAAAATCTTTATCCCATAAGAAGTTTGCATTCAAGTTAGTCTGTTCCTTTGTATAAAGTCCCATTCTATAAAAGCCACCTTCATTAGCATAACCACTACCCAATTCCTTAGCTTCATTTCTCTTGTAGAAATAGTTATAGTTACCTTCGGTAGTAAACTTAAGCCAGCTGTTAAGATCGGCAGTCACCTTCAACGAAGGACGGAACATTGTTTCTTTTTGAGTATATTCGTTTTCGTAAATGCTCCACCATGTTGAACTACCCGGTGCATGTCCATATTCATCGCCATAATCAGGAGAAGCCAAACCACCGTGCGAACCTTTGTATCTTGTGCGCCAGTAACGAGAGTCATACATACGATCCCATGTACCATCAATGAAGTTTTCGCCAAAGTTTGTAGAGCCACCCTGTTTTGGAGTTGAGTTAGCAAAAGAAACAGCTGCATCTACCTCAACATCCTTGCTTATTTTATGTGAAGCCTTAACAAGAAAGGAAAGACGTTCGAAACTGTTATTAGGAGTATTTCCATCGGCATATTTGTAAGACAAAGATGAATAGAAAGATGTAGTTTCATTACCACCCTGAATAGCAACGTTTGTATTACTGTTGAAACCGTTATCGTAAGCATCTACGAAGTTATTCTTGAATGGAGAGTAAGCGACAGTAGAATAATCATAGAATTCTATGTCCTGTCCATCAAATTTAGGACCCCATGAAACACCACCACCCCAAGTAAGTGAACGTTTTCCATCGGCATTCAAATAGAATGAGTTAGTATCCTGCGCATTGTTAGAGGATTTATAGTAGTTATATCCAGACATATATCCGGCACCACGTTCATTCTGGAAATCAGGACCTCCATATACATGGTCAATACCAAATGTCTGAGAAAAGTTAACTCCTAATCCTTTTTTACCTTTTCCACTTTTTGTAGTGATTACAACTGCACCATTCAAACCTCTAGAGCCATACAAAGCAGTTGCTGCAGCACCTTTCAAGACAGAAACAGTAGCAAAATCATCAGGGTTCAAGTTCTTAAGTTCATTACCCCAGTCGGTATCACTCTGACTCCAATCAGCATCACCATCCTTAACTGCATTATCAAGAATTACACCATCTACTACATAAATAGGCTGATTATTCTTTCCTAAAGTAGATGCACCACGAATCAAAATTTTAGAAGATCCGAACAAGCCACCATCACCAGCAGAGATTTCTACACCAGCAACTTTTCCTTGCAATGCCGAAACCGGATTAACTAGATTAGAGTTAAGTTCATCCCCCTTCATTTCTGTCATGGCATAGCCAAGTGCCTTAGTCGGACGTTTCATGCCCAATGCAGTTACTACTACTTCTTGCAACTGCTGTGAATCATCTTGAAGTAGAATATTTAAAGGACTACCTGCGTACTTTACTTCCTGGGTCTTATAACCAATATAAGAAACGACAAGAATATCACCATTTTTTACATTATTAAGGGTAAAGTCACCATCAATATTTGTAATTGTACCGTTAGTAGTTCCTTTAACTACTATAGAAGCCCCGATTACGGCCTCACCTGTAGCGTCTTTCACAATACCTTTACAGGTTTCATTTTGTTGGGCAACTTCCAATGGAAATTTTGTTCCCATCTCGGCCATAACCCGTCCTCCCGACATGCTTAAGAAAAACAGTAGCATGCTCACCGAAGTTAATCGTTTTAACATAGTTGTGATTTTTTAAGTGTTATAATTTAAAAACAAGAGATAAAATTCATAATTTAATATAAGTGTATTTTTACATTTATTTTAGGTTCAACGCGACAAATATATATATTTTTTATATTATTCCTTATATTTAAAATAATTATTTTTTTTATTCGTCTTATTTATATAAATTTATTAGATACATAAGGTTATTAACAAAAATATTTAAGTAATACACTCGGTTTTAATTTAACATACTTACATATTTTACAATTTTGCAATTAACATATACACAAAATTACAATCTGTATATTTTAGCTATATATATGTAACAGTCATTAAGTGATGCATTTTTACTTAGAAAAAAATATGAAACAAAAAGGATAGGCTATCATATCAATATGATAGCCTATCCTTAATTAATTTATCAATTATTTTTTCTAATAACCTTTACTTAGTTCCAATATACAAGAATATCATTCCTATTAATACCAAAGCGAGATCAACTGCTTTACTTTTAAGATTCTTTTCACGAAACCACATAGCACCAAATATGAAAGAAACGATTACGCTTGATCGCCTTACCATTGATACTATAGAAATCATTGCTCCATCTAGACTTAAAGAGTAGAAATATACAAAATCGGCCGCCGAAAGAAAGATAGAAATAAGTATTATGCACCAATCCCATCTGAATGGAGTAGTATTTTTTCGGTTTGGCCACCATAACAACATAAGCATTGCTCCCATCATGAATAACTGATAAATATTATACCACGACTGAACTATCATCCTATCCAAACCAATTCCTCCCTGACTTACGGGAGCCATTAGATATTTGTCGTATAGGCCGCTTATTGCACCTAGTACGGCTGCAACAACAATTGAATATATCCATTTATTATTCTTGAAATTTATACCTTCTTTTCTTCCACTACGACTGAGCATGAAAAAAGAAGCTAGGGCAAGCAATACACCTATCCACTGATAAATATTGAGCTTTTCGCCAAAAACTAAAAGTGCACCTACAAGAACCATTACTGGACGAGTGGCATTTATAGGTCCAACTATCGTAATTGGAAGATTTTTCATTCCAAAATACCCAAATAC
Source organism: uncultured Bacteroides sp. (assembly GCA_900552645.1). Lineage (GTDB taxonomy): Bacteria > Bacteroidota > Bacteroidia > Bacteroidales > Bacteroidaceae > Phocaeicola. The sequence continues at coordinate 147,825 of USAN01000004.1, forward strand.
CCACGACGTTAGTACTATGAAAGATTTTAAAAGTACATATTTCTGTACTTCCCATCCGGCTTGAGGCACGAAAAAAAGAGTATTTTCAAGAACTTTAGGAGTATAGTATGACAATAAAATGAAGGGAAGAAATAGCATACTTGAAAATAGGGTGTTAAGAAATAACACAGGAATAACTGCATTATTATCCAAGGAATGCTTTTTAAACACATCATAAAAACCCAGCAATGCTGCCGAGAGGAAAGCAAATATTAACCACATAACAATTTTTACCTTTTATTAAATTGGGTGCAAAGGTATAACAAATGAAGCAAATAACTACATTTGCAAAACTATAATATTACTGATATGCTTACCGAAAACATTCTTTCCAAAGTAAAGATTCTTACAGAATCGGCCAAATATGACGTATCTTGCTCAAGTAGCGGTACGGTACGTCACGGGGTGAAAGGAAGCGTAGGAAATACAGTAGGAGGAATAGGAATATGTCATAGTTTTGCCGAAGACGGACGATGCATATCATTATTAAAAATAATGCTTTCAAATAGCTGTATTTTTGATTGTGCATATTGTATCAATAGGCGCACCAATGATATACCACGAGCTACTTTATCAGTAAGCGAGCTTGTTACGCTTACAATGGAATTTTATAGAAGAAATTATATAGAAGGTCTTTTTCTCTCTTCAGGAATAGTAAGAAATGCCGATTATACAATGGAAAGGCTGGTAAGAGTAGCCAAGGATTTGAGATTAACACATAAATTCAATGGATATATACATTTAAAGAGCATTCCAGGAGCAAGTAGAGAACTGGTTAACGAAGCAGGTCTATACGCCGATCGTCTGAGTGTAAACCTTGAAATTCCTACTGAAGAAAATCTTAAACTATTGGCGCCCGAGAAAGATCATAAAAGTATTTTTGCTCCGATGTCATATATAAAACAAGGTATTCTTATTAATAAAGAAGATAAAAGGAAATTCAGACATGTTCCTAGATTTGTGCCTGCAGGTCAAAGTACACAAATGATAATTGGAGCTACCCCGGAAACCGACAAAGACATACTTTATCTCTCCTCTTCCTTATATAATATACCAACTATGCGAAGAGTATATTACTCGGGATATGTATCTGTAAACACTTACGATAACAGACTGCCTATTTTGAAACAGCCTCCTCTGGTTCGCGAAAACAGACTTTACCAGGCCGATTGGCTAATGAGGTTCTATCAATTTGATGTAAAAGAGATTGTCGATGAAGTTAATCCAAATCTAGATCTTGATATTGATCCTAAATTAGGTTGGGCATTGCGTCATCCAGAAATGTTTCCTATAGATATAAATCGTGCCGATTATGAAATGATATTGAGAATACCAGGCATAGGAGTAAAGTCGGCACGTCTAATAGTAAGTTCTAGGCAATTTGGTAAATTGGGCTACTATTCACTAAAAAAAATGGGGGTAGTAATGAAGAAGGCACAATATTTCATTACATGCAACGAACTTCCTATGCATACTATAAATGAAATAAGTCCTTCTACAGTAAGACGACTACTTATGCCAAAGTCTAAAAATAAAGTAGATGAATGTCAGCTTTTACTTCCATTTGAAGAAAACCGATTATAGTGAAGTTTTATCATCTCTGTTTCTCGGTTATATACTTCCAGTATCTTACAGGCATATCTTGTTTATGCTTGCGTGGATTTAATCTTTCCTTTATGCATACCGAATTAAAATAAGTCTTCCAAAGATCTTGAAACAGCTTCTCATTACTATCCATCATGCTTTCAGAAAGCTTACCCGTTAAGAGATGAATCTGATGAGAATCTTTAAAGGTTACCTGTTCTACGGTATCAAGATTATAATAGAATCCGTATTCGCGAAGAGTATCATAAATTAGCCATGCCTGATCATTAAATCTATCCTGAAAATGATTTACAGATATTGGAAGAACATTATACACCGGAGCAGTAGGAGCAAAATAAGTACCGTCTACTGCTTTTTGAAATCTAATAAACTGCAGCATTCTCATTCTTTCGTATGAGACCTTCTTAAAAAGTTGAGACAAAAAAAGTACATCCTCATCTGCAAAGTTCATTTCAATTGAAGTAGGTGCATCAATATTCTTGCATATGTATCTAAAAAGTACATTATCTATTTCATCGGTTTCGGAGAGCCAACAGTAAGTAATCTGCGCCAATGCTGTAGCGGAAAGCTTCTTTCGTAATGCATTCCACACTCTTAGCGATTTGTTTTCATCGGCAGTAACGGTCATCGTATACTCGCAGAATAGTGGTAGCTGACTTCCTTCCCTAACCAACAAATTAGGGAAAAGCTTATTGGCATATGCTTCGAACACGCACGTAAGCAAACCGTCGAAAGTATAATCGTAAACGAAAACAGTCATCTTTATTATATTACTATTTCTTAAGATACCGAAAAGTAAAGTTCTTTTTCTATTAAATAAATACAGATATTACAGATGGGTCTAATTCAAGAAAAGATTTTCAGGATATCCTATATCAACCAAAAAAAGAGCATGTCCCGGTACAGAACTTCCTGCAGAACAGCGATTTTTATTTTCTATTACATTTCGGAATTCCTGTACACTCATCTTTCCTCTTCCAACTTCAACCAAAGTACCAACTATTGCACGTACCATATTTCTTAGGAACCTATCAGCTTGTATAGTAAAGACCCATTCTTTTTCATTTATCTTAGTCCATTCGGCATGCATTATTTTACAGTTATTAGTCTTTACATCTGTATGCAACTTACTGAAGCTTGTAAAGTCAGTGTATTCAAATAGAGTCTTTGCCGCCTCATTCATAAGTGCAAAGTCCAATGGCTGAAAAAGTCGCCAACTATATTTCCTATTAAAAGGATTTTTTTCTGTAGTTACATAATATTTATACGTGCGATATGTAGCATCGAAACGAGTATGAGCCTCTTCTTTTACAGGAACGACATTGTATACAGAGATATCATGAGGAAGAAGACGATTTAACTTATCTGTTACCGAATCACAATTCATCTTAGTTTCCGAATCAAAATGAGCAACCATAAGTCGTGCATGTACTCCAGCATCAGTTCTCCCCGCACCTATTACTTCTACTTCTCTTCTCATGAAGATTGAAAGAGCTTTCATTAGTTCAGCCTGAACACTGTTTCCATTTGGTTGTATTTGCCAACCATGATAATTTGTTCCGTCGTAAGCCAAATATATAAAGTATCTATACATATTAATAATTAAATAAGAAATACAAAGTTAACCCATAAAATCAAGATTTCGGTATCACAAATGGTTTATATATCTAAAAATGAGTTTATCAACCAATATCATTTAATCTTTGTGGGAGAATATATTAATCCATAAGGAACATCTTCTCCATTCAAGTCTACAAATACAGCAGCAAACATCCACTTCTGTAACCTTACTTCAGGAGTTGTAAATTTACCTATAGGCAATTTAAGTACTACTTTATTCCAGCCCTTATCTAGAAAAACTGGAATTGGTTTTCGTGCAGCCATATTTTCATTACCTAAAAGTATCTCGTTAGATTTTACTTTATGATTGGAAGTCCATAGAGGAGGTAATACTTCTTCATCATTTAGCCAAATCCTGCTTCCCTTATAGTCCCAAGTTCCCTTTTGTGGAGGCAAATCCTTTTCGGAGCGACTGTAATTCTGGAATTCTGCCCACAATCCTACTCTTTGTCTTTTAGGAGAATATACATATGTATATGCATAACATGTAGAATTCTCTTTTGGTTCTTTTACAAATGAAGGGATAAGCTTGCCCCATACATGCCTTAGATAAATGCCAGCTCCAACTACTTCCTTAGCTGGTAAAGCCATATAATCAAAGTCCATATCAAGATTACCTTTATTGTCTACCGGATTGGTAATAAGCCATTTCACATCACATTGCCTTACATATATGAAAGGATAATTCATGAAACGATTCTTTTTATGCCAAATCATCCTTCTTTCAAAATCAGCAAATTCCTTTATTACTTCCAGTTTATCTTCAGGTAATATGGTACCATTGCAGTCAAAATACTGATAACCACCTCTGCACCAGCTTCTCTCTGCCATAGCAAGCATAGAAGGATAAAAATTATTCTCAGCTATTATATTCCACTCATTTTCTATGAATCTGTCATGCCATAAAGCCATTATACAGCCTGCTATATCATCCGAGCCCTGCTCGGCATTGCAAATGCGACTGGTATAAAGAGCTATAATATCGGCAAAATTATCAAAATGATTCATGTAATGGAATCTTGAATCTACAGCAGGTATTCCCTTTTGAGCCTTTCCACGATAACTCCATAACTGAGTCATGTCGATTTCGCCTTTCTTATAGTCCCATCCTGGATTCCATGATATTACCTTTTTCCCTTTAGAACGGACAAAACTTACCATCTGTGGCACAAAATTGGCATTAGTAAACTCAACCTCGTCTGTGCCGATATGCAAGTAAGGAACATCTTTAAATACTTCACATATTTCCGTCAACAGACTTTCAAGTATTCTAATTCCTTTTTCACTCTGCATACTACAATTGAAAGCACGTAAAAAAGCTTCACTATGGCCAGGCATATCTATTTCAGGTATAAGCATTACATTGTGCTTTCTACAAAATTCAACAAGTTCGCGTGCCTGTTTATGAGTATAGAACTTTCCAGGAAGCCTTGTCATGTTTACACTGTCGTTCAATTCAGGATAAACTTTACTTTCCATTCGCCAAGCCTGATTTTCTGTGAGATGCCAATGAAAAACATTTATCTTATATTCAGAGAGTCGTGATATTTCTCGTTTAAGCTCATCAAGCGAAATGTATGTGCGTCCTACATCCTGCATAAATCCTCTTACTCTGAATGCAGGCCAGTCAGTTATTTCACAGCCTACAAATCTTTTTCCATCCTTAAGTTGGCGCAATGTCTGCAATGCCCAATAAACTCCTTTTTCTGAATATGCTTCAATTAATATATATTTATGCTTTACAGTTAGTCTATAAGCTTCATCGATATTTATTTTTACTCCACTTATGGACGGAACAATCCTAACTTCCAGTTTTCTTGTAGATGATGCATCCTTCTTACCTCCCATTTCAACAATGAAATCTTCGATTACCTCTGAAAGAATATCATTGCATACATTTATATTGCCTATTTTGAAATATTCAGAGTTATAATTAATATTTTGTGGGCGTGGAAGTAAATTAATATTAGAACAGAATACATTAAGAGGAAAAAAGATGATTATAACAATCAATAAGTGTTTTACTTTCATCGGAGCAAAGAGGTTTAGATTATAATAGTCTACAAAAATATAAATATAAATCTATTCTATTATATCAACTTTTATAATAATATGTAAAGTAATATTTTATTAAAGAACAGAACGATTGAATTAATTGTTAGAATATAAACGTTAACTATACATATATGGAAGAAGACAACAAGACTTTTTATATAAAAGTTAGCTCAGATGGCCCTTATCTAGTATTTGGGAATCCACCTATAGATCAAGAAATAATAATTTCTAATGATAATTGTAACTCATGGTTCTACCGTAAAGGTTTAAACTTCAACACTGAAAATAAAAAAGATCCAGTGGCATTATGTCGATGTGGTAAATCGAAGGATAAACCATTCTGCGACGGTAGTCACAAGAGTGTAGAATGGGATTCTAAGGAGACTTACAATATGTGTCCATATTCAGAATTTGCAAAAAAATATGAAGGTCCATTATATACCTTAGAAGACAATGAACAATTCTGCACGCATGCACAGTTCTGCCTAGCATATCAGGGAGCATGGGAGTTAGTAATGATGGCAAACAACAATAAAGAAGAAGAAATACTTAAGCATGAAGTAAGTCACTGTCCAGGCGGACGTCTTGTACTTAGGAATCATGAAACTGGCAAAATATTAGAGTATCCATTTCCCCCATCATTGGGGATAATTGAAAATCCAGGAATGAAAATAAGTGGCCCCATATGGGTGAAAGGAGGTATACGTATTGAAAGTGCCGACAATAGAACCTATGAAATTAGGAACCGAGTAGCATTGTGTCGTTGCGGAAATTCCAAAAATAAGCCTTTCTGTGATGGTACTCACACTAAAATCAAGTTCAATGATGGACTTCCTTTAGATGGTAATGATAAGGAATGGTAAAGTAAACAACTAACGTGTAGTTATATGGAAACAGCCCTGCTTAACTTCATATTTAACGTAACATTTATTGGCTTTCTGCATATCCCTTAACACTTCTGCCAAAACTAATTTTAAAGTATCCGGACTAACAGATTGCATTGGACGTCCGTCAGGATCTTCAATTTTATTAAACCGAGCATAAGCAACATCAAAAGTAGTACCATAAAAATGAGCCGAGTTCAATGATGCATTACCATTCTTTCTGCGAAGATGCTTAACATCGTTCATAGTACGAAGTACCGAAGTAACAAGTATTTTGTTAGGATTAAGGCCTTTGTTTACTAGAGAATCCTGAAATGTAGAGCCCAAATTTTCGAGTAAATCGTAAGCCTTAGGTACTAAGAAAGGAAGTGAATGAGTAAGAGAATCCATATCAAAATAATCATCAGGTACAAGCTCTACTAGTTTATCTTTCTGACCTTCTGCTTCATCACGCGAACTTAGGGGTAAAATTCCAAGATTTCTTGCAGCAGACAAATGAGCATCGTTCATATCATTAAAAGTACGCTGAAATCCTGTTACTCCCTTTATGTTACGTGGTTCATTCATCTTCATAGATGTATCTTTCTTGCAACTTATAAAACTAAAAGTAAATAATAATATAAAAAAAGCCGCCGAAGGATTTTGTATATATCTCATGTTAATTATTTCTTTAAATTGGACTGCAAAGTTAAATTAAAATCACTTTCTGCCAAGAAACCCATTAAATAATTTGGGATATAAACATTAACAATAAAAACCTTTCATTAAATTTGCGACTTGAATTTTTAATGTACTAAAGGGTACTTAAATTAATTAGATGATAGAAAAACATATTGTTTTAGAGGATATAGATCCTGTTATTTTTTATGGCGTCAATAACGCTAATATTCACATGATAAAAGCCTTGTATCCTAAACTTAGAATTGTCGCACGCGGCAATGTAATCAAGGTGATGGGTGATGAGGAAGAGATGTGTGCTTTTGAAGAGAGTATTCTGGCTCTAGAAAAGCATTGTGCCGAGTTCAATTCATTGAATGAAGAGACTATTTTGGATATAATTAAAGGGAAATCACCCAAAACAGAGAAAAGCAGTGATACAATAGTCTTTTCGGTTACAGGAAAACCAATTACTCCAAGAAGCGCCAATCAGGTAAAGCTTGTACATGATTATGAGAAGAACGATATGATTTTCGCTATAGGTCCTGCCGGTTCTGGTAAGACTTATACTGCAATAGCTCTGGCAGTACGTTCATTAAAGAACAAGGAAATAAAGAAAATTATATTGAGTCGTCCGGCAGTCGAAGCAGGCGAGAAACTTGGATTTCTTCCTGGCGACATGAAGGAAAAAATAGATCCATATCTACAACCGCTATATGATGCACTGCAAGATATGATTCCGGCAGCCAAACTTAAGGAATATCTTGAATTAAATATAATCCAGATTGCTCCACTTGCATTCATGAGAGGTCGTACACTTAATGATGCGGTAGTAATTCTAGATGAGGCTCAGAATACCACTACTCAACAAATCAAGATGTTTCTTACACGTATGGGTATGAATACTAAAATGATAGTTACTGGTGATATGACACAGATAGACCTTCCATCTTCGCAAACTTCTGGATTAGTTCAAGCTATGAAGATACTTAAAGGTGTAAAAGGAATAAGTTTTATTGAACTCAGTAAGAGAGATATAGTACGGCATAAGCTGGTAACACGAATAGTAGATGCTTATGAAAAATTTGAGGAAAATGTAAAAGCCGAAAAAGCGGCATTAAAAGAGAATAAAGAGAGTTTGATTAAAAAATAACAATCATTATAAATATATAGAGAAATGAGTAAAGCATTAACAAAGACTGAGTTCAACTTTCCGGGACAGACTAATGTATATCACGGTAAAGTTCGCGATGTGTACAATATCAATAACGAGAAGTTGGTAATGGTAGCAACCGATCGTATTTCTGCATTCGATGTTGTATTGCCCGAAGGTATTCCTTACAAAGGACAGATGTTGAACCAGATTGCTGCAAAATTCCTTGATGCAACAGCCGACATTTGTCCTAACTGGAAACTTGCCACTCCCGATCCTATGGTAACTGTAGGTGTAATGTGCCAGGGTTTTCCTGTTGAAATGATAGTACGCGGTTACTTGTGCGGAAGTGCATGGCGTGCCTACAAAAGCGGAGTAAGAGAAATATGTGGTGTAAAACTTCCTGAAGGGATGAAGGAAAACCAAAAGTTTCCTGAGCCTATCATCACTCCTACTACAAAAGCAGAAATGGGACTTCATGATGAAGATATTTCTAAAGAAGAAATACTTAAACAAGGACTTGCTACACCTGAAGAGTATGCAATATTAGAAAAGTATACACTTGCATTATTCAATAGAGGTTCCGAAATTGCTGCCGAAAGAGGTCTTATTTTGGTAGATACTAAATATGAATTCGGTAAGCATAACGGTATAATATACTTAATGGACGAAATACATACTCCAGATTCAAGCCGTTATTTCTATTCTGAAGGTTACCAAGAAAGGTTTAAAAAAGGAGAAGCTCAAAAACAGCTTTCAAAAGAATTTGTACGCGAATGGCTTATGGAAAACGGATTTCAAGGTAAAGAAGGACAGCAGGTTCCAGATATGACACCTGAAATAGTAAATTCAATAAGCGATCGATATATGGAATTATTCGAACATATTACAGGCGAGAAATTTGTAAAGGCAGATACAGAAAACATATCCGCAAGAATTGAAAGTAACGTTAACGAATATCTTAAATAAATTCAATGCCGGAAGCGGCTGATAACTGCTTCCGGATACTACCACTCAATCTTCATATAAATGAATTATCCTCAGGAAAATATAAAACCATACAACTCTTCAGAAAAAAAAAGCGTCCAGGTAGAAAAAATGTTCGACAACATAGCACCTGCATACGATAAACTAAATCATACTTTATCTTTAGGCATAGATAATAGATGGCGCAAAAAAGCCATAAATTGGCTCAAGCCATTCAATCCACAAATAATAATGGATGTTGCAACAGGAACAGGTGATTTTGCAATACAAGCTTATTCAACTCTTAAACCAGCAACGCTTATAGGAACCGATATTTCGGAAGGTATGATGGAGATAGGGCGCAACAAAGTTAAGAAAGCAAGATTGGACAATATCATTTCTTTTCAGAAGGAAGATTGTACGTCTCTATCTTTCGAAGATAATATTTTCGATGCCATCACAGTAGCTTTTGGAGTAAGAAACTTCGAGAACCTAGACAAAGGACTTAGTGAAATATACCGTGTGCTTAGCAAGAACGGTCATCTTGTAATTCTGGAACTTTCCGAACCAGAAACCTTTCCAATGAAGCAATTATATTCAATTTATTCAAAATTCATTATTCCTACCATAGGTAAATTTCTTTCCAAAGACAAAAATGCTTATATTTACCTGCCACAGTCTATAAAGGCTTTTCCACAAGGAGAAATAATGAAGAATATAATTAAAAAAGCAGGATTCAGTGAAGTAAAGTTTGAAAGGCTGACTTTCGGAATATGCACACTCTACCTTGCTACAAAATAAGAGTTTTTATGAAAAGATATGGATTAATAGGGTATCCGTTAGGACACTCTTTTTCTAAGAATTTCTTTAATGAGAAATTTCATTCAGAGAATATAGATGCCGAATATCTGAATTTTGAAATTCCTGAAATAAAGGATATAACAAAAGTATTGAAGTCAAACTCTACTTTAGTGGGAATTAACGTAACTATTCCATATAAGGAACAGATAATTTCTTATCTTGATGAACTTGATCCTGATGCTGCGTCAATCGGTGCAGTAAATGTTGTAAAAATAATAAACGAAAAGGGGAAAATTAAACTTAAAGGTTACAACTCTGATATTATAGGATTTACCCGCTCTATAGAGCCTTTATTGAAGGCCCATCACAAGAAGGCTTTGATACTTGGTACAGGAGGTGCATCAAAAGCGGTATTCCACGGATTAAAGAATTTGGGCATAGAAGCAAAATTTGTTTCACGAAACCCAAAAGAAGGTATGCTTACTTATAAAGAGCTCACTCCCGCAGTTATGGAGGAATATAAGGTAATAGTAAATTGTACACCTGTTGGAATGTACCCTATGGCCGATTCGTATCCTGACATTCCTTATGAGTATATTACTCCAAATCATCTTCTGTACGATCTTCTGTACAATCCCGACACTACTCTGTTTATGAAAAAAGGGTCAGACATGGGAGCTGTAACAAAAAACGGACTTGAAATGTTATTATTGCAGGCCTTTGCCGCATGGGAAATTTGGAATAATCAATAATCATGAAAAGGAAAAAAATAATTTTAATTGTCGTCATAGTACTGATATTGCTTATTGCGGCAATAATAGGAGCTGCACAATATTTGATTGACTATTCACTAAAACCTTTAAATCGTGGTCGCGATATAAAAGGATCATGGGAATATATGTTCGATAAATATCCATATATAAAGCCATGGAAAGATAGTCTGGAGAAGACCGCTGCATTGAAGGATACATTCATATATGCTCCCGATGGAGTGCGTTTACATGCATATTACATTGCAGCAGCTCAGCCTACAAAAAAGACTGCAGTAATAGTTCACGGATATACCGACAATGCTATCCGAATGATGATGATAGGTTACATGTACAATAACAAACTAGGCTACAACACATTGCTACCCGATTTGCGCGATACAGGATTAAGTGGTGGAGATGAAATACAAATGGGATGGCTTGATCGTATTGATGTAAGACAGTGGATGGGAGTAGCAAATAATATATATGGTGATTCTACGCAAATGGTAGTTCATGGTATATCTATGGGAGCTGCAACCGTTATGATGGAATCAGGAGACACTCCACAACCATCATATGTAAAATGCTTTGTAGAAGATTGTGGATATACTAGTGTATGGGATGAATTCGGACTACAGCTTAAAGAAGAATTTCATGTACCATCATTTCCTATTCTAAATGTGGCAAGTATGATGTGTCAAATGGAGTTTGGATGGAACTTTAAAGAAGCTTCGGCGTTAAAACAGGTTGCCAAGTGTAATCTTCCTATGTTCTTCATTCATGGCGACATAGATACATATGTTCCTACATGGATGGTTTTCAAACTTTATGAAGCAAAGCCTGAGCCAAAAGAGTTGTGGGTAGTACCGGGGGCAATACATGCAATGTCTTATTACACTCATACTAAAGAATATACAGAAAAAGTCAAAGCTTTCACAGATCAATATATTAAATGAAGAAAATAGTTTTTTTATTATATCTTTTCATCATATGCTCCGCACTGCCAATCCAGTCTCGCGAATATAAAGTAAAAGATATACCTATGGTACATCTTCAAGATAAGAGGAGGTACGTAAGCAATCCCGACAACATTCTCTCGGAAGAGGCTGTAATGGCTATGGATACTGCCCTATATTCACTTGAACAAAAGACCGGAATACAGACTTTGGTGGTAGTTGTGAGCGGAATTGAGGGAGGTGACTGCTTTGATTTTGCACATCGGCTTGGCGAAGAGAACGGAGTTGGCGAAAAAAATAGAGATAACGGACTGGTAATACTTTTATCGACCGATGAAAGATGTGTACAGTTTGCTACCGGCTATGGCATTGAAGGAGATTTGCCCGATGCGATATGCAAGAGAATCCAATCACGATATATGTTGCCATATTTCAAGAAAGGAGATTGGAACAGCGGAATGGTAGCAGGTGTAAATGCAGTAAAGGGATATCTTGACGGATCGATGGAACGTATAAATAATGATGAAGAAGATTTAAGCCCAGGAGTAATTATTGTATTTGTAGGAATTTTCTTATCGATAATATTATTGGGAATCTTCCTCGCATGGTGGAAAAAACGTTGTCCTGTATGTCATAAGCATACTATACAAAGAATAAATTCGAAAGTTATTTCGCGCATTAACGGAATAAAGCGAGAAGCTGTAACATATAAATGTATGAATTGTGGCCATACTTATGTAAAGTATGAAGACTCTGATGACGAAAACTATCATCGCCCAGGAGGTGGCGGACCAATAATAGGTGGATTTGGAGGTTTCGGAAACGGAAGAGGCGGAGGTGGCTTCAGCGGCGGTAGCTTCGGAGGCGGTAGTTTCGGTGGTGGTGGTTCGGGAAGTAGATTCTAGGAACATTGAGAAAATAAAAACATAATTCATCAAACAACAATTAATAACTGAGATATATGAATAAAAAAGTAACGATCATTTTAGTTGCAGTCATTGCACTACTGGCAATTTGGGGTATAACCTCATATAACCGTCTAGTAAGCATGGAAGAAGGAGTAAATACTGTATGGAGTAATGTAGAGAATCAGTATCAGCGCCGTGCAGATCTTATTCCAAATCTTGTCAATACAGTAAAAGGATATGCATCACACGAGAAATCTACATTCGAAGCTGTAGTAGAAGCACGAAGCAAGGCCACACAAGTAAAGATTGATGCCGATAACCTTACTCCCGAGAAAATGCTTGCTTACCAGAAAGCCCAGGGAGAAGTAGGAGCTGCATTAAGTCGTTTATTGGCTCTAACTGAAGCTTATCCAGATTTGAAGGCAAATCAAAACTTCATTGAACTACAGGCTCAGCTAGAAGGTACAGAAAACAGAATAAGCGTAGAACGTAAGAAATTCAACGATACATCGAAAGAATACAATACCACAATACGTAATTTCCCTACCAATATCATATCAGGTATATGCGGTTTTGAAAAACGCCCATATTTCCAAGCAGAAGCAGGAACTGATAAAGCTCCTAAAGTAGAATTCTAATTTTTTTTCATTTAGGTTCAACATTTTCTCTATTAAGAGCATTATTCTATTATATAGACCATAAAATCAAAGTTAATATGTTCAATTCATTTGGTAATATTTTCAGATTGACAACCTTCGGTGAATCTCACGGAGCAGGTGTAGGAGGAGTTATTGACGGTTTTCCTGCCGGTATTGATATTGATATGGCTTTTATTCAGAAAGAGCTAGACAGACGCCGTCCGGGACAATCTTTAATTACTACCAGCCGCAAGGAAGGCGATAAGGTAGAATTTCTATCGGGAGTATTCGATGGAAAATCTACAGGATGTCCTATAGGATTCATAGTATGGAATCAAAATCAACACTCTTCCGATTATGATAACATAAGAAATATATATCGTCCTTCGCATGCCGATTATACTTACATGCAGAAATACGGAATACGCGATCATCGCGGAGGTGGCCGTTCTTCGGCTCGCGAAACTATTTCCAGAGTTGTAGGAGGTGCTTTGGCAAAGATAGCTCTACGTCAACTTGGAATAGAGGTAACCGCATATACATCACAAGTTGGAAATATCCAACTTGACAAGGATTACAAACATTATGATCTTGATCTTATCGAGAGCAATGATGTGCGCTGTCCTGATACCGAAAAAGCAAAAGAGATGGCAGACTTCATACTAAAAATAAAAGGAGAAGGAGATACTATTGGTGGAGTAGTAAGTTGTATTATAAAAGGATGTCCCATAGGTTTGGGACAACCCGTATTTGGAAAACTACATGCAGCTCTTGGGAATGCCATGTTAAGCATAAATGCAGTAAAAGGTTTTGAATATGGACAAGGGTTTAACTCGATGGAGTTGAAAGGAAGCGAACAGAACGATGTATTCTATAACAATAACGGATCTGTAGAAACTCGTACTAACTATTCGGGTGGAATACAGGGAGGCATAAGTAATGGTGAAGATATCTATTTCAAGGTTGCATTCAAGCCAGTGGCAACTGTCCTGATGGAACAGCATACCGTAAACATTGACGGAATAGATACAACAATGAAAGCTAAGGGACGTCATGATCCATGTGTACTTCCCCGAGCTGTACCTATAGTAGAGGCCATGGCTGCCATGACGATACTTGACTATTATCTTATAGACCGTACTACGCAATTATAACTTTACAAAACGCTTGTATTTCTTTACAAGCGTTTTTTTATTATCTTTATCCCATATAAAACAATTATCTTATGGAAATAAAGCAATATATAAAGGAAAACGAGCAGCGTTTTATGGACGAACTCTTTTCATTAATAAGAATACCTAGCATTAGCGCACTTCCCGAAAATAAGGACGATATGTTGGCATGTGCAATCAGGTGGAAAGATTTACTTATTCAATCAGGAGTAGATGAAGCAATAGTAATGCCATCTGAAGGAAATCCTATAGTATATGCACATAAGCATGTTAGTAATGATGCTCCAACAGTATTGATATATGCCCATTACGATGTGATGCCTGCCGAGCCTCTAGATTTATGGAAGAGCGCTCCATTCGAACCGGAAATTCGCGACGGACATATATGGGCGCGAGGAGCCGATGATGATAAGGGTCAGTCTATGATCCAAGTAAAAGCATTCGAGTATCTTGTAAAGAACAATCTTCTTACACATAACGTAAAGTTCATATTCGAAGGCGAGGAAGAGATAGGATCACCCAGTCTGATAAATTTCATAAAAAATCACAAAGAACTGCTTAAGTCGGATGTTATATTAGTATCGGATACAAGTATGCTTGGTGCAGATATGCCTTCGCTTACAACCGGACTTCGCGGGCTGGCTTACTGGGAAATAGAAGTTACCGGACCTAACCGTGATCTTCATTCCGGTCATTTTGGAGGAGCAGTAGCCAATCCTATAAATACTTTATGCTCCATACTTGCAAAGGTAATTGATGAAGATGGACGCATAACAGTACCACATTTTTATGACGCAGTAGAGGAAGTTCCTCAAGAAGAACGCGATATGATTGCGCATATTCCTTTCGATGAAAATAAATATATGGAAGCGATAGGAGTTAAATCACTTAAGGGAGAAAAAGGATACTCTACTCTTGAAAGAAACAGCTGTCGTCCATCGTTCGACGTATGTGGAATATGGGGAGGTTATACAGGCGAAGGTTCAAAGACTGTACTTCCGTCAAAAGCCTATGCCAAGGTATCGTGTCGTTTAGTACCACATCAGCAACATGAAATAATATCTCAGCTTTTCATTGATTACATAAACAGTATTGCTCCAAACTATGTAAACGTCAAGGTTACTCCTATGCATGGAGGAGAAGGATATGTTTGTCCCATATCACATCCGGCATACAAAGCAGCTGCAATTGGCTTTGAGAAAGCATTCGGAAAGAAGCCTCTGGCAGTAAGACGCGGTGGAAGCATACCAATAATAAGCGATTTCGAGAAAATATTAGGAGTAAAAACCATACTTATGGGATTTGGACTTGAAAGCGATGCTATACATTCACCTAACGAGAATTTCTCGCTTGATATATTCCGCAAGGGAATTGAAGCTGTAGTAGAATTTCATCGTGAACTAAAAATGTAACGTAATACAGTATAAAAACAAAAGTTTGTCTAATCAGTATATAAATTACAATATGAATTTATATACTATAAGCAATAACTTTCCTGAAAAGAAAAAAGTACCATTTTAGGCCCCGAAATATAGGCCAAAATGGTACTTTTTATTTATGTAGTTACAAACTGCAACTTCTACTAACTCTATTTTACCTGTTAGACAGGCTCTTCTCTTGTATTCATAACACTTAATGCGTTCTCTTATCAAACAATAACTTTAATCTCTGTCTTTATCAGAAGATGACCGTTCTCTCTTTGCCGAACGTTTTCCATTATCATTATCATTGCCACGACTCTCACTTACTTCTTTACGACTTTTGTCATTCTTTCTGTTTTCGTATCTAGTCGAGCTGTTTCGTCCATTGCTATATTCTTTAGAAGAATAAGATGGACGTCCACTTCCCGAAGGACGTGATGAATTACCATTGCCATTAGGGCGGGTTTCCGGAACTGGACGGCTATTATTTCCTGGACGACCACTATTTTCCGGACGACCATTTCCATTGTTTGGCCTAGAGTTATTGCCTGGACGATTACCATTACCCGGACGGCCCATTTCCGGACGATTACCATTATTTGGACGAGTATTTGTATTTGGACGCGTGGTTGTATTTGGACGCGTGGTTGTATTTGGACGTACAGGAACTCCAAAATCATTGTGACGATGAGAGTCATATCTCTTATCATTCCTTATAGAGCAAAATCCATCAAACCTATCATGATGATTATATCTCTTGTTCCATCTTGACTTATAAAAGCTTATATTGTTGAAATGCTTTCTATAGTGTCCTCCACAGTAAGAAGAATAGTGATGAGGTTTACCAAAATAGAAGAAATTTATATTAGTATATATATTATATATTCTGAATGACCAACTACTGTTTACAGTATATATAGGGCGGAAAAAATATTCAGCACCCATAAATCTTCTATACTGACTTCCAGACAAGATCCATCGTAAATCATCGTTACGGATATCAAGAAAATCATAATATTTGTCAAGAGCATATTCGCTTCCTCTTGCCACATCATCCATAATATATCTTACGTTATTTACAAAGTCATAGTTTATTTCGTATACATCATCATACTGATTCTGGGTAAGTTTAAGTTCATATGCCATTCTATCCGTAAGGAATCTGGTATTTTTTCTTACCTTGCTCATGCTCATTGCTCCCATTGCAGGGATTGTTATGCCCAGCATCACAATCATCATCAATATAGTAGTCAGCTTCTTCATAATTGTAATTATTAGTTATTATTATTATGATACAAAAATAGGGAGAATCTCTTCTCCCTACAATTTATTTTTCCTATAATTAGATAGGGGAATTCCTAAATTTGTTAGGGGAATTCCTTGTTTGATACTAAACTAATTTCAAACCTTCTTCACTTATTACTATAAGATGTTTCTTGTATAAGTCTCCAACAGCCTTCTTAAATGTCTTCTTGCTTACTCCAAATATAGCATATATATCTTCCGGATTTGACTTGTCATTAAGTTTTGTCTCTCCTCCATTATCCTTAAGATACTGAAGAAGCACATTAGCAAAATCTTCTACCTGCTTCAATCCCACTTTCTGCAGTGTTATATCAAGCTTTCCATCTTCGCGTACATGCTTTACATATCCTTTTAGTCTATCTCCGGTAGTAAGTGGCTGGAATATTTCATTGTCATAAACCAATCCACCAAACTTATTGTCTACTATAACCTTGAATCCTAGATCAGTCTTCTGCCACACCAATAATTCTACCTCATCACCATCCTTATATGTAGGCAACTCTTTAGAAAGATATTTTTCTACCTTTGCAGTCCCCATAATTCTATAACTTTCATCATCAATCATGGCATAAATTATATAGCTTCTTCCCTTTTCCATCTTCATTTTCTGTTCTCGAAAAGGCACAAATAAATCCTTCATCAATCCCCAGTCAAGAAAAGCACCATATTCATTTACCCAAGCTACTTCAAGAAATGCAAATTCGCCTACCTGAACCAGAGGCTGTAATGTAGTAGCTATAATACGCTCCTCTATGTCTAGATATATGAACACATTAAGCATGTCGCCCGGTTTAGTACCTTCCGGAACATATCTAGCAGGTAAAAGGATTTCTCCCTCCTCACCTCCTTCAAGATAAACTCCGAAATCTACTTCCTTAACAACCTCCAGCTGATTATATTTTCCTAATTCTACTTTCATATCTATGTATTTTTTATCAAAGATAAATAAAAAGAGTATCTTTATCTATTAATTAACAAATAAACTATATAATAGTTATTCTAGACATACAAGAATTAATACTAATAAATAAAATATGAAAACCGTTATTCTTACAATTTGTTCAAACACAATTCATGCTCATATAATTCAGGGACTGCTTGAGAATGAGAATATCCCTTCTATTCTACATAATGATATATCATCTTCTATGTTACCATATTCGGCAGGAGGAGGTGTAGCAATTCTTGTATACGAGAGAGATTATGATAAAGCGCGCAAAATTTACGAGGCAACTAATTTATAGATAAATAGATATAAACTTTTTCATCAATACAATGTTCAAGACAAAAAAGGTTAGAGATGAAAAAGATTTTGTTTATTACACTCCTTGCACTATTTTGCATAGGTTGTAGTTCGGCAAACGATGATGAATGTAATGGAAAAATCGTTACTGTTCATTCCATATTTACCATGATAGATTCTCTATCCGATTACACAGGCCCTATAGAAGTATATCCATGTATTACAGGTACCTATATATATAAAGGTAATTATACATCTACCGCTGCACAAAGTGCCATTCCTGCATACTATTACATATCAAATGGCATAGGTAAGGCTACTAATTATCCCTTACGTGAACCTATTGGGAAATATACTCTTATTTACTGGGGTTATCCTAACTGGAAAGAAGAAGTTTTAAGACTTTCTAATGTAAGAACTCCTGAGATTATATTAGATAGTGATATGAGTAATATAAACTTTTCTTTGCTCAACACATCGGTAAGCGATACATTGTACCACCCTGTATACGATATGGTGGTTGCATGCCAAACTCTTAATATAGATACCGACAACCTGAGTGCTAATTTCCAGCGTGCTACAGCCGGAATAAACGTATCGGTAATCAATAGTGACAATACAGCATTCAGTTCCACTATAGACTCTATGTGGGTATATATAGGAGGAATAAACTATCAGATAAATTTTGCTACCGGATTGCCTACCAACAACTCATACAAAACTGTAGTAAAAAGTCTGTCACCAAACTCAGTCCGTACACATTTTCTTACCGATTCTACATATGTATTTCCATCAACTTCCAATCCTCCGCTTCAACTATTCGTAAAAATGAGAACAGGCACCGTAAAGAAATTCAAAACATATCTTACCAACCAACTTGAAGCCGGAACGTTTACTACGCTTGTAATCTACCTTAATAGCTTAATGATTGAGAAGAACAATACATGTACACTTACCATAGATTCATGGATTGAACAGCAGGACAGCATTACATTTCCGGTAATATAACTTCATCTACCGCTATCGATTCTTCTCGCAATATTCTTCCATCTATCATATGAATGGTTCTATCTGTAAGCGAAGCAAGATTCTCATCATGAGTCACTATAATAAAAGTTTGATTGAGTTTATTTCTAAGATCAAAAAAAAGCTGATGAAGCTCTTCTTTGTTTTTAGTATCAAGACTTCCCGATGGTTCGTCGGCCAGAATTACAGCAGGATTATTTATAAGCGCGCGTCCAACAGCCACTCTCTGCTTCTCACCTCCCGAAAGTTCGGCAGGCTTATGGGTAGCACGGTCGGCCAGTCCCAGAAATTCAAGTATTTCCATAGCCTTAGCCTTGGCTTCTTTCCATGAAGTTCCACCTATCAGAGCCGGAATCATTATATTTTCGATAGCAGTAAACTCGGGCAGAAGCTGATGAAATTGGAAGACAAAACCTATGTTCTTATTCCTGAACGTAGATAAATCTTTCTCTTTCAATCGGTTTACATTAGTGTTGTCTATAATGACGCTTCCAGTATCGGGCTTATCCAACGTACCCATTATCTGCAGTAAAGTAGTCTTTCCTGCACCACTCGGTCCTACTATACTAACTATCTCTCCCTTCTGTATAGTTAGATCTATACCTTTCAGCACCTGTAAAGAGCCAAAACTCTTTGTTATACCCTTCAGTTCTATCATATCATAGTTTCTTTATTACATATTCTGCAAGAAAACATCCAAATACCGCTGGCATGTAACTTATAGTTCCACATGTAGATTTCTTATTCTTCTCTTCTACCAGTACCACCGCATTTGGATTAGCCTGTTCGGTGCTGAACACTACCGGCAATTTTCTCTTCATGCCCATTTTCTGTAGTCTTTTTCGCACCGCCTTGCTCAAGCCACAATGATAGGTTTCCCATATATCGGCAAACTTTATCTGAGTTATATCCGATTTTGCACCAGCTCCCATGCTACTTACTATCTTAATATGTCTTTTCAGACATTCATATATAAGATGACATTTAGGTGCAACAGTATCTATCGCATCGACTACGAAGTCGAATTTGTCACTTTCAAGAAGTTCTGGTATAGCCTCGTCTTTAATATATATTTCCTTAACGTTCAGTTTCAAGTCAGGATTTATATCCTTCAGTCGGCCTGCAAGTACATTAACCTTAGGCATTCCTATATTAGAATGTAGCGCCGCAATCTGTCGGTTTATATTAGAAGGCTGTACGGTATCGGCATCCACTATAGTCATTTTACCTACTCCTGCTCTACATATCATTTCGGCAGCATAGCCACCCACTCCCCCAACTCCTACTATAAGTACATTCGAGTTGCGCAATCTGTTCATCTTCTCGGTACCAAATAATAATTCGGTACGCTCCTGCCATTCGTTATCAGTTACGTTCATCATCTTTTTTAAACCATTTATAGAACCAGTTACCTACATTATCATAAATATTAGTATCGGTTGAGCGTCGCGGATCCGAAAAAGATACATCTTCCTGCGGATCGCCCAACTGATCGGGATATAAAAGCAGCAGACTATTATTTGCAAAATATTTGCTTATCTGCTGTGGAAGCTTCTCGAAAGAAGGAAGATATGATATTGAACCTTTACGCGATGTAATTACCACGAAAAGATGATCATAGTTTACCTGTGAAGTAAGAAGAAGTAAATCTTCCCAATCTTCAAGTTCGGACATTTCAGTAAAGGTACCAGCTTCCTGCTTTGATACCAAAGCTCTTATATGCTGCATTGTTCTTGACGATGAGTAGAAATGTACCCTACAACTAAGTTGGCGTGCCATGCGGCATAACTGAGTAACCCATTTATTAAATCCAACTTCGTATTCCGACTTATCGGGTACCGCCACTACTATCCTTCTTAAAGTATTTACAGGCATCAAAAGTTTGGCAATCATAATCTGACGATGAGTTCCTTTAAGCAGATTCTCGGTAATGCTACCAAAAAAACTATCCATAAGGTTCGTCTTACGGTGCAAACCTATAACAACGTCGGTTGCCTCATTCTCGCGCATGGTATGAATTATTCCCTGTGCAATATTCAGGTCATATCTCAATACAGTCTTCACCTCTATATCGGCAGCAGCTGCAATCATTGCAGTATTCTCCAAACATCTTCTGGCAGTAATTTCCTTTACTTCAGTATTGTTATTGTCATTAATAACGTTCAGCGCTATAAGTTCTTCCTGACTTTTCGGATTTTTTAATACAATTGCCATCTCCACCAAACTTTCAATTGTCTCGGGATTTGATACCGGAATAAGATATTTTTCTTTTTTCTTATTGTCATCTCCAGTTTCCGGCATATCGTCGGTAACCATTTTCTTGGCAGCTCTTTCTGTAACAATTGAACTTATTATACATGTAAGTAATATCATAACTACAGTACCGTTCAGTACATCATCATTTAGCAGTCGTTCGCCATTTTCCATAATTATTCCATGCCCAATAAGAACGGCAGCCAGTGTAGCAGCAGCCTGAGCATTACTCAAACCAAACATAAGCTCTCGTTCTACCGACCTGAATCCGTATATTCTCTGCGTAACCCATGCAGCAAACCACTTGCTGAAGGTTGCTACAGCCGTCATTATTATAGCAACTTTTAGAGCTTCTCCTTCAGTAAGCAGGCATCTTACATCTATTATCATACCTACACCAATAAGGAAATAAGGTATAAAAAGTGCATTACCAACAAACTCTATCCTGTTCATTAAAGGCGATACATGAGGAATAAATCTATTAAGTACCAATCCGGCTAAGAATGCACCAAGTATACCCTCCATACCCACTATTTCCATCAGTCCGGCACCAAGAAACACCATTGATAGAACAAATATATATTGCATTACAGGATCTTCATAACGTCTAAAGAACCAGCGGCTTATGCGCGGCATCAAAAATATTATAAGTGCAAACAGAATAATAACCTTGCCAAGAAGCAGACTCCAGAACCATCCAGTTATCTCTTCACCTTTATACATACCACCTATTACAGCCAATATGGTAAGTGCGAGCACAACTGTAACTGCTGTCCCTCCAATAGTAATACTAACTATGCGCTGTCGCGAAAGTCCGTAGCGACTTACTATAGGATAGGCAATCAATGTATGACTGGCATACATACTGGCCAGCAATACCGATGTAATAAGTCCGTAGTGAAGAAGCTGCATACTACTCCATATACCAAGAAGCATTGGCACTGCAAATGTTATAAGTCCGAATACCAATCCTTTTATCTTGTTCTTCTTGAAATCATCCATATCCATTTCAAGTCCGGCCAGAAACATTATGTAATATAAACCAACTCTTCCGAAAAGTTCGAAGCTACTGTCGCGCTCAAGAATATTAAATCCATACTTTCCTACAATTATACCTGCAAGAATCATTCCTATAATATGAGGTATGCGCAAACGTCCCATAATCATTGGAGCAAAGAGAATAATAATCATTACCAGGAAAAATATCCAGGTAGGATTAGTGACAGGAAGATGTAGGTTTAGACTTGATAAATCCATTATAGAATTAATAGTGTTTGTCAATTTATCGACAAAAATAAGAAAAAACTTTCTGTTACACTGAAATATATTGCAGAATGTTTTAATTTTGCAGGCTAATAAAACTCATTAGATGAGTTAACTTTCTTATTTATTACTAATTATTAAACAAAAACAAAATGAAAGTAGCTATTGTTGGCGCGAGCGGTGCGGTTGGACAAGAATTTCTGCGTGTGCTCGATGAGAGAAATTTCCCTATGGACGAGTTGTTATTATTTGGTTCTTCACGTAGTGCAGGCCAGAAATACACATTCCGTGGTAAACAGATTGAGGTGAAACTTCTACAACACAACGATGACTTTAAAGGCGTAGATATTGCTTTCACTTCTGCAGGTGCCGGAACTTCCAAAGAATTTGCCGATACCATTACTAAATATGGTGCAGTGATGATTGACAATTCAAGTGCTTTCCGTATGGACAATGATATTCCATTGGTTGTACCTGAAGTTAACGCCGAGGATGCGCTTGATCGCCCACGCGGTATCATTGCAAATCCTAACTGTACAACTATCCAGATGGTAGTTGCACTTAAAGCCATCGAAAAGCTATCACACATAAAACGTGTGCACGTAGCTACTTATCAGGCTGCAAGTGGTGCAGGTGCTGCTGCTATGGACGAACTTTACGAACAATACCGCCAGGTATTGGCAGGCGAACCTGTAACTGTAGATAAGTTTGCTTATCAGTTGGCTTTCAATCTTATTCCTCAGATTGATGTATTTACAGATAATGGCTATACTAAGGAAGAGATGAAAATGTTTAACGAAACTCGCAAGATTATGCACTCTGATGTTCAGGTAAGTGCTACATGTGTACGTGTTCCTGCACTTCGTTCACATTCCGAAAGCATATGGATTGAAACAGAAAGTCCTGTAAGCGTTGAAGAGGCTCGCGAAGCTTTCGCTACCGGCGAAGGACTAATCCTTATGGATAATCCAGAAAAGAAAGAATATCCTATGCCACTATTCCTTGCAGGCAAAGATCCTGTGTATGTAGGACGTATCCGTAAGGATCTTGCAAACGATAATGGTCTTACTTTCTGGATTGTAGGCGACCAAATTAAAAAGGGTGCAGCCCTTAATGCGGTTCAGATTGCCGAATATCTTATTAAGGTTAAAAATATTGGATAATCTCCAACTATAATATTAAGTAATACAATTACTTGGAGTGCCCCCATTAGTTTGAAATATAACTTCTGGGGGTATATTTTGTTTAATATACAGTGAACATTATACTCAACAATTGTATTAATATTATATAAGGAACAAATTATCATGAAAATATTATTGACCGGCGCCACCGGATATATAGCTCAACGACTTCTGCCAATACTTGTGGAGAAGAATTACACAGTTGTATGTTGTGTACGCGATCTGAAAAGATTTCACATCGAAGAGGCATGGACAGAACAAGTAAAGAAGGTGGAAGTTGATTTTCTAAAACCCGAAACGCTTGTCAATATTCCTTCAGATATAGATGCAGCCTATTATCTTATACACTCCATGACTACATCGTCGGGCAACTTCAGTGAAATGGAGCAGGAATCGGCACATAACTTTGTAAGGAGAATAGAAGAAACAAATGCTAAACAAATTATATATCTTAGTGGAATTGTAAATGACGAACATCTGTCCAAACACTTACAATCTCGCAAAAATGTAGAAACTATACTCTCGGAAAGCCGTGTTCCATTAACTACATTAAGAGCCGGTATAATAATAGGATCGGGCAGTGCATCTTTTGAAATAATGCGCGATTTGGTCGAAAAACTTCCTATTATGGTTGCACCACAGTGGTTAAAAACGAAATGTCAGCCCATAGCCATACGCAACGTAATTCAATATCTCTCCGCCATCCTTCTATCAGAAGATACGTACAATCAAAGCTTTGATATAGGCGGTCCAGACATATTGACTTTCAGGCAGATGCTGTTAGAGTTTGCAGAAGTGAGGAAATTAAAACGACACATTATTGTAATACCTGTAATGACCCCAAAATTGTCGTCGTATTGGCTTTACTTCATAACTTCCACCAATTATTCTCTGGCAAAGAACTTGGTAGAAAGCATGCATGTAGAAGTTATATGCAAACCCAACAAACTGCATGATTTGTTTCCAATAGAACTCATACCATATAAAGAAGCCATAGAACTGGCTTTCGATAAGATAGAACAGAACGAAGTGCTGTCAACATGGACCGATGCAATAAACAGTCCTATTCTGATGAAAGGGATAGATGCTTATATAGCAGTACCGGTAAAAGGATGTTTTTGTGACAAAAGAAGTATAAAACTTAACGATCCTACAATAGCATTAGATAATATATTCTCTATTGGCGGCAAACGAGGGTGGTATTATGCAAACTGGCTATGGAGCATTCGTGGGTTTATAGACAGAATGGCAGGAGGAACAGGAATTCGTAGAGGAAGAAAAAATGATAAGGAAATATATGTTGGCGAAGCATTGGACTTTTGGAGAGTATTGGTAGCCGATAAAGATAAAAGAAGATTACTTCTTTACGCCGAGATGAAATTGCCAGGCGAAGCATGGCTGGAGTTCAAGATAAACAATAATAATGAACTTATACAAACAGCAACATTCCGCCCCTTAGGATTGATGGGCAGAATTTACTGGTATTCATTATTACCTTTTCATGGATTCATTTTTAAAGGGATGGCAAGACATATTGCTGCTGACAAGAAGTAAATTATACCACATAGACGTATTATTTTCCATTACCTATTGCTATATTCAAAAAACGTTCGTAGATTTGCGAACATTAAAAGTATAAGATATGGCAAAGAAGTACACACAACAGGAAGAACAGTTAGCCAGATTTGCAAAAGCAATGGGGCATCCGGCTCGTGTAGCTATACTAAAGTTTTTGGCATCTCAGGAAACTTGTTTTTTTGGAGATATACACGAAGTATTGCCTATTGCCAAAGCCACCGTTTCACAGCACCTCTCGGAGCTTAAAGATGCGGGACTTATTCAGGGTGAGATTCAACCCCCAAAAGTAAAATACTGCATCAATAAAGATAACTGGACATTGGCAAAACAGCTAATGGATGAATTTATGTGTATCTGCAAATCAACAGGTTGTTGCAAATAGTAGATTTATATATTTTTTTGATGTACATGTTCGTAGTTTTGCGAATTACAAATTTTAAATTAGTATAATATGGAAATTAAAGTATTAGGAACAGGTTGTGCAGGATGCAAAGCACTCTATGAAACAACAAAACAGGCGGTTGCCGAATTGGGTATAAACGCCACAGTAGTAAAAGAAGAGGATATAATGAACATAATGTCCTATAATGTATTGAGGTTGCCTGGTTTAGTAGTAGACGGAAAAGTATTGTCTTCAGGTAAAAAATTATCAATTTCAGAAGTAAAAGAGCTATTAACCAAATAATGCAAACGCTATGAAACGTCTGTTTTCACTAATTGCCTTGGTCATTTTCTTAATATCCTGTGGCAGCAATACATCGAAAAAGCAAGTGGCAACAAATGTCCAACAATCCAATATTACCGAAGTTCTCTATTTTCACGGCAAACAACGCTGCATCACCTGTAATGCTATCGAAAAATTAACAAAAGAGGTGATAGATAGTTTGGCAAATAAAAATGTAGTAATGAAAGTTATTGACATTTCACAAAAAGAGAATGAAACTATTGCCGATAAATACGAAGTCACTTGGTCGTCGTTGATTCTTGACAGAAGCGGTAAAGTTGAAAATCTTACAGATATGGGATTTAGCTATGCAAAGGGACAACCGGAAGTTTTCAAAGCAAAACTGGTCGAGGCAATTGGTAATATCACAAAATAATGGAATGGCTACAACAACTCTTAGACAATAGTAATATTCCTATTGTTACTGCATTTTTGTTAGGACTACTTACAGCTATAAGTCCTTGTCCGTTGGCAACCAACATTACCGCAATAGGATTTATAAGTAAGGATATAGAGAGCCGTAACCGAGTTTTTTGGACTGGAATACTTTACACAGTTGGTCGTATTATTACCTATACAGTAATAGGATTTATCCTTATTCCCATTCTAAGGGAAGGCGCAAGTGTTTACGCTATACAAAAGATTATTGGTAAATATGGCGAAATAATAATAGCTCCGGCCCTTATTATTATAGGTTTGTTTATGCTATTCGGTAATAAACTAAATCTACCTAAATTAGGATTTAGTAATTCAGGCAAAAAAATCGGCACACGTGGCAGTATTGGTGCATTGCTTTTGGGTATACTATTTTCATTGGCTTTCTGTCCATCAAGCGGTATATTCTATTTTGGAATGTTAATACCTATGGCAGCGGCCGAGGCAGGCGGTTATTTCTTACCGTTTGTATTTGCTATTGCAACCGGGCTTCCAGTTATTATAGTGGCATGGATTTTAGCGTATAGCGTGGCAGGAATTGGAAAGTTCTACCATCGTATGCAGGTTTTCCAAAAATGGATGAATATAATTATTGCCCTGCTCTTTATTGCAGTTGGCGTATATTACACAATAATATTATGGTTATGAAAATATTAATTTTATGTACAGGCAATAGTTGCCGCAGTCAAATGGCGCACGGTTTTTTGCAGTCGTTTGACGAAAAACTAACAGTTCGCTCGGCAGGAACCAAAGCAGCCGGAAAACTTAACGAAGGAGCTGTAGAAGCAATGAAAGAAGTGGGAATAGATATCTCCTCTCATACCTCCGACCAGGTTGAAACTTATCTTGCCGAAGAGTGGGATTATGTGATAACTGTATGTGGTGGAGCAAACGAGAGTTGCCCAATGTTTACCGGAAAGGTAAAGCATCGTCTGCATTTTGGATTTGACGACCCGTCTCACGCTACTGGAACGCCCGAATTTATCAAAAGCGAGTTTCGCCGTGTTAGGGATGAAATACGACAAAAGTTTCATAAATTCTATACAGATGAGTTGATGGAAGAACCTTCATGCCCTTGTGGAGCAAACTATTTCTGCAAATGTGATTAGTGATGAAAAGTTTTGAAAAATATCTTACTCTTTGGGTAGCTATATGCATCGCCGTTGGGATTTCTATCGGTAAATTCATACCAGAGATACCTGAAACTCTCGGAAAATTTGAGTACGCCAACGTATCCATTCCAGTTGCAATACTGATATGGTTGATGATATATCCGATGATGCTAAAAGTCGATTTTCAGAGCGTGCGTAACGTAGGACGTAATCCGAAAGGCATTGTCATAACGTGTATTACTAACTGGATTATTAAACCTTTTACAATGTTTGGGATTGCATGGCTGTTCTTCTACGTCATATTCAAGGCCTTTATTACACCTGAGCTTGCACACGAATACTTAGCAGGTGCTGTATTACTTGGGGCAGCTCCTTGTACAGCTATGGTTTTTGTATGGAGTTATCTTACCAAAGGCGATGCAGCATATACATTGATACAGGTGGCTGTAAACGACTTAATTATTCTTGTAGCATTTGCTCCAATTGTGGCATTCTTACTTGGTGTTGGAGGTGTACAAATTCCACTCGATACCCTTTTGTTATCGGTTGTTTTATTTGTAGTTATACCTCTTGCAGCTGCTATTTTCACACGAATTGCAGTTATACACAAACGAAGCGTAGAATACTTCAATAACATATTTATAAAAAAATTCGACAATATAACCATTGCAGGATTATTGCTTACACTTATTATTCTTTTCTCTTTTCAAGGAGAAACAATTTTAAACAATCCGCTACACATCATATTGATTGCCGTACCGCTGATTATTCAAACGATACTAATATTTTTTGTAGCTTACGGTTGGGCCAAGGTCTGGAAGTTACCTCATGCTGTAGCAGCTCCGGCCGGAATGATTGGAGCAAGTAATTTTTTTGAATTGGCTGTGGCTGTGGCTATCTCACTGTTCGGATTACAGTCAGGTGCTGCTTTATCAACAGTAGTGGGTGTATTAGTCGAAGTCCCTGTAATGCTTATGCTTGTACGCATAGCAAATAATACTCGTAAATATTTTAACGCATAACTTATGATACAACAATTTGCAGATTGGTTAGTATATGGTATATTTGGCTTAGATGCCACTTCACACCTAGGAGCATCGGTAAACTTCTTTTTCTATGATACGATAAAGATTCTTTTCCTGCTCTTTTTTATTAGTGCAATTATGGGTGTAATAAATGCTTACCTACCCATCGACCGCCTACGTCAATTTCTTACTACACGTAAATTATATGGATTTCAGTACCTCTTTGCTGCTCTATTTGGAGCTATAACTCCGTTTTGTTCCTGCTCTTCTATTCCTCTTTTCATAGGATTTGTTAAGGGAGGTATTCCATTAGGAGTTACATTTGCCTTTTTGATAACTTCTCCACTTGTGAATGAGGTTGCAATAGCAATGTTTCTTGGCACATTTGGTATGAAAGCCACATTGGTATATGTAATTAGCGGTGTTCTTCTTGGGGTAATAGGAGGTTGGATACTAGAGCAATTCAAGCTAGAAAAGTACCTTAGTTCCTGGGTGCAGCAGATACAATCTCAATCCGAAACCGAGAGTGAAGAGTGGGAAATCCAACACGTACCATTTATTAAGCGTATCCCAACCATACTAAAAGATGCCTGGGGAATTGTTCGTGGAGTACTTCTGTATGTGATAATTGGTATTGCCATCGGTGCGGCAATGCACGGATATGTTCCAGAAGGATTCTTTGAGCATTATCTTGCAGCAGATAAATGGTATAGTGTACCATTGGCAGTAATTATTGCCGTTCCAATGTATGCAGGTGCAGCAGGCATAGTTCCGGTTATACAGGTATTTGTCGCCAAAGGTATTCCTCTAGGTACAGCAATAGCCTTTATGATGGCGGTTGTTGGTCTCTCTATCCCAGAAGCCACAATGCTAAAAAAAGTAATGACGTGGAAGTTGATAGGTATATTTTTTGGAGTAGTAACTTTATTTATTATCCTATCGGGATATTTATTTAATTGGATATTATAATTAAGTTACAATTATATACATAGTAACTATAAGATTGATTACTGTTATAGTATAAAGAGATAGTTTTATCAGCATAAAACTTTACTTTTTTAAGCAGAAAACAACAGTTTCGACAGCATAAAAAAAAAGTTTCATGCTGTCGAAACTTTTAGAAACTCTATTTCGTATATTCCAGTTGCCACTGGTACTCTTCGCGATACTCATCATAAACCGGTTCTATGGTTATACCATTTTTCCTGAATACGCTGCTTATATATTTCTGAGCTTCGGCATTGATTACTTTTTCCTTACGCCAATATCGGTAAAAACAGTTCTTTCCATAATGCTCCAACAGTTCATGTTTTATGGAAACAGCCTTTTGGTGAGGCATTTTATTGAACATCTCTTTACATCCTAATGCTAACATTATAGGAGAATCGCTCCTAAAGTACTGACATTGTTCGTGCGTATTTATAATGCATGGATTAATAATTTTAAATTCTTCCTGACTGGAAGGAATGTATCGCGATGCCTGATATCGCAAACAGCTATTGGATTTTATACATTCATTATTAAGGCAGAAAGCAAAATAGGAAGGAATTGAATAGTAGTCTAATGTTTTAATCATATTGTTTGTATTATAGAGTTAATATACAAATATAACAATAATATCACAAATAACATAGCACAAAGAGTAAAAACCGATGAAATATTAGTTATTATGATAATATAAACACAAGAATCCCTGTACGAAAATATCGTACAGGGATTCTTGTGTTTATATTATATTATTATTCTTTTCCCTTAAGAGGCAGAACCTTCATCAGTGCCACATCGAATATCAATGTAGAATATCCTGGTATAGAGTTCGAGGCGCTCGATCCATAAGCAAGATTATAAGGAATATATATTTCCCACTCATCACCTACCTTCATTTGTTGAAGGGCAGTTGTCCATCCTGTTATTACTGCCCCAACGTTAAACTTAACCGGAATGGCAGTTGCTGGATCGTAAGTACCTCTGTAACTTTGATCAAAAACAGTACCATTTATAAGTTTACCTCTGTAGTTCACATATACAGTATCGGTAAATATAGGAGTAGCCCCATTACCCGATTCTTTAATCTTACAATAAACATAATCGTTGGTGCCTCCGGTTTGGCCTATGCCAAGATCGGGTAGCTTGTAAGAGTATATTATCTTCCACTGACCAACATTGATTCCTTCATTTGCTCGTGCAACTTTTGCTATTGAATCTATGTAATTCTGATTGCGTGAATCCCAATTTGCATAAGGATCTACGTCATCATTAGACTCGCTGCAGGCAACAAACGAGAAAGAGGCAGCCAGTATAAGTCCAAATATCCAAAGAATGTTTTTATTCATAAATATTATTATTGTAAAGTCTTCAAGAGGCTTGTTAAACTTACCTTATCGGCAATAATGTTGTTAAGTTCCGAAATTGCGACACGCTCCTGTTGCATTGTATCGCGATTACGAAGAGTAACACAATTATCTTCCAAAGTCTGATGATCGACTGTTATACAATAAGGAGTACCAATTGCATCCTGACGACGGTAACGCTTTCCTATACTGTCTTTTTCATCATATTGGCATGGGAAATGGAATTTAAGATCATTCATTATCTCGCGTGCCTTTTCAGGAAGACCATCTTTCTTTACAAGTGGCATAATGGCAAGTTTTACGGGAGCCAGCTGTATAGGCAATTTAAGAACTACACGAGTTTCACCGTTTTCAAGTTTTTCTTCACAATATGCTGCACTCATTATGCTAAGGAACATACGGTCTACACCAATAGATGTTTCGATTACATAAGGAGTATATGATTCATTAAGTTCGGGATCGAAGTACTTGATGCTCTTTCCGCTGAACTTCTCGTGCTGAGAAAGGTCAAAGTTAGTACGGCTATGAATACCTTCTACTTCTTTGAATCCGAAAGGCATAAGGAATTCTATGTCGGTTGCAGCATTAGCGTAGTGAGCCAGCTTGTCATGATCATGATAACGATAGTGATCATCACCAAAGCCAAGAGCCTCGTGCCATTTAAGGCGAATTTCCTTCCATGTCTTGAACCATTCAAGTTCGGTACCCGGTTTTACGAAAAACTGCATTTCCATCTGTTCAAATTCACGCATACGGAATATAAACTGACGAGCAACTATTTCATTACGAAAAGCCTTACCGATCTGTGCTATACCGAAAGGAATCTTCATACGGCCTGTCTTCTGTACATTTAGGTAATTCACGAAAATACCCTGTGCAGTTTCCGGACGAAGATATATCTTCATTGCACCATCTGAAGTAGAGCCCATTTCTGTAGAAAACATAAGATTAAACTGACGTACCTCTGTCCAGTTCTTTGTACCCGAAATAGGACATACTATCTCTTCATCAACTATAATCTGGCGTAGTTCGTTAAGATCATTGTCGTTCAAAGCCTTTGCAAATCGAGTATGCAATGCCTCGCGCTTAGCCTGATGTTCAAGAACGCGAGGATTTGTAGCGCGGAATTGAGCTTCGTCAAATGATTCGCCGAAACGTTTTGCAGCCTTTGCTACCTCTTTGTTAATCTTTTCATCATACTTTGCAAGTTGATCTTCAATAAGAACATCTGCACGGTAACGTTTTTTAGAATCGCGGTTGTCAATCAAAGGATCATTGAAAGCATCTACGTGGCCTGATGCCTTCCATATAGTAGGATGCATGAAGATTGCAGAGTCAATGCCCACAATGTTCTCATGCAGCAAAACCATACTTTGCCACCAGTATTGCTTAATGTTGTTCTTCAACTCCACTCCCATCTGTCCATAATCATAAACAGCTCCAAGGCCATCATAGATATCACTCGAAGGGAATACAAAACCGTACTCTTTACAGTGCGAAACTAATTTTTTAAAAACATCTTCTTGTGCCATATTCTTTTATGTTTATTCTTACATTTTTCATATTTATTCGTGTTTTCTTATCATAATAAGCACGAAATAATGCGCAAAGTAAATGTTTTTTTTCAATAAAAATACTATTTTTGCCATCATATCATCATAACATTAAGGAATTTAAATATATCATGAGCGACGATATTATCGATAAAGAAGAACAAAACGAAGAAAATCAACAAAATTCAGAAACCGGACACTCCGATTATAAACCTGCCGATGCCAAGAATGATTCTGTAAAGCATCAGCTGAGTGGTATGTATCAAAACTGGTTTTTGGATTATGCATCATACGTAATCCTTGAACGTGCAGTGCCTCATATCAATGATGGATTCAAACCTGTACAGCGAAGGATTCTTCACTCTATGAAGCGTCTTGACGATGGAAGGTACAACAAGGTGGCAAATATTGTGGGCCATACCATGCAGTTCCATCCGCACGGCGATGCATCTATAGGGGATGCTCTTGTACAGTTGGGCCAGAAAGATATTTTGGTAGACTGCCAGGGTAACTGGGGAAACATTCTTACCGGCGACAGTGCAGCAGCTCCGCGTTATATAGAGGCACGACTTTCTAAATTTGCACTCGACGTGGTTTTCAATCCAAAGACTACAGAATGGCAATCGTCATACGATGGCAGAAACAAAGAACCTATAACTCTGCCGGTTAAATTTCCTCTCCTACTCGCTCAGGGAGTGGAAGGTATTGCCGTAGGACTTTCATCTAAAATCCTGCCTCACAACTTCAATGAACTATGTGATGCATCTGTTTCATATCTTCGCAAAGAAGATTTCAGACTATATCCCGATTTCCAGACGGGAGGTTCCATAGACGTATCGCGATATAATGATGGCGAGCGTGGTGGCGTAGTAAAGGTACGTGCCAAAATTAACAAACTCGACAACAAGACTCTTGCCATAACCGAAATTCCTTACGGAAAGACTACCTCATCGCTTATTGAGTCTATACTTAAAGCAGTAGACAAAGGTAAAATTAAGGTAAGAAAAGTTGATGACAATACTGCTGCAAAGGTAGAGATTTTGGTACATCTTGCACCTGGCGTATCGTCCGACAAGACCCTTGATGCGCTTTATGCATTTACAGATTGCGAGGTAAGTATATCTCCCAACTGTTGCGTAATTGACGAAAATCGACCTCATTTTCTTAATGTAAGCACTGTACTGAGAAAATCTGTAGACAATACTCTTAATCTGCTTCGTCGAGAACTAGAGATACGCAAGGGAGAACTCCTTGAATCTCTGCTATTTGCTTCGCTAGAAAAGATATTTATAGAGGAACGAATATATAAGGATGCTAAGTTTGAACAAGCCGAAAGCAACGATGTGGCATGCCAGCATATTGATAGCCGACTGACACCTTTCTATCCTCAATTTATACGCGAGGTTACAAAGGAAGATATAATGCGTTTGCTTGAAATAAAGATGGCACGTATATTGAAGTTCAACAAGGATAAGGCTGAAGAGAACATTGCCGCAATAAAGAAAGAGATTGAAGAAATAAACCATAAGTTGGCTCATATAGTAGAATATACAATTGACTGGTTTGTAATGCTAAAGGAAAAATATGGCAAGCAGTTTCCTAGAAGAACTGAACTGCGCAACTTTGATACTATCGTAGCTGCCAAAGTGGTGGAAGCTAACGAGAAGCTATATATAAACCGAGAAGAAGGATTTATTGGAACAGCACTGAAAAAAGATGAATTTATTGCAAACTGTTCGGATATAGACGATGTAATAATATTCTACAAAGATGGTAAATATAAGGTAGTGAGAATTGCCGACAAGATGTTTGTGGGTAAGAACATACTTTATGTTAACATATTCAAGAAGAATGACAAGCGTACCATATACAATGTGGCTTATCGTGATGGCAAAGAGGGATTTCATTATATAAAGAGATTCAACGTAACATCTATGACACGAGATAAGGAATATGATGTAACGCAGGGGAATCCGGGATCGAAGGTGGTATACTTCAGTGCCAATCCTAATGGTGAGGCCGAAATAATTAAGGTAACGCTCAAGCCTAATCCTAGAATAAAGAAAATTATATTCGAGAAAGATTTTAGCGAGATAGCAATCAAGGGACGCCAGTCAATGGGTAACATACTTACCAAATTCGAAGTTCACAAAATAGCCCTCAAGCAACGCGGAGGATCTACTCTTGGAGGAAGAAAGGTATGGTTTGACCGCGACGTGCTTAGACTAAACTACGATGAAAGAGGCGAATATTTAGGAGAATTCCAAAGCGATGAACAGATATTGGTAGTTCACGAAAACGGCGATTTCTATACAACTAATTTCGATCTTAACAACCATTACGAGCAGGGAATAAAGATAATAGAGAAGTTTAACCCCAACAAGGTGTGGTCGGCAGCACTGTATGATGCCGATCAAAACGGATATCCTTACATTAAGAGATTTACCTTCGAGGCAAGTTCCAGGAAGTTGAACTATCTGGGAGAAAATAAGGATAATAAGCTAATTCTTTTAACCTGTATAACCTATCCGCGAATGGAGGTTCTTTTCGGAGGCCATGACAGCTTCCGCGATCCATTGACAATAGATATCGACGAATTTATCGGGGTGAAGAGCTACAAGGCTAAGGGAAAGAGAATTACTACATTTACAGTAGACGAAATAAAAGAACTTGAACCATTACGCTTTCCTGACGTTGAAGATAGTGAAGATGAAAAAGAAGAGGAGGATGAACCGATAATAGAAGACCCTGATAACGACAAGAGCGAATCGGACATAATAGACGAAATCACCGGTCAGATGAAATTATTTTAAATAATGAAGAAAACATTACTCCTTGTGCTTCTTTGCGCGTTCTGCTCCTTTGTGAATGCGCAGGAAGACACACTGCATGCCAACAGATATGTTATGCATTGTACTATGTATGGCGTTGGCATGACCAATATACTCGACACTTATCTTTCGCCGGTAGAATATACCGGTCCAGAGATAAGACTTCTGCGTGAGAAAATGCGCATGACAAAATTAATGGGCGGAAACGTCTCTGTTCAGAATATGCTTCAGGCAAACATATCGCTCGCCAAGAACAAGGCCGACACAGGAAGCGAAATGTCATCAATGGTAAACTGGACCTATGGGTATCACTATCAGTTCAGAATTACGGATAATCTGAAGATCTTGACAGGCCCAATGTTGGAGGTAAACGGAGGATTTGTTTACAACACCAGAAATTCCAATAATCCGGCACAGGCAAAAGCATATGTAAATTTGGCAGCATCGGGAATGATTATATATAAGTTTAACATAGGAAACTATCCACTTATAGCCAGATATCAGGCTAATATGCCATTTCTGGGATTAATGTTCTCGCCCGATTACGGACAGTCATATTATGAGATATTCTCTCTTAATCATTGGAATAGTAATAATCTGGTTGTAACATCGCTTCACAACCAGCCTTCGATACGCCAATTGCTTACGATAGATTTCCCCATTAATAAGGTAAATATGCGTGTAGGCTATGTATGCGACATACAACAGGCAAAAGTAAACAATCTAAAAAGTCATATGTGGAGCCACTCGTTCATGATAGGATTCGTCAAGAACTTCTATATGATTAAGGGAAAAAATCGCGTAAGCATGCCACAAGATGTAACGCCTTACTAAAACTTAAAACCTCTTATTATGAAAAGATATTTATTGTACGCACTAACTCTACCATTTATACTTATTACATCGTGCTTAATAGTTACTTCTTGCGTAACCGAAGAACAACACGACAATACACCGCAGGGAAACTTCGAAGCATTATGGAAAATAATAGATGAGCACTACTGTTTTCTTGATTACAATAACAAGGAATATGGTTTGGACTGGAACAACATTCATACCGAATATGCCAAGAGAATAACTCCAAATATGAATAGCAAACAGCTGTTCGATGTATTGGCCGACATGATGAACGAACTGCGCGACGGACATGTGAATCTTTACTCTAAGGACAGAGTATCGCAATATCGTGCATGGTTTGATGATTATCCACGCAATTTTGACGACAGCATACAGAGTATATATCTTGGGAAGGATTATGAGATGGTATCGGGCCTTAAATATTGCATCCTTCCTCAGAATATAGGTTATATATATTGCGGAAGTTTTCAGAATGTAGCAGGCGAAAGTACTCTTGACCTTATATTGGACTATATGGCTATATGCAACGGCATAATAATAGATGTAAGAAACAATGGAGGAGGAAACCTTACAATGGCCGACAAGCTTGCAGCACGATTTACCAATGAAAAGATAACGACAGGATACATGACTTACAAAACCGGCCCAGGACACAATTCATTTTCGACTCCTCAGGCTATTACTCTAGACCCTCCAATGGATAGAGTAAGATGGCAAAAAAATGCAGTGGTACTTACCAATCGTCGTTCATTCAGTGCCACCAACGATTTCGTAAATAAAATGAAGCAACTCCCAAAAGTTACCATCATAGGCGACAAGACCGGAGGAGGTTCCGGTCTGCCATTCTCGTCAGAAATACCCAATGGATGGTCAATCCGCTTTTCGGCTAGTCCTATATATGGTCCAAACATGGAAGAACTTGAATTTGGTATAGAACCAGACATAAAAGTAAATATAAGCTCGGAAGATTATAACCGAGGAATAGATACTATTATAGAAGCTGCAATAGCCTTTTTGAACAAAAACCAATAAAAAATGCACTTTTCTGCATTTTTTTATTGGAATTATTTGCAGGTTTAAAAAAAAGCATTACCTTTGCACTCGCAATCAAGGAACAACACGCGCTTGTGGCGTAATTGGTAGCCGCGCTAGACTTAGGATCTAGTGTCGTGAGACGTGTAGGTTCGAGTCCTATCAAGCGCACGAAAAGAGGAGCTCTTAAAAAAGCTCCTCTTTTTTTGTTTAATAAATTCCTTTTAAACTATGGAATATAAAAAACTATTAGCCGATATATCAAGGGAACAATATGAAGTTTTATTAGAGTGGGAAGCACTTCAAGATAATAAAGAAAGATACGAACGCGATTTTAATGAGTATAAAGAAGAATACGACGCAGAAATGCCTGAATGGATAGAAGAGTATACAGAATGGTATAAAGTAAACAATAAACTGAGAGAATATAAACAGGTAATATATATCGAGGAAAGAGTTTGATATACCTTGCCTTCATAAATTTATTATATTAAATTTTATATCTCTAATTAAATAAAAAGAGATCAGAATTCAATTAGAATCTGATCTCTTTTTATTATTTAGATTTATCCATTTCTATATTATATATTATAGGATCATACTTATTAATTTGACCCGTACCCAAATCAACAAGGAAACCAGGCCAAAAAAGAATATTCCATAAACTTTTGGCATTAAAATTCGATTCAACTACAATAGGAGTATTTACATATCCGTCCTTCTTAGCCATAATAGTCCTATCAGATAAGTTCTTCTTCATAAATATAGAAACAGAATTACCCTCTTTTATCTCACCTAATTTAACATTATTAGTCACGTCATATATTTTAATTCCATTTTCACCGGTAAAAGTAATAGCTTGACGTGATTTTGTACATATAGTCATACACGAAGAGAATAGAAATGTACAACCAACTAAAGTCAATAAGATTTTTCGCATACAGTTTACTTATTTTATATTCGGCCTCAAAAGTACACTTTTTATTTAAATTACATTTATTTTATAATATATATTTAAAATATGTTGATACAAGATAGATTATCTAATCTTTATTTTTTAAATACTGTGTGAAGGATGTGTGAATATTCTCATAACAAATGTCACACTCAAAACCTCTATAAACAGTAGGTTTAACAAGAAGTGTGACATTGTGGAATATAAAAACTTTTTTTTATATTTCTACTGTTTTGGCAAAACATCTATTACAACACGACCATATCTGGTAAGTTGAGGATTTCCTTTATCCGTAACAGCTACTATAATGTGTATTGTACCTAATCGGCTGCTATTGGGAATAGTAAGCCATGCTTGAGACTTATCTGCATCTTCTATCTTAAGAGGAGCACCAGTACGTGCAGTTGATATATTGAATGTTCCAGCTTCGGGATAATAGAACCATTTATAAGAGAGCTCATCACCATCGGGATCGGTACTAGCAGAAGCATCCAATTCAACACGATCACCAACTTTAGCAGTTATTGACCTAATAGACTTCAAAGCAACCATCGGAGGATGATTAGCATTTGCATAATCATTTACAGTCCAATCCATGCGAGCAGAGAAGTCATTCTGAAAAGCCTCTCTCCATCTCCATATTGTGGCTTTGTTACTAGTATGCCAACTACCATCATTTCCAAAAACCTCATCTTGTGCATCGGTCCATATAGGACGAGTCTCCGCTTCGAGAAACCATCTTTCTGTACGAGGCTGATATAATTCATAACGACCACCCCAACTTCCCCAGTTTGGATTTTCTGGAGTACCCAATCCATTATCTATTAAATAAAGAAAAGAAGGAGTATCACCTTCCATAAGAAACTTCATCAATGGATATTGTGCTCCCAACGGACCTTTAGAACGAATATGCTCATCCATCCATGGATTATCGACTATACTATAATTGGCTCCGGAAAAACGCCCATGAAACTTGTCTCCGCTTATTCCGCTCCATGTGCCATAGTGATAACCTCCCAGACTATGGAATCCGGGACTTACTATATAGAAAATATTTTTAAATGTCTTCCTTATCCATACACCACTGTCATCTTGGTCGGAAATAGTATAGACTCTTAATTTTGCAGCTAATTTTTCGGTATCTGACGCCGATCTAGTTGCTTTTATCTTCCACAATGACTGAGCAAGACAATTAGGTCCTCCCCACACCAACACCCATATAGGACGCTCATCCTTCTTTTCAAGAGACTTTATTATAAGCTCGGAGCCTTCAGAATCCATATCCTTTCCTACAGCATGCATGCCATAATCAGGAATACCTTCTTTTATTATAGATTGCAGATATTCGGCAGATGGATATCCAGACTCATGTTTTAGAAGATTTGGCTGTATCTTTCCATAAGCATCGACTATTTCTCTTAATCTCCATGCTGCAGTCTTATTTTTTTGATGTACCGAGGT
This sequence comes from uncultured Bacteroides sp., assembly GCA_900552645.1. GTDB lineage: Bacteria > Bacteroidota > Bacteroidia > Bacteroidales > Bacteroidaceae > Phocaeicola. The sequence goes on from USAN01000004.1 coordinate 187,641, forward strand.
AGTTGCAATTATACCTTCAATATCCCATTGATTGGAATAAGTAAGGAAACGTACCAACGACATAGCATCGTCGGGTTCATTCTCTATATCGGTAAGCACAATTATCCTTGGTTTCTGACTAAATCCTGCATATACAGACAGAAAAGGGATTATTAACAATAAAAATAGATTAATGAATCTTTTGATGCAATGTTTCATATTATGTTTTTATTTAGTTACATTTATAACGATACGACGATAAGAGGTTAGTTGTGGATTACCATCGTCTTTTACCTCCAGAATTACATGTAGTCTTTTACCCTCTGCGTCACTGGGAATATTAACTATACATTCAGAAGAATCACTATTGTTTATTATTACATCTCCTTTATAGTGAGAAGGCTCCTTATAGAAATAATAGTTCCATGAAAGTTTATTACCATCGGGATCGTTACTTGACGAGGCATTAAGTTTTATTCGGCTTCCAGGCTTTGCATCTTTGAATATTATTTTTCTTGAATGCTTATTCTCGTTAGCCATGCATATATTTGGATGATGATTAGCTTTACTATATTCCTTCGTTACACTCCACTGAACACGTGCAGCAAAATCATTAAGTATTTGCTCTTTCCAACGAGTAATAGATGCACCTCCTTCAGGTGTGTTGCTGAACATATAATATGGATCATATTGTGTTTCATCAAGCTGATTCTTTTGCACCCAATCCATTCCTCGCTGACCGGCAATACGCGTAGTCTCAAATCGGCCACCCCAACCACCTGCATCTAACTGTTCGGGCATGTTAAGACCGTTATCAACAAGATACATAAAAGCAGGCGAATCACCTTCGGGTGCCCATACTCTGGAAGGATAAACTTTCCCTAAAGGAGAAAAAGCCTGTACATTCTTACTTATCCATTCATCGGATGGTCCCCATCCATATACATCGCGATTTCTTATATATATTATATCAGGAAAAGTATGAGCTATCCATGCACCGGCATCGCACTGTCCAAGTATATCGTATATACGAATCTTGCTTATAAATAGAGCTAATTCTTTTGATGTACGTGTATGACTAACTTTCCAAAGAGCCTGTGCGATGGTATTCATACCTCCCCATGCTGTTAGCCAAACGGGACGCGAGTCTTTCTTATCAACAGCCTTTATTATAAGTTCCGAGCCAGGAGTATCACAACCTTCTCCTACTCCTTTCATTCCAACCTCTGTTTGACCGGTAGTAGCTATAGAATGAAGATAGCTGGCCGATGGATAATTTTTATCATGAATTCTTAAAGTAGGGAGAGCTTCTTTATAAGAATCTATAATTTTGCGCAGTGGTTTTATTCCTATAGTAGATTTTACAAATGCCATCTGACAAATAAGGCCTTCAATATCTACATCATTAGCCATAAACAGTAAATGTACCATAGATTCTTCATCATCGGGATCGGTTCCACCTAAATCGGTAGTAACTATAACTCTTCTATGCTCATTGTTTGAGCTATTTGAATAATAAGAGTTTGCATTTATATATAAAGATATATAAAAACATAAGAATGCAATAAGTAGTTTTTTCATATAGATGTAATTAAATTGTATATCGGTTAATAAATCGTTTATATAATAATAATTATATTATTTCTTATTTCACTGTAACTAATATTCGTTTATATCTAGTCAAAGATGGAGTTCCATTATCCGCAACTTCGCAAATAATATGTATTTTATCTCCAAGCTTTGCATCATCTGGAACTATAAAGAAACAACTTTCCGTATTATCATTTATAATTTCTATATCTTTTTTATATGTACTACATTCTTTGTAAATCCACCATTTAAATGAAAGACTATCACAATCGGGATCGATAGACTTTTGTGCATTTAAGATACATTTATTACCTTTAGATATATTTCTCTCAAGACGACCTGCTACTGAAACAATTGGAGGATGATTAGCATCTTTAAATGACCTCACACACCAATCTGCACGAGCAGCAAAATCATTCTGTAGGGCTGGAGACCATCTCCATATTGGTTTAAAATATTCTAAACGCATCTTTTCTGTTACTTGACTTTCAGGACGAAGACTACATCTACCCCATCCGTTTTCACCCCACCATCTTCCTATAGGGTAAATATAACTAGTATCGGGAACTATATCAAGCCATGTATTTTGTCTAACTTTAACATATCGTCCACCCCAGCCACCCCAGTCTGGATTTTCTATATTATTTAACCCTGTATTAATAGTATGAATAAAAGCAGGTGAATCTCCTTCAGATCTAAAGTCACCGTTATCATGAGCTTTATATGAAGAACAAAGTTCTCCATGATTCTCAAGGATATTCTTCTTCATCCATTTACCTTCATAATATGCATGCATATTTTCTGGTTGTGCCATACGCCAACGATATGCAATGGCTTCAAACTGATCAGATATTATAGTCATAATATTATATTTACCCCAATGTGGAAGAATATAAGATTGATAAGTATTATCTTGCTCCCAAATAAAGAAAAAACGAAGTTTTTGCGCTACATCTTCCATTCTATTTGGATAGTCTTCTTCTATCGTCTTTAACGCACGTGCCAATGTATTATTTCCACCCCATGACTGAATCCAAATAGGTCTATCATCTGATTTATCAAGAAGAACATTAACAATATGGTTAGCTCCATCAGTCTTAAGTTCCATTTCACCTTCAGTTTCAACGTTTCCTAGAAATATTCTTTTACGTAAATATTCCGGAGAAGGGTACTGCTTACTGTGAAGCAATAGATTCGGATATACCTTTTCATATCCTGCTAATACATTGTTCATCCAATTATCTCCAGCCCATTTATGCCCATGCCAATGATATTGAGAACTAGTAGTAATAATTCCTTCAATATCCCATTCATTTGAATATAAAAGAAAACGAACTAAAGAACACTCATCATCTATTTCACCATCAGTAGTTACAATAACACGTATTTTATTTGAACTAATATTCTTAGAAAAAAGTGGTAAATTAATACTCAAAGAAAAAGATAACAGTAAAAATAATATTGTTTTATTCATTTTTTATGGATAAAGAATTAGTTAATTAATTTATAAACCATTAGTCTATATTTTAATTCTACGACTTATTATAATTTTCATTAATTAAAATATAGTATATAAAGCAAGTACATAAATGAGTCTTATTTCAGCCAATTCCATCTTTCTCCCCAATTGGCCATAGCATCATTGCGCCATTTATAAACAGTTTTTGCACCTTGCATATGCTTTATAAAAAGTTCTGGGTCGTAACGATCGGTATACCAACAATTACCTAAATTATAATCACTTTCTCTTTTTATACCAGGCCACTTGTTAATCAAAGTTATCGATCCTTCATGTTCGGGAAATCCTTCTATTGATGAAGTTATAGTATATGGTAAAGTACCAATATAATAAGATGAATGTCTTACTGCATAATTACCATTTCCTAAATAATATCCACTCCACTTCTGCTTTGCAATAGTTAAGGTAAAGCAGATTGAATCGGCAGCAATATCATTTTTAACGGGACCTTTAACGTAGAACTCCAATACAGAATAAGCAGGAACGGAATCTTGAGGTGTTGCAGGACGATCAAATATAATTCTTGAAGTATGAGATGTTTTTTCGAAAGAACCACCCCATGATTCTTTTAAAGGATTATCTGGATCTCCATCCATCATATAAAGCAATGAAGGAGTATCGCCAAGTTTTGGATTGCCATTGTAATAACTTAGAAAATCGGTTCCAAGATTTCCGGCACCTTTTATAAAATTCTCATAATATCCACAATTATACTTATCATTATTACTGGAATCATATATAAACCCTCTATAAGAAACATTATTTTCTATAATCCACAAATCCGGAAAATGTTCTGCAATATAAGCGTAACAATTTACGCTCCATTTTTTATTAGGACCTCCAATCCAGTAAATGCGAATTTTATTTTTTATATCTGGAGCATCATGAAGTGCTTGTGCTACATCTTCCAAGCCACCCCATACAAGTATCCATAAAGGTTGACGACTCTTTTTTCGGGCACATTTTACTATCCACTCAGAACCTTCTGTAGATTTAGTAAAACCACAAAAAGGCGCCGATCCTTTACGACCTTGCTTTGTTATAGAACGCAGATAATCAGGCTTCATCAGTCCGGATATATGTTTACTGAGACGTGAATAATCTTTCTCGTATACATCAATCATTCTTAGAATCTCTTTTTTACTGCCCTCGCCAAAGGAAGGAGAAGAAATAATACCTTCTGTATTAAATTTTTCGGAGTACATAAGAAAATGAGCCAAGGATTGATTATCGTCAGGATCTGTTCCTCCAATATCAGAACTGATAATTATGCGTGGCTTGACCGGAATTTTACTCTGAGCGATTACAAACATTGAGAATAAAAGTAGAGAAACAGCAAACAATATCCTTATTTTCATATTTTATAATTATTACGTTATAATTTTAAAAGGAGTAGAATAATTACCTTTATTATGTTTTACACCTTTAAGTACATCTAATAAAAATTCTATACCATGCACAGCCATAGATGAACTGTAAATATCGACAGTACCTATCAAACGACCATTTTTTAAATATCTATTAATACTAACATCATTATCGAATCCGACTAATGGCAGGTATTTTTCATTATCATCCATTGCTTTAAGTACACCTAATGCCATGGCATCATTGCTACAGAATACTCCTTTCAAAGAAGGATGTTTTTTTAATATATCATTAAAGATTCGTTCTGCATTAAAGGTCTCCCAATTTGCCGTTTCGGATGCTACCACATGAAGATTAGATTCTGCAATAGCTTTCATAAATCCCTCTTTACGCATTAACGCATTATCGGCACCCTTTAACCCTTCTATTACTGCTACCTCATCAGCAACATTAAGTTTTGCGCATAATAGCTTACCCACCTCATAAGCAGCTTCGAAATTGTCGGGACCTACAAATGCTACATCAACATTATTCTCTTTAAGAAGTTCTTCATCTAACTTTATATCAATGTTTATAACAGGAATTCCAGATTTTACGGCTCTGACTACAGAATCGACCAAAGCCTTCGAATCTATTGGAACTAATACAATACCATCTACTTTTTCTTCTATCAAAGAATTTACCAATTCAATTTGCTCATCTATCTCGATTTGAGAATCAGTTCCACAGCAAAGAAGCTCTATTTCGGGATGCTCTTTAGAATACTGTAATGCCCCATTCTTCATAGAAATGAAAAAATCAGCTTGTAATGATTTCATTACAAGCCCAATTTTATAACTATTCATATTCTTATCAATTAGATAAAGTTATGCTTATTAATCCGGCAACAAACAGTGCAAACATTGCAGCAATCAGCATATCGGTACCTTTAGGAGCTCCTTTAAATTCTTTCCAAATAAATACACCCCAAATCATTGCAACCACTGGAGCAGCGTTACTTAAAGCATATGCTATTGCAGGATTTGCAGCTCCGGCACCCATAAAGCTTATTACCATACCACCCATCCATATAAATCCTCCAAAAACTCCGACCATATGAGTACGCAAGCTGCCTCCAAAATAATCCTTCATGGTTACTTTACTACCACTTACAGGATGTTTCATGGCAAAACTGTTAAATATAGGAGTACTGATAATTATTCCTACAGCAAAGAAGAATACTGCCGTATATGGAGTAAGTGTACCCGTACCTCCTGATATATATTGTGGAGCAATCGATTTTACTACGAATCCATAGAAAAACATAATGGCAATACCGGCTATAACTGCAAGTATTATGCCTGCACGTGGAGTGGAATGTTTGGATGAAGAAAGTTTATTATAAGCCTGTCCACATATTAATATAGCCACTACTATTAATGCTACACCAAACCACAGCATTAATTGATTACCTTGATATGTTTCTCCGGCAATAATTATAAGAAAATAATTGAATATTATTCCACCTATCCATGCTAATCCACCTCCTATAGGAAAACCAACCGACATACCTGCTACCGCAATAGCAGCAGTAAGAAAGATATTTCCAAAATTCCAGACTATCCCTCCAAGCACTGCATAAAAGACGCTTGTGCTATCCAAATGTGCCATATCTTGAAAGAATGTCTGACCTTCATTTCCCAACGAACCCAATGTAACAGCTCCGAGAAGAGCAGTAAGAAAAAGACCAATAGTTAAATCCCAGTAAAACAGTTCAAAGCTCCATTTTTTTGCAGCCACCATTTTTTGAGTATTTGCCCATGAGCCCCAACATATACAACATACTACGCAGCATATGATTGCTAATATATAGTTATTAACTAATATCATATATTCATCTTTTATTAGTTATGAACATATAAATTCCATCCAAGATATGTTTCAATAGCCTCAGTAAGGATATCTTTCATATTCCCTCTACACATTGCCACATGATGTTCAAATCCATTTTTACATATATATTTCATAAGTGACTGCAAATTATCGACCTTTGTCACAGCAATACAACCATCCATTCCATATGGATCATCTGTAATATGCCCTTCACCAAGATAAGACTTAATACATCCTTTTGTATCATCTGTAGATATTCGGAAGTAAGTAAAATCTCCTTGCTTAACTTTTGCATATACAGCTCCAAATGTATTAATTTTACCAAGAGTACGACCTAAAACTCCTAAAGGACCTAACTTCAAGTCATTATTCACAAATGACTTAGGGAAATTGCCACAATGAGTACAAACGCATTTATTACGATCTTCGGCGAAATTATTGTTCCAATCCAACAAAGCAGATGGAGAGTCGGAGGCCAATGTCAATGCATACATTGAAACAGCACCTGCTATATCAGTTTCGCAGGCAGCCGGAATAAGTTTCTCACTAAGCATACTCATGGTTACACAAGCTGCACAACCATAATTCTGTTCTAAAGAATCCCAACACTGGATAGCTACTGCATCAACTTCATTAGATTCAACCCAATTATCTACTGCCACACTAAATTTAGCCTGAAGTTTTAATTTCTCCTTATATTCATCAGGAACTGTTGCATAATTCCTTATTTTATTACATTTTTCAATTAAAGCAGTATCATCATCTGTTATTTTTTGAGCAGCAGAAAGAATTTCTGATAAATCGGCAGGTACCACAGTTATACCAGAACGTTGTAAAAGCTTCTCGCTGGCACGGCAGGTATTAAATCCTAAAGGACGTGTACCAATCTGGCCAATGCGAGCATGACGCAAACCGTTTACAACACGACAAATAGCAGCAAACTTATTTATATCTTTAGAAAGTAGATCAGAAAATATAGAATATGTATGAAGAGTAGTATCGGTAAAAGGAATTCCATATTGATATAAATTATTGCATACAGATATTTTACCGCAAAATGCATCACGACGACTATCAAGATCTACTTTATCATTTTCGTCATCGCAAGCCTGCACTAATATTGGTACATTTAAATCTGCCTCACTAATAGCATTAATTATACCTATCTCGAAACCGAAATTTGGAAGTGATACAATGATTCCGTCTATTCTATCACGGTTTTCACGGAATAATTTAGCACAAAGAAGTCCATCTTCACGTGTCTCTATACTACTACTACCTGTTATAGTTGCGTCTTCAGGAAGGATAACATAATCATATCCTTCTTTTTCTATAGTCAGCAATAATTGTTTACGCACATCTTTTGCCAGTTCTGAATTAAAATAAGCACGTGTTCCTATTATAACTCCAAAGCATAATTTCTTCTTGTTTTTCATGGTCTAAAATTTTAAGTATTATTTGTTTAACTATTGGTATTCATAAGGTTTTCTACCGCTTTTTTCCATCCATCATATAAAATGGCTCTATTATCTTCTTTCATTTGCGGCATTATTTTATTATCAGCATTTCTTAAGGTTTTTACTTCATTAAAGTCTCTCCATTTTTTCATTGCAAATCCATTCATAATGACAGCTCCTAGTGCTGAGGCTTCTTCTACTTCAGATATTGTTATTGGTACATTTAACATATCAGACTGAAAGTGCATTAGGAATTTATTTTTTGTTGGTCCACCATCTACCCTTAATTCTTTAATAGTTAGTCTACTATTAAATGTAATCATATCAAGTAAATCTTTTATTTGATATGCTATCGATTCTAAGGCAGCCCGAACAATATGTGCTTTTGTAGTTGATAAAGTCATACCACTTATCTGAGCTTTCACATTAGGCATCCACCAAGGAGCTCCCAATCCTGCAAACGCTGGCACAAAATACACATTATCACTATTATCGACTGAAATGGCTATAGATTCCGCTTCTCGTGGTGATTCAATCATATTAAGATTATCTGCCAGCCATTTTATGGTAGCTCCGGTACAATGTATATTACCTTCGTAAGCATAGAATACTTTTCCTAAAGCAGATAACCCTACAGTTGTAACCACTCCTTTTGGCGATTCTATTGCTTCTTCACCAATATTTATCATCACAGATGAGCCAGTTCCATATGTAGCTTTTCCCATTCCAGACTCAAAACACATTTGACCAGTTAATGCTCCGTGCGAATCACCTAAAACCCCGGCAATTGGTATAGGAACATTAAAAAGATCTCCAACTGTAGTATACCCAAAGATTGAATCACATGGCAATGTTTTTGGCATCATGCTTTTAGAAATAGTGAATAAATCTAATAGTTCATCATCCCAGTCAAGAGTCTTAATATTAAATAATAAAGTTCTTGAAGCATTAGTATAATCAGTAGCATGAACCTTTCCGTCTGTTAGCTTCCATATAAGCCACGAATCAATAGTTCCAAATAGTAGATCACCATTTTTAGCTAACTGACGAGCACCATCTACATTATCAATTATCCACTTTGCACCACTTGCCGAGAAATAAGGATCAATAAGCAAACCTGTCTTTTCTTTTATAATATTACTATAACCTCTACTCTTTAAATCTTCACAGGTCTCTATTCCCCTCATACACTGCCACACTACAGCATTATATATAGGTTTACCGGTAAGCTTATTCCATACTACTACAGTTTCTCTTTGATTAGTTATTGCTAAAGAATAAGTATCATCATTACCTTCCTCTTTTAAAAGAGATTCAATAGCATTTATTGTGTTATAATAAATTTCCTCCGCATCATGTTCTACCCATCCCGGTTTAGGATAATATTGATGATGTTCGATATTAACTCTATGCAGTATATCGCATTCTTCATTAAATAGCATTGCTTTAGTGGCAGACGTACTTTGATCTATTGCTATTATTTTATTACTCATAGTATTTAAAGTTAACAATGTTTTGTAAGATTATTTTAAGAATTCTATTACCTCATTATATATACCTTCTGTATTTAAATGATAATAAGAGAATATTTCTAGCGGTTTGCCATGAATCACATTTTCATCTGGAATACCCAAAATTCTTACAGGAACAGGCTCCTCAGATATCGTTTCTGTTACCAATGCACCGAGCCCACCAAATTTACTGTGTTCTTCTACTGTTATTATTTTTCCTGTCTCGCGAGCAGCTTTAATAATGGCTTCTTTATCAAATGGTTTAATAGACGACATATCAAGTACGCGCACATTTACACCTTCATTCTTTAATCTTAATCCAGCTTGATATGCGTGATATACAGTTTCTCCGGTAGCAATTATAGTAAGTTTATCGCCATCAAGCAAGACGTTCGCCTTTCCTAATTCAAAATCAAAATCATTGTTTTCATATACATCGGGCACAGCATTACGACCCACCCTAACATATACCGGATGAGGATAGTCTACTAACATCTTTACTAGCTTGCGTGTCTGACGAGCATCACAAGGTAAAACTATGTTCATTCCAGGAAATGTTCTCAAAACAGCAATATCATGCAAGCTATGGTGAGTTGCCCCAAGAGCTCCATATGCAACGCCCCCGCTCACTCCCAATATCTTAACATTATTTTGACTGTAGGCAAGATCTACCTTAACTTGTTCCAGACTTCTGGCTACATAAAAACATGCCGGACCACATACAAATACTTTTTTTCCACAGTGTGCCAATCCTGCAGATATGCCAACAGCATCCTGTTCGGCAATACCACATTCAACAAACTGATTGGGAAGTTGATCAGCAAAATCTCCCAAAGTAACAGAACCTCTTGCATCGGTTGTAACTGCTATTATATCTTTATCTTCTTTTGCAAGCTCTAGCAAAGTATCCGTAAAGCTTTTTCTGCAAGGTATGTTATTCATAGTATTATTCTAATAATTTAATTCGTTCAGAAATTTCCTCAATAGCGATCTTGTACTGATCCTCAGTAGGAACTCCATGATGCCATTTTGCAACCCCTTCCATAAAAGATATTCCCTTACCCTTAGTAGTATGAGAGATCAATAGATGAGGTGTATTTGAAGAATAATCTACTTCGTTAAATGTATTCAATATACTCTCTATCTCATCGCCGTTCATCTCTTTTACATCCCAACCAAATGCCTCCCATCTTTGACGCATATTCTCTAATGACATTACCTCTTCGGTAGTTCCACTTATCTGAAGTCCATTTCTGTCAATAATAGCAACTAAATTACCGAGTTTATATTGATGTGCTGCCATTGCGGCTTCATAAATAGAACCTTCACCCTGTTCTCCATCTCCCATAAGAACATAAGTCTTGTATCCTTTTTTATCCATCTTAGCTGCTAAAGCCATTCCTACTCCTATAGACAAACCATGCCCCAATGCACCACTATTTACTTCAATTCCCGGAACCTCTATAGTGGGGTGACCTGATAGTATTGAATTAAATTCTCCTAAAGTATTAATTATTTTCTTTGAAATAAAACCTTTTGCCTCTAAAACTGCATATAAAGCCTCTACACAATGTCCTTTGCTCATTATAAAACGATCTCGTAAAGGATTATTCATATTTTCAGTATCAATATTCATGATTTGAAAATATAAAGTGGTAAGGACATTAAGACAAGAAAGATCTCCTCCTATATGGCCCGCTTTTGCATTATATACAATTTCAAGAAGCCTTCTTCGATTCTTTTCGGATTGCAATATTAAATTCTTTGTTTGCATATTATATTTTTCACTTTTTTCATTTGCAAATATAGTTTTCGAAAGTATTCGAAAGATATAAAAAGAAAGAAAAAGAAAGTATATTAGCATACATTAACATATTAACGCAAAAATAGCCTTACAAGAATAACTTGTAAGGCTATTTTTATTTAATATTTTTCTCTTAAAGAACTTCTATATTCTGAGTTTTAAATAATTCTATATCTCCTTGAGATATAGAGTCATCTGTTATCAAGGTATTTACGAGTGAGACAGGACCTAGATTAGCAAATGCACTAACTCCTATTTTTGAGGAATCCGCAACTAAATAAACCTGTTCTGCCGATTTAATCATGGCTGTTTTAACTACAAGATCACTTAAACTTGGATAAGTCAGCTTTAAATCAGAAGATATTCCTGCAGTAGCCAGAAATAATTTATTAACGTGAATATCTTTGAACGACTCTGCAGCCATAGAACCTGTAAGTGATAAGGTAGGTGCTTTAAATTCACCTCCTGTTACTATCAAATTTATTCCATGATTTTCTCCTAATATCAAAGCTATATTAAGTGAATTGGTAATAATAGTCAAATCATTGAAATTAGTAAGCAGTTTAGCTATCTCTGTTGTAGTAGAACCTGAATCAAGAATTATACTATCACCATTATTTATAAGCTTTACAGCCTTCCTGGCAATTGTTTCCTTCTTCTCTATATTGATCTGATTAAAAAGCTTTCCAGTTTTAGCAAACGAACCTACATCTTTAAGAAAGGCACCTCCATGTTCTCTTTGCACAAAACCTTCCTGTTCTAGAGTTTCCAAATCCTGTCTTATAGTAACTTCAGTAACATTGAATATCCTGCTAAGATCCTGAACCTTTGCATGTCCATCTTCTCTTATCAAATCAAGAATCTTCAGCCTCCTTCTGTTTAGTGCCATTTCTTTTATTTTTAAATATTATTGCTTATACGATATTTCTGTATATCTTCTATAGAGATTATTTTAAGATTATGAGTTTTAGCTATTTCAAGCAACTGAGGCAAACGTGCCATAGTACCATCTGTATTAAGAATCTCTATTAATGCTCCTCCTGGTGTCAAGCCTGAAAGTCGAGTAATGTCAAGGAGAGCTTCCGTATGGCCGTTACGTTCCAATACTCCGTTATCTGCTCCATATAGAGGAAATACATGACCGGGACGAGCTAATTCTGATGAATCTATACCACCGCCTACCAAGGCTTTTATTGTTGCCGCACGATCATAAGCAGATACTCCTGTAGAACATCCATGTCCTCTTAAATCGACCGACATGGTAAATGGTGTTCCCAACAATGAAGTATTATCATCTGCCATAGGCAATAAATCGAGCTCCTTACATCTTTCTTTTGATATGGGTACACAAAGCAATCCTCTACCGTTTGTAATCATGAAATTGACTATTTCAGGAGTAATCATTTCACCCGAAACAACAAAGTCTCCTTCATTCTCTCTATCTTCATCATCAACTACAATTATTACCTCTCCTTTTCGAATAGCTTCTATTCCTTCTTCTACACTATTTAAAACCGACATATTATTTATAAATTTATGCAAATGTAGAAAATAATCGAAAATTGCACAAATTAGATAAGCTAAATATAATCTAAAGCTACTTATATTGTTAATAATATAAATATTCCAACCTCATATTTAATACTTGTTCCTCATCAAGAAACACTTAGAAATATATGTCGGAGAGAGAAATCGTTCGGTATTAGTAAGAGTACCTTTAGGATAGAGAATGAAAATAGATTAAAATCACTATCAGAACTTACTAAGAATTGTAAAGCTCCGGCAAATTGCCTTTGCACACAGCGTAATGCATATGTAGAATATAGAGTATTCAGTCCTCGTATGATAGATTATATAATAAATAAGCTAGCCTCATACAAAAACAAAAGCTTACGTAATTAAATATAGGATAACCGTAAGGGAATGACTAATCTGTTAAATAAATATTTACATTGCGGATAATACCTGACTTTAACAATATATAACCGGATGTATCTTGTGCTTTTCTACATTATATATAAAGAGAAGCATTACTACATCCGGTATTATTAATTAAAACACTATCTATATCCAACTTATCTCACACATTGTCTTTCTAATTGTGATGCCATAGGAAAAATGATGTTATTTTCTATATGTATATGTTCATATAAATTTTGGACAAAGTTCTTCAATTTTATCATCATTAGATTGTATGTATTACATCCATCATCAGGTATAGCAAAATTATTTGTAATTTCTGTAATGCGCTGATATCTATCACCTTCACCTTCATGCTCCATACGCATTACTTTTATAGGATTATTAACCGTTCCACAATGCATTTGTTGTATAGAATCGTCAGCTTCAGATGCTTCAAAAAGTTCATATAAAAAAGGGAATAGTACATTCTCTTCTTTCTGAAGATGAGAATCAAGATCTATAAGCGACTGATGGAAAAGCAACATTACTTCGTTCAGTTCAGGATGATTATGTCCATGAGCTGATTCTACTTTTTCAATAAGTTCTAATATTTCCGGACCATTCTTTCTTATTCCTCTATGATGTATCTTAAGGACGTAGTCAATAAGTAAATCTAAAGGCCAATCTGAAAAATTATTCTTTGCTATACCACTCTCTTTTTTATTGTTCAATTCTGCTATAACATTATTTACATCAATACCTTTGTCAATGCATGCATTCTTAAGAGAGATATTCCCATGACAGCAAAAATCTATACCATATTTAAAAAAAACATCCGCCGAACTGAAATTGGCTGCCACTATTGAGCCAACTTCCATATTAAGTAAATTATTATCCATATATTATTTTTTATCTTATTCCAAAAATGTTCATGTCATCTTCTACCGTACCTATCCCTGCAATACCAAAATTATCTATAAGCACTTTAGCTACATTAGGTGAAAGAAAAGCAGGAAGAGTAGGTCCAAGATGAATATTCTTAACGCCTAAGCTCAACAACGCTAACAAAACAATTACCGCTTTCTGTTCATACCATGCAATATTATATACTATCGGTAGCTCATTTATATCATTTAGTTGAAATACCTCTTTTAACTTCATTGCTATTATTGCAAGTGAGTAACTGTCATTACACTGACCCGCATCCAAAACTCTCGGTATTCCATTTATATCACCAAGATTAAGCTTATTATATTTATATTTGGCGCATCCGGCTGTAAGTATAACACAATCTGAAGGTAATTTCTCTGCAAACTCAGTATAATAATCTCTATTTTTCATTCTTCCATCACAACCTGCCATGACAACAAACCTGCGTATATCTCCAGATTTTACTGCATTAGCTATCACATCAGCTAACTTTAATACCTGATTATGAGCAAAGCCTCCAATAATTTCTCCGTTTTCTATTTCTATCGGACTATCACATTTCTTGGCAAGTTTTATAACTTCCGAAAAATCTTTATGATTATTACTGTCTGTAGGAATATATCTACATCCAGGATATCCTGTAGAATTACTTGTAAACATTCTATCTTTATATATAGAATTAGCTAATGGTGGCACTATACAGTTAGTAGTAAATACGATAGGCCCATTGAAAGATGTAAACTCTTCACGCTGTTTCCACCAAGCATTTCCATAATTGCCAACGAAATGACTATATTTCTTAAACTCTGGATAATAATGAGCCGGAAGCATTTCACCATGAGTATATACATCTACTCCAGAGCCTTCAGTCTGTTTAAGTAATTCCTCAATATCATGCAAGTCATGTCCACTTATAAGAATACCCGGTCTTTTACCCACTCCTATATTTACCTTTGTAATTTCCGGATTACCATATCTTGTAGTATTTGCTCTATCCAATAATGCCATTGACGCAACTCCCATTTCGCCAGTTTTCATTACAAGTGCTACAAGGGCTTCGGAATCCATATTATCAGTACTCATACATGAAATAGCATTCTGAATGAAAGAATGAATACTTTCATCCTCAAAGCCTAGTCTTATTGCATGTTCATGATATGCAGCCATTCCTTTAAGACCGTATAGAATAAGTTCTTTAAGAGACCGTATATCTTCATTCGTTTCACGTAATACTCCTACACTAACAGCTGTATAATAATAAGATTCTTTATTTCCACTCCAAGAAAGTTCAAAAATATCTGGTAAGATAATATCATTCTCAGCAGCTATATCCATTAGTCTATTACGTATCTCTATACCATTTTCAATGCGATCTATAATGCTTTCATCATCGAAGTTTGCATTAGTTATAGTACAAAAAAGTGCATCTGTAACAAAAGCGTTTACCTTTTCGTCAACTTTTAAATTATTACTTCTTAATCCATTAGCTACTATCGAAACACCACGTACTACAAAAAGCAAAAAATCCATATACCCAGAAGTTGTACTTGTTTTTCCACATACTCCCTTTAATATACAACCTATACCTTTTGCTGTCTCTTGACACTGAAAGCAGAACATACTATTTTCCATAACATCATATTATTTAAATGATTTAAATATTATATACCTTATTTTTCATTAAGTTTGTGCAAATGTCATATTTAAGTATATCATAAAGTGTAACCTACATTACACCCTATATTAATAAAAGTTAAATCATCATGATAATATCCGAACTAAAGAAACTCCCTCTGTTTGCAAATATAGACGAACAGATAATAATTAATCTATTAAAGGAGTCTACCAATAAAATCAGCACTTATAATGAAAGCGATTTCATTGCTTATCAGGGAGATATATGTCGGTCGCT
Source organism: uncultured Bacteroides sp. (assembly GCA_900552645.1). GTDB lineage: Bacteria > Bacteroidota > Bacteroidia > Bacteroidales > Bacteroidaceae > Phocaeicola. The sequence continues at coordinate 203,485 of USAN01000004.1, forward strand.
CTATTTTTTATATAGCGGAAAAGTTGTTGCTCAGATGGAGAATGTCGACGGAAAATTCATTAATATAGAGACCCTACAGGCACCCGAATTATTAGCACCAGCTTTCATTTATGGTGATGAAAATCATTTTCCTGTCAATATAGTTGCAATAAATCGATGCGAAGTGCTTATTATAGATAAAGAATCATTTTTTCTGTTCATGCACGACAATCCTTCAGTTATGCGAGGATTCATAAATGACATATCAAACAGATGTCTTTTTCTTACTAGAAAAGTAAACGAATTTGCATTGCAAAATTTACGCTCCAGAATAGTAAACTACCTAAAAAGACATAAGTTCATAACCAATCAGCAAGCAGTTGCACAAATCTTAGGGGTAGCTCGCCCCTCATTGGCTAAAGTACTGGCAGAAATGATTGAAGAAAATATAATCATAAAAGAAGACAACAAAATATCACTAAACTCAACTATTTAAAACAATTGAGTCATTTTGTAAAATATAAAAAAGCATCTACACCTCCCATTGAGGAAGGTTGATGCCTTATATAAACAATATTTTAGAACCATTTTATTTTCCTAAAAATAACAAATGCCAACGCAGATAGTCCTATAGAAATTAATACTATCATAGAAAAAGCATAAGGCAAAGATGCCAGATGAACATCGACGTTCATACCATAAAAACTTGCTATAAGTGTAGGAACCATAAGAATTATAGAAATACTTGTCATTCGTTTCATTATAGTATTTACATTATTAGATATAATCGATGCAAAAGCATCCATAGTCCCAGTAAGAATATCACTATATATATTTACCGTATTATAAGCCTGCTTCAATTCAATCACTACATCTTCCACCAATTCATGATTTTGATAATCCTTTTCCTGAAAAATACTCTGAAGTTTTCCAACCATAACCTCATTTCCACGAATTGAAGTATTGAAATATACCAATGTCTTCTGTAACTTCATCAACTGCAGAAGATCTTCATTACGAATACTCTTTTCAAGCTCTTTTTCGGCTGCTGTTACATCATTGTTTATTTGTTTAAGATATTTAAGGAACCATACGGCCGATGAATATTCAAGGCGCAATATAAGTTCATATTTATTTCTAACCTTTACACCCTTACGACGAGTATGATTTATAAAATCTGTAATCATTTCGGTGTGTTGATAACACACAGTTACAATAATTTCATTGTTTGTAATTATACCTAACGGGACCGTGGTATAAGGAATACTACCTTGTTGAGGTAATGGAATTCGGATAATAGTAAGTAACCAGTTACCTTCAGTATCTATGTGAGGACGTTCATCCGTATCGGAAATATCTTCCAAGAAAGATTCAGGAACCTTCAGTTCTTTAGTCAAAAAATTAAAATCATCATTATCGGGGCATTCTACGTTTACCCAACAATTAGGAATCCATTGAGGTTTTTCCACAAAACCAGTTTCACAATAAAGATATTTTCTCATCTTATTGCCTCCTTTTGTTTAATATTCATCCAGAGGCATTATAAAAACTAAGTAATGTCTCTATTGAATCAGTTAATAATATAGCACGTTCGGGGTATTGAATCGTCCATTGTTAATTTGTTTTGATTAAAATCGACACAAAAGTACATAAAATCAATAAATTATAGTTATAAAAACAAATGTTTTATATTTTTTTGTAAAAAGCATATTAATATAATTAGTTTTGCACTGTAATATAAACCAGAGCATTATGGGAAATTCGCATAGCCATCAACATATTGATGTATCGGATAAGAAATTATCGTATGTAATCTTGCTCAACCTTATCATAACCGGGGCTGAATTCATAGGAGGATTATTATCAAATTCACTTTCCCTCATTTCGGATGCAGTACATAATTTAGGCGATTCTTTAGGCCTTATACTTGCATTTGTTGCATCTAAAATAGGACGAAAGAAATCGGATATGAAATATACTTTCGGCCGAAAAAGAGCTGAAATTCTGGCTGCCTTTGTAAATGCTCTTATACTTATATTTATTTGTTTATACCTATTAAAGGAGGCATACGAAAGATATATTAATCCTGAACCTATACATGGTAAACTAATGATAATTGTGGCTCTGATAGGATTGGCTGCAAATTTCATCTCTGTAATTCTGCTTCAAAAAGGGAAAAGCAGTAATATAAACATGAAGGCTGCCTATCTACATCTTATGGGAGATACTTTGTCGTCTATAGCAGTCGTACTGGGAGGCATTGCAATATGGTTATGGGGAATAATATGGATTGATCCATTTATAACTGTCGTAGTAAGCTTATACATAATATATCATACATGGGAAGTATTGAAAAAAAGCGTAGATATATTAATGCAAGGAGTACCAGAAGAGATAAACATAAATGAAATAATAAGAGAGATAGAGATTATTGATGAGGTACGAGATATTCATCATCTTCATATTTGGCAATTAAATGAAGAAAATATTCATTTCGAAGCTCATGTTAATGTTGAAGAAAATATAAATATGGAACAGATGATGAAAGTTAAGAAAAAGATAGAAGATATACTTCACAAAAATAATATATATCATACTACATTACAGATAGGTTACAAATGCTGCAAAGAAGATACTCCACTTATTGTAGAAGAAAATAACATAAATAATTAGAAATAAAAACATAATTAATTAAATATCTAAACTTATTTATTATTCATAATTTATATATATATTACAAATTCAAATTTATAGATTATGAAAACTAAAAACCTTTTTAGAATTGGTTTTATATTATTCATTACATGTTCATTATTATATGGATGTGGTGGTAATAACAGTGATGACCCGTCTAGTGACCCTACCAATCAAGAATCGACATCCGTAAACATAGATAAACTCTATTATATAGTTGGAAAAGTATCGCTATATAATGGAAGCGAATCAATTACTCCTATTTCAGGAGTAAAAGTAACAGCCGGTAGTCAGTCTGCCATCACAGATTCCAGTGGCGTATATATTCTTCAAATGCCATCAGTTGGAGAATACAATGTTTCCTTTACTAAAGACGGATATTACTCTATTAATGATGCACAAGCTATAATTTCTTCGGATGCTACTAATCGTAGTATGTTTTTTCTGAATGAAACTATGTATAAGTCCGGCATAAAATTTACTATTCAAACAATATATGGTAACGTTGCTAATGAAGAAGGTTTTACGTCTATAAAGAATCCAATTGTAGGAATCCAGTTTCAGAAAAAAACTTTCAATGAAAATGTAGATATGCTAATTCAACCGTATATGCCGGGAGGGTCTAATCAAATAACTTCCGGTACTAGTGATAGCTTTTTAATAATGAGAAACGTAGAAGTTAATGATTTCGGCAAAAATCTTCGTACAAACACTGCTGTAAGTTTTATATTCTACGTTCCTAATGATCGAGGAAACATGACGTCTGTAACGCTAAGACATTTAGAAAATGGAGTATGGAAAAGCATTGGAAATCCGGTATACGATGAATATAGTCATGGATATGTATATACTCTTAGCGCAGGAAGCATATTGGCTGGTAATTATCAGCTTGTAACCCCTGTCAATATAAATACAGGTAATGTAACAACAGATACATCTCCAATTACATCCATAAGTTATAAAAACATTAGTAATACAGAAATAAATAATTATAAGCTCACTGCAAAATACACTTTAGGTTGGGGATATTCATATGACGGAACTTATGCTAGTACCCAACAAGTAACTTCAATGAGATACATAGTAGCAGGAGAAATGGGAATTTTTAATGGTGATTTTCCCTTTACTCAGAATACATATGCAAATATTCCTTCAGGATATACTTTAAACTTCAATAACTATCTTAAATATGCAAATATTTCATATACTTTTAAAGTAAACGGCTATCCGTGTATAGTTACCTCAAAGAAATATATTGGAACTTCTACCGATTTTACTATTATCAATATACAATAAACTAACTGCCGTTTCTGTGAATCATTGCAGAAACGGCAGTTATATTTTAATTATATATCAAAAGCTGTCAGTACTTATTAATTTATCGCTTTTGTAGAAGTTTACTTTATAGTTTTGATCTTTTACGGGGTTAAATTCATCGACTTTTAGTGTCAACATTACCTTTTCATATGATTTTAAAGGATTTACATTAACTACGCCCAATACCTTTTCATTACTCATTACTTCGAGCTTCATAATACCAGAAGATGAAAGCCCGAAATTTTGCACTTCGATTTCAAATGCTTTTTTCTTTTCATCATATCGTGGACAGAGAGACGAAAGAATAGCCGGTTTATAATCTACATATGGCAAAGACGCGTACCCAAACAGCAATTTACCATTTCTATCATTACCAATCATCTTTGGAGCAAATTCGTCTTCATCAATTCCACTCCCTTTTCCATTAAACGTTACTATAAGATCATTACCCAGCACCCTACTATTCAATGGTTTACATCCTCTTCCAAAATTAACTTCATTATACGAGCCAAAACGCAGACTTTTAATATCGATGTCATTTTTAGGATCAAAATCTTTCTCCCCCTTTATAATAACTTCAATTCTTTTAGTGACAGACGTTATAGGCTTAGTATTAAGTACTGATAAAATAAGTCCTTTATTCATTGGAATACATATATTCTTTGAACTATGATTATCATTAGGCAAATCATCCCATTTTATAGTGTCGATAACGGCAAAGTTTGTCTGAACTACCCTTCCCTCATTATCCTGAAAAACTTTAATACGTTCGTATTTGAACCAGTTTTCCACTTTACCATCCTTATGAAAGGATACTCCAGGAACATAAGCTTCGCCCTGTTCGGTAACCCATTTTATGCCATCCTTCGAACGTTGATAAAAAGCAATACGGCCCAACCAGTCATTTACAATTAAGTGATATTGCAAAGAATCGCGCCATACTACTGGATCTTCGAATCGTCCTTCTACTGCTGGATAAACTCGTTTATCTGTAAGTTGGTTATAAGAAGACAAACCATCCTTGCTTATCCATATTCCTCCACCACGACAAACCATCAGTCGCGACCCATCTTGACGACGTGCAAAGGTTAGATTAGAAAGACCTTCTATTATTTTTCTGTCGCGTTTATTAAAATCGAATACGCCATACACCCATGGTCCGTCAATGTTATCGGCAATATAGTATCCATCAATTACGTAAACTATATATCTGCCATCATCTAAACGGTAAACTTCAGGATTATGTCCTTTACCCACCGATCCTATTATTTTATAAGGCCCTTGAAGCTTGTCGGATATAGTATGAAACACGGTAGATTTTGACCAGAACATATGCCCTTTGGGCGAGTTCTCGGGCCATCCACATACAAAAAGATGAAATTTACCATCATCTCCCTTTATTATATTCCCACCCCAAAAAGAATATCTATCCGATTCTATTCCATTATCCACTATACGAGGTACAACATTGCTTGCACCCCATACATTAGACGATAGAATCCCATCGGGCATTGATTCAAACCTATCCATAAAACGGGCACCTTTTACAAGGTCTTTCCATTCGGCCGGCCTTTCACGCTCCTCAATCTGAGCTTGTACTCCTGTAAATAGAAGACAAGAAGAAGCATAAAGAAAAAGTGTCTTGAATTTCATAATATCATATTTTAAATTAATATCTAGAATTCAACAAGAATTCTGAAAACCTTGGCTGGTGCTTCACTCCACTCTTGCATTGCCTGCAGGACTGTTTCTGGAGTAGCTACCTTAGTAATAAGCTTATCTGTAGGACAATCATTATTCTTTAAATAGTTAATAACAGCACGAAAATCTGAAGGCATAGCATTGCGTGAACCGCGTATATCCAATTCTTTCTGTACAAAATATTTAGTTTGGAAGGTTACTTCCTTTTTAGAATAACCAATACAAACTACCCTACCTGTAAACGCCACTTCATCTATTGCCATTCTATAAGTAACCGGACTTCCTACCGCTTCAATAATAACATCTGGACCAGCGCCGCCTGTTATTTCCTGCAAACGTTCATGAACATTCTCATCTTTTGAATTGATTGTATATTTTGCACCTATACTCTTTGCAAGTTCCAATTTTTCATTATCCAAATCGACAGCTATTACATTGGCACCACGAAGAGCAGCTCTTACTATAGCTCCGACGCCAATCATACCACAACCTATAACCATTACAAAGTCAATATCGGTTATCTGCGCACGAGATACAGCATGAAATCCTACACTCATAGGTTCTACAAGAGCAGTATCCTTAATAGAAATGCCATCAACAGGTATGATTTTTTCCCATGGAACAGCAACATATTCACACATCGCTCCATCACGCTGAACACCCAACGTTTCGTTAAACTGGCATGCATTTACCCTACCGTTACGACAAGATGGACAAGTACCGCAATTTGTATAAGGATTAATCGTAACCCCCATTCCTATCTTAAGAACAGCAGGTACAGATTCACCTATCTCCTCTATTACAGCTCCTATTTCATGACCAGGAATGCGAGGAAATTCTACCATGGCATTATTGCCTAAATAAGTATTAAGGTCGGAACCACAAAATCCTACATATTTAATTTTTACAAGAACTTCATTGCTTTTAATAACAGGTTTTTCTATCTCTTTCACCTCCATTATATAAGGTGCAGTAATTTGAATTGCTTTCATTATATTATTTTTTTATTCAGACATATTTTTAATGTATGGAAGATCTATTAAATTCCTGAATCCATAGAATTTTTGAGCATTCTTACCCAAGAACAGTTCTTTTTCCTCTTTTGAGAATACATTACTTTTCAATATGAAATCGTATGACATCTTATATGTTATAGCCGTTATAGTACGAGGATAATCCGATCCCCACATTAACTTATCTGCCCCTACAGTATCCATTGCTTCTCTTATAGCCTTTACTGCTCCTGTAAAAGGATAGAATTCTTCATTGAACAGCCAAGTTATTCCGCCAGACTCAATCATTACATTCTTGTTCAAAGCTAGTTTTATCTGTTCTTTCCATCCCTCACACGTAACCATTCCGAAATGTCCTACAGCTATCTTCATATTAGGGAAACTCTTTATAATATTATTCATTTCATGTAGCTGAACTGTTCCCTCCATAAGATCAATCGACAGTATTGTACCCTTAGATTCCATATAAGCATACATTTCCATAAGCTCACTACAGTCCAGCGCAATTCGCCTACCATTAAAGAACATACGATTTGCAGGAATCTTTATTCCTCCAAATCCAGAGTCTATAAGCTGTTGTGCATGAGACAAAAATCCTGGTTGACGAAATTCACACATACCACATACAAAAAAACGTTCTGGATACTTTTTAGCTACTTCAGCAAGATAGTCGTTCTGAATGCCATCAATGTACTCTTGCGTTACTACTGCAGCCGACACCTGAGCATAGTTCATATTTGACAAGAATACCTCAGCACTATTTCGACCATCTATCATGAATGGAGGAATCATTTGTCTTTCTTCACCAAAGAAAATAGAACGCCCATCGGAAAGAGTCTTTATAGGTTGACCGTCAATTTCGGTATCCTGTTTAAGCCACAAATGAGAGTGAGCATCGATTATTTTAAAATCCATAGTAACAGTGTATTTATGAATTAGCCCAACTTACACGCATGTTATCTCCAATAATATCCTGTACTTCCTTTACAAGATTCCAGTCAATAGGCTCTTCTGCAAACTTTATATTTTTTATTACATTATCAGGATTAGCCGAGCTAAAAAGAGTAGTAGCAATTCTAGGATTACTTACAGAATATTGAATTGCAAGTTTTTCGATAGGATAATTTTTAGACTTACAATGAGCTACTGCTTTCTTACAAGCTTCAACCAAAGGTTTTGGCGCAGGATGCCATACAGGAACTCCACGTTCTGAAAGAAGTCCCATAGACAAAGGAGAAGCATTAATTATACCAATATTTTTAGATTCAAAGAAATCTAGGAAATCTTCAAGTTTTTCATCACACAAACAATAGTGGCAAAAATTAAGAACACTTTCTACTGTACCTGACTCAGAATGTTCAATTACCCATTTAAGATTTTCAAGTTGAAGATCGGTTATTCCTACATGTTTTACAATACCTTTTTCTCTAAGTTCAACCAATGCAGGAAGAGTTTCGTTAACAATCTGATTAAGATCTGCAAATTCTACGTCATGCACATTAATAAGATCAATGTAATCGATATTAAGACGATCCATACTCTGGTATACACTCTCCTGAGCACGTTTTGCTGAATAATCCCATGTATTTACTCCGTCCTTACCATAACGGCCTACCTTTGTAGATAGATAATATTTGTTACGTTCTATTTCATTCAAAGCTTTTCCTAAAACAGTTTCGGCTTTATAATGACCATAATAAGGAGAAACATCTATAAAATTCATTCCATTATCTACAGCAGTAAATACAGCCTTTATAGCATCCTGCTCTTTAATATCATGAAAAACTCCACCTAAAGATGACGCACCAAAACTGAGGTTTGACACCTTCATGCCAGTTTTGCCAATTTCATTGTATATCATAGTATTCCAAATTTTAATTATTACATGGTCAAAAATATAATAATAGAATTGAAAAAGATAAAGTATTATATGTAAAAAGCATGCAAACGTTTGCAGATATATAACATAAAAGAGGCTGTAATTTATATTACAGCCTCTTTTATGTGTAGCGGGACCCGGGATTGAACCGGGGACCTCATGATTATGAATCATGCGCTCTAACCA
>USAN01000005.1 GCA_900552645.1 uncultured Bacteroides sp.
CGGGACCCGGGATTGAACCGGGGACCTCATGATTATGAATCATGCGCTCTAACCATCTGAGCTATCCCGCCATTAATTTCTCAATTGCGGGTGCAAAGATAGAATCTTATTTTCAATTTTGCAAGTATGCAACCAACTTTTTCTTGATTCCGTCACATATTTATATTAAATTTTCATCTATTATTTTATGAATCAGTATAAAAACTACTTATATATTATGTTAATATAAATAATTTAGCTTATTTTGCCACCACACACTTTAAATTTACTTATGGGAAAAGAAAAACTACATATGGAATTCATGTTTAATACCGGTTCCGGCAATATTATATGGTCCATAATAAGCACGGCATCCGGATTGGAAACTTGGTTTGCTGATAATGTTACATTAAACGACAAGACTTTTACATTTCAGTGGGGAAAAACCGAGACTAAAAGTGCCGAAATAATAAATTTCCGTACAAACAACTTCATTCGCCTTAGATGGAATGATGAGGAAGATCCACGCGCATTTTTTGAGTTCAAATTAGTATCAAATGATCTTACAGGAGACTATACTCTTGAGGTTACTGACTTTGCCGCTCACGATGAAATAGAAGACCTTCGAGAATTATGGAGTTCTGAAATAGATAAATTAAAAAGGGTTAGCGGATTGTAATTTATAAAAATATTCAAAACATTTCAGTGCTCTCCATTTTTTATGCTACTTTTGCAATTCAATAGTTGCAAAAACGAATAATGCTACGCATAAAAAAATTAGATATATTTATACTAAAGAGTTTTCTTCAACTCTTTATAGGTACTTTCTTCATATGTCTCTTCATCTTTATGATGCAGTTCTTGTGGAGATATGTCGATGAATTAGTAGGAAAAGGGTTAGGCATTACTGTCTTAGGGCAATTTTTCTTTTACTCTGCCTTAACTCTTATTCCTTTATCTCTTCCTTTGGCCATACTATTGGCGGCACTAATGACTTTCGGTAACTTCGGAGAAAGATATGAGCTTCTTGCCATGAAAGCTGCCGGAATTTCACTTCTTCGCATAATACGTCCGCTTATTATATTTTGTATAATGCTATCGGCTATGTCGTTCTACTTTCAGAACATCATTGCCCCGAAAGCTCAGATTAAGCTATGGACATTACTTGTATCTATGAAACAAACCTCACCCGAACTTGATATACCTGAAGGAGTTTTTTATGATGAAATAGAAGGATATAATATATATGTAAAGAAGAAAGACCGCGAAACGGGAATTTTGAAAGACATACTTATTTACAACTTTTCGGAAGGATTTGATAATGCAAGAATAATATGGGCCTCGGAAGGTAAAATGGAAATGACCGCCGACAAGCAGCATCTTTATCTACATTTATATAAAGGAGAACAGTTCGAAAACTTGCGGTCGCAATCAATAGCATCGAATAATGTTCCATACCGTCGTGAATCTTTCCGCGAAAAGCATGCTATAATAGAATTTAATGGCGGATTCAATATGGTTGACGGAAGTTTTCTGAGCGGACGCTCGGATAGTAAGAATATGAAGGAGATAAGACAGACTATCGACTCTCTTACACAGAGAATGGATAGCGTAGGAAGGGTTATGTATAACGAAGCCAAGATGACTACATATCGCAACCCCCTATTATCAAAGCAAGATTCGGTAGAGTTTGCAAAACAGACTACCAAAACTGTAAATACCGACAGTCTGTTAAATTCATATACGCTTACAGAAAAAGAGACTTTGTATGGTAGAGCTGCCAACAGGATGGAAGCACTTGCCAGCGACTGGAGCATGAAAAGTTATGCGGCCAGCGATGCGTACAGTACAATAAGAAAACATGAGATAGATTGGCATAGAAAAATAACTCTTTCGTTAAGTTGTCTTATATTCTTCTTTATAGGAGCACCATTGGGAGCCATAATAAGAAAAGGCGGTCTTGGTATGCCTGTAGTTATATCTGTCGTTATATTCGTATTATATTATATTATAGATTCCGGAGCAACACGTGTTGCAAAGAGTGGTGAAATGAATCTTCTTCTTGGCGTGTGGCTCAGTTCAATTATACTTGCACCAATAGGCGCATTTTTTACATATAAATCAAACAATGATTCTGTTGTATTCAATGCAGAAGCTTATATAAATTTCTTCCGGATGCTACTAGGACTCAGACCATCGCGTCATATATTCAAGAAAGAGGTTATAATAAATGACCCTGACTATAAAAGAGTGCTGGACGAACTGGATAGCCTGTGCGAAGATTGTAGAATATATAACGAAAAGCACTCTTTGTCGGGTGCTCCGAATTATTTTACAATATTTACCAACAACAAGCACGATGACAAGATAGCCGATCTTAACATAAAGCTTGAAAACATAATAGAAGAACTGTCAAACAGCGATGACAATAATATTCTGAGAGCAATGGATACTTACCCTATATTGTCAACCAAAGCACATAAGAGTCCTTCCGATCATCTATGGCTAAACCTCCTGATGGGATTATTTGTTCCTGTAGGTATAGTCTTTTATTTCAGAATATGGCGATTCAGCCGTCGTTTGGACAAAGATCTTAAAAACATTGTTACCACCAGTCGTAACATTCAAGAAAGAATAAAAAACAATATATTATAATTGTAACTATGGAAGAATTCAAACTGAACGCAATAGAAGAAGCTATTGCTGACTTTCGTGAAGGTAAGTTCATCATTGTAGTAGATGATGAAGACCGTGAGAACGAAGGTGATTTCATAATCGCAGCAGAGAAGATAACTCCCGAAAAAGTTAACTTCATGCTTAAGGAAGGAAGAGGAGTTCTTTGCGCACCTATTACAATGGAACGCTGCACCGAACTAGAACTTGACAAGCAAGTTAATACCAATACATCTTTATTAGGAACTCCATTTACGGTTACTATAGATAAAATTGACGGATGTAGCACAGGTGTTTCTGCTCATGACCGAGCAGCAACTATCAAAGCGCTGGCCGATCCTTCATCTACTTCAGATACTTTCGGTAAGCCTGGTCATATAAACCCACTTTATGCACAAGACAAGGGAGTTCTAAAACGTGCAGGACATACGGAAGCGGCTATAGATATGGCACGCCTTGCCGGATTACATCCAGCAGCTGCCCTTATAGAAATAATGAATGAAGATGGAACCATGGCACGTCTTCCACAGCTTATAGAGAAGGCAAAAGAATTCGATATAAAAATAATATCCATAAAAGATCTTATATCTTTCCGCCTGCAGCAAGAATCGATGATAGAGAAAGGTGTAGAAGTAGATATGCCTACAGATCATGGCCATTTTCATCTTATACCATTCCGTCAAAAGTCAAACGGGCTTGAACATGTAGCTTTAATAAAAGGAGAATGGGACAGCAGTGAACCAATTCTAGTACGAGTACATTCTTCGTGTGTAACCGGAGACATATTCGGATCAAAAAGATGTGATTGCGGAGATCAGCTACATAAAGCTATGGAACTGATAGAGCGTGAAGGGAAAGGAGTTATAGTATATATGAATCAGGAAGGTAGAGGCATAGGACTTATGAATAAAATCCGTGCATACAAACTTCAGGAAGAAGGCTATGACACAGTCGATGCCAACGTTCATCTAGGTTTCGATCCCGATGAAAGAGATTATGGCGTAGGAGCCCAAATATTACGAGCACTCGGAATACATAAAATGAAGCTGATAACCAACAATCCGGTAAAAAGAATAGGACTTGAAGCCTATGGATTAGAGATTACAGAAAATGTTTCGATAGAGATAAAGCCTAACGAATACAACGAAAGATACCTCAAAACAAAGAAAGATAGAATGGGACATACGCTCCATTTTAATAAATAGAGACAGAAAACGGCAATTATCATATTATTTTCATATGATAATTGCCGTTCTTCTTTCATATATGAAACAAAATAACTTATTTTGTAGCCTTGAACTTAAAACATTATAAATAAATCTGCAATGAATAAATTATCAGATCGTCTGAATCGTTTATCGCCATCTGCCACTTTGGCTATGTCGCAAAAGAGCAATGAATTAAAAGCTCAAGGAGTTGATGTTATTAATCTAAGTGTAGGAGAACCTGATTTCAACACTCCAGATCATATTAAAGAGGCTGCCAAGAAAGCTGTAGATGATAACTTCTCTAGATATTCTCCGGTTCCAGGTTATCCTGACTTAAGAAATGCTATCGTCGAGAAGCTTAAAAAAGAAAACGGATTAAGTTATTCTGCTGCACAAATATCTTGTGCCAATGGAGCAAAGCAATCTGTTTGTAATGTTATTATGGCATTAGTAAACGAAGGCGAAGAGGTTATAGTACCTGCACCATACTGGGTTAGTTATCCTGAAATGGTAAAACTGGCAGACGGTACTCCGGTTATCGTTACAGCAGGTATTGAACAGGATTTCAAGATTACTCCTGCTCAGTTAGAAGCTTCTATTACTCCAAAGACTAAAGCTATCATATTATGTTCTCCTTCAAACCCAACCGGTTCTGTTTACAGCAAAGAAGAACTTAAAGGCCTTGCCGATGTACTTGCTAAACATCCTCAGGTATATGTTATTGCTGATGAGATATACGAACATATCAACTATATAGGAAAACATGAAAGTATTGCTCAGTTTCCAGAAATACACGATCGTGTAGTTATTGTAAACGGTGTGTCTAAAGCATACGCAATGACAGGATGGAGAATTGGGTTCATAGCAGGTGCAGAATGGATAGTAAAAGGAGTAAACAAACTTCAAGGTCAGTATACTTCAGGTCCTTGCTCGGTTTCACAAAAAGCAGCAGAAGCAGCATATACAGGTACTCAGGCACCGGTAGAAGAAATGCGTAAAGCATTTGAACGCCGACGTGACCTTATAGTAAAACTGGCAAAAGATGTACCTGGATTTGAAGTAAACAAACCAGAAGGAGCTTTCTATCTTTTCCCTAAATGTGATTCTTTCTACGGCAAGAGTGCAAATGGAAAAGTAATAAATGACTCTGATGATTTAGCAATGTATTTATTAGAAGAGGCTCATGTAGCATGTGTAGGAGGTACCTCTTTCGGAGCTCCTGAATGTATACGTATGAGCTACGCTACATCTGACGAAAACATTGTAGAAGCTATGCGCCGTATGAAAGAAGCGTTGGCTAAACTTAAATAATATGTTATTCATTATAAAATAAGCATTACTATGTTTATTTGACAAATAATCAAAACTTAGAAATCACTGCATTTATTAAATTGCAGTGATTTCTTTATTATAATATCTGGATTGAAAGATTATTTATCATTATTTTAAACTCTGGTTGCTACTATATATTTAATATAATGTCACATCGTTCACAATTCCAACACACTAATAATAAGAGTTTTACGTGTGAACATTCCCCTCATATCATTCACACATCATTCACAGTTTGTAATAATAGAGCTGCTATTCATTTTAAAGGTACAATCGACCGCCTATAAATATAAATCGATGGGCACTAAATATAAATCGACCGCCTATAAATATAAATCGATGGGCACCAAATATAAATCGACCGCCTATAAATATAAATCGATGGGCACTAAATAGCCGTTTAAATTCTTATTAAGTAGTCTTTAAACATAAGTACAAACCTCTAAATATTATCCTTTTACAATATAAACTTATTATAGATAGTTTTATATATCTATTATAATACAGTGAAAAGCTATCTATCATCTCTTACCACCCCAATAAATTAATATGGAATATATAATACGAAAATGGACTGTCCTTTATAAGAACAGCCCATTTTAAATCTTTTATACCGTATGAATTATTCAGCTAGGTGAATAGCTTCAGATGGACAAACATCTGCGCAAGTACCACATTCTGTACACAATTCAGGGTTGATAGAATATTTATCGCCTTCAGAAATTGCTTCTACAGGACATTCATCGATACAAGTACCGCAAGCGATACAATCGTCATTAATTACGTAAGCCATTTTTATAAAAATTAAATTATTAGTATTAATTGATTAAGCAAATGTACATTTTTTCTTTATTTGTATGAAAAGTAAATGTTTAATTTTGTTTAATTTGTATTTAATCTAAATTACATCATTTAATTAGTGCTTTATACATCACTTCCTGTATACGAGGACGGATATTTAACTGCGATAGTCTATTGGGTTCAAAAACAGAAGGATTGATGCGATTACTTAAAAAAACCATGACCAAACGATTATCTGGATCGGCCCATGCACAAGTACCTGTAAAACCTGTATGACCAATTACTGATGCCGGTGCCTCGATAGCACAAGGACTCTTAGACAAATCGGTGGTATCTGGTTTATCAAAGCCTAATCCTCTCCTACTTATTTTGGATTTGTATTTAAGGAACAAATCGCATGTTTCTTTACTTAGATACCTGTTTCCTTGAAACTCTCCTTCATTTATTATCATTTCGTAAACATTGGCTACATCAAGAGCATTTGCAAAGAGTCCGGCATTTCCTGATACTCCTCCCATGAATGCTGCTGCCTCATCGTGTACGAATCCTTGAAGTAGCTTAGTTTTTCTAAAATAATCATTCTCGACAGTAGGAATAACATCTTCTGTTGATACTTTTTCTAATGGATTATATGTAATGTGCTGTAGTCCCATAGGTTTATAGAACTCTTTCTGTAAATATTCATCAAGAGGTATTTTGGTTATATTTTCGACCATCTCTTTAAGCAGCATAAAGTTAAGGCAACTATATACATACTTTCTATCTTTAAGTGGAGAATGAATTATTTGCTGTAGGATATTATCTTTGAACGACGTACTTAGGAAGAGTGAGTCGGCTATCTGCAAAGGATATTCGTCTGAATACTTATTGGATATATATTCTTTTTTATATTCGAACTCATTTGCAGCATAACTTCTATCACCAAATTTTATTGTATGATGGGCATCTTTCTTATTCTTTATCAATGGTGCCTTGTAACTCTTATTATCAATAGCCTCTTTATAAAAAGGGAGTGAAGCTAAGAGACCTGACTGATGCAAAAGTAATTCTTCTATAGTTATTCTATCTTTATCTGTAGAGCGCAACTGCGGAACATATTTTGAAACTTTATCTGTCAGTCCAAATTTTCCTTCATCATAAAGTTTCATTACAGCCAGAAGTGTAGCAGTAGTCTTAGTTAGAGAAGCTATGTCGTACATGTTATCTTGAGTAACCTTACGTTCATCCTTATAAGTATAAGTACCAAAAGCCTTGTCGTATATCGGTATACCATCCTTCATTATTACTACTTGACAACCTGGGAATGCCTTATCTTTTATACCTTTCAGTGCTATGGAATCTATTTGTGCAAGAACTTTGGAATTCATTCCATACTCTTCAGGCACATATGATATATGCATTCCTTTCTTTATATCAACTCCATCGCCTGGCTTGTAAAGTCCATCTATTGCTACCGAAACTTTGCCGTCAGATTCACCATTCCCCACCAAGATATCGGCTATATCTTCTTGTACCATCCCTTCGTCTGTATGTCCCAATATTACCGCTTTTGCGTCCTTCCATATTTTGCTTTTGTTGGTAAGCGACTTGAGTGGCACCAGATATACATAAACCACAGGATATATAGTAGATATTTCTGTTAAGAAATCACTGTATGTCTGCTCTGCATTAAGTGAATTTACTACAACAATAATGCGGCTGGCTTTTTGTATACGTTCTTTAATCTCTTGCAGTGAATCTTTAGTCAGAATAAATCTTTCTACCGCCATAGATTCCTTTAAACGATCATATAATTGACATCCTTCATCGTTCTTGCCAACCTCTATCATGATAGTGCCACGCGAATGAGTATCAAAAGGAATAATCCTATCCTTATTGCCCAATACCGTTATTGCAGCCTTGTAAAGTTTGGTTATAAGATTTGTCGATTCGGGCGATTTAATTCTCTTTTCCAGTCCGGCTATCTGAATATACTGTTTCTTGTTTAATCCAAGAATATACTTATAAGTAAGGACTTTTCTACATTTATCGGTAATCTCTTTTTCGGTAATCTTTCCCTCTTTTACGGCCATTAGTACATCGTCCATACATTTCTTTAGATTATTTGGCACAAGCAGCATATCATTGCCGGCTATAAGGGCCTTTGAGCATAGATTATCATTATTGGCAACCCCCTTCATCAAGAGAGCATCAGTAAATATCAAGCCATCAAATCCTAATTCATCTTTCAGTACATTTATTACAGGTTTTGATAATGAGGCCGGTCCTGCGCCAAGTGCCGGCACATTAAGATGTCCCACCATCATTCCACCTAATCCGGCCTTTACAGCTTGACGAAAAGGAACAAATTCTACACTATCCAGTCGCTGACGGTCAAAGTTAAGTATAGGCAGAGATTTATGAGAATCTACATTGGTATCACCATGTCCAGGAAAATGTTTAGAAACCGACAGTACTCCCCCATCTTCCAGTCCTCTTGAATAAGCTATTACCTTTTCGGCAACATTACGCACATCACCACCGAAGGAACGTGTATTAATTACAGGATTAAGAGGATTATTATCTATATCTGCTACAGGAGCAAAGTTTATATGAACGCCAATTTCACGACACTGTCTTGCCACCTCACGGCCATATTCATAAATAAGCTCATTATCTTGAATAGCTCCGAGCACTCTATTGCGAGGAAATGTAGGCATGTTTTTTAATCTCATAGCTAATCCCCATTCGCCATCGAATGAGATGAAAAGAGGAATCTGCGCTATACTCTGAGCATAGTTAGTAAGAAGAGCCTGGTTAGTAAGTTGACCACCAGAGAAAAGTAAACCGCCAACCTTGTAATCCTTGACGGCCGTATATATTATTTTCTTATTACTCTGAGTATTAAAAGGAGATACAGTATAAATAAAAAGCTGAGCGATTTTTTCCTTGAGCGTCATATTAGATACTCTTTCCTCTACCCACTCGTTGCGATCTCGCTGATTGCTTCCATTTCGGCTCAACAAAGATGGTGTAAATGAAGCATAAGCAATTGTCACTGCCACACAAGCAATGCAGAATATTAAAAGTCGTCTCATCTGTTCTCTATCCCCCTCTATACTATTTTATTTTATATCATTTCTTCTTCATTCCGAGTTTCATCTCTCCTACAAAAGCTCCATTTTTACCCATCTGTTGTAATGGAATCTTCTTTCCATCCATGTTTGAGTACCATTTCGGTTCGGTAAACATAGAGTGTGAATGTCCACCCAAAACAACATCAATATTTCGAGTATTCTGTATCAAAGTTTCATCCGAATATGGCTTACCCTGCCATCCTAAATGTGATAAACAAATAACCACATCACATTTCTCTTTTTCTTTTAAATATTTGGCAACTCTTTGTGCAGCCTCTATAGGATCTTCAAATTTCACTCCTTTAAAGTTCTTATCCTGTACCAATCCCTTCAAACGTGGTCCTACTCCGAGCACTCCTATTTTAAGGCCTTCTCTATTAATTATTGTATATGGTTTTACTAAACCTTCTACCGGAGTGCCAATAAAATCATAATTAGCACATACAAATGGGAAATTAGCCATTTTGAAAAGTCTAGCCATATTATCGAGCCCGAAGTCGAATTCGTGATTACCTATTGTGGCTGCATCATATTTCATTTCATTCATAAGCTTTACCTCGACTTCACCTTTGAACATATTATAGAAAGGCGAACCTTGCGAAAAATCACCGCAATCAAAAAGAAGCAAATCCTGATTGTCCTTCCTCATATTGCTTATCATTGTAGCTCTTCTTACATAACCGCCTCTTCCAGCCATAACCGTATCGGGATCATTGGGAGATATTGATTCTATACGACTATGCGTATCGTTGGTATGCAGTATAAGCAGTTCTTTCTTATTTTGGGCATTTAGCGCCAAGCATAATACACCGAGAGTCAGTGCTAAATATATTCGTTTCATATCAATCATATTTTATCTTTATTTCACTACTATTCTTCCTTCAACTTTCGAATCTAAATTCTTTCCCTCTTTTGTAAGATTGCTTACATAGTCAAGAAATAGCTGACGCAATGTTGCACCATCTGGCTGCAAGTTATCGGTTGCTTCTTTGAAAGCTACCATCTTGTCATTACCCTCGGCCAGATAGTCGACCGTAGCAACCTTATACTCCTTATTATCATCTATAGGTTGGCCGTTTACAGTTGCACTAATAAGTTTTCCATCTTTAGAAATTACCAGATTTGCACCACTAAGTCCTTCACCACGCACCGAAGCAATATTGTCAAACAGATGACGCAAACTGCTTCCTTTCATGGTTAGAATACATAAAGTATTCTCGAATGGAGTTATCTCGAATATATTGCTAAACTTCACATCTCCCTTAGGAAGAGGAGCTCTTAAACCTCCCATATTTATTACAGCCACATCGGCTTCACGACCTGCATATTTTATAGTTGCCTCTCTAAGCACATCGGCTACTAAGTTTGACAGCGGACTTTCGGGACGATAGGCGCTCATATCGATGTTGCTTTTACCAATAACGGGCGACATAATGCTGTCTACACTAGCTTTATAAGTGTTAAGTATTTTTACAGCATTCAAATCCTGATTATTATCATATTTAGAGGAGATTTCAATCCTATTACCCTCTACCGAGGCTATAGAATACGATGAACTACAAGAAGGAAGTATCATTAGAGTTCCGACAAATGAAAGCGGAATCAAAGTTCGTATAAAAAACTCTTTCATATTTAAAATAGGTTTATTGTCCAAAAATAGGCAAAAAAGATAGTGATGCCAACAATATATAATAAAAAAAGTTGAAGAGTTTTGGCTATATGCCAAAAAATGAGTTACTTTGCACCGCTTTCGCGCAATCGCTGTCAAAGAAGAGTTACTTGATATGTTGCGTTGTAACGATAAAACAATTTAAGAATTACAAACAATGGATTTTATTAAAATTGCTGAAGAAGCATTTGCTACAGGTAAACAGCATCCTTCTTTCAAAGCTGGTGACACTATTACAGTAGCATACCGTATCGTTGAAGGTAACAAGGAACGTGTACAGTTGTACCGTGGTGTTGTTATCAAAATCTCTGGACATGGAGACAAAAAACGTTTCACTGTTCGTAAAATGTCTGGTACAATAGGTGTAGAACGTATCTTCCCTCTTGAATCTCCAGCTATCGACAGTATCACTGTTAACAAAGTTGGTAAAGTTCGCCGTGCTAAGTTGTACTACTTACGTGCTCTTACCGGTAAGAAAGCCAGAATTAAGGAAAAAAGAGTTAATCTGTAAGAAATCTCATCTTCCTAAAATAAAAAAGGTATTCCATTTAGGAATACCTTTTTTATTTATATCTATCTTTATTATTGTTGAACTTCGGCTCCTTCGCCTTTCTGATAAGCTGAAGGAGATAATCCAAACTGCTGCTTGAAACATTTGCTAAAGTAGAATGGATCGTTTATTCCCACTTTATATGATACTTCCGAGACTGTATATTTCTCGTCAGTTAAAAGTTCGGCTGCTTTCTTCATCCTTACCACACGTATGTATTCGTTTGGAGAATAACCTGTTACGCCACGAACTTTCCTGTAAAATACAGTTCTTCCCAGTCCTATCAACGATGCAAACTCATCTACTGTAAATTGAGGATTACCATATTGCTGTTCTATAATCACCTCAAGCTTATCTGCAAATTCTTTATCCTTGTCCGTTGTACAAATAACCGGGCGTACACCTCCCGGAGTCTGCGTAAACTTTTCCTTAAGTCGGTCGCGTTGCTCTATTTGCTTAAATATAATTGTAAGCAGAAGTTTTGGACTGAAAGGCTTTGTTACATAGTCATCCGCTCCACACTCTATCCCTTCTACCTGATTTTCGGTTGAACTAAGAGCGGTAAGAAGTATTATTGGAATGTGGCTGGTAGAAAAATCGCTTTTCAGCTTTTTAGTAACTTCATAGCCCGACATTCCAGGCATCATTACATCACACACTATAAGATCTGCATCATAAACCTTTGCACGTTCATAGCCAGCAAGCCCATCCGATTCGGCTGCTACTTCAAAATATTGTTTTATCTCATCCTTCAAGAACTCGCGTACATCATTGTCATCTTCTATTATTAATATTCTACGCTTATTTAGCGGAGCAGTAAAATTAAACTCTTCATCACGATCAGCAAACTCAATTTCAGAAATGGCAGTATGCTCCTCTTCAAGCATTAATGTATTAGGAATACGAAAATCTTTTTCATCATATACAGATTTGTCGGTAGGTAGTTTTACTGTAAACACAGATCCTCCGTTATCTTCATTATTTTCTATAAATGAAATAGTTCCATGATGAACATTAACAAGTTCATTAGTAAGATGTAACCCTATACCCATACTGTTTGTAGTAAAGTTGCTCTGCATAAAACGACTGAACAACTGAGACTGTTTCTCTTTCGAAATGCCAACGCCTGTATCCGAAACACTCATTACTAACTGCTTACTATCGTTATCCAGCATTACACTGAATATAATTTTTCCTCCTGAAGGAGTATATTTAAATGCATTAGATATAAGATTATATATAACTTTTTCTATACTACTCTTATCAATAAACATGTTGTACTGATGTAAAGATGTATCAAATCTAAAATCCATATCTTTCGAGCATGCAGTCTCCTGAAAGCTAATATAAATATCGTGTAGAAATGAAACAATATCTATCTCTTCAAGGTGCAATGATAGCTTATTGTTTTGCATCTTTCTGAACTCTAGAAGTTGATTCACTAACCTTAGCATACGTTGAGTACTTTTATCCATTAGTTTTAGTGACGGAGTAAGTTCTTTAGGTATCTTATTCGTTTTCTGCATTTTTTCAAGAGCACCCTGAATAAGAGTAAGCGGAGTACGAAATTCATGTGAAATGTTAGTAAAGAATACCAATTTGTATTCAGTTAGCTGCTTTTCTATCGCAATCTTGTTACGTAGCGTATTAAAATCGCGTACAATAAGAAATATAAAGTATCCGGTTCCTACTATAAGAAGTATATAAATAATAAAAGCCCATGGTGTTTTCCAGAAAGGTGGATTAATTACTATATTCATTGTATACTCCTTATCACTCCATACACCTCGATCATTGCAAGCCTTTACTTTAAGTGTATAATTTCCCGGAGGTATATTTTTATATGCTGCAAAATTAAGATTAGATGGTTGGCTCCATTCGGTATCATAATTTTGTAGTTTGTAGCTGTATTTAGAACTGCTATCTATTGAATAATCGAAAGTTGAGAACTCTATGGTGAATGAATTCTGCATGTAGTTTAGTTCAATTTTATCAGAATAGCTTAAAGATTTTTTCAATGGTGAGTCTTCATCCAACGGATGAATTATGCTGCCGTTAATAAGTAAATTAGTAAATGAGACGACAGGAATCCTAGAGTTGTTTTTATTTACTTTTTGAGGATCAATTACAACCATCCCATTATTAGTACCAAAAACGAGTTTACCATTCAATGAAAGAGCAGTATTTTCGGCATATACGTTTCCAAGCGGAGATGTCGAAAACAGATAATTATCGAATATATTATGCTCAACATCAAATCGTGATATTCCATATTCTGTAGCTATCCATATACCACCATCTTTATCTTCTATAAAAGACTGTGCAACGTTATTAATAAGTCCGTTGGTGCTGTCAAAATGTTCAAACCTTAGATTCTTGTAATCGTTCGGATTGCTACACATGCTTACCCCACTACCAGCTGTAGCTATCCATATTCGTCCTTTAGAATCTTGATATATTGATCTAATCTCATTGTTTCTTAACTTACCATTAGAGTAGTTGCATACTATATAATTTTGCGAGTTCTTCAATAGCTCTTCGGGCTTGAATACAAATACACCGTCACTTGTACCTATCCATATCAAACCATTATTATCTTCTATTATAGTACGAATTTGTTTTTGTCCATAAGTATTGTTAAAGAATCGTTTAAACACGTATCCTTTTTGAGTAGATACTGCTAGATTAAGTCCGCCACCAAATGTTCCCAACCACATTCTTCCCTTACTGTCGTAACATATAGAAAATATACTGTTGTGAGCCAATGATGAATCATCATTCGGATTATTCACATACCATTTATCATTTACAAATAGTCCCGATAGCCTACTACCTAACCATATATTACCATTCTTATCTTTTGCTACTGCATATATATTTGATTTAAAAAAATCTTTTCTTTTATTTTCACTAAGATCTGCATTATAAGAGTAAAGGCCTCCGCGACGTGTACCTACATATATATTATTTTCATCTACCTGTGCTATCATTCTTACTGCATTGGATCGATCTGTAAGATTTTCGTTTTCTGGAAAAACTCTTTTTGCTCCTTCATTCAGAACCGTAAGATGTGAAATACCTGTATATTCAGACCCAACCCATATACCATCGGCCTTATCAACCATAATAGATAGAAGAAAATTATTGGATATGTGACTAAACCCATTTATATCTGATGTAAAATGCTGTAGATTATCATTTCTTATATCATAAGCAAAAAGTCCGTTGCCATATGTAGATATCCATATTATATCTCGCCCATCCTGCACTACATGAAATCTCTCGTTATCTATGTAATCTACTTTATCGGCCGATATAAGATTAAATACCTTTATTTTACCACTCTTCTTGTTAATATATCTGGCCTGACCTGTATGGTTTGAAACCCAGTAATTTCCCTTATTGTCAGTCTGAACTTCTCCGTTTTTGATATCCAAGCTTGCCTCTCGACGAACTTTATGATCTTTAAAGTTAAAGATAAAACCACCTTTTGAAGTAAATATTACCCAGTCATCTTTTAAAGTCAAAGCTCCATACACTGTTATATCATTTGGATTGGCATATATCGTTGTAGCAACCTTAGACTTTTCCTTATCTTTTTTCACATAGATCTCGCCATTAGATGACAGAAAATACATATAGTTGTCATACATAATTGCTTGAAATGCATTATGATGTTCTATTACTTTTTCCATTCTTGAATCACCAAGCTTAAATACTGAATTTGATGTTCCTACCCAAATATTTCCTGACTTATCTTCTTGTACATACTTAATTTTATTATCGTCAATGTTCTTCAATTCTGCCTTAAAAGAAGTAGAATGAAATTTACCATCTTTATAAGTTATTCGACGACATCCGTTACCATTTTGCCACAACCATATGTCGCCTTTTGAAGTCTCAATTTTATGGCTGTAGAACTGATTATATTCTCCGATACCGGTAAAGTCAACGAAACAATCCTTTTTAAGGTCATAACAGCTGAAAAGTTCTGGAGTGGTTGAAATCCATAAAAAACCATTTTTGTCTTCAGTTAAATCCTTTATTCGATTATCGGCCAATGAAATACCTTTACTCTTGTCGGGACGGAAAGTTACAAAGGAATTGCCGTCATAACGGCTTAGACCATTTAACGTACCCATCCATATAAAGCCACGGCTATCTTGAAAAAGATTTCTTACGGAGTTGTTTGCTATTCCGTTGTTTGTAGTAAGTTGAATTGAACGGACATCTATATTAGCAAATAGCTTCACAGAAAAGAGTAAAATAAAAATAAAAAGTAAGATCAAAGGTCGTTTCATGTTTTCATTAGTATAGTTAACCTGACAAAAATATAAAAAAAGAGCATTCCACTTAATAATGTAAATGCTCTTTTTTTATATTAATTTGCTTTTTAAACTAATCCATATGAAAAACTTCAGGTAAAGGAATAGTCACAGGAGAATTATCAGGATTAACTTCCATAATATCTGCCATATAATCCCACCACTTCTGAACTATTGGATTTGCACCCATATCCTGCGATGATTCATTGCCTTTCGTTTTCTGACAAGCAAAAAGAATATTGGTCTCTTTATCCCAATATATAGAATAGTCATATACTCCCCCATCCGAAAGCATTTCTCTTAATTCTGGCCATAAGGCAGCATGTCTTTTCTCATACTCTTTCTCGAAACCAGGTTTCAAGAACATTTTAAAAGCTTCACGTTTCATAGTACAATATTTTAGTTATTTTATCTGTTCTACTCTTTTATTGAGTAACATGAAATATAGGTTCAGTTGTAGACTGTTCAGTAGGATAATATTGAATGGCGCTATCATTCATTTTAGGGTGCTGACGATTTAGAAGATTAATCATCTCGGCGGCTGCCCAAATAACAGGACCATACCCATGAGCTGCATATACATTCACCGGACGATAATAGTAAAAAGCAGGATCAAAAGCCATTCCGGTTCCTACACATGTATTCTCTACTTCACCTTTTGCATTAATTTGAGTGCTCACTGCTTCCCATCCCAGCTGTGCTACTGGACCATATGCCATTGCATCTATCCATCCTTTGTTTATAGCATGAGCAATGCAGTAAGTAAAGATAGCACTTGCAGAAGTCTCTAGATAAGAATCGTTACGATCTAAAAGCTGATGCCATAAACCTTCTCCACTTTGCAGTGCTGAAATACCTTTTATGTGAGATTGAAGCAAGTTCATTATACGGTTACGTTGAGGATGATTTTCAGGAAGCACATCAAGTACCTCGCACATAGTAAGAATTGCCCATCCATTAGCGCGTCCCCAATGAAAAGCTGGATGCTCCTTCATACTCTCTACCCATCCATGACGGAAAAGATTCTTTTCAGGAACCCACATTCTATCTGCAAACTGAAGCACCTGGCGTACAGCTTCATTTATATATATATCTTTTTTATCAGTAGCCAACTTTGAATAATACACTACAGGAGGAATGCCCATAAACATATCATCTAACCATACAGTATTATAATGAGGACGAGTACGAGCAAATGTACCATCAGAAAGTCGGTATTCCTTATTCATTATAAAATTCATATAGTTATCTATCAATGGAGTAAGATTTAATGATGGATTAACTGCCTGTACTTTTATCATTGCGGCACATACCGCGCCGGCATCATCAAGTGCATGTGGTGTGAGAATTTGTTTCATCTGTGAATCAACATTCTTCCCTTCATTTATAAGATTACGAAAATATGGAGAAACTTCTGAAAGGAATTTAAAACGGTCTGTTACATAATTCATATACTCCTTATCACCAGTTGCCTCGGCCGCAGCAATCATTGCCGAATAAGTAACTCCCCATTCATAGCTGGCTAAACGAAAAGTTCCTCTTTCTAATTGTGAATCGGAATTGATATTGGTAAAATCAGTTATTCTCTTTCCACAATTCTTATCAACTACATTAGTAGGTGTATTACTTTTAAGATAATTAAGTACTCTATCCATATCTTCCTTAACACTCTGTACGGTAAGTGCACCATATGGTACTTTGTATTCGGGCTGAAGAAGATGTAATGGAGTATTAGAATCGTTTGCAATAATTTTCTTTTTCTGAGCAAAGCTACCTGCCGATGATAGTGCCAATAGCAGACTTAATGTAGTTATTGTCCTTATTTTCATATACCTTTATTTATTTAAATTTATAACCTCTGAATATTCCTTTAATATCTGGACCGAAATAGAATCCTGGCTGTGTAGGCTGATTGTATGCAACATTTTGAGTTGCAATACTTATACGATATACTGGATCTTCCAAGAAAGTATGAAAACGATATTCTGTATTGATAGGAGATACATACAATCTTAATGCGCTATTGTCTTCTGTACGTATAAGTACTTCTTCACGCCAATCTCCGATTAAATCTCCCTGCAGCGAAGGATTGGCTTTTGTACCATTGTTAGACATACAACCTTCAAAACGGAATAGTGGTTTATTTACTTTTTCATTCCAGTCATACTTGCTTACAAGATTCTTGTCTAGCAATTCTCTAAGTAAATCTCCATCCCACCATATAGCCATATTTACAGGCAAACCTTTAATATTTGAATTAACTACTTCACCTTTTACGTTTCTAATGCCATTAGAAGCATACGACCACATTTCAACTCCTTTATTAGTTGGATCTATATCGGCAGCCATACAGCGACCAACGTCATCTGTACTTTTTATCTGAAATAAGACTTCCCCAGTTGCTGCATTTCTGAAACTAGTTCCATCTTTTTTATTCTCGTGGCAACTCCAAACTTGTAATCCTTTCATATCGGGCGAGAATTGGGTAAGATGCATTGCATCACCATGATTCATCCCTGTAGTATATAGTCCTGTGCCATCATTATCTATCGCACACTGACCATATATTATTTCGTCGCAGCCATCACTGTCTACATCAGCAACTCTTAAATTATGATTACCTTGTCCGGCATACTTCTCACATCCTGGATTATTGCTGTCAAATACCCATTTCTGTTTTAATTCTTTGCCATCCCAGTCAAAAGCTGCAAGTACTGTACGCGTATAATATCCACGACACATTATTACACTTGGTCTAACGCCGTCCAGATAACCTACAGCAGCCAGGAAGCGGTCACTTCTGTTAGCTCGATCATCTCCCCAGTCACTTAAATTACCTCGTTGTGGAACGTAATCAATAGTCTGAAGAGCCTCTCCTGTTAGTCCGCTAAAAACTGTAAGATATTCACTACCAGTAAGTATACGTCCTTGATGACGCTTTAATGAATCGCCAACTTCACGATAGTCTGCAGAAGCATTTCCTATAATTTTTCCTTTGCCGTCGATAGTGCCATCAGATGTTTTCATTACTATTTCGGCCTTACCATCATTATCAAAATCATATACCATGAACTGTGTATAGTGTGCACCGGAACGTATATTTCTACCTAAATCTATTCTCCATAGTTTACTACCATCTATCTTATAGCAGTCAAATATAACGTTTCCTGTATAGCCATCATGCGCATTATCATGAGAATTAGAAGGATCCCATTTCAATATTATTTCGTACTCGCCATCTCCATCAACATCTCCTATTGATGCATCATTAGGAGAATAAGTATAGGTTTGACCAGCAGGAGTAACTGAATCTGCAGGTTTATCAAGCGGTATGTTTACATATCCAACAGGAGCATTGGATGGAAGAGTATATGAACCGTTTATCTTACCAGTTTCCTTTCCGTTAACAACAGGACGCACTTCATAAATAGCTGCATCGGCTATAGAATTTTTATCCTTATATATAGTACCGGTGGAATAAGGCACATTATCTATTTTCTTTCCATTTCTATAAATATTAAATGAAGTCTTCATATCATCGGCCGACAAATATCTCCATGAAAGAGTAACTTCTGAAGGATTGGAACGAATAGCTACAAGTCCTCTACCTAACTTTTCTCTTTTAAGTTTAGAGAAATCATAATTAGTCTGAGCGAAAAAGACTGTTGAGATTGATAACATAAGTATTCCACTTAAGAATCTTATACGTGTATTCATAATATAATTAATTTGTTAACGCAAATATATCCATTAAAAGAATTACTTTTAATGGATATACGTACATATGCATGTAAAAATGTTATTTATATAATATTTATGGCATGGCAGTCAATCCCTCCCATTTAACATCCCATTTTCCATCTTTAGGAAATCCGGGGTTTTTCTCTTTACAGCCATCCCAGCCCGCACACATCATAGCTACAGCAGTAAGCAAGCCACCATTACCTGGAAGATATACTCTTAATCTATCATCCTGATAATTATGACCATTTACCAAATAAGTATTTGTACGCTTGTTCATTAAAAGAGCCGATACAGCTTTTTCCGGTTCTCCCATACGTGCTGCATTCATTGCAGTCATAGGATAGTCCCATCCCCACGTCTTGTTCCAATTCCAATTATCCCAAATCCAATCAAAAGTATTCTTCATCAAATTTACATTTATAAGGGAATTACAAGGTAAAATACCCATTGCACCAAGTACAGCCATATGATCACTCGTAAATCTTATATCCTTATAAGTATCGACTGCAGTTTCGGCAGCCAGATAAAGACTGTCTGAATTGGCTGCAAGAGGAGAAAGTTTATTTATAATTTCATCCCAATGGTTATTTCTTGGTTTTCCTTCTCTTTCAAGCCATTTCTGTGCAGTAGAGAGTCCAAAATGCCAATAAGATAACTCGAAAGGCGGATTTACAGTTTCGGATGCTCTAAGAGTTTCCTGTGCAGGAATACATCCTTTTAATACATAACGGTTGTTTATAGAATCTAAAGTTGCATAGTCAGCCATAAATTCGGCTGTTTCATTAACCAGCTCGCCATATTTCTGCAAAGTTTCCTTTGATGGATTATTTCTATATGCCAATTCGGCTAAATATATGTAGTGAGGTTGTTGCCATATAAGGAAAGAACCAACTTTAGAAGGAGCTTCTACGGATGAAGGATCGGTCATTTTCATCCATCTTAAGCCTTTAAATCCCTGTCGTTGCGCTATATTACGTGCCATTGGGGCAGCTTTCTCATACCAAGGAAGAGTTTTTTCAATCATCTCCGGATGTCCCCATAAAGCAAATTGAGTTTGATGCCACCATATCATTTCAAGATGAAACTTGCCAAACCATGAATTATAAGTAAGACCAGTTTCTTGTGGGGGAGTAGAACCTGCACATTGTATAGCCATCAAGTACTGCGAAAGTACAACTCGCCTTTCAAGTTCCTTTGCACGTTCATCTGTACATTTAGAGAAATCTACAATTCCACCCTTATTCCAATAATTATTCCATTTATTGGCTGATGACTTTGCTGTTTCTGTAAAAAATGGCAATGAGTATTTTGGAGATTCAATAGAGAAAGAACAAGAAAAATCCAGTTCGTTATCATCAGATCTTAACACAAAATAATTTGCATCTTTCTTCTCTATAATGCCCTTACCATTCCATTGTATCTTTACATAATATACAGTAGTATCTATTTTATGAGCCAATATGACTGATTTTTCTGAATCTGAATTATCTTCGACAATATAAGTATCGTGTAAGCTATCTTTATCCCAGTCACAAGCATCATCACAGTGTGCTCCTGTTGGATATGGGAAACGGAATTTAACCGAAGGTTTATCATCACCCTTTGTTTTAATCATTGACGAAATCATATCTAACTCAGGATGACATACTGTCTGTACGTTATATGACGTATTGTTGATATTAAAATTACTAGATATGATTCCATTATACATGTCAAGATTCTGCTCTATATTCTTGATGTCTTCCTTTGTTACATTGTCATTTAATTCAAGGCCTACAATTCCTAAGTGAAGTCTATGAGGATTTACTCTAAACCAATCAGCAGCTTTAACGGCATGTTCAGGTTCTTTTACCTGAGTTGAATAAAGTTCCTTATGTCCATGACCAAAATCATATTCTTCTAAAGTTTCTTCAAATTTATAATCTCCATCATTTGCAAAACTGTGCCATCCCCATTGACTTTGTGTACCCAAAGGAACGCCATTTTTATAAATTTCAGGAAAAGTCTGTAACCCTGTTGCATCTACCGTAAAAGCAAATTCACCGTTACCTACCGACAAAGAAGATAAAGAATCGAAAGATACGACATTAGGATTATTTCGAGATACAACTACTTCTCTATCTATTTTATTTGTTATGCTACACGCACAAAATAAAAATAGTGAGAAGGCAAATAAAATAAATGAGTTTTTCATTATCATATTAGATTTATTTATACTTAATTCTGCAAATATAAATCAATAATATTTTTCAGAATATGTAATTTAATTCAGTTAACTGTAAAATTATCCATTATAATTGAATCATAATATATTTATTCTATATCGTTCAGTGACAAGTATAGGATTTTCTTATAACAAACGCTCCACTAAAAGTAAAATTATATTACTTATCAAATCTTTCATTACAATATATTAGTATTCAACATATATTATCACTATTTACTAAAATAGATGTAATGTTATTATTTATGAACTTGTTTTAAGTTTAGACTCAATTAATAGTAGAACAAAGTTATTAATTAATATCTGACTCATATTATTATAAAATACAATAACAATTATATATAATAATCAAATTGATTTCTATACTAATTATTTTGATTTTCTCTATATACACATTAACATAGACACATAACTCAAAGCCAATATTTCCATTCTTTTGTACAATAATACATTGTGATCTATAAATATGAAATTTACTTTTGTTCTCAT
The DNA here is from genome assembly GCA_900552645.1 of uncultured Bacteroides sp. GTDB lineage: Bacteria > Bacteroidota > Bacteroidia > Bacteroidales > Bacteroidaceae > Phocaeicola. Next base: position 22,111 of record USAN01000005.1, read on the forward strand.
TAAAACAAGATAAATTTATATTTATTCTTCAAAACACTAACTTTTGTTTAACTTAATTATTAAAGTATGAGAAACAGAAAAATCTCAAATCTGTTCTGCCGTATGAATAACACACTACGGTTTTTCTTATTTGCTTTACTGTCGGTTCTGACAATAAATGCATATGCTCAAAACAAGGCCCTTTCGGGTACTGTTTTTGATAAAGCAGGAGAATCGATCATTGGTGCAAGTGTCGTAGTAAAAGGCACCACCAACGGAACCATCACTGATATTGATGGTAAATTCACTCTTAACAATGTTCCTTCAAATGGTACTATCCAAGTAAGTTTTGTAGGATATAAAACTTTAGATGTACCTGTAAAAGGACAATCCACAATCAAAGTTATATTACAAGAAGATACAGAAGTATTGGATGAAGTTGTAGTCGTTGGTTATGGTGTTCAGAAAAAAACAGACGTTACAGGTGCTATGGCACGAGTTACCTCAGATGAATTGACTGCAAGACCAGTATCCAATGCATTTGAAGCTTTGCAAGGTAAAGCCGCCGGTGTAGATATTACATCAAGTGAACGACCAGGTACAGTGGGATCTATAAGAATACGTGGTAACCGTTCTTTGAATGCTACTAACGAACCTCTTTATGTAGTTGATGGTGTACCTTTGAATTCAGGAGGTATTGAAACTATCAATCCTAGAGATATAGAATCCATTGATATATTGAAGGATGCCTCTTCTACTGCTATTTATGGATCACGCGGTGCAAACGGTGTTATATTGGTAACTACCAAACGTGGTAAGACAGGTAATCTTAGCCTTAATTATTCAGGTTCACTTACATTAGAAACATTAAAAGATAAATCGCCAGCCATGAGTGCAAGCGATTATATAACATGGCGTCGTTGGGCATACTATAACTCTAATCCTTCTGTAAATCCATTAGGTGATCAACCTAATTACGAAAAAGACCAGGCATATTTTTCGGGCGACGAGTATGCATTGGCTAATGTAAATAAAGGCTGGGAAAATGGTACATGGGATGGATCTAAAGTTTCGGATACAGACTGGGCCGGAATGGTTACACAAACAGGAGTCACCAATGAACATACCTTAAGCGCAAGCGGTGGTACAGAAAAGATACAAGGATTCTTCTCTTTCGGTTATCTTAATAATACAGGTACTCAGAAAGGTCAGGAATATGAACGTTATAACATATCAACATCAGTTGATTTACAGTCTACCCCATGGTTCAAGATGGGAGCATCCATCAATGCTTCTTACTCAGTTCAGGAATACGGTTATTCTCGTACAGGTCAGTCTTCTGGTTCGGGACCTACAGATATATATGGCGCAGCAAAAGCTATCCCGCGCTATGCAGTAGCTTACGATGATAAAAACGAAATTATTACCCAGCCTGCCGGTTCAGTTACAAACGTATATACAGTAGTTGATGAATGGAAAAAATCACAAGATCAACGTCAGACATATCGTGCATTAGCTAGTCTTTATGCTCAATTGGATTTTGGCAAGCTATGGTCTCCACTAGAAGGATTATCATACAAATTCGCATTTGGTCCCGATTTCCGTTATTATCGTAAAGGAATCTTTATCGACTCTAGTTCGGCAGTACGCGCAGGAGGAAAGAACTATGCAAGTTGGGCATCCGAACGTCAGTTCTCGTGGACACTAGATAATATGCTTATTTATACAAAGAATATTGGGGCACATCATTTTGACGTTACTTTATTACAAAGTGCTTCGAAATCAAATGAAGAAACTGCCGGTATGAGTGAAGCAGGAATTCCTCTTCCTTCATTTACATGGAATAATATGGGAGCTATAGACATTACAAACTCTGATTACAGTGCAAGTATGGGTACAGGTCTTACAGAACAGCAACTTGCATCTTACATGGCTCGTATCAATTATTCATATAAGGATAAATATCTTTTGACTGTATCGGGACGTTATGATGGTTCGTCTGTATTAGCTGATGGAAACAAATGGGATTTCTTCCCATCGGCAGCTATCGGATGGAGAATTGATCAGGAAGAATTCATGAAAGATATAAACTGGATAAATCAGCTTAAACTTCGCTTTGGTATGGGTACTACAGGTAACTCATCAGTATCACCTTATGGAACTTTAGGACTTATCGGAGCCTATTGGATGCCTTTCAGCACAGGAAACCAGCTTGTATTTACTACAAATGAACCATATTATGTAGATATGAGTAAAAAGGGTAAGTTATTATCTAATAAGAAACTTAAATGGGAAAGAACAACTCAATACAACGTAGGTGTTGATTTCAGTTTCCTTAACGGACGCATAAGCGGTAGCATGGACGTCTACACTTCTACAACAAACGATCTTCTTATGAAGATGACTATTCCTTCACTTACAGGATATCCTGCAATAATGTCCAATATAGGTCAGACGAAGAACAAGGGTATAGATATAACATTGTCTGCTATTCCAGTACGTACAAAAGGATTCGAATGGAATACTACAGTAAATGCTGCTTATCAGAAAGACAAAATCGAAGAACTTGCAAATGGCAAACAGGATATGATTGATAACTCATGGTTTATAGGAGAATCTATAAATGTATTCTATGGTACAGCAAACAACGGTTTGTGGCAGGAAAGTGATGCAGAAGAGATGGCTAAGTTCAATGAAAAAGGAAGCAAGTTTCAAGTTGGTATGGTAAAACCTGTAGACCAAAATGGCGATTATGTAATTGACAGTAAAGACCGCGTAATTTTAGGTAATAAAAACCCAAGATGGACATTAGGTTGGAGCAATACATTCAGCTATAAAGGATTTGATCTGTCTGTAGAACTTTATGGTCGTTTCAACTATATGATCGATACAGGGGGCGAAGGTCAGTATGGTATGTACAACCAACGTGAAATAGATTACTGGACACCTTCTAATACTAATGCAGAATATCAAAAACCTATATATAGTACTGCTGGTGGTGATGGTTATTCTAGCTTATTGGGATTCAAAGATGCTTCATTTATAAAGCTTCGAAATATATCTCTTGGATATAACTTCAATAAGAACATATGCAAGTCAATAGGTATCCAATCATTGAAATTATATGCTCAGGGAAAGAATTTAGGTAATCTATATTCTTCAGTAGATTTCATAGATCTTGATTTAGGTACAACTTATTACAACAGAGGTTTTACATTTGGAGTACAAGTAGGATTCTGATAAACAATGAAATTAACATTAAGATTTTGGATTATGAAAAATATAAAAAACAAGATATTAATTAGTGCTCTGGCACTATCATTCATGGCAGGTGCAACATCTTGCGGCGACTCATTCCTTAAAGAAGATGGTAGCCATATGTATACAGATGCTGTTTTGGAAACAGAAAATGGTATTTTAGGAATGGCAGCTTCACTTTACGCTAACTTAAGATGGCATTTTGGTTATGAATGGGCATATGGCATCACTCTTTACGGAACAGATGAGTTTACAAGTGCGGCCGATCTTACTTCAGAATGTTGGAACACTTACGATAGTCGCCTTAACCCTTTGAACTGTACCAAAGCTAATGGCGCAGCCAACGACAACTGTCCTGGAGTTTCTTCATTATGGGATGAAATGTATTATGGTATATCTACAGCAAACCTTATATTATCAAAAGGAGATAAAGTCTCAAATGAAGAGGCACGTAATAAAGCCATGGGAGAGGCTTATTTCCTTAGAGGATACAATTACTACAGGCTATTCTCTCAATACGGAGGAGTAGTACTGCAGACGGAGCCTGCAAGTGGAATTGTCAGAACATACAAACGTTCTACAGCAGAAGAAACATTAAACCAGATTATAAGCGATTTTCAGAAAGCTTATGAACTTTTGCCTATATCAAAATGGAGGGGTAATGGTACATGGACAAAATATACAGCCGCACATTTTCTTGCAAAAGCTTTGTTGTATCGACAATCAGAGCGCTGCGGCGACTGGAATACTAAATATGCAGCAAAAGAGGATCTTGAAAAATCAATATCTCTATGTAATGAAGTTATAAATGCTTGTCCGCTCGAAACCGATTACAATACGCTTTATTCAATATGGACAGGTGTTGACTGCAAGAATGAAGGTTCGAACGAAATTCTTATGAGTGCACTTCATAACGCCGACGAAACTACAAGTGGTCGATATGGTAACCGCACATACAATTATTTCAATCCACAGTTCTCTAACTTCTCGGGAGGTTGGACACAACGTGGACAATATATTGGCGGTATGGATTTTCAACGTTGTCGTCCTACAGAATATTCATATTCTATATTCGATAATGTAAATGACTCGCGTATGTGGAAAACATTCAAGACAGTATATGGATTGAATAACATTGCTTCGAAAGCTGCCGATGTAATAAAGAAAAATGGAATTACAGCCAGTCAGGTTCCTACTCTTGGAGATCAAGGTATAATCTTTATACTTAACAAGAAAAATGATGCACGTTTCAAAGACGAAACTACTTACGGAACTTTTGGACGTGGAGCTATTGCACATACATTTGTTAACCCTGAAACAGGAAAATGGGTTCCTAATGCATTTCCTATATATCTTGGAGGTAAATATGTATTGAATACATATGGAGTTAGTGGTAACCCAAGCCAGTCAAACGTATTCTGTGGAATAAACAAGACAGATGACGGTTCACGTTTAGGAGAAAAGGGTGATGCACATCGCGACGTTATCATGGCTAGAACAGGAGAAACCTATCTTATTAAAGCAGAAGCTCAGGTTCGTCTAGGCAGTTATGATGATGCTATTGCAACTGTAAATGCTTTGCGCAAACGCGCAGAATGGAAATCCGGAGAAGATCGTGAATACTACACAGATGGTTCGATGGCTTTCTCTACTAATTCTACAGCTTCGGCTACTTTAGGAAAATGTAAGGATGAAAATGGTAATAAACTAACTAATGCCGATGCTTATAAAGCCTCATTCATACAGAAAAATACATATTTTCTATCTACCGGAGTTGCACGTACAGAGAACAAGAAAGCTTCTAGCCTGCAGATTTCAAGTTATAAAAATCTTCCAGCAGAGGATGAATATATATTGACAGCACTTGGATGTACAACTGATAAGGAAAGACTTATAAACTTTATTCTAGACGAACGTACTCGTGAATGCTTAGGTGAATGGAACAGATGGGAAGAGTTAAGCCGCACAAAAACACTTGTAAAACGTGCTAAATTATTCAATCCTGAAGCAGCTGCAAATGTTTCTGAAAAACATTTGCTCCGTCCTATTCCTCAAACATTTATTGATGGTCTTACAAATGAAGACGGAAGCAATCTTAATGCAGAAGAGCAAGCTGCTATGCAGAATCCTGGATATTAATTGTGCCTAAATATGTAACAATTTAATTTACAAGTTACATAAACGCATATAGAAATAGTCCTTTTAGAAGATTACAATTATCTACAAAAGGGCTATTTCTTTTCATAAAAAACTGAATAATATTACATTATAGAATATTGCCTTTATATTTATCTAGAAAATTCATATAAACATTTTTCACCTTTCTTATTATAATAATATCATATAATATTTGAATAATGAAAATAAAAAATATTGCTTTACTATCTTCACTATGTATAACAACAGTAGCATTTGCACAAAAAAATAATATACCTCAAACATCTCTGAAATCAGATTTTAAGAAAGTTCTTTACGGATTCCGGAATATACAGGATTCTACAAAGACAAAGACATGGTGGTTTCATGGTAAAACTGCATCATCAAAAGAAGGAATAACCAAAGATCTTGAGGCTTTCCATAATGCAGGAATAGGTGGAGTAGTATTTTATGATCAGACTCATGGCAATATAGACACAACCTCCGAAGCTGCTATGAGCAAGGAGTGGTGGGATAATATATATCATGCTGCAAGGGAAGCCGATAGACTTGGCATAGGACTTGAGTTTCATGTATCAAATGGCTTTGTTGCAGGTGGACCATGGATTGAGCCTAAAGATGCAATGAAAAGAGTAGAAACTATAGAGACTATTATAAAAGGTGGAAAAGATATAGAAATAGCTCTTGAAAGTCCCAAAAACAGATACAACTATTTTAAAGATATAAGAATACTTGCTATTCCTACAGAAGATTCAGACAACTCTGCTATGCTTAATTGTAATAATAAAGAGTATAAAGCAGAATCTTTCTTCATCAATAATTCTTTGGTAAGGATCTCTCCTACTTCTACCCAAACACCTCTTTACATAAACGTCGATTTCTTAACTCCCAAAACATTAAGAAGCATTACTTATCAAATAGGGGCAGCAGGAAAAGCTACTACCAGTGCAACTAACATACCGGCTCCTCCGCAAGAGCATTTCACCGGTACGGGGTACAGAATATTACCTCCTGTAGGAGAGTTGCAGTGGAGCGAAGATGGAGAAGTTTATTATAAGTTGTGTGATATAAAGCCTCTTTACCGTGCTCACGAATCTTATAAGACAAAAACGTTATCTTTCAATGAAAAGAAAGCACGTTTTTTTAGAATAAAGCTTGAAGGATGGGACGGTAGTGAAAATGGTACTCAGCTTAGTTTTGGAGGAGTAAAGTTCAGTTCGGATGCAATGATAAATGAATATGAATATAAAGCTGCCTACATATCAGAATATATTGATAACTCATTACAATCTCCTGCCTACACCAAAGATGAAGTAGTTCTATCTAATAAAATAATTGACTTGTCTGATAAGGTTTCTTCTAACGGTATATTAAAATGGAAAGCACCTGAGGGTAAATGGAAGATACTTAGAATTTGCATGATACCAACAGGAGGTATATTAAAGCACGGACGTCCTAATTTGTTGGGGCTAGAGTGTGACAAGATGTCGGCTAGTGCATCAAAATTGCAATTTGACTCATACTTCGGTAAAATTCTAGATTCGCTGACTGCTCATAAAATATATAATTTGAAGGGGATTGTGATGGATAGTCATGAAGCCGGCTCGCAAAATTGGACGGATGATTTCATTGAGGCTTTTCACAGTTTAAGAGGTTATGATCCTGCAAAATATCTTCCGGTAATGTCGGGATATGCAGTAAACAGCATTAAAGAATCAGAAGGTTTTCTTTATGATGTACGTCTTACTATTTCTGAATTGATAGCCAAAAGATATTATGGTACAATAGATAAACTTAGCAAAGATCGTAATATAGTATTCACTGCACAGGCTACAGGAAATGCACAATGCATAGTAGCAATACCGCTAATTGCAAAAAAAGAAGTTCAGAAACCTCAGGGAGAGTTTTGGGTAATACATCCAGAAGGTAGTTATGATATAAAAGAGACATCGTCGGCTGCTCATCTATATGGTAAAAATATAGCTTCGGCCGAGGCCTTTACAGATGGAACGTTCAGAACTATGCCTCATGAACTGAAAAATATTGCAGATGGTGCATACTCATTCGGTATAAATGAGTTTGTTTTGTGTGCATCTGCACATCAGCCAGACGATCGCAAGCCGGGAAACAGTGGTGGCAGGGTATATTCTACTTATACCCGCAACAATACGTGGTTCAATATAAGCAGAGATTTCTGGAATTATCAAAGCAGATGTGCATATATAATGAGACAAGGATTACCTGTTACCGACTTGTGTATATATTTAGGAAACAATGCGCCACTAAGACTGCTTACCAACCGACTTCCACTGATACCTAATGGGTATGACTATGATGTATTTTCGGAAGATGCATTAATTAATAGAATGAGCTTTAAGGATGGACGAATTACTTTGCCATCGGGACAGACTTTTTCGATGATGGTTCTTCCTAGATCGGGCGAAATGACGCTTAATGCACTGAGGAAGATAGCATCTTTAGTTAAAGAAGGAGCTATAGTATATGGAAACCGTCCTACGGGTTCTCCTGATAAATTAGATATAGGACAAGAGAGTGAGTATGATGAAATAGTGACATCTTTATGGGACAAGCCAAACTACGGAAAAGGTAAAGTTTACTCATCCATGACTTTGGCAGAAGCATTGTCAAAAGCATCAATCCAACCCGACATAGATGGCCCGAAGTTATATTTCAATCATAGAAAAGCCAAAGATTGTGACATCTATTTCTTGAATAATCATTCCGACTCAAAGATTGACTCTATCTTTAAATTCAAGACACAATATAAGCATGCGCAGTTATGGAATGCGGTGACTGGCAATAGATATATGATAGATTCTAAGAGTGGAGAAACAAAACTCGCTCTTGAGCCAAGAGAATCATTCTTTATTGTATTCTCTAATATAAAAGAGACACTTCCCAAAATTCATAAACAGAGTAAGACATATAAAATAGATGGAAACTGGAACGTTTATTTTGATGAAAAAATGAATGGTATAGGAAATATGACGATGAATAAACTTGTAAAATGGAATGACAGTGATAATCCAAATATCAAGTATTATTCGGGAACAGCAATATACAAGAACAAATTCAATTTTAATGCTAATACCACATCGGCTATGTTGAAACTACCAAAAGGCGACTTCTGGGCCGAGATATATCTAAATTCGCATAAGGTAGGAACAATATGGTGTTCACCATGGAACATAGATATCTCTAAATATATCAAGAAAGGAGAAAACAATATTGAAATACACATAACAAATGCATGGACAAACAGAATGATAGGAGATTTATCATTACCAACAAAAGATAGAATCACCACCAACCCCGAAGAATATGTAAATAATAACAGTAAACTTCAGGATTCGGGAATTGATGGAGAAATAGAAATAATATATTAAATCAATACATATGAAAAGAATAAAATTTATCCTGCTATTTACTTTATCATCAACTTGGTGCGCATTTGCCCAGTTTGGAAAATGTACACCGTCAGAAACTTTTTCTTATAAAGATAACGTATCAAATAAAATTATAACAGTACTAACAGATACAACTCAGAATGACCGATATTTGTATCAGACAGATCCTATGTGGACTTCAGATAGTAAATATCTTATATTCAGATCGTCTGTACGTACAAATGGAAAGAAAACTGACAAAAAAGCTTTACCTACCCAGATGTTTTTCATTGAAATGGCAACCGGAAATATCATTCAGGCAACCGACGGAAACAATCTAGGTAATATTTACCTTGCCAAGAAGAGTAATAAGATGTTTATCAGTCGCAAAGAGAATGAGAAATGGAACATGTATGTAATGGATCTTGATACTTTCTTTAAGGATGTAAAAAACAAAAGTGTGAAGAATAGTAGCTATTATACGAAGTTTATAGGAACTTTTCCTGATTCTATGGGTAAAGCGGGCGGATTTGCCGTTGACTGCAATGATAAGTATGCCTACATAACCGCCGAACGCGAAGGTTCGGAAGAGGAAAAGGAACTTATGAATAAGAAAATGTTTAAAGCAGCAGATAATCAGCCTATAAAGATTAAGCCTACATTAAGTCGTATATGTAAAATGGACCTCTCTACCGGCGAGGTATTTAAAGTTATAGATACTGATTTTAAGATTGGGCACATACAGACCAGTCGTTTCACTCCTGCCGAAATTGTGTTTTGCAATGAAACCGGTGGCGATGCACACCAAAGAATGTGGTATTGTAATGGAGATAGTGCGGTTTATCGTCCTCTATACAATGAGACTCCTCTTGACTGGGTTACTCACGAAACTTTCGCTTCGAAAGATTATGTATACTTCAACATACTTGGATTTCAATCTAGGCTTCGTAAGCAAGCTTCGGGAGTTGCCAGAATAAACATTCGCACAAACGATGTAGAGATTGTGGGACAAGTAGAACTTGACCAAGACAGAAGAGCCATAGAGAATCAGCTTATAGGACGAGGATTTTGGCACTGTAACGCAAGTTATGATAACCGCTGGGCAGCTGGAGACACTTTTGGCGGTAATGTATGGCTGATAGATGTAAACAGCGGAGAGCGACACATAATGGCAACAGATACAAAAATGCGCCCCGACCATGCTCATCCTAGCTTTAGTCCGGATGGAAAGAAATTGTTATTCCAATCAGGTCATTTCACAAATGGCAAAAGACTTAATCTAATGATGATAGATATTGATCAGGAGAAATAAGGAATATACTTTATTACATAAATACTGTAAGAGCCATTCCATTATTTTTGAGTAATGAAATGGCTCTTATTATTGTTTTTGAGAGTTAAATAACGAGTTTTACACTTCTGTAAGTAAGCAGTAATATACTATTTATGAATATATTCTAATTAGCCTATTTAATATATTCTATTCTCCAGAAACCTTTCTTCAGCTTGCTGTTTGCATGTATCACCTTTCCATTCACTCTTATCTCTCTATATCCCTTTGGCAAGCCTATTAATGCTACCGAGCTCTTAGGTATCTCAAGTACTGCATTCATTCTATCCTGAGATTTATCTATTTCTACTTTTATAATACGATTATCATATAAAGGTACTATAGACTTTATATTATTCAAACTTCCCAGATTTGGACAGAAACTAAATACTTTAAACTTAGGCTCAACAGTTTCTATACCGGCTAGATAAGCACTCATAATAGTAAGAGGCCCCCCACTCCATGCATGATTATAACTGCCTCCGCCAAATCCTTCATTTCCTATTCCCCATCCTTCCCACAATGTTGTAAGCGGACTTTCTGTCATTACTCTGTATCGATCTTTCATTCTTCTTATAGCCTCATCATAGTATCCCATATTGCACAATGCCTGCAATACGTATTTTTCCATATATGGACTGGCATGATAGTGTTTATTAAAGAAGTCTACAATAACAGGATAACATGATTTAGGTAAAGTATGAGATACTATGGCCAAAGCCTGAGCCCTATCATCGGGACAGCCTTTATATCGGGGTGATACGTAATACATACCATTCCAATATCTTGAATGAAATGCTTTTCTTAGATTATTGGCTCTATTATCAGCCCATTCATACTCACTCTTATCGCCAACAAGAGAAGCCATTCTAGAGTATCCATCCAATGCTATTATATACCACAAGTTATAAAGAAGTTCCATATCTTTATTTTCGCCCCAATCGCCCCATGTCCATCCACCTTTACGAGGTATTACAAATCCTTCACTATCGGTTTTCCATACATGTATATATTTGCTTACTTTAGGAAAAACATACTCTATTGTAGACTTATCTCCTGATCCCATATAGTATGTCCAGAACCCATAATATCCTACACTTGCCAGCATTTGCATAGGGAGTTCGTCACCCCAATTACCTGCAGGTATCGGAGAAAATATAGTACTGTCGGGGCGTTGCCAATCCATTAGTTCTCGTATTCCTTTTCTAGTAAGCTTATGAGCATTCTGATCCAAAGCATAAAAAGCCTCCCCTAGTTCATTGACTACATCTCCCCACCATTGAGCACGCTCGCGGTCGGGACAATCCATATATGTATCGCGCATTGTAATGTAAAGAGTACGTTGAGACTTGTTCCACAGTGAATTAAGGAATTCATCATTACACCAAAAAAGTCCTTTAAACTCCGTATCAAATCCGGTTTCTCTATATTTCAAACTTATCACTTCCACACTATCGGGAATTGTATATATTACTTTATGCCCATTCATCCATCCCATACATTCAAATTCCTGTTCGCCGCTGCATGTAATATACTCCGCAAATACATTAAGAGCCGAACCACCCATATAATTATCGGTACGTATGTCAATTCTTTTGTTTGGTGCCGATTTTATCTTTAAATATGGAGTAACCTGAGCATTGTATGGGAGATATGCTATTATAGTATCACTCCTCTTCTCTATCCTTTCATAATCCTTCAATCCATAATCCTTCCACATTGGTATAGGACGTTCAATAAGATTATTCCATCCGGCGTCTTGCAAGGACTTATTTGCAACTGCATTCCATAAAGAATCATCAAAATCTGGTTTGCTGAAAGAAACATCTTTGATTGAATTAAAACCTATATTAGATTCAGACAGTCTGAAGTTTGGTTTTTCTCCTATCGGGGTATAAAAAGCAGGATGTGGATTAGCCTTCCATTGAATGTTTGAGATACTTTTTCCCTTAACCTCCATATCAAAGTATAATCCGGGCGTATCCGAACTTCTATGACTGAAACCATTCTTACCAAAATACCACACCAGCACCGAGATCGTATTCATGCCTTTTTTGAATCCATAATCTCCTTCAAGAATATCATAATATGTATCCTGTGGATTAGGTCCTCGTTTAAGAGATCCTTCAATCACTTTCAATTCACCATTTATCCAAAGCCAGTATTTACTGTCGGCTGCTATCTTCATCCTAACATTAGTATATCTTAAATCAAGATTTACATTACTTCTATAACAAATCCATTGGTTTGCTTCGTTCGAAACATTAGGTAACGTCATAACCTGACTTCTGGTTTTAAACACATTTAAGGAAATTAACAGTACTAGTATTGTTAGTAATTTTAGTTTCATGTTTTTCATCAATATCTATATTAATATATTATCAAAATCTACACTGTGTGAATGATGTGTGAATATTCGGCATGTATATTCCACACTCCAATCCTGCATGGATAGGGCATTTCAAGAGAAATGTGAAATTGTGGAATATAAAAATAAAAAAATAATTATCGGTCTTTTATCGTATAAAACAATTTATTATATTTCTTATAAAAGAAAGTATAATATATCAATATTCATTATCACAATTTGGTGCTGACTAAATATTTTTTTCTCAGCAATAAATTTTATTTTCTGGCGTAAAAATAAAAATTTCTCAGCACCAAATCTATACTATAATATTATAAATAATTTATTTATAATAGAATATTGATGATTAATAAATAAAAAGTAGATAAGTAATCAGTCTTAAAAACAAATATATTTTACAAAACTACAATTTACTATATATCTTATATTTCCCCCCTTTTCTTGTATTAAAAGAGTAGGTATAATAACCATTATCATTAGTCTTCTTACTATTGCAACCAACTATTTTTAATGGATTCTTAGATCTTATTACACATTTGTTATCCGTTAATGAATATATATATCCAGATTGTATCTTATTATCTGACCATTTAAAATCTACAATAAATCCGCCTCTTGCACGAAAACCTTTTACCTCTCCTTTATTCCAATTTTGTGGCAATGCCGGCAACAAAAACAGTTCATCTTGTTGACTTTGCAACAGCATTTCAGAGACGCCAGATATACCTCCAAAATTTCCATCTATCTGAAAAGGAGGATGTGTATCGAACAAATTAGGTAAAGTTGATCCACTTAATAGTTCTCTATACATTAAATAGGCATTATTACCATCTAATAATCTAGCTCGGAAATTTATTTTCCATGCTTTGCTCCAACCTGTTCCTTTATTACCTCTTAGGTCGAGAGTTCTTTTACAAGCATTTGTAAATTCTGATTTTAAAGGATTTATCTGTCTACCGGGATGTAGAGCAAATAAATGTGAAACATGTCAGTGTAAAGGATCAACATCTTCCCAATCTTTATACCATTCTACAAGATTTCCTTTTTTCCCTATACTTAAAGGATGTAATTTATCTCGGATGATTTCCCATTTTTTTCTTTCTGTCTTATCTATATTTAATAATCCAGAAGCTTCTGATAAGTTATTTAGTAAATCCCATATAATTTCTAGGTCCATTGCACTTCCTATAGTTACAACACCCTTCAAATGGAGTGTTGCCTTCTATAGAAATATTTAGTTTTCCAGGTTTAGAAGATTTCATCTTCATTATAACAACGTTTGCCGGATATGATACAAATATTTCGCGTGAATAATCTACTGAATCGGAAGTAAATACTGTTGAAGCTATAGCAGAAGAAATATCAAGACTTCTTTTATAATTACATGTATTCTTAATCCCAGTCTGACGAATATGTAAATCGCCCATTGGAACAAATGATTGACTATTTGGCCCCTGTATATTTCTCAATACATTTAATGCATCGGTCCATTTTCCTTTGAACAATAATTCACGTACTTTAGGAAGATATGAAGGGGCATCGGGGGTAGGATTAGTATTAGTAGGACCTCCTCCCCAAAGAGTAGTTTCATTTATATTAATCAACTCATCCTCTATTCTCCCATATACCATTATTCCAATATGACCATTTCCCAAAGGAAGTGCTTCTTCAAATCTTGTAGCTGGCTCGTCATACCATAAAGTCAATGAGTTATTATATTGTGCTTTTAATGATGCAAAAATAGTTATTGCGAAAAAAAACAGAATATTTTTTTGTTTTGTGTTTACCATATATTCTATAAAACTTTATTTTTTCTCTTTATATATAAAATTCTCAATATCGACAAATCCCTCTTCATTATAATTGTTAAAGGTGTATATACCTATGCGGCTACCCCTATAATTTCCCCATTTAAGTTGGAACGTCTTTGAACATTTCTTAAATGAACGATTATCCCTACTCCATGAAAATGAAGCATTTCCATCAAAATCAATATTTGTTTTAAGATATAAATATTTAGTATTGTTTGGAATAATAACTTCATCACTTACATCGGCGGTCTTATCATTTACATATTTTACTTCTAATCGTAATTTTATCTGTGAACCTTTACTTATAGCTAGACATGAATAATCTTTTCCACCATTAAAATGTGTCAATCCAGCCTCCTGACCATTTTTCATACCCCTTATATCTAACTTTACTACTGATTCTCCCTTTCCCCATCGGATGTACCTTTGTGAAATAACATTACCCGTAGAAAAGAAATCTCCCTTTCTAAGTTGATTGAAAGCATATAGTCTTAAATTGCCTTTTTTGTCAGTCAAAGACCATTTATCTTTTCTTGGCTGATGATTAAATTCCCATTGAGGTGATAACTTATCTGAGTTAAAATCATCTGAAGTCTGAATAAATTCATTTACTTTTTTCTTTATAGGCTTTTCAACCTCCCAAACCATTTCACCTACTCCATCATTATCTATATCCTTACCAATTAAAGGCCATCCATCTACCCACTCTACTGGTATAACACTCATTACTCTACCATCAAAATCGCCTGTACCATGTTGCGTTACAAAAAACCATTTACCATCAGGAGTATCAATAATAGTACCTTGATTAGGTTGCTTATCTACCAGTCTACCTTGTGAATGCATTAACAGTTTTTCTTCATAAGGACCATATATACTTTTTGATCTTCTCATAACAGGTACTCTCAATTTATTTCCATGAATTTCTCTTACCTCACTGAAATATATATAATACATATTATTCCATTTATACAATTTACTAGCTTCGGCTGTCCTAAATGGTTTTACAACATATCCTCCAATAATTTCTATATTTTTTGTCAAATCACTATTACTGTCAATAAGTCCATCTAATAGTTTATTACCTTCAACATTCATTTTATATAGATGTGGAAACCAATATTTACCAAAATTACTTCCAATAATATAAGCTTGTCCATCATTATCCCATAATGGACATACATCGTCCCATCCGCGTCCTCTCAACTCTTTTCCTTCACTGTCTTTCATCGGTTCCACATGCCATTTACCTCTTATATCATCTGTAGTTGCTACGAACCATCCTCCACGTGGAGTAGCAAAATGACAATAAAATTTATTGTTATGATATCTTAAAGAACCAGCCCATATACCATTATAATATCCTTTCATCTGGGTCCAATCTAGCTCGGGATTAAGAAAAGAGATGTCATCTACTACATGATTTATTATTTGCCAATTAACAAGATCTTTTGAATGTATAATTATCATACCTGGAGAAAAGCAGAATGTAGAGGCTATTCCATAATAATCATCACCTACTCTTATAATATCAGGATCGCTGTAATCGGACGGTATTACAGGATTTCTGAAATAGCCATTTCCCAAATCACCAAAAACAGATGACTGCTGAGCATTCAAACATAAACAGTTAAAAAATAGTATAGTTAATACTATACCGTAATTGTTTTTTATCGTAAAAATGTTTTTCATTATAGTATATTTATATATTCAACATAATATCATTAAGAGTTATCTTATAACCTTTGGATAACTTAGCTTTATAAACCTTATTTTTATATTTTACAGTTACACAATCATTTGTGCCAAAAGCACCTCTAATTGTGAGAAAGTGTTTTATATATATATCTGTGGGTGTATTTGCTATATTATCCGATTCCCCTTGATGCCAACATATATAATCTATGTTTATTCCTTTATTGTATAGAAGCTATTTACAGATCACTGTAATTCATTTATAAATAGTATATGGAAAGATAAAATGTAACTAGATAGTTACATTTTATGAAATTCTTAATTGCTATATCCTCATATATAAAATACATATAATGATATTAGCATTTAAAAATATCAAATCAATGATTATTATTTCCCCAGTAATACCATTGTATTAATATATGAGACGCAAATAAAGATAAATTATTATAAAACTTATAATTTAAGAGATCTTTAACCAACTTGAACAAGAACATTTTCTCCGGAAACGATTCCGATGTTTTGGCAAAAAAGTAAGTATTTTAGTTTTAAATATGTACTATTCCAGGATTATTTTTATCATTTACCAACATGAGGCGGCTGATTATATCCAACATTCTGCCAGGCTATTGCCATTCTGTACTGGCGATCACTCATTAATGTGGATTTCCTAGTTTCAGCTTTAATAGTTGTAGAGTAAATACGTAATTCTTTCTGATCTTCTGAAGCCCATATAACCTCCTCGCGATAAATTCTCTAAATAAGTAGAATATAAAGGAGATTTATCTTTTAATATATCTAGCAGAACATTATACATCTGCTTACCTAGATACTCGGCCGATTTTTCTGTAAAATGTAATTTATCATCCTGCAACTCACCGTCCGACATGTCTATCAAATTAATATTTTTGTCTTCTTCTGCTAGTTTCCGCATTCCCGCATTAACCTCAGCATCATAAGCCCATTTGTTTGTTTCGGGTAATCGTGTACAATTAGGCCAAAAAGGAATGAATTTACCATCGGAGCGATTTTGAGATATCTTACAGAATTTATAAGCTCCATCCACATAGTTATTTTTGTCTATTGCCAACTCTTTTATATATAAAGGTAGTTTTATGTTTTTCACACGTCCGTCCGTATTAGACTGCCCAGCAGTTATTATTACATGGACAGGGTTAGCAGCAACTCCAACATTATATATTATAAACAATATAATATGTATAATAAAAAATCTTCTCATCTTAACTTCTTATTAAGGTATTTAAATTATTGTGTATTAGTTTTATTGGTTATAGTACTATTCAACGAGAGTTTTGTAATAAATGAAATTTATAATATTTGCCTTAAAAATACATATAATTTGTCATTAAATGAGTTTTTGTGTCTGTCTGTTGACTTTTTTACAACAAAAAAATAATACGATAATACAGTAAAAGTTGGTATCCTAATATTAAGATACCAACTCTACTAATCATTATATTTAAAAAGTCGAAATACATATGTTTGGATTACTATAGAGATAACCAATAGTCAATCCGTTATGTAAAGAATTATATTATACTATTCTTCATTTTCTGAATTTAATTTCAAAAACTACAGTTTTGTAAGAAGGCATAACTTCAGGATTAGTAATTATCAAAGCATCATCTTTTTGGATCCATTTTATTTTCTTATCACTTCCAAGCATCCTTACAGACTTTACCTTTTTATTATTTGAATCATATCCCAAAGAATGTATATTAATATTACGATCTCCTTTTTCCATAGAGAAAGCATATAATACGTCTTTTTTCTGAGTAAATCTTATATCTCCAGATTTATAACTACGTATATCTTTTAATCCTCCAAATGTTCCTTTTTCTTGTTTGTCATTCATTGAAGGTCCTTCACCATATATATTCCAAGGACGTGTTCCGTAAATAGCCTCTCCATTATCTTTAGTCCAAATAGCTATTTCTTCTAATATTTTTATAACATCATCTTCAAGGTCGCCCTCAGGTGTTTGAACAACATTCAATAAAAGATTCCCATTTTTGCTGACAATATCGACTAACATTTGAATAATCTCATCAGAAGTCATATATTTTTGTCCTTGTCTATAAAACCAATCACCAATACTTGTATCTGTTTGCCATGGATATTTACTTATTCCCTCTATAACACCTCTTTCTACATCTCTGGCAAATCGTCCATTAGACTCTTCTTTGCACGTATACACTACAGTAGGATTACTATTTTTGTCAAGGCTTTGATTATAATAATGCGCAATCATACTTCTTCCAACATTCTCGAATGGAAGTCCACAGTCTGAATATAATAACTCAGGTTTATAATTATCAACCAATTCCTTTATTCTGTCATACCATTCACGCTGCCATTTTGGATTTACAGTTAACCATCCATCATCACCATATAGTGCCCTTTCGTGATATAAATCTTGATATTCAGGATTATTTCCATCATAAGGAATGCCTTTTTTAGGACCATTTTTATCACATCCATGCGCAGTTTGAAACCAAGTATAACTTGCAGCTAAATGTTCAGAAACGCCAAAGTGTAGACCCTCTTTTTTTGCAGCAGCTTGCCATAAACCCACTACATCTTTTTTTGGCCCCATATTTACAGAATTCCAACGGTGTAATTTCGAATTCCATAGAAAGAAATTATCGTGATGAGTAGCCATAGATACAAAATATTTAGCGCCTACCCTTTTATACAATTTCATTAATTTATCCGGATCCCATCTTTCGGCCTTCCATAAAGGTATAATATCTTTATATCCTTTTACAGTAGGATGTCCATAATGTTCCAAATGATGTATATAATCGGTATTGCCATACCATTGATTCTTCTCTTTTTCGGGAACATACAT
Source organism: uncultured Bacteroides sp. (assembly GCA_900552645.1). GTDB lineage: Bacteria > Bacteroidota > Bacteroidia > Bacteroidales > Bacteroidaceae > Phocaeicola. The sequence goes on from USAN01000005.1 coordinate 40,988, forward strand.
AAGTTTGGCATACCAATCTCCAGCTCGTGGAACAGCTTGCGGACCCCAATGAGCCCAAATACCAAATTTTGCATCTTGAAACCATTCAGGGTATTGATACTGCGACAAGGATTCATCAGTAGCTTTAAACTTACCTTCTTTCATTGGTAAGTCATTAATCTGTCCATATCCAGTTAATTGAAAGGAAAGTACGGACATAAAAAGAAATGTTCTGCAATTCATAATACAATTTTAAAGGTTAGACAACTTATTATATTTTTAAAATCAATTCATATATCAAAATTCCACCTTAATAGTCGAAATATCTATGTTTGGATTATTGGTAGGTAATTCTATCTGCAGCCCTTTCTCGTTATGTTTATAATCTAAATTTCCATATCCCAACAATGATACTTTTTTAATCTTACTGATATAAAGTGTATTCATGGACTTTATATTAATAGTGCCTCCATTCCATTTCATTATAAATGCATAAATCGTATTCTTACCTTTTTGGGTAAAGCGTATTTCATTCTCTGATTTATTATTTTCTACAGAAGGTCCTTCACCATAGTATATCCATGGCCTACTAGCATATACAGCCTCATTATTTATCTTCATCCATTTACCCACCTCTTTAAGAACTATTTTCTGATCATCTGGAATAGTACCATCCGACTTTGGCGATATATTAAGACATAAGTTTCCATTCTTAGATATATTCTCTATCAATTTACGAATTACCTGTGATGATGATTGAAGCTGCAAACCTTCTACGTATCCAAACTTATGACCTATAGGTTCATCTACTTGCCAATAATATGAAGTAATATCCTTAGGTGCACGATTTTGTCTTTCAAAATCGCGTATAGTACCAAATAAATATGCATCACTCTTTGTACTTAATGAAACAGGCTTTCCCCATTTTTTTGCTTTATTGTAATAATAAACTGCAAGTTTTAATTTTACAGCATCTAGTGTACGACTATTTATTCCATTATCGAACCAAAGAATATCTGGACGATACTTATCTATTATCTCTTCACATCTATACAGCCACTCATTTAGAAACTCCTTACTTTGAGGCGCCTCTTTCCCATCCATTACTTCTTCGGAAGTAGGTCCCATAGCCGATGCTTTCTTCTTGTCGGGCATTTGAGGAGGACCATAGAAATCTGCATAAGCCGAGTCGAACAAATCATGTTCCTTGGCTGCTGTAGGATACATAAAATCCCAATGTTCCATTCTATGATTTGAAACTCCGAACTTAAGACCACGTTTTCTTATAGATTTAGCCAATTCACCTATAATATCTCTCTTAGGTCCCATATCTTTTGCATCCCATTTTGTTAGATTACTATCATACATAGCAAATCCATCATGATGTTCGGCTGTAGGTATTACATAAGTCGCTCCTGATTCACGAAATAATTCAGCCCATTCATCAGCATTAAATTTTTCTGCTTTAAATAGTGGAATAAAATCCTTATATCCAAAATCTTTTGGCGATCCCCATTTTTCTGTATGATATTTAAGCATAGCACCATACATATGTCTAGGATACCATTCACTTCCAGCTGCTGGCACAGAATAAACTCCCCAATGTATGAAAATTCCAAATCTCCCGTCAATAAACCATTCGGGAGTAGAATAGTTATCTTTTATAGATTCCCATGAATCATTATATGGACCTACCGGCAAAGAATTTATCGCATCCTGAGGCACATCAATAGTTACACGTTCCGGTGGAAGTTGTTGTGCATTCAAATAGCTACTACTAGCAATTAAAAGAACAAATAGTGTGTTTCTCATCTTATAATTTTATTGTATAATCAATAACTATCAAAATTTTCAATCCATAGTTCGGCCATTTTATAATGCCCTGCAGGCGAAGGATGAATTCCATCCCAAATCCAATAATTATTTGGCTTTATTGATTCTTTATTCAGATTATTAAATAGTTCATTGAAAGGAATAAATATAGCCTTATAGTCATTAGCTATATTGCGAACAATGGAAGAACACTTTTCAACCATCTTATTATACTCTTCAAATTTATTTTCCTTCAATAATTTACCTGAATTGCAAACAAAGGGAGAACATAGTATAATTTTTATATCATTATTTCTACTCAAGCATGAATTAAGCAGTGCTCTATATCTTATTTCCCATGAAGCGTAATCAAATTCAGAAGAATCATTTTTATTTATAAATTTATCTATATCATTAATTCCAATAAGAATGGAAATAATGTCTGGATTGATATTTAATACATCCTTATCCCATCTCTTCTCCATATCCTCCAGTGTATTTCCACTTATTCCTCTATTATAAAATTCATAATTCCTCTCAGGAAATTTTCCTTGGTAGTAAGTTGCACATAAATACATATACCCACTTCCATAAATATGGTTCAAATCGTTTTTGCTTCTTTTTTCTGATGGAAGAGACGAGCCTCCGCTTCTTCCCCACCCTCCATCGGTTACTGAATCTCCTATAAATAAAATTCTTATATTTTTTTGTTGATTGTCTTTTGGTATTGGTCTACAATTATTATTACAAGTAACAGTAGATGCTTTTGTAATAGAATAGGTAAACAAGCACGACATTAAGACAAAAATATATAATCTATATTTCATATATCTTTGATAGTTACTTAGTTATTAATCATATAAATGAAACATTCTTTCCATCATCTTCCATTTTTCTGAAGAATCTGAATTAGGTTCACACATTTGATATTTATCCATAAGTTTCTCCCACTCGGCCTGACGAGGCAGTCCAGCAAGCTTTTTCATTGCACTTTCCCAATCAAATTCCACAGGTGTTTCGACAATCATGAACAAACGGGTTCCTACTATATATATATCCATCTCTAAAATGCCTACCGCTCTTATGCCTGCTCTTATTTCTGGCCACGATTCTTCTTTTGAATGATGTTTTTTATATTCTATTATCAGATCAGGATCATCTTTCAAATCAAGAGTCTGACAGTATCTTTTTACAGGAGAATTATATCTCTTGCATACATATCCATAGTCCATAATTATTTCTTTATTTTAAATACCGGTGCGATATCATTGGGCCTTTGTTTTGGAAGATTTACAACAATGCCATCGTTAGTTTTAGTAAAAGATATGCGTCCATGCCCCAACAGTTCAATACTCTTTATTTTGTCGTTGGCAAGTGACTTTATTATTATATTATCTTTATCAGGCCATGCAAGAACAGTAGCATATACATACTTATCAGTTTGGGTAAAACGTATTTCATCGGAAGTTGCACGATTGTATGAATCTTCATTAAACCCTTGTGCATGCATAGGAATAGTCGATTCGGCAAGTGGACCTTCACCAAAGACTCTCCATGGACGTGTATCAAGAATACTTTCTTTGTTTACTTCCATCCATTTACCAAACTTATTCAAAATAACTTCTTCTTTCTCATCAAGTGTACCATCGGCACGCAAAGGTACACTAAGCAATAGATTACCATTCTTACTTACAATGTCTACAAGGAGTTTTACGATAGATGATGCCGACTTGTATGAATTGTTTTCATATATGGAAGTATTGTAATGCCATCCTCCTATGCATGAGCATGATTGCCATGGTTCATCTACAATTTTATCAGGTGCCCCACGTTCTACATCCCATACCAAAGCTTTACGCTGTTCGTTATCCAATATCTTGCCAAACATTACCGCATCAAGTTTTCCTTTATGAGTCTTCATGTAATGATTGTAGAAATGAGCCGCAATTTTTAATCCGGCATCACTCACAGGATAGAAGGGTACTACTGTTACATCAAAATAAATTAAATCAGGATTATATCTGTTAATAGCATCTAGTGTACGATCGTAAAAATTAGTACAGTACTCTTGAGTAGGCAAACATGCACCATTCTCCCATCCCCACTGACGATGTATCATTCCATTACTCCAACTACCCTCACTTAAAGGATGATTCTGTGCATATAGATCTTGTGGATCATATCCTTCCCACCATTTTCCTTTACCATCTTTCTTTGTCAGCTTTCCATCATAGCTAATACCGGCTTTTGCTCCTTCACGGTCATAACGTTGTGAAGGTTCATACCATGTCCATGCATGATCGGCATGAAAACTTATTCCGAAAGGCAAACCGTATTTGCGTGCTGCTTTTTCCCACTCGGCCAGTATATCTTTCTTAGGACCCATATTGACCGAATTCCATGGCTGATACTTGCTATCCCATAAATCCATATTATCATGGTGATTGCCTAAAGCAAAGAAATACTGAGCACCTATCTTTTTATAAAGTGCTACAAGTTTATCAGGATTCCAATTCTCGGCCTTGAACAATGGAATTATATCCTTGAATCCTACTTCAGAAGGATGACCGTAATGCTCTACATGATATTTGTATTCCCGACTTCCTTCTAAATATAAAGAACGTGCCATCCAATCGCCAGAACCTTCTACACACTGAGGTCCCCAATGAGCCCATATTCCGAATTTTGCATTCTTAAACCATTCGGGAACCTTATATTTTTTAAGAGACTGCCAATTAGGCTGAAACTCTCCTTGTTCCATCTTTTCATTTTGTTCAGAAACTTTTATTTTATAATCCTGTGACATTGAAGGTAAGGTTGTAAGTAACAGGAAAGAAGCGATTAATAAGTGTCTTTTCTTCATATATTATATGTATTTCATAATAAGAATTAATGAATACAAATATATTGCTATGATTATTTCATAGCAATATATTAATTCGCTAAACTATAGTACAAAATCGACATTATAATAATTAAATAAAAATCATAATAAACAAAACAGTGATAAGATTGTAATTTATCGATATATTATTGGAATATTAATTTACTTATCTTTATTTTGTATATAATACGAATCTATTATTATAATATGACACAATCTATTGATCAGTTACATCTGTTAATTCTTAATGTAGGTCTTGCCATACATGATGGCGACTGGAACTGGAAGAATATAAACAGCCCGTTTACACGTCTTTATTATGTAACGAATGGTAGTGCACAAATAATATTACCGTCGGGTACCTACGAACTAAAGCCTAATCATCTATATTTAATTCCTTCATTTACCGAGCACAGTTATATATGTAACTCTAAGTTTACTCACTACTATATTCATATATACGAAGATCATAAATCAGAAACAAGCATTCTGGAAGATCTTAATTTCCCAATAGAAATACCGGCTCGAAAGCTAGATTTAGTTCTTATTGAGAGGTTGTGCGAAATAAACCCTACAATGAAACTGCCCGAGTCCGATCCAAACAGTTATGACAACAACTCTACACTGATAAAGAATATTATAAAGAATCAAGAGAGAAGTTTTTGCGATAAGGTAGAATCAAGAGGAATAATATACTTATTGATTTCGAAGTTTTTAAAGGATGCCCGACCAAAGATAGAGATTAACGACAATCGTATACAAAAGACACTTCATTACATTAGAAAAAATATATATAATACTATAAGCATTAATTCTCTTGCCGAAATAAGCTGTCTTTCAAAAGATCACTTCATACGTCTGTTCAAAGTTGAAATGAACATTACACCACTGCAATATATTACACAAAAAAAGATTGAAAAGGCACAGCTTATATTAATTACAGACAATATGTCGATTAAGAGCATAGCATATCTGCTAGGATTTGAAGATAACACTTATTTCTGCCGAACTTTCAAGAAGATTACCGGCATAACTCCACAGCAATATAGAGAGAGGCATAAAAAGTAACAATGAATATTATATTTTTAACACCCCTACCACACATAGATGTAGTAAGGGTGTTTTTTCATTTTTGACATTACGACACACTATTCTATATAAAAAATATTTTATCAGCGATTTAGTTCAATACAACCCATTATAAATGGTCCGGTAGCTTTTGCATCATTATCTCGCATCTTCTCGCCTATATAGTATTCAAAACTACCATCGCGATAAGGATTTCCTCCTAATCCACCAACTTGACAACACCTTGTCAGACTTAACAAACCATCTTGAGTTGTAACTATAAGTTTTTTATTCAATCCATCAAAAGCTTTTTCGGCAATCTTACGGTATGATTTGTCTATATATCCTTTATTTGCAGCCTTTGCATATGCATACATAAACTGAGTGGTGACCGATGCTTCTGGAAAATTACCTGAACGCTCGGGCTGATCAAGCACCTGATACCATAACCCATCCTTATCCTGATATTTAGGCAATACAGCAGCAAGATCCTTTATATATCCTATAATTCTTGAATATCCTTCATGATTTTCAGGAATGAAATCCAGTGCATCTACCATTGCCATAAACCACCATCCTATGCTCCTTCCCCAGAAATTAGGCGAATGCCCTGTATCAGGATTTGCCCATCGCTGACTCTTGCTTTCATCCCATGCATGATGATATAATCCAGTCCTTGTATCTATAGTATGATTATGACAAAGAGTTATTTGCTTTACTGCCTCGTCTATCCATTCTGGCTTGTTGAATTCTGACCCATATTGTGCAAGAAAAGGAGAAGCCATATAAAGTCCGTCAAGCCATATTTGATGTTGATATATAAGTTTATGCCAATAGGCTCCCTCAAGAGTACGAGGATGGCGTGACATTTGTTTTATAAGCAAATCCATTGCCAATTTATATTTTTCCTTATTGGTACGGTTATACAAATCAAAAAGTACTTTACCAGAATTTATGTAATCTATATTATAAGTAGACATATCATAGAGCTCTATATCACCTTTATCATTTATGAGCGAATCTGCCCACTCTTCTACATATCTAAAATATTTTTCATCGTTGGTTGCTTTCCACATCTTAAGCATTGCGCAGCATCCCACCCCCTGTGAATAACCAAAGAATAGTCTTTTTCCATGATCTAACTGATATGCTTTAGGGAATCTTTTCATTTCAGAATCGGCAAACCATCTTGAGTAAGATTTGTTTTGTGCATCTGCATAGAAAAGCGACAATACAAATAGTAAAATAAAAGTAATTTTGTTTTTCATATTATTTGAATTTATAATTGTTGCAAAAAAACGTCTTTCTTATTGAGACAAGTTAATAAAACTTCCTTTCAATAAATAAAGACGTTTTTATACTATAAAAGTCTCCCAAAAATATATTTTTTATTTATAAGAGAGGAAAATAACATTTAATTATTCAGGAATAACCTCTTGCATGTAAATAGCATCAAGACTCCACATAGCAGCATCATTAGTACTTATAGAAGGACATTCATCTATCGGAGCCGGTACTTGTGGAGGCAGTATCTTATTTATTACAAATGGAGGTGCTTCAGTATGTTCCATTCTTGTCATTAAGTCTTTCCAAGCCTCTTTTCTTAGCTTTTCATCTTTTAATTGCCATGCTGCATAAGATATAAGGCGTGATACACGAAAACGATTTCTGCTTATCTTCATAGCCATATCCTTATAGTTTTGAGCAAAGTAAAGCCATGTCTTGTTCCATTTTGGAATATTAACCATATCCATTATTTCGTTCATTATCTCAAAGCCTCCCATTATTGTCATTAGATGATTGGTGCTTTTAAGATCAGGATCTCCCTCTTTAGTTATTACACCAGTATCAGGATAGAATCCTAATGTCTTTGGACCTGTAAAAAGGCCATTAGGAAAATCTGCTATACATTTCATTCCTGTAATTATCTTATCGCGATACTTTGTATTACGAGTTCTTTCCCATTCGGTCATCCAGTTTCCGGCATAAGCAAGCCAGTCTGGACCAATGCGCAAACGAGCAGGTGCAGTACAAGGATACATAGAACGAGGTTCGGCCAAGCGCATTGGATCTAAAGTATATAGTTTTTGGTCGGCATCTGTTACCTCTTTCATTAAATCTCCAAAACGCTCATCACCTGTAAGATAATAATAAAAGCGATTCCATGCTGCCTGACTTATTCGGGCTTCTTTTGCACCGCATCCCCAATGACTCACATTATGCCTACTTCCAAGTCCGGAATTTGTACCTATATGATACACATCAACTTCTGCTGTATGACGTGCCATAGCCGCTGCCATATTCCATAAGTCACTTCTGCCGGTACGAAGAAAATTATACCAAAGCCACATATTAGATGCTAACTCTGTATTATCCCATGCAAAACCTCCTACGTCATATTTCCATTCATGACGTACAGGATCGTAAGCATGCATTACATCGCCGTAATTCCAGAAGCCATACCATTTATTCTGCTCTATTGCTTTTTTATAAAAGTCAATATATGTATCCAATCTATTTTCCACACTACTACGGAAATCATTCGAGCGGTCGGGCAAACTCCATACTCCAAAAGCCTTACGCTCATGTAAATATTCGGGAAGTGCCATCAAAAAATTATCATTTGATAAGTAACGAGCTGTTTGTGCAAAGTTTTCTTTTCCTTTGTAACCTTCTTGTGGAAGTATAGTTATTGAAGTGGTACGAGCTATCCCATAAGGAGTACTCATTCCTTCCTGAACATCTTCATAACTTGCATTAAGATCATGAGCCACGTTATCATAATGTCTTAAATCCATAGGTTCTGATTCGGGACTCCAAAGCCATATAGTTATTTTTGCATTGGTAGTCTTTGTGTCGGTTATCTCTATAGACGACGGATACGATTGCCAGAAATCTTTATACATAATTCCCAGTCCGCCCGTAACATCTCCTACAAATGCATAACCTGTAGCACGAGTACCATTAAAAGTACCAATCCATGGATTGTCATCATTGGCCCTCTTTCGTATTGAAAATGCATCCGAATTAATCTGCGACAAACGATAACTGTTCCAAGAAGCCCAATTATCAAGTAAAGAACGATTATATTCATCGAATTCATTGTAAGGAGATATTCTTTTACCTTCCATCTGTAGTCTTTGTAACACAAACTCTTTATCATCTCCCCCCTTTTCTCTTTTTAATGAAAGGACTCTTCTACCTGTAAGAGGTTGCACCGGTTCACTCCATACACCACCATCTGCAGTAGAGAAAGCTACATGACGATTGTATAATTCATCGCGTAGAGGTACATCAAATTTAATTCCTAAGGAATTAATAAAATCTTTATGCTGGTCACCATCAAAGACAAAACTATGAACCATCTTTATCTCTGGACTTCCAGCATAGAAATAGAGTCTGACAACAAAAGGCAGCCATTCCCGATTTGTATTAATATTATAATGAATTCCCTCAATTTTAACAACAGCACTTACCTTACCTTTACGCTCTATACTTAGATTCTTAATTTTACTCTCATAGTTTTCGTAAGAAATGTTTTTCACACCTTCTTGCAAAGGAGTGCTTTGAGTTGAACATACTAACTTCCCACTGCAAGCAACAGTTATTCCATTATAAACCAGACTATCTATAATTGAATTTCCATTACTTGTTAAAGTAGCAGTTAACGGCCCAGTTCCTATCTTTATAGTATTACCAGTATTCTCGATAATTATCTGCTGTTTGGATATATTGTTATTATTAGATTTATCAATGTAAAGATTATCTGCCTCTTTAGGAATTAAAGAAGATATTCCTCCCCATTTAACTGAGCCATCCTGCCAATAGGCCAATACACGAAAATCAGCCGCAATTTGATTACCTTTACCATCTCTTAATGAAATATCGTTTATTCCTTTCACATCTCCCTTTTTAAATGGTACGCCAAAACTGGCAGGAGTATCATTATTTGGTTTCTCTCCTACCCATTTAAGCGGTGTATAAACCTCACTTGAATGACATTTAAAGTTTGTTATTCTTGTGCGCGAAAGAGTAGTTCGGAAACCAAACCATCCTTCTTTCAATGGATTCTCATCACGATAGTCAACCAATTTCTCACCATCGATGTAATATGTAACACGATCGCCTACATTTGATATTTTTATATGATACCAATGATTTGGTTTAAGCAAATGCTCCTTATCTGTATATTCTTTCAATATAGCTGGACGAGCAGTAGTTTCTTTTATACCATTTTCGTCACCGTTATATCTTCTAAAACGTGTAGTAGAATTGTGATTTCCTCCATATCCAAGATAATAAAGCTGTAAGGAGTAACAATTCAGGAAAATTCCACTTCTCCACTTTTCGCGTTTCCATAAATTTTCCGGGTACTTAGAATCAGATGCCATCCAGAAGCAATTGAGATCACTTAAACGATCTTCCTTCCTACCCTCTTCCATCATTACACAAGCATCATATTCTATAGTAATATTACCCTTCATTTTTTCTTTTCTCCAAAGAGTAAGTCCTTTTGGCGATATTATCTCTGTAGTATCACCGCTGAACGAAACCTTATAGTCGGCAGATTCAGACTCAACTTTCCAATGTTTTGCGAACTCTTTCTTGTTAAGTCCGGAAACAAAAAGTTCTTGTGCACTTCCTATTATAGAAATGCACAAGAACATTATAAACAAATAACTCTTCATATTTTGTTATACCTATTTTAAGTAATTTTTCAGAGGACAATTAACTTGTTTCAGCCCTTCGGCAATGCTTTTAGCATTCATGTTAGCACCTTTTAAAGATGTATGAGTATGATCATTATTGAAGTAAGTACCAACTTGTTTCAATCCTTTCTCGTAACCAATCTTTTGAAGTTTGTCTGCAGTAATCTTATTCAAATCAATATAATAAGATCCTGTAGCATTTGCAACTTCACTTGTCCACTTACCAAATGATGACGTATTTCTTATTATATCGCCATTATCCCACATATTGCGTGGAGTATGACTAAGTACAATGGCCGTTGCACCCTTTTCCTGAACATCGCGAATAAACTTACGTAAATACCATCCAAAAGTATATATAACCTGAAAACGTCCATCCTTTTCCATCTTGAACACCTTGCTTTCATCTCCCACGCCGGGAAGTTCAGCACGCGCTTTTCCTATATTTATATCACCAGCATCATTATGACCAAACTGAATAATAACAAAATCTCCTGGTTGTAGAGCATTATAAACCTTATCCCAACGACCTTCGTCAAGGAATGTACGAGCACTTCTTCCAGCCATTGCGTGATTTTCTACTGTTATCTTGGAATTATCGAACAATGTAGCTATCACACTGCCCCAACCCCACATTCCATTCTTATCGTTATCCTTGTTCTTTACTGTACTATCACCAATAGTAAATAGCACCGGACATCCTGGTTTTCTGCTCTTGCCTGTCTCATCATCTTTAATTTCCGGCTTTAGATAACTAGCTAACTCCAAACCTTCACACTCTTTGATACCTTGAGCTGCCGAAGCTGCATTAACTTTTGCGCCAAATTCACTTGTATGAATACGGTCTATGTAAAACATAGTCTTTACCTTCTCTTTTCCGAATTTTTCGAACTTTCTGGCTGTTATTTCATTTAGGTCAATAAAAGGTATCTTCTTTTCCTGAGCTATTTGTTTTGCCCATAATCCAAAAGTTTCATTCACTCTAGTTATTACTGTACTATCCTTATCTTGCCAAGCATTACGTGGAGTAAGCGACATTAATATTGGATTAGCTCCTTTTGATTTAACATCATCTATAAATCTACGCATGTACTCTCCATAAGTATAAACAGTCTCTTTTACTCCAGTTTCCTTAATTACTACATTTAAACTATCTTTACCTATTCCCGGAATAGAAGCACGAGCACGACCATTATCATATGGACCGTTATCATTATGTCCCAATTCTATTATAACCCAATCGCCCCTGCGTATACCTTTAAGTACATCAGGCCACAAACGATTATAAAAAGTACGACTACTTGTACCTCCAAGAGCATGATTCTCTACAGTTATTTTATTTGTATCAAAATATTCCTGTTCAAAGAATCCCCAACCCCACTGACCATTATTTCCATTACCCAATGTACCAGTTCTCATTGTAGAATTTCCAACCAAGAATAGAACAGGATTCTCACCTATTCGTGAAGATCCTGGAATAGGGCGCGCAGATTTAGCTATATTAAGACTATCCAAAGTATTGTCTATTACCTTATTTACATCTTTCATAGGTGAAGCTATGTTGTTTTGTGCGCTTATCTCAGTAAAACAACTAATAGCAAACGTAATGAATATAAGAAAAAATTTCATTCTGTTATAATATTAGATTAATATATAATATTTTTATGCGTTCTATTAATTAAAATCGATCCAATAGTGTTTATATTGATTTTTACTCTACCAAAGTAACACTCATTAACCCTATAATAACTTCATTAGCAATAGTCTCTAATGTCAATGATTTAAGTTCTTTTTTAGGATTTAGTGGCAAATCTAACATAGTACACATTCCTCCTTCTATATATATAGGATTATTTGAAATAGTTTTATTAAGAGTATATGCATGATTTTTACTGACATCTCCTGTTTTTAGCCTTACTCGCCATGGTCGTGGTTGTTTACAGTTAAAAGCCCATCCATCGATAAATATATCTTGATCAAGAGGAAGAAGATTATCAGGTAATACTAAATCTAGTACCTCTTGAGTTCCATCTTTATAAAATACTTTTAATTTACCATTTATTATATCTGCTTGCATATGATATGTTGAAGCCGCAACAAGGAAATATGCTTTAGATGCCTTTCCATTCAATGGAATATCAACATTAGATGGATAGTTATCCCAAAGAGTTGTAAATAAGATATTGTTCTTGGTACTATCTCCATTTGTAAGGAAAGGAATACCTTGCGGCATACGATAAATATTATCATTCTTCATAGCTGCGATACGTAATCCTGAATCATCAATAACAGATAAATCCTTTGGATGACACCATTGCCCCATTCCTTGGGTAGGAACTTGAAGAGTAGTGTATTTATAACGTGGTGTAAGGTATTTATCATACTGGAATATATTTGTTATTTTATCATTCAGTTTATTTGAAAAGTCAATTGTCCTATAAACTATATTCGGATTATTCTTCACATTCCAATTTATAACCGACAAAGAGTATTTATTTGATTTTCCCTTAACGTCTATTATATTTGTACCTAATGTGGCATATGGAGAGTTCAAGTTATATGTATAACTACAGTTAGGATTCAGTTTTACTTTATCCTTCATTTTCTTTCCGTTAAGATATAATTCTCCATCAATTACATTGTTACTGTTATTTGTAATAGTAAATGATAACAATTCATATTCTTCATTGCTTTCTATCTTTAAAGGATTCATTATATTAACATCTATCGGTTGCCAAAAAAGCATTTCTCCTTCTTTAACCTTGACAAAAATAGTTCTGTGTCCCTCTTCACCTTTTACAATTGATGTAAGGGTACCATTTTCTATTTTTTTATAACATAAAATCGATTGGGGATCGTATACATCGACAATTTCATTCTTTAAATTAACATTAATGCTTTCGCCATTTACTACTTGTTTATCGATATTCTCAGGTATAAGAGTATTGTCTCCCCATTCTATTACTATATCATAGTTATCTGCTATTCCACATTCAATTCTTATTATCGGTTGTAATATAGCTTGTTCGTCAATAGTATAATTAACATTCTTATTATTTACTTTTACTGATTTCAAATATGTTCCACGTGACTTAACATCCAATATAAGATTTACATTTTTCTTTAGTAAATTAGGAGTAATTTCATATCTATCTGTTTTACCTTCACGTTTAAATGAATATTCCATATTCTTTGTCTTTATATCTGCAAAATTCCAAGATGATGGAAAAGAAGGTTTTATTAATAACTTATTATTCATCAGATCTGGTATTATTCCATACATACCTTGAACCAAAGCGCGGACTGCCATAGAGACAGGATCGGCAAAATCGCGATACATTTCTCCACGAGCTGCATCATAAAAAGAAATTTGCGTTATATTTCCTGGCCCCGAACCTAGATACATTGCATCAAGAATAGCCCCCTTATACATTTTAAAAGCCTCATCTCCTCGACCACTCTGCCAATATGCAAGAGATGTATGCATTATTTCGCCGAATGCTACATTATTTATAGACCACATGTATGGTTGCCAGTTAGTTGTTGCGACCACATAATTGGAAGTATCCTTTAGTCCTTTAGCTATTACAGGTATATGAGGAAGTTGAGTATCTACATATCTTGTAGCTTGGTAAGATTTGAAATTATCATGTATATCAGAGTCAATACTATGATATATACTCCATAATGCAGCACTTTCGTGTAATAATCCATTTCCCATATTATCTTTGAACTCTGCCCACCAACCTTTTGCTGGAATCCATAACTCACGATTTATAGCAGAAATTATTAGTTCAGCTTCATTATTATATGGATCAGGGTTTTCTCCTATTAGCTTCGCAATCTCGGCCATCATTTTATTAGCTCTATAATTATAAGCAGAAGAATGAGTTACTTTCCCACCATTATATTGTAAGGCATCAGAAGCCCAAATACAACAGTATCCATCATATAATCCATCATTATCAGGATCGAATGTATTCTTTTCCCACGCAAGATGTCTTTTTATAACTGGAAATACTTTTTTAGCATAATCCAAGTCTCCAGTCCAATTAAGATGCCATAATAATTCATCTATAAAAACTAGATTCATATCATAATGATGCATTACATCTTTGCGATTAGGCATTCTACATATATATCCATTACTATACATTGGTGTACCCCAAACTTTAGCTGCACGTGCTAAGTATAAATCTTTATCTTGTGTAGGAGGAAGGGTGACAGGTACATCTGTAACCTGTGAATTTAAGTAACCATTAAAATGAGTTCGTGCTCTATCATGCTTTCCCATCAAATCGGCTAAGTAAGCTGCACGCCACCCAGTCAAAGGCATACGCCATCCTATAGCTCCATGAAGATATCCTGGAGATTCCCATACAGCATCTTCTGCACCCGAATATATTCCTCCTAGTGTGTTAATATATGAATCGGGAGTATTTATTTCTATTGAACTGGCTATTTCTGTTCTAAATTTGACTCCTTCTTCAAAAAGAGTACTTAAATCAGAATAGTCAAACGATACACTATCCTTATAATTATGCAGTTCAAAATAAAAAGGCTTTGAAGTAATTACATTCTGTGCCATTACAAGAGGACAATCAGAACTATTTGATTTTATTAGTTTTTCCAATGAATCTATATTATTCCCATCAACTACTCTTACATCAGAAGTCTTGGGAAATATACCCTTTATAGCAAGAGTAGGATTTGCAACTATTTCTTGTGAGTTTATTTCCGGTTTATATGTACCTTTATTTTCGTAAGCCTCAGTATCAGATAGTGGACGAGACTTCTGTCCGTAATATAAAATAAAACTATTATCTTTTATATTAAAAATATTACCTTTACAATTAGATGGTTTAAGATAGAAACAATCTTTAGGATCAGCCCCCAAGTCGCCCTCTCTACTAAATCGTTTGTTGCTTGCTCCTCCATAAATCCAAATAAGCTTTATATCATTAGGAACATTTTTCCCTTCATACTTTACAATAAGCCCATCATTATCAGCCAGTGCTACTGCATTAATTATCAGTTCGCCATTTCCTAATATATTCTTGTCCCGAAGAGTATATATTCTTTGTCCCGAACGAAATTCTGATTTTATTGATTCAAGTTGGCTTATCCATACATTCTTTGTAGGAGTTGATATTGCCATATATACCGTACCTCCTAAGTTTGGCATATATAACCCAAATTCAGGGAAGTCACTTGTTTCAAAACGAAAACCTGAATTATTCCCATATATGGCTCTTGTGAAACGTTTGTCACCATTATTTATGGTGAAGTATTCTCCGTTTGGTTGGTACCTCAACTCTCTCTCTTTGTCATGCCATATTTTTGTTGGTTTAAATTGTCCATAAGCAAAAAAAGCAGACGATA
The DNA here is from genome assembly GCA_900552645.1 of uncultured Bacteroides sp. Taxonomy (GTDB): domain Bacteria; phylum Bacteroidota; class Bacteroidia; order Bacteroidales; family Bacteroidaceae; genus Phocaeicola. The sequence goes on from USAN01000005.1 coordinate 56,822, forward strand.
TAAGAACGTATAAAAAAAGCTTTCTCATTTTTATAGTTTTATAATTAACATTTCTAATCCCAATATAATAGTATCAGTTTTCATTATTGATTAAGATTTTCCTTAAACTCTACCTCTACAATACGCAACTCATTATTTGTTTTATCTCCTCCTTTGGCCTTGAACAAATCTAACTCTCCTGCAGCTGGTGCAGCAACTTCCACTATCTGTCCAAATGCATCTTCTTCTTTACTTGCACCCTTCAGCTTGATTGTTATTTCCTGTGCCAATATCGGTTTTACATCAAGATGTATATATCCAAGACTTTTTTCTGTATCGCCACTCCATATAAGTTCATTACCTGCATAAATTTCTAAAGGATAACTTCTCATTCTCCACCCTGTAAGTTTTATGCATACTTCATCTATTACAGCGGCTCTTTCAAGACGATATTTTATCCATGCTGTACTTGACTTGCCATCATTTTTCCATTCACTAAGTTCATTGTCATCAAAGCTATTTGATACATTTTCATTATTCGAACCAGCAACAGCCGAAAGAATAGGAACATCTATTTTAGTATCATGATACGAAGGTGTTAAAGGAGTCTCTCCTCTATCCAATCTTCCTTCTATTTCATTGCCTGGAATATACTTGCTAAGTCCATCTTTTACATCTATTGATACAGTGTTCAAAGAAATTTCTTCAGATTTAAATCCTTTCGCACTAGCCTTTATTCTTACCAAACCGGCATTATTAAGTGACCTTACCAATACACGATTTATGCCACACTCCACAGGCAAATCTTTTGAAAGAATAAAATTATTCTTTCCTTGAGCAATACCACCTCTCCATTCTGCTGGTCCGTCAAGTTCGAAATGTATCAAATCATTAGCCAATGGTGCACGATTACCATCCTTATCAGTAATCTCTACCTGAATAAGTGCCATATCTGCTCCGTCGGCTTTCCATCCTTTAGGGTTACTTATAACAGTAAGCTTTATCTTCTGTGGATCACCTGCTGTCGAAATAGATGTACGGCAACACTCCTTACCATTTACATCATATCCTACTGCTTCCAACTTTCCGGGTACAAACTTAATATCCTTAAATGTAAATAAGAAATTGTATTCCTTATTAGCTTTACCCAAAGTCTTTCCGTTCAATAAAAGTTCTACGCTATTCGCACTAGAAACTACATAAACAGGTTTTACCGTTCCCTCATTATAATTCCAATGTCCTACTATATGAGCACGATAATTTTCAATATCTACCCAACCGTCCCACATTACTTGATGTGCAAAAAAAGGATCCTTTGGAATACGCATAGGATCGGTTACACCGCTTCTACGATAGTTCTCTACTCCACGATAATGAGTATTTGTATCCGAAAATATAATCTTAACTCCACCCGAACTTACACGGCTACCAGTTCCGGGACGTTCACGCCAATAATCAAACCATCGAATAACATTCTCTATAGTAAAAGAATCCTGATTTCTGTTATAAACTCTAGCATCTACTTTCTTTTGTATAGTGTTTGTCATAGCCGAACGAAATTCATTATTACCTTCTCCATCTTTATGATAAGGATAAGAATAATCATCCCAGTATTTACGCAAACCTTCATCTCTACAGTATTCCATTGCCCACATAGGATGATGCTTACTTTTGTTTATATAAAGCATCTCACCACCATATTCGGCCTCTCGTATATCAAGCATTTCACGCGATCCTATTGCACGACCTCCATGAGGATCGTATTTATCGCGTATAGCTTTCATCTCTAGCATATGTTCACGGCTAATTGATTCATTTCCACACTCATAGAAAATTACACTTGGATTGTTTCGATTATAGATTATAGCATCACGCATTAATTCAGTACGCTGTCCCCATTGACGTCCTTCTCTATCTTTTTCTGCATCTCCTGCCGGCATTGCCTGAATAAGTCCCACTCGGTCACACGATTCTACATCTTGCTTCCATGGAGTTATATGCATCCATCTTACCAGATTTGCATTATCCTCTACCATCAAACCATTGCTGTAATCACTTAACCATGCAGGAATACTAAGGCCAACTGCAGGCCATTCGTTACTAGTACGCTGAGCAAAACCTTTAAGTTGAAGCACACGATCATTCAACCAGAATTTGCCATCAGCAAAACGTGTCTTTCGAAAGCCCGTTTTTGTAGATACTTCATCTATTTTCTTTCCATCTACCCACAAGCTAGTCTTTACTGTATAAAGATATCCATATCCCCAACTCCAGAAATGCAGATTATCTACTTCGGCTGATGCATTAAGTATTTTAGTTTCTCCAGGTTTTACAACAACGTTATTGCCTTCAAACTTCTTTATGCATTTTCCATCTTTATCTAACAGTTCTACCTTATAAAATATTTGCTTTGATTTGTTCGATTCATTCTTTATTTCGGATTCAGTATGGATATTAGCTATCTTTGACTTTACTTTTATATTGTCGGCATAAACATATACTCCAGTCGTTTTAAGATTACTGTAAATAGGAAGAGTTTGATATACTTTGTCGGTTACATGTAACCAAACATTCTTTGGAATGCCACCATAGTTTGCATTGAAGTTTCGGTCACTCCACTGATACTTTGTATTAGTTTCACGTTCACGATAATTCCAATTATTATCAATCCTTACTGCAATTACATTTTCCTGTTCATACTTTATATACGGTGTAAGATCAAAGCCCACAGCCATTGCTCCATTCTCGTGAAGGCCCAAATATTTTCCGTTAATATAGAAGTCGGCTCCTTGACGTACTCCTTCAAATTCTACAAAAACTTTTTTCCCCTTACCTCCTGAAGGAATACGAAAATGTTTTCTATACCATACTATAGTATCTGTAAGTTCATCTATTGAAAGTTTAAATGCCTCATCCTCATTGAAAGCACGTGGAAGAGTCACCTTTGTCCAATCTTTGTCTATATAAGAACTTTTCTTGGCTTCTGTATAATCACCAATCTTATATAACCATTCGGCGTTGAAATTATATTTTTCACGCCCTTCTTGTGCCATTATATTATGACTTACGCATATCGCAGTCACCAATAATAATAGTAATCTGTTTATCATAGTATATTTGTTTTATGCAAAACTACCATTAAGAATATAACGCGTCCATAGAAATAGATTCATTTTAATAGATTTTAGTTCATTCTCAATAACATTCCTACAGTTATAAAGGGTATATATAAAAGATAAGAAGCGAAGTTCTTATTTGGCAACATTTTTCACCAAAGTATCCAAAACAATCTAGATTAACGAAATTAACCCGATTAGGAATAACTAGAGGTTGTTTTTAATTTATTATCCCATATATTAACTAATTATTATATTTTTAACTTGTATTTCATTAAATAAAATCAATTTTTCTACCTATTATGATCTATTTTTCTACATTAATTCAATCTATTTTTTTATACAGCAATACATCTTATACTCTAAAAAGTCAAATAAAATCTATTATTCCATCACTTTGTACAAAACAACATTGTTCCACTATTCTGTTAAATATATTTTTGCATTTTTAAATATTTAATAATATAATAACAATTAAATAACTAAAAACTTTTGTTTAACTTAAAAATTAAAGTATGATAAACAGAAAAGAAAAGACTCTGTTTAGTCATTGTTGTAAAACACGATGGCTTCTTCTTATCCCTTTACTGTCTGCCCCATTTAGACCAATATCGGCAGAAACACACTCTTTATTAGAGAGTTATGAAATAAATCAGCAAAAAACTACTGTAATTGGTACTATTGTTGATAATACAGGTGAACCTATTATTGGAGCTAATGTCATCATTGAAGGTCAAACGACTGGAACAATAACCGATTTTAATGGTAATTTTAGTTTAAGTAACATTCCGGCAAAAGCCAAATTAATTGTTTCATTTATAGGATACAACACTAAAACGGTTGTAGTAAACGGAACAAAATTAAAGATTGTTCTTGAAGAAGATACCCAAGTATTAGGAGAAGTTCAAGTCGTTGCTTATGGTACACAAAAGAAAGTATCTGTTACAGGATCTCTGTCAAGTGTATCAGGAAATGAATTGGCAAAAACTCCTACAGGTTCAATTTCAAACATGTTAACAGGTCAGATGTCTGGTCTGACTACAGTACAATACTCAGGAGAACCCGGTAGTGACGCGGCATCTATTTTTGTACGAGGTAAAGGAACCTTTAAGGATTCGTCTCCTTTAATTCAGGTAGATGGAGTTGAGCGTGATTTTAATAGTATTGATCCTAATGAAATAGAAAGTATATCTATTTTGAAAGACGCTTCTGCTACTGCAGTATTTGGTGTAAGAGGTGCTAATGGTGTAGTATTGATTACAACAAAGCGTGGAGCAGAAGGTAAAGCAAAAATATCAATATCTTCTTCGGCAAGTATCATTGCTCCCACAAAACCTTTGGAAATGGCAAATTCTTATGAGTATGCAACCTTCTACAACCAAATGCAACGTAATGATGGGGTTGAGAATGTAATGTTTACAGATGCTGTTGTTCAAAAATTCAAAGATCATTCAGATCCTATCCGTTTTCCTGATACAGACTGGATTGACTATTGTTTAAAAAGTTCTTCAATTCAAACTCAGCATAATATAAACATATCCGGCGGAACAAAGAATGTACGTTACTTCATATCGGCCGGTGCTTATACACAAGGTGGTTTATTTGAAGATTTTGGTCTTCCTTATAATGTTGATTACTCATACAAGCGCTTTAACTATCGTACAAATCTTGATATTGATGTAACTAAGTCTACCACTCTATCTATGAATATAGCAGGAAGTGTGGATGATGCAGGCAAGCCATATACAGGACAAGGGAGTGCCGGTATGCTTATCAATATGTATTTCTCAACACCTTTTTCCAGTCCTGGATTAAGAAATGGACATTTGATAGAACTTACAAACGAGCCTTATGCAGATAATCCTGATTTAAGACTACCTTTTGTTGGAGCCGCAGGAATGAGTTATTATGGTGTAGGATTCATGCAGACTAGTAATAACAATTTGACTTCTGACATAACCTTAACTCAAAAACTTGATTTTATCACTAAAGGATTGAAATTCCATGTTAAAGGTTCATACAATAGTAATTTCAGTTCTACAACTCAAGCCACACACAATCTTGCTACTTATACTCCTATAGTGGCGACCGATGATAATGGAAATATTATTAATGATACTAATGGTAATCCACTTTTAGTATATAGAAAAAATGGTAATGATAAAGAGGTTACGTACGATAAGACGCAAGAGCCTGGAAGAGAACGTAATTGGTATATGGAAGCTGCTCTTAATTGGTCTAGAAATATAGGAGAACATTCTATTTCGGCTTTGGCATTGTATAATCAAAGTAAAGAATATTATCCTAGTACCTATTCGGATATACCACGTGGTCTAGTTGGTTTTGCTGGTCGTGTTACTTACAGCTTTAAGAATCGTTATTTATCTGAATTTAATATTGGTTACAATGGTTCGGAGAACTTTGCAGAAGATAAACGTTTCGGTACTTTCCCTTCTGGATCTTTTGGTTGGGTAGTGAGTGAAGAGAATTTTTGGGAAGCATTAAAACCTACAGTTAGTTTCCTTAAATTAAGATATTCTATCGGTTTGGTAGGTAATGACCGAGGAGTAACTCGTTTTATGTATACTTCTGATCCTTATTATACAAACGATTATGGTTTGATTAATAGAGGAGGAAATGGATATTTATTTGGTATTAATAACGGAACCGTTACCCCTGGTTCTTATGAAAGTAGTAAAAATAATCCTAATGTGACTTGGGAAAAGGCATTAAAGATAAATTATGGCGTTGATATTAATTTCCTTGCCGATCGTTTAAAGACTTCATTTGATTACTATACAGAAAATCGTAAAGATATTCTTTTGTCAGATGGAACCGCTCCAGGTATTCTAGGATTCTCTTTGCCAACAGCCAATTTAGGTAAAGTTAAAAGTTGGGGATGGGAACTTTCTCTTAAATGGAATGATAAAATAGGTTCTGATTTCCGCTATAATGTAGGTTTAAACTTAATGTACAATCAAAATAAAATAGTTGAAAACAAAGAAGCTCCGCAGGCTTATGAGTATCAGAGTTCAAAGAACCGCCGTATAGGAACACGCTCACAATATTTATTCTTTGAATACTATAATGACCAAACTACTCCTCAACGTTATCAAGAGGTATATGGAAAAGATATGCCTACACAAATTGCAGGCGATAAGTTAAAGAATGGTGACTGTGTATATGTTGATTTGAGTGGAGATGGTATTATAGATGCTTCAGACATGTCTCGTGATTTTGGCTTTACAGACGATCCGGAATATATGGCTGGTATAAATCTAGGTTTCAACTGGAAAGGTTTTGACTTTTCAATGCTTTGGGCAGGTGCTTGGAATGTAACAAGACAGATTTCAAATGTATTCCAACGTCCTTTTACCAATCGCCAGACAGTGGATGATGGTGGTTTGCTAAAATTTCATACTACCAATACTTGGACTAACGAAAATCCCGACCCAAATGCTGAATTTCCGCGAGCTACTTTCGAAAACGGAAACAATAATTACTCTTCATCAACATTATGGGAGAAAGATTCTAAATATTTACGTTTGAAGAACTTGCAAATTGCATACAATTTTGACTTGCCATTCATGAAGAAACTCAAATTAAATACATTCCAATTGGCATTAACAGGTTACAACTTGATTACATTTACTCCTTATGTATTTGGCGATCCTGAATCAAGAGCAAGTAACTCTCCAAGTTATCCATTGACAAAAACTTATTCATTAAGTTTAAGACTTGGTTTCTAATATCTTAAAAATAGAGAATATGAAAAAATATCACAAATATTTATTAAATATTACCGTAGGTTTAACACTGTCATCTGCAATTTCTACCTCGTGTGTAGATGAGATAAAATTTGGTAATGCCTTTCTTGATAAGGCTCCTGGCGGATCTATTACAAAGGATACGGTTTTTAGTAATGCAGAATACACCCGCCAATTCCTTACTAACTTATATACATATCAATATTATGGTTTAGGTTTGAACAATGATGGGCGTCAAACTTCATTTGAAAGCGCCAATCCATATGTGGGAAAATTGGATGCTTTAACCGACCTTTATATTTTTACATATAGTTCTGGTATAAAGAGTAGTTATTATAAAGGTAACTTGACAGCAATGCATGGAGTACGTTCCAATCGCTTCGATTATCTTCGTAATTCTATTTGGACTGCTATTCATAACGCCTACCTTTTGATTGAGAATATTGATAGAGTTCCAGGACTTAGTGATGAAGAAAAGAAATCGATGGTCGCACAAACCAAATGTATTGTAGCGACACGTTATTTTGATGTATTCCGTCATTATGGTGGAGTACCTATCATAGAAAAGACCTTTACTGGAACTGATGCCACTTACGATATCCCTCGCAATACGGCAGAAGAAACAGTGAACCATATTATTAAACTATTAGATGAGGCTATACCTGTACTACCATGGTCAGTAAGTGATCCTGAAACAGAAACAGGCCGTTGGACAAAAGCTGCAGCTATGGGTATGAAGTGTAAGGTTCTTCAATTCGCAGCCTCTCCTTTATTCAATAATAACGAGCCATATTATCCTGGTTCTACCGATAAGGCAATTTGGTATGGATCTTATAACGCTAATCTATGGAAAGAATGTTTAAAGGCTTGTGAAGATTTTTTCACAATGCTAAATCAGAATGGCTATTATAGTTTAACGCAAGCTACCAACACTACAGGTACTATACGTCCGGAAGATTATCGTTTGGCATATCGTTTAGGATATATGGAACAAGGAAGCCGTGAAATTATACATAGTGTTCGTGCAGCTGGTACCGATGCAGGTAATGATTCAAAAAATGTATTTAAATACTGGACTAGTATAGGACGTGGTTATTGTTCTACTGTTGAGTATATGAGTATGTTTCCATGGGCCGACGGAAAACCATTCGATTGGGATAAAACAGAGGCAGAAGGGAAACAAGATAAAATGTTCTTTACAGGCGACCCAGCCAGAGGTACTGGTGTATTAACGCGTGACCCTCGTATGTACGAAGAAATGCGTGTAAACGGTCAGCCTACAGTTTTAGATGGTGTAACAGGTAATATGTCAGGAGATCCTGCAGAAGCATGGGTTTATGGTAATGATGGAGCACAATGTCCTATTCAGCAAAAAGGTATGTTTGCTACTGGTTTTGGAGCTATGAAATTCTGGTGTATAAATGACTACAAACGCAAATATACCCAATGGATTATGTTGCGTCTTTCAGATTTATACCTGACTTATGCAGAAGCATTGCTTCAAGCCAACAATGATTTTTCCGGTGCACTTAAACAGATAAACATTGTACGTGCCCGCGTAGGTCTTGGCAAACTTGAAACATGCAATCCAGATAAGAACTTAACAAGCAACAAGAATAATCTTTTGGAAGAGATACTTCGTGAGAGAGCATGTGAGATGGGAATGGAAGACACACGTTTCTTCGACTTATTACGTTATAAGAGAGAAGATATTTTCACAAAGCAGTTACATGGTCTTGTAATGTATCGTTTGGATGATAAGGGGAATATAATACAAAAAAACTGGAAGATACAGACTCCGAAAGAACCATTTCCGACTCGTTTTAAATATGAACTTATCAATATAGACAAAGACGATCAGTCCCGTATATGGTGGACTCAAGGATTTGATCCTAAATGGTACTTAAGTCCGTTCCCTTCTACTGAAGTAAATAAAGGTTATGGTCTAACACAAAATCCCGGATGGTAAATAATTTCCCAACTGAAAATTGACTAATTATGAATAAAAAAAGATTAATAGTTCCAATGTTGCTTGCCTGTACATGTATGCAGGTAGGAGCATGGGAGATAAACGATAGCATAGCTAAAGGCTATGAAAAGACACAAAAGTTATCGGAAAGAACTTCATCTGTTTCTGTTATCACCAATGAAGAATTTGATAAAAGAAGTGCTAAAAATATAGGAAATTCCCTTTTCGGTCATGGCGTAGGGTTAATAACTCTACAAGGTAATGGTCAGTACTCTAATGCCGAACCATCATTTTATATCCGTGGTTTAAATACTTTATCAAACAACAGTCCGCTTATTTTAGTTGACGGAATTGAACGAGACATTTATAATATCACTCCCGAGGAAGTCGATAAGGTGACTGTTCTTAAAGATGCAGCTGCTGTTGCCCTATATGGTTATAAAGGTATAAATGGTGTTATTAGCATAGAGACAAAACGCGGTAAATACAACTCTAAAGAGATTAGTATTTCCTATGACCATGGTTTTGAATGGCAAGCAAGAAAACCAAAGTTTGTAAACAGCCCTACATACGCTTTGGCTGTAAATGAAGCTTTGTCGAACGATGGTATGCTACCTCGTTACAACCAGGACGAACTAAAAGCCTTCCAATCTGGGGAACATCCTTATCTGTATCCTAATGTAAATTGGATGGATGAAACTATGAGAAATCTAGGCTCTACGAATATATATAACATAAGTTTCATGGGAGGAGCCGAGAAGTTTCGTTATTATGCATTAGGAAGTTTGATAACCAATAAAGGATTTATTGGCAATTCAAATTCAAACGAAGGTTACTCTACACAAGATCAATATTCTAAAGCAAATCTTAGAATGAATCTTGATATTGACCTTACTAATAATACAAAACTTAGATTGAATGTATTGGGAACACTCATGGAAACTAGAAATCCTGGAATTTTAGATACAGACATTCAAGATAATAGCGGTGATACTAACTTGTGGGGAAGCATGATATATGTTTTACCATCAGCTGCATATCCCGTTAAATTGGCTGATGGAACATGGGGAGGTAACTCTACATGGAAGGGAACCATAAATCCTGTGGCGATGTCGCAAGGCGCAGCTTACGGCAAGCAACATGAACGTACTATATTCGGGGATATGACATTAATTCAAGACTTATCTTCTATTACTCCGGGTTTAGGCGCTAAAGTTATGATGGCTTATGACAATACAGCATTATTCCGTGAGAATCACTCGAAGACTTTTTTATATGGAAGTGACATTGTAACCTCGTGGGAAAACGGTGTTCCTGCCACCACTAGTCATTTCAGTGAAGGTAAAGATAGTGATATGGGTACTACTGCAAAAGTAACGGATTATAAAAAAGCTTTCAACTTTGCAGGAACTCTATATTATGATAAAGCTATCAATGCCAATCATAGTATATACAGCCAATTAAAATGGGATTACGAGTATAGAAACTTATTGGGTATAAATACTACTTATTATCGTTATAACACATCTCTTTATACTCATTATGGTTATAAAGACAAATATTATGCCGATTTAAGTATTATAGCATCAGCTTCAAATAAAATGGCTCCAGGCAGCAAATGGGCTGTTTCACCAACTATATCTCTTGCATGGATAATGTCTAAAGAAAAATTCCTAAAAGACATAGCATGGATAAATTTCTTGAAAGTAAGAGCTTCAGCAGGTGTTGTTAACAGTGATCAATTGCCTTTGGACAGCGATAATAATGAAGTTTGGAACTATTATCAACAAACTTATGGCGGAGGTTCTACCTATCCATTAGGAACAAATGACGGTCTATTAAGCAGCTATGTATTAGGACGCTTATCTTCATCTACATTAAGACATGAAAAAGCCTATAAATATAATTTTGGTATTGACGCTTCATTATTTAATGGATTGGACATTACGCTAGATACTTATTACGAGCATCGTACCGATATTTGGGTTAATTCAAGTGGTAAATACTCTGTAATGCTTGGTTTCTCTACTCCATTCGAGAATGCTGGTGTAGTAAATAGCTATGGAGTTGATTTTGGCGCCAATTACACAAAACAAGTTGGACGTTTGAAATTAAATCTAGGTGCCAACTTCTTATTAGCTAAAAATAAAATAGTAGAACAATTAGAAGAAAAACGTCTATATAAAAACTTAGAAAGAACAAACAATCCCTTAAAACAGATTTATGGTTTACAAGCTATAGGCTTCTTCAAAGATCAAGCAGATATTAATAACAGTCCACAGCAATTGTTTTCTGATGTAAAACCAGGTGATATTAAGTATAAGGACGTAAACGAAGACAATGTTATTGACAGTAATGACATGATAGCTATAGGCCATAGCACAACAGCTCCTGAAATATACTATTCATTCCATCTAGGCGCTGAATGGAAGGGTTTAGGATTTGACGCTATGTTTCAAGGAACAGGCAGATACTCTGCCGTATTGAATACTAAAAGTATGTATTGGCCATTAATCAACAATACTACAATATCTCAAGAATATTATGATAATCGTTGGACTAGTGAAAACCAAAATGCAAAATATCCTCGTTTAAGCTCACAAAGTAATGAAAACAACTATCAAACAAACACATTATGGTTGGAAGATCGTTCATTCTTAAAATTGCGTAACGTGGAATTGTATTATAAGTTTCCACGTGAATTAATGAAAAGAACAAAGTTTATAAGCAATGCTAAGATTTATTTAAGAGGTATCGATTTGCTTTGCTTTGATAAGATAAAAGTTGCTGATCCAGAATATTACGGTGCAGGCTACCCATTGACACGTAGTGTAGTAGCTGGTTTAGCCATCGACTTTTAATTATTGATTTTTAAAGAATAACAATTATGAAAATAAATAAATTAGTAATAGGAGGATTTACTCTATTGCTGTCAATGTCGGCTTGTGATAACTTGAATTATAACGAATATACCAGTCAGGATAAAGAATATATGAAGGTTACATATGAACGAATTATTGGATTGCTAAATAATGTATACTCATTACTTGATACAGATTATGGTAATTCATACAGTGGCGGAATGTTGGCCTCTGCATGTGATGAGGCTGAATATGCCTACTCTAACAATAGCATTTGCGACTTTACCAATGGTAATTGGAGTTCAACCAATGCGCTTTCAGGCACATGGAGCAATAGTTATAAAGCTATCCAGATATGTAATGAATATTTAGCAAACTATCAAGGTCTTACTTTCGATGATTTAAAGCTTGATCCCGATTATAACAAAAATATGTTTGCTTATAAAAACTCATTTAATGAAGCAAGAGTACTTCGTGCGTATTTTTATTTCAATCTAATACGCCAATATGGTGATGTACCTTACTTTAAGGATTTTATAAATACTGAAACGGTAAATACCCTTAAACGTACTCCGGTTAAAGAAATTATGACTGACTTAATCAGTGAGTGTAATGAAATGGCAAAAGTACTCCCCGAAGATTATTCAAAATTAGGAGTAACGGGCCTCAATGAACCAGGTCGTGTAAATAAATATTTCGCATTAGCATTAAAAGCTCGCATTGCTCTTTATGCAGCAAGTCCTTTATTTAATACAAATAATGATAAACAGCTTTGGCTGGATGCTGCACAAGCAAATAAAGAGTTAATAGATGTTTGTATTAAGGGTGGAAAATCTCTTTGTAACAATTATGCTGCACTGTGGGCAGAAGATAACAGAACAAATCAAAACACAAATCTTGAAATTATTTATCTTCGCCGTCCAAATGCCAACTCAGCAAAAAATGATGTTGAAGGATGGAATTATCCTATAGGAGTTACCGGCGGTAAATCAGGTAATTGTCCTACTCAAAACTTAGTTGATGCCTACGAAATGAAATCAACAGGCAAGTTATGGAATGAAGAGAACAGCGGTTATAATCCCAACAATCCTTACGACGGTCGCGACCCACGTTTCTATCTTACCATTGCAAAGAATGGTGATACCAAATGGCCTACTACAAATACACTTCCTCTGGAAACTTTCATTGGAGGTATAAATGGCGAGCCGGTTTCTGGTGCAACTCCTACAGGATATTACTTGAAGAAGTTTTTAATTCAGTCTATTGATTTAAGTGCTAGTAGTAAGAAACAAAATGCTATTCACTCATGGGTAGCTTTCCGTATGGCCGAGTTCTATTTAAATTATGCAGAAGCAATTTTTAAATATACAGGTTCGGCAGACGATGCAGCATTATTAGGTATGACCGCTCGTGAAGCAATAAATGTAGTACGATCAAGACCAGATGTAAAAATGCCCGAATTAGCTAAAGGACTAACGGCGGATGCTTTTTGGAAAAAATATCAAAATGAGCGTATGGTTGAGTTGGCATTTGAAGGTCACCGTTTTTATGATTTAAGACGTTGGAAGGAAGGTGAGAAACTAAAAAATATTACTGAAATGAAAATCACCAAAGACCAAAACGGTTTATTGAGCTATCAACGTAAAATTGTTGAACGTGTATGGAATGATAAGATGTATCTATTCCCGATTCCGCAAACAGAGATTTTGAAGAATCCTAATCTTACTCAAAATACTGGATGGTAAACTATTAATAATAAACAAAGAGGATGGAGCATGATACTTCATCCTCTTTAGAAAAACAACAATAAATATACTAGACCAAATGAAATATCTAAAAACATTTATATTCTTACATCTTTTTATTTTCATCTTCTTATTCACTTCTTGTGAAGAGAATAGTTCAAACTCTGCTACATTCAGTGGTATGGCAGTAACAATACAGGGCGATGAATATAACGGATACAAATTTTACACAGACTTTGATGCCGTACTTATTCCAACAAATATTAATCGATACTCACATTTAAAGGACGTTAAACGTGCCATAATCAGCTTTGATATGAATAATGGAGTTACGGATATAAATCAAATAAAAGTCAACGAAACTTACGAAATAAGTTTAAATCCAAACGGAGTAAACATGGAAATTCCCACATACAATCTTAATATTGATATCTCATCACAGGAATATAAGGAGAACGGAAATGACTCTATAAATAACAACAATAAGATTCTTAATTCATTGGACCTATCGCAAGGAAGATTCTACGTACAGAATGGTTACATGAACATTGTCCCTACATTTGATTATTCTCCAACCAAAGAAGTTTATTTTGCACTTTATTACAATGGGGTTGAAGATATCGATTTGGCAGGTAGAGAAGTTACTTTAAACCTTTACTTCAATAATAATACTGATACGCCATTTGGCAGTACAACTTCAGTTATAAGTCTAAAAATGTGCGAAGATATTTACAGTAGATTCTTGTATGAAGGAGTTGACGATAAAGATAAAATAAGCGTCCGTCTAAAGGTACGTACAAAAAGTGGGAATGAAGAAATAAAGTATTCTACTACTTTGGGAGATCTTATGTCCAATTCCGGTTTTTAATATCTATTTATCGAAAATAAATAATCCATCAATGAGCTTCCACTATATTGGTGGATTATTTTTATATGATTCGTATACTTGGTATAATTCCTAGTTTCGAAATAATAAAATACGTATATAATTAAAAAACATAATATTTAGAGAATCAAGAGACAAATAAAAGGTTTTACGCGAGCCGATAAATATGTTTACGCAAACTTATAAAAGGTTTTACGCAAGCTTAAAAGAAAAATCAATAATGAAGTAACAAAAATATTCATACTACTAATTTTATAAAACATTATCCAGCTCCTAATTTATTTATCATTTTTCAATAACATAAAGAGCCTACTTCATCGTAATATAAGCGTTTTGTATATAATTCAATAGTTTTGTATGATTTTCCATTGGATTCAGAATGATTGAAAAATAATTTTGCCTCTGTAAACTTTTTTAAAATATAATATAAATGAAAAGAAATTTGATACTATCTATTCTCATAGTTTCTTTAGGAATAGGGAATATGAAAGCGCAAAAACTTCCCAATGCGAAAACTACGATGGAAACGATAGTTAAGGTTAATGATTATTTCATGAATAAAAATGCCGACTATAGAACCCCATCGTTTATACGCGGAGTTACCAGACCAAGTAACATCTGGACAAGAGGAGTATATTATGAAGGACTTATGGCTCTGTACTCTATATATCCACGCGATGATTACTATGACTATGCAAACGATTGGGCAAATTACCATGAATGGGGGTTCAGAGGAGGTACGACAACAAGAAATGCCGATAACTATTGTGCTACTCAAACATATATAGATTTGTATAACTTATCGCCTTCTCCAGAGAAGATACGCAATGCAAAGGCTAATCTTGACATGATAGTAAATACTCCACAGGTAAACGACTGGTGGTGGATAGATGCTATTCAGATGGGAATGCCGGCTTTCTCGAAAATGGGAAAACTAACAGGCGACCATAAGTATTTCGACAAGATGTGGGATATGTATGAATATACTCGTAATACTCACGGAGAAAACGGAATGTTCAATCAAAAAGAGGGACTTTGGTGGAGAGACCAGGATTTTGACCCTCCATACAAGGAGCCTAACGGGAAGAATTGTTATTGGAGTCGCGGAAACGGATGGGTATATGCAGCATACGTTAGAGTACTTGAAGATTTACCTGCCAATGAAAAGCATCGCGCCGATTATATAAACGATTTTCTTGCAATGAGCAAGGCTATAAAAAAATGTCAGCGCAAGGATGGTTTTTGGAATGTGAGTCTTCATGATGAATCAAACTTTGGTGGAAAAGAAACTACCGGTACTGCTCTTTTTGCATATGGAATAGCATGGGGTATACGCAAAGGACTTCTGAATTCAAATGAATATATGCCTATCCTTGCAAAAGCATGGAATGCAATTGTAACTGAAGCAGTGCATGCCAATGGCTTTTTAGGATATGTACAGGGTACAGGCAAGGAACCAAAAGATGGACAACCTGTAACTTATGACAGCGTTCCTGATTTTGAAGACTATGGTACAGGTTGTGTGCTTTTGGCCGGATCGGAAATTTATAAGTTAAATAATAATTGATTAGATAATAATTTTTCATAGACTATGATTTAAAGGTTAGAATTAGGTTAAGTAAAAAGAAGTGACTGTGAAGTTACTTCTTTTTTTTATTATATATCTATACTACTCATTTACCAGAATATACAATTAATAGCCCAATTTTTATCACAATGTATTATTTGTAAGTAATATTTTTGTATATAACAATTTTATTATAATACTATGTTTATAAAGACAAATTACATGCATGTATCTACAACGTTACTTTTAGTACTATTATCCTGTTTTAACCCTTTAAAAGCCTCTGAATGGGACGAAATGGTCAAAGTATACAAACAAATCAATCCTCCATCATTTCCAGATAAAGATTATCTCATTACCGATTTTCATAATGATGACGACTCTCTTTATACTAAGGCTATAAATGATGCCATAATTAAATGTTCCCGTAAAGGAGGAGGTAGAGTAATTATCCCTGATGGGGAATATTTGACTGGACCTATAAGATTAAAATCAAACGTAAATCTTCACCTCAGTGATGGTGCAATACTAAAATTCATAACCGATTGCAGTCAATTCAGTGTAGTTCTTACTCGTATTGAAGGTATAGATTGTTATAATATTTCTCCGCTTATTTATGCATATGAAGAGAAAAACATTGCAATAACCGGCAATGGAAAGATAGATGGTCAGGCCGATAAGAGTAATTGGTTCAGTGAACGAAGAATAAGTGGAGTATTACAAGCTGACGGAAAAAGAGTGAATGAAAAGACTCTTTTATATAAAATGAAAGAGGATTCTATTCCATTCAAAAAACGTATTTTTAAAGGAGAGGATGGAATGCGTCCACAGTTCATAAATTTATATAGATGTAAGAATATTCTTTTGGAAGATTTTACAATAAACCGTTCTCCATTTTGGCTTATTCATCCTCTTTTATCGGAGAATATAACTGTAAGGAGAGTTAAAATGC
Organism: uncultured Bacteroides sp.; assembly: GCA_900552645.1. GTDB lineage: Bacteria > Bacteroidota > Bacteroidia > Bacteroidales > Bacteroidaceae > Phocaeicola. The sequence goes on from USAN01000005.1 coordinate 73,664, forward strand.
AAAGCCATGGACACAATAATGATGGATGCGATCCTGAATCATGTCGTAATGTGCTTATAGAAGATTGCGATTTCGATACAGGCGATGACTGCATTGCCATAAAATCAGGACGAGATGAAGACGGACGTTTCTGGAATATTCCTACTGAAAATGTAATAGTACGCAACTGTCGTATGAAAGACGGACATGCAGGGGTAGCTATTGGAAGTGAAGTTACTGGAGGATGCAGCAATGTGTGGGTTGAAGGATGCGAAATGGACAGTCCGCAATTAGATAGAATAATACGTATAAAATCCAATGCAAAACGTGGAGGCGAAGTAAAGAATATATATGTAAGAAATATTACGGTAGGTGAATGCAAGAAAACTATACTTGGATTTGAACTTAAATACTGGCGTGTATACGATGGCCCTTATCCTCCATACTTTCACAATATACATCTTGAGAACATAACAAGTAAGAAAAGTCAGTTTGTGCTTCAACTTGATGGTTTCAATGATAAGATTCAAGCACGAGATATCTACATAAAGAACTGTAATTTCGATGGAGTTACTAATTCAAAAATAAATGAGGTTATTGGAGTCGAAAATATTCAATTCGATAATGTAAAGGTCAATGGTAAGAAATTCAACAAATTATAATATATTTTTTATGATGAAGAAACACAACTTATTTAAATGGACATTTGCTATTTTAATATCAGTAACATGTTCAGGAATGAATGCACAGAACAAGCAAATATTATGGTATGACAAACCAGCGCAGTATTGGGAAGAAGCATTGCCATTAGGCAATGGAAGATTAGGAGCAATGGTATATGGGAATCCTATAAACGAGGAGATTCAACTTAATGAAGAAACCGTTTCGGCTGGGGCACCCTATAAGAACTATAATCCTGATGCTAGAGGAGCGCTTTCTACAATACGTCAACTTATATTTGACGGAAAATATCCCGAAGCCGAAAAGATGGCAGGCGAAAAAATACTATCAAAGAATGGATTTGGTATGCCTTACCAAACCGTAGGTAGTGTTAGATTAAACTTTGAAGGACACCAGAAATTCAGCAATTTCCATCGTGAACTAGATTTGGAACGCGCTGTATCAACTACAACATACAGAAGCAATGGAGTAGATTACAAACGTGAAGTATTTACATCTTTTGTCGATCAGCTAGTTATAATACGACTTACAGCATCTAAACCTGGTAAATTAACCTTCTCGACAGCTCTTACTTGTCCGCAGGAAGTAAAAGTAAATACAATTGGTAAAAACAAAATGACTCTAAATGGAATTACCAAAGGTGATAAATTTACAGAAGGAGCAGTAAAGTTTCGTGCCGATTTAAAAATAGATATTCAGGGTGGTAAATGCATGGCTGCCGACACTCTTTTATCAGTTTCTAATGCCAATAGTGCAACAATATACATTGCAATGGCAACTAATTTCGTAAATTACAAAGATATATCCGGTAATCCCGAACAGCGCAATAATATAAGCATGCGCAATTCAGCGAAAAAATACGAAAAAGCTCTTCAACAGCATATTGAAGAATACCAGAAATTTTACAAAAGAGTAAAACTAGACTTAGGTAATAGTACGCAAGAATCAAAACCGACTGATATAAGGGTAAAAGAGTTCGCAAAATCTAATGATCTAAATCTAGTATCATTATATTTTCAGTTTGGACGTTATCTGCTTATTTCATGTTCTCAGCCTGGCGGGCAGCCTGCCAACCTTCAAGGAATATGGAATCAAAAACTTAATCCGGCATGGCGTTGTCGCTATACAACGAACATAAATGCAGAAATGAATTACTGGCCTGCTGAGGTTACTAATCTTAGTGAAATGCACGAACCATTTCTTAAAATGATAAGAGAGTTGAGCGAAAACGGTAAGGAGGCTGCCAGTCAAATGTATGGTTGTAGAGGTTGGGTATTGCATCATAATACAGATTTATGGCGAATGAACGGTGCTGTAGACCGAGCCTATTGTGGTCCATGGCCTACCTGTAATGCTTGGTTATGCCAACATCTTTGGGACAGATATTTATACTCTGGCGATAAGGAATATCTTGCTTCTGTTTATCCTATAATGAAAAGTGCTTCCGAATTCTTCGTCGATTTTCTTGTAAGAGATCCAAATACCGGATACATGGTAGTAACGCCAAGTAACTCGCCTGAGAATTCTCCTTCTATCTGGAGAGGGAAAGCAAACATTTTTGCAGGAATTACAATGGATAATCAGCTTGTATCGGATCTTTTCTCAAATACCAATGCGGCTGCTCAGATATTAAATCAGGATAAGGAATTCTGCGACACGATAATTTCATTAAAGAAAGAATTGCCACCAATGCAAGTAGGACAATACGGTCAGCTACAGGAATGGTTTGAAGACTGGGACAATCCAAAAGATCATCATCGTCATATATCACATCTTTGGGGACTGTTTCCAGGATATCAGATTTCACCTTATTCCTCTCCTATTCTTTTCGAGGCAGCTAGAAATACACTAATTCAGCGTGGCGATCAATCTACAGGATGGTCTATGGGATGGAAAGTCTGCTTCTGGGCTAGATGCCTTGATGGTAATCATGCATACAAGTTAATTACCGATCAGTTAAATCTTGTCTCTCCCGAAATACAGAAAGGTCAAGGAGGAGGTACTTATCCAAATCTTTTCGATGCTCATCCACCATTCCAAATAGACGGAAACTTTGGATGTGCTGCCGGGATAGCAGAAATGCTTATGCAAAGTCACGATGGAGCCGTTCAGCTACTACCTGCACTTCCTGACAACTGGAAAGAAGGAGAAATAAAAGGATTGCGCACTAGAGGAGGATTCGAAATTATTTCTTTAAAATGGAAAAATGGTAAGATACTATCGGCAGTTATTAAATCTAAATTAGGAGGTAATTTGCGTCTGCGCTCTTATGACAAATTATCTAATGGGGGAATTGTACTTCCTGAAGCAAAAGGGGATAATACAAATCCATTTTTCATCAAACAGGATTTAAGTCGTCCTTTAATAAGTGAAAAGGCACCCCTTCGAGGTATTGAACTTAAAAAATCATATTTATATGATATTAATACAGAGGTTGGAAAAACTTATACGTTCATTCTATTATAAACATAACTATTTATTATTGCCATACAATAAAATGTAATATTTTTATCAATTGCGAATTGTATCGGATAATAAATACCAAATAACCACAAAGGGCTGATTCCTAAAAATGGAATCAGCCCTTTGTGGTTATTTTTAATAAAAACTTTATTGAACAACTATAATTATTAATCGAAAAGATTAAGTGTATTTATATATATAATTATTAAACTTCATTCTAATGAAGTTCATAATTCATTAGAATGAAGTCTAGAATTCATATTAATGAAGTTCGAAATTTATTCTAATGAAGTTTATTACTTTACTTAACAAATTTACTTAATAAACAGCAAAAGAGAACTTATTAAATAGAGAATACAAGTACGCCTGCAACCGGTATCATAGTATTTCCAATGATAGGTTTAGAACCTTTTGGAAGAGTAAACTCGTATGGTTTGTCTGTATAATTAAGCACAATACCCATTCCATTTCTATATTCTATGGTAATTCCATATGGTAAATTCATTACTGGAATATCAATAGACTTATAAAGCTTACTTAATATATCCTTTTCCAAGTTGCCATCATTACTGTCTACACCTACATATGTAACGCTCCCCTTCCCTAACTTACGATATGTCACGGCAGCTTTTCCTTCGTAAAACTCATCCTTATATTGTGCCAAAACTTCGCAATCCTTTCCTGGCTTCAGGATTTCTCCCCACGTATTCCATCTATATATATTTCCATTCATCTCTACTTTACCCGGATCTTGAGGAAGCAAAAGATCATAGAATTCCATTTCATTTCCTGTAAGGCTATCAATCATAGAACCAAATTTTGTTTGTGGCAATCTCCCCATTCTATCCTTTTGTGCAGTACGACATGTTACAACAAGGTTACCGCCATTTTTTACATATTCCTTCCATCTGTTCACAAGAGCCTCATCGGCCAATTGATATGCAGGAACAATCATCACTTTATAATCTTCAAAGTTCTTATCCTCCGTAATAAAATCGACTGGTGCACCAAAAGACTTTAGTGTATTATAATATTTCTCAATATGGTTCATAGTATTCCATGTACTATTCTGCCTCTGTCTCTCAATACTCCATGAATTTTCATGATTAAACAGGATAGCCGTCTTTCTGGCAGTATAATCAGAAGGAACAATATCACGTTTTTTATAAGTTTTTCTTAAAGAAGCAATTTCTTTCATGAATTGTTCGTATTCATGACCGCCCGGAGTTACTGTTACTCCATCTGTTCCTATTATACCATAATGATACTGTTCGGTACCATACAATGGTTGTCGAAATCTGTAAGTGCATATAAAATCACTTCCACCGGCAAACACGCTCCATAACCATAATCTTACGGCTCCAGGTAATGGTTGAGAATTAACCTGTCCCCAGTTTACTTGTCCAGGTTGCAACTCCATAACTCCATAAATGTTATTTATTGGGCGAAAAAAATCATTTGCCATTGCTATGCGTAGAGGATTGCCTATTCTATATCCTCTTCTTCCTATTCCTTCATTATCGCCCGACACCATATATCGTGTATAACTTACAAAATCCAGTTTCTTGCTACCTCCTATATGCCCTTCTTCATAATTTGGAATATAATTGGTGGTTACCCATTGATTTTTTACGTTGTCTTTTATGAGCTGACATTGTTCGTCAAGAAAACCTGTTGTTTGTTCTGCAGCAAAACGTCTGTAATCCAATATCTGATGATGGTTCATAAACCACTGAGACCTTCTAGGAATATTTATCTCATCAAAAGAAGAATATACTTCACTCCAAAATGCAGTTCCCCAAGCATCATTAAGGGCTTTTATATCGTTTTTATATCTATTTTTCAGGAAATTTCTGAAACGATCTTGTGCCGCTGCATTATAATCAAACTGTACAGCAGGTTCATTGTCTAGCTGCCATCCTACTATTCGCGAATCATTACCATAATGCTCGGCCAACTTCTTAATCATTTTAAAAGATAGTTCTCTATATAAAGGAGAAGCAAATGAAGCATGTTGTCTTGCGCCATGATCAAGTATAGTTCCATCTTCATTTTTAATCAATATCTGTGGATATTTTCTCGATAGCCATACTGGAGGTGTTGCAGTAGAGGTACACATTATAACCTTTAATTTATATTTATCTGCAAGTGCAACCGCCTTGTCAAGCCATGCAAAGTCGTACTTTCCTTCTTCGGGCTCTAGTTGGGCCCATGCAAACTCGGCAAAATGAGTAAACTCAAATCCTAATTCATGCATTTTCTTAAAATCGCGTTCCCATTCACTTTCGTTCCAATGTTCTGGATAATAGTAGACTCCTGTAAGTGTAAGATCTTTATCGTTGAACCATTGTTTCTGCGAGAAAGCATTAAAAGATATAGTACTAAGAAGAAACGCCGTAATAATATGTTTTTTCATAATAAAAGATATTTTATATATTAGTTCATTTATTCAGATCAATTAGCTTTTTAAGAAGTGAATTATTAACTTGAAAAGCAGTTCCGTGACGAGTTCCTTCTGGAAAAGAGACCTCATCGGAAACATCTTCCCAGGTTTTACCATTATCCATGCTTCTTACGGCTCCGTATTTATGATTACGATATTTATCGAAATATATATAAAGTACACCATCAACAAACAAAGGTGAAGGACCTTCGGCCCAATAATCGCCTGTTATAGGAGCAGATACTTCAATAGGAAAACCATCTTTTATGTTTTTTGCACGAGTTATTCTCAGGTTCTTTTCGGCAGGAAATGAATTTTCATTCTTTACCACCATTATTAAATCATCCGACTTCTTATCTTTTATTATAGCAGCATCTATTACGCTAAAATCGGGGTTGAAGAATATTTTGGTTGGAGCAAAAGTTTTGAAATCTTTAGTTGTAGTATAGTATATTCTATGATTAAGTCCTTTTTCACTATCTATTACCGGAATTTCCTTATGGCGTCCGGGGATGGTAGTAGCCCAGAATATATAATAAGTTTTAGAATCTTCATCATAAAACAATTCTGGAGCCCAGCAGTTATGTGCCTTCGATTCATGCATCATAACCGGTATAGCTTTCTGTTCACTCCAATTTACAAGATCTTTAGAAGATGCATACCCAATTATACGGTCTGTCCAACTTGAAGTCCACACCATATGGAACGTTCCATCAGGCGACTGGCATATACTTGGGTCTCTCATTAACTTATCTTTTCCAACTTCCGGCTTAAGAAAAGATTTTCCACCGTTTAACGGTTCCCACTTCAATCCATCATAGCTATATGCTAAATGAAGTCCATCTGCGCTGTTGTTTATAAAATAAGAAAATAAATATACCTTTCTGGCATTTGTAAAATTAGAAGTAAGAAAGGAAAGAAGAATGAGAATAAAAAGACGTGCTTTCATTTTATTATAATTATTAGTGATTAACTTTAACACCCAAATATAAATAATAAATATTTCAATGATACAAGCATATATACAATAACCATCAGTATATATATTAAAAAGCCATTTTATTTATACTTTTTACATAATTATATATCTTAAATCTGTCAATTTTTGTAACTTGCGCCCCGTTATTAATGATAAAGATAAAGATAAATGAACTCTTATAATAGTGTTGAGGTGCAAGCCGTTAAAGATGATTTAAGATACTTACAACTATTGTCACGAAGCTTTCCGACTATTGCATCGGCAAGTACAGAAATTATAAATCTTGAAGCAATATTGAACCTTCCGAAAGGAACAGAGCATTTTTTGGCCGATTTACACGGAGAATATGAAGCATTTCAGCATGTTATAAAAAATGCTTCAGGTGCTGTAAAAAGAAAAGTTGATGAAATTTTCGGCAACTCATTAAGAGCATCCGAAAAGAAAGAACTGTGTACACTTATATATTATCCGGCTCAGAAACTTGAACTTATAAAGGAAGAAGAAAGTGATATAGACGATTGGTATTTTGTCACTATCAACCAACTTGTGAAGGTATGCCAGAATGTATCTTCAAAATATACAAGATCAAAAGTAAGAAAATCATTGCCTGAAGAATTTTCTTACATCATTCAAGAGTTACTTCATGAATCTTCTGCCGAGCCCAACAAGCACGAGTATATTAATGTAATCATACGTACTATAATTGAGACAAGACGTGCTGATGACTTTATTATCGCAATGTGCAATACAATTCAACAACTTGTAATAGATCAGCTTCATATTGTAGGAGATATATACGATCGCGGACCCGGAGCACATATAATAATGGATACATTATGTAACTACCATAACTTCGATGTACAATGGGGAAATCATGACATTGTATGGATGGGAGCTGCATGCGGCAATGAATGCAGTATGGCTAATGTAATTAGAATGAGTATGAGATATGCAAATTTAAGTACTCTTGAAGACGGATACGGAATAAATCTTCTTCCATTAGCAACCTTCGCCATGGAAACTTACGCAGATGATCCATGTACAGTTTTTAAATCTAAGGTAGAAGAAAGCGATACTCATAATGAAAAAACATTACGACTTATAGCACAAATGCACAAAGCTATAACAGTAATCCAATTCAAACTTGAGGGACAGACTATAATTAGACATCCTGAGTTTGAAATGACTGATCGTCTTCTTATTGATAAGATGAATTTAGAAAAAGGCAGTATAGTGATAGATGGAAAAGAATACGAACTTCTTGATTCCAACTTTCCTACTATAGACCCAACGGACCCATATGCCCTAACATTGGAAGAACGTGAAATAATGGACAAAATCCATCACTCCTTTGCAGGAAGCGAAAAGCTTAAGAAACATATGAGATGTTTACTGAAACATGGATGTATGTATAATATATGCAATTCAAATCTTCTATTTCATGCTTCAATTCCATTAAATTCGGACGGTAGTCTGAAAGAAGTACAGGTAGGCGATGGCAAATATAAAGGTCGTGAGCTTCTAGAGAAGGTTGGGCAAACTGTACGTGCAGCTTTCAATGATGATATGGATAAAGATGAAAAGGACTACGCTATAGACTATATGTGGTATCTATGGTGTGGAAAAGATGCACCACCATTCGACAAAGATAAAATGGCTACTTTCGAACGTTATTTCATTGCCGACAAAGAGGCTAGAAAAGAGATAAAAGGATATTATTACTCACTGCGTAATGATGAGAAAGTAGTTGATATGTTACTTGAAGACTTTAAGGTAAAAGGTAAACATAGACATATAATAAATGGACATGTACCGGTAAAGACTATAAAAGGCGAGACTCCAATAAAAGCCAATGGAAAGCTTCTTGTAATTGATGGAGGATTTTCGAAGGCGTATCAACCCGAAACTGGTATTGCAGGATATACACTTGTTTATCATTCACGCGGTATGCAACTAGTTCAACACGAACCGTTCACATCTACTCAGCGTGCCATAGAAGAGGGATTGGATATAAAGAGTACTACTCTTCTAGTTGAGCACAACACCCAGAGACTAATGGTAAGAGATACCGATAAGGGTCATGAACTTATAGAACAGATAGCCGATTTGAAAAAACTGCTTATAGCATATAGAAAAGGATATATTAAGGAAAAGGGAATATAATATCCTTTAAATAACGATATTTATATAAGATGTATAATTTTAGACCGCCGTTATAAATACGACGGTCTTTTATTTTTATATAGATTATATTGATTACAACTATTTTATACGAATTTACATATAAGTGTACATCATTCCATTTAGAGCCTTTGCATAATGATATAATTTAGCAGACAAATTAATATTATACTTTTACTATGAACAGAATATTATTTATCCTTTCATTTCTTTTTGTCTCAACAATTGTTTGTGCCGAAAAAGAAGTTGACATTAGTGGTAAATGGCAATTTAAAATTGACCGCAACAATTTGGGAGAGAAAGAGAAGTGGTATGAATGTAAATTTGACGAAACTATCTCTTTGCCTGGCTCTATGCCTGAAATGCTGAAAGGCGATGATGTTACAGTCAACACTAAATGGACAGCTACTCTATATGACAGTTCATATTATTTCAATCCATACATGGAAAAATATAGAAAAGAGGGAAACATAAAACTTCCTTTTTTCTTAACTCCCGATAAACATTATGTTGGTGTAGCGTGGTATCGTAAAGATATTATTATACCATCATCATGGAAAGGTGAACGAATAATTCTTTTTCTTGAACGTCCTCATATAGAAACTACTGTATGGATAAATAACAAGAAAGTTGGAATGAGGAACTCTCTGTGTGTTGCTCATGAATATGACGTTACTTCTTATATAAAAGCAGGAAAATGTTCGATTGCAATAAGAGTAGATAATAGAATAAAGGATATTAATGTAGGGGCCGATTCACATAGTGTAACAGATCAGACACAAGGCAACTGGAATGGAATAGTCGGAAAAATGTCACTCATGGCCAAACCTAAAATATCTTTTGATGACATACAGATTTTTCCTGATGTAGACAAGAAAACGGCACTTGTTAAAATTAAATTTAATTCTTTTACCTCAAAATCGATAAAAGGAGAATTGAAGATTAGTGCCGAGAGTTTCAATACAGATGGACCACACATTATTCCATCTGTAACCAAAAGTATTATTATAAATAAAGGTTATGACGAAAAAGAATTCATTATTAGCATGGGAAAAGATGTTAAGTTATGGGATGAATTTTCGCCATCTTTATATCGTATGAAGCTTACTATTAATACTGAATATGGTAGTGATGTAAGAGACGTTGACTTCGGTATGCGCAAGTTTGAGATTAAAGGTAAATGGTTCTATGTAAATGGTCGCAAAGTAATGTTAAGGGGAACTGTAGAGAACTGCGATTTTCCTCAAACAGGATATGCACCTATGGATGTTGAAAGTTGGACGAAAGTATTCAACAAATGTAAGGAATATGGTCTTAATCATATGCGCTTTCACTCATACTGTCCACCTGAAGCTGCATTTACGGCAGCAGACATGGTTGGATTCTATCTCCAACCCGAAGGCCCTAGTTGGCCTAACCATGGTCCGAAACTAGGATTAGGCCAACCTATAGACAAATATCTTATGGATGAGACTATAGCTCTTACTAAATCATATGGGAATCATGCATCATATTGTATGCTTGCATGCGGAAATGAACCTAGTGGAAATTGGGTTAAATGGGTATCGAATTTCGTAGATTATTGGAAAAAGAAAGACAATCGCCGAGTTTATACCGGTGCCTCTGTGGGACAAGGATGGCAATGGCAACCTAAAAATGAATATCATGTTAAAGCCGGAGGGCGCGGACTGACATGGAGGAACAAGCGCCCGGCTACTAATGACGATTTTCGCTTTCAGAATAGACTTGATACTATAAAGCAGCCATACGTATCGCACGAAACCGGACAATGGTGTGCTTTTCCTGATTTCAACGAGATTAATAGATATACTGGTGTAAACAAAGCCAAGAATTTCGAAATATTCCGCGATCTTCTTAAAGATAACAAAATGGAAGATATGTCATATTGGTTTATGATGGCAAGTGGTAAATTACAGGCATTATGTTATAAGTATGAAATAGAAAAAACACTCCGTACACCAGATTATGCAGGATTCCAACTGCTATCACTTAACGATTATTCGGGACAAGGTACGGCTTTAGTAGGAGTTCTTAATGTATTCTTCGAAGAGAAAGGATATATAGATTCATTCAATTGGCGAAAATTCTGTTCTCCTATAGTTCCTTTGATGCGTAGTGAAAAATTTGTATTCGAAAATAATGAACTATTCACGTCGTATATAGAAGTAGCAAACTTCAGTGAAGAAACAATAAGGAATGCCGAAGTAAGTTATACAGTTAAGGATCAGAATGGTTCCGTAATTTACAAAGATAGCTTCAAACCTATGGATATTCCTATTGGCAATCTTAATAAAATAGGTAAATTGGAATTTTCACTAAATAAAATAAAGAAAGCATCTAAGTTAAATATAGAGGTTAAAGTAAATGGTACTTCAGCTATAAACGACTGGAATATATGGGTATATCCTTCAAATCAAAATATTGTAGAAGGAGATGTATATACAACTGATACTTTAGATAAAAAAGCTGTTTCCATACTGAAAGAAGGAGGTAAAGTACTTATTACTGCTAATGGAAAGACATCTTATGGAAAAGAGATTGTACAGTATTTTACTCCAGTATTTTGGAATACTTCATGGTTTAAAATGAGAGCTCCTCATACAACCGGATTTCTCGTAAATCCTAATCATCATATATTTGATGACTTTCCAACAGACTATCATAGTGACCTGCAATGGTGGGAATTGGTGAACCGTACACCTGTAATGCAATTTACAGATTTCCCTAGCGATTTTCAGCCACTGGTACAAAATATAGACACATGGTTTATCAATCGCAAATGCGGAATGATGTTCGAAGCAAATGTATATAAGGGGCGTCTTATTATGACTACCATGAATATAAATTCCGAAAATGATAAGAGAATAGTTGCACGTCAACTAAGAAATTCAATATATAAATATATGAATTCAGATAAATTCCGCCCTCAGTATACAGTTTCGGAAAATCAAATAAAAGAGCTGTTCACAAAAGTAGCAGGATCGGTAAAATCTTATACCAACGAATCGCCCGATGAGTTAAAACCAAAAATAAATTAATATATTATGAAAAGCACATTATTATTTTTAGGATTAAGTTTCTTTTATAGCCTTACATCATTTGCTCAGAGTTATAAATTTGATTTTACCTCTGCAAAGAAGGTTAAGGATGGTTACACTAAGATAACTCCCGACAACCGCTTTTCTGAAGAGAAAGGATTCGGTTATGATTTGCAGCCTTCTCCTAATGGAAAAGATAATAAACCATTCTTTTTTTCGGTTGCAGTGCCCGACGGTAATTATCATGTTACAGCAATAATTGGAAATAAGAAGAAAGCTGCAGAAACTACTGTAAGAGGAGAATCTCGCAGACTATTCTTTGAGAATATTAAAACAGCTAAAGGCAAAAACTACACTTGTAGTTTTGTAATAAATAAGCGAAATCCTGTAATAAACGAAAAAGAGGATGTAAAAATCAAATCAAGAGAAAAACATAAACTTAATTGGGATGATAAGCTTACTCTTGAATTCAACGGCGATTCACCCTCACTTGAAGAGTTGATTATTGAAAGAGTAAATGACGTTCCAACTATATTTTTATGCGGCAATTCTACTGTAGTAGATCAAGATAATGAGCCATGGGCTAGCTGGGGGCAAATGATTACACGTTTTCTTAATGATAAAGTATGCGTTGCAAATTACGCCGAAAGTGGAGAGTCGGCCAATACTTTTATCGCGGCAGGACGTCTTAAGAAAGCTTTGTCACAAATGAAAGCCGGAGATTTCATATTTATGGAATTTGGTCATAACGACCAAAAGCAAAAGGGCCCGGGAAAAGGTGCATATTATTCATATATGACAAGCCTTAAGACTTTCGTAGACGAGGCACGTGCAAAAGGTGCTTACCCTGTATTGGTAACTCCGACTCAACGACGCAGCTTTGGCGAAAACGGCAAAATTCGCGACACCCATGAAAATTATCCAGAGGCTATGAGATGGTTGGCAGCAAAGGAGAATATACCATTGATTGACCTAAACGAAATGACACGTACATTGTATGAAGCAATGGGAGAAAAAGAATCAATGCATGCATTTGTACATTATCCTGCAGGAAGTTATCCGGGTCAGACTAAGGATTTTGCAGACAATACTCATTTCAATCCATATGGTGCATATGAAATCTCTAAATGTATAATTGAAGGGATGAAGAAAGTAAATCTTCCATTAATTAAATACATACGTAGCGATTATAAAGGATTTAACCCGGCAAACCCCGATGCTCGTTCTTCATTCAAGTGGAATGACAGCCCATTTACTGAAATAGAAAAACCTGACGGAAACTAATATGAGTTATATAAAATGTTTTGCAGTGGCTTCACTTCTCTTTATAGGATTGAATACTACCGCTCAGAAATATAAGGTATATCAATTTAATGATGATAATATACCTGTTATAGATGGAAAAACTGGTGACTGGAATTGTGTACCATCAGATTACGTACTCACCGAGAATGACATGAAGGAGGATGAAGGGAAACATAAATTTCCTGATAGCTCTACACTTTCGATAAAAGTAAAAGTAGGATGGAGTGCAGTCACTCAACGTTTATATTTTCTTTATGAAGCTTATGATAATTATTGGAGATTCTCTGAAAATTCTCTCAATACAGATATTTTCGAAGTAGTTATAGATGGAGATTGCTCGGGAGGTCCATTCATAGATAGATTTCATCCAACAGCTCCTAAAGATGTTTGGCAGGCATGGTTCAATTTTCATGGCTGTCACGCTCAAAACTATCATATATTTACTCCGTCACACGGTAGCGACTGGTGTATGTATTGGGGGCCACAAATATGGCTAAAGCAAAAACCATATGCCGATTATGCCTACAACTATTCTTTTAGCAACGGAGAAAGTGGGAAGCTAACATTAGAATTCTATATTACTCCATTTGACCATGCAGCAGCAGATGGGCCACAATTCTCTACTCCTACTAATCTAGTAGAGAATAACTATATAGGTTTAAGTTGGGCAGTTATAGATTGGGATTCAAACTCTAATTCTAAAGATGGATTTTGGAATCTGTCGCAAGAACATACTATGTATGGAAACGCCGATTATTTGAGAAAATTCAAACTTATGCCATTAAATAAATAATTTTTATGATACGAAGAAAAATATATTTCGCCAACTCAAAAAGAATAATATTGTCATTACTATTAATTTGCAATTCACTTTTAGGTTTCAGTAACATATATAACATAAAGGATTTTGGTGCAAAAGGTGATGGAATACATATAGATTCTAATGCAATAAATGCAGAAATAACAGAAGCTTCTAAGAATAGAGGAGGTCCATTTAAGCAATATAAACATCTATTATCAGGGAGGATACACCATAAAAGAGGTTCCTACAATAACTCCTGAGGCAGTAAAAGATTATCCTGAGCCATAGATGTTCGGAACAATTCCGGCAAAAGTTTTTTTTATTCGTCATGCTAAAAACGTAACTTTGGATAATGTTAGCTTTCACTATCTTAAAGAAGATGAACTACCTCTTTTTGTAAGTGATGATTCGGAGAACTTTGTATTCAGAAATATTACATTTGATAACATACCTTATAATAATAAATGAAACAAAACATGAACAGAAGATATATATTGTTAAGCATGTTACTAGGAGGGGCTTCACTTTATGCACAGGAATGGCCTATAGTAAACCAGGAAGCTAAGCCGGCAGCCAGATGGTGGTGGTTGGGAAGTGCAGTAGATAAAGCTAATATTACCTATAACCTTGAAGAATACTCTAACGCCGGACTGGGAGGTTTAGAAATTACTCCTATTTACGGAGTACAAGGAAATGACGCAAATAATATTCCTTTTCTAAGTTCTAAATGGCTTGATATGCTTAAGCATACTGAAGCAGAAGGAAAAAGAACAGGTATAGAAATTGATATGAATACCGGAACAGGATGGCCATTCGGAGGTCCTGAAGTTACTATAGAAGATGCAGCAACAAAAGCTATTTTCAATTCATACACAATAACAGGAGGACAAAATATAACTCTTAACATAGATATTAAGGACGAAAAGCAGAAAAAGGCAGCACAGCTAAGCAGAGTAATGGCTTATTCAAAAAACAATAAGCCTATAAACATTACAAATAGAGTAAAAGACAATATTCTAAAATGGGATGCACCTAGTGGTAAATGGAATATAATAACACTACATATAGGAAAGACATTTCAGAATGTAAAAAGAGCTGCGCCCGGAGGTGAAGGTTTTGTAATGGATCATCTAAGCAGAAATGCGGTAAAAAGATATTTTGGTAAGTTTACAAAAGCATTCAAGGAAAATGGAGTTAAACCGCCTCATACATTCTTCAATGACTCATACGAAGTTTATCAAGCCGATTGGACACCTGCCTTCCTTGAAGAGTTTTACAAAAGAAGAGGATATCGTCTTGAAGATTTCTTTCAGGAATTCATAGCCTCCGAAAGAGATGAGACTACTGCTAGAATAGTATGCGACTATAGAGAAACAATATCCGACCTTCTAATTGATAATTTTACTCACCAATGGACAGAATGGGCACACAAGTGGGGAAGCATTACCAGAAATCAGGCTCATGGTTCACCTGCTAATCTTATAGATACGTATGCATCTGTAGATATACCTGAATGTGAGGGTTTTGGTCTATCCGAATTCAACATAAAGGGATTGCGTAAAGATACTATAACAAAGAAAAATGATTCCGACTTATCGATGTTGAAATATGCATCTTCGGCAGCTCATATTTCCGGGAAACCTTTCACATCGTCCGAAACATTTACATGGCTTACAGAGCATTTTCGTACATCACTTTCACAATGCAAACCAGATATGGATCTGATGTTTGTATCGGGCGTAAACCATATGTTCTTCCATGGAACAACATATTCGCCTAAAGAGGCAGCCTGGCCGGGATGGAAATTCTATGCATCGATAGATATGTCTCCAACAAACTCTATATGGCGCGATGCTTCCAGCTTTTTCCAATATATTACTCGCTGTCAGTCTTTTTTGCAAATGGGCCGTCCAGACAATGATTTCCTAGTATATCTTCCTGTATATGATATGTGGCATGAACAACCGGGACGATTGCTTCAGTTTGACATACATGGAATGGCTAAAAGGGCTCCTAAGTTTATAAATACCGTCAATACCATAAGTAGTTGTGGTTATGACATGGATTATATTTCTGATTCATTCATTAAAAGTACTGTATGTAAAAATGGCAAGCTTATAACAATAGGAGGAACTGAGTACAAAGCAATAATTATTCCAGCTGTAAAGTTAATGCCTGTAGACGTCCTTTCACATCTTCTTGAACTTGCTAATAAGGGAGCAACCATAATTTTTACAGAAAACTATCCTAAGGATGTGCCAGGTTATGGCAAACTTGAAGAAAAAAGAAAATCATTCCAAAAGGAATTATCGTCCATTGCAAAATGTTCATTTGAAAATACTAACACTACTCCTTACGGAAAAGGAAAGATTATAACAGGAAGTAAATATTCCGAAGTATTGAATATAGGAGGAGGACATTTTGAAGAGATGAAGACAAAGTTTGGACTTCAATTTATAAGAAGAAAAAATAATGAAGGTCATCACTATTTCATTTCATCGTTGCAAAGCAAAGGTATTGAAGATTGGATTACAATTGCAATACCTTTTGAGGATGCACTATTCTTTAATCCTATAACAGGTGAAAAAGGGAAACCAGAAATACGAATAAAGGATGGAAAGAGTCAGATAAGATTCCAGTTACATTCGGGTGAAAGCATCATACTTCAAACTTTCGATAAGAAGTTAAAGAACCTACCAAAATGGAAATATATATGTGAACAACCTATAGCATTATCACTTGATCATGGATGGAAACTAAAGTTTATTGATAGTACTCCAGCAATAGATGGAGAGTTTAATATCGATTCACCAAGTTCGTGGACAGATATCAATCATCCTAATGCAATGATAAATAAGGGAACTGCACTCTATACTTTAGAGATAGATTTACCTGCAATCAAAGCGGACGATTGGATTATAGATCTTGGAGACGTACGTGAAAGTGCCAGAGTAAAGATAAATGGAGAATATGCAGGTACTGCATGGGCTGTTCCTTTTCGTATATCAGTAGGTAGATACTTGAAGCAAGGGAAAAATAAAATTGAATTAGAAGTTACGAATCTTCCTGCAAACAGAATATCTGATATGGATCGTAAGGGCGAGAAGTGGCGTATCTTTAATGAAATTAATGTTGTAAATTTGAAATATCAGAAAGAAACTTATAATAATTGGGCTCCTATGCCATCAGGATTAAATAGTGATGTTAAACTAATACCTGTAGACTATAACTGATTATATAACTTATAGTGAGTATTATAAATACAAAAAATCACTATTTTCAGGTATTTCATTACATGGAATAAAGTTCTAATTTTGCAATGTAAAATTAGAACTTTATGACAACAAAAAAGATGATACCAGGCGAGATAAGAATTTTTCTAAATCATATATATGAATTCAAGAAAGGAGTACGTAATATGGTACTTTATACAATGAATCGTAAACATGAACAATTTGCAATAAACCGACTTGAAAGTCAAGGCATATCATATATGATTCAGGAAGTGGGAGAAAATAAGATGAATCTTTTCTTTGGAAAGTCTGAATGTATGGAAACAATGAGGCACATTATAATACGTCCCCTTAATGAGCTTACTCCTGAAGAGGATTTTATTCTGGGCGCAATGTTAGGATATGACCTATGTCAGCAATGCAAAAGATTTTGTAATAAGAAAAAAGGCGCAATAAGGATTGCAGTTTGATGCAATCCTTATTCTATTTTTATATAATCATTAATTTTATAATGGTAAGGAATAATACTCAATTAGTTCATAAATCAAATATTATTTATCATTGTAGTGTCCATAAGTAGATAATATCTTAACAGCCATTTGTTTATCTGATACATTATAAACTAACCTATGTTTTTCTGATATTCGTCTGGACCATTCTCCATCCATTATATTTCTTAACTCTTCCGGCTTTCCCTCCCCTACTTTGGGATGATCCATTAGTTCACCTATTAACTCATTTACCTTTTTATATGCCTCAGGATCATTTTTTTCGAGTTTTTCCAAACCTTCTTCAGCATTTTCTGTCAATATAATTCTATAGCTCATAATTCATATTTTTTATTTTTCTTTTCTAAATAACATAACTATATTATAAAAGATTTAGCTAATGAAAATTATTGCTGTTGTATATTGAAGTGTACTGAATTTAATTACGTTTTTTTCTTAAGACATAAAGCAGTTGACGGGTTATACTTATTATATCTAAACCGGTTTACATATTTCCATTACTTTAGTGAGCAGTGTAAAGTGTGAATGATGTGTGAATGATACGAGAGGAATATTCACACATAAACAATTAACTACCAGCACGTTGGAATTGTGACATTTGTGACATTATATTTAATTATTAGTATGAAAGATGTAATATATCTCTATGATTCATCATTCATGTTTTTTATTTTCATTTTTTAATAACATAACTACATTATAAAAGATTTATCCTCTATTATTTTTTATTTTCTTATTATCATTCTATATTTGCACTGTTTTGTTCCGCATTACTTCCAACATTAAAGCGAGGTAACGGATGAAAAGGGAATCAGGTGAAAGTCCTGAACAGTCCCGCTGCTGTAAGCTCCATCAGTTTACGTTTACTTATCACTCACGCCACTGCCTATTTAACAAAGGTGGGAAGGCAAGTAAACAGGAGTAAGTCAGAAGACCTGCAAAACAAAAGTCAACGCCGGTTGCTTTCGAGGAAAGAGCCACTGGAAGATGCAATAAGAACAGCAACATTTTAATAGTTAGTGTTTAACGGCAAACTTATTTATATTCCATATACATTATGTGTGTATAACAAGGATAAAATAATTGCACAAAACATTAGAATTATTTTATAAGAGCATTAAGAATGAGAAATTCAAGCTATCAACAATGAATAGAGATAAGCATATATTATATAGGCTGATACTACTTGGCACATGCCTTGTAATGCTATTACCAATTGACTCGAAGGCACAATACGCGGGTGATACTATTACCGGTAGAGTACACAGTATAGAGGAGGTTACGGTGAAAGGGAGACGCTCGCCTCAATCAGTAACTGCAGGCTCACCACTTCAATCGCTTAAGAAAAGTGACATAGAGAAAATGGGTATCAGCGAGATAGCCGATGCCATACGTCATTTCTCGGGAATAAGCGTAAAGGATTATGGAGGAATAGGCGGACTGAAAACCGTTTCCGTACGTAGTTTAGGAGCACAGCACACAGGAGTTATTTATGATGGGATAGCAATAAGCGACTGCCAATCGGGCCAAGTTGACATTTCACGCTTTTCATTGGATAATCTATCATCTCTGGTATTGAATATAGGTCAGGGTAACAACATATATCAAAGTGCCAAGATGTTCGCCTCGGCCGGTACATTAAGTATAGAAAGTTCTATTCCTGAATTTAAAGGGAAATCTACTCATATCAACGCATCACTAAAGGCAGGTTCATATGGGTTGGTCAACCCATCTATGCTCTATTCACAAAAGATTACAGATAAAGTTAGCATGAGCGTCTATGCCAACTACCTTCGTGCTGATGGAAACTATCCGTTCAAAATGTGGAATGACCAAACATTAATAGATTCAAAACGAAATAACAGTGACATAAATTCATTTCGAAGCGAAATTAATTTATATACCTCTTTAACATCAAAACAAGATTTAAAGGTAAAGTTATATTTATTCGATTCTGAACGAGGATTGCCAGGAGGAGTAATTTACGATAATCCATACGCAGCCGAAAGATTATCTGACCGTAACTACTTTGGACAAATAAACTATGAAAATAGATTCTCATCTAAGTTAAAACTGCAACTAAGTGGCAAATTCAATTATTCATGGAATAAGGATTACAATAATCAGTCATCAGGTATAACCGACGATCGTTTCACACAAAGAGAAAGTTATCTGTCGGCCGTTTTATGGAACAATCCCATAGAACACCTTTCATTCTCAGTGGCTCAAGATTTTAGTTATAATAATCTTTCTACTACATTGGTGGGATGTCAGTATCCGGAACGGTTTACATATCTTACTGCATTAGCTGCCAATTATAATTCATCACGACTTAATGCCACCGCCTCATTGCTAAGCACGTACATTACAGAAAAGGTAGAAACCGGTGTAGCCTCTGCCGACAGAAAGAAGCTTTCGCCATCTATAAGTGTATCGTGGCGTCCGTTCAATATTCCAATCAGACTTCGCGCATCTTACAAAGACATATTCCGTACACCTACATTCAACGACTTGTACTATATGATAATGGGCAATTCCAAACTAAAGTCTGAAAGTACAAGACAGTTCAATTTTGGGACAACATTCGATATCTCTTCTGTTGGTATATTCAACTATATAACAATCTCTGCCGATGGATATTATAATATTGTAAAAGACAAGATAGTAGCGGTACCCACAATGTTTGTATGGAAAATGATGAACCTCGGTAAAGTTGAGACTATAGGAGCCGATATAAACGTAGGATCCGAAATAAGATTAAGTAAGGAATATAGCCTTTACATCAATGGAACTTACAACTATATGCAGGCAGAAGACATAACAAACAAAGATTCCAAGATTTGGAGGAACCAGATAATATATACACCTAAGCATTCCGGTTCGGGAGCATTAACACTACAAAATCCTTATGTGAACATTTCTTATAACATGACATTCACATCCGAAAGGTATTCATTGGCACTTAATTCTCCAGAAAACAGAATAAAGCCGTATACCGACCATAGCATATCGTTATCACACATATTTAAATGGAAAGACCAATCGTTAAGAATACAATTGGACGCACAGAACTTAAGTAACAAAAACTATGAGATAGTGCGTTTTTATCCTATGCCGGGACGCAATTATAAAATAACTATAAACTATAATTTATAAAAAGATGAAAAAAACAACTTATTATTTGTCATTGATAGCTATTACAGCTATGACATTCACATCATGCAGTGATAATTCGGACGACCCACAACTTCCGTCAAAGCCAACAAAAACAGTAGGTGCGTATATTCTAAGCACAGGCAATTGGGGAGCAAATAACGGAAGTGTGCAAATGTTTGATGTAACCACAAAAACAGCAGGTGAAGATGCGTATAAAGCTGCCAATGGCAAAATTATAGGTGATGCACAACACATGTGTATTTATGGTTCAAAATTATATGTTTCGTGTACATCTTCAGCGAAGATTGAAATATTAGACAAGAACTGTAAAATAATAAAGACTCTTAATCTTACCAACTCGCAAAACCAAGCTATAAATCCCAGATATCTTGCATCAGGAGAAGGAAAGGTATTCTTTACTGCACAAGACGGAACTGTATCGGAAATAGACACATTGAGCATGAACGTAACAAAGACTCTAAGTCTTGGTAATTATCCTGAAGCTCTTAGTTACGCAAATGGAAAGCTATATGTAAACCAGTCTTTGTATTATACCATGAAGGATGGCGGAAATACTATAAGCGTTGTAGATGTTGCTTCGTTCACAAAAACTAAGGATTTAACTGTACTTCTTAACCCATACAACCAAAGTGTAACTGGAGAAGACGGCTATGTATATTTCGTTTCAAACGGTAACTATGCAGGGAAAGACGGATTGCCCGAAAAAGACTGGGTATATCAGACTCTTCAAAAAATCAACCCAAATACAGACAAGGTGGAAGAAGTATGCAAAGCTACATTTATAGCTAATTATGGAACAAAGATGTATGTTATCTACTCTGAATATTATTTACCCGATACACACTCAATATTCGTTTATGATTTAGAGAAAGGCACATCAACCCCACTTCCTATAGATTTGAAAAACTTCTCATACATAACAGGGATAAACGCCGATCCAATTTCGGGTGAACTATATATCTCTGATTCTCCCTACAGCTCTCCTGGAGAAGTGAGTATATATAGTCCTACCGGAACTTTTATAAAGAAAGTTGACGCCGGATACTCACCTGCAGGTATCTTCTTCTTAACAAAATAAGAAAATGAGAAAATTTTTACTATCTGCCAATATAGTAACAATGGTCTTGCTTCTAACCGCTTGTGGCGGAAGGAGCAAGACTTCTTCTGTTCTGGAAACAGTGGATACTATACCAATGAAGTATGCCCGTAACATAATCTTAACGGAATGCGAAGATTACAATCTGGCACAGTTACGCAATCCGTGGGATACTACAAAAATTCTACACCAATACATAATGGTGGAAAAGAATAAACCATTACCACAAAATCTTCCCGAAGGAACTGTTATACGCACTCCTATATCTAAAGCAGTAATTTATTCTTCGGTACATTCAAGTTTGTTTAACGAACTTGGAGCATTCAATGCTATAGCAGGAGTATGCGATCTTAAATATATAAAGTTACCTAAAGTTCATGAAGGATGCAGAAATGGGAAAATAAAGGATTTGGGCGATGGAATGGCACCCGATATTGAGAAAATTATAGATCTGCACCCCGATGCAATACTCCTATCTCCTTTCGAGAATAGCGGAGGATATGGCCGAGTAGAAAAGCTAAACGTTCCAATAATTGAATGTGCCGACTATATGGAAACATCTGCTCTGGGCCGTGCAGAATGGATGAAATTTTATGGAATGCTTACCGGAAAGAGCGCAGAAGCCGAAAGAATGTTTGGATCTGTAGAAAAAGAATATAATACGTTAGCGCAAAAAGCTTCAGCACAAAAAGATAAGCCAACAGTAATTTGCGAACTTAAAAGCAGCTCTACATGGTATATACCAGGTGGAAACAGTACTACTGCCGGATTATATCGCGATGCAGGTGCCAATTATATATTCAGCTATCTTCCTAACAGTGGATCAGTTCCAATGGCATTCGAAGCAGTTTTGGACAAGGGACAAGAGGCCGATTTCTGGCTTATCAAATATAATCAAGCCAACGACAAGAGTTATAGCGAACTTAAAAGTGATTACTCCCCTTATTCGGCATTCAAAGCCTTTAAGGAGAAAAATATATACGGATGCAATACTGGAAAGGTATCATATTATGAAGAATCGCCGTTTCATCCACACTTATTGCTAAAAGATTTTATAAAAATATTCCATCCGGAGCTTCTTGATGGATATGAATTAAAATATTTCAGTAAATTAGCAGACTAATTTGGGATATAAAGGTTTAAAATATTGCATTTTTCTGAGTTTGCTTATTATAGTACTTATAATTGCAAACCTTGTTTTCGGATCTGTAAAGATTCCGGCTAACGAAGTATGGAGTATCTTATTGGGCAATGAGAGTGAAAAGGCAAGCTGGACATATATTATATGGGAGGCACGTTTTCCTCAAGCTATAACTGCATTATTATGCGGATCGGCTCTTGCAGCATCGGGATTAATGTTGCAAACAGCATTCAACAATCC
Organism: uncultured Bacteroides sp.; assembly: GCA_900552645.1. Lineage (GTDB taxonomy): Bacteria > Bacteroidota > Bacteroidia > Bacteroidales > Bacteroidaceae > Phocaeicola. The sequence continues at coordinate 96,952 of USAN01000005.1, forward strand.
TTTAGCAGGTCCTTCAATATTAGGAATAAATTCAGGAGCAAGTCTTGGAGTAGCACTTGTCATGCTGGCGGGTGGAGGTACTATTGCCGCAGGAACTTTTTCATTATCAGGATTCTTTTCTGTCATCCTTGGAGCATTTGCGGGTTCAATGGTGGTAATGGGGCTCATACTTTTTTTCTCTACCCTTATAAAAAGTAATATAATGCTGCTCATTACCGGTATAATGATAGGCTACATTACGTCTTCTGCCATTTCTCTGCTTAATTTCTTTGCTACCGCCGAGGGTGTACATTCGTACATGATATGGGGAATGGGAAATTTCGGAGGAGTATCACTCAGTCAGTTGCCTTCGTTCAGCATAATTACTTTAGCGGGGCTTATTCTTACTATTATGATGATAAAGCCACTTAACGCACTACTGTTGGGAACAAGATATGCCGAGAATCTTGGAGTTAAAATAAAGAGAACTAGAAATCTCCTTTTAATTGCAACCGGATTACTTACGGCGGTAACCACCGCATTCTGCGGACCAATATCATTCATTGGATTGGCAGTTCCACACATAGCACGCCTCATGTTAGGCACCTCGAATCATAACTCTCTTATGCCAGTTACTCTATTATCCGGCAGTGCAATTGCATTACTTTGCAACCTTATATGTATACTACCCGGAGAGAGCGGAATAATACCATTGAACGCAGTAACTCCAATAATAGGAGCACCGGTAATTATATATGTAATTATAAACCAACGGAAAATTCAATATTTCAATTGATGGAAAAGAAGGCTATAATTACAGCAAATAATCTCAGTATAGGATATCGTTCGGGCAAGAAAGAGACTATAGTGCACAAGGGACTTGAATTTTCTCTTTTCCGTGGTGAGCTAACTTCCCTTCTAGGAGCAAACGGTATTGGAAAATCTACACTTTTACGTACCCTGTCGGCATCGCAGGCAGTTATTGAAGGCAGTCTTTTCATCGATGGAAAATCAATAGATCAAATTAATGAGAAAGAAAAGTCACGAACAATTGGAGTAGTATTAACAGACAAGACACAGGCAGGAGGACTTACTGTATACGAACTAGTGGCATTAGGGCGTCAGCCGCATACAGGCTTCTTCGGACGTCTTCACAAGAAAGATCATGATATAATAAAAAATGCCCTCTATCAAGTAGGTATAGAGCATAAAGAAAACAGCTACACAGCCGAACTATCCGACGGCGAACGTCAAAAAGTTATGATTGCAAAGGCATTAGTACAAGAATGTCCATTGATAATACTTGATGAACCTACCGCTTTTCTTGATGCAGTAAGTCGTATAGAAATAATGACTCTTCTTCATACACTTGCTACAGAACAAAACAAGGCAATACTCCTATCCACTCATGATATAGAGCAGGCCTTAGTTTTATCCGATCGTCTCTGGCTACTTTCGGAAGAAAATGGACTACAATGCGGAGTAACGGAAGATATCATTATAAACAAAAGCATGGATGCACTTTTCATGCATGACAACATTAAATTCGATTATGACCATGGAGTCTATTATCCTATTGTAAAAGGGAAGCGTGACATATCGGTAAAATGTTCAGACAGTACACTACTACACTGGACAGTAAATGCACTGAACCGCAATGGTTTCAAATGTATTATAGACAATCAGAACAAAGAAAGTTATTACAGCGTTTATATTAAAAACAAGAACGATTATTATTTGGAAGAGAGAGAAAAACAGATAAAATTCAATACCTTTGAATCGTTAATAAATTATTTGTCGACAGCTAACCCCGAATAATTATATTCTATCAATTATTGGGAAAGCTCATTCTATTGATAACTTTATAATTTTATACTCATGAAAAGATATTTCGTGTTTATTATAATAACAATACTATATACAACATTCGTCTGTGCACAATCTAGAACAGCTTTCGTAGAGGGTAAAATAATAGATCAATATAGCCGTAAGCCTGTAGAATTTGTCAATATTCTGGTAGTAGGTACAACAATTGGAAGCGTTACCGACTCACTTGGAAATTTCAAGTTAAAGGATGTCCCTCACGGAATAGTAAAGTTCAGAATTTCAGGACTTGGATATAAAACTCTGGTAACTTCCGACTATATAATATCATTAAAGCCTCCTTATGTGGAAGTTGCAATAGAAGAAGAATCAAAGCAACTTGGAGAAGTCACAGTTACAGCTCCTTCTACACCACGTGTAATTGAAAGTCCGGTAAGTCTGCGTGTAATACAGTTGAAAGACATTGAGAAAATGCCCGGCGGTAATCGCGATATTTCAAGAATAGTACGTTCCTATCCAGGAGTATCATTCTCGCCAATAGGATACAGAAATGATCTTATAGTAAGAGGTGGCGGACCCTCCGAAAACAAATTCTATATGGACGGAATAGAGATACCAAATATAAATCACTTTTCTACTCAAGGAGCATCCGGTGGACCGGTAAGTTTGGTTAATTCGGACCTTGTACGTGACATAAATTTCTATACAGGAGCATTCCCAGCAAATAGTGGAGGTGCATTGAGTTCAGTAATGGATTTTCGTCTGCGCGACGGCAACCGAAAGGAAAATACCTTCAAGGGCACACTTGGAGCCTCCGAGGCTTCATTTAGTGGTAGCGGACCTATAAATAAGAAAACTACATATCTATTCTCAATACGCCAATCATATCTGCAACTTCTTTTTAAGATGTTTGGACTACCATTTCTTCCAAACTACATTGACGGACAGTTCAAGATAAAGACAAATTTTGATGAAAAAAATGAACTCATATTATTGGGGCTTACAGGCATTGACCGGATGAAACTGAACAAAGACCAAACAGGCGACAACGCCGAATATATATTAAGTTACCTTCCAGAAATAAACCAGGAAACATTCACGTTAGGAGCTTCATATCGTCATTACGGTAACAATTCAATGCAAACACTTACCGTAAGCCACAACTATCTAAACAATAAGAATACTAAGTATATAAATAATGATGATTCCTCTGAAGATAATCTTCGCTTATTACTTAAATCTACCGAACAAAAGACATCATTTCGTGCCGAAAACAGTTTTCGTACTGAACTATGGAATATTCGTGCCGGGATAGATGCGGCATATTTTACATACAAAAACAATACTCGCCAACTAAATTATCAATTGCCAACTAAGTTTGATGAATATAGCACCAACCTTGGTAAGTGGATATGGGGAGCCTATATCATGGCCAATTACTCATCGGCCGATAATAGATTTGTATCTTCTTTAGGAATAAGAGCAGATGGTTGCAGTTATGGAAAACTGGCCAATCCTTTAGATAACCTCTCTCCTCGCCTATCACTAAAGTATGCACTTACAGATGAAATTAGCATTGCTGCCAGCTCGGGCATATATTATCAGCTTCCTTCATATACATCATTGGGATATATGGAAAACGGAATACTTGCAAATAAAGATCTAAAATATATGCGTTCGTTTCATTTCAGTGGTGGAATGGAGTGGAGAGTAAATAAAAGAACTGTAATAACTGCCGAAACTTTTTATAAGCGCTACTCAAATATTCCACTCTCTATAAAAGACAATATACCGCTTACCTGCAAAGGCGATGATTACGGAATTATAGGAGATGAAGCATTAATATCCAGTGCCTTGGGTAGTTCGTATGGATTAGAGATAATGGGAAACTACAATTTCCCTGAGAGACTTAATATTACTGGTGCAGTAACAATATTCAAAAGTCAATTCAAGAATAATAAGGAGAGTGATTATATACGTTCGGCATGGGACAATAAATTTATAGTTAACCTAAGTGCTATAAAAAGTTTTAAGCGTGAATGGATGGCAGGAGCCAAAATCACATATCTTGGAGGAGCTCCTTATACACCATATGATATAGAAAGAACATCTTTGGTTGAAGAGTGGGATAAAAGAGGAAAAGCCTATCTTGATTATTCTCTATATAATACACTTACTCGTGCTAACTACTATCAAATTGATGTACGCGTAGACAAGAGCTATTACTTCAAGAAGTGGATGCTAGGACTCTATATAGATATACAAAACATAACCGGCAGTATTCTGAAAGAGCCAGATACTCCTTTAAGTACAGGCGAAATAGAAAATCCATCGGCACCGACATCACAACAGAAATATAAGTTGAGATATATAAAACAGGATAGTGGAACAATGATCCCTACTTTGGGAGTTACAATAGAATTCTAGAAATAATTATATTATTCAACAAAAGCTCACTACGTATAAAGAAGCTGTATAACAAGTACATAAATTACAATATGAACTTATAACCTGTAAGCACAGTTTTCTTAAAAAGAAAAAAGTCCGGTAAAATATATAACTCCTTGCCAATAAATATTTTAATGTTAAACCCGTCTGTTTTTCGGGGATCACTTCAGTATAGGTAAAAATGGTACTTGTTATATATTCCTTTAAAATTAAAGATGGACCAAGATTCATTAAATTTAGAAGAGCCGTATCATTACTCAAATATTGAGTTGATGCGGCTCTTCCATATCTATTGTTAAATCTGTAAGTAGTCAGATTTTATTTCTTTTATACAATTCCTTTAAATAGTATAATAGTTCTAGAAACGATTAAATGATATCTGAATTTAATCTTATTACTGATTCATCAAATATTTCTTAAAGCTTTCAAAATCTTTAGTCATTGGAACAGTATGCTTAGTGCCCTTCATGAATTCCTGAAGTTTGATTGGAATCTGTATTTTATCTTTTATTATATCTTCTACAGTTTCGAGAAACTTTGCTGGGTGTGCAGTTTCAAGGAATACTCCTGTTTCGCCAGATTTTAGATTCTCCTTCAAGGCACGATAACCACATGCACCATGAGGATCAAGAAGGTAACCAGTATCCTTATAGACCGATTCTACTATATCGTATATCTGTTTATCTGTATAAGTAGTACCCGATATATCCTCGCAAATTTTGTCATGGTCATTATCATACAAATCTAGTACACGTGCAAAGTTGCTTGGATCTCCTACATCCATAGCATTTGCTAAAGTATGAACAGAAGGTCGTGGATTATACTCACCTGTTTTAAGATACTGATAAAATATATCGTTACTATTATTGGCTGCAATGAAACGTTCTACAGGTAACCCCATTCTCTTACCGAAAAGTCCGGCAGTTATATTACCGAAGTTACCACTAGGTACACAAATTACAAGATTGTCTCCCTTACCTATCTTCTTCATCTGTGCATAAGCATAGAAATAGTAGAAAGCCTGCGGTAGAAATCGTGCAACATTTATGGAATTAGCCGAAGTCAGCTTCATATGTTTATTAAGGTCTGAGTCCATAAATGCACTTTTCACCAATGCCTGACAGTCATCAAAACTTCCGTCAACTTCTATGGCTGTTATATTCTTTCCAAGTGTTGTAAACTGCTTCTCCTGTATCTCGCTTACCTTGCCCTTAGGATAAAGTACATATACATGTATACCTTCCACACCAAGGAATCCGTTTGCAACTGCACTACCTGTATCACCCGAAGTAGCTACAAGTACATTTACATTTTCTTCTCCCTCCTTACGTATAAAATAGCCTAACAGTCGTGCCATGAAGCGTCCACCAACATCCTTAAATGCAAGAGTTGGACCATGAAACAGTTCTAGAGAATATATATTGTCCTTTACCTTTACAGCAGGAACATCAAAATTAAGAGTATCGTATACAATATTTTTCAACACATCGGCAGGAACATCCTCGCCAAAAAATGCATCGGCTACCTTATACGCTATTTCCTGAAATGACATTTTATCTATATTGTCAAAGAATTCTTTTGGAAGAATCTTTATCTTTTCGGGCATATAAAGTCCCTTGTCCGATGCAAGTCCTTTTACTACCGCCTCTTCCAGTGTAGCACAAGGAGCTTTCTTGTTAGTACTATAATATTTCATCGTATGTTATTTTTTATCGGTTGACATAAATTCATTCATAAACTCATCTTCCTTCATAACTCCATAACTACCTTCCACAACAGCCATTTCATCAAATGTTTGTACATTGTCGGCCTCTATTCCCGGATAGTATATAAGGAAAGGTACAGCCTCGGAGGTATGTGTACGAAGTTTGCATGGTGTAGGATGATCGGGCAGTACTGCAATTGCTACAGGTTCGTCCCAATTCTTCACCGCTTCATATATAGGACCCACCGCACGCTTATCCAAATTCTCTATAGTAAGCTGTTTTAGCTTCAAGTTGCCTTCATGTCCGGCCTCATCGCTAGCTTCTATATGTAAATAAACAAAATCATTGGTTTTCAATGCATTCAAAGCAGCCTTAACCTTATTTTCATAATTAGTATCATAGAGTCCTGTTGCACCTTCTACACTAATGCTTTCCAATCCGGCATAATGACCAATTCCATTTATCAAGTCGACAGCCGAAATAACTGCCCCCTTCTTGATAGAAGAATACTTATCTGATAGTTTTTCCATTTTAGGACGATAGCCAGGACTCCAAGGCCAAATGCTATTAGCTGGGTCCTTACCTTCTGCTACACGTTTCTTATTTATAGGATGACTTGCAAGTAATTCCTGCGATTTAACAATAAGATCATTAATTAAGTTGGCCGTATCTATAGCTGCTTCATTCTGCGCCTTAACCATTAAAGGTTTAAAAGGTTTCAACGGTACATCATGAGGAGGCGTGCACTCAATATTCTTATTGCCGCCCTTTATAACCAAAAGATGTCTATATTGCACACCAGTATAGAAGTGAACTTTTTCATTACCAAGTTTTTCCTGTAAGAATTTTACCAATACATCGGCCTCTTCGGTAGTAATATGACCTGCCGAATGGTTCTTAAGTATATCTCCTTCCACACAAATTATATTGCATCTCATAGCCATATCACCCGGCTCAAGTTCAATACCTATGCTGGCCGCTTCCAAAGGACCGCGCCCCTCATACACTTTAGGAAGATCATAACCCATTACCGACATATTTGCCACTTCACTTCCAGGATGAAATCCAGGAGCTACAGTAACCAATCGTCCTACTCTTCCCATTGCTGCCAACTTATCCATGTATGGCGTAGAAGAGTATTGAAGCAAAGTCTTGTTATCCAAAGATTCGTCAGGCCAGTCGGCCATTCCGTCACCCAATATAATGATATGTTTCATACTTGTTAAATATTAGCTATACTCATAATATCAGCAAAAACTCCGGCTGCAGTAACACTGGCTCCGGCACCGTATCCCTGAATCATCATAGGATATTCGTTATATCTTTCAGTAGTAAGAAGTATAATATTATTACTTCCTTCAAGACCATAGAAAGGATGCTTGCTGTCTACTTCCTGCAATGATACACTTCCCTTTCCATTTTCAAGTTTGGCAACAAATCTCCAGCGCTTGTTTTCACTTTCCAGTTTTTTACGTCGTGCTTCAAAATCGTCATCCAATGATGGTACTTTCTTCCAGAAATCCTCTAACGGTCCATCAAAGAAGTCGGCAGGAACAAATAGATGTTTCTCTACATCATTCTGTTCGAGCTTATATCCGGCTTCTCGTGCCAATATAACCAACTTACGTATTACGTCCTTTCCGCTTAAGTCTATACGAGGATCGGGTTCAGAATATCTCTCTTCCTGAGCCATTTTTATAGTTTTGCTGAAAGGAATGTCGGCACTTATTTTATTAAATATATAATTCAGCGTTCCACTAAGTACCGCTTCTATTTTTATTATCTTATCTCCACTGTTTATAAGGTCGTTGATAGTATTTATTATAGGCAATCCGGCACCTACGTTCGTTTCGAACAGAAACTTAACCCCACGATGACGTGCTATATCCTTCAACTCTCTGTATACCTTATATTCGGAAGATGCTGCAATCTTGTTTGCCGCTACTACAGAAATATTGTTATCAAGAAAATCCTTATATAAAACTGATACTTCGGCACTTGCGGTACAGTCCACGAACACCGAATTGAATATATTCATTCCAATAACCTCGTCACGTAGAATCTTTGAAGAAGAATCGATTCCTTTTTCGGCTAATTCTTCCTTAAAACGACTTAAGTCTACTCCTTGACGTGTAAACAACGCACGATGACCATCGGCTATTCCAACTACATTAAGTTTTAGTCCGCGTTCACGCATAAGTTTTTCGCGCTGACTGTTAATCTGTTCTATAAGTCGGCCACCAACAGTACCATGTCCGCATATAAAAAGATTTAGCACCTGATATTCGGACAGGAAGAACGAATCATGGATTACGTTAAGCGACTTTCTTAGTGATTTAGATTCAACAACGAAAGATATATTAGTTTCGGATGCACCCTGTGCGCATGCAATTACACTAATACCGTTTCGTCCCAGCGTACCAAAAAGTTTACCTGCAATTCCAGGGGTATGTTTCATGTTCTCGCCTACAATAGCAATAGTAGCCAGATTCATCTCGGCATCTACCGGACTTATCTCTCCCATCTCTATCTCCTTAGAGAATTCTTCGTTCAATACCTGACATGCAAGTGCAGCATCTTCGTTACGTACACCTATCGAAGTACTATTTTCTGAAGAAGCCTGTGAAACAAGGAAAACGCTTATGCCATTCTGAGCAAGAGACTTGAAAATACGGAAGTTAACCCCTATTACCCCCACCATACCAAGTCCGGTAACTGTTATAAGGCTAGTATTGTTTATTGAAGAAATACCCTTAATAGCCTTTGATTCGGCGTTAATCTTACTCTTGATAATTGTTCCCTTAGCCTCGGGATTAAAAGTATTCTTTATAAGTATAGGTATATTTTTGTGAAATACAGGATATATAGTAGGAGGATATACCACCTTAGCACCAAAGTTACATAGTTCCATAGCCTCTACATAACTAAGTTCATTAATAGTATAAGCACTGCTTATCACACGTGGATCGGCAGTCATGAATCCATCTACATCAGTCCATATTTCGAGCGAATCAGCTTCTAGAGCTGCAGCAATTATAGCAGCAGTATAGTCCGATCCTCCTCTTCCAAGATTAGTTATTTCTCCACTATTCTTATCGGTCGATATAAATCCCGGTGCTACCGAAACCGAAGAAGTTTCGCTGAAAGCCTCAGCTACCAGTCTGTTTGTCAGTTCTGAATCAAGAATATGCTTGGAATGTTTTTTCTCAGTCTTTATGAAATTGCGTGAATCAAAGCATTTTGCATCGTCAATCAATGCAGTTACGATTATTGAAGAGAGTCGTTCGCCATAGCTTACTATAGCCGAAGATGTTTTTGGAGATAAATCGCGTATTAGATAGATGCCTTGAAGAATATCTTTCAGTTCATTAAGAAGAACCTTTACTTTAGGAATAAGAGCCTTTTTTTTGTCCTCTTCCTTTATCACCTCTTCAATCATTTCATTATGACGTAATACTATCTCACGGTATTCCTTTTCATAATCGGCATCACCTCTGGAAGCCATAAGCGATGTATTTATAAGTTTGTCGGTTATTCCACCAAGTGCCGAGACTACAACTATAACTTTCTCTTTTTCAGCTTCAACAATCTGTTTGACACTTAAAATACTTTTCACGGAACCTACGGATGTTCCGCCGAATTTCATTACTTTCATGCAAATTAATATTTATATAAAGGAATGAAAAGTCTTATATAAAAGACTATCATGACCTTGTAAAATGTTAAAAAATAAATAGAATTAAGTTTGCTTACATTTATAAGCGTGTATCACGTAGAAACACATATATTATCCTTAACCCCTAAGGGTCATTGTTGTGGATGTGGACATAGAGGTTGTCATCTGCCCGATCCCTGTTGTTGTGATGGTAGTATATAGATAATATATTGTCATTTAACTGTGTCCATTTTTGTAGAACGCTGCAAATATAAAAACAATTTTAAACAATCTATTACTTTTTCTTATTTTTTTGTGATAAAATAAAAGGATATATAGATCAATCCATATATCCTTTTATTTTAATATCGACTTATTTTATGATTCTTCGCATTGTTAAATCTTTCTGTTTAACTACCACTTTCTTTTTGAGAAAAATCATTTCTCAATTAATTAGAATAAAACTCTTTATGCAAATATTTACTATTATTTTATTTCTATTCACCAATATTGGTAATATTATATTTTTGTTTTTTATTTACCGTAACCAAATAGACTCCTATTATTACCAGAAATGTAGCAATAGGTTCATCCCAACGAAGTACTGCTTGTCCCAAGGCTATAGAGACAACTGATGCTATTATTGGTATGGCATAATTATACATTGAAACTACCGTACTAGATAGACTCTTCATTGCTAAAGGGATTAACATATATGCTATCGCAGATGGAAATATTGCAATATATAAACCTACCAGTATTGGTGTTATAGCATCACTATGGACTAATTCAGAGGCTAATAAATCTTTTATACCCAATGGAAGCGTTACTATAAATGCACTTAAAAAGAACCATCTTAATAAAATTACAGGATTATATTTTTTGGATACTCCTCTTGTATAAACTAAATATATGCCATAAAGCAATGCTGCTAATAGCACAACAATATTGCCTATGACTGCTGCTTTTTTACCTGCATGGCCCTGCAATATAATTACCATTAATGCACCTCCTAAAGCTAAAAAGATACCTATTAGTTTCCTTTTAGTTATTTTCTCATGAAAGGTAAAAGCCGAAACAATAAGTACCATAATAGGTGTTATAGTAAGAATTATGGCTGCATCAATAGGCGAAGATTCTTCTATTCCAAATCCATATAGATAAAAAAATAATCCAAGTCCTAATACACCTCCCATTACAATAATAGGAAAATCCTTTTTCCATTCTATTTTTTCTGTTGGCATAAATAATGAAGCAATCCAACATACCAACACACCACCGGTAGTACGGAGTAATACATATCCAGACATGCCTATATTCCCATCTAAAATATATGTAGTAGCAGGAATATTTAACGCAAAGAAAATGACTGTCAGTAAAGAAGATAAATGACCTATTACCTTCTTTTGTGGATCTATTTTCATTATTTTATTATAAGGAATCTATTTTAAAATTACTCTTTATATATTCTCTATATTATAATTCGGCCTTTATATTATTTAATACAGCCTGAGACAATACCTCTCCCAAATCTAATGCAGACTGAGGGTTTTGTCCTGTAATAAGATTTCCGTCTACAATTACATTGTCCGACCAATTAGGCTTTTCCTGAAAAATAGCCTGATGGTTAGACAGAGCAGTTTGCAGCAAGAACGGAACTATGTCGGTAAATTGAGCCTCTATTTCCTCGTTGTTTGTAAAAGATACAAGTTTTTTACCTTTTATAAGATAATCTGTATTGCTAAGTTGCACATTAAAAAGAGCACATGGTCCATGACATATAGCAGACACTATACCACCATTTTCGTATATCTCTCTAGTAATGGTATGAATGAACGGATTATTTGGAAAATCCCACATCGGTCCATGTCCTCCCGAATATAAAACAGCCACATAATCGGAAGATTTTACCTTATCTATGCTACGTGTATTATTAAACATCTCGAGCAAAGATGGGTTATTCATAAACTCTTCATTTATTTCATCCTTAACGCTAATACTAGCAGGATCTATAGGAGGTGTTCCTCCTTTTATCGATACAATTTCAAAATCAATTCCATGTTTTCTAAATTGCGACACAGGATGAGTAAGTTCACTAAGCCATAATCCTGTAGGAATTCCACTGCTTCCCTTAGTGCCATTACTGGTAACGACACAAAGTACTTTTCTGTTTTTAGGCATAATACTTGTATAAAAGTTAAACAATATAAACTTTCAGTATAAGCTTGATATAAATCGATTACCAATTATGGTATTAGTATTCAGCTTATTTCAAAAAACAGAATGCAAATGAACTTGGTTTAAATATAATACATAAATTAGGCTTTAATATATGTAGTAATTATATAATAATCTATACACTATGCATGTAGTACTTTTTATATTGCATTACATCTTAAATATAAACTAATATATGGTTCTCAATAATCAACATCTCTATCTTTATGAATTTATTTTATAATAGCGTGCAATGGCATATCTTCCTCTCTTTATTATAATATTATTTGATACAAAGTAATTGAGTTCTCTTAATGATGTAGAAGGAAGCAATCCTGTAAGTTCGGCATACTCCATATTGGATATGTTGCCATTATTATCCAAATGTTTCATAAGCATCTCTTTTCTCTCCTCCCTAGTATATTTTTGTGATGATGAATGGAATCCTATACGGGTACGCTCAAAATGAGACTTTGATTTAAGAGTCTTAATGACATCTACAGTTGGTCGAAACTTCATGCTATCAAGCTCTATAGATTGCGAACGAACCTCATTCTTCTCTGAAATAGGGCGCGATTTGAGCGTTACAGAAAATGTTCCCAAATTATCTATTTTAACATTGTATCCGTTCAAGAGGTTTCGCTCTATATAGTTGCCCAACTCTTCCAATACTCCTCTTATTACTCCGGGGGTGAATGATGCAGAGGCCGCCATTTCCTTTATTATATCCTCTGTATACTTTGTTCCCGAAATAACCGGCTTTGGATATAATCTGTTTTCATCTCCTTCTTTTACAAGGGAATTCTCGCGTAAATTGTACTTGATTGCCATGATTAAATGTTTTCTATAAGGTTATTAATTGTATTTATACTGTAATATAACAAACGTCATTAGAATGAAGTCTGAAATTCATTAAGATAAAGTTCGAAATTCATTTGAATGAAGTCTGAAATTCATTAGAATAAAGTTTGTTATTACTCCTTACAAATATAGTTAATATTAGTGTATAATTGAACTATTTTAGTAATGTATTTAAAAGAATATATAATAACATTCTCATTGAACTGATTTCTTTTCTTACATTTGTCTTTATTTATATAGACAGAAAACACGGCTCATTTTTAATATGTTGCAAATGCAACAGAGCTAAGACAAGATTATGATTAACCCTACAATTCTAAATTATTATGAAATTAAGATTTTTACTATTTTTTATCCTTTTAACGACATTATCATTGTCGGCCACAAATAAAAACGCGAAAGTATATAGCCCTGACGGAAAACTATGTGTAAAACTTTATTCGGATGGCGAAAATAACCGGTTATTCTATGAAATTACAAAAAACACAGAAGTATTGCTAGAGAAATCGGCATTTGGTGTTATAAAAGATGGAGCTGATTTAGGAGAAGGTATAAATATTGGTAACTATAAATCTCAACAAGGTACAGATAAGTTCAATATGTTTGGGAATCATACAAATGTAAAACTCAAGTATAACGAAGCTATAATACCTATATCAACAAATAGCTACGCTTACGACTTAATGGTGAGGGTTTATAATAATGGTGTAGCATTAAAGAGTAAGCTAAATAATAAAGCCTCGTGCAGGATAGATGGTGAGTCATTGGAATGGAAATTACCCGATAATACTGAAATATGGTATCAGAATAACTTATCTTGTTACGAAGGAGAGTTTATGCACGAATGTACCGACACCATAAAGACAAATACAGTAATTGGATTGCCTGTAACAGCTAAAACAAGCAACGGAAAGTATATTTTACTTACAGAAGCCGATGTTGTTAATTATTCGGATATGGCACTTGTAACTACACCACAGCAGACTTTAAAATCTTTCTTTCATGCCGATAAAAATGGATGGAATACAGGTGCAAATACAGAGCAGCCATGGAGAGTAGTGATAGTTGCCGACAATTTAAATGAACTTGTAAACAATGATATAATATACTCATTGGCATCGGCTCCAACGATTAATTTCGACAAGGAAAAATGGATAAAGCCGGGACGTTCAACATGGCAATGGTGGTCCAGCGGCGATCCAAAGCTACACGAGCAGGATGAATGGATAGATTGGACAGCTCAAATGGGATTTGAATACTATCTTATAGATGACGGTTGGAAAGTATGGAAAAGAGAAGGACGCAATGAATGGGAATGTCTAAAAGATGTAGTAGATAAGGCAAAGAGCAAAAATGTTAATGTGTGGTTGTGGGTACACAGTAATGAAGTAGATACCCCAGAGAAAAGAATAGAGTATTTCAAAAAGGTTACAGACGCAGGTATAGTTGGCATTAAGATTGACTTTATGCCTCCGGCTTCTCAAAAATGGATAAATTGGTATGAAGAGACTATGCAAGATGCATTCAACTATAAACTTATGGTAGATTTTCATGGATCTGTAAAGCCATCGGGTAGAAACAGAACATGGCCTAACGAGATGACGCGCGAAGGTGTAAGAGGACACGAATGGCATATTAGGAGATATAACAGAACCTTGGCACCATCGCATGATTGTATACTTCCATTTAATAGATACGTGCAGGGATTTGCCGATTATACTCCTACTGTATTCAATCCTAAGGAACTGAGAGGATATACCTGGAGTAGAGAAATTGCACAAGCTATAATATTCACCTCGCCATTTTTATGCTATGCCGACAAACCTACTTTCTATTTAGAGAATGAATCGGTCGATTTATTGAAGAAGATACCTGCAGTATGGGACGAAACAATTGTGCTGCCATGCAGCAATATAGGCAAGTGTGCTGCATTTGCCCGAAGAAAAGGGTCTACTTGGTTTGTAGCCGTTATGAATGGTAGTGAGAATAGAGAAATAGAGATAGATTTTTCATTCCTGAAAAAAGGGAAAAAGTATGAGTTCGAAGCTTTACACGACTCTAAAGAGAAGGAGAATGCCTTTATTAAGGAGACAGGAAGCATTGAAAAAGATCAGTCTATAAAACTAAGCATAAAACCTGCCGGAGGTTTTGTAGGAATATATCAGATTAATAAGTAAGCCATAAGCTACGATTTATAATACATACGTAACTTCTTATGAAGTTTTTTGTCTATTTTCGCACTACAATAAAATTCTATGGTAGATGGCAAAGGAAAAAACAGTATATGTTTGTACTAATTGTGGACAGGATTCGCCAAAATGGATAGGTAAATGTCCTTCGTGTGGAGCATGGAACAGTTATGTAGAGGAAGTGGTAAGGAAGGAAACGGGAAACAAACGTACTATAAGCGGTATGGAAAGTTTGAAGTCTAAACCTGTTATAATTTCTGATATAGTAAGTGGAGATGAGCCTCGAATAGATATGAAGGATGAAGAACTCAATCGTGTATTGGGTGGAGGATTGGTACCCGGATCGCTTGTTTTACTGGGAGGAGAGCCGGGTATAGGAAAATCTACACTTATTCTTCAAACTGTACTGAGACTTAATGACAGACGAATTTTATATGTTTCGGGAGAAGAGAGTGCTCGCCAACTTAAACTGCGGGCCGACCGAATTGACCATAATTCTTCCGACTGTATGATTGTATGCGAAACATCACTTGAACAGATTTATACTCATATAAAGAATACTCAGCCCAATTTGGTGGTTATTGATTCAATTCAAACAATTTCTACAGAGAATATTGACTCGTCGCCGGGTAGCATTGTACAAATAAGAGAGTGCTCGGCTTCAATACTTAAATTTGCAAAAGAATCGAATACTCCTGTTATTCTTATTGGCCATATAAATAAAGAGGGAACCATTGCCGGTCCTAAAGTGTTGGAACATATAGTTGATACTGTGTTGCAATTTGAGGGAGACCAGCACTATATGTATCGTATATTAAGGAGTATAAAGAATCGCTTCGGAAGCACTGCCGAACTTGGTATTTACGAAATGAGACAGACAGGGTTACGCCAGGTTAGTAACCCGTCCGAGTTATTACTTAGTAAGGATCATGAGGGAATGAGTGGCGTAGCTATTGCTTGTGCTGTAGAAGGAATTCGTCCTTTTCTTATTGAAACGCAGGCTCTTGTTAGTACGGCAGCTTATGGTATGCCTCAACGTTCGGCTACAGGATTTGATCTTAGAAGGATGAATATGCTTCTTGCGGTACTTGAAAAACGTGTAGGATTCAAGTTGGCACAAAAAGATGTTTTCCTGAATATTGCAGGTGGACTGAAAGTAAATGATCCGGCTATCGACTTATCGGTTATTAGCGCTATTCTTTCAAGCAACATGGATACCGAAATAGAACCGGGTGTATGTATGGCAGGAGAAGTAGGACTTAGCGGAGAAATACGCCCCGTGAACCGTATAGAACAGAGAATAGCCGAAGCTGAGAAGTTAGGTTTTAAACAAATCCTTATCCCTAAACATAATTTACAAGGGATAGATACAAGTAAATTAAAAATAGAAATAATACCGGTTAGAAAAGTCGAAGAGGCTTTTCGTAACTTATTTGGATAATATAAAATAATATGATACAAGAATATCAACTCAGGGTACTACCCGAAAAGGCTGTGAATGACAGTGTGCTGAAAGAATATGTAAGCCGTGAAAAAGGATTGGATATTCGTACTATAAAAGTACTGCGTGTATTGAAAAGAAGTATTGATGCGCGTCAACGTACCATATTTCTTAATTTAAAGGTAAGACTTTATATAAATGAGTTTCCTAATGAGGATGAATATACTCATACAGAATATAAAAGTGTAACTGGCAAGCCACAGACTGTTGTGGTAGGCGCCGGTCCGGGCGGATTATTTGCTGCATTAAGATTAATAGAACTTGGATATAGACCTATAGTAATTGAACGCGGAAAGAATGTACGCGACCGCAAACTTGATATAGCTAATATTAGTCGCGACCATAAAGTTGATCCTGAAAGTAATTATAGCTTTGGAGAAGGAGGTGCCGGAGCATATTCGGATGGAAAACTTTATACCAGAAGCAAAAAACGTGGAAATGTTGATAAAATTCTTAATGTATTCTGTCAGCATGGCGCTAATACTGATATATTGGTAGATGCACATCCACATATAGGTACCGATAAATTACCTCGTGTAATAGAGAATATGCGTAACACAATTATTGATTGTGGTGGAGAAGTACATTTCGAGACACGAATGGATAAGCTTATTATAGAAAATAATGAGGTTAAAGGTATTGAAACCAATACCGGACAAAAATTTATGGGGCCTGTTATTCTTGCTACAGGACATTCGGCACGTGATGTTTACAGATGGCTAAATGAAAATAATGTAGATATTGAAGCAAAAGGTATTGCTGTTGGGGTACGCCTTGAACATCCTTCTATGTTAATTGATCAGATTCAGTATCATAATAAGAATGGAAGAGGAAAATATCTTCCTGCGGCAGAATATAGTTTTGTTACACAGGTAGATGGTCGCGGAGTGTATAGCTTTTGCATGTGTCCCGGTGGATTTGTAGTACCTGCTGCAAGTGGACCACGCGAAATTGTAGTAAATGGGATGAGCCCAAGCAACCGTGGTGGTAAATGGAGTAATTCGGGTATGGTAGTAGAGCTACGTCCTGAAGACCTAAATGATGAAAGTATACGCGAAGTAATAAGTCATAATCGAGAAGGAGAATTCAATCCTGAATCACCTCTTGCTATGATGGAATTTCAGGAAGCATTGGAGGCTGCATGCTGGCAACAGGGAAATATGCGCCAAACTGCTCCGGCTCAGCGTATGGTCGATTTTACCAACAAGAAGCTAAGTTATGATCTTCCGCCATCTTCATATAGTCCGGGGTTAGTCTCCTCTCCTCTTCATTTTTGGATGCCAAAGTTCATTACAGAGAGATTGAGCAAGGGATTTAAACAATTTGGTAAAAGTTGTCACGGATTTCTTACAAACGAAGCTGTAATGATTGGGGTAGAAACCAGGACATCGGCTCCGGTAAGAATTATACGCGATAATGAGACCCTAGAACATATAAAGATTAAAGGACTTTTCCCTTGTGGAGAAGGTGCAGGATATGCAGGCGGCATTGTATCGGCTGGAATCGATGGCGAAAGATGTGCAGACGCTGTTAATAGTTACTTTAATAAATAGAACGAGTAATATATATATATCCGGTATGAAACTGTTTTATTATTAAACTGTTCATACCGGGTTTTTATATAAGAGAAAACGTTTCCGCTATTTTTTAAACAGATTTTTTATATGGACATATTTTATTATTATAATTGGAACATTATTTATTATGTTTGATATAAAAAACATTACGCATTGAAATAAATGCTTATCTACAAGGTTAATAATACTAAGTAATAACATTAACATATAAATAATTAAAATAACTTTGCGAAGAAATAATGTAACTATTATAATATAATGATGAATCATTTATCCCCCCCCGAACTTGCTATTGTAGATCAGAATACACTTTCGTGTATTGGGTTGCAGGCTATTCTGGAAGAAATAATACCTATGGGAGTAATACGAACCTTTTCTTCATTCGATAAACTGGTATGTGATACCCCCGATATGTATGCTCATTATTTCATATCTTCACAAATATATTTCGAACATACCGCTTTCTTTCTTCCACGAATGCCAAAGACTATAGTAATGGTTGGCGGTGATAATCATCCTCAGATAAAGGGTATTCCCACTTTAAACATCTATCAGGATGAAAAAACTCTTATAAAAAGCATACTCTCTCTTCAGCATTATGGACATGAAGAAAGTGGCATATCCAATCAACATCATCCTCATCATCCAAAACAGGTTCATGATCTATCGGCACGAGAAATAGAGGTACTGATACTTATTACAAAAGGATTAATAAACAAGGAGATAGCCGACAAACTTAATATAAGTCTCACTACAGTAATTTCTCACAGAAAGAATATTACCGAAAAGCTTGGAATGAAATCGGTAGCTGCACTTACAATATATGCAGTAATGAACGGATACATAGAAGCCGACAGAATATAAATATCCTCATAAATTAGGATTGCTCGTCTTGTTTCATTGAAGTTACTTTGCAGCCGTATTAATAAGACACATAGATGAGAAGAAAATTATTATTTGTTACGGCTTGCATGACTACTGCCACTTTACTTGCAGAAGACGGTTTGACACTCCCGAAAGATACTGCAAAAGTTATAGATATAGAAGAGGTGGTAGTCATTGCATCACCTAAAGAAACCGGAAAGTTGAGACAACTTCCAACCAGTGTTTCCCTTATTTCACAAAAGGATATGAAGGCACATCAAATTAATTCAATAAAAGATGCGGCTGCACTAGCACCAAACTTTTTCATGCCCGATTATGGATCACGACTCACTTCGGCTATTTATATTCGAGGTATTGGATCAAGAATGAACACTCCTGCTGTAGGAATGTATGTAGATAATATTCCTTATATAGACAAGTCGGCTTTCGATTTTAACTTTTATGACATAGAACGTATAGATATACTTCGTGGTCCGCAAGGGACTCTTTACGGTCGTAATACAATGGGAGGACTTATACGAGTAAATACTCGTTCACCTTTTTCATATCAAGGTACTGATGTAAAATTAGGTTATGCTACAAAGAGTAATCATCGTGACATTTCATTCACTCATTATCATAGATGGAGTGATAACTTTGCTTTCTCGGCCGGAGGATACTATGAAGGATCGGATGGTTTTTTCAGGAATTCAACTACCGGAAATAAAATAGATAAGATGCAGGCAGGTGGAGGCAGGATACGTGCAATATGGCTACCATCAGATAATCTAAAACTTGACTATACTGTTAGTTACGACTATACAGATGAAGGAGGTTATCCTTATTTCTATACGGGACCTGTAAAAGGTTATGAAGCTCAGAACTCTCAATATGAAGAGAATATTGGAAAAATAAGCTATAACCAGGATTGTAAATATAGACGTGGTTTATTCAATACCGGACTTAATCTTCAGTATCAGGGAGAAAAGTTCATATTCAATGCAGTTACAGGTTATCAGAATCTTAATGACAGAATGTTCCTTGATCAGGACTTTCTTCCTTCTAAGATATATACACTCGAACAGAAACAGAAACTTAACTCACTTACAGAAGAGGTTACTTTCAAAAGTAAGAACAACAAGAAGTGGCAGTGGGTAACTGGAGCTAGCGGCTTTTATCAATGGCTTACAACAAGCGGACCTGTAACTTTTGATACTGATGGAGTTACAAATATGCTGGAAGGAAACATGAACAGAGTATTCCAACAGATAAAAGAGAATAATCCACGTGCTCCTGAAATGAATATAGATATTCTAAATCCTACTCTTTCGATAAGTGGAGATTTTAAAACTCCCGTATTTAGTACTGCACTCTTCCATCAGTCTACTTTCAATGATATATTAGTTAAAGGCTTATCATTTACAGCAGGTCTTAGAATGGAATATGAAAAATTATCGCTAAACTACAATTCGGGTAGTATTATCGATTTTGATTTTCTTGTTAAGATGGGACCACAAATGCAATTTCCTATGAAGAATCTTGAAGCATCACCTTCAATGATAGGTAAGACTAGCAGCGATTATGTACAGTTACTTCCTAAGTTTGCGTTGAAATACGATATATCCGACAAATCGAATATCTACTTAAGTGTTGCTAAAGGATATCGTTCTGGTGGTTACAATGTACAGATGTTTTCCGATCTTATACAGAGTGACATGTCGACAAAGATGGTAGATGCTATTATTGCTGCATCGCCCGAGGCTATGAGAGAAACCATAAAGAATATGATAGTATCTAATATGCCTGGATACGGCAAGACCACAGATGTAAGCCTAGTAACAAAATATAAGCCAGAATATAGCTGGAACTATGAAGTGGGAAGCCATTTCAATATGTTCAACAACAAACTTAGAGCTGATGTAGCTGCTTTCCTTATGAATACTCACGACCAGCAGATTGTTAAGTTTGTAGACAGTGGATTAGGAAGAATAATGGTTAATGCTGGAAGCAGCCGAAGTTACGGTGCTGAAGTCTCTTTACTGGCAGCTATAACAAGTAGCCTCAACCTAAATATGAACTATGGATATACTCAGTCTACTTTCAGAAAGTATGATGGTGGTACAAGCTCATCTAAAGAGACTATAGATTACAGCGGCAACTATGTACCATTCGTACCTAAACATACATTAAGTGCAGGAGGCGATTATACATTCTTATTCAACAATAGTTTGATAAATAAATTAACCCTTGGCGCCAACTATACAGGAGCAGGAAGAATATACTGGACAGAAAGCAATGACAAATCACAGAACTTCTATGGAACACTAAATGCATTTGCATCAATAAGCACAAAGGCTGTTCAGGTTGATTTATGGGGACATAACCTAACCGACAAGAACTATACAACTTTCTATTTTGAAAGTATGCACCGTGGCTTTGAACAGAAAAATAAGCCATTGCAAATTGGAGTGGATATAAGATACCACTTTTAAGAACTATTTATTGATTTATTGCACCACAATGCGAGCAAACACCCTTTGCTCGCATTTTTGCTCCGCAATTGCCGCATGTATAGTTGAAAGAAGAACTTTTCATGAGTCTTTTATAACACCACCATCCATATAACGGCAAACATACATATCCTACGTAAAAAATAGTAGCTATACTGAAGAATATGTAAAGAAGAATACAGTATGACATAAGCCCAAGCATGTAGAAAAATACTGTTTCCCATCGTCTTTGATGAAACATATCATCGACAGTAGCAAGACCTACCAAAATAATTACCCAGAAGTTTATCATGAAAACAGAAAGTATAAATGGCAGATCGAATGGATTTAGTGAAGGATTATAATAAAACTGCTGCCAAGTTTCGGGCACAAAAAGTTGAATACTACTATATAGTGTGGCAGCCGTAGCTACAAGGAAAGAAAGAAGAGTAGGAAAGATACTCTCTATATCATTAAACCACGCCAATTGTATACGCTTTCTCTTAATTGCACGAAAAACATATAATATACCAAAAAGCGCAAGAATTATAAGAAAAATCAATGTATGAAGATTACTAAAGAAATGGATAAACTGCGAAACAGAATCAAGAGGAACTACATTCTTTAGAAGTTCCTTTTCATGAACCCATCCCATAGCAGCCTGATCACGTGCAACCTTTACCCAAACAGAATCGACAGTATCCGAAGGTTGTATCATAAATTCGGCTACAACTACCTTATCGTCTTTGTACACAGGAACCTCATCTATAAGTGGTAGTTGCTGCAGCATTAATGAATCGGAAGTAACTTCGAAGTTGGAGTTAAGAGTATAATGCCTTTTTATAAGATGATTTATAGAGTCGGCACTCTTGCCGGTAACTCCTTTTGGAACAACCGGCAATGTGTACTGACATCCCCACAGCATGAGTATAGTCACAATAAAAGGCAATATATATTTAACTCTCTGCATACAGTTTCATCTGACAATTCTTACAGTCAAAGTTAAGTCGGAATTTTCTTCCATCTGTGCTAATAATAAAGAAAGGTTCTTTGAATGGAGAGTGCAATTTATGATGCACCGGACACCATCCCATACTATAACGAATGCAATGCTTGCAGAACATTAACGCGCCATCTGATACCGGCTGTTTTTCGAATGCAGGAGCTATCTTACTTACTCCATGTGTAGAATAGAATTTCTGCGCCTTGCTATTCATTACGTTACCAAGATACGTAAGTTCAGTATCGAAATATCCAGATGATGATTCTGGTAAAACTGCAATTTCGCGTCTGTAATTTATCTTCCTTACAGATAATAGTTTATCGACGCACTTGCGACGGAGCTCGGCCAATTCGGAAGCTGGTATAAACCAATTATCACTTAGACTTACTTCTGTTCTTACAGTCTGAAAAGGAGTATTGCCTAACTTACTTAGCTGATTCTTTATATTATCCGTCTGAGGTGAACGTGCAATTTCTTTTTCACGTTCCAACACCACACTTGCAGAATTATTGTCTGAATCCTTCATGGTAAGAGTGAATCCGAAATTATTATCCTCTAGAGATATAGAAATCTCAATTTTTCTTTCAGCAGACTTTCTTTGCATCGTCTTCTCGAACTCCTGATCGAAGTTACGGTAAAGAATCGTTTTAGGCTTAATACGAGGCATTTCCTGAGGGAAAAGTCTATTTTCTTCTACTCTGTTTATACGGAACCCCTGTAATTTTCCACTCTCGTCAATATAACACACTCCATCACCATTGTTGAATGATTTTACACCTGCTACAGTAAAATAGTTTCCTCGGATTTCTTTAACTGTTCCCATCTCCTCACCCAAAGATTTAGGAGTATCAAAAGAAAATATCTCCTTGTTGCGTTCATGTAAGAAATAGTCAGTCGATCCACGACTGAAACTCTTATCTAACTGTGGAGTAAAAAACAACTCTTCCTTACCCGAGGAAGCTCTCTTCAAATCGGGACGATGCTTTATTATTGCATCTATTTTCTTTCTATAGTAGGCAGTTACATTCTTTACATAAGTCACATCTTTAAGACGTCCTTCTATTTTAAGAGACGACGCTCCTGCATCTATAATCTGCTCTAGATTATTGCTCTGATTCATATCCTTAAGAGAAAGTAGATGCTTATTCTTTACTATAACTTTACCATCGGCATCAATCATATCGAATGCAAGACGGCAGAACTGAGCACATTCACCACGATTTGCACTACGACCATAGCATGCTTGGCTAATATAGCATTGTCCGCTATAACTTACGCATAATGCTCCATGTACGAATACCTCCAATGGAACATCCGGAATGGCACTGTATATCTGATTTATTTCCTTGAGTGAAAGTTCTCTTGCCAATACTATCTGACGAAAACCAGCATCGGCAAGGAATTTAGCCTTCTGAACAGTACGATTATCCATCTGTGTACTTGCATGCAGAGGGATAGGTGGAAGTTTCATTTCAAGAATAGCCATATCCTGAACTATAAGTGCATCAACGCCTATATCGTAAAGCTTCCATATTAACTTTTCAGTCTCTTCTAGTTCCTCTTCTTTAAGGATGGTATTGACAGCCACATAAATACGTACATTGTAAAGATGAGCGTATTTTACCAATTCTTCAATATCATCAAGAGAATTTCCTGCTGCAGACCTTGCACTAAAACGAGATGCACCTATATAAACGGCATCTGCTCCATGATCAATTGCTGCTATTCCACACTCCAGATTCTTCGCCGGCGCAAGTAATTCTATTGTTCTTTGTTTCATTATTCTATTTTATTAATATCGTAAGGAGTTTCCTGATAAACGTAATAGTTAAGCCAGTTTGAGAAAAGCAAGTTGGCATGCCCTCTCCATCTTACAAGAGGTTCATTATCGGAATTATCATCACGATAATAATTTATCGGCATATCAATAGGAAGTCCTTTTTCAAGATCTCTTTTATATTCTCCATCCAGTGTAAGAGGAGAGTATTCTGAATGTCCTGTTATAAAGAATTCTCGACCATTTCTTGCCATTACCATATATACACCCGACTCTTCCGATTCGGAAAGTAATTCAAGTTCTTTTACCTTTTCTATATCTTCTCTTCTAATTTCTGTATGACGACTATGAGGAACATAAAATTCATCATCGAAACCTCGGAATATAGGAAGCTGAGGATTAAGCAGAGAGTGTTTGAACACCCCAAACATTTTTTTTTCTAAAGAATATTTAGGCACTCCGTAAAAATGATAAAGTCCAGCCTGTGCAGCCCAACAAATATATAGTGTAGAAGTAACATGTGTTCTCGTCCAATCGAAAATTTCGGTTACCTCATCCCAATAATTAACCTCCTCGTAGTCCATCTGCTCTACGGGTGCTCCTGTTATAATCATGCCATCAAATTTCTCGTGCGACATTGAATCAAAATCACGATAAAATGCTTTCATGTGTTCAATCGGAGTATTCTTCGATGTATGACTTTTAAGTTTCATGAATGAAAGTTCTACTTGAAGTGGACTATTTGAAAGTAATCTAACCAAATCTGTTTCTGTCGTTATTTTTAAAGGCATCAAATTCAACACAACAATCTTCAGCGGACGAATATCTTGCGAGTCGGCACGAGAACTGTCGATAACAAAAATGTTTTCGTGCTTCAGAATCTCTATTGCAGGCAATCTATCGGGTAAATTTAAAGGCATATTCTGTTAGTTTATCTGTTATAGTCGCAAATTTAAGAAAATTCAATTACATTGTCTGTCTTGTTTTATTATTAAAATTGCGATACTACTATCATAAAAATAAATTATACTCGTTTAAATAGATTATAAAGAAAAAAAATAGTCCGACAAAGAAGTCGGACTATTTTTAAGATTTACTATATCAAAGTGAGTTTTTATAAAGATCGGCCATAAGTTTTTGATACTGATTTTCCAGCTGCATGTATGACTGCAGGTTACTATATATAGCTTCTGCCTCAACAAAATATTCAATTAGAGATATCTGTCCTAAAACTAGTGATTTTTCAAGCAACTCGAGCGAAGAATACATAAGTTTTACATCATAACCCTTCAATGCATCATCAAGTTGTTTCATTTCATTCAACATAGATAGTATAGCACCCTCTTTTTGTTGCTGCATACTCTCTTTCTTCAGCTTTGCACTCAGTGCCTTAGCCTTGGCTATACTTACTTTCTTTCTATTTTCGAATAGAGGTAATGAACCTCCTACTACAAAACCATTCTCCGCATCTACTATAGAAGTATTGCGACGAAAACCGACTTCCAATTTAGGCAACCATCCCTGCTTGTTTACCGATATATCCTTGTCGGCAGCACGAATCTCAAATTCTGCGCTCTGCAAATCAAGATCCCTTCCTATTACTTCATCACGAAACATATCGGCATCTTTTATTTCGATTAAAGTTGGATATTCTGTACCGTCAAATTCAAGAGGCATATTGTTGTTCATTGCCAACAATTGCTGCAAAGCAGTGCGGTGTGCAGCATTATTGCGTGCTATATCGGCCTGCACATTCATTCTTTCCATCTTTACCTTGTTCACTTCAAGAATATTGGCATCGCCAGTACTAAGACGCTTTTCATATAACTGCATAAGTTCATCAGCTCTTTTTCCACGCTCTTTCATAAGTTTCTGCTCTTTATTGAGCATTACTAAATCAAGACATATTTTCTTTGCATTAAGCAATATTTCACGTCTGAAAGAGTAGTGTTGCAAATCTAAAGCCTCATTCTGCAGTTTAGCTCTACGGTTCCTTGCTATATACTGAGTAGGAAAGTCAAATCCTTGCGTAGCCACAAGTTCTGTTCCGTGCCCACCTTCTGAAGAGTTGCTGTAGAAAGAACTGTAGTTAACAGTAGGATCCGACATATTATTCTGTGAACTGTTTTCAAACTTCATAGCATTAGTCTGCTGTTGCTGAGCCTTTATCTCACTATTGTTACGGTCAATACTATTTAGAATTTCCTGAATAGTATTAGGTATAGGCTGTGCAGACCCCAATATGGTAGAAGTCATAAAGATTGTACTAA
The DNA here is from genome assembly GCA_900552645.1 of uncultured Bacteroides sp. GTDB lineage: Bacteria > Bacteroidota > Bacteroidia > Bacteroidales > Bacteroidaceae > Phocaeicola. The sequence continues at coordinate 123,312 of USAN01000005.1, forward strand.
TTATATATTTCTTCATATAACTTTTATTTTACTTTATCAGGTTTAACTATTTCATTTCCCATATTATCTATTACATCTGCTTCATCACTCTTTATCTGAGATTTTCTATTCATCAGTTCATAAACAATAGGAATGATGAAAGCGTTCAAAAATGTTGATGTAAGCAATCCACCAAGTATAACCTTCGCCATAGGACTCTGAATTTCATTTCCTGCCAAATCACTGCGAAGAGCAAGAGGTATAAGAGCAAGTGCTGATGACAACGCAGTCATCAAAATAGGATTAAGTCTATCTTTAGATCCTTGTATTATACTCTGCTGTATTCCCATTCCTTGCGCACGAAGCGTATTATAATGGCTTATAAGTAGCATTCCGTTACGTGTAGCTATACCAAATAAAGATATAAATCCTATTATTGCCGGAATACTTATTTCACCAGTAGTTATCACAAGAGCAAAAACTCCACCTATAAGCGCCAGAGGTAAGTTAAGCAAAATTATGCCACTTTGTTTTGCGCTACGGAATTCCGAATAAAGAAGTATAAATATTACAACTATGCTCATAAATGAAGTAATCATCAGAGTTCGACTAGCAGCCTGTTCACTCTCGAACTGACCTCCATATTCAATATGATATCCTTCGGGCAATTTTATTTCAGTATCTATCTTTTCCTGAATATCATTCACAACGCTTCTAAGATCTCTTCCGTTGGTGTTTGCAGATATAACTATCTTTCTCTTTACATTTTCACGACTTATAGTATTTGGTCCCATTGCCGATACTACATCTGCCACATAATTAAGAGGTACTTTCTTTCCATCATTAGTATCAATCATAAGATTTGAGATCTTATCCATATCGTCGCGTGCACTATCCTTAGTACGTACTATTAGGTTAAAAGCCTTTCCATCTTCATATATTTGAGATACAATTTCACCTGCCATATTCACTGTCACGAATTCGGAAAACTCAGGTATAGTTATACCATATTTCGCGAGCATTTCACGTTTAGGTACTATCTTCAACTGAGGACGTTCTATCTGCTGTTCAACATTAAGATCAGCTATTCCTGGAACATTCTTAATGATATCCTTTATCTGGTTACCAACAGAATACATTTTGTTTAGATCACTACCAAACAACTTTATTGCTATATTGGCTTTTGTGCCAGACAGCATAGCATCTATACGATGACTTATCGGTTGTCCTATTTCTATATTTGCTCCTACCAAACTTGACAGTTTAGTCCTTACCTCATTTACCACCTCCTGACGTGAACGATCTTTCAATACAAACGGTGCCTCAATTTCACTTGTATTTACTCCAAGTGCATGTTCGTCAAGTTCGGCACGACCTGTTTTTCTTGCTACAGTCTGAATTTCGGGAACCGACATAAGTAATTTTTCGGCACGTTCACCAAGCTTATCCGATTCTTCCAGTGAAATTCCAGGTAGTGAACTGACATTTACTGTAAACGATCCTTCATTGAAAGAGGGAAGGAAAGAACGGCCTAAACTGAAAAAGAACACAAGTGCAATTACAAACAGCGCAATCGTACTTCCAACTACTATAATCTTATGATTTAATGACCACTCTAACCAAACAGCATAATGTTTCTTGAGCCATCTTGCTACGAAAGCCTCTTTTTGTGAGCCCTCTTTGTTCTCTTTACCTAAAAGATAGCTACACAATACAGGAGTAAGCGTCAATGCTACTACAGTCGAAGCAAACAGAGCAACAATGAAAGCTATCCCAAGCGGAACAAGCATCTTGCCCTCCATTCCAGAAAGGAAGAAAAGAGGAATAAAGCTTACTACTATTATAAGTGTAGAGTTAAGAATAGGCATACGAACCTCACGTGATGCATCAAATACAACTTTAATCACCGATTTTCTTTCACCTTCAGGAAGCGCTCTATTACTTCGCAAATGCTTCCATACATTCTCTACATCTACAATTGCATCGTCTACAAGTGAACCTATAGCGATAGCCATACCACCAAGACTCATGGTATTTATAGTCAATCCCATATAATGAAGTACTAATATGGAAACAATTAGAGAAAGTGGCAGAGTTATAAGTGATATTAGTGTTGTTCTTACATTTGCAAGGAAAAGGAATAAAATAATGATAACAAATATAGCACCCTCATAAAGAGAGGTCTTTACATTGTTGATTGAATTTTCTATAAAATTACTCTGTCTGAATATATCTGATGAGATCTTCACATCGGCAGGCAAAGTCTTTTGTAAATCCTTCAATGACTCATCAAGCTTTTTTGTCAGTTCTATGGTACCTGTATTGGGCTGTTTAGTTACTGTTATCAATACTGCTGGCTTACCTTCTACAGAGGCTGTACCTAGTTTAGGTTCCTGCGAACCTATCTTAACATCGGCAATATCTTCAAGAGTAACCGGTACTTCACCTATTTTTTTTATTACTGCTCTCCCTATCTGTGCCACATTATGGGTAGCAACTACTCCACGCACTATATATTCATTGCCATATTCATAAATCACTCCTCCATTAGAATTCTGATTCATGTTTCGTGTAACATTCATTACTTCATCTAGCGATACGTTATAATGCTTCATTCTAGCCGGATCAAGAGCTATTTGAAACTCCTTGATATCTCCACCAAGTACAGCTACCTGTGCCACCCCACCCATTGAAAGCAGTCGAGGACGAATTGTCCAATCGGCCAATGTCCTTAAATCTAGCATTGAAGTAGAATCGGAAGTAAGACCTACAATAAGTAGTTCGCCAAGAATAGAAGATTGAGGACCAAGAGTTGGCTTACCTACATTCGAAGGTAAAGTCTCTCCTACTACAGATAGCTTTTCACTTACTATCTGTCGTGCAAGATAAATATTTGTATCCCAGTCAAATTCAACCCATACTACAGAAAAACCATTTGTAGAAGATGATCTTACCCTACGTACATTAGTAGCACCATTTACGGCTGTTTCTATAGGAAAAGTAACTAATTGTTCTACCTCTTCTGCAGCCATTCCGTTGGCTTCTGTCATAACCACTACAGTAGGTGCATTAAGATCGGGAAATACATCCACCTCGGTCTTATTGCCAATATAGATTCCCCATATAAGCAAAAGAACCGATGCTACAAGAACCGTAATACGGTTATGTAGCGAGAAAGATATTATTTTATTCAGCATAGTACTCCGATTTTAATGTTCGTGACCATGAGATGGAATTGCACTAGAAACAGATGCTAGTCTCACCCGATATGCACCTTTTGTCACTACCCTTTCTCCAGCTTTCAGTCCGGTAAGTATCTGAACCTCCTTACCATTGTTCATACCCAAAGTAACCTCCTGTTTTTTATATCCTTCCTCATCAATCTGCAGATAGATGAAGTTTACCCCTTGTTCTTCTGTTATTGCAGTAAGAGGTAATGAAAGTACATTTGGTATTTCGGATGACAAAAGATATATTTCTACAAACGATCCCGGCACTACATCTCCTTGATTGTCAAATTCGAAAGTAACTGGTATGAAATAGGAGTCGGAAGATGATTTTCCATATGATAACAACTTACCACTTAATGCTTGCAGTTCATAAACCTTATTGTCGTATGGAGTCTTAAAATTGGCCGACTTTATAAGATTAAGTGCCTTGTAGTATTTTTCGGACACATCAGCCTGCAAATAAAGTTTACGTGTCTGCGTAACACTCAGTAATGGTTGTCCTACAGTAACATAATCACCCTCTTGCACCATACAATTCTTTATATATCCACTCATAGGAGAGGTTATTGTAACCCCTTTACTATTCTGATTCTTTGCAAGTGCTTGATAAGAAAGACGAGTATTTTCGTAATTTTCTTTTATAACATTGAATTCCTTTTGCGATATTATCTGGCTCTTTACAAGTTCTAACGCACGATCATACTCCTGTTTTGCAGTCTCGTATGCTATCTTTGTACGTTTTACAGGATCACCTTCTGGCATATTCTCGGCATTTACAGATAGAATAGCCGTCCCTTTTCCTACACTCATACCTGCTGTTACGGGTTGTTTGAAAGACACTATTCCGGCAACATTCGATACTATAACCGACTCATTTCCCTGAGCAGCCTGTACTTTACCACTAGTAAGTATTACATTACAAAACGGTTTGGGTTCTATTACTTCCGACACAACGCCTACTGCTTTTGCTTGCTCAGGCAGTAGAACTATTTCATCGGAAGCAGGTATAGTTTCATTTTCATGATCATGATCACCTGTACACTCTTCACCATGTGCATCTTCAGTATGAGAACTATCCTGTGAATGTTGAGCATGATCATGCTCATCACTAGTATTTGTAGTATTACTGTTGCATGCCGCAATCATAAAAAGCGGCAATGCAAATATAAAAATATACTTTTTCATTATTTGCTATAATTATTTGATAATAAATACAATAAGAGATTTATTGTTCATTTTTATAAACAATAAATATTTTAGATAAAGATCAAATAATTTCGCAAGGAGGCGCACGAAGTCCTACTACCTGCGGAATGCTGGTAGAATGAAGATGTTCCAAATAATAATAAGGAAGTTTCACTCTCTCACATATATCAGGTAATGACAGATTAAATATGTCATTTATTGAATATAAAAGAGTAAATATAGGAACATCAGCAGTAAATAAATCGGATACCCTATCAGGATTAATACTGTTGAATTTAGTTATACATAAAGTATTACATGAATGGTTTTCATCATTCATATCCTCGGCATGAGAGTGAGTGTTAGAATTAGAATTACAATTGCACTGACATTCAGTAACATCATGCTGCAGACATATTATTTCCTGATGATGATGATGAGGCATAACCGATGCTGTAAGCATTAGGATACTTACTATAAGTAAAATGAAACTTATATATTGCCTCTTCTTCATATTCTGCAAAAATAACATTTAACTGCTTATAATCAAAACGTTTATTGTTATTCTTTTATTTACAATGCAAACAAAAAAAGCTGTCCAAATAGATGAACAGCCTTTTTTATTACTATATATTAATAATTATTTTACCAAACTGATACTCTTTTTTCAGGAGCTAGATACATAGGATCATTCTCTTTTATATTAAAAGCTTCATACCATGCATCAATATGTGGAAGAGCACCATTCACACGCCATCTACCCAAAGAGTGAGGATCGGATTTTGTCTGAAGACGTATCTGTTCATCGCGTATATTACCTGCCCAAACACCTGCATATGCCAAAAAGAAGCGCTGTTCCGGAGTTAATCCGTCTTGTACTTTAAGAGGCATATCCTTAGTAGCATTTTTAAATGCCTGATAAGATATCTGTAAGCCACCATGATCGGCAATATTTTCACCTAAAGTAAGTGCACCATTAGCATTCAAACCTGGCAGAACTTCGATTTTATCGAAGAAATCGACCATTACTTTTGTACGTTCATTGAAATTCTTTGCATCCTCGGCGGACCACCAATCTTTAAGATTACCTTCCTTATCAAACTGACGACCCTGATCATCAAATCCGTGAGTCATTTCATGACCTATCACTACGCCTATAGCTCCATAATTGAAAGCATCATCTGCATTCATATCAAAGAATGGATACTGAAGGATTCCGGCAGGGAAACATATTTCGTTAGTAGTAGGGTTATAGTAAGCATTTACAGTCTGAGGAGTCATATACCACTCATCCTTGTCTACAGGTTTGGTTGCCTTTGCTAACATATATTCCAATTCGAATTCATTAGCTCGCTTCACGTTAGCCCAATAAGAATCATTCTTTATGTCAAGTTTAGAATAATCTCTCCATTTATCAGGATAGCCTACTTTAACATAGAAAGAGTTGAGTTTCTCGATAGCCTTAGTCTTTGTACTATCACTCATCCATTTCTGTGCCATTATACGCTCTCCTAATGATTTCTGAAGATTCTTTACCAACTGCACCATTCTCTCTTTTGCAGCTGCAGGAAAATATTTTTCTACATACATCTGTCCTACTGCTTCTCCAAGCACACCGTTTACAGTTCCTACAGCCTTCTTCCAGCGTGGACTATCCTCTTTCCTTCCCGATAGAGTTTTACCGTAGAAATCAAAATTCTGTGCAGCAATTTCATCACTTAAGTATGCAGCGGCAGCATCAATAAGCTTCCATTGCATATAAGCCTTCTGTTTTTCTATTGGAACTTCATTTATTATTTTTTCTACCTCTTTTATTGGTTCAATCTGCGATACGCTAAGTGATGTAAGTCCTTTTATGCCTATTCCATCAAAAAAATTATTCCATGCAATGCCAGGCATTGATTTCTTCAGTTCCTCTACACTCATCTTATGATAATTAGCAGCAGGATCGCGAAGCTGAACCATATTAAAAGATTGCTTGGCAATTCTTGTCTCAATATCCATTACAGATTCCATATTCTTACGTGAAGTAGCCTCGTCATATCCAGCCAATTGGAACATCTTTATAACATGCTGCTTAAATTTATCACGTATAGATTTAGTAACACTATCATTATCGAGATAGTATTCTTTCTGGCCTAGACTTAATCCTCCTTGAGCAATCTGAAATAAGTTATTCTTACTATTCATTATATCGGCATCGACATAATAAGAGAAGTACGGGAAAGCACTTGAATGATTTAGTTTAGTAATCATAGGAACAATCTCCGACTTATCCTTAATGTTTCCTATCATAACAAGTTCGTCCTTTATAGGAGCAATTCCATCCTTGTTTAGCTTTACGCTATCCATTGCAAGATTATATACATCAGCAATCTTCTGCGCAACAGTTCCTTGTTCCTGAGTTTGTGCAGCAATTCCCGCAATCAACTCATTTAACTGTTTCTTGTTATTCTCGGCCAATAAATCGAATGAGCCAAAACGAGAATACTCTCCTGTAAGTGGATTATTCTTCATCCACCCTCCGCAAGCATAACTGTAAAAGTCGGACCCACGTGCAACGGTAGTATCCATATTGGCAACATCAATGCCGGCAGATACCACATCTTTTTTTGTTTCACATCCTGTAGTCATAACCACACCGAATGCTAAAATTGGTAAATAATGTAATGCTTTCATATATTATATGATTTATAATCCTTCTATTTCTGAATATCTTCAAGTTCCAACGATACTCTTTCCCACTCTTCCACTACTTCGTCAAGTTCTTTTTTCTTTTTCTGATGATGCTCGTAAAGTTTCATGTCGGCTGCTCCTTCCGGAGTCGTCATCTGTTCTTCAATAGCCGCTATTTCACTTTCAAGAACATCAATCTGTTCTTCACAGTCGGATATCTGTTTTTCAATTTTTCTGATTTTCTTATTTAGTTCTTTTTGTGCTTCGTAAGATAATTTATTATCGCTTACAGACTGCACTTCTTCGCTCTTATTATTTTGAGAAGGAGATGATGATAGATGAAGTTGATTAAGATTCTCCATATTTTTCTTACGTAAGAATTCATATATTCCTCCCAAATGTTCTTTAACAATTCCTCCCCCGAATTCATAAACCTTTGATACAAGTCCATCCAGAAAGTCACGGTCGTGTGATACAATTATAACAGTTCCGTCAAACTCTCTTATCGCATCCTTTAGCACATCCTTAGAACGCATATCAAGATGATTGGTAGGTTCGTCGAGTATAAGCAGATTTACCGGTTCAAGAAGTAGCTTTATCATTGCCAATCTGCTTCGTTCTCCTCCCGAAAGTACCTTTACTTTCTTATCGGATGCTTCTCCTCCAAACATGAATGCTCCTAATATGTCACGTATCTTCAAACGTATATCGCCAACTGCTACTCGGTCTATCGTATCAAATACCGTAGTGTTCTCATCCAGAAGCTGTGCCTGATTTTGTGCAAAATATCCAATCTGCACATTATGTCCTATTGTAAGCTTACCCTCATAAGATATCTGATCCATGATACACTTTACTAGAGTAGACTTACCTTCACCATTCTTACCTACGAAAGCAACCTTATCGCCACGCTCAATTGTAAGATCTACATCATGAAATACAACATGATTACCATATGCCTTCTTTACATTCTCACATATTACAGGATAATTACCCGAGCGCATGGCAGTAGGGAATTTAAGTCTCAATGAAGAATTATCTTCATCGTCTATTTCTATGTGAACAATTTTTTCCAATTGTTTTATACGACTCTGCACCTGCACAGCCTTCGTTGCCTTATAACGAAATCGCTCTATGAAATCCTCAGTCTCTTGAATCTGCTTCTGTTGATTTTCATAAGCACGCAGTTGTTGTTCGCGCCTCTCCTTCCTTAACTCTACAAATTCATCATATGCCACTTTATAATCATAAATATGACCACATGAAATTTCAACAGTACGGTTAGTAACGTTATTAATGAAAGCACGGTCATGACTCACTAGTACAACTGCTCCTGCATTAACTTTCAAAAAATTCTCCAGCCATTGTATACTCTCTATATCAAGATGATTGGTAGGTTCGTCCAAAAGAAGCACATCTGGGCGTCGCAGTAAAAGTTTCGCCAGTTCTATACGCATTCTCCATCCTCCACTGAATTCGGATGTAGACCGGTTAAAATCTTCACGCGTAAAACCAAGTCCTATAAGCGTACGTTCTATTTCCGATTTATAGTTTACCCCTCCCATCATAAGGAAATGATCATTATCATGAGTAAACTTTTCTATAAGTTTATGATAGCTTTCAGATTCATAATCAGTACGTTCGGCTAGTTCGTTATTCATTCTCTCCAAAGACTCCTGCATCTCGAATATATGTTCAAAAGCCATTTCTGCCTCTTCCATTACAGTACGGTTATCACTCAAAATCATAACCTGAGGTAAATAACCTATACTTACTTCACGTTGTACAGAAATCGTACCGCTGGTAGGACTCTGTATTCCTGCCAATATCTTTAGCATAGTAGACTTACCTGCCCCGTTCTTTCCTACTAGTGCAATTCGGTCACGCTTGTTTATAACATAAGATACATCCTCAAATAAAGGAGTAACACCAAACTCTACTTTCAAATTATCAACTGAAATCATCTTCTCTCTTTTAATCCATTTTTATGCGCGACAAAGATATGGTTTTATATGCAAAAAAAATAAAATATAAAAGTATAAAAACGTCTCATGTATTAACAAGTTAAACACAAAACTTAAAACATGTTACTATTTAACTCTTTTCCTCTCACAAATTTGTAGATAATGCAAAAATCCATACCTTTGTACTGTGTTTTTCATAGTATTAGATTTAAGGTTAACAAAAAAGATTGGCTGTCTGGGAAGATAGCCTTTTTTTATGCTCTTTTTGTTCCTTTTTATTATTTGAAAAGCTTTTCAATGTCATTTTCTTCCAGTACAGACAATACAGTTTTACCATCAGGAGTATAGTTAGGAGTTGCTACCGCAAACAATCCATCAACAAGATTATTCATCTCATCATTAGTAAGTACCTGACCCGGTACTATCGCAGCAGCCTTTGCCAAAGTAAGCGCCATCATGCTCTCTACCTCTTCTTTTACCTTGCATCCTTTATCCAAAGCTGCATCTACCATATTTCTTATAAGCTCTGTTGGTTTAAGACCTTCAATTCCTGCAGGAATACCATTTATAGCATAGCTTCCACCACCAAGATCAGTAAGCTCAAATCCTAGATATGACAAATCTTCCATTATACTTTCAAGTACATGAATTTCGGAAACCGGAAACTGAATTATCTCGGGAAAAAGAACTCCCTGTGAAGAGCGTTGATGACGAGTTATCTGATCAAGATACTTATCATACAATATTCTAATATGAGCACGTTGCTGATCAATAATCATCAACCCCGACTTTACAGATGTAAGAATAAATCTTCCCTTAAACTGATAATGTTGGGTAGAGTTTTCATGAGCTGCATTTTCATTATCATATAAAGTTGGTGCAACTATCGGTTCTTCTTTTATAGGAGCGTAATTAATTGGAGCGAAACTCTCCTCTTCCGGCATATCAAAATTAGACGAAGGAATGGAATGATTAAGCCCTTCATATAGTTTATTCCAATCACGGTTTGAATTTCCTCCCGAATAAGAAGAAGGAGGAACCGACGACGTATTAAAAGGATTATATGAAGTATTATATGATGTTGCAGGAGGCTGTGAGCCCGAATAGTGCACATTCTCGAATGCAGGTATATCGGGCATTCCCTCTGTATCGAAATCAATAGAAGGAACTGCATTGAATTTACCCAGTGATTCTTTCACGGCTGCTGCAAGTATCTGCCAAATAGCCGATTCATTCTCGAACTTAATTTCAGTCTTCGTAGGATGTATGTTTACGTCAATATTTGCAGGATCTATTTCAAAATAGACAAAATAAGATACCTGTTCGCCTGTAGGAATAAGATGCTCATACGCCTCCATTACAGCCTTATGAAAGTAAGGATGACGCATATATCTTCCATTCACAAAGAAAAACTGTCGTGCGCCTTTTTTTCTAGCACTTTCGGGCTTGCCAACAAACCCAGAAATCTTTACCATAGTAGTATTTACATCCAATGAAAGAAGTTCCTGGTTTATCTTTTTGCCAAAAAGGCTCATTATACGTTGTCTTAATTGAGTAGCCGGAAGATTGAACATTTCGGCATCATTATGCCTCATTGTGAACGATATGTCAGGATTAACCAAAACAATACGTTCAAATTCAGTAAGTATATTGCTTAATTCCGTCTGATTTGACTTAAGGAACTTTCGTCGGGCAGGAATATTGAAAAATAGATTCTTTATAGAGAAATTACTTCCCTTTGCACAAGCTATTACCTCCTGACTATCTACCTTCGAGCCTGATACAGTTATTGATGTACCAAGTTCATCACTCTCCTGACGAGTACGCAGTTCTACCTGAGCTACTGCTGCTATTGAAGCTAACGCCTCACCTCTGAACCCCATCGTATTCAAAGCGAAAAGGTCAGATGCCTCACGTATCTTAGATGTAGCATGCCTTTCAAAAGATAAGCGAGCATCAGTTTCGGACATCCCCTTACCATCGTCAATAACCTGAATAGCGGTCTTGCCTGCATCGGTAACCAATACATCAATATGCGAAGCTCCTGCATCTATTGAGTTTTCTACCAACTCCTTTATTACAGAGGCAGGACGCTGAATAACCTCTCCTGCCGCTATCTGATTTGCAACCGAGTCTGGAAGCAAATGTATAATATCACTCATAAAATCAAAAAATTAGAAACCTAGTTCACCGGTTATAAGATAATGCAAAATAAAGAGAAGAATAGCTATTCCTACAAGAAGTACTCCATATGTAAGAGGCTTCCTACCACTCTCTTTTCTACGTTTCAGATGCTTGGTACCATCAACGAACTTTCCTCTGATATCTTCAGGAGAAAATGGCTTAGGAGGCATCATTCCCAGTTCAATTTTAGCTTGTTCCTCAATCTTATTAAGCTTTTCCTTTCTCTCATCATAATATATATATTGATGATTGAAACGGCGTGGCTTCTGTGCTTTAAACAATCCCATAGTTACTTTTTCTTTTGGTTAAACAGATTTTGATTTGGTAAAGGAGCCGTTCCTCGGGTGCTCTTTTTAAGTCCCTGTCCTGCACCCTTTCCGCGCCAATTAAATATATCTTCTTTGTTAAGAGGACGGATATAATCAAACCAGGCAAAATTTTCCAGTTTCATTTTATCCTTAGGTAACATAAGCATTGGATAAAGAGTTCCGTTGGATTTAGGACTCATCACCATTTTCTTTATTTTTTTATTCTCTAGATATATATTAAGAAGACTAGTTTCGGAAACATTCATACCAATCAAAGTACTATCTTTCTCCATAGGATAATAGATTAGATTTACCGAACCTATCACATCTACCTTCTTCATGTCGCCTCCTTCAAAATATGCCTTCATATCTTTACCGGTAACCTGATTATAGTTTACAGAATCAAGTTTCTCGACAGAAAGTGCCTGATTATGTATATGTGCATGATCTATTGTACTATCGTTAAAGTATACCATAATCTGCTCGCCCAACAACTGCTGACTATTATTCCACAGAATAGGATCTGTATACATTGTAAGACAGCTGTCTTTTGACGAGAAAGTAAGAGAATCGCACACTCCCTGTACATCGGTTCTATAAATACGAACCTTATGGTAAGCTCTTGTTTGACGATAAATTGAATCGGTATCAATGTTATAAGTAAACAATTTCAAAGTATCGGCATGCATAAAGAGCGTATCACCTTGCGAATAATCTGCAGCAACCGCTTTTTTAGTAGCCATAGCATACTGTTTCAGTTCGTCATAGAAACAATAGTCTCCTGTAAGCATATTCTTGTTTACAGTATCCTTCATCACGACATTATCGAATGCCTCGCCGTAACCTTTGGTACGGTCATAAAACAGACTATCTCCAGTCATCCTTTTTCCCTCATTAGTAAGCACAGAGCGGTTTAGAAGTTCTGCCTGCCCTTTTACAGTATTATAAAACCCTAATTCGGAATATATATGATTCTTATCACTATCTATGTTTGATGGCCCTACTATATTCGCTATTTTAGTATTAGTATTATACCTTAAAGTATCCGATGTAAGAGTAAATTTAGGATTAACCAATTTCACGTCATAATTGAATACAGACATCTTTGTAGCGGGACTATATTCTCCCCATTCCGATGTAAGTACATTCTCTTCGTCCATCAAAGTTCCCCCATCAAAGAAATATCCCAGTTCGTATATTCTGTCATAGTTCAGGCTGTCTGTAAGCAGAGTAGTCTTTCTATTCTCAAGCTTCACATTGTTGCGCACCTGAGCTATCTGGGTATTACCGTCATAATGTAGATAATCTCCATACAGGAATAAGGTATCCCCCTGCTCCATCTTTATGTTATCAAATGCCTCGAGCGAATTATTCTTTTCATAAAAAGCCGCACTGTCACAATACATATAAAGACTGTCATGCTTAAAAGCTACATTCCCCACAAGTATCTGAGCATCAGGATTAGGATTATTTGGACTTTTCTTAATCACATCAGCATGAAGCAGGAAAATCTTGCTCTTAGGCTGTTGTGAATTATTCTTCTTTTGCGGCTTCTGAGCCAGCAAACAAAAGCCAAACAGGCACAAGATACTAAAAATTAGTATCCTATGCCTGCCTGTATATTTTTTTTTCTTGTTATCAAGCATATGCTAATACAGTAAATTCTTTTACTTTAACCAACCTGGATATTTGAAATCGCATTTCTTCCACTTGTCGTTTATACGCACGTATGTATGTTTCTGCTTATCCAATATCCATTTTTCTATCTTTTCCTCACTACGTTTGTTCTGAACAATATCTTTAAGTCTCTGATAATCTTCAGTCATAGTAGCCTTATGTCCATTAATTCTGCTTCTAAGCTTAACGATAGCACATATTTCCTTACCCTTACTGTTTATCATAGTAAAAGGTTTTGAAATCTCGCCTATCTGTAATCCTTCAACCATCTTGGCAGCTTCCTGCGAAACCTGTGCAAGATCCTGCATTTCAAATTTAGCAGTACCACTATGAGGATTCGCCATCAAACCATGATTATTACGAGTATCTTTATCCTGCGATATAAAAGTAGCCGCATCATCGAACGTAAATTTCTGATTACGTATATCATCTGCAATAGAGTCAAGTCTATTTAGTGAAGCTTCAAGATCCTTCTCTTCTACTTTTGGTTTAAGAAGTATATGACGTGTATTAATTCTGTCACCACGTTTTTCTATAAGCTGAATTATATGGAATCCAAATTCCGATTCTACAATCTTCGAAACCTTGTTAGGATCCTGAAGGTTGAATGCTACATTGGCATATTCAGGAACGAGTTCTCCCTTTCCCATAAATCCAAGTTCTCCACCACGACGTGCCGATTCCTTATCTTCCGAATAGAAACGTGCAAGAGTAGAGAATGATGTTTCGCCCGACTGAATGCGTTCGGTATAATCACGAAGTGTCTTTTTAACACGTTCAATTTCTTCCTGAGGAATCTTAGGTTCCTGAGTAATGATCTGAACCTCTACCTGAGTTGGAATAAATGGAATACTATCCTGTGGAAGATCTTTGAAAAATCTTCTAACTTCGGCAGGTGTAATTTTTATATCACCCACTATTTTCTGCTGCATCTTCTGAACTCTTAGTCCGTCGCGTATGTTATCGCGAAGCATTTCACGAATCTGAGTAGATGTTTTATTATAATATTCTTCAAGTTTTTCTTTCGAGCCAATTTGATCAATAAGCCAGCTGGTACGTCTTTCTACCTGATTGATAACCTCTTGTTCGGCAACTTCAACACTATCTATTGCAGCCTGATGAAGGAATAGTTTCTGTACTGCCAGCTGTTCGGGGATTATGCAGTAAGGATCGCCGTCAAATTTTCGTCCTTCATACTGTGCATTAAGTCTTTCACTCTCGACATCCGATTTAAGAATAGCTTCATCACCCACTACCCACACTACCTCGTCAATGACATTATCTTGTCCATAAACAGAGATCGTAGCAAGCAACATAAATAGTAAGGTATACACCTTTATACTTCTTAGTTTATTCATTTGAATATAAATTATCTAAATATAATTCTATTAACTCTCTAAAAATGAAATATTCAACGAAGATAATGGAATAATTAATTACTTCCACTATTATTAACGGTTTTTAAAACGTCTTTGTTAATTTCCACCTTATATTTATCGACCAAATTTTTATCTGCATTCAGTCTTTTATTGTTTACGATGTCTGTTTTTAGCTGAACAATGACATCCTTATATGAATCTGGTTTCTTCTTTAGTTTTTTTCCTACAACGAACGAATAAGTAAGGCCTTCACTGTAATTAATCTGTTTATTTTTCTTAAATACATATCTGTCTATACCATCATTGTCGCCTTCCTTAAAGACACCTTTTTCTATTTTAATCTTTCCATCATCTAGTGTAAGTTTTCTTACAGCCTCTTCCCAATCATCATAACTTATCTTTTTCAGATACTTCTTTATTACTTTACCTATCTTCTTTGATTGACAATATATTACTGCCCCTTTGAAGTGTGGTTGAGAATAATAGTAATCGGATATATTATCTTTATAATACTCCAAAATTTCCTTTTCTGATGGAGTATATACTTTCTCACCATCTCCAAGCGATAATTCATAAAGTAAATCATCTACATCAGTGTCATCATACATAGCTACATCTCTATATATTTCAGTACCAACATAGCTATTAATGTCTCTTTTTATAAGCGAGTCCTTTACCTGTGCAGGAATATCAGTACTTTTATCAAGTACTTTTATTATATGATAGCCTACAGCCGATGCTACCGGCCCAACTATATCGTTTACAGCAGAAGAATTTATCGCATCTATTACTTCATCCGAACAGAGATTTTCTCTTTGCCATATAGGTAGATGACTCTGTTTGTTATCAGAATATTTAAGAGCCATTTCATCAAAATCAGCTCCATTTTTAAGAGAATGAGCAATCGAATCCATCAAACTTTTGCATTTACTCATACTCATTGCCGAGCATTTCTGAGACAAATAGCGATCGATGCTAACAATCCTTACCCAACGGTTATTTACAAATCTATTGTTTGAAGGCTCTTTATAAATATTTCTTCTATTTTTGTCTAGTAGTAATTTTCCTTTCTTACTAGCAAGAAGAAGCTTGAATGTAGATAAGGTATCCAGTCCCATAGATTTACCTTCCATAACCCTGATTTTGTAGTCTATAAACCAAGGAAGATAATTATTTACAGAAGCAGACGGAACACCTTTGTACTTGGCCATAAATTCGGATTTATAGACCGGTACATCATTTATTTTCAATATAATATCTTCTTGTGCCTGTAAAAAAGATACAGATACAAGAAGATTTATTATGATAGTTACCAGTAAACGGTACATCTATTCATTTATTATTGTGGGCGACTGTAGTTAGGAGCCTCACTTGTAATAGCAACATCGTGCGGATGACTTTCAAGTACACCGGCATTAGTTATACGTGTAAACTTAGCATCATGAAGCTTTTCTATATTTTCGGCTCCACAATATCCCATACCTGCACGTAATCCGCCAACCAACTGATAGATAACTTCGAACAAAGTTCCCTTATAAGGAACTCGTGCTGCTATACCTTCGGGCACAAGTTTCTTCACATCGCTAGTTCCACTCTGGAAATATCTATCCTTAGAACCATTCTCCATAGCCTCCAAAGAACCCATACCACGATAAGATTTAAACTTACGTCCGTTAAATATTATAGTATCACCCGGCGACTCTTCCGTTCCAGCCACAAGCGAACCAATCATTACACTGTAACCACCAGCAGCCAATGCCTTAACCACATCACCCGAGTAGCGCAATCCACCATCGGCAATCAAAGGAACCCCTGTACCTTGTAATGCTTTAGAAACTTCATATACTGCCGAAAGCTGAGGAACACCTACACCTGCAACCACACGAGTTGTACAAATCGATCCAGGGCCAATACCTACTTTAACAGCATCAGCACCAGCTTCAACCAAAGCCTTTGCGGCAGCTCCTGTAGCAATATTTCCTACCACTATGTCAATATTAGGGAATGCAGCCTTAGCCTCTTTCAGTTTTTCTATTACCGATTTTGAATGTCCGTGTGCAGTATCTATTACAATAGCATCAGCACCAGCTTCAACCAAAGCCTTCATACGTTCCATTGTATCGGCAGTAACACCAACACCGGCAGCTACACGAAGACGTCCTTTTTTATCCTTGCAAGCCATTGGTTTATCCTTAGCTTTAGTGATATCCTTGTAAGTTATAAGGCCCACCAGCTTACCTTCTTTGTCTACAACAGGTAATTTTTCTATCTTATTCTGCTGAAGAATATCTGCAGCAGCCTCCAAGTCTGTAGCCTGAGTAGTAGTTATGATATTTTCCTTAGTCATTACCTCGTCAATATGCTTATCCATATCCTTTTCAAAGCGTAAATCACGGTTAGTAACAATACCTACAAGATAATTTTCATCATCAACCACAGGAATACCACCAATTCTGTATTCTGCCATCAATGCAAGAGCATCGCGTACACAAGAGCCACGCTTTATTGTAACAGGATCATAAATCATACCATTCTCAGCACGTTTTACGATAGCTACCTGACGAGCCTGCTCTTCTATAGACATATTTTTATGAATAACACCAATTCCTCCTTCGCGAGCTATTGCAATAGCCATCTTAGATTCTGTAACTGTATCCATAGCTGCAGTCACAAAAGGAATTTTCAACTCAATGTTACGTGAAAACTTAGTCGAGAGTTCGACTGTTTTAGGTAGTACTTCGGAATATGCAGGAATTAACAGTACATCATCGTACGTTAATCCATCCATAACAACTTTATCGGCAATAAATGACATATGATATGTTCGTTTAGAATTTTATTGCGTGCAAATATACGGATTTTATTCAAAACATAATATATTGTATTATCACTTTTTTTTATTTCAGTGGCAATTATTTTTTGAATATCCATCAACTACCTATAATTACAATATTACTCCCTCTTAAAATTCCATTTAGAATTATCGCTATTCATGTCAAATTTTCCAAGTGTAGGAGTACTGTCTCCTATTGAAATAAGTGCCATACGTTGGGACGATTCATTACTTATAACAGGCATTATTCTATACGTTCCGTCCGTAAGCTGATCTATTTGCCATAATTGCTCGCGAGCTCCGGTAAATTTTGGAACAGTAACAACCTCACCTTCCGGCGTAGCTGCCAGCGAACGTTCTGTTCCCTCTATCAATATCTTATAATATGGTTCACCAAGATAGCCACCTGCATCGCTTACTGCAGTAACGCTCCATTTTTGATGAGGTCTAAACATATAATCTCCGGCTCTTACAGGAATATTACCTTTAGGCCATGTATCTATTACATCCTCAAGTTTTTGTGAAGGTAGTACCTTTAGAGGTTCATTATCCTTATGTCCAAACCATCTCATTCCTCCTTCCATACGTACAAAGTCTACAGCAAGTTCAAGTGCGTATCCTCTTCTTTCAGATTCTATTTCAAAAGTTCCATCTTTGAATCTTTCTGCAGCTACGGGCCATCCATTCTTCCAAATGAGTGGACGTATAGCCAGAACACTTATTCCTCCTCTATCAAGATCGGCTTCATAATGAAAGGACATCTTATGCACTCCATCTTCAATTTTCATAAGGCCGAAATGTCCTGCCCCGGTCTTTCTGTCGGTAGCCGCAGCAACCATCTTACCTCCTCCTTCCAGCATACTTCTACCTACATTATCTATATATGGACCCGTAACCTGTCTAGATCGTCCTACTACTATATTGTAAGTAGAGTTCGCTCCATCGCAGCATGTACCATGTGTACCTAATAGATAATACCATCCATCATGAAATATTAAATCCGTAGCCTCACAGTCTATAGCAATATCAATTGGTTTATTCCCCTCTACACGTTTTCCTGTTTTAGGATCAAGTTCTACCAAGCGAATATATCCGAAATAAGTTCCGTACGACATCCATAGTTTTCCATCATTCGGATCAAGCAGTAATCCCGGATCTATTGCATCATTATCTTCTATACCATCGGACGATGCCACTTCTATCGGCTCAGAATATTTAAAATCTGTCGATAAAGGATCAAGGGTTTTGTTCCACATAGTAAATATACGTCCGTTATGTCCACCTCCCAAGCCACCACCTGTAGCCCCATATGCCACAAGATACCTATCACCTATTTTTACTACATCAGGCGCTGCCCCGCCTCCCGGTCTCACTCCTCCACTATTCCATACCCATCCATCTTCAGATATAAGTCCGCCTCCTCCGGTTCCGAAAGTATAATATTTACCATCACATTCCATCACCGTAGAAGGATCATGAATAAAAGGTTTGCCAATTTGTGCACAACCATCTTGCACACCATATGTCAACACAAGTGCTAAAGCACCTATTTTAATCAATGCAGATTTCATAGTATAAGTAATGTATTTATTTGTTATTTATAGATATATTAGTTAAAGGACTCCCATTGTCATCAATGAACCGTACACAAAAATCGCTCATTCCCGGTCCATTTATTATTGCGCCTCGCAATATATTCCTTCCCTTTTTCAGAGTTATTCTTGGCGATACACAATCGTCTACCACCATTCGCCTGTCGCCCGACAGTATTACAGCCTCATCTCCATTAAGCCACCACATTGATGCAGAGTTAGACCCAACTGCCAGCCTTACATTCTTCATTTCTTCAGGACAATCAATGATCGTTACTGCCCAGAAAAGTACTCCATATACCTGCTTATCAAGTTCTGAAGCAAATCTAAATAATTTAACATTGAAATTCCTGCTATCCAGCGCATGCCACTTAAGCCATTTATTGTTAACCTTAACCTTCTGCCCATGTTTTGGCAATACAGTAAATTGTTCTTTGAAATATTCTGTTGCAAAAGCTTCTCTTATATAACTGTCTGTAAAAACAGTATTCGAACGGTTAGGCTTGTCAATAGGCTCCAGCAACATCCATCTTTTAATAAATCCCTGTCCATCGGGAGTTGTCGCATTACCCGTAGACGATACAAAATATTTGGAAAAAGATTCAGGTTTCTTGTCGTAGGTTACCATTTCCTCTACTCCTTCAGCAGTCCACGATTGGCCCGGCAGTGAGCACAGCAAGGTAAAGCCAATGACCAACAATGTTTTTTGGGGATAGTTGTTTTTCATAATCTTCAGTAAATAAATTTTAATAGAATTAGACTCTCAATATTATCTTTCATGGACAAATATAGAAAATCAAATCGTAAAACATGACAATATTTTTTACTTACACTAAAACTTTATTTACTGATTATCAAGCGTATAACAATAAGACACTTCATATAAAATATAATATCATCCCGATATCATTACTACTTAACTCACCTATAAAAAGAGAGATAATAAAGAAACTTGAACTATTATTTATTATTATATTAGTATGAAATGGTATTTAATACTAATACAATAAGTAAATGTCACAAATTTCACAATTCCAACACACTGATACAAAGCCACTAAAGTGTGAACATTATCCTAGGAATATTCACAAAAGGTTCACAGAGAAGAATAAAAAGAGTGCCATATTTTATATTACTATAAATGAAGCACTCTTTTAATTTAATCTAACCAAAATTAAATGCATACAAACATGCATGCTATATCCTTATACTTTAAATTATCCTTATTGCATGATTCTTCTTTATGTATTTCACCTATTATACTTTTGTTATTATCCATAATCTTCTCATTACAGTTTACGTTCGATGTTTTAGTATTAATGCTTCCAATAAATAACATAAACACAAAAAGAATAATCAATCTCCAATTTTCCATAATTAGCTTTCTTCCTATCTTCTTTTTACTATGTAAAAGTATTATGGAAAATATTATTATCCATAGAAAGCCGATTTACAAACCGATTTACAAATCATAAAACACTATATATAAGAAGATTAAAGCATGTAAAAATATCATTCCAGTATATAATATAATAAAAATGTAGGCCATTCTACAAACTGCATTTCATTTATAATAAGTATCAACTCGTATAAAGTCGATTCAATTTTGTACTATTTCCAAAAAGTTTATTCTAATTTAATCTCTTGTTCTAGTTAATATATAGAGAGACATTTTTTTAGAAAATCAGTCATCTATATTTAGAATATATTATTGATATGGGAAAGGTCAGGACATGGCATAAATTTTCCTTTATTTTCTATTTCAAGCAGTCAAGGAACTATTCAATGTCATAAAAGCAACTTATAGACCAATATCAAAACCGTTACAAAAACTAAATCTACAATAGTAGAAATTAATAATAGCTTATAGCCTAATGAGCAATATGCGTTGTCCCAAGCGGAGTTCGTGCTTAAGCTGTGCATAATTTATAGTTGTGCAGTCTATTTCATAGCTTAATTCCATACATAAATAACGACAACTACAAAGACTAAAGTTTTATCAGCATTAAACAACATTTTTATCAGCATTAAACTAAAGTTTTGTCAGCATAAAACTAAAGTTTCATTAGCACGAAACTATTTGAAACTAATTTAATGATAATGGCGTGACTATGACTGATTTCACGTTAGATGAAATACAAATGTTCCATCACCATCTTTCTTTTAAGCAATGCAATATCCGCTATTTCATATATAACTCGTTTAACAGCTTTGAGTTTATTAACAAGCCCTTCAGTAATACTATTTGTAATATTATGCTCTATCGTATTCTTAACAGCTTTAAAGTCATATTTTAGTCCAATGAGAACGGTCTTCAAGAACTGAACATGTGTTTTCCGGTAATGTTTCATCCATTAGATTATGCGCAGAATGGGGGTACACGTAAAAAAAGAGATATCGTGCCCTATTGCACTCCTTCACTTGTCATCTGTACTCTTTTCATACTACCATCAGCATTATAATAAAGACGATCAATACATAAAGAACGGCGGAAACCACATCCATCTGTATTTATTGCTCCATTATGATAAATGAAATACCATTTGTCTTTAAACTCAACTATCGCCTGATGATTGGTATTACTATTGCCGGCAATCTCATTAAGAATGCCTTTATATTGCCAAGGTCCATTTATGTTACGGCTCATTGCATAGCATATCTTCTCCGGAAACTCGGAAGCATATGATAGATAGTACCATCCATCTTTTTTATGAAGCCAAGGAGCCTCTGTAAAACGTGGAAGGTCGATAGGAATTATTGGTCCGTCAAGCTCTATCATGTTCTTCTTAAGCCTGGCATAATAACACTGACTGTTTCCCCAGCATAAATAAGCCTGACCATCATCATCGATAAAGACTGTAGGATCTATATCATCCCAATAGCTCTTGCTGCGTTCTGTTGTCATACTGTTGGTGACAAGAGCTGTACCGCGAGCATCTTTGAATGGTCCTGTTGGGCTATCGGAAACAGCAACACCAATGGACTTACCTGTATCGGTTTTATGTTCAATAGTAACATACCAATAAAATTTGCCATCACGCTCTATAACCTGGCTTGCCCATGCTTCACCTTTTGCCCAATAGAAATCAGTTGCTTTAAGTGTATATGAGTGTTCAGTAAAATTCTTCATATCTTTTGTAGAGAGAATACACCATTCGTTCATAACATATCTCTGTTCAGGAGCAGGAGCCTCATCATGTCCGGCATAGATATATAGAGTGCCATCATGCACCATTGCAGCAGGATCACCCAAATACTTATCTTTTACAATTGGATTTCCATCGGCAACGATTGTACGAATTGTCTGAGCCGTTGCCACAGAGGCAACGACTACAAGACAACAACTAACCAAACCCTTATATAAAATATTCATACCTATTGCTTTGTACTATTTAGTTATTTTCTTGAATTTATAAATCACGAATGTCTTTGCAGGAACTGCAGTTTTAAGCATATTGCCTTCTACTTGTGCAGATGATTTAGTAGGCTTTATAGCCTCAGGATTCTCCAAAGTGTTGTCTGCATCCATATTGTCTGAATGGAATGTTATGCACTCACCATACGATAGAATGGACTTCTTGTTCAATCCTGCAAAAGTAAGCTCTATATTTTGTGTCTTATCAGATGTATTGACAACCTTTACAATATAGCTTTTCGTATCATTATCCCATACAGCACTTGCAAATAGTCCGTTCTGTCCATCCTGACCGCTTACCGGTTTCTTATCCATAGTAAGAGAGAGCACATTGGAGCCCTTGTTCATTGCATAAAGTTGCTGTACATAATAGCTACAACTCTTCATAGAGTTCAAGTTGTCGAACCATATCATATCAGGACGCCATTGCCATCCTTCTACATGTGCAAACAAAGGCGCGTATGTTGCCATGTGAACAATATCGGCATTACGTTCAAGACCTGTCATGAATGCAGCCTCAAGCAAAGCGGCCTCGAAATGATTCCATTTTTTTCCTTTACCATGGCAAGCATATTCACCTGCAAAAACCTTTGGACCCTTACGGTCATAATTGTCATAACGATTGCCCTGTGATAGGAACCATGACTCGGGACGATAGAAATGTTCATCAACCAAGTCAGCCTTCTGCTTCTTCATTTCAGGCCACAAATAGTCAAATTGTTTTCCTTCAGAGTCAGGACCGGAGCTACCTATTATCTTTATTTCAGGATGAGCCTTTCGCATAGCCTCAACGAAAGGTTTCAGATGTTCGGGATAGATAGAATCCCACTGCTCATTGCCAATACCTATGAACTTAAGGTTAAAGGGAGCAGGATGTCCCATATCTGCACGAAGTTTTCCCCATTTTGTAGATGCGTCTCCATTGGCAAACTCTATAAGATCGAGAGCATCCTGAATATATGGCGCAAGCTCACTCATTTTTGGTTGCACTGAGTTGTCCGAGTTCTGGAACTGACATATCAATCCAACATTAAGAATAGGAAGCGGTTCGGCCCCTATCTCTTCCGAAAGTTGAAAATATTCATAAAATCCCAATCCATAGCTTTGGAAATAGTCTGGATAGAAACGATGAGGGAATGTATAGTGCCAGCGGTTCTCATTAGTAGGACGGTTTTCAACAGGACCAACAGTATTCTTCCACTGATAACGCGTGTCAATATCTGTTCCCTCTACAATACAGCCACCAGGGAAGCGAAATACTCCTGGATGTATATCATAAAGTGCCTGAGCCAAGTCTTTACGCATGCCGTTCTTATGACCTTTCCATGTGTCGACAGGAAATAGTGATACATGCTCTAGGTCAATAGGTCCGTCACTTGTCATGAAAATACGCAAGTGAGCCTTTGCTATCGTAATAGGAGAAGTTAGCACTACCTCATACTGTTTCCACTCTTTTGAATCTATATTTATTTCTTGATTTACAAACGCTTGCGATTCTCCCATAGAGGCATTATCTATCAATTCAACACGGATCTTTTGATTATCCCCTCGTGCCCAAACAGAGAATCTGTATTGTGCATTCTGTTTAAGCCCTATTCCAAAGAAGCCTTCATTCTCTATTCCTGTATGTTTGTGTGCATGTCCTGCATTCTCAAGATGTACGTAATGCGGATTGCGTTCAAATGGACCATCATCTTTAACAGTAACTTTACCGAATGTATTCCATCCCATAAGGTTTTGAGTGAATTCAAAAGAACGGTTCTTTATAAGTTCAGCATATAGTCCTCCATCAGCACCATAGTTTATGTCCTCAAAAAAGAGTCCATACATAGTTGGTTGCACTTTTGCACCAACCTTGTTTGTCTGAACTACCATTCGGTTCACATCTTGCCCCTGAATACTAAGAGATGTCATAGCAAGACAAGCTAAGAGTACGTTGTTTCGTAATTTCATAGTATATATTATTAGTTATTTAATTCTTTTTCCCCATACGGAGCATCCACGACTATCTAGTCCTGTAAAGAGTACTGTCTCTCTCTCATTCTCCCAATCCTGTCCGCTGTGTATGCGTAAATTCTCAATCCTCTCTCCTTCCACATAAATATTAAGCATCTGGTCCTTCATCCTAAATACCCAAGAACCGTTTGTCAACTTCCCATCAGGATTAATGCTGAATGTAGTAGAAACAGCTTGTTCTCCATCTCTAAGATTTCCCTCTCCCCACAGAATCTGTCCTGCTTCGAGTTTTCTTCGCAATTCAGGTTCCTTAAGACGTATTATCTCCCACTCGCCAACTAAATCTTGTGCTTTAAACTTACGCGCTTTTACTCCTGCATAACGCTCAGGAGATACTACCGGCCAACCATCAGGAGTAAAGAATAGTTGACGAACATGCAAGTCCATCATCTGATTTTCTGGTGCAAGTCTTCCTTGATGAACCATGAAATAGTTACCATTGCCAGCTTCAATTATGCCACAATGTGCTGTTCCTGCCCATCCTGTATGATTTTGAAATCTATATGGAGCAGTAAGAACCGGAACATTGTTTGTCGTATCTTTCACTTCGAGACCATTGAAGTCAAGAAACGGACCTTCTGCACTATTCGACCTACCTACACGTACATTGTATGTTGTCATCAATGGATCGTATGAGTCGAATAGATAATATTTATCAGTCTCTTTTGAGTATAAAATCTCAGGAGCCTCAAGGTTATCTTTCTTGTAATCTGCACGTCGTGCTGTGAGATGTCCTTTATCATTAGCTTTAAGTGTAAGACCTGTTTCGGGATTCAACTCAACACAATACAATCCTCCAAAATATGATCCGTAATGCATCCACCAACGTCCTGTTTTTGGATCAGCTATAATAGAGGGATCGATTGAGTTCATTGCATCACCTTTTCCTGTTTTCACAACACACCCTTTCTGAATCCATGGCCCTTCGGGAGAGTCAGATTCAGCCATACCTATATAAGATGTATTCTCCCCAAAGGCAGATACACTATAGTATAGACGGAATTGTTTGTTATATGGTATTATATATGGAGCCCATATATTTTGGGCTCCCCTCCCATTGGCTTGAGAATGCACCCACTCAACTGCAGGTAATGGTATATCTTTAAATGCCCAGCCAAGAAAATCCCAATGTACTAAATCAGAAGAACGTCGCACCTGAATATAGCCTATCGGCACATTGTGCTTTTGCGCCTCTTGCTTGTTCTCACCAAATATAGCATCGGTGGAGTACATATAGTAATAATTTCCGATCTTCTTGCAGGCAGGGTCGTGGACATTGTATGTTCCCCAACTACGATAATTCTGCATTGCCGAGAGTGAATGATAATCATCTGCCCATGGATTAGGATTATTACTTGGAGTGAATGTTGATTGAGCATTTATACTCATTGCACAAAAAGCAGATGCGACAAAAGCCATCTTTTGGATTGATAATATATGTTTTAACATAGCGTATTGATAATATTATAATTCTTCTGATACAAATTTATAATCATACCGGTAGCAGTAGGTGGACAAAATTTCATATTGAGTGGACAAATCTCCTCACCTCTATTTTTATCCACCTTTTTATTTTTTCAGATACATTTATCCACTATCTTTACTTTCATAAAAACAAAATACCTCTATTACCTATGATAAAACGAATCCTGATACTGCTATGCCTGATACTGGTAGGCCTTAATCTTATCAATGCTCAACACAATGAGATTTCAAGGAAATGGATAGACAAGTATAACTTTACATCTATAACAATAAACGAGGGATTACCACACAATTTTATTGATGATATAAAGAAAGACAGTCGCGGATTTTTATGGATTGCAACAGCAGGAGGAGGAATAACAAGATACGACGGACGTGAATTCACCAAATTCAACATCGCTACACCACAAGCACAACTGAAAGGTAACTTTATAATAAAATGCCTACAGGACGACTTCAACAGAATGTGGATAGTAGGGGAACAAGGTATTGACCTGATAGATATCTATACCCTTAAATCTGTTATTCCTACCGATAAATCAAAACAATTTTCAAAACTAAGCCAATCTCCATCTCATTATATATATAAGGATTCAAAGAAAAATATATGGATAGCATCCGAAAACAGACTTTATAAGATTTGTATGAATAACAGCGGCAATATTGTCTCTGTGAACCATATACTCAGTGTAAAAGATGGTCAATCCGTAACCACACTATTAGAAGTGGATAACTATATGTGGATTAATTACTACAATGAGATTAGAAGAATTCCTATAGATATAAAAAAGGAAATTACCCCGATGGTAATATCACAGCTGCTTACGCTGCCATCAGACTCATACATCCTTGCCATGTATAAAAAGGATAATGAGATATGGATTGGGAGCAACAACGGATTATTCAGATATAGTACATCATCAGAAAAGATGCACCACTATACATACAACGCAGCAATCCATTCATCACTATCACAGAACTTCATAACAGATATAGCAGAGACTAAAGAACATACCTTGATTATATCAACCCTGAAAGGTATCAACATATACGACCCAATAACAAATACATTCGAAAGAATAGGTATTGACTGTAATGAGGAATTTATGGGAAGTAGCATATCAAGATGCCTCAATAGCGATTTCGTGAACTGTATGCTCACAGACAATGATATAATTTGGATTGGTACAGAGACTGGAGGATTGAATAAAATGACTTCACGAGACCTTGACATGACCAACTTTTTGCATACTAAAGACATTTCCAACAGTCTCTCGAGGAATCTTGTCAATGCAATATACAAAGAGCCTAATGGGACTTTATGGGTTGGTACAGTAGAGGGAGGTTTGAACCGTATGGACTCAAATGATAAAGGATTTACTCACTTTACCACATCATCATCGGCACACCTTAGCCACAACTCTATCAGTGCTCTTGCTGCGGATAACCAAAGAAGGCTATGGATAGGTACATGGGGAGGAGGCATAGGATGGATGGATATGAACAAACCTACTATATTCCATCACATCACGAATAATGAAGAGTATTTTGACAATGGTTTCATTGGGGTATTGGAATATGATAAGTTAAATGACTTGATATGGATTGGTACGAACCGTAACATCCTTGTTTATGACATTAAAAAAGAGAAGATACTTGATCCTTTCAACGGGAAAAGAAAGGATATTATAACCGGAAGCTTGGGAACATGCATAGACAAGAACCAAAACCTTTGGATTGGCTCAACTGCAGGTATGTATCAGATTGATCTTAAGAGCTATTCATCAGGTAATGTGAGATATAAACTATACCGTTTTAAGTTGGATAATCCTAAATCAAAACTTTTGGAAAAGGTTACTGCTATATGCCAATCTAAGGACGGTACTATGTGGGTAGGCAGCAATGGATATGGTGTATACAGGTCCATAGAAGAGAAGAATGGAGTATACAAGTTCAAGTCATACACCACCGACAATGGTCTGTCCAACAACAGTGTACGAGGCATAGTAGAAGACAATTATGGAAATATGTGGATAACCACAAACAATGGTCTATCTTGTCTTAACCCATCAAAAGAGGTATTTAGAAATTATACAGAGAATGATGGACTGGCATGCAATCAATTCTATTGGAATGCAGCCAAACGCGATGAAAATGGAGAGATTTATCTGGGTTGTTTGAATGGCCTTATAATCATAAAGCCTGGACATAGCAATATAACAAACAAAATAGTTCCTCTTGCATATACTCACCTAAAGGTACAGAATGAAGAGAAATCACTCGATAAGGGTATATTCAACCTACACGAGAGTGATAAGAACATTAGTATAGAGTTTACTTCACTTGACTATGGAGCGATGGATGGCGCTATATACTCTTATCGCCTTTTAGGTTTCGACAACCAATGGATTAATAGCATAAAAAGCCGCAACTTCGTAACATATGCAAATCTTCCTGCCGGAGAATATACATTTGAGTTGCGATACGCACCAGATGGAATACATTGGCAAAGTGAGACTCTGAGAGTTCCTATAAATGTATCTCCATATTTCTACAAGACAATATGGTTTATACTAATTATGATAGTATTGGCCTCTGCCATAACATACAGATTGCTGTCATGGAGAATGCAGCAGTTCCGAAAGCAGCAGAAACTCTTGCACCAGATGGTTAAGCAGAGAACCATCGAGCTTGAGACACAGAAAACCATGCTAAAAGAACAGGCTACAGAATTGACAAATCAGATTGATCTCCTCAAAGAACAGAATGACAAGATAACGCATCAGAAGAGCCAGATTATGGAGATGTCTCGCAAGGTGGAGGAATTGACTATCGACAAGCTGTCGTTCTTTACAAACATTACACATGAGTTCCGCACACCTCTTACACTTATAATAGGACCGATAGAACGTGCACTAAAGTTAAGTTATAACCCACAGGTAATTGAGCAACTACACTTTGTAGAGCGTAACTCACGATACCTCCTATCACTTGTCAATCAACTTATGGATTTCAGGAAAGTGGAATCGGATAAGATGGTGATAAACCTCAATGCAGGCAATTTCACACAATTCCTATTCGAGGTGATGACTACATTTAAAGCTTATGCAAAAGAACGAGAAATAGAATTGGAATGTAATATACGTCTGCCACAAGGTGAAATTCTATTTGATGCCGATGCTATGCAGAAGGTTATAGTAAATATTGTTGCCAATGCGTTTAAATTTACACCTAAGGGAGGAAGAATAACATTAATTGCATCTTCATACTCGAATAATGGTGAAAAGAAAATTCTTCTTGCTGTTAAGGATACAGGAACAGGTATTCCTCAAAAAGACTTGGAAAAGATTTTTGAACGATTCTATCAGTCTCAGAAATCAACCGAATCTAACATGGCAGGACAAAGCAGTACAGGCATAGGTTTATATCTTACTCACAAGATTATACAACTACTAAATGGCAATATACACGCTCGCAACAACCATAAAAATGGTTCGTCATTTATTATAAGCCTTCCTCTTATTTTAGCTCAAGGAACTTCTGACAATCAAGTTTCATATATACAAAAAAAAGAGAGTAAACAATCTATAAGAAAAAACAGTCGTCTCACTATTCTTGTGGTAGAGGACAACAAAGATATGCGAGACTATATACGTTCTATTCTTGAGGAATACTACAATGTAGAGGAGGCATCGCAAGGAAAAGAGGCTGTGAGCGTACTGCAGACAAGAAACATAGATTTCATTATAAGTGACCTTATGATGCCTATTATGGATGGCATGGAACTTTCTAAACAGGTAAAAGCTAATTTTGCATTTTCGCATATTCCATTTCTTATGTTGACTGCCAAGACTGCCAATGAAACAAAAATAGAGAGCTATAAAATAGGTGTAGACGATTATCTCCTTAAGCCTTTTGATGACCAACTATTACTTGCCAGGATATCTAATATACTTGAAAATCGCAAACGTTATCAACAACGTTTCGCTGTCCACATGGATGCAAATGAACTTAATATAAGTGAGGAGTCAAGTGATCAAAAGTTTATGAATAAAGCGATACAGATTGTGAAAGATAATTACAAGAATGCGAACTATGAAGTTAGTGACTTTATAGAGGAGATTGCTTTGAGTAAAAGTTTGCTTAATAAAAAAATGCAGAGCCTAACCGGACAGTCAACCGGACAGTTCATTCGCAGCTATCGACTGAACATCGCACGCGAATTAATTATAAAGAATCGTATAACACACAACATGAATATATCCGAAATTGCTTTTGAAGTAGGATTCAATGATCCCAAATATTTCACACGTTGCTTCACAAAACACTTTGGAGTGGTTCCAAGCAGTCTGTTGGAAAGCGATGAATAGAGTCATCTAAAAGCCTTTTTTACTATTTTTTCACAAAAAAACATTTATCCACCTCTAAAATACTTTTGTCCACCCATATATATAGCACAGACATTAATTTTGTTTTGCTATCGATGTATAGTCTTTAAAAGAGATATGTACATTTAAAGTTTAACCTTAATATTTATATTATGAATAATGACAGAATCATAGTCACTGCATCTTATATGATATTTAGACTTTCTCAATTTATTCCATTGCGTATATAAAGCATCCCTGCTAACTACATTTAAGTAATCAATCTTAAATGAAGCATATATAAAAAGCAACATTATATATGCAACAACCTAATAAATCAATAACCCTAATACTTATAAAAATGAGGAAACATTTATTTCTTTTCACAATGCTTAATCTGAGCGCCTTTTCAGGCATGACGGTGTTCTCTACACCTCTCATGGCTACTGTGGCGCAATCTCAGACAATCAAGGTTCGTGGCCAGGTTGTAGACGAACAAGGAGAACCAATGCCTGGAGCAACCGTCATCGTTAAAGGTAAACAAGGAGGAACTATTACAGACGTAGACGGAAAATTTCAGTTAGAAGTTCCTGGAAACGCTATTCTTGTGGTAAGCTATGTAGGTTACAAAGACCGAGAAATAGCCGTTCGCAATCGTGCAATAATTGAAACCATTAAGTTGGAAGCAGATAATAAAATGCTTGATCAAGTTATTGTCGTAGGTTACGGTACACAGAAAAAGTCCGATTTAACCGGTTCTGTAGCTGTCGTGGATGCAAAAGCTTTAAAACAAGCATCCAATTCAAATATATCTACAATGCTTGAAGGTAAAGTGGCCGGTGTACAAATTACCACAGATGGTCAACCAGGTGCCGACCCAACAGTACGCATTCGTGGTGTCGGTTCTTTTGGCGATACTTCACCTCTTTATGTAGTAGATGGTGTTCCTATGGGAACTTCCATAAGAGATTTCTCTTCCAACGACATTGAGACAATACAAGTATTAAAGGATGCTTCTGCAGGTGCTATATATGGTTCACGTGCCGCTAATGGTGTTGTAATAATCACCACAAAACGCGGACAAAATGACCAACCACTAAAAGTCGACTACAATGGATATGTCGGTATAGACAACATCAGTAAGGGTGTATATGATGTTATGGATGCAAATCAATATAGTCAATACCTTGGACAAGCTTGTACAAATGCGAATACCCCACTTCCATCGGGATATAAGTTAGATAGTACGACCGGCAAATATGCATTTCAAGACAACACAAATACAGATTGGTTTGATGAAGTATTCAAAACCGGTATTCGTCAGAGTCACAATGTGAACCTCATGGGAGGTGGAGCTCATAATTCATACAACATCTCATTAAACTATTTCGATCAAAGAGGTACTCTAGAAGGTGCAGGTCCTAACTACAAACGTTATACTGTACGTGCCAACAACAATATGGAGACCAAATTCATAAAATTCCAAACAAGTCTTGTCTATTCTCACTCTGACCAAGATAATATGGCATTATCAAATGCTTCTGAATATGTTCAAGGCCTATATGGTGACGTAAGTAATGTATTACGAAGCACACTTCTTATGCAGCCTACCATTAAAGCTTACGATCCTTATACATGGGTGCTAGATGGATCAGTCGGAATAGCTAATGGTTTCAACTATGATGCTTATGGATACGGAGTTTATTACGACACTATACATGGTGATATTTCAGCTTCAAATCCGTTGTTGGTAAACAACATGTTGAAACGTAATACTCTTGTTGATCGTTTTGTAGGTAGCGGATCTGCCGATGTTGATCTTCTCAAGATGCTTGGAGTAAACAACAAGAACCATACATTAAACTATAAAGCCAACTTCTCTTATAGCAAGACACATTGTAAAGACTTTACATGGATTCCGGCTTGGGTACAAAGCAACCGTGTATACCTTGCTAAAAGCAACGAAAGACTTACAAAGGCATCACGTGATTACTCAGATGCACTGATTGAGAACATACTTACTTATGATGGTAAATTGGGAGATCATCACATAAATGTAGTTGCCGGCCAGACATACGAAGAGGAAAATACAAGCCTTCTAACAGGATGGGGCATCAACTTTACTGAACCATATTTCCTACAATTGCAAAATGCAGCCAACACCTACTCTGAGAGTTTTGAATACAAACACTCCATACTCTCTTACATCGGCCGTATCAATTATAATTTTGCAGATAGATATTTGTTCTCGGCAACCGTACGTAGAGATGGTAGTTCTCGTTTATCAAAAAACATCCGTTGGGGTACATTCCCATCAATATCTATTGGATGGCGTTTTGACAAAGAAAAATTCTTCCCATTCAACAAAGATGTTATCAACATGTTTAAAGTTCGTGCCAGCTATGGAGAACTAGGAAACGAAAACATTGGTGAATATATGTATCAAGCTGTAATGGCAAGAAACAATATGACCTACAGTTTTGGCAACACTCCAATAACAGGATCTGCTGTTTCAACTTTCGTAGATAATAACCTATCATGGGAAAAGAAGAAAACATATAACGTAGGTATTGACTTAGCATTGTTGAACAACCGCATAGAATTTACAGCAGAATGGTATAAAAATATCAGTGATGAATTGCTATACGCAGTTCCTGTTCCTGAACAAGCAGGAGTATCAAATACAACTGTTACAATGAATGCCGCTTCTATGAACAACTCAGGTTTTGAGTTCTCGGCTACCTACCGCAACCGTGACCATGACTTCAAATATGAACTTTCCGGAAACTTAAGTACATTACGTAACCGCGTGACTTCATTAGGTTTTGGTTCCGACTCTTACATATCAGGATCATACATTACTAGAGTTGGTCAAGAGATAGGACAATTCTATGGATGGGCTTACGAAGGTATTGCCCGCACACAAGCTGATCTTGATAATCATGCCACTCAAGAAGGAGCCAATATTGGTGACTGTCTTTACAAAGACATAAGCGGACCTAATGGTGAACCTGATGGAAAAATCGATGCTAACGACCAAGTTGTATTAGGTAGTGGTATGCCAAAAATTAATTTTGGTCTTAATGCAAAATTTGAGTACAAGAACTTCGACTTGAGCATTGCTACCTTCGGTGCATTGAATTACCATGTCAGTGATAACATTTACAACTCACTAAACTCTTGCTACGGATGGGGTAATAAGGATGTAGCAGTTCTTGATGCCAATCGTTTCAGCGAAGATGGTTCGACATATATTTCAAATGTTCCACGTACTTATGTAAATAACAATGCAAGTTTGGCTTGGAATGATCTCTTTAGTTCACGCAAGATTCAGAATGCTGCTTATTGGAAGATTGCCAATATTGAGTTAGGTTATAACTTTCCAAATAGCTTGTTTGGCAAATTTGTATCAGATGTACGTTTATATGTATCTGCACAAAACTTATACACTTTTACCGGATATAAAGGCTACAACGTAGACTATGCCGGAGGAACATTCACACCAGGTTATAATTTCTGTTCTTACCCAAGTGCACGAACATTTATGTGTGGCGTTCATTTTACATTCTAATTGTATCTATACTATTTAAAAAACATAACGTATGAAACTATATACTTATTCACTTGCTTTTGTTTTGGGCTTGGGTACTTTGACCTCTTGCAATGACAAATTGGAATTAGTGAACTCAAACCAACAGACCTCAAGTACTTTCGGTTTTAATGCTGACGATCTAGAAGAAAGCATTACCGCTGCTTATAACCATATCCGCATGGAGGGCTCTTATGCCCGTGTAGGTTACACCATAGATGTGTGTCGTGGAGATGAGGCATGGAACTCTTCTCAAGTATGGTATATGCCATTCGATGACCTTAATGCAGAAGTTACGTCCGACATTACTTGGTGGCCTTGGAGAGAGTGGTATTACACTATTAACGTATGCAACTTTGCCATCTCACGTTGCGGTGAAGATGATAGCCAACTATCAGAGAAGATGAAACGCA
Source organism: uncultured Bacteroides sp. (assembly GCA_900552645.1). Classification (GTDB taxonomy): domain Bacteria; phylum Bacteroidota; class Bacteroidia; order Bacteroidales; family Bacteroidaceae; genus Phocaeicola. Next base: position 157,604 of record USAN01000005.1, read on the forward strand.
TTAAGGGACAAGCACTATTTATTAGAGCTTTATCATATTATAACCTGGCAGGATATTATCAGAATCCACCATTAATTACCGACTATGCCACATACTCTTCGTTAGAAGGACTTTATGGTGGCAACAGCACATACGATGAGGTACTTGACCAAGTAGAAAAAGATTTCAGTATAGCAATGACTATGCTTCCTTCACGTGATGAAGGTGGTCAATGGTCGGGCGGACGTGCAACATGTGGTGCTGCAGCCGGATACTATGCTCGTACTTTAATGATGCGACAGAAATACAGCGAAGCACTGACTGTCTTAAAAGACATAATTGGTAAAAAGTATGGTACTTATAAGTTAATGGACAACTATGGAGATAACTTCCGCGAAGGTTCGGCTTATGAGAACAATGCAGAAAGTCTTTTTGAGGTACAATTCTTAGACTATAAATCACAAGGAACTGATGACGAATGGACACCTGTCAATACAAGTCCTAATGCCACACAAGGGTCGGCTATTGAGAGTAACTTCGCTCCTGGTGTATATGGTGGGTGGGCTGATATATCTGCTTCTCCATGGTTATATCAGATTTTCAAAAGTGAGCGTACTAAAAATGGAAAACTTGACCCAAGACTATATTGGACAATTGGTACATACGAAACCGATTGGGAGAATTTTGAGTATGGCAACGTAGCTTATACACACAAGCTTGCAGCTACTGACAATATTGTTACCAACAACAACTATGGTGGTCTGCCAATTGCTAAATTCACTAATTTGCGTACTGGATTGTATAGTACTGTAGTAACAGGTCTGCATGATGGTATCAATATTCGTTTAATGCGCTATTCCGACGTGTTGCTAAGAGCTGCTGAATGCGATAACGAAATAAACGGACCAACACAACAAGCTATAGATTGGATCAATGAAGTGCGCAATCGTGCCGATTTACAAAACTTAAAACTATCCGATTTCAATAGTGCCGACAAACTATTTGAGCAGATAGCCAATATAGAACGTCCAAAAGAATTTGGATGCGAGTTTGGAAGAGGCTTTGATCTTATACGTTGGGGATTCTTCTATGACAGTAGTCGTTTACAACAACTTAAGGAGCATGGCACTTTCAACCGTTCTGTAGAAGGGACTAAAGATCCTGTCAATTACAGTGATAAAGCAACAGTCCCAACTATTAAAAGTTCGTTTGATACTTACGTACCAGGACATGAGTTCCTACCAATAGTACAGCAGTTGACCAACAACAATCCAAATCTGAAAGGGAATTCTGCCAACTATAGTACAGATAATTCCACATATTTCAGCCAAAGTGGATGTAAAGTTCGTCCTGTTACGGATTTAAGCAAGTAATAAAACAAAGAGACTAACCTTCCCAACATGATTATCAAATAGATACATGATGGGAAGAAGTTTCAACCCATTATCTATTAAAATTTAAACAAATGAAATATTTAAATAAAATAGCATTTTTTTGTTGCGTAATTGCCTTTGGCTTACCAGCATTAACGGGCTGCGAGGGCGGCGATCTTTATAACGTAAATGCACCAGATTGGATTTCACAAAAAATAGACTCTATAAATAATGCCAACAAGAATACCGAAGATGTGCTTGAAGGTATGAAGGAGGATGTATATTCGATAGGTAAAACAGACTTCACTTCCGGTTTCTGGAGCTCATTCTCTAAGTATTATGTGATACCTGATGGAGAGAAGTGGAATGCGGTATTCAATCTCAATATCAATCCATCCGACAATACATACTATAAAAACTTTGCACTCATTCTTACAAATGATGTAGACCGTGGAGGAACAGGATATACAGAATATGGAGCTATCCGATTTGATGCTACAGGCGACTCTTTGTCGTATAACTCACAATGGGGTAAACTCTATTTTAAGTTTACAGAAAGTAATCTGCTTCTGACTCCAGATGGAAGCAACAAAGATGCCAATGTACAAAAACTTGGCGGAAAGGTTACACTTACTGTTGATCGTAGCAGTAAAAACGGATTAACCATAAAAATTACAAATGGTGTAGCAACTAAAATATTTGCACAACCATACAAGGAGGCAAATTTGAATGAAGATGCTACCAATACCAACATTCGCTGTTTCTTAGTTCCTGAAGGTTCATATATTGATTTCCTGCAAACAAACATTGATCCTATTGGGGGCCTTACTTCTGCTCAAGACAAGAATCCATTATCTATGGAACTTCAGAATGTGCCCGATCAGGTAAACGTAGGTACAACATTAGAAGAAGCCATGGCAGGTATCTCGGCTATTGTTACATTTGAAGAAGGAGTTACCAAAACCGTACCAGCTTCCGAGCTATATATATCAGCTATTCCAAACATGGAAGATTTAGGCGTTAAAAATCTTGTAGTGATATATAACAAGACGTTTAAAGGTGAAAATTGCACACAGCCAATTGTGGCTACCGCAACATTTGAGGTTCTTGAAAAGATAGTATCAATTGCTGTAACCAAACAACCCTCACATACACAATATTATTATTACATCTCTAAGGCCACTGAAAGTCTCACTGACAGAGCAATGACCTTCGATCCAACAGGAATGGAAGTTACTGCTACTTATGCTAATGGAGGCTCTAAGGTCGTTGATAATTCTAAACTCACCTTCTCTGCAATTCCTGCTACTAAAGGTTCACATACAGTCACCATCACAGCCGATGAAGGAGTTACAACAACTGTAAATGTAACCTTGTCAGAGTCGGCAGTTTCTAAAGTTGGCAATAGTTCAAATATGGTAGGAGCAGAAGATAACTCAACAGGTTTCTGGGGAGCATTCTCTGATGACTTCAACGTTCCGGCAGGTACAACAAAATCTATCACATTCACCAACTATAGCAGTTTAGCCCACAATTGGAATCATTTCATCGTAGTTCTTCGTAAAGCAGATTTAGCTGAATATGGAGTACTACGTGCTGACAACTATGGATGGGGCAACGGATATGGTGCATGTACTCATAATGGTACTCAAGGTGAATGGGCTACATGGCTTGCAGGTATGAATGGAGCTAAAGTAACCGTATATGTCACTAATTGTGGCAATAGCACAGCTGACATTCAAGCTGTGATGACTGGTACCTCAGGTACTGTATCCACTCAATATTATCTTGGCATGAACACTGTAGAGACTGGTGACTTGAACTTTGCGTTGACCGTTGATGGAAGTCACCTCACATTCAATGCTGAGTAATAAAAGATAATAAGAATTAATGGCATCGTTATACACTAAAGATATGAAAAAGCTTCTACTCCTCGGAATATCATTATCTGTCTTGTTCATTTCAGCTGCTTGTTCAGACAAGCAAGATGAAATAAAGACCTTTGATATTACGACTTATACTCCCAAGGTAACAGTAAAAACAGGTAATTCGTTAACAGTCTCTTTGACTGTTAACGGAAATACCAGTCAAATTATCAAAAAAGGGTTTTGCTACAGCGTAAACGTAGAGAATCCGACTATCAAAGACAATATAGTAGATGCAGATGAGAACTTCAGTGCAACAATTTCCAATTTATATAGCAATACTTCCTACTATATCCGTGCATACGTATATAGCGATAGTCGCTATACCTATTCAAATTCTATAAAAGCTACAACAGAAGAGCTTAGTCTTGACGAAAAGTTGAAGAACTATGTAGCACCGAAATATGAAGACTATTACGTGAATATAGCCGGATGGGATCAGCGTAGTAAATGGAACTTAGCAAATGTACACGACCCAACAGTTGAGTTGGCCGAAGATGGTTATTACTATATGTATCAGACCGACGCATCTTATGGTAATGCACATACTGCAGGTGGACACTTTCACGGAAGACGTTCCAAAGATCTTGTAAATTGGGAATATCTAGGAGGTGTGATGACATCCTTGCCTGATTGGGTAGTTCCAAAACTTAATGAGATACGCAAAGCAATGGGGCTGAGCGAAGTTTCTCCTAAAGCCGATGAATTCGGCTACTGGGCACCATGCATGCGTAAAGTTAAGGATGGACTATATCGAATGTATTACTCTATTGTATGCCCTGGCTACTTAGATGGAGCCGGAACATGGGGTGAACGTGCTTTCATAGGTCTATTGGAGAGTTCAAACCCTGCCGACAATAATGGCTGGAAAGATAAAGGCTATGTAATCACAAATGCCTCGGACAAAGGTTTGGAATTTCACGTCAATCCTACCGATTGGGCTAATTGTTACTACAAATGGAATGCTATCGACCCCAGCTACATAATAGACAAGACCGGAAAGCATTACTTGATTTATGGATCATGGCATAGCGGTATAGCTGCTTTGGAGTTGAATGGAGAGACCGGGAAACCGTTGAATCAATTGCCTCTGCCTTGGGGAACCAACGAAGGGATTGCTGCATACGGTTCCTTGATTGCCACAAGACAAATGGGAAATCGTTGGCAAGGTTCTGAAGGGCCTGAAATAGTTTACAATGACAAAACAGGATATTATTATCTGTTTGTTGCCTATGATGCTTTGGATGTTCCATACAATACACGTGTATGCCGTTCCAAAAACATCTATGGTCCTTATTTGGGAATAGATGGAACCAATCTGACACAATCAGGTGGAGAGATGCTGCCTGTTGTTACTCATCCCTACAAATTCAAGAATAGTTATGGATGGGTAGGAATCTCACATTGCGCTGTATTCAACGATGGCAATGACAACTGGTATTATGCTTCGCAAGGCAGATTACCTCATAATGTGGAAGGAAATGCTTACAGCAATGCAATAATGATGGGACAAATACGCTCAATAAAATGGAACTCACAAGGATGGCCGGTAGTTATGCCTGAACGTTACGGAGCTGTTCCTCAGATAGCCATTACGGAGAATGAGTTGATAGGAAGCTGGGAACATATAGACCTCTCCTACTCTTATGGAAAACAAAAAGAGTCGAGTGAAATGGTTCTTGCTGCCGACCACACCATTACATCAGGAACTTGGAAAGGAGGAACATGGAGCTTTGATGCCAACAAGCAAATACTAACAGCCAACGGAGTAGAACTATGTCTGCAACGTGAGTGCGATTGGGAAGCTTCCCCACGTACCCACACTATAGTATATGCAGGATATAACGGAACAAAGACCTATTGGGGTAAAAAGAGCAAATAGAATTTATTCAGGCTAGTTCCTTATGAGAATGTGTAAATGATCAAAACATAAAATAGCCCCAGTTACAAAGGATTATAGCTGGAGCTATTTCGCAAAAAGAGGGTTTCTACAAACTCTCTTTTTTTTGTGCTTTTACTATATTTTTCTAACTTTCACAGCGCAAAGTAAAGCTTTACCTTGTTTGATTAGAAAAGATATATCAATGTATCCGTTACTATTTTTTACAATATAGCGGCGTCGGAAAGCGTTTAAACAACCCTCTACATTGGCTGGGGAGAAATCTTTTTCTACTATTCTTCCACATATTACTATATCAAACCTATTAGAGCTTAAGCTGACCTTCTCATCTCACCTTCCTCCTAACTCTATACATATTCCCTTCTCTCCCATGTACTTTCTCTAGGCCCAATGTAGCCATGAATCGGCCGAAATTATATATGTTCATCCCTACACTCACACTCGGAAAACGATTCTTTAGTATGTCATATATTTCGGCAGTACATAGAAACTCTCCATCATTTTCGTCTATACCTATGTCAAAACAGCGGAAGAATGCCGAATATAAAGGAGTCTCTGCATAGAATTTACTATTGTGATGAGTTAGCTCTTCCTCCTCGGCGGTAGTGAGCCATATGCGTTGTCCCAAGCGGAGTTCGTGCTTAAGCTGTGCATAAATCTGTTCATGATTTATAGTTGTGCAGTCTATTTCATGGTTTAGTTCTATACATAGGTAGCGGCGACTACCTGTCGGGTCATTCAGTATCTCTGTCTTGTTGCTGGTGCCTATAAATGAGGCTATACGAGGAAGATGACTGAAAGTGGATCGATGTGCCTTGCGATAGTGCAGCGATTTCATCTGAAGCAGATTCTTTAGAAGGGGCAACTTGCGCGCAGGCAGACGATCGTTCTACAATAATGCGACGATCGGCTCATATAATAAATACATTAAACAGATAAAATTATGGCAATAGCTTACGATGTGTATTCTACTCCTACACCTTCGCAGGAGGATAGCAAGAAATACCATGTACGAGTGGTATCAAAGAGTCCAAAAACCGAGAAAGAGCTTATAAAAACCATTAATTCCAGATGTACTCTTACGGCAGCCGATATAAAAGGGGTGCTTACGGCACTTTCGGATGTTATAAAAGAGGAAATGCTGGATGGACGACGGGTACATTTGCATGGTATAGGGTATCTTTATCCTATCATTACATCCGATGCTGAAGGCGACGGACAAAAGGTAAGGGCGCCACAGATAGAGATTAAGAGTATTGCATTCCGACCGGAAAGAGATATGATAAAGGACTTGAAGGATAGTGCCGAATTTCATACTACTAAATTTAAGAATCATTCTTCAAAGCATACTGCAGAAAGTATAGTGAAGCGCCTAAAAGAGTATCTTGCTAAAAATAAAGAGATAGAGAGGGCTCACTTTCAGATTCTTTGCGGACTTACGCGCTCTACTTCGCAAAGGTGGCTGAAAAGATTGCTTGATGAGGGAAAAATAATGAAGGTAGGGAATATGCATGCGCCCAGATATGTGGCAACCTCACAGTTGTAAGTGTGAAGGATATGTGAAATATACCACACTAATATTCACAATATAACTATCTGATTATATGCATATTGTAACACATTGTGACATTGTGGATATTATTTTTCAATAAATTAAAACGGAGCTGTAAAGTTTAATTATATTACACTTTACAGCTCCGTACAGATATTTATCTATAGATATATCTTAATTAGCCATTTCGGAAATAAATTTTATTCTTACGAGTCTTATCTCGTCTTCAGAATAATCTTCTCCAAGTTCTTCGGCTGCATCTTCTATCCTGTCTGTAGTAGATTCTTTGAAGTAATCATATATATCCTGCATATGATCTTCATCCATTATCTCTTCCAGGAAATAATCTATGTTTAGTTTTGTACCCGAGAATACGATTGCTTCTACTTCATCTAGAAGTTCGCCAAATTCTAATCCTTTAGATACCGCTATGTCGTCAAGAGCTACCTTACGGTCTATACTCTGTATGATAGAGACCTTCAGTTTTGACTTATTTGCTACTGTACGTACACGCAAATCTTCCGGACGTTCTATTTCATTCTCTTCACAGTGAGTTTTTATCAGTTCGCAAAATTCCTTACCGTATCTTTTGGCTTTGCCGGCACCTACTCCGGGTATATTCTGTAATTCATCCAGAGTTACAGGATATATTGTTGCCATAGCCTCTAAAGAAGGATCCTGAAAGATTACATAAGGAGGTACATCGAGTTTCTTCGACAGCTTCTTACGCAAGTCCTTCAACATTGAATAAAGAGCAGGATCGACAGCACATGACGCTCCGCCACGTGCAGGAGTCTCTTCTTCCTCTTCATCAAAGTCATTATCTTCTACTATCTTGAAAGAGACAGGCTTTTTGAGGAATTTATGTCCCTCGGGTGTAACTTTCAACAAACCGTAATTCTCAACATCTTTACTTAAATAGCCTGCAATTAATGCCTGCCTTATAACAGCATTCAATAATTTTTCTTCATCTCCCATACACGTTCCGAACACATCTAGTTCTTCATGCATATGAGCTAATACCTCTGTGGTTTCTTTACCCAAAAGTACATCAATTATATAGTCTGCTTTAAAATTTTCTTTTACCGCTATGATAGCTTCAATCACAGCACACAATGAATCCTGAGCTTCCACTTGCTTTTTAGGATTTAAACAGTTATCACAATTACCACAATTATCTTCTGTATATTCTTCTCCAAAATAGTGCAACAACGATTTACGTCGACAAACGGATGATTCTGCATAAGCTGCTGTTTCCAATAATAGCTGCTTGCCTATTTCTTGCTCAGCTATTGGTTTTCCTTGCATGAACTTTTCTAGTTTCTGCAAATCCTTGCTTGCATAGAATGTTACGCACATTCCTTCGCCACCGTCTCTACCGGCTCTACCGGTTTCCTGATAATAGCCTTCAAGACTTTTAGGAATATCATAATGAATTACGAATCTTACATCCGGCTTGTCAATGCCCATTCCAAATGCTATGGTAGCAACAATAACATCTACGTCTTCCTTTAGGAAGGCATCTTGATTGCTTGTTCTTGTTGCCGAATCCATACCGGCATGATAAGCACGAGCATTTATTCCGTTTGCCTGAAGTATTTCGGCCAGTTCTTCAACTTTCTTTCTGCTCAGACAATATATAATACCCGATTTACCAGGATGTGATTTTATAAATTTAATGATATCCTTATCAACATTATTGGTTTTCTGACGTACTTCGTAGTAGAGGTTTGGCCTGTTAAAAGAGGATTTAAACTCTTTAGAATTCTGCATTCCCAAATTTTTCTGAATGTCCATCTTTACTTTAGGAGTAGCAGTAGCTGTCAATGCAATTACAGGAGCTTTTCCTATTTCATTTATTATTGGACGTATTCTTCGATATTCGGGACGGAAATCATGACCCCATTCCGAGATACAGTGAGCTTCATCGACAGCATAAAACGAAATCTTAACGCTTTTCAAAAACTCTACGTTCTCTTCCTTGGTCAGTGATTCGGGCGCAACGTACAACAGTTTAGTCTTCCCACTAATAATATCTTCTTTAACCTGATCTATAGCCGATTTGTTCAGTGAAGAATTTATAAAATGTGCAATACCATCTTCCTCGCTGAAGTTACGCATGGCATCCACTTGATTCTTCATAAGTGCAATCAAGGGAGAAATGACTATTGCTGTACCCTCCATTATAAGAGAAGGCAACTGATAGCATAAAGATTTTCCACCACCTGTGGGCATTAACACAAACGTGTCATTACCAGCAAGCAAATTTTCTATTATTGCTTCCTGATTGCCTTTGAAAGTATCGAATCCAAAATACTTCTTAAGTGCATCAGTCAAATATGTTTTCCCCTTCATTGTCCTAATAGTTTTATCTAACTTCAATTTTAAAATTAACTAGCCTGTATGGTTTAAAACAAAGTTATAAACAAGTTTGCAAAATACACTAATTTTTTAAAGAATAATTTATAGAAGAATTGCTTTTTTATTTATCTCTCTTATTATATCAGGCTGTCTGTAACTTAGACATATTTATTTTATTCATCTGATCTTTTGCAAAATCCAATGTTACCTCATACTTATTTACTTTCATAGAAGGAACTTCAAACATTATATCCATTATGATAGATTCTACTATCGAACGGAGTCCGCGAGCTCCAAGCTTGTATTCTACAGCCTTGTCTACAATATATTCAAAGACTTCGGGTTGGAATACCAATTCTACTCCGTCCATCTCGAACAACTTCACATATTGCTTTATTATAGAGTTCTTAGGTTCTGTAAGAATATTACGCAAAGCAGTTCTATCCAAAGGATTAAGATATGTTAGGATAGGCAAACGTCCTATTATCTCGGGAATTAGTCCGAACGACTTTAGGTCCTGAGGTGCTATGTACTGCATAAGATTTCCGCGATCTATCTTGGTTACCTCCTTGGCAGCACTGTATCCTACTACATGTGTATTAAGTCTTTGGGCTATTTTGCGCTCAATTCCGTCAAATGCTCCACCACAAACAAACAGTATGTTCTTTGTGTTTACAGGAATCATTTTCTGGTCGGGATGTTTACGGCCTCCCTGTGGTGGTACATTTACTACCGAGCCTTCCAAAAGTTTAAGAAGTCCCTGCTGTACTCCTTCTCCGCTTACGTCACGTGTTATAGATGGATTGTCTCCTTTACGTGCTATCTTGTCTATTTCATCTATAAAGACTATTCCTCTTTCGGCTTCGGCAACGTTATAATCGGCTACCTGCAATAGTCTTGTAAGAATGCTTTCTATATCTTCGCCTACATAACCGGCTTCGGTAAGCACGGTTGCGTCTACAATAGTGAAAGGTACATGAAGTAATTTTGCTATAGTACGAGCCAATAGCGTCTTACCTGTACCGGTACTTCCTACCATTATTATATTGGACTTCTCTATTTCAACATCGTCTTTGTCTACTTTCTGGAGAAGACGCTTATAATGATTATAAACAGCAACAGATAAATATCTCTTTGCATCATCCTGACCTATTACGTATTGATCTAGGAATTCTTTTATATCTTTTGGTTTTGGAAGTTCATTCAGATTTAAATCACCGTTGGCTGTATTATCATTCTTATGATTCATTGCCTCTTTCACAATTTCATAAGCCTGTTCCGAGCACGTATCGCATATACATCCGTTAACACCGGTAATCAAGAAGCCTACCTCATTTTCTGTTCGTCCGCAAAAGCTGCATTTTCTCTTATTTCTTGATGATTTATTATCTTCCAATGTTGTAATTATTTAATTGTCTAAGATTAATTTTTAGGTCTGCGAGAAAGCACTTCATCAATCATTCCATACTCTTTTGCTTCCTGAGCTGTCATCCAGTAGTCGCGATCAGAGTCTTTCCATACCTTTTCGAAATCTGTATGAGAGTGATCGGCAATTATGGTATAAAGTTCTTTCTTCAATTTCTGAATTTCACGAGCAGTAATCTCGATATCAGATGCCTGACCCTGGGCACCACCCATTGGCTGGTGTATCATGATGCGTGAATGTGTAAGAGCAGAACGTTTTCCTTCTGTTCCGGCAACTAGCAATACAGCTGCCATCGAAGCTGCAATACCTGTACATATAGTAGCTACGTCGCTATTTATAAACTGCATTGTATCGTATATCCCTAAACCGGCATAAACCGATCCACCGGGAGAGTTTATATAAATAGATATGTCTTTTCCTGAATCTACCGAATCAAGATATAGAAGCTGTGCTTGCAATGTATTTGCCGTATAATCGTTCACTTCAGTACCGAGGAATATGATTCTGTCCATCATCAATCTTGAGAATACGTCAAGTTGTGTAACGTTAAGCTGACGCTCTTCCAATATATACGGATTCAGATAACCGGCCTGCGACTTGATGACATCATCAAGCACCATGCTGCTCATTCCTAAATGTTTAGTGGCATATTTTCTAAAGTCATCCATAAGTTTAATATTTTATTATCATTCATAAAAAGAGGCTTTTAACCCCGTAACGAATAAACAAAAATAATAAAAAAATACGGCAGCCGTATATATTATTTTGTTTATAAGATGTTTTTTCGGTCAAAAGCCCCTTTTTTAGTAAGATTTAGCATTAATGGCTAAACCGGTTATATTATTCAAACATTTTGTTGAATTCTTCCATTGTGATTGTCTTGTTGTTCAATGTAGCCTTTTCTTTCAAAGCTGTTGCCAATTTTGATTCGACTGCACGATTTACAAGATTTTCTACGCTCTCTTTTTTCTTAAGCATTTCCTTTGCGTAGTTTTCAAGTACATCTTCAGGAACATTCAACATACCATACTGTGCAAACTGTATACGAGTTGCATCTTTAGCCATGTTGATGATATCTGGCTGTTCAACCTTGATTTCGTTTTCAGCAACAAGCTGTTCCTTAATTAAATGCCATGTAAGTTCTTCGATGCTCTTTTCGTAGTTTTCAGAAACGAATTCTTCACCCTTTTCCTGGTTGTTAAGCAACATGATACGTTTAAGTAACGCATCAGGGAACTCAAGTTTACCAATCTTGTTTACAAGGTGTGTGCGTACATCGATAAGGAACTTGTAATCGCTGTCGCCTTCGAACTGCTTAGCAATTCCTTCTTTAATTTTTGCACGGAATTCTTCTTCTGTCTTAACTGTACCTTCGCCAAATACCTGATCGAAGAGTTTTTCATCAAGAGCAGCAGGAATCATTCTGATAATTTCATTGATCTGGAAGCTGAAGTTACCTTTTACATTAGCAACGTCTTCTTTCTTTATTTTCAACAATGAAGCCAATTCTGCCTCGTTGCCGTCATATGCAGTGAAAGGATTGAACACGATAACATCGTTTACCTTGCAACCATTGAACAATGCTTTCTGCTCGTCATTCTTCATGTAAAGTGGCATCATTACTGCATCGCTTACCTGAATTCCATCTTCTTTTACATTTCCGGCTTCATCAAGTTCTGCAATAGTACCTTTCAACATGTCGTTGTCCTGATACTCTTCAACTTTTTCGTGAGTAGCACCACGCTGAGTATACATCTTAATCTGCTGATCGATAAGTTCGTCAGATACCTCGATAGTATAGTAATCAACTGTATCGTCTTTTGAGATTTCAGCCTTAAATTCTGGTGCAAGAGCTATGTCGAATACGAATTCGAAGTTCTCTTCATCATAATTTACAGGTTTCATATTTTCACTAGGCAATGGTTGACCAAGCATATTAATCTTGTTATCACGCAAATATTCATATACCTTGTCCTGTAACAACTTATCTATCTCTTCTGCCAATACAGCTTTACCATATTGCTTCTTAACTAAGCCCATAGGAACCATACCCTGACGGAAACCTGGAACGTTAGCTTTTTGACGATAAGCTTTAAGAGTCTTTTCAACTTTGTCCTGATAATCAGCCTTATCAAAACCTACAGTAAGAACTGCGCTTACTTTATCAACATTTTGTAATGAAATATTCATTCTGCTTTATTTAATTAATTATTATTCTAAATTTTACTAATTCCAAAATAGGATGCAAAAGTAGTGTTTAATCTTACAAATACAAAATAGAGAGACTAAAAGTTTACAATTAATGTATCTATTTCGAAATATTAAGAAAGAGGCTAAAATGCATAAACAGAGAGAGTTTATATGTTTTCAGACAGCTTTTCATTAAATAAATGAGTTAACATTAAAAAAAAATGTTTTTATTCTTGCATATTCAAATTTTATGCTTTCCTTTGCAAGCGACTGGTGATACTAATATAGCTAGCGATTTTTTACAAGGTTTTACTGCGTACATTTAGCACTTACGTAAACTCTCTGTCTTTATAATCCTCTACTCATTAATAATCACCACTCAGAGAGTATTTTTAATTTAATTATTTTATTTTTTCATTATGAACATGTATGTTGGTAACCTTAATTACAAGGTTAGAGAAGGAGATTTGGAACAAGCATTTGGTGCTTATGGTGCTATCTCTTCAGTAAAAGTTATTAAAGATCGCGAAACTAACAAATCTAAAGGTTTTGCTTTTGTAGAAATGGAAAACTCTGATGAAGCTGCCGAAGCAATGAACGCATTGAACGGAAGTGAATTTATGGGCCGCCAATTAGTTATCAAAGAAGCATTACCTAAAAAAATGTAATAACTTATTTTGATAGAATAAAAAAAGGAGAAATTTAAATTTCTCCTTTTTTTATTTCTTTATTTTCTAATAAAATAGGCTACTCAGCTGTTACTTGCTCCGATGCACGATTCGCTTCTTCTATACGGTGAGCTTCCTCAAGCAAGCGATCTTCTTCCTGAAAGTCTTTTTTTCTGAGTACGAAATTTGTACCTAGATATTTTTCGCGTACTACCTTATTTTCGGCCAACTCTTCGGGAGTGCCCTGAAATAGTATCTTTCCTTCAAACAGAAGATATGCACGGTCTGTAAGACGAAGTGTTTCAAGAGCATTATGGTCTGTTATTAATATTCCTATATTCTTGTCCTTCAGTTTCCATACTATATGCTGAATATCTTCTACTGCAATAGGGTCTACACCGGCAAAGGGCTCGTCAAGCATTATAAATTTAGGATTTATGGCCAGACAACGGGCTATCTCTGTACGGCGACGCTCACCACCCGATAGCTGATCGCCAAGGTTCTTTCTTACTTTCTGAAGTCGAAATTCGGCTATAAGACTTTCCAACTTCTCTTTCTGATATTCCTTACTTGTATTAGTTAGCTGTAATACCGACGATATGTTATCTTCAACACTCATTTTTCGGAATACTGATGCTTCTTGTGCAAGATAACCTATTCCTGTTTGCGCTCTCTTATAAACCGGATAGCCGGTTATGTCAAGATCGTTCAGATATATATGTCCCTCATTAGGTACGATAAGTCCGGTAGTCATGTAGAATGAGGTAGTTTTTCCTGCGCCGTTAGGGCCAAGCAAACCTACGATTTCTCCTTGCTTTACGTCAAAAGAGACATGATTTACTACAGTTCTTTTGCCATACTTCTTAACCAGGTTTTCGGTACGGAGTATCATTCTCTCCTTTTCATTGACTGGCGGGGTCACTTCCATTTCTTGTTCTGACATCTTTATTATTTTGCGACAAAAATACTAAAAAAGTTTAGTAAAAGTAGTATGGAACAGAAAATCAGAATATCTTTTGTGCTTATATAGGTAAAAAGACCTATTTTTGTAGGAAATTACATACTATATGATAATAAAACCTATAAGTACATTTGGAAAGTATATTATTTTAATGGCACGAACATTTTCAAGGCCAGATAGAATGAGAATGTTTTTCAAGCAATATCTTAATGAGATGGTACAATTGGGGGTAAACTCCATAGGAATAGTACTTCTTATCTCTTTTTTCATCGGAGCCGTAATAACCATTCAAATAAAATTGAATATACAGAGCCCGTGGATGCCACGATTCGTGGTGGGATACACTACAAGAGAAATTATGCTCCTTGAGTTTTCTTCATCTATAATGTGCCTTATACTGGCAGGCAAGGTGGGATCGAACATTGCATCTGAAATAGGTACAATGAGGGTTACACAGCAGATAGACGCCCTGGATATAATGGGAGTAAACTCGGCAAACTATCTTATTTTGCCAAAAATTACTGCGCTGATGACAATGATTCCTTTTCTTGTTATCTTCAGTATATTTGCAGGAATTATAGGGGCCTTCTTTACATGCTGGTTCGGAGGAATAATGAATGTTGAAGATTTGGAATATGGACTTCAGTATTCGTTTCAGGAGTGGTTTATATGGTGTAGCTTCATAAAATCGTTATTCTTTGCATACATTATTGCAAGTGTATCGGCATATTTTGGCTATACCATAGAAGGCGGCTCAATAGCAGTAGGTAAGGCTAGTACGGATTCGGTTGTAATGAGCAGCGTACTGATTCTTTTCTCCGATTTAGTATTAACACAACTTTTAATGGGATGATTCAAGTTAAATCTTTATATAAATCTTTTGAAGACAAGGATGTATTGATAGACATCAATGCCACTTTTGACAATGGAAAGACTAATCTTATAATTGGTCAGAGTGGTTCGGGAAAGACTGTTTTGATGAAATGTTTGGTAGGACTTCTTACGCCAAACAAAGGCGAGATTCTTTATGACGACCGTAATTTCCTTACCATGAGCAAGGGAGACAAGAAGGTTTTGCGACGCGAAATGGGTATGATATTCCAAAGCGCAGCACTTTTCGATTCTCTTACTGTTCTTGAAAACGTTATGTTTCCACTTGATATGTTCTCGAATGATACATTAAGAAACCGCATAAAACGTGCACGCTTTTGTCTTGATCGCGTAAACCTTCTTGATGCACAGCAGAAGTATCCAGGAGAGATAAGTGGTGGTATGCAGAAGCGCGTGGCTATAGCACGTGCTATAGCTCTTAATCCTATATATCTGTTTTGCGATGAACCAAACTCGGGATTGGACCCTAAGACTTCACTAATAATAGATGAACTTATTCATGATATTACCACTGAATATAACATGACTACTATAATAAATACTCATGATATGAACTCGGTAATGGGTATAGGAGACTCTATTATTTATATTTATCAGGGACACAAAGAGTGGGAAGGAAATAAGGAACAGGTATTCACCGCAACCAATAAGAAACTGAACGACTTCATTTTTGCTTCGGAATTACTAAAGAAGGTAAGGAATGAGGAAAGAAATGAACTTAATGCCATTGAGAAGGATTTAAGAGATATACATGAAGGTAGAAAAAAATAGAATATCATATTACTGAATAAAAAGAATCACCTTTTATCCTTATTGAACGGATAAAAGGTGATTCTTTTTTAATCTCTAATATCCTTTATTCAGGATATCAGAGCTAAATGTATTATATTATTCTATTTCTGTCTTATAAAGATATTTATAGGAGTACCGCACAAGTTCCATTTATCGCGAATCTTGTTTTCGAGGAAACGTTTGTAGGGCTCTCTAACATACTGTGGCAAATTTGCAAAAAACACGAAGGAAGGTACCTGCGTATTAGGCAACTGAGTACAATATTTAATCTTGATATACTTACCCTTATTTGATGGAGGTGGATATGCCTCGATCAAAGGTAACATCTCTTCATTAAGTTTGGCAGTAGGAATACGTGTAGTACGTGCATGAAAAACATCCTTGGCTGTTTCAAGTACCTTATATATACGTTGCTTAGTAAGAGCCGAAGAAAATATTATAGGGAAGTCAACGAATGGAGCAAATCTAGAGCGAATTGCTTCTTCATAGCCTTTTATAACCTTGTTGTCCTTATTTTCAATCAAGTCCCACTTATTTACAACTACCACAAGTCCTTTTTGGTTTCTTTGGATAAGAGAGAATATGTTAAGATCCTGCCCCTCTATCCCTCTTGTTGCATCAAGCATTAGTATACATACATCCGAGTTTTCAATGGCACGTATAGATCTGATTACTGAATAGTATTCAAGATCTTCATTAACCTTGTTTTTCTTACGTATACCGGCCGTATCAACTAGATAGAAATCAAAACCAAATTTTTCGTATTTAGTATAAATTGAATCTCGCGTAGTACCTGCTATCTCGGTAACTATATTTCTCTCTTCGCCTATAAATGCATTTATTATTGATGACTTTCCGGCATTTGGACGACCTACAACGGCAAAACGAGGAATTTCATCTTCAAGAATTTCATCATTATCTTTGGTAAATTTAGAGACAATTTCATCCATCAAGTCTCCGGTACCGGTTCCACTTACAGCCGAAATACAAAAAGGATCGCCTAATCCTAAAGAATAGAATTCCGCCGCATTATACTGCAAGTCATTATTATCAGTCTTGTTCGCAACCAAAATTACAGGCTTATCAGTACGACGAAGTATAGATGCTACTTGT
Organism: uncultured Bacteroides sp.; assembly: GCA_900552645.1. GTDB lineage: Bacteria > Bacteroidota > Bacteroidia > Bacteroidales > Bacteroidaceae > Phocaeicola. Next base: position 174,735 of record USAN01000005.1, read on the forward strand.
AAATCCAAATCAGTAACCCCATTCATCACATCAACGACAAATAGTATTTCATCAGCTTCTTCAACTGCCAAAACTACCTGTTTTCTAATTTCTTCTTCAAAGATATCATCTGAATTTACTACCCATCCTCCGGTATCGACAACCGAGAATTCTTTTCCTAACCATTCACTTTTGCCATACTGACGGTCGCGGGTCGTTCCAGCTTGTTCATTAACAATTGCCTGACGTGTTTTGGTCAGACGATTAAACAGGGTTGACTTTCCTACATTAGGACGTCCAACTATTGCAACTAAATTTCCCATCTTTTTATTTTTTTAATTAACGGCTATCACAGTCGAGATTAATCTAATTTGTAGCCAAAGTTCTTCAATTCCTTGTCCGAACTTCTCCAATCCTTGTCTACCTTTACAAAAACTTCAAGGTAAACAGATTTGGCAAAGAATTGTTCCAGAGTCTTTCTGGCTTCCGTAGCTACTTTCTTCAATGCTTTTCCTTGTTTTCCAATAATAATACCCTTCTGAGAATCCCTTTCAACGTATATAACAGCATTTATATGTATACTCTTAGGCTCTTCCTTAAACTGCTCTACCACAACTTCTACCGAGTAAGGTATCTCTTTGTCGTAATATAGCAATATTTTTTCACGTATTATCTCGGTAACGAAAAATCTTGCCGGTTTATCGGTAAGCTGATCCTTATCGAAATATGGAGGTGAATCGGGCAGCAATTCTTTTATTCTTTTCATTACTACATCTATGTTAAACTTAGAGGTAGCCGAAATAGGAATGATTTCTGCCTTAGGAAGTACCTTGTGCCACTCTTCTACCAACTCTTCGAGGGCCTGTTGTGTAGTAAGATCGATCTTGTTTATCAACAGCAATACTGGAATATCCATCTTGCTTACCTTTTCTACAAATTCAGGATTTTTATCAGGTTTCTCTATAACGTCTGTAACATAAAGTAATACATCAGCATCGGACAATGCCGATTCTGAAAAATTAAGCATGGATTCCTGTAGTTTATAATTAGGTTTCAATACTCCAGGAGTATCTGAAAATACAATCTGCATATCATCGGTATTCAAAATACCCATAATACGGTGACGAGTAGTCTGAGCCTTGAAAGTAGCAATAGAAACTCTTTCACCTACCAGCAAATTCATTAAAGTAGATTTACCTACATTAGGATTACCTACTATGTTTACAAAACCAGCTTTATGCATAATTTATTCTTTAATTGGTTATAGACAAAAAAACGCATCAGGGTAGAGATGCGTTCTTTGTTTTCTTGTAGTTTAATAATTATTATCTCTTACTACCATCATATCCCCATTTTACATAAGCGGCTCCCCATGTAAATCCGGCTCCAAAAGCAGTAAAGATAATATTATCTCCTTTCTTTAATTTATTTTCATATTCCCATAGACATAAAGGAAGAGTCGCGGCACTTGTATTACCCAAATGCTCTATATTCATCATTACTTTATCCAAAGGAACTTCAAGTCTGGAAGCTACAGCATCAATAATACGTACATTAGCTTGATGAGGAACTATCCAATTTATATTTTCTTTATCAAGATTGTTTTTCGCTGCAATCTTTGCAGTTACATCCGACATAAATGATACAGCATATTTAAATACGGTTCTGCCCTCTTGATAAAGATAATGCATTTTATTATCAATAGTAAAATAAGAAGGAGGACATACTGATCCACCGGCCTTCATATGAAGGAATGGCAAACCTTTACCATCTGTATGTAATATAGAATCTATTATACCAAAATCTTCAGTAGTAGCTTCTACCATACAAGCTGCAGCACCATCACCAAATATAGGACAGGTAGCTCTATCCTGATAGTTAACCATAGACGACATTTTATCTGCACCTACAATTATAACCTTTTTATGTCTTCCCGAAGCAATAAGAGATGCAGCTGTTTCCATAGCAAACAAAAATCCACTACATGCTGCCTGCAAATCAAAAGCAAATGCATTTTTAAATCCTAACTTATCGCACAATATTGATGCAGTAGAAGGAAAATGATAGTCCGGGGTAGTAGTTGACACAATTACAGCATCTACTTCATCAGGATTTACTCCTGTCTTCTGCATTAACTGCTTAGTAGCCTTACGCGCCATATAAGAAGTTCCTAACCCTTCTTCATTTAGTATTCGTCTTTCTTTGACTCCAATTCGAGTCATTATCCATTCGTCGTTGGTATCTACCATTTTAGAGATTTCCTCATTAGTAAGGACATAATCCGGTACATATCCTCCAACGCCTGTGATTACTGCATTTATTTTTTCCATTATATTCTTTTTTAATCTATACGTATAAAAAATAGCCGACAGAGCCGAAGCTCGCCGGCTTTATTTTAACACTTAACGTATAAACGTGTTTTTGCCTGCTATTAAACTGCAGCCTCTTTTTCGATCGCTAATTTACCTCTATAGTAACCACATGATCCACATACAGTGTGATATACATGCCATTCGCCACAATTAGGACATATAGCTAAAGTAGGAGCAACTGCCTTGTCATGAGTTCTTCTCTTCGCAGTTCTCGTTTTTGATTGTCTTCTTTTAGGATGTGCCATTTTTCTAAATTTAATTATTATCTAATATTTTCTTTAATTCATTCCATCTTGGATCCATTTCCTCTTGGGATAATTCTTCAACAGCTCCTTCATCTTTTATAGAATCAGAATTATCCAATTCCATGTCTTCTCCATCGTCGTTAGAAGAAACTCTTAAATGCTTTCCTAATTTACCCATCATACTCTTATTGCATTTACCAGGAGCATGAATATGCTTCATAGGTATGTTTAATGCAATAAACTCATATAAGAACCAAGCTATATTTATATATCCGTCCGATTCAGGAACTACTACAATTTCACCTTCCTCAGAAAAATCATTTCCTAATTTAACTTTAAGCTTATCGGCTGATGATATCGGAATCTCCATATCATCAAGACAACGATCGCAAGGTACTATTACTATTCCATCAGTCTGGAAATCAAACACAAATACATCAGACAATGTTTTCTTCACTGTCAACAAAACGGTCAGTTTCCCTTTTTGTACTTCCGGACCATCCAGATCTACAAAGAATTGATTATTCAACTGAAACTCGTAATTAGCAGTTTCAGCCTTCATATTTTTCAATTCAATCTTATATTTATCAAACTTTCCCAATGTGTTATACTATATAAATCGGGCGACAAAGATACAAATAATATTCAATTAATATACTATCAATCAAAGTAAATTTTACTTTTTCAAGATTACTTTTTAAGTTTCACAATCTATTACCATTGATTTTAACTATCTGATTATAAAATTAATCAAAAATAAAGTAGACTGAGATATTTTATTAAAAAACATATTTTTGAATATTTGAATAAATGAAAAAGTCACCAAAAAACATATCTGACTGTATTGTATACATAATTGTAGAAAAACAGCTTTTAAAGGAGATTTCAGCACTTATGTAATTAATATGAAGAAGATTGTATAAATAAAGAGAATAATCAAATTTTGCGAAGGAAAGCTAATATAATGGATAATTATAAACTATTAAATATATAACCCACATTATGAAGAGTTATCTTTATATTAATGAAGAAATATAATCATAGC
>USAN01000006.1 GCA_900552645.1 uncultured Bacteroides sp.
AGAGCACGTGATTTGTAATCTCGGGGTCGTTGGTTCGAATCCGACAAGAGGCTCACTTCAATTCTCAATTATTCCTAATTTTTTAATCCAAAATGTTACTTTAGTTGTTATATTACAATTGTAATATTAAAACTTTGTGATATGAACTTTGTAACAAACGAAAAGCTTACTATTATAGGAGCTGCAGGAATGATTGGTTCGAATATGGCACAGACTGCCATTATGATGCATTTAACACCTAATATTTGTTTATACGATCCTTTTGCACAGGGACTTGAAGGAGTTGCCGAGGAGCTATTTCATTGTGGATTTGAAGGTATGAATATAACCTTTACAGCCGACATAAAAGAAGCTCTCAAAGATGCTAAATATATCGTTTCTTCGGGAGGTGCACCTCGTAAAGCAGGAATGACTCGCGAAGATCTTCTTAAAGGAAACGCTTTAATAGCCGAAGAATTAGGTAAAAACATTAAAGAGTATTGTCCTGATGTAAAACATGTGGTTGTAATTTTCAACCCTGCCGATATTACAGGATTAATAACACTTCTCTATTCAGGATTAAAACCTTCACAAGTTACAACTCTTGCTGCTCTTGATAGTACTCGTCTTCGCAGTGAATTATCAAAACACTTCCAAATTCCTATGGATAAAGTCGAAAACTGCCGTACTTATGGCGGTCATGGCGAACAAATGGCAGTATTTGCTTCTACAGCAAGTGTAGACGGCAAACCATTGATGGAAATTATAGGTACAGCTGAACTTCCAGAAGAAAAATGGAGTGAAATTCAAGGTAAGGTCACCAAGGGTGGAGCAAATATCATCAACCTACGTGGACGCTCTTCTTTCCAAAGTCCGGCTTATGTTTCAATAGAAATGATTGGAGCAGCAATGGGAGGCAAACCATTCCGTTGGCCGGTTGGTGCTTATGTAGCTAAAGGAAAATATAACCATATAATGATGGCTTGGGAGACTTATCTTACCAAAGATGGAGTAGTTCTTAAAGATATTAAGGGTACACCTTCGGAAGAAGAAGCTTTGGAAAAGAGCTACAAACATTTGTGCGAACTTCGCGATGAGGTAATAGCTATGGGCGTTATACCTCCTATTGCCGATTGGCATAAACTTAATCCAAATATAGATTAACCGTATTTGATGAAATATTTATTAAATCGCCATAGGTATAAACAGCCTATGGCGATTTTTTTATTAATTTCGCATCCATATGATAGATCAGCCTACTATAGATAGAATATTGGATGCGGCACAGATTAGTGATGTCGTATCCGACTTTGTTGCTCTTAAGAAAAGAGGGGTAAACCTTGTTGGATTATGTCCTTTTCACGACGACAAGACCCCTTCTTTCTATGTATCACCCGCAAAAGGACTATGCAAATGCTTTGCTTGCGGAAAAGGAGGAAACGCTGTACACTTCATTATGGAGCATGAACAGCTATCCTACCCGGATGCTTTAAGATGGCTTGCACGCAAATACAACATCGAAATAAAAGAAAGAGAACTTTCCAATGCCGAGAAACAGATTCAAAATGAACGAGAAAGCCTTTTCGTCATAAACGAATTTGCCCGCGATTACTTTCGCGACACACTTACCAATCATATAGACGGAAAATCTATTGGAATGGCATATCTACGTAAACGCGGAATGCGAGACGACATAATAAAGAAATTTCAGATAGGTTACAGTACATCATCGCATGATGCCTTTGCGAATGAGGCTACAAAAAAAGGCTATAACAAAGAACTAATAATAAAGACAGGACTGTGCTACGAGAGAGAAGACAAGGCATTGCGCGATCGCTTTTGGGGAAGAGTTATATTTCCAGTACATACTGTAACCGGAAAAGTAGTAGCATTCGGAGGTCGTATTCTTGGCAGCGATACAAAAGTAGCAAAATATGTAAATTCTCCTGAAAGTGAGATCTATCACAAAAGCAATGAACTATATGGAATCTATTTTGCAAAATCGGCTATTATAAAGCAAAACAAATGCTTTATGGTAGAAGGATACATGGACGTAATATCAATGCATCAAAGTGGAGTGGAAAATGTAGTTGCCTCATCGGGAACTGCACTTACACAAAACCAGATAAAGCTGCTTCATCGATTTACAGAAAATATAACTCTACTTTATGACGGCGATGCGGCTGGTATAAAGGCGAGCATTAGAGGTATTGATCTTCTTATAGCAGAAGGGTTGAATATAAAGGTACTTCTATTACCTGACGGAGATGACCCTGATAGCTTTTCGAAGAAACACAACTCGGCCGATTTCCAGAAATATTTGGAAGAACATGAAGAGAGTTTCATAAAGTTCAAGACTAATCTTCTTCTTAAAGACGCACAAGACGATCCTATAAAAAGAGCAGCATTGGTAGCCGATATGGCAAACACCATTGGTTTAATTCCAAACGACATAATAAGATATGCCTGTCTAAAGGAGTGCGCCGCTCTATTAAAAATGGACGAAAGGATTATTCAAAACGAAATAAAGAAACATGTACTACAGAGAACCGATAAGCTTCTTGATACGATAAAGAAACCCGAAGAACAATATCAGTCGTACATTCCCGAAGAAGAGCGTGAAAAACTCGTTTTTTATACTAAGGAACAGCAACTTATAAAGACTCTAATAAGATATGGAGAGAAAATAATGTGCATAGTCGAGACTGACGAGACAAAAGAGTATCCGCTTTCAGTTATCGAATATATATATTCCAATCTAAAGGAAGACGAACTTCAGTTTCATAATCCCTTGCATAGAAGAATACTTTCAGAGGCGGTAGAACATCTTCACGATCCAAACTTCTCGTCTGAAAGATATTTTCTTTCAAATCCTGACTCTACCATAAGCAAACTTGCAGCCGAAATGATGAGCGACAGATACCATCTTAGCAAATATCATTCTAAATCGCAGAGAATTGTTACAGATGAGGAGAGATTACTAGAATTGGTACCGCATCAAATAACCGACTTTAAGTTTGCTATACTTCAAGAGGAAATGAAGCATACATTACAAGCACTCACAAAGCCAGAAATAGCATCCGACAGCGAAAAAAGCTTAAAGATAATGGAAAGGTACAAAGAGTTGAGTGAACTACAAAAAGAGCTCGCTAAGCGAGCTGGCGACAGAGTGGTATTAAAGGCATAACTGATTATCGGTTATGCCGTATTAAGTTCATGAATTCTTCACGAGTTTTTGCCTGATTAAAAGCTCCTGTAAAATCGGAAGTAGTAGTTACCGAATTCTGTTTTTCAACACCGCGCATCTGCATGCACATATGCTTTGCCTCAACGACTACCATAACTCCCAAAGGATTCAGAGTATTTTGTATACATTCTTTTATTTGCATAGTCATTCTTTCCTGTACCTGCAAACGATGAGAGAATACATCTACAACTCTTGCTATCTTGCTAAGACCTGTTATATATCCATTTGGGATATATGCCACATGAGCTTTTCCATAAAATGGCAACATGTGATGTTCACATAGAGAAAAGAAATCTATATCCTTAACAATAACCATCTGACTGTATTCTTCCTTAAACTTTGCGCCGTTAAGTATAGCATGAGGATCCTGTTCATATCCTCTTGTAAGAGTAAGCATTGCTTTAGCTACACGTTCAGGAGTTTTTATCAGCCCCTCTCTTTCAACATCTTCACCTAAAAGTGAAATTATCCCTTTATAGTGTCCTTTCAGTTTTTCTATCTTATCGGACGACCATTCGGGATGCATCAAATCTTCCATAATCAATCAATAGGTATATTTATTTGTTCTTTTACAATAGAAACTTCCTTGAATACGCCGGTAGCCTTAAAGCGTCGCATCATAGCATCGGCTTCCTCTATACTTCTAAAATCTCCTATTCTGCAAAGCCATCTAGGAGGAAGGAAATAGGTATAGACTGGAATTTCAGGAAATTCTTGTTTTACTTTTTCGGCAATTGCATTAGCCTCATTGCGGGCTACGCGTGAATTATTTCCGGCATATACCTGCAATCTATATCCACGTGCCTTTATAGTCTTATGCTCTACTGGTTGAGCATTCAGTGAAGCATCATCAACACCAATGTCTGCATTATCGACATTTATCTTTACAGGTTGCTTGACAGCCTGATGAATATTACCAATAAGAGAAGTTATCCGAGAATCTTGTTTTATAACTACTTCTCCTTCTCCGGCTTTCTTTACCTGCAACTTTTCAACAATATTTGTTTGCGCAAAGACTCCGCATACCGGAACGAAAATGAATAATGTTAATATTGAATTTCTGAAGTTCATTCTGATTCGTTTCATTTATGTAAATTGAGGGTGTGATAATTACTTCACACCCCAATTATTTATATTCTGCTATTACTTAAATGCATCGATAATACCTTTGAAGTCGGCCACCTTCAAAGCAGCACCTCCGATAAGTCCACCGTCTACATCAGGATTAGCGAACAATTCTTTTGCATTTGATGGCTTGCAGCTACCTCCATAAAGAATAGAAGTATTGTCAGCTATTTCATTACCAAACTTCTTTACAATCAAAGAGCGGATGAATGCATGAATTTCCTGAGCCTGTTCTGCACTAGCAGTCTTACCTGTACCAATAGCCCAAACTGGTTCATAAGCAAGAACTACTTTTGAGAAATCTTCAGGAGACAAAGAGAATACAGACGACAACTGAGCTTCAACAACTTCATTTTGCTTGTTAGCTTCACGTTCTTCAAGTACTTCACCAATACAGAATATTGGAGTAAGATTGTTAGCAAGAGCCAACTTTACTTTTTCTTCAAGAATTTCTGGAGTTTCGTGATAATAAGCACGACGTTCAGAGTGACCCAAGATTACGTATTTAGCACCTGTAGAAGCAACCATTTCGGCAGAAACCTCACCTGTATAAGCGCCAGATACTTTATCTGCACAGTTTTCTGCACCAACACCGATTATAGTTTCATCAACAAGTGGAGTTACAGATGCAAGGTGAATAAATGGAGTACAGATTACTACATCACAATTTGGTTTGTCGGCAACCAATGCTTCATTCAATTCTTTTGCCAATTCAATACCTTCCTGAAGGTTCATGTTCATTTTCCAGTTTCCTGCAACAATGTTTTTTCTCATTTTGTTTATTATTAAAGGGTTAATTATTTTTTTAGTTTCTTTCTTCTCTCCTTGTATGTTTCCCAGGCAATATCTATCACACTGAACAGCATTAATGGCATTACAAACCATCCGAAAGCCAGAAAGATTTTATGTATAAAAGTTTTTTCGTTTATATATCCTAACGATATATTAGGCAACTCATCGGTAAGCTGATATTCATTAGGCAAATTATTTACGCTCCATTTGTTTATTATCGTTCCTTTCTTAAGTAGAATAACTCCGGGATTAGAGCGAATCATAGTCTTAAGCATTGTTTCATCGGCAATTGCAAAAGGATATTCCGCACCAGTACTTATTTTCCATTTTTCTATATCATTGGCCGAAGATGAAGTAATGCAGTAAAACTGATATTTATTGTCAAGTGCATAATCGTAAAGTTCATTTATCAAATCTATCGAACTATCATCAGCTTTTGCCAATTGTGGTGCTATAAGCAAGAATGTATAATCATCCTTATCTAAGATATCTGCCGTAATATCCTCTCCATCTTCAAAACTTTCTATGAAGAAATCTTTAATAGGTGGTTCATACCCTCTCTCCTTTATTACTGTTTTACTATCAATAAATGTCCATGTACTATCTGGATAATCTTCAAGAGTAAACTCTTTCTTCTTACCATTTTTTTCTAAAATGAATTTAGTATCATAAACAGTCGGTTTCTTGTCTTTTGGCACTTCCATTTGGTTCCTTATGTTTGCACTTATATGATAAGGACGAAAATCAAGCAAAGGAAGTTCACGATAGCAATACAAAGAAAAATAAAGAATATATATGAAAGTATACAATCCTACAAGCCAGTCAAAGCGAGAGGTTATAATAGGCTTAATTTTTGCTTTCCATTTAAAGATTGAAACCGCCGCAATTAGAAATATTATGTTCTTCCAGAATGTTTCCCAGTTTGATAAGATTATAACATCACCAAAACAGCCACAATCCAACACTTTGTCAGTTACTGCCAACCATAGTGTAAGAGGTGTCATAAATCCCATCATTAACAAAGCCATCGTGGTCGATGTCCTGCGTCGTATACCAAAAAAAAGGTAAACTCCTACACAGAATTCAACTATTGCCAATATTAGAGACAGCAAAAACGGCAAATAGGAAGGAATTATATCGTTTAGTCCAAATGCAAGAAGATAATCCTGTATTTTATATTCAGTTCCATGTAAATCGTTAGCTTTTACAAAGCCGGAGAATATAAAAACAGCCGACAGGATAAAACGACAAATATTAGTCCATCCTACTAAAAAATCATATTTCCTTTTATTCTCCAAATTCCAATTTTATCAATCCAAAAACAGAATAGTTAATCATATCCATATAATTGGCATCCACTCCTTCAGAAACCAGAGTCTTCCCATTATTACTCTCAATCTGCTTAGTTCGGTTTATCTTCATCAATATAAGATCTGTATACGAACTTATACGCATACTACGCCATGCCTCATCATAGTCATGATTCTTTGCAAGCATCAAATCAAGAGAAATCTTTGCATATTTATCATATAGTTCCAGCACCTTCTCTTCTTCTAAATCATCAGTTTCTGAATATCCCAACTCCAATTGAATAAGTCCTATTATACCATAATTTACAATAGCAATAAATTCCGAGCGTATTCCTTCATCTACCAAAGCAACTCCTTTGGTTTCAATACTACGAATTCTGTTAGCCTTAATAAATATCTGATCAGTTACAGAAGTAGGACGCATTATACGCCATGCAGCACCATAATCATGCAGCTTTTTGGCAAATAGTTCTCTACAGCTAGCCAGTACTTGTTCAAATTGTTGTTTTGTTTCTTCCATGATAATTCTAAATAGAGAACAAAGGTACATATTTTACACTAAAGTGTAAACAAAAAAAGGTGGAAAAGAATATTCTTTCCCACCCGCACAATATTTTAAACTATTACAAATCTTACGAACATCTTAGAACTTGTCCTAATCGAAGGACTGTTCTTCTAGATATACCATTAAGCTTACATAACGCATCTACTGAAGTTCCACTCTTTTTAGCGATTGCTCCAAGAGTATCACCTTTTCTTACTTTATGATAACGTATAGATCCATCATCCGCATTAGCCATCAAACGAGAGTTTGTAACTGTAGACGGAGACAATCTGTTATTTCCTCTACGGAATACAAAATTATCTGCAACGATATCCTGTCTTTCAAAATCAAACATAAAAGCCGGATTTATAGCCTGACCAAGGAAACGAGTTTCAAAATGCAAATGCGAACCTGTAGAACGTCCAGTATTTCCTCCTAATCCGATTGGCTCACCAGCCTTCACATATTCATTCTCTGCAACCAACTGTTTTGATAAGTGACCATAAACAGTTTCAAGTCCGTTATCATGTCTTATAACCACATACTTACCATATCCTCTTCTTTCATACTTGACCATTCTTATTTTTCCGTCAAATGCAGCACGAATAGTATCACCTATATAAACCTTAATATCAATACCATTGTGCATACGACGCCAACGAGGGCCAAAGTTAGAAGTTATCTTAGTTTGATTTGTAGGCATAGCAAAACCCGTCAAATCTATACGGAAAGTATCTGGAATTTCTACTGCAGAACCATAAGCATGTACACGGTCATTATTCCAATTTGGATATAAGCTATATGCAGGATAGGCAGCCTGTTCAGATTTAATCTGTTTAATCAAAGCCAACGAATCAACAGCTTTAAGTTTTCTATCTATCGGTGCCTGGCGAGCTAACAAGTCTTGACCTGAGGCATTCAGGCTGACAAATGCTAACATTCCAACAACAACCGCTTTAATACTTTTTAATATCATCCTTTTTATTTCGTTTTTTGATCAGTATTCGTCGTTAGCATAAATAGAGCCTGACACGGCGGATTTATACTCGAATATCTCATCCGGTTTAAAAAATCTCTTTAATTCTATTTTAGCAGAATCAACACAATCCGAAGCATGAACTATATTTTCCTGAAGACTCATACTATAGTCTCCTCTTATAGTACCCGGAGCTGCTATTCTACCATTTGTAAATCCTGTCAATGTTCTCACTACCTGTACGGCATCCACTCCCTCCCAACAACACACAATGACCGGTGTAGACATCATTGAATCTTTTATACGTTGAAAAAAAGGTTTTTCAACAAGATGTGAATAATGTTCATCAAGGATAGCATCATCAAGTTGAATCATCTTTATACCGGCCAAACGTAAACCCTTCTTTTCGAATCTCTCTATTACCTCACCAATTAACGCTCTTTGGAGGGCGCTTGGTTTAAGTATGACCAGTGTTTTTTCCATAATAAAATAATTCAGTTATTTTATAATATCCTTGTATCTTTCCTTTCAAAAGTAACATTTTATTTTTAAACTATCTATCCTATATTAACTCTTTTTTTATGTAAGTTTTATACATAACTATAAAAAACAGACGTAAACTACTATAAATAGGGAAGATAAGCAAAAATATGTTTCACAACATATTATAGTTCAATTAACAGTAGAAGCTTAATATTTTAAGATATTACAGACCAATTCACATTTGTATTTCTTAATAAATTAAGCTGTTTCCATAATATCTTATTAACATCTTTTACTTCAGCAGGATCATCATCTAATATTTTTTCTGCAATATCTCTTACATATTGTAACAGCTGTCCGTCACGTGCAATATCGGCAATTTTAAGATCAAATGCCACTCCACTTTGCTGCGTACCCTCTAAATCTCCGGGGCCGCGAAGTTTAAGATCTGCCTCTGCTATTTCAAATCCATCGTTAGTCTGCACCATTATCTCAAGTCGTCGGCGTGTTTCCTCAGAAAGTTTATAATTAGTAACAAGTATACAGTAGGACTGATCGGCACCTCTACCCACTCGGCCACGTAACTGATGCAACTGAGATAATCCAAACCTTTCGGCATTTTCTATCACCATAACCGATGCATTAGGTACATTTACTCCTACTTCAATAACTGTAGTTGCCACCATTATCTGCGTCTCTCCATTTACAAACTTCTGCATTTCGGCATCTTTGTCTGAAGGCTTCATCTTACCATGAACAACACTTACTTTATACTGTGGAAATTCCTCACAGATATGCACATATCCTTCCTCTAGATTCTTTATATCCATTTTCTCACTCTCTTTTATGATTGGATATACTATATAAACCTGACGTCCTTCTTCTATCTGTTTCCTCATTGATTCATACAGACTTCTTCTTCTGTTATCAAATTGATGTATTGTCTCTATAGGCTTTCTTCCAGGAGGGAGTTCATCAATTACAGATACGTCAAGGTCACCATACAAGGTCATGGCTAGCGTACGTGGTATGGGAGTTGCCGTCATAACAAGAATATGAGGAGGAGATACATTCTTACCCCATAATTTAGCACGCTGCGCTACCCCAAAACGATGTTGTTCATCAATTACCACCATTCCAAGCGATGCAAAGTTTACCGTATCTTCAAGAACAGCATGAGTACCAATAAGTATCTTTACATCTCCTGTTATAAGATCTCTCAATATTTTTTCTCGTTTTTTTCCTTTTATTGATCCTGTAAGCAATTCAACCCTGATATCCATATCTTTCAGGAGTTTGGTAATACCTTCATAATGTTGAGTAGCCAGGATTTCGGTAGGAGCCATCATACACGTCTGAAAACCATTATCAAGAGCTATAAGCATTGACATCAAAGCTACTAATGTCTTTCCGCTACCCACATCTCCTTGAAGCAGACGATTCATTTGCCTACCGCTTCCCATATCATTACGAATCTCTTTTATAACTCTCTTTTGCGCATTAGTAAGATTAAAAGGCAGATAACAAAAATAAAAACTATTGAATATATCGCCTACACGATCAAATTTCAATCCTTTAAAACACTTCTTTCTTTCCTTACTATACCTAAGTATATTAAGTTGAATATAAAAGAGTTCCTCAAATTTCAATCTGTACTGCGCCTTGCGTAACTTATCATTATTATTAGGAAAATGAATTACATGAAGCGCCTCATCTAAAGACATAAGATGATACTGCTGAACTATATATTGAGGTAAGGTTTCTGTTATTTCTTCCCTGAGTAACGAAAATGCATTATTCATCAACTTCTCTATCGAATGAGAGTTGATATTGCTTCGTTTCATCTTCTCGGTAGTATTGTAGTAGGGCCTCAGTCCAAAAGAGGTAGTTGTTATTTCGGACACTAAATCAATATCTGGATGAGCTATATTTATTCTTCCATTAAAAACAGTAGGCCTACCAAATATTACATAATCCTCTCTTACATTATATTTACCGGTAACGAACTTAATTCCCTGAAACCAGACTAGATCAACCACGCCTGTTCCATCCGAAAAGTGAGCAATTAAACGTCTGAGTCTACCTTCGCCCAGTATTTCAAAGCTCAAAATCCTACCCTTTATCTGAATATAGGGCATATTGCCATCTATCTCTTTGATAGAGTAGATACGACTTCGGTCAATGTATTTATATGGAAAATAATAAAGAAGATCATGCAAGGTACAAACTTTAATTTCCTTATTCAGGATAGAGGCCCTCTGAGGCCCTACTCCCTGCAAGAACTTTATATCTTGTTGTGTAATATCAAACATTATTTTCTTGACAAAGCAGTTCTGCCATTTTTAGATCAAATGGCGTTGTTAGTTTTATATTTTCACGATTACCTTCTACTAGACTGATTTTCTCTCCCAATGCTTCAACAACCGAAGCATCGTCAGTAAAAAGACTGGAATATGATTGATTATAAGCATGTTTCAGTAAATTCGATCTGAACACTTGCGGAGTTTGTACTAATTTATACTCATTACGCGGCACAGTTTCACTTCCAACAGAAGTTATATGACGAACCGTCTCGACAACATCAATTACCGGAACTGCGGCTCCAACCTCTGCGGCCTCATCATAACATCTCCCGATAACCTCTTCCGAAACAAATGGACGTACACCATCATGCACTCCTATCAATCCTTCACCTTCTACAAGAGCAATACCGTTCTTTACGGAGTGATATCTGGTATCTCCCCCATCGGCCAACCTATAAGGTATATTAAATTTATGCTTCAAGCAAAGGTTCTTCCAGTAGTCTTGCTGCGCTATAGGAAGAACCAGTATTATATCGAACGAAGAATCATAATTATAGAAAGCGCTTATGGTACGCATCAATACCGGGATACCACAAACTTCAATAAATTGTTTTGGTATCTCTGTGCCCATTCTTAAACCTTTTCCACCTGCAACTATAATTATATATTTCTTCATAATAATATCATTCTATCATCATCGCTGCCTTCAGTTCATCTACTTTTTGTTTTCCGCAATATTTTTCAACAATTGCAAAAGAAAATTTCATTGCAGCTCCCGGACCTTTACCTGTTATATAATTACCGTCCACTTCTACTAAATTTGCAGTATATTCTGCTCCATTAAGGAACTTATCGAATCCAGGATAACATGTTGCCCTCTTTCCCTGTAATAATCCACGCTTACCAAGAACCATAGGTGCTGCACAAATAGCAGATATAGGCTTACCCTCTTCTGCAAATTTCATTATTAAATTATCAAGAGCATGATTAGAATCAAGATTTACCGAACCGGGCATTCCGCCAGGAAGTATAATCATTTCAATATCCTTAGTCTCCAACTGTGCTATAACCATATCAGCTATCACAGGCACTCCATGAGCACCTATAACAGTGTGATCATCCTTAACAGAAACAGTTTTTATAACCAATCCGGCACGTCTCAGAACATCTACCGGAGTCATTGCTTCAACCTCTTCGAAGCCATCTGCCAAAAAGATACAAATAGTTTTCATTATCTTATCAATTTAGATTATTACGATTGTTAATAACAAGAACAATTTATAAAGAAATAATAGACAATAATTACTATTTAATATTCCTTACAAATATATAACAAATCTATCGAAGTTTGAAATAATAAGTAATTGTACCGCTCTGATTATTAACCCCGTCTACATTATTAAAACGAGCCTTCTTGGCCGCATCCTCGGCAGCCTTTCTCAAAGAAGGATTTACTGTATTAGTACGTTTGTTGATGCTGGTACTAATTACCTGACCGGCAGGATTTACTACAATAGTTACCACAACTCTACCTTCATCCTGAACATTATATACAGGACGCGGCAATCCACCACTTCCAAGCGAACGTCCATTCAGGTCGAAGGTTCCATATCCACCAACTCCTGTTGTCTTTCCTATATCCGAATTTCCGGTAGGACTTCCTTCTATTCCTTCGCCAGCAGTTCCGTTGCCCTTGCTTCCCATCTTACTTCCTTTTCCAAAAGCACCGGCAATCTTTGAAGCAGCCTGCTGAGCCGCTGCCCTCTCTTCGGCAGCCTTCTTCTCGACAGCAAGTCTTTCGGCTTCTGCTCTCTTTTCGGCTTCACTTTTTTCTTTTGGCTTAGGAGTATCCTTCTTTATATCATTGGTTGGTTTTGTCTTTGAAACTTCCTTCTTTTTAACAGTTTCTTTTACCGTATTCTTCTTTTCTTCAACCTCAATGCTTTTTTCTTCTTTCTGAGTTATTATATCATTTACACTCTCGGAAGGTTGTGAAGCCAAAGGAGTAGCTTCAGAAGAATTAATCATTGGTTCGTCGGTAACGTCAACATCCGTCATTGTATATGGATCGGCATCGCCTTGTGCCATTAAAGCATCGCCTAATACCACAGGTACTCCACCCTCTTCTTCCTTAATAGGTCTCTTTATAGCTATAAAGAGTAATCCTATTATAAGAATAAGGTGCAATACAAACGTACCCGTCAATCCCTTTATTTTTTCTTTCCTCATTATTTGGCCAGTGCTTTCTTCTCGGGTGGTCGCGTAGCAAGCACCATCTTGAAGTGATTTTCATTAGCAATATTAAGTACTCTTACAATTTCTCTGTAAGGAATTGATTCATCTGCATATAAGGCAACATACATCTCCGGTTCCTTCTTCGCACACTCTACAAGAAATGATGGAAGCTCTTCAAGAGCCACCGGCATTTCATCCTCATTGCCGAATGCTACATAATAATTCAAGTCCTTATCTATGATAACTCGGGTAAGTGGTTTAGCCGATGTCTGCTGTTTCCCTTGAGGCAACAACACCTTTATGGCATTAGGAGAAACCATCGTAGAGGTTATCATAAAGAATATCAGCAACAAGAATATGATATCGGTCATAGATGCCATACTGAAGTTGGGTGATATTTTATTTCTTCTTTTAAGTGCCATAGACTTCTATTTTTGTACCGGTTCGTTCAACAAGTCCATGAACATCATAGTACGTGCTTCCATTTGATTTACTACTTTGTCTACTCTGGTTACAAGATAGTTATAGGCAAACATTGCTGCAATACCTACTATTAGTCCGCCCACAGTTGTTATCATGGCTTCGTAAATGCCGCCAGAAAGCAGACTTATATCTATGTTGTTTCCGGCATTAGACATTTCCCAGAACGCCTGTACCATACCAATAACAGTACCAAGGAATCCTATCATCGGCGCTCCCCCTGCAATAGTAGCCATAATAGGAAGACCACTTTCAAGCTTTGCTACTTCAAGGTTTCCTGTATTTTCTATAGCAGCCTGTACATCGGCAACCGGACGCCCCATTCTGGTAATTCCTTTCTCAATCATTCTGGCAGAAGGAGTATTTGTGACGCGACAAAAGTTAATAGCCGATTTTATCTCGCCACTTCTTATATAATCCCTTATTCTGTCCATAAACATAGGATCTTCCTTAGCTGCATTTCTTATTACTGAAATTCTTTCAAAGAAAATATAAAAGCATACGATTGACAATAATCCTAGAACGATCATTATCCAGCCGCCTTTCATAGTCATATCCAAAAGATTCATCTCGGCCTGATTTCCCACAGGAGTTAATACCGGTACATTTCCGGCAACTGTATCGGCAAGTGTCTGTGCCGCAAGTAAAGTCATTTTAATCATTAGCGAAGGCATTTTTTATATTCTTCAATAGTTTGTCTCAATCCAAGATAAAGTGCATCACATATCAATGCATGTCCTATGGATACTTCATCAATCCATGGAATATTATCGTGCATATATTTAAGATTCTCAAGGCTCAGGTCATGACCTGCATTTAGTCCCATTCCAAGACTTCTTGTTATTTTAGCAGCTTCAAGAAATGGTGCCAAGGCAGCTTCGGGATTATTATGATACATTGATGCATAAGGTTCTGTGTAAAGTTCAACACGATCTGCCCCGGCCTTTGCAGCATATTCAATCATCTCCCTGTCGGTGCCCACAAATACAGATGTACGTACGCCAGCATGCTTGAACTCTTCAAGAATTTCAGTAAGAAAAGCCTGATGTTTCTTGGTATCCCACCCTGAATTTGAAGTTATCTGATCGGGAGAATCCGGAACCAAAGTTACCTGATGTGGCTTCACCCCTATTACAAGATCAATAAAATCTTTTCCGGGATAGCCTTCAATGTTGAATTCTGTCTTCAATATAGGACGCAAATGAAGTACGTCATCATGACGAATGTGTCTTTCATCCGGACGAGGATGAACTGTTATTCCTTCAGCTCCGAAAGCTTCGCAGTCCAAAGCTACTTTTATTACATCCGGATTATTTCCGCCGCGCGCATTACGCAACGTAGCGATCTTATTTATATTTACACTTAACTTTGTCATCGTGGGAATAATATTATTATATTTGCAATTACATAATATGCAAAGTTAACAGGTTTTATCTAAATCATATAAGTTTAGCAAGACAAAAGAATTATAAAATTAACTAAATGGAATTATATTTATGAAATTCGCTATTTTTGGAAACGTTTATCAGGCCAAGAAGTCTGTTTATATAGAAAATATCCTTTCTCTGTTAAAAGAGCACGATGCAGAAATTTACATGTGCAGCGAATTCTTCAAATTCCTTACTAATGAGCTTAAACTTACACTTAAAAATATAAAGATATTCGAGAATAACAATTTTGATGTAGACATGGTATTAAGCATTGGAGGAGATGGTACATTCCTTAAGGCAGCAAGCCGGGTAGGTGCCAAAAATACCCCCATTCTTGGCATAAACACCGGTCGACTAGGTTTTCTTGCCGATATATCTCCAAATGAAATTAAAGAAACTCTTGACGAAATATATAGAGGGAATTATTCTATTGAAGAGCGCAGTGTACTTAACGTAAAGTACAAGGACCAAATTATAAAAGGATATCCGTTCGGATTAAACGAAATTGCGGTTCTAAAAAGAGACAGTTCTTCGATGATAACCATACATGCTTCTGTAAATGGTAAATATCTTACCACTTATCAGGCCGATGGTCTTGTCATTGCCACACCTACCGGCTCAACAGCCTACTCGTTAAGCGTAGGAGGTCCAGTGATAGTTCCTCATAGCCGCACTATAGCCATTACACCTGTAGCTCCACACAGCCTTAATGTACGACCAATAGTAATCAATGATGATTGGGAAATAACACTGGATGTAGAAAGCCGCAGTCATAACTTCCTGGTAGCAATAGACGGACGAAGCGAATCATGCCGTGAAGGAACACGCATTATAATACGAAAGGCCGACTATACAATAAAGGTAGTAAAGCGTAAAGATCATGTATTCTTCAAAACACTTCGCGACAAAATGATGTGGGGTGCCGACGGAAGAGGATTCTAGTTATTTACTAATAACTGATTATTCTTATTTACACCCATAATTAACTGCATTTATTAGGTAAGTTAACAAACTTCATTAGAATGGTTTCTGGAATTCATTCTAATGGTTTCTGAAATTCATTATAATGAATTACGAACTTCATTGAAATGAAGTTTAATAAAGTTCTTGTAAAAAACATTTAGATATATGCATAGATTAGCTTAAACAGAGGTTATGATTATAATAAATTTTAATCTGCATATATTTATTGCTACTTAATATAAAAGTACTAAAAACAGGTAGCGTGAATGATTGTGACATTTCTTACCAGAACATTCACAGTATAACGCACTATATATCTTACCATTACCATACATATAAATTAACTTGCACTAAATGTATCAATAATAATTTTTAATGATTATTTTTGAATAAAATTTTATAAACAAGAATATGATATCGACTAATAAGGAAAAATGTACCAAGTGTATGCATTGCGTAAAAGTATGCCCAGCAGATATTTTCTATCTCGACAAAGAAACAAAACAGGTAGAAACACATAATCCCGAGCGCTGCATTGAGTGTGGTCATTGTGTCGATGCATGCGAGACTGCTGCAGTAGAGCACACCAATTTCGGACCGGATAAAGTACATAAAATAGATTATTCACTTTATCCTTCTGCACAACAGATGCGCGAAATTATCTTTGCAAGACGTTCAAACAGAGCCTTTACTTCAAAACCTATACCCGAAGATAGCTTAACTGCTATTGCAGAAGCGGCATATCGTGCTCCTACTGCCAGCAACGGACAGGAAGTTTCGTTTACTCTTGTTACTTCACCGGAAAGGCTTAAAATGCTGTCGGATTTTACGATGGAGACTTTTGGGTTGATGTTAAGAAAGCTAGACCGACCTATATTGAGAGATATATTCAAGAAAATTGAGCCAAAGGTAAGTACTTACATCCCTTTATTCAAGGAGATGCAGGAAGATTACAAGAACGGCAAAGATGGAGTACTTAGAGGGGCAACAGCTGTATTGCTGATACATACTCCAAAGAAAGAGCGATTTGGTTCAATAGATTCTAATCTTGCATATCAAAATGCCTCATTGATGGCCGAATCTTTAGGAGTAAGTCAGTTCTATACCGGTTTCTTACTTAATGCCACTTTGCAAAGAAAAGGAAAGCTGGAACAAATGCTTGGAATTGATGGCACAATACATGCAGGAATGGCTATGGCTATGCCTTCTTTTAGAATGGTGAACTATGCCGATAAGAATCCAATGAAGTTACGAAGGATATAATATTATCCTTCGACTTCAAGTCGGCTTTCTCCGCTTCCACTCTTTACTACGTTTATACGTACAGCTATTCTCTCGGTCATTTCGGCTACGTGCGATATTACGCCTATCTTGCGTCCCTGCATCTGCAGTCTTTCAAGGGCATCCATAGCTATCCTTAGAGTATCTATATCCAGCGAGCCAAACCCTTCATCTATAAAAAGGGACTCAACATTCATCCTATTGGATGATAGAGATGAAAGCCCCAAAGCCAATGCAAGAGACACCAAAAATGATTCTCCTCCCGAAAGTGAATGTACGCTTCGCTTCTCGCCCATCATATCCAGATCTATAATTTGCAGAGCAAGCGTATCGGACACTCTTTGAAGTTCGTATCGCGGCGCCAACTCCTCCAAATGCTTATTGGCATAAAGAAGAAGAATATCCAGCGTATAACCCTGAGCTATTTCTTTGAACTTGCTACCCGTTTGCGAGCCGAAAAGATCATTCAATTGGGTCCAGCTTTCGAACATCGGACTTTTTCTGTCATATTCTTTTTGATAAGCGGCCACCTTCTTTTGGTTCTTTTCATTATTTTCAAAACAAACATTTATCTGAGCCAGTGTCTTATTAATAGATTCTTTATCACTCCTTATCTGCTTCAATTTCTCTATAAGCTCACCCTTGTCAACTTCTTCTTTAGGTTTGCGCAAAGATTCTTCATGTCTAGCTATCTTATTGTTACGTTCCTGCAAGATAGTATTGGCTGTAGCAAATTTTTCCTTCATATCGGTCAGCACCCTCTTTTCGTTGGCCACCCAATTATTATCCTTTGTCAATATCTCCTTCAGTTTCTCCTCTGAAGTTATATCCTGCCGACTATCCAGCCACTTTTTTATATTATCATGCTTATACGTAATTTCCGATTCAACTCTTTTAATTTCATTATCAATCTGAGAAATCCTGCTCTTCTCTTTTTCGACAAGTATCTCACAATTATGTCTTTCGGCTGTCTTGTCGGCTACTCTTTTATCCAATAAACTCTTTTTGCTCTCTATTTCATTTAAGAATTCATTGGTCGCCCTGCCATCAAGCAAATTCTTTCTTTCTGCAACAAGATTCTGCACCTCGGCCTCTATCTTTTTGTACTGTACCTTCTTCTCGTCCAATCCAATACTCAACATCTCTATCTCGTGCATGCACCCCTTCAAACTTGCTTCACATGCAGCACTTTTTTCCTTTAATTCAGTTTGTTCTTTTTTATTTTCCTCCCACTTTTCGGCAAATTTCACAAGCGCCCCGGTTAGCTCTTGTTTATCTAGCAAATCTTTCCAAGAAGGCAATATAGATACATATTGCTCTATCTTTGCAAAAGATTCTATTCTTTGCTGCTCATAATTGTCAATTAACGTCCTACTGCGTGTTATCTCCTCCTTTTCACGTTCTATATTCTTGTTTATTCTTTCTATTTCATCGCCAACTTTCTGTTTAGACCTGTTTAACTCTTCCTCCTTCAGATTTATATTCTGATGTATCTCCTTGTAAGGATGAGTACAGCTTCCACATACGGGACAAGGTTCTCCATCGTGCAATTCTTCCCTTATAACAAGTACTTCAGAAGGCAATATCTTATTAAGGCGCTCTAATTCATCCTGAAGTATTGATAGATTCTTTTCGTCTGCAGCAAGATTTGCCTTAACCACTTCCAACGATTTACTAACTGAATCTATTTGCTGTTTAGAGGTGTAATACACAGATAGCAGATTGGTTATCAGACTTATTGAAGGAACTATATTAGAGTAAGTATTATAGTGTTCGAACCATTTGTCTATTTTCGTAATACTACTGCCCAAGTTTACTATTTCTTTTGAATACAGTTCCTTATCTGCCACCGACTTCTTCAGATTTTTTTCCTGCCTTTTCAATTCATCAACAGCTACCGAGCATTGTTTTGTCAATTCGGTTATTTGAATATCCTTCTTTCTGGCAAGTTCAATCTGCGGTTCAACACTCTTAACAAAGAGATTATTGGCATTTTGCTCCTTTCCGGCAATTTCAAGCTCATCGTTCACACTCTTCAATCTGGATACATTATGCTCCAAAGCCTTGATACCCGACAACACCGTAGCCTTATAATCCTGCAACTGCCTAGACATGCTTAGCATTTCCATAAAGTCGTCACGTATTGGCTGAGCACTCTCTACCAAAGACATATACTCGAATCGGGGAGTGGCATCCTGGATATTAAGCTTTAGAATATTTACGTTCTCCTGCGCCTCCTTCATACTATTTACCAGCACCTCTCTCTCTTCAATCCATTTATAGAAGTCAAGATTCTTCTCCTCTTCCGCACTTACTACTACCAACTTGCTGCTACATTCATTCTTTTCCTCTTGTAACTTACTCATCTCCTCCTCCGACAAGAGTCCGGCTTCATTGATATTTCTAAGCAGTTCTTTTTTTTCAATCTCAACCTCCTTGGTCTTAGAAAATATTGAAGAAGAAATCTTTGAATATATCTCCGTACCCGTAAGCTTCTCTAGTATCTCCGCCTTCTCGGCCTGACGCGCTTTAAGAAATGTAGCAAAATCGCCCTGTGCCAACAGTACCGAACGGCTAAACTGATCGAACGACAATCCAACAAGTCTTATAATCTGCCCTTGTATTTCAGTCTTCGTACCCTGTACCTCTGTTCCATCATTAAGATTAAGCAATCGCATTTCTACCTTCTGTAGCGATCCTGAAGGTTTATTGCCAGCTCTTCTTACCATCCATGTTGACCTATAAGTATCTCCAGTAATAGATACGAAGTCAACCTCAGCATATCCATCGGCCATACCACGACGCAATATAGAACGGCTATCATTTTGAGCTATACTCTTATCCTTTACATCCATCAAAGCTACGTTTGCCTCTTTAGCCTTGTTCATCCTAGGAGTACAATCATACAAAGCCAGACATAAAGCATCCAGTAAGGTAGACTTACCTGCGCCGGTACTTCCTGTTATAGCAAATATACCTGCATTATTAAGAGGCTCCTTATTAAAATCTATATAAAACTCGCCACCCAGCGATGCTAAATTTTTACCGCGTATTGCCAATATCTTCATTATCCAATCTCCTCTATTATATTTCTTAACGACTGTTTCATCATGTCGGGCATTTCATTATCTCCATATTTTCTTCTATAGTAATCCATCGCCACTTCAAGAGGCTCTATCTTCTGAAGATCTTCGTAATCGAGCGCTTTTATTCTGCTTTCCCCTTGCTGATGCATAACAGAAGAAATGCGTGCCAATCTCACATACTTTCCATTCAATGCTTCTGTAATCTTATATTTGAATGATGTATCGGGGGAGTCCATTAAAAGTTTTATTTCAAGATAAGGAGCACGATTATCGGCTTCACCATCGGTAAGTTTTTCTATTTCGGACAATACTGTTTCAAGAGTATGTGGTTTGGATGGAATGCTAATAAGAGAAGCATACACAGGTACATTCTCCTTTTCAATTACAACCTCATTATTATCCATTGTTATCATTACCACACTACTCTTGTTATTCTTCTCTGCAAACGACATTGGCAACGGGGTTCCTGAGTATCTTATATTCTCACGCATTGACACACGTTGTGAACGGTGAAGGTGACCAAGAGCAGTATATACAATACCCTGATCGAATGCTTCGGGAGATACTCCTTCTACTCCACCTATTACAGTACGTTCGGTACGGTCATTTTCGGATATTTCCGATCCTGTTGCCTGTAAGTGCCCCATAGCTATAACAGGAACACCTTTATCCTTTATATTATCATAAAGAAGTTTATATAGTTTCTGAACACCTTCCGAATATGTTTCGGAGGGTGGGTAATCGCCCTGTCTAAGGTAAGGTACAGCCAAACAGTAGGCAGTAAGTTTATTATCTTCGTATATAGGGATAGTAAGGTAGTGAGTATCAATCTGACCACTACTATCCTTTCTAACCGTTCCTCTTATTGTTACGTTCATAGCCTCAAGCAAAGGATTAGGAGCTTCCAGGCGTGCCGCCGAATCATGGTTGCCAGCTATAATTATAGTCTGCAATCGCGGATTTTTTCTTGTAGCCTTTCCCAAGAATGAATAGAACAGTTTCTGAGCCTCGGCAGGAGGGTTTGGTCCATCATACACATCACCCGATATAAGAAGCAGATTTATTTGCTTCTCTTCTATCTTGTCACAAAGCCAGTCAAGAAAATGCAAGTGTTCATCGTGACGGTTATATTCATAAAAAGTCTGTCCCAGATGCCAGTCGGCTGTATGAAGTATTCTCATAAAAAAATCCCTATTTTGTTTGTATACAAAAATAGGGATTTCCATTGATATAGTGGTATAACAGTAACGAATTTGTAAAATTCCACTATTTTACAGTTTATTGACGCTACCAGCTTCCTTTACGCATTACATAAAATATATTACTGCATATTTTTACAGAGTTTTAGGTGGTACTGCAATGAGTCTTATCTCGTATACACATGGTGTAGCCCTACCTTCGTTACTTGTTATCGTTATTTCCATAGTATCGGCATTGAGTGCTGCAGCAGGAATATCGAGTATACACACTTTTTCTTTTCCGGTAAAAATTGCTACTTCTTTACCATTTATCATAAGTTTAGCATTTCGGTCAGGTTGCTGGCGCATTACAATACGTACCTTGTTTACACTCTTTCCGTTAGTTTTCATCTTATAGCCGAACCATCCGTCTGCACATCGCCAGTGTACTCCATCATCATCTCCCATATATGACTTATCCATCGTTATGAAATGATCACTTTCCGGCTGCTGTTCGCCACAAATTACCTTATCAGAAGTAACTGCATCAAGTGCTATACGTTCTTTCTCCTCTTTACTTAGCAATTCACGTCTTATCTGAAGCTCCTGCTCCGATAATACCGGCCAATAGACCATATATCGGCATTCATATAGTCGGAAGAATGGCTGTAGTATCATACCCTCATAATTATCAGGATAAACTCCGCTTAATCTGAACGTAAGAGGCTTTCCTTCTACTTTTTGTACATGCGATAAGATATCATTCTTATCACCTACTATTACCGGCATATTCTGCAATGAAGTTCTAGGTCCGTTGGCTATGTGTCCTCCACGACTATCATCGGCAAACATTCCATCCTGATTTTGCTTTCCCATTTCGGCTGCCAATACAATCGGTCCATACATGAAAGAGTAGTTATCCGATCCATCGGGCAATCCCTTAGCAATTAAATGCATAGGCATTTCAACTTTTACCTTATCCCCTTTATTCCATTTTCTGGTTAAAGTTACATATCCTCTCTTTGAATCTGTATCATTATCACATAACTTACCATTTACATATAGCTTAATATTTTCTGGATCTGCCCATTCAGCTATTCTGAAGTTCATTGTAAACTGCTTTCCCGATTTCTTTGGATTTACAATAATGGTAGTTGCCTCTTCATCAGGAAAGGCAGTTTTTTGTTCAATGTCAATATCCTTCCACTTCAATGTAGATGGAATAAATAGATTTACAAACAATTCATCTTCCTTATGTCCGTAAATCATCTCGCCATATCGGGCATGATTTTCCAATCCCGATCCTACGCAACACCAGAAGCTAGTCTGTGGTTGCGAATATACCCGGTAATGTCCTGAGCGCATTGGTGTGAAATATACGAATCCTCCCTGTATAGGATCCTGAGTGGAAAGGATATGATTAAACAAAGCCTGTTCGTAATAATTCATAAACTTAGTCTCGGCACTGGTTTGATACAGCATCTTACTAAGACGCAACATGTTGTAAGTATTACAAGTTTCGGGTCCCTGCTCGCTTGTAAGCATACTTCCAAAGTCGGTCGATGGATGAAAATGTTCGCGAACGCTATTACCTCCTATTGAAATAGTTCTATTATCGACAACTGTTTCCCAAAAATACTGAGCAGCATCACTCCAGTCCTTCTTTCCCTCTACATCGGCAATACGTTTAAACCCTATAACCTTTGGTATTTGAGTATTGGCATGCATGCCCGTAAGTTTATCTTCATGCTTTATGAGCGGTTGTAATACCACCTGATGCGAAAAGCGATGAGCAAGTTTTATGTAACGACTGTCGCCTGTAATAGAAGCTACATCAGCAAATATCTCATTAAGTCCTCCATGTTCACTTCGAAGCATATCTTGAATTTGATCATCAGATAGGCCACTTACCACTTTCATCATCCAGTTGGTAAGTTTTACAAGCATATTTCTTGCCTCTGCACTTCCGGTATGTAAATATGCATCACGTAATCCTGCATATATTTTATGAATGTTATACAGCGGTACCCACCCACCATTCAATCCAAAACCTGATGCCTTGATATTTCCACCTTCTATTTCCTTCCATATTCTTCTTCCTCCAGGCACCCCACAAAGATATCCGTCATTGCTGGTATCTTGACATCTTTTTAGTTCGGAAATCATGTAATCCAACCGTCCTTTTATCTCTTTATTGCCCGTTGCTGCATACATAAATGAAAGAGCCGAAAGATAGTGACCACCTATATGACCATCAAGTCCGGTATTCTCCCAATTGGTATAATTGGGAGCTTTTGGAGTAAGTTGCGCCTCTTTAAGATATGGTGCCAATAGCCTGTCGGGATCCAATGCCAAAAGATATCTAATATCCATATCTTCGGCATGTTTAAACATACCATCTGTTATACGTACATCGGATAAAGGAAATCCCTCTACCTTTACTGGCAACTGCCCATTTGACTGTATAGTTACTGTAGCACAGGCAAAAGCAACAAACGCTGTCTTTAAAAGATTATTCATTAGAGTTTTTCTGTTATTCCATTAATAGTATTATATATACCTCAAAAGTTTACCGTAATTTTCTTTCCGGTATAACTTATGCTTTTGCTTACTTTCATAGGCTTATCGCCAATGCCCGAATTGGTATCTACAATTACAACATTGAACTTTCTTCTTGAAAGCATCCCCGGATAAGCACCTTCACGAGAATTCACTGTAAGTTTTCTTGCAGCATCATCCCAGTGAAACTTTATGGTAGTAAACACCCCTTTTTCATAGTTATAGTTATCCTTTTCATCTTCATATAGTATAAAGTCTCCATCAGCACCTCCATAAATTCGTATTTCCAAATTATCCCATTTTTTCTCGTCGGAATACTGTACCTTTGGTCCGAAAGGAATAATAGAGCCAGCCTTTACATATAAAGGAATAATATCTTTTGTAACCTCCTTCACCACATTCTTTCCACCATCAATCTTTTGGTTTGTCCAGAAATCCCACCATAAACTTCCTTGTGGCAAATAGACTTTCCACTCTTTTACTTCGGGACTTGTAACAGGTGCTACAAGCAAAGAGCGGCCAAACATAAATTCACTTCCAATTTCATAAGTATTCCTGTCGGCTGCAAAATCCATAACCAAGGGACGCATAAATGTACCATCATTATTAGATACATCCCACGAAGTACTATATATATAAGGAAGAAGTGCATAACGAAGATTTATTATTTTTTCCTGAGCATCAAAACACCAATCACCACGATTTCCAAAGTTCCATATTTCTCGCGGCACTTCCGTTCCATGCGAACGCATCATAGGACAGAAAGCTCCGAACTGCATCCATCTTACATATAATTCCTGATATTTAGGATTCTTCGCTCCTCCCTCTTTATTCCATCTTCCTGCAAAAAATCCACCTATATCACTGTTCCAATTAGGAATTCCCATCATCGTGTAATTAAGTGCTGCAGGAATCTGTTTTTCAAGCATATCCCATGTAGACTGCACATCGCCACTCCATGTATTAGATCCGTAGCGCTGCTGACCAATGAATCCGGAGCGAGTAAGGATTACCACACGTTTATCTTTATTTTGCTGCTTTTGATGCGAAGCTATTCCACTATTATGCATAAGCGAATAAGCATTCTTTACACTTTTGTACTGTCCACGAAAAGTAGGCAAATCATAATCGGAGTCTTTTCTGTTTATATGATCAGGTTCGGTAGAATCGAGCCACCAACCGTCGTTCCCGATATAGCTGAATATCCCTTTATCAAGATATTTCCAGTATATATTCAAAGCTTCAGGATTATAGACATCATACGGACGTGCTCCACTCTGAGGTGGCCATGTATCAAAATTAATTATCATTCCTTTTGAATCAAACTCCTTACGCTGTTCTGTTTTAGGTCCAAACCCTGGCCATGCTACAATCATAAGTTTAGCATTTAGTTTATGTATTTCATCAGCCCATTTCTTTGGTTCTGGAAAACGTTCCTTATCAAAGCTATGTGAATTCCATGCACTGTCGGTTTTGTTGTATTCAGGCCAATAGCGCCAATCTTGTATCATACAGTCAATAGGTACTTTCAAACTGCGGAATTTCTTTAGTATAGATAGATTTTCCTCCTGCGTATGATATCTCTCCTTACTCTGGAAAAATCCGTAGGCCCATAAAGGCAACATAGGAGCACGGCCTGTAAGGTCGCGAAGTTGTGCTATTATTCCGTCAGCATTTCCACCATACATAAAATAATAGTCGGCACATTCACCTATACTCTGAAAAGCAAGTTCCTGAGGAGAGTCCATAAAATCGGATATTGAATAGTTATCCCAATAAACTGCATATCCCTTTACAGGTGACATAAAGTATGGCGATGTAGTAAAAGTATTCTCATTCTGCAGATGATGCGATGAATTGCGACGGTTAAATCGGCCGTCCATAATCTGACCTACCCCATATATAGGTTCATCCTTATCAAGAAGAAATGCTCCTCTTACCTGATATGTGCTACCTGGTACATTACTCTTTGCTACGAAAGAAGTTCCATAGTCCTTATCTTGCAGCAAAGAATTTCCCTTCAAATCGTAAAAGGTAATACCACCGGTAACGGTATTCACCTTTACATTTATCAATTTCGAATTCAAAGATACATTTCCGTTGGCCGACTCTACTACCTCAAATTTAGTATTTTCCTGATCTTTAACTACAACCATGCTTTTATTGTTGTAATTACTTCCTTCGGGAACTTTATAGACTCGTACTATAGATGGTGAATAAAATTCAACCTTCACATTCATTCCCTGAGATGGAAATTCAATTCCGTTTGTAGTTTTCTTTATGCTCTGTGACCATACCAACGAAGAGATGGAGACAAATAGTAAGAAAAAAAGATTTCGCAAGTTTTTCATAGAAATCATATTTCAGTTATTTATTAAAGATTTATATATTACTTAATTAAAGAATAAATGCAAATAAATAAAAATCGACAAAGAATTAAGGTAGTTATAATAAGCTAAAGTAGTATATAAATGATTCCGGAGTAGATTTGAAGCATTCCTACCCTATATATGAAATAAAATTATCCCTCCATATTCTTCTGATATTCACTTGGAGTGATACCAAACTCCTCCTTGAAGCATGAAGTAAAGTACTTACGATTGAAATATCCTAATGTAGCAGCTATCTCTGTTATGTTGCGATTCTTATCTTCGAGCATAATACGGGCATGCTTCATCTTAATGTTTCTTATAAAATCTAAAGGAGTACGACCAGTAATAGCCTTAAGCTTACGACTTAATGTAGAGCGTGACATGTTCATAGCACTTGCCAAAGCAGTAACATCAAAATCGGGACTTGTTAGATGTTCCTCTACACATTTCACGGCATTATCAAGCAACATCTTATCCAGATTTTGAAATTCAGGTTCCTGAGGAGTAATCTCACTGTCCAGATAGTGCTTCATCTTTATCATTTCACTACTGTCGGACCACATTTCTTCGTTTTTGCGTTCTATTCTTTTAAAATATCTGTATACTATCCCCCCAACAATACTAATTGATATTATAATATAAAACAAATAAGCCCACCACGTTTCATAGAAAGCAGGTAACTTATCTATCGTTAGTTCAGTAATCTCATTACTCCATAAACCATTCTCATCTGTAGCCTTTACTTGTAAAGTATAATTTCCCTTAGGAAATGAAGAATAATAAGCCACATTCTTACCATTATAAGTATAGTTCCAGTCCGAATCAATCTCCTTAATTCTATAAGCATATCTTATTTTATGAGCAAAACGATAGTTTAGAGTAGAGAAAGATATCTCAATATTCCTATCATCGGCCAACATCGTCACTTTATCTGAAAGAGTATCTTCATCAAACTGCAAGGAAGTTCCTCTAACCTTGATATCTGTTATCACGGCTCTTATCCTGCGAGCCTCACAATCAAGTCTATTAGAAGGCATTACCGAACAAATTCCAGGTATGCCACCAAACAATATTCTATTTTTATCCTTAAACACCGCTGTAGGAATGAATCTTCTTAACTTTATATTATCATCCGATGTTAGATATGTGCGGTAAGATCCATTTCGCGGATTATACTCTATAAGTTTCTGATTTGTATCAATCCATATATGATTAAATTCATCAATAACCAATTGGTTAATCTGATCACCATTCATCTCGCATATAATGCTGTGATCAGTAATTATATTCTCAATTTCCGAAAATGAATACAATCCTCCTTCTTCACTTCCAAGCCAAACAGTTCCATCAGAAGTACGACTTATTGAAGAGAAATGGTGTGGATAGTAATAGTGTGTATACTTTCCATTCAAATCTATTCTATAGAATCCCTTATTGTTTGTACACATCCATATCACACCTTCGTCCGACTTGAAAAAAGATGTCACCCACCCAGCATCCTTAATAGCTTCCTTCATCGTTCCAGAAGCAATGTCGTATTTATAAAGAGTACGGTTACTGCCAATCCAAAGCGACTTTCCTTTATAGTCTTCTATTACCTTGCGAGCAATCTCGGAAGATGATTTAACAGTGAGCTTTACCTCATTTATCAATTTCATATCCATCCCTTCCCTATTAAGTCGATATAGTCTATTCTTACCCTCGGGCATAATCCATACCCCATCTTTTAATAAAGAAGGAATCATCTCTTTCGAACTCCCTAAATCCAGATTACGCGTTGATTTACATTCTGTATATATTTTAGACTCATCTGTCTTCATATTATATAAACATATCCCCGTTCTTTCCTGAGACATCCATATTATATCATTACCGGCTGAGCAAATACACATTACAGCCGGATTGCAACCCGTTTTTTTTCTAATATCGGAAAGCATATAATTCTTCGGATTATCATTTGTAAAATGTATTATAAAGCTAGGTTGATCGAAAGCTGCAACCCATAAATTGCCCGACTTATCCTTTATTATCTCATTCAACATCCTATTCATCGGTGCAAGTAATCCATTTAAATCTACCTGTCTGAGCATTCCACTGTCATCCTTCCTGAATACAGCAAGATCATGAGAAGTTGTAGCCCACATATAACCATTGTAATCATCCTGAACCATATAAAGTACAATGCCACTTGCATTACCTTTCCAATTTAGCGGCAGAGACTGTCGTACATATACAGAATCCTTATTAACCGATTTTGGATTGAATCGTATAATTCCTTCATTCCATAATGATATCCAGAAGTAATCTTCATCCTTATCTTGTACCATGAATGAAAATCCTTTCATTTCGATTTTGGGAAAGCATTTTATGAAACTATCTTTCTTTCTATCCAGTATATAAATACCGGCTGAGTTCGTTATATATATTTCTCGGTCCCTACTTTCGCAAAGATGCGAGATTGAGCCTGCATTTTTAATTATAGGATTGTATGTCTTTACAAGATTACCATTTTGGTCATACTTCATTAGTTCTCCTTTAAATGGTATCCATATATAACCGTCGGAAGTGCAGTATATCTGATAAATTGCCTTATTCGAGAATCTATTGGCATCTAAAGGACGAATGGAATAATCTTTCTTATTTAGAATATAAACTCCATTATTTGTACCAAACCAAATTTTTCCTTTTTTATCTTCTGTAATACACTCAATAAGATTGCTGTCAATCCTTCCCGGAGTTTTCAAGTCAGATCGGAATACCTTTATATCGTATCCATCATCACGGCATAGTCCATCTACAGTACCATACCACATATATCCCTCACTATCCTGAAATATTCTATGTACGGCACTTACCGGCAAACGGTTTAATGATGAAAACTCGGAAATTGATATATCTCTGGCAACACATATATTATTTGCAGAAAGTATAATATACATGACAATAAGTACAATATGCCGGAGTGTTTTCATTATTAATTTAAGTGTATTTGGCAAATATATAAAAAAATGTGTATTTCTTACACTTAAGAAATACACATTTTCCATTAAACGAACCATTAGTTATGGTAATATCTGTTTATTTAGTATTTAAAGTCGGATGTTTTTACATAAACTCTATAATCTTTTATTAGTCCCGGTGCGCCTTGTTCGGCACGAGGTAGCATTCTGAAACCTGTAACAGTATACTCCTTTCCAAGATCTATTACAAGCTGATGAGGATATGCAGTATTGTCGACAGTCTGCCAGAAAGTACTTTCTTGCAAATCATATATCTTGTCGGCTGTACGGTTACCACTTCTTGTCTCTTCACTGTCGGCATATCTTATATTCCATTTTTCGCGCGAAACAGCTTTGCCATCGGCTCCTAATACATCGAATTCGGCTATCGAGGCAACATTGCTGCCGTCATAAGAAGATAATCCTTCTATACAGAAATATCGTCCTTTGACAGGATTTACTTTAACTACCTGCCATCCGTTGCCATTAGTGAATGTTCCCGAAATCAAAGCCTTTTCATCATCAAGATTTATCTTTTCGCCATTCTTGCGATGAGTTTCAGGCACTACCTCGCGAAGCATATCGAGTATAGGCGTCTTCAATCCTTTTATTGAAGGCTTATGCGGACCAAGTATATCTAAAACTATTATTTCATTTACGCCTTTTTTCAACCAACATCCAGGCATGTAAAGAGTCTGCTGAGGACCTATCTCCCAGAAGCGTCCCATACAGTGACCGTTTACCCATACTAGACCTTTACCCCACGACTCCATATTAAGGAATGTATCGGCAGCCTTGTTAAGTGTAAAAGTTGCACGATAATAAGCCGGTACAGATTGGTCGGTCTTTGGGCGTCCACAAGATTCCGAAGAATTTATATTCTGGAAGTTCATACTGCTTACAAACTTATAGTCAAGAGGGAAATTATACACTTCCCAGTTCTTTAATGATTTCACGTTATTTCCACTTATCAATTCCACTTTCTCAGTAATACCTTTACGGTCGTGTATTGATGTATTGAAATTAACGCGTCCCATAATCTCTACCAGCAAGTCAAGTTTTGTGCCAGCCTCTAATTGAGGCAGAACAATCTGCTGCTCACCTTTACGGCGGTCAAGACGACCTAGTAACTTACCATCGGCGAATACTTGAGTCCAGTCATGCTGTTCGGTTATTTTAAGTATTGTACCAGCCTTTACTTCATCATTTATAACAGTGCTGTACATTACCGATCCCCAGCCCTGATCGAACTTTTCTACAGGCATTATATTCTCTACTTTATGAGGAGTTGGAAGATTATCCGTCATCGAGGCTACCTGTGTGAAATTAATCTCGGGAATTTCCATAACAGGAAGAGACTCGGGAGTTTCAGGAAGTTTCTCTCCTTCCGGTAGATAATTCATCAACATCTCGCGAAGTTCTAAATATTTAGGAGTTACCCATCCAGCTTCACTTATAGGCGCATCGTAATCATACGAACTGCACATAGCCGAATACGCCGGATTGTTAGCTCCACCCCACCATCCGAAAGTGGTACCTCCGTGTGTCATATACAAGCTAAATGAAATATTTTTATCAAGCATCTCTTTCAAACCTTCTACCATGACTTTGCCTTCACGAGTTTCATGCTTACGTCCCCAATGATCGAACCATCCACTCCAGAATTCACTACACATAAGAGGTGCATCCGGACGCATTTCCTGAAGTTTGGCAAATTGCTTGTCAATATTTGCACCAGTACCAAAGTTTACAGTCCACAACAAATCATCAAGTCCGTTATTCATGAAGTTAGAGCTCCAATCACACTGAAAAAGAGGCACTTCATTGAATCCTGCGGCACGAACAGTATCACGTATAGCCGATACATATGGCTTGTCGGTACCATATGAACCAAATTCATTCTCTACCTGTACCATAATTACATTACCCCCCTTAGTAATTTGCAAAGGAGCAACTTCACCAGCTACCGCATGCATAAATTTGCCTACTCGGTCCATATAGTAAGGATCAAGAGAACGAAGCTTTACGCTATCATTCTTCAACAACCACCATGGCAGTCCTCCCATTTCCCATTCTGCGCATACATAAGGTCCAGGACGAACTATCACATACATACCCTCTTTCTGAGCAAGCTTACAGAATGCAGCTATGTCTTTATTTCCTGAAAAGTCATAATTTCCTGGTGTCTCTTCGTGTAGATTCCAAAACACATACAGACAAAGAGTATTCATACCCAGCGACTTGCACATCTGAATTCTGTGCTTCCAATATTCACGAGGTATTCGTGGATAATGAACTTCGGCAGCTTTTACCACGAAAGGTTTTCCGTTAAGTAGAAAACTATTTTTTCCTACTTCAAAAGTACCCGGCTTATTTCCGGCACATCCTGCCAATATGCAGAGTGCCATTAATAAAGTCAGAAGATTTTTCATAATTATTTTCTATTAGTTATTCTTATTACTGTAAATGAGTATGAAGGCAAATTATATCTAAACTTGCTGCTTACCTCAATTTGATCGGTTATAGGTTTTGCATTCTTGTCCTTTGGATTACCCACCAGAATAGTTCTTTTAGCCTGAGTGGCATTGCTATCAATAAAAGGCAGATTTATTTCGCTATCAACATCTACCGGCAAAATATTTACAAGTTTTATTATATAGTCGCCACTATTGCTGTCCTTTACTACAGAGATTGCAATTCTTTTCCTTACATCATCACGGTTATTATCTATTTTTATCTCCGAACCAATATATTCATTGCCCGAATTACATCCATACATCTGCTGAGCATAGTAACCTACAGTAGGTCTTATTTCATTGTTATTGAAATATATCAAATCAGGAGTCCACTGTGTATGATTATCTTTAGCCAACAAAGGAGCATATGATGTCATAGTTACCACATCACCGTTTCGCTCGACGGCAGTAAGATATAATGCCTCTGCTAGAGCTGTCTCAATATTGTTTGGACGTCCAGGTAAATGAGCTGCATACTCTCCTAAGTAAACTTTTGATTTGTTACGGTCATATTTATCATAAAAGTCCTGATTGTTGATAAACCATCCGGGGGTATTATAATAATGTTCGTCCACCATAGGTATATTCTCTTTGGCAGCAAGTTTCCATCCTTCCTCATAATCGGTGCCTTCGTAAAAAGGTCCTACTGTACCGATTACAGTAATTTCAGGATGCTTCTTTACCACTGCATCATAAATCATCTTGAATCTTTCTTCGAATACATCGGTAATAAGGTCTTCGTTACCTATTCCTATATACTTAAGATTAAATGGCTTAGGATGACCGGCTTGAGCACGTTTCCTTCCCCACTCACTCTTCGTAGCATCTCCGTTTGCATACTCTATTAGATCTAATACATCCTGCACATACTGAGGCATTTCATTCATTGGAATTCCCCCTTGTTGGCCTCCACATTCTAGTTCGCCTTTAGAGTGATGACTACAAGTACCTGAATTCTGACAAGGTACACCAGCTGCAACCACAGGAACCGGTTCGGCACCCATATCCTCGCAGAAAAGGAAATATTCATGATATCCCAATCCTCTTGTCTGATGATATCCCCATAAATTGCGCAATGGCTTTCTAGCTTCCAATGGTCCTATAGAACCCTTCCAATCGTATATATTATCTACACCATCTCCATGTGCCACACATCCTCCCGGAAAACGTACAAAGCGTGGCTTAAGATCGGCTAGCGTTTGTGCCAAGTCATTTCGAAGACCATTCTTACGATTCATAAAAGTCTTCTGTGGGAAAAGAGAAATCATATCCATAGCAATAGACTGCTTGGACTTCTGCGTCAAAGGTGTAATAGTAAGTACAGCATCGGAGGCATCATTCGTTGCCACAAGTACAGTATTCTGCTTTTTCCACTGCGCCGAATTTACTCTCACCACCGAAGAAGCCAATTCTTTGCCATCTTTTGTTTGCAATGAAACCTTTATCTTTCCACCATTACCCTCAATCATTCTGGAAAACAGAGAGAAGTCATACTTATCTCCTTTTCTTACAGGTATTCCATCAAATCCTGAATTCATAAGCGTTACACTCTCATCCGGATTTACATCAATTACTACATAATGAGGATTGTTTGGATGCAACGGTGCATCGGAAGCAATATTAATATTATCATTCTTACCCACTAATTTCCATGCATAACTGCTATTCCAGTTTTTATCGCGAGCCCCATCTGTAGCCGAATATTCAAAATCACGATTTTGAATAAGTTCTCCATAAAGTCCTCCATCGGCCGCATAATTAATATCTTCAAAGAAAATACCTATAAGATGATTGCTTATTTTCTTACTATCTTCAGCGTTTATATTTATTACAGCATTAACCGGCTTTAATCCCGCAAAGCGTGTAGGATCCTGCTCGGTACGCTCGTTATTCTGTATCTCTCTATATTTTTTATGCTCGGCAAAACGAGTCAACTCTTCTATAACAGAATATGGAACTTTCTGTATCCATCCATTTTCTTCCAAACCATCAATCTTTACTGTAGCCTCATTACTTTGAGCTACATCTTCAGGAAGATATTTTTTATATTCAGCAGAAGTAAAATAGGACTGACGACCCCATTTAATAAGATCTGGAGAAGAAGCGAATCCATACTCAGCTTTCGATCCATTCAAATCCCACATGCATACCCACTTTTTCTCTTTTTTATTAAACAGCAAACGAGGTGCAATCATTCTTTTCTGTGATCCCCATCGGCCGTAATCGCATTTTACATACGCAAAGTTCTGAGCAACCTCAAACCACTTATGTTTGTTGGCACTCCATGCAAACTTTAATCCACTTCGTCCTTCATCTTTCGAAGTAGCATACGAAAATACATAAACCGAATCGGGTTCATTTTTCACCTTGTCGGCTGCTCCGTACAAGCTCATAAAAGACGACCCTATCAAAGCCATTGTAAAAAATAATTTTCTGTTTTTCATATATAGTAGGTAAGATTATTACAATGTAGGTGTTACTCTCTTTATAGTACCGTCGGTATTAAATTCCATCTTGTCTATGCATACTTCACGATGAATGCCCGGACCTTTACTTTTATCTATATAATTTTTGTTTATTCTATGGTATACAATATACCAATCGTCTGTACCAGGTATTTGTATTACAGAATTATGAGCAGGTCCATAAATTTGCTTATCTGCATCCTGAATCAATACTATTGGATCTTTTGCCACTTCGATAGGACCTAATGGCGATTTGGAAGTACCATAAGCTACATGATAGTTTGGCGAACCAGTATCATCTACCGACCACATGAAATAGTACAGGCCGTTGCGAAAGAATACGTAAGGAGCTTCGCGATAAGCATAATCCTTTAGAGTTCCACCATTTGGGGTCATTACAGTAATGCTTTTCTTTTTCAAGGATACCATATCCTTATTAAGTTCGGCACCTGCCATATATCCATTTCCCCAATAAATATATGCTTTTTTTGATACAGGATCGGTAAAAACATCAACATCTATCTGTTGTCCTCTACCTGTGGGTGAATCTGTTATTATAGGATGTCCTAAATCAATAAATGGTCCTGTAGGATTATCAGCAATAGCTACACCTATCTGCTTCCCTTTTCCATCTACCGGATTTCCACTGTAATAGAAAAAGTACTTATATTCTCCCTTTATTTTTTTCTCTTCTATACATGGTGCCCACGCATTTCCATTGGCCCACTTTACTTGATCCGACTTAAGGTCAAGCATTATATTTTCATATTTCCAATCCTTCATATTATCCGAAGAGTAGACAGTAAAGTACCATCCTCCCCATCCCGGAGTACCATCTGTAGTAGAATATATATAGTACTTTCCGGTCTTATTTGAGTATAGAACCTCAGGATCGGCATGAAAACCCGGCAATACAGGATTTGAAGGAATTTGACCTATTTCGGTCGGTGTGCCCCATTTATCGGTTATGCGTTTAAGTTCATCTCGTGTTATTGGGATTATAGTACCATGACGTGGATGAAAGTTCATGTTTACATCATTATCTATTACCTTAAAGTTCTTCAGATCGGTAGTCTCGGTAAACTGATACTTGCCTTTCATATATACATCGTACATCAAGATATATTTATCTTGGCCAATAAGCTTAAATGTACCGGCACCCTCTACAGCATCCTTCGTTTGCTGTTTGTAATCAGATTCTTCGGTCCAATTTCCTGATGTAAGCAAATTTGTAGTTGCTACTTTTATACCATTGCCGTTTCCTTCCGTCTTGTAGAAAAGATGAAATATTCCATCCTTGTATACAATATCTCCATCAATACATGAAGTCTTGTTTGATGGAATAAAAAGAGGTTTTGGTTCTCCTTCCAAATCAGTAAAATCGGCATTAGCGTATGCATAATATATAACGTCGGCCCCATTACCATATTTCATCGACCAGTAAACCATATATTTACCAGCTGCCGGATCAAAAACAGTTTGTGGCGCCCATACACGCTTCAATGTTTCCTGTCCTGCATATCTTTTTTGCATATTTATTACAGAATGACTCCAGTTAACCAAATCATTAGATTTAAGCAATACCATTGCACGGTTTGAATCCCATCCATTATCGGACACCATATCGGTAAGTACCATATAGAAAGTATGCCCATCTTCACTGCGCAATATATGCGGATC
Source organism: uncultured Bacteroides sp. (assembly GCA_900552645.1). Taxonomy (GTDB): domain Bacteria; phylum Bacteroidota; class Bacteroidia; order Bacteroidales; family Bacteroidaceae; genus Phocaeicola. The sequence continues at coordinate 36,004 of USAN01000006.1, forward strand.
GCGAACACCACCTGTAGAACTGATAACTTTGGAATCTATAACCGGCTTGTTTTCATTGAGTGCCCAATAGTTATAGCCATCCATACTTACGGCATAGCAAACAGCCTCTTTACTAATGTGGTTACCTGTAAAATATGTGAACAGATAAGCTACATAATCCTTCTCTTCTAATTTCTGACCATTATTTGCAGCAAAAATTACAGATGGAACAAATAAACAGATTAAAATCTGGAGTAAACGGTTTTTCATATAATGAACAATTGTGTTTGATTACAAAAATAGTATAAGTCCTCCAAATAAATGGTATACATTTATTGCAAAAATGTAGACAAAATCATTCATATGAGGATAAAATCACTTTTTGAATTAGAATTGATAAAAATATAAGCAAATAGTGATAATATTTTTTATCTCTCTTACTTGAATTATTAAATAGAGAAAATTATTATTCAACAATTGCTATATTTAATTTAAGATGGCTGGTAACATAATATAAATAGTATATATTTGTAATAGCATTAATTGACTAATACATTGACTTTCATAAACATTACATAAATATATATAATAATGAAATGCTTAATATGCAATAAAGAAATGGAAGAAAAGGAACTCACTCAGGGCTATAAGGTGAGGCCTTCCGTAGCAAAATTAATTAAGAGCGAACATAATGAATGGAATGATGACTCGTATATATGCAAGAATGACCTAAATGATTATAGGGCAAGACATTTGATGCAGCTTCTAAAAAATACCGGAAAACATATTCAAGCTACCGAAAAGAAAGTAATAGATTCTATTACAAACAATGAATTCATAACAACCGAAACAAATAGTATTGATGTGGATTCTCTTTCTATAGGTGAAAAGGTAGCCGACATGGTAGCAAAGTTTGGAGGTAGTTGGAAATTCATTATAATATTTATGAGTGTATTGTTTGGATGGGTTTTCATAAATGTACTTGCAATATTAGATAATCCTTTCGATCCATATCCATTTATTCTATTGAACCTAATTCTATCATGCATAGCCGCAATACAGGCTCCAATTATAATGATGAGTCAGAACAGACAGGAAAAGAAAGACCGACAGCGAGCAGAAGATGATTACAAGGTAAATCTTAAAGCTGAACTCGAAATAAAAGTATTGATAGAGAAAATAGACCATCTTATGGAAGACCAGAAAGAGATGAGAGAAAGTATTAAATATCTGCATGAAAACGCCATGAATGGCGAAGACATGAAAGTATTACACAAAGTTTGAATGGAATATAAATTATAATTAATTACTATGGGATGTTTATTAAACCTATTATGGCTTATTTTCGGAGGATTATTGATAGCGGTAGAATATGTTATATCTAGCATACTGCTTATGATAACCATTATTGGGATACCGTTTGGACTGCAAACTCTAAAGCTTGCCATACTTGCTTTATCTCCTTTTGGAAAGACGATAAGAAGTACCGATCAGTCTGGAGGATGCCTTAATCTATTAATGAATATACTGTGGATATTTCTTGGAGGAATATGGATAAGTCTTACTCATTTAGCATTTGGACTACTGCTATGTATAACCATAATAGGAATACCATTTGGATTGCAACACTTCAAACTTGCCTCCCTGGCATTAACTCCATTTGGGAAGGATATAGTAAATAATTAAAATATTATATTGTGAAGGATCTGTGAACATTCCGTAAGGAAATGTCACACTCAAACTCCCCATAAACAGTGGTATTGAGAGGGTTTGTGACATTGTGAAATATAAAAACATATATTTTATTTTCGTGGTATAATCAATATAATAACAGAATATACTTTAAATTCGTCTTTGCGATTTATAGTAAACGCTTAAACGAAAATAAGAGAATGACTAAACGAACTAAAAATTAGCGAAGACCTATAAATAAAGATACTTCAATATTTATAGCATTTGCATTCGACAAAAAAACAATCGGTGCCCACTAAATAAAATTTTATGGCGTAAAAATATTATTTGATGGGCACCAATTGATGGTTTTATCACTTCTGATATACCCTTACATAATCTATTTCATAGCGCATAGGATATGCATTACTTGATACTTCTCCACCATTAATTCCTCCTACTGCAAGATTCAAAAGTATATAATGAGGTTGCTTGAATGGATTTCTGTTATTACCCAAAGATCCATTATTTGTATCATCCATGTTTATCTCATTCAGCAATTCATCGTCAAGATATAGTTTTATAGACTTCTCATCCCAGTCCATTCTCCATATATGAAACTCGGATGCCCAGTCGGCATCTTTCTGTAAAAAATGACTGAATGGCACTGCTTTGCTTTTCCATTTGGCATTAAAACGCTGCTCTGTTCCCCATGCAGCATTTGCAAGAATATGAGGTACACCTTTTATGCGGTAAAATTCCATTATATCAATCTCGCCGCAAGAAGGCCATTCCATATCGTTACCCAATGTCCATATTGCAGGCCATGCACCCTTACCTACAGGAATACGTGCTCGGACAACAAAACGACCATAAAGAAATTCTTTTTTACCCGACGTAGTAACAGATGATGAGGTACATTCTATAAACTCGCGTGAAGTACGCCACTCGCTACTTCCTTTCTGATATAATGGATTATGGCGTTTTTCATTTCGAGCTTCTATTACCAGCAATCCATCTTTACATATTGCATTATCGGGCTGATACCATTGTAACTCATTATTACGTACAAATCCATTTTCATAGTTCCATAAAGAATTATCAAGCTGGCCGTCATTGTTGAATTCATCACTCCATACCAACTTGTATGTATTGGTTTGAGCATTACAGCTTAGATAACCGAATATAAATGTTATAAAATATATTATCGTTTTCATCCTTTTATTTTAAAGTGTCCAACTATCTTTCCATTCAATAATCGGGGTACTATTACTAAATACAATAGGTAACCATATATATCGGCTGTCGCTGGGTTTCTTTGGTCGCCATTCGTCGGCCATAAATATAAACTTATCTTTCTCACCCTCTACCTTAAAAATATATGTACTTTGGCCCCCGAAGGTAATATGAGCATTCTGTCCTATACACGGATTTGAATGTTTTGTCCACGGTCCATAAATATTATCGGCCGAAAACATTCTTGCTTCATTAGGATCCCATCCTGTACAACCCGAAGTTATCATCCAATATTTATCTTCATATTTGAATATTGCAGGCGCTTCGTTATGTCCTCCTGGTGCCAGTCGTACATATTTTCCTGTATGTGACAGATAGTCATCACTCAATTCGGCTATATGCAGAGTAAGATTATCTTCGGAAGAATATATATGATAAGCTTTATCATCGTCATCTACAAAAAGAGTCATATCTCTTGACATCTGTCCGCTTATCATATCACGTTTTACAAAAAGCCCTTTATCTATTGCATTAAACCAAGAAGGTGTCCACCATTTATTATAATTCTCAATATTAAGAGTATCTATAACCTGTCTCTCTGTCTCTGTCATATTGAAAGGAAGTATGCCTTTGTTTATTCTTGAGGAAGATATAAACCTGAAAGGTCCTGTAGGATTATCGCTGACAGCAACTCCGGCTCTTGCCGATGAATATCCCTTATCTTTCAGTTCCAGATGAAACCACATTACAAACTTACCCGTTTTATTGTTATATATAACTTTAGGACGTTCAATGACACATCCTTTAGCAATATCAGAATTATCATCATCTATTACGCTCAATGCTACTCCTTCATTCTTCCAGTCGCTTATATTCTTTGAAGAATAACAAGTAACTCCTACCATGGCTCTTGTTGTAGAATCACACTTATGTTCGCCATACCAGTAATAAGTACCATCATGATATAGTATGCCTCCACCGTGAGCATTTATATGCTGTTCTTTGTCATCAAGCCATATTTTTCCGGGATGGAAAGGATTGGATACAACTTTTGTACAGCTCACCACCGATAAAAGCAATAGAGATAATAAACAGATAAATGATGTTTTAAAGTTCATAATATTAAAATTATTTATTTACAGATGCAAATATACATATGCATATAATTATAAGTATGGGTATATTCATTCAAGAATGATACATATATCAGTCAATGAGGTATGTAGCCAAAATAAAACAATAGAGTCTGCCAACATATTACTGTCGGACAGACTCTACCTTAAACACCTATTGAATATTATAACTTAATAATTTACGCTATTTAATTTGCACGATCCTCATCAACAACAGCTTCTTCCCAGTTTGTCCACATCTGAACTGAATCGTCGTATCCGTCATAACCATAATTTTGACGCAATGTTGCACCTATATTAGCAGTAATGGCAGAATTAGGAACTGGCCAGAATAAGTTACGCTTATCTACCTGATAATTCAGATTTACTTTAGATAATCTTGTGCCCTGATTGAATATACTGTAAGTAGTACAACGTTTAAACCAATAACTTCCACCATTCAATTCAGTACCACTCTGTTTATCCCAAGTATTGATGTCGTATGTATTGCCCCATTCATCTGGTTGACCACTCTTGGCAAGACACCACGAGATTCTTGTCAATTCAGGCTGACGCCATTCTTCCATATAAAGTTCACGTGCACGTTCATCACATATATCACCTATTGTAACAGAAGTAAACATTTTCTTTGCCTGAGCACGTTGACGTATCTTATTCACATCTTCGGCAGCTCCTGTTGTATTACCTTGATAGAAACGAGCTTCGGCACGCAACAAATAAGTTTCGGCAAGACGGAAAAGATACATATTGCCATTAGAGCAATAAGACCCTTTAGTAGCTCCGTTAAACTGGTTTGCACCTTTATTTTCTTCTGCATTAGCATCAAGAATATACATTTTATATAATGGAATAGGATACCAGCTACGTATTGTATCTTTACAAAGTAGAGTTCCTTTCTTTATAACAGTTTCACCCTTTTCATTTACGTAATCTTCTGTTGCATATAACTGCATGTTCTTGCCATAGAATTTTGAGTTTGGACGGTTATACTTGATATCTTCCATTTCAACCCAGTTACCCATGCTGCGATTATGTCTCAAATCCTGATTGTCTACTTCACCTTTATAGCTCCAGATGGTTTTGTTATAGTGATGTGAAGTACGGAAACATCCTATACCACGTCCCAATACACGTAACCAATCTAACTCGGGATTATAGCTACTGCTATTTCTTGCCCAGTTATAAGAAGGAGAGCCCAATCCTGCAGGATCAAGAATATCACCATTAGACCAGTGTACACCTAACGCACGCATTGTAAGATACTGAGTGAAGTTTTGGTCGTTATAATTAAGGATAGGTAATATTGTCTCTTTGTTCTGAACAGAAGTTATGTTCTCGCCACGGTGTAAATCCCAAAGTACATTACGCTTTACGTTCCATGTTTCAGGATTTCCCGAAAGAACATTGTTGCCAAATGGCGCTTCCATAAGAGCTAAGCCATGATTGTTAATCAAATCGGTAGCCATATCTTCGGCTTTCTTGAAGTCGCCGTTAACCAAATAGCATTTAATAAGCAACTGCATACATGCTTCCTGATTTACTGCTCCCCAATATGGCATATCTTTCTGAGCAGGCACATTGTTTACAGCAAATTCCAAATCATGAACAAGCATTTTAAAGATTGCTTCTTTGCTAGTAGATTTATAATTTTGTTTAGGAACTTCTATAATCTTAGTTACTAAAGGAATATCACCAAACAATAATACCTGATGATAATATTTATAAGCACGATGGAAATATGCACGTCCTTTATAAGCATTGCGTGTCTTTTCGTCCAAGCCCGCTACTTTATCTACATAAGATAGCACAGTGTTTGCATATTTTATTCCTGTCCATGCTTCATCCCAAAAACGAAGCATTGCATTAGAGTCACCTCCTCCATTCATACCCGAAGTAGGAGTTATTTTATTGGCAAAATCGTCCATTATACCACCACCCGCATCGGTCTTGGCATAAAGACCTATATCACTCATGAAATAAACCGAAGCAATAGGTAACACATTGCCGTTACCATCCATCAACATAGTCTTATAATGCAAATCACATGTAGCAAGTGCCGACTGAAGTCCTTCTTCGGTTACATATGTAGTAGTTGGTTCATAAAAAGATAAAGGATCCTGTTTCAAGAAATCGTCCGAGCAACCTTGCATCATGGCAATGGAAGCAACAGCTAAAGATCCCTTAAGTAAATTTTTTATTATATTATTTTTCATATCACAATCTAATTAAAGTGTTACATTTATACCAAAGTTGAACGTACGTGTAGCTAGACCTCCTGTTTCAGGATCGCCATATTCCCAACCTGAAATAGTACATACATTATTACAGCTAGCTGTAAATCTTACTTTTTCAAGTGAATACTTACGACTCCAGTTTTGAGGTAGTGTATATCCTACTGAAATATCACTCAAACGAATAAAACTACGATTATACACCTTATCTACTCCACCAGACAATCCTGTGTTAGGGCCTTTAGCATTTAGTCTACCATACTTGTTTGTAGGATTTTCGGGAGTCCAGTATTCCTTTTCCTGTACATTAAATGCATTTGTTACCATTGAACCTCCATTATCTTGGTTCAACCAATAACCTGCACGGCTCTTATGTCCCATATATGAGTAAAGTGAAACAGAAACTGAAAGATTCTTCGCAATAGTAAAGTCATTACGCAAAGTCCAGTAAATAGGAGGTGCAGTAGTTCCCAAATAAACTTTATCCTTATCATTGTAAACCGGAACACGAGTTCCATCTGCAAGTATCTTGTCATCATCTGTATATACATTCTTAACCTTTATATCGCCTGGCACCTGACCAACCAATGCTGCCTGTGCAATATCTTCAGGAGTATTCTGCCATACACCATCTGTATCGTAATACCAAATTTCACCAACAGGCTTACCTATAAACCATCCATTAGAAGTATCATCCTTTTCTTTTCCATTTTCATCATAGTCATAATAGATATGATTTATACGGTTCTTGTTGATAGAAAAACCTGCACTAGTAGTCCATGTAAGTTTTTTATTGTCAATGTTAGTTGAAGTCAATGAAATTTCTAAACCTTTATTCTGAACTTCACCTAAATTGGCTGTAATAGATCCAAAACCTGTGAAAGATGGTAAGCGCTGAGACATGATCATATCTGTTGTCTTCTTGAAATAATACTCAATGCTACCTGTCAATATATTATTAAAGATACCAAAATCCAAACCTACATTATAAGCCTGTGTCTTCTCCCATTTTAAGTTAGGTGCTGCAAGACGACTCATACTTAATGAATTTACCACAGTAGATTTTCCATCAAAGAAGTAAACCATAGGACTTCCCAATGAAAGATTTGCCAATGTCTTATATACATCACCAAAATCACGATTACCGTTAGTACCCCATGAAAGACGAAGTTTTGCAAGACTAAGCCAATCTGAAGTTTCCTTCATGAACTTTTCATTCGTAATATTCCAACCTAAACCTACAGATCCGAAATTACCCCATGGGTTATTTGCTCCGAAGCCCGAATATCCATCACGACGGAAAGTTCCTGTAAACATATAACGATCATCAAAGCTATAAAACAGACGTCCTAAGTATGAAGCTGCTGTTGAGTGGCTGTCATATGTAGAGAATGAGCTCTGTTCCTTATTTCCACTTGATGTATAATGAAAACCAAGTGCATCTGTTGGATCAAGGTTACGTGCATAAATATTGTCACTCCAATAATTGTGCTCTTCTGCCTCTTGTACCAATGTCAATGTAACGTGGTGAAGATCATTGAAAGTACGGTCCCACACCAATGTATTATTCAAACTCCAATCAAAATTCTTAGCATGACTTCTGTTTACTCCACGACTTGCAGGAGAAGAATCAGGCAAGCTAGCCGACATGAAATATCTGTCATAGAACCACTGATAACGTGGAGATATGTTAAACTGATAACTAAATCCTAAAGGCAATGTAACCTTAGCATTGAATATAGTATTCAATACAGTATAGCCTTTTTCAAGATCATAGTATTGACGATCAAAGTAATAGTTATAGCCACCTTTGGTTGTTCTTCCACCCATAGGATACTGCTCATATCCTCCATCTTCTGTATACATAGAAGCATAAGGAGAATTACGTAACATATTGTTATCCCAGTAGTTTGAACCAAGATTTACTTGTATATCGCCATCCGAACGATCTTGGAAGTTTACATTAGCGCCAATTTCCAACCAATCAGTAATCTGAGCATTGATTTTCATATTAGAACGGAATGCATTATAATTATTTCCCTGTACCGCACCTTCATTCTGTACATATCCAAATGACAGATAGTAATTTACCTTATCGCTTGCACCAGATATACTTGCGTTATAATCTTGATTAATACCTGTACGGAAGGTTGCATCTTCCCAGTCATATGTCTTTCCGGCCAAGAAATTCTGCATTACCAAATATGAATTATCCATTCCAAGACGGCGTGCATACAAACTCAGGAAGGATTCGCCATCTGAAAGCCCGATACCACTTTTACCTGTAGCCAATGCCCATTCGTTTTGTGCACTTTGACTAAGGTTACTTGGATTTGAGAAATATCCTTCAGGATAAGCTAATTCGCCGCTCTTTGAATCGACAGCATTGTAATATCCATAAAGTCCATCGGTACCTTTTGCATAAGTGTAATTCATCTTATACCAATCTTCACGATAACGTTCATAATCTTTAGTACCAAAGTAATCATTATATGCCGACTTATTATTGAACGAAAGATTAGCTCCTACATTAATAACCGGTTTTCCTGTCTTACCCTTCTTTGTGGTTATTATAATTACACCGGCTGCAGCCTTTGCACCATAAATAGCTGCCGAAGAAGCATCTTTCAATACATCGATCTGACCTATATCATCAGGATTTATTTCTGATAATTCGCCATAAAATGCCATACCATCAAGAACGATCAAAGGGCTGGCATTTGTACCCAGAGAATTTTGTCCACGTAATTGGATAGAAGCATTAGTTCCTTTTGCAGAAGAGTCATATCCAATTTGCAAACCTGGTGTACCACGAAGTACATCTTGAACAGAAGTTGGATTCTGATCGGCAATTTTAGAGGGGTTGATCTGTACTACCGAACCGGTAAGATCTTTTTTACGCATTGTACCATATCCTACTACGACTACCTCATCCAGCATTTCATTATCTTCTGCAAGAATTACATTAATAATTTTACCTGCTACAACTTTTACCTCCTGAGATTTATATCCTATATAAGATATAACTAATGTAGATCCAGGCGCAACGCTCAGTTTAAAGTCGCCATCAAGACCGGTTATTGTACCGTTTGTAGTTCCTTTTTGCATAATACTAGCACCGATTATTGGTTCTCCCGATGCATCTTTTACAACTCCAGAGATTGTTTGTTTTTGTTGTTGTACAGCTTGAACCATATCAATACTGCTTTCTGCGAAAGCCGAATAAGGATGAGCCGCAACAAAACCTGTACAAAGCAATAAGGCTGCTAATGCCTTTCGATTTCTTTTTGACGAGATTGGTTTCATCGTTTTTCTTTTTTATTAGATTAAATTCAGGTTTAATTCCTGGTGACAAAATTAAACTCTTGTTAAGGATTTAGTTGAACAAAAACTATTCATAGATAATAGAAAAATCATTCAAAAACGGAAGTATAAAGGTTTATTAAGCGTTTTCCATAATATCTTAACTAGTTTAGCAATGTTATTTCGTTAACTTTGTGTTTTCAAAATTAAATAAATCTATTATAGTATGAAGAACCTGTTATTACTTCTTATTTTCATTTTCGTTTTATTAGGAAAAACAGCGGCAATGCCATTTTCTGTTAAAAGAATAGGTGTGGAAAATGGACTTTCAAGTAATTATGTAGTAGGAATCACACAAGATAAAAAAGGATGCATGTGGTTTGCTACAGAAAGTGGCCTTAATAGGTTTGACGGAAATCACATAACAGTATATAAAAAATATTCATCAGGACTGAGCGGAAATGAGATGAATGCCATTTTTTCCGATTCCACCGACAATAGAGTATGGATTGGTACTCAACGCGATGGATTATCTGTATTCGACACCAATACCGAAACTTTTACTACTTACAAAGCCGGTCCCGGAAATCATGGCCTTACAACCAACGACATCACTGATATAAAAGGATCAAGAGATAATTTAGGAATTTGGATTACTACTTACCATTGTGGAATAAACTATTATGATAAAAAGGAAGATAAATTCGTGCATTATTATTTAGAAAAAATAAAAGATATAGTAGGAAAAAAATGCTATACTAGCTGTGATGATGGAAAAGGAAATCTTTATATAGGTCATGACGGAAACGGAATGAGCATTGTATCTATAAAGAGCGGCCAACTAAAGAATTACATGCATAACCCAAACGATAATACTTCTATTCCCGGAAATACAGTGTTATCGATATTCATTGACAGCAACAATAATGTATGGGTAGGTACTAACCAAGGACTAGCACTGTTCAATCCGGCTACCGAAACTTTCATTTCATTTAAATATAATGCAGCAAACAAGAACTCACTATTATCAAATATAGTAAGAGATATAAGGGAAATGAGAAACGGAGAATTATGGATATGTACAAATATGGGTGGAATAAGTATACTCGATCTGAAGAAAAGTCTTTTCATGTCTCTAGAAAATCTTAATTTCAGAAATATTGTTCCAACAAACGACAGTCATGGCTTGTCAAGTCCAAATGCACGTGCAGTTTTTCAAGATAAGTTTGATAATATATGGATTGCAAATTATCGTGGAGGAGTTGACTTTATAAGTTATGCACAACCCTTTTTCAATATTCTTCCTTATTATATGGAAAATGAAGGGAAAAGCATAAATCGACAAGTATGGGGAATGGTTGCAATTGACAATAAAGTCTGGATTACTGGTGAGGAAGATATTATTTCTTTCATAAATGGTAAAAGAGATTACAGCTCAAATATTTCTTCTCTCTATACTATTCCAAATTCACATGTGAATGTAGCATATAAAGCAAAAAACAACGAAATATGGCTTGGTACGTACATGAACGGTATCTTAATATACAACTCTGAAACAAACAAAATAACTCGTCTAAAATCAGAAGAAAATCTTAACGTAAACTGTTTTTATGAGGATGGTAAAAATATGTATATAGGAGCCGATCAGGGTATATATAAATATGAAAATGGAATTATCGAAGTAGCACAGGAATTTCAATCTCAGTTACCCGACAAAATGATACACGGAATTCTTCGGGATAAAGAAGGGAAATTATGGATAGCAACTTTTGGAAAGGGAGTAAGCATATTTGACACCGACAATAAACTTTCATGGAACTTTGTAACCGACAACGGATTCTGTTCAAATGCAGTTAATCATATGATTATTGACTCAAATAAAAGAATATGGGTTGCAACTCGCGAAGGGATAGCCGTATTTCAAGATTCATTCCGACCAGATTCATATAAAGTATATAAGGAGGATAAAGGACTTTTAAATTCTAACGTACGTGCTATCACGGAAGATAAGAATCATAACATTTGGATAAGCACAAATGGTGGAATATCAAGATTGGATGAAAATAGACATGTATTTTACAATTACAATAATCAAGACGGGGTACCATTGGGAGATTTCATGAGTAAGTCGGTATGTATAACAAAGGATGGTACAATATATTTCGGTTCTCAGAATGGTGCATGTTATTTCAAGCCCGAGGATGTAGTTAAACCACGCAAGGTAATGACTGCATCAATTACAGGATTTACTACATTCTTGTCAATAAAGGAGAGTAAAAAAGAAGAAGTTGATATTCCAGTATCTTCAGGAATAATAGAACTTCCATACAATCATAACACATTCAAAATTTCATTCAATGTTCTTGATTATACTCAAAGTCCTCAGGTAGATTTCTCTTACATGCTTGAAGGATTAGAAAATGTATGGTATAATACACAAGATGAAAAACAGATTATATTCCGTAATTTACCTCATGGTACATACGTATTCAAACTAAGAACAAGATTCAGAAATCAGGAATGGAATGATGATGTAGCATCAATTAAAATAGTAATAAATCCTCCTTTATGGCTTACATGGTATGCAAAGAGTATATATTTATTAGTATTTATAGGATGCATATTAGCATTCCTGCGTTTCTATAAAAGAAAAATATATCTTGAGAGTTCACTTGTTATGGAAAAGAAGAAGATTATAAACGAGCAAGAACTTAATAATGAACGTTTACGATTCTATACCAACATCACTCATGAGTTACGTACTCCACTTACGCTCATACTGGGTCCGTTAGAAGATTTACTGAGCGATAAGAATTTATCGGCACCACACTATAATAAGATAAATATAATACGTGACAGCGCTACACGACTACTTAACCTTATAAATGGTATTCTTGAATTTAGAAAGACCGAAACGCAAAACAGAAAGCTTACTGTAGAAAAGGGTGATATTTCAAAGCTTTTAATGGAAATAGGAATAAGATATAAAGAACTTAACCAGAATAAAAAAGTAAGTTATTCGGTAAATATAGAAACTGATGATACCATACTTTTCTTTGATAGGGAAATGATAACTACAATTCTTAACAATTTTCTGAGCAATGCTGCCAAATATACTCCTGAAGGTGAGATAAAGGTTATTTTACGTTCTACAGAGAAAAATGGACTTAAATATACAGAGATTGCAGTAAGCGACACCGGACATGGAATTTCAAGCGAATCTCTACCTCATATATTCGAAAGATATTATCAGGGAAATAGCAAATACCAGATTGCAGGGTCGGGTATAGGGTTAGCACTTGTAAAAGGATTGGCAGAATTACATCAGGCTATAATAAATGTAGAAAGTGAAGAGGAAAAAGGTACTACCTTCACTATACAGCTACTTACTGACAATTCTTACCCAGATGCAGTTCACTCTACTATAAATAATGATGAGCCATACTTGCAGTCGGATATAGATGAAGAAGCAAACGAAGATATGATTAAAGCTGACTCTAAGCCTATACTTCTTGTTGTAGAAGATAATAATGACATAAGAGAGTATATAAGAAGTTCTTTCTGCGATGAGTATGAAGTATTAACAGCAGAGAACGGACAGGAAGGATTGAATATAGCCGAAACAAAAATTCCTAATATAATAATAAGTGATATAATGATGCCTATAATGAATGGGAAGGATTTGTGCAGAAAAATAAAGGATGACATGCGCACCAGCCACATTCCTGTTATATTACTTACTGCAAAAGATTCTATTCAGGACAAAGAAGAGGGATACGATTCGGGTGCAGATTCATATATAACTAAACCATTCAGTGCAAAACTATTACAAAGTCGCATTGTAAACCTTCTTGAAACTAGACAAAAGATTGCGTGTATGCTGAGATCCAATAATCAGCCAAGACAGGATGAAGTTATAGACAAACTGAATCCGCTAGATAGTGAATTCATTAATAAGATAACTGCTATAATAGAAGAGAATCTTGATATGGAGAAGATGGATATAGGATTTATAGCCGACAAGATGTGCATGAGTCACTCCACTCTATATAGAAAAATAAAAGGACTTACCGACATGTCGGCCAATGAGTTTATACGTAAGGTAAAGATGCGCAACGGAGTACGTCTATTATTGAAAGGAGATAATAATATATCAGAAATATCTTACATGATAGGATTCAGCAGCGTAGCCTATTTCCGCCAATGTTTCAAGGAAGAGTATGGTGTTTCACCTTCCGAATTCATTAAGCGACAGATGAACGCATCAATTAAATAAAGATAATTTTAATATAATAAAAGTGCCATTCCGAATTTCATAAGAAATAGGAATGGCACTTTCTTTACAACACTTTAAATTATTTCAACTATATTATTTATTAAAAAAGGTCCCAAGTCTTTATTTCATCTTTCCAATGATGATCTTTTGGAAAGGCTTCACCACCCCATGCCTTACGATTTGTCCAAGGCTGTTCAGCATCTGTCCAAAAAGAATGCGCTGCAGGAAGTCCTAAAGGCAAGAAGCCTAGAGAGGTCATGTAAAGACTACCATTGTTTGTATACCAATCGGCTATATTAGGCTGTCTGCCTGCAAATCCAATTGTAAGAAATCCCTTTTCATTGAAGTTTTCCTTTCCATCGAACATACGGTGCATTACTGCAGTAAGAGCGCCACGTACCTGACCGTTAGTGAGAGTGGCAGGTAACTGCTGATACCATGCCATAAGTGCCAAAGGCTGCATTGTAGCCATACGATAAGGTATTGAACGGCCGAAAACTGGGAATGTTCCTTCTGGAGAAATAAAACGTTCCAGTACTATACTGAATTTCTGGGTACGTTTAAGAGCACGCTCATAATACTTCTTATAATGTATGCGTGTGTATATTTTAGAATCCTTCATAGCCTGAAGAGTTTCAAGATACATGGGATGAAATACGTAACTACTATAATAATCAAACGAAAACTGAGGACCATCTGCATACCAGCCATCTCCTGTATACCACTCTTCAGTTTTACGAATAGCAGAGTTTATTCTATACTCATCGCAAGGTGCTCCGGATTTTGCAAGGAAACTTTCAATGATAGATGAAAATAACAGCCAATTTGTATAAGGTGGGTCGACACGACGCAACTGAGTAAATTCTTCTATATATCGTTTCTTTGTGGTTTCATCCAATGGCATCCATAATTGATCGTAAGCACGTAAAAAGCTTTCGGCAACGTATGCTGCATCTACAAGTGCCTGACCGTGACCACGCCATAACAAATAATCTGGACTTTCCGGATTTACTGCATTTACATAACTTTTTATAGCCCAACTACGTAACTGTTTTCTCATTTTACCCTCTTCACTATTGTCATCTGGCAGACTTAACCAAGGTGCTATACCAGCCATAAGACGGCCAAACGCTTCCATATATGTAACTCTTTTGTTACGACCATCCCAGTTTGGACTTACCTCTACCAACATGTTCTTCTGAAGATTACCTTCGGACATATTCTTCAACACCGGTTCGGCCATCTTATATGCAAGAGAGCACCAGTACGCACGATCTTCGTTATTTCTTGATTCAAGATAACGTACATACTCGCATGAAGCTAATAAGAACGCTCCAACTCCAAAGTTTGCTGTAGACTTTTCATTCACAATCTGACCAGGAATAGCTTTCTCGCCTATCGGCTGTACAAAACCTACTCGTCCATCTTTTTGTAACGCTTTATTTTTAAGATAGTTCCAAGCTTTGTCTATTACTGGTTTATAAGTAGCCTCATCAAGATATCCATTATTAACTCCCCATAATAATCCATAAGTAAAGAATGCTGTACCACTTGTTTCAGGGCCAGGTGCATGAGCCGGATCCATCATACTACGTGTCCAGTATCCTTCTGGTTGCTGAATAGCTGCAACTGCCTTCGACATAGCAATAAACTTATCAACAAAGAATTGACGATGCTTGTAATCGGTAGGAAGATCCTTTATAACCTTAGCTAGTCCTGCAAGTACCCATCCATCACCTCGAGCCCAGAAATCTTTTTTTCCGTTTACACTTTTATGTTTAGGATATACATATTTTGCATCTCTGTAATATAATCCTTCTTCATTATCATACATTATACTATCAGAATAAAGCACATAGGAATACAGTTTATCTAAATATAATTCGTTTCTTGTTATCTTATAAAGTTTTGTCATTACAGGCATTACCATATATAGCCCATCACTCCACCATATATAGTTGTTATTTGGAGTACTCATTTCATACTCCATAACCTCTCTAGCACGAGCTATTTTATAATTATCGCCAGAAAGATTATATAAATCGGCATAAGTTTGGAAACATATTTGATAATCTCCGAACAATACGTATTCGTCAGTTTCGCCATAGCTAGACTTCCATTTAGATTTATCATCACTCTTGGCTCCTTTCCATTGATTATGCTTTGCCCATGCTTCCGAATATGCTCGGTAAGCCTCATTTCCGGTAAGGAAATACGCTTCCATATTACCTGTATGATAGGCGGCATTATCCCAGAAAGAACGTACTTCGGGCTTATTATTTGTTTGCCAGTAGTTATTTACTTTTTGAATAATTCCTCTTACCTGATTAGCTTCCGACTCTCTTGCACTCGTACCGACTGCAATTACGCCAGCTACACCGCAGAGAAATAATTTTCTTAGTAAGTTAGTCATAAGATTAATATTTATTTATTTGGTTAATTTTATTCATTTCAAGTATATATACAGACGTTGGAGCGCTCTGAATGGCTCTTTCACCATCTCCCTGATTAGTACTCTGTACAAAAAGATGAAGTTTGTGGCTCTTTTTCCAAAGTTCAGAATCGTAACTTGGTTCCCAAGCGTTGACAGAAAAATCAGTTAAATCAATAATTTCCCAATTTCTTCTATTAATATCCGAAGTATAAGCCATAGATACTTTACTTCCTCTTTCAGAATCACGAAAGATATAATATACTTTACCTTTATTTACTACCATGCGTGGACGTGATATAGGAATCATCTTAGTACCTCCTCCTTTCAATGAAAAAGGAGTAGTGCGATTGCCAACTTTTACGGACGACCATTTATTACCATCATTCCATATCAATCTATATTGAGGGATACTGTCATTCTGATCTCGCCAGTAAGTGGCTATATAAGGATTACCCTCATTATCAGTACCCATACTGGTTTGATTTATAAGCTCACTGTTTTGTGGAATTTTACAAGCATATTCTGCGTTATCCAATCTTATAGGAAGAGTATATTTTTCACCTTTGCTATTAAACCAGCTTTTACCACCATCCAAGGATTTTGCATAACAAAGATCATGATTTGTCTCTACTAACCATGTTTCTCTCCATACCCACGAAAGATGAATTGTTCCTTTGGTATCTACATAAAGTTGCCAATAAGCATTTCTTTTATTTTCACCGTCAATTAGTACATCCTGTACCCTCTCCCACTTACGGTTCTTTAAATCATAACGGTTTAATACCAGATTACCACGTCCGGAAGCCCCCGATCGATAGGCAAATAAAAGGTCGCCACCTTTAAGAGTATAGAATTCAGGATATGTTACATCATTCTCATTATCCCCTACCATACTTTGCTTATCACCGAGGTCCAAACTCTCGGGAAATATACTGCGGCAATAATTAAGTTTATGTCCATGATGATCGAACGATAAATGAAGATAACCATCACCGTCCACCATCATACTTATTACATTATGAGCATCCTTTACATTTCCCTTATATTGAGATCTCTTTAAAGTCCAGTTTTCTGTACCAAGTTTTCTCTTTCCTACTACTAAAAAGCCATCAGCATCATAAAAAGATATGTACTGATTTTTTTTAAAAGTTACTACAGAATTATTTCTGAATACAGTAGTATTAACTGAAGTGCTGCTATAACCCTTACCAGCTTCTACTAACTTTTGAGCTATAGCATCAGCTGAAAGGAATAAAGTTATAATTATTATAATCCAGTTTTTCATAGTGTTTTTTTATATCACTACAAAAATAGGACTTAAAAATGTAATTAATAAGTAAAAATTTAGTCACTATAAGGATAAAAAATGGTCAAAAGACGATTTTATATTACATTGTAATGTTTAAGAGCTTTCATTACACCATCTTCATCAACACTTGAAGTTATGAAATTGGCAAATTTCTTGAGTTCTTCACCTGCATTTCCCATAGCTACTCCAACTCCGGCTTTTTGGACTATTGAGATATCATTTCCTCCATCACCTAATGCCATAGTTTCATCTATATCTATATTTTCATAATTAGCCATTTCAATCAAAGCATTTCCCTTATTTACATTAGAAGCTGTAATGTCTGTAAAAAGTGGGTACCATCTTGCAGAGAAACATCCTTTAAGAATTGGCATTATCTCTTCTTCTTGAGTCTGCGTTATAAATGGAGTTATTTGAAGTATATTCTGTTGCAGTACATCTTCTATACTGTTCTTGCTGAAATCATAATCTACATTAAGCATTCTATGAAATATCTCATCAACTATCTCCTTATAATTGTATATAGCAATATCTTTTTCTCCTACCACCACACAGCTAAAGTCCATTATACGTGCAAATTCAATAATTTTATATACATCCTCTTTAGGAATAGGAGTTTGACTTACTACCTTATCTCCTATGAAACAAAAGCCTCCGTTTGTTGTCATATATCCATCTATAAGATTATTTATATCCTGAAGATTATTTATAAAAGGTAAAGGACGTCCTGTTGATATAAATATCTTCACTCCTTTTTCCTTCGCCTTAATTAACGCATCGATAGTAGACTGTGGTATTGTATGGGTCTTAAAACTTACAAGTGTACCGTCTATATCGAAAAACAATGCCTTTATCATATCTTTTTACCTATTATATTATTGTTGAATGTATTTATAAAAAGTTCCCCTTAAACTACATATGCATGAAGTAAAAGGGGAACCTATTTTACTTTATATATTTTACTATAAATACTCTTTAAGCTGACTGAGTTTCATTCCATTAGAACCTTTTATCAATATATAAAAAGTCTCAGGACGATTCTTTTTCAGTGCTTCTATCAATTCAGGAGTGGTATTGTAATGTTCATATTCCGAATTTATATCACAGAATTCTTTACCTGCCAGAATAACTCTTTCAAAATTGCACTCTTTAAGATAGTCTACTATTTTTTTATGTTCTTCCTTACTACTGTAACCAAGTTCTTTCATATCTCCAAGAACAACCATCTTGTGTGGAACATCCATAATCCTGAAATTATCAAGAGCCGCCATCATACTTGTAGGATTTGCGTTATAAGCATCTACTATAAGTTTGTTATAAGGAGTTTCGGTAAGTTGAGAACGATTATTATTAGGCACATACGATTCTAGTGCTTCGCATATAGAACCTGAAGGCACACTAAAGTATCGACCTATTGTTATTGCCGCAAGTGCATTTTTTATGTTATAACTTCCTATAAGATGAGTATCAACTTTGAAACTCTGACCCTCATGTGACCACCCAAAAGACAAGAAAGGAGCACACGACACAAGATGACCACTTATATAAAGTCCCTCTTCATTCTCGGTTCCATAATTTATACGAATAAGCCCATCCGATATTTTTTCAAGATATTGATTATCCTTATCGATGAATGCAATATGTTTGCCTGCATATTTCAAATAATCATAAAGCTCACCCTTTGTCTTTATTACACCTTCAAATGATCCGAAACCTTCAAGATGAGCCTTGCCTACATTAGTTATTATTCCATAGTCGGGTTCAACAATATTGACTAAGGTTTTTATCTCACCTGGATGATTTGCACCCATCTCTATCACTGCCATCTCATGATCTTCATTAAGACGTAATAATGTTAATGGAACCCCAATATGATTATTAAGGTTACCCTCTGTATATAATACTTCATAACGTTTTTGAAGGACAGCAGCAATAAGTTCCTTGGTTGTTGTCTTACCGTTTGTACCTGTAATACCTATTATCCTAGTACCAAGTTTACGACGATGATAATTTGCCAACTGCTGTAAAGCCGTCAAGCCATCCTCTACGTATAATATGCGTGGATTAGGATAGTTTGCATATTTCCTGTCATCTACTACAGCATACTGACATCCTTTCTCGAGTGCCTGCAAAGCAAATTCATTACCATTAAAGGAATCGCCTTTAAGAGCTATGAACATAGAACCTTCAGGACAGTTACGACTATCGGTAGTCACCACTCCGCATTCCGTAAAACATTTGTATAAAGTTGAAATATCCATCTTTATATCTTTTTAATTAAGTTGCCGCAAAGATAGCTGAAAAAAAAAATATTAAATAACAATTAGGTGGATATTTCTATTTACTTTTGTATTACAATTTCAATTATAGATCATGAATAATCCTACTTCCAAGTATATTAACGTCAATGGTAAACTTATGGATCTGAATTTTCCAAGAGTTATGGGAATACTGAATATTACTCCAGACTCCTTTTATTCAGAAAGTCGCCAGCAATCTTCCGAATCGATACTTAAGCGCGCAAGGCAGATTATAGAGGAGGGAGGAGATATTATAGACATAGGTGCATATTCTTCACGACAAGACGCAGAAGATGTTTCGGCTGCCGAAGAGATGGAACGTCTACGTAGAGGACTAGGAATAATCCGTGATAATTTCCCCGATGCAGTACTATCGGTTGATACTTTCAGAGCAGAAGTTGCTGATATGTGCGTAAAAGAATTCAAAGTTGACATAATTAATGATATATCTGCAGGTGAAATGGATAGCACCATGTTCGAAACTATCGCTTCATTGAATGTTCCATATATAATAATGCATATGAAAGGCACTCCGCAGAATATGCAGAAAAATCCTCATTATGATAATATTATAAAGGAAGTCTTCTATTATTTCTCTGAAAAGATAGAAAAGCTACACAGTTTAGGAGTGAAAGATATTATACTTGATCCAGGATTCGGCTTTGCAAAGACGATTGAACATAATTACGAATTAATGAGTAGCCTTGAAGAATTTGATATTTTTGGATTACCTTTACTTATAGGAATTTCCAGAAAATCGATGATATATAAGTTACTCGGAACAACTCCGCAGGATTCTCTTAACGGAACTACAGTACTAGATACTATTGCCTTATTAAAGGGAGCAAACATTCTACGTGTACATGATGTAAGACAAGCTGTAGAGAATATAGCCATTATAAATAAGATGCACACATGCAAAAACCGCTTTATAACTAAATAATATGTTCATAGATTTCAGCATAAAAGACTTTGTAGATATTCTTCTGGTAGCATTCCTACTATATCAGACTTATCGTTTGATGAAAGACTCGGGTTCGATAAATATATTCGTAGGAATACTTATATTTATAGGTATATGGATAATTGTATCACAAGTGCTAGAGATGAGATTGCTTGGTTCCATATTCGACAAGTTGGTAAGTGTAGGAGCATTGGCATTGATTATACTGTTTCAGGATGACATAAAGAGATTCCTTGTAAGACTTGGTTCTCATAAAGGTATGGGAGGAATATTCAAGTACCTTACAAGAAATAAGAAAGACAAAGATGAAAAGCAGGATATCATGCCTATAGTACTTGCCTGCATGAGCATGAGCAAAAATAAAGTAGGAGCTTTGATAGTGATTGAAAAGCTTATGCCACTTAATGATATAATATCTACAGGAGAAGTTATTAATGCAAATTTAAGTCAGAGATTAATAGAAAACATCTTCTTCAAGAATAGTCCGCTACATGATGGTGCTATGATAATTCGTCATAAAAAGATAGAAGCGGCTGCATGCATACTACCGGTATCTCACGATCAGACTATTCCTAAATCATTGGGATTGCGACATCGTTCGGCTATGGGAATATCTCAGGAGACCGATGCTATGGCTATAATCGTATCTGAAGAAACAGGTAACATTTCTGTTGCATATAAAGGTCATTTATACTTAAAGCTCTCTGCCGAGAAGCTTGAAAGTCTTCTTACCCTTGATACATAATTAATCAAGCATTAAGCTCATATAAGGATGTTCCATCTCTAGCAATAGTCTAACAAAGTCTTTTATGTGATACTTTCTATATCGTGTGCCTTCTGTTTCTCCTTTAGAACAGATTCCATTCCTAATTGAATAATATCCGTTATTTTCAGGAATATCATCATCTCCTTCTATATAGACATCGAATTCTACCGATGAATGATGATTTGCAAATACCGTCAACAATCTATCTAGATGTATAGCTCTTGCCATACCTTTATATAAGGTATTAGAAGAAGATGGAATTAGGTATATAAGCTTATCTTTTCTAAAAAAATCAAGACTTTTATTTAGAAGTAAAGATTCTACATGATTATTATCAGCTAGAATATCCTTAATAAATAGCTTGTCATCATTGATTACACAAAATGCCAATCCCTTAATGTCGTCATTATCCTTTGCTATTATAACCGAACCTCCCGAAAGTCTGATATCTGCCATAATAAGAATAAAGTCTTCCTTTGAATGCTGAATACAGCACGGACGCTCTTTCATCTTACGGTCAAAATATTTAAATATACTGTCCGATGAACCTTTACTTTCCTCAAAAGTCAGATTATATTCCAACTCCTTTTTCTCTATCTCTTGTGCTATATATCCAAAACAAGAATTATATCCCGCCTTCTCGTAATATTTTATCAATGGAGCATTAGCCGGAATAAGTGTACTGAGCAAGACTCCGTCACTCCACATCCTACGATGCGTATCAGCAAGTAGCTTGCGCATATATCCATGATTTCGATATAGTGGATTAGTACATGCGCCCGATATATATGAGGTAGATATAAGCGTATTGCAGCAGGTCATTTCATAAGGAATCATCTGAAGAGCCGCAATTATCTGACCATCTTCTACAATTGCCATGTTTATCTTATCAGAATATCGTTCATCAAAATAGAAATTAACAAACTCATCTGAATCGTCAAAACACTGTTTCCATAACGATTTGATTTCCTCCTTATATCTTATATCTTTTCGGCTATCCATTTCTCAAGAAGTATAATGGGATGATATGAAAGTTTTGCTTTTCTTAGTCCATCCAATCCAAGATCTTCCTCGCGATTTATATATATAAATGATGGATCTATATGATTTGCATATTCAAAATTAATCATAGTATACGAACCTTCTACAGTTGTATCGGCTTTCTCTACACAAACATCCCAAGTATCGTTGCTTATTATACATCCATAGGTAAATGCAACAATCTTTCCTCCTACATGCAGAACGCCTCCTGTAATTCCTAGAGATTCCATATTACTAAGTGCAAATGTCATCGATCTTCTTTCCGCAGCCAAAGCAGTCTGTTCTTCGCAGTTATTCGCTCTACACCATTCTTCTTCAAGTTTTAGACATTCGGATACTAATTGTGGAGTCAGTTCCTTATATTCATAATCAGGATACTGAGCTTTGAATTTATTTATATGATTTCTTTTAGACTGATACTTTTTCCCTTTTAGAGTTGCTAAATCTGTACGCAAATATACATAATCAGCATAGTCGCGCTCCATGCTGAAAGAAAGATAATTAGGAAGTTCTATCTGCAATTCGTCTTTATTTTCTGTACAAACTCCTACCATATAAAACTTTGCTCCTATCGCATCGGCATCTTCAACCAATAACTCTATTACAGACTTCATGTCACCTTTTCCTATGGGCATCATATATGCCAATTGTTCGCCAAGATAAAATCTAAACACTAGAAAATCATTGACTATAGCATACTTAGTCTGGTACAAAAAATTCCAACTACATATATTTGCAAAAGATAAGTCACAGTTCCTTCTCTGACTTTCAAGAGTATATTTCTCTATTATATTTTTATCTTCTAATGTTATTTCTTTAAATGATATCATAAAAATTATCAGTTATATCATATATAACAAATATACGATATATTTTGTTATATTATTCCTAGAACTCTCAATATTACGGGTGTAAATATAGCGGTAAGAATACCGTTCAGCGTCAGGCCCAAACTGGCATATGCTCCATATTTCGAACTAATTTCCATAGCAGCCGAAGTCCCTACGGCATGTGTTGCCGTACCCATTGATAGTCCCTGTGCTATAGGACTCCCTACGCGTCCTACCTGAAGTACTTTAAACCCACATACAGCTCCGAACAATCCTACTACTACAACAACGGCAGCAGTAAGTGCCGGAATACCACCTGTAGTCTTTGATACCTCCATAGCAATAGGAGTAGTTACAGACTTAGGAGCTAACGAACATATTATTTCGGGGGTTGCACCAAGTAATTTTGCAATAAGTACAACGGCCACAAGTCCCACCAAACAACCAGCCAACTGAGAAACTATTATTGGAATAAGCTGTTTTTTAATCATCTCCAACTGCATATAAAGAGGAACTCCCAAAGCAACAACGGCAGGTTTAAGCCAAAATTCTATAAGATGTCCTCCTTCATTATACTTATCATAACTTATACCCGTACACTGCAAGAATATTATTAGTACAGTAATTGTAAATAGTATGGGATTCAATATTACCCATCCCGTTTTTCTCTGGATAACTTTTGCTGCAAAAAAAACGCCAAAAGTTACAGCAAGAAGAAAAAACTTATTTTCTAAATATTCCATTTGATTTTCTCATTAATTGATGAACCCATCCTGTTACTACAAGTACCAGGATAGTACTTACTATGGTTGCTATTACTATAGGCCAAAACTGAGCAGCTATAATATCAAAATAGAGCATAAGCCCCACTCCCGGAGGCACAAAAAAGAAACCAAGATTTGCTACCAAAAAATCGGAAAGACCTTTTACCCAGTCAAGCTTTATCCATCCAAGTTTAAGGAAAAGCGTAAGAAGGAGCATTCCTATAATACTTGATGGCAACATTATCCCTGTAAGATAAACTATCAGTTCTCCTAAAGCAAGACAACCGAACAAGATGAAACATTGTCGTATCATAAACTATTATTTATTGAAAACCGGGGCAAAGTTACTTAAACATATAATATAAACTTTAAATAATCATTTTTTATATATATACGCTCAAAAATATTACTCATTTTGCAATGTTGATATTGCAAAATTACCTATTTTTGCAACAAATTTTTCACATCCTCCCTTTGAATCGAATTAATTAATATATTATAATGGATATAATTTCTAAAATTATCGATCGCGCAAAAGCCAATAAACAGCGCATCGTCCTTCCTGAAGGAACTGAAGAACGTACCTTAAAAGCTGCCAATCAGATATTGACAGACGAAGTTGCTGACCTTATCTTATTAGGTAATCCTGAAGAAATTCTTGAATTAGCTAAAAAATGGGGACTTGGAAACATAAACAAAGCTACAATAATAGATCCTGCAAATCACGACAAGAAAGAAGAATATGCAGAATTGCTTTGTGAACTGCGCAAGAAAAAAGGAATGACTATAGAGGAAGCACGCAAGCTTGTTCTTGATCCTTTATATCTTGGTTGTCTTATCATAAAAGCAGGTGATGCAGATGGTCAGTTGGCTGGTGCACGTAACACTACCGGCAATGTACTACGTCCTGCATTACAGATTATCAAAACAACTCCAGGAATTACATGTGTGTCTGGTGCTATGTTGTTATTAACAAAAGCTCCTGATTTTGGTGAACACGGAACAGTAGTAATGGGCGATGTGGCTGTAACTCCTGTACCCGATGCAAACCAATTGGCACAGATAGCTGTTTGTACTGCAGAGACAGCAAAAGCAGTTGCCGGTCTTGATCCACGAGTAGCTCTATTGAGTTTCTCTACAAAAGGATCTGCAAAACATGAAGTTGTTGACAAAGTTGTTGAAGCCTTGAAGCTTGCAAAAGAAATGGCTCCTGAACTTAAGATAGATGGTGAATTACAAGCTGATGCAGCTTTAGTTCCTCATATTGGAGAGAGCAAAGCTCCCGGATCAGATATAGCAGGTCGTGCCAATGTTCTTGTGGTTCCATCACTAGAAGTTGGTAATATCTCTTACAAGCTTGTTGAACGTCTTGGCAATGCAACAGCAATAGGTCCAATTCTTCAGGGAATTGCTCGTCCGGTTAATGACTTGTCTCGTGGATGTTCTGTTGATGATGTTTACAAAATGATTGCTATTACAGCCAACCAGGCTATTGCAGCTAAATCGAATAATTAATTTAGAAATTATGAAAATATTAGTACTTAATTGCGGAAGTTCATCTATCAAATACAAGCTGTTTGACATGGACTCAAAAGAAGTTCTTACACAGGGTGGTGTTGAAAGAATTGGTATAGATGGATCATTCCTAAAATTCACTTTACCCAATGGTGAAAAGAAGATTCTTGAAAAAGATATTCCTGAACATACTGTAGGTGTAGAATTCATTCTAGAAACTCTTACAAGTCCAGAATATGGTACAATCAAATCTTTGGAAGAGATAAATGCTGTAGGACATCGTATGGTACACGGCGGAGAAAAGTTTAGCAAATCAGTTCTTTTGACTGAAGAAGTACTGAATGAATTCGAAGCTTGCAATGACCTTGCTCCTCTTCATAATCCAGCAAATCTGAAAGGTGTAAACGCTATCTCGGCTATTCTTCCTAACGTACCTCAGATTGGTGTATTCGATACTGCATTTCACCAAACAATGCCAGATTATGCCTATCTTTATGCTATTCCTTACGAATTATACAAGAAATATGGTATCCGTCGTTACGGTTTCCACGGAACATCTCACAGATACGTTTCACAACGTGTATGCGAATATCTGAACATTCCTGTTGAAGGATCAAAAATCATTACTTGTCACATTGGTAATGGTGCATCAATTTCTGCTGTAAAAGATGGAAAGTGCATTGATACAAGTATGGGCCTTACACCATTGGAAGGACTTATGATGGGTACAAGAAGTGGTGACATTGATGCCGGTGCTGTAACATTCCTTCAGGAAAAACTTAACATGTCGGCTTCTGAAGTTTCAGATCTTCTAAACAAAAAGAGCGGTGTTCTTGGTATCTTTGGCAAGTCAAGCGATATGCGTGAACTTGAAGATGCTGTTGCTGTAGGCGAAGACAAGATGGCTATTCTTGCAGAAAACATGTACTTCTACCGTATTAAGAAATATATAGGTGCATATGCAGCAGCTATGGGTGGAGTAGATGTTATCTTGTTTACAGGTGGTGTTGGTGAAAATCAAGCAACTTGCCGCTCCGGAGTGTGTGCAGGCCTTGAATTCATGGGCGTAGAAGTTGATATTGAAAAGAATGCTAAAATCCGTAGTAAGGAAGCTATCGTATCAACCCCCGATTCAAAGGTAAAAGTTGTAGTTATTCCAACAGATGAAGAATTGATGATTGCAAGCGATACAATGGAAATATTGAAATAATATTACCAACATATATAAAGAACAGGTCGATTAGAAATTAGATTTCCATAACGACCTGTTCTTTTTTATTATATTTAATCTATATTATTCGCTTGAAAATATTTTAAACTATCTATATTCGCTTTCTCCTTCTATATACTGTTCTAGAAACATACTCTCTCCATCGAACACTGCATATGAGAACTCATTTATCCAATCTCCCAAAATAATCATTCTTGAGGTATGAGATAACATAAGGTCGAGCATAATATGGCGATGACCAAATATAAAATAGTTTATTGTAGGATGAGTTATTAGATACTTTTTCGAAAACTTAACCAACGGTTCTATAGCCTCTCCCTGATATTCGGGCTCTTTACCACCCTCTCTTTTCAGTCGGCTATGCTTAGCCCATTCAAGTCCAAAATTCATACTCCATCTTGGATGAAGCATAGAAAACATTCTACGCAAAGTAGTGCTATGAAACATTCTTCTAAGCAACATAAATTTCTTGTCTTCGTCTCCTAAGCCATCTCCATGTGCTAGATAGAACTCTTTTCCATATATTTCACATGTAACAGCTTCGCGGTGTACAATCATACCACACTCCTTCTCAAAATAATCAATACACCATATATCATGATTACCTATAAAAAAATGTACTTCTACACCCATATCGGTAAGTTCGGATATTTTGCCAAGAAAACGTGTATATCCTTTAGGCACTACAAACTTAAATTCATACCAGAAATCGAACATATCTCCTAACAGATATACGGCAGCTGCATCATTTTTTATACTATCCAGAAAATTCACAAGCCGACGTTCCTGAGTACGGCTATGTTCTATAGCACGAGACCCAAGATGCGCATCCGATAGAAAATATATATTCTTCATATTATAAAAATCCTAATTCTAATTTAGCTTCCTCACTCATCATATCCTTATCCCATTCCGGTTCGAAAACAAGATTTATAGTCGAAGAGACTACCCCTTCAACCGAATCTACTTTCTGGCGTACATCTTCCATTATAAAATCGGCAGCAGGACAATTGGGTGCCGTAAGTGTCATATCGATAACAACCTCACCATCATCATGAAGATCTATATTATAGATAAGTCCAAGGTTATATATATCAACAGGAATTTCAGGATCGTAAACAGTCTTTAGCATCGCTATGATCCTCTCTTCTATCTTTAATCTGCTATCAGCGTCCATAGTTTTATTGTTTTAAGCGCAAATTTAATCAAAATCTATATTCTTCCCTCATCGGCATAGCTATAAAAATTACCATCTGTTAAAATAACATGGTCTATCAGTTTAATGTTCATAAGTTTTGAAGCATTGGCTAGCTGCTGCGTAAGATTATCATCTTCTCTGCTTGGTTTTATATTTCCGGATGGATGATTATGGCATAATACTATATTAGTAGCTCTTTTAATCAACGCTTCGCGCATTACGCATCTTATATCTACCGCCGTAGACGCCAACCCACCCATACTTATCTTTGTACGATCAATAATCCTGGCTCCCTGATTAAGAAACAGAACCCAACATTCTTCTATAAACAGATCGCACATAAAAGGATAAAGATAATTATACACATCTTTGGAAGATCTTACAATACTTCTTTCCTTTATTTCTTCTTCTCGTCTTCTTTTACCAAGTTCGGATGCAGCAATTATTGTAATAGCTTTAGCCGATCCTATACCCTTGAATGTGCATAACTCATCAATAGACGCTTTTCCAAGTCTGTTAAGGTCGTCATCATATTTTTTCAGTACTTTCCTCATTAATTCTACTGCAGTATCCTCTGTATTGCCCGATCCGATAAGTATTGCAAGAAGTTCGGCATTAGACAAAGCATTAACTCCATGCATCATCATTTTTTCGCGTGGCTTATCCTCATCTGCCCATTTGGTAATTGTAAGTTTTCCGTTCATTTTGTATTCGCATTTGTATTTCTTTCAAGTATTATTTATAGAAGTTCTTTCTGAATGCCGAGAACTCATCGCGTTTCAATATACATCGCTGCCACCAGGAATTTATAAATCCAGTTCCATAACCCGTAAGTTGTATAAATGATGCAATTACGGAAACAGCCCCTATCTTAATGCTTCTGTTCTGAACAGACGAGTCTGTAAATATTACTATTACAAATATTAGAAGCAATATTAAACTCCAAGGACAGATTAAAGCACATATCAATATAATCAAAACTCCAATAGTAAATATAGCCGGAAGCATATGTACCACCTTTAGCGATTCTGGATACTTCTTATATAAATTTATCCTTGCTATTCCTGAATTGTACACTTGTTTAAAAAACTTCTTCAAGTCTGTACGACGCTTATGCCATACCCAGGCTTCTGGAAAAAGTCGGCATTTATATCCATTTTTAAATATACGAATACTAAAGTCAATATCTTCTCCAAAACGCATATCCGAAAATCCTTTCAGATTTCTGTATACTTCGGCTCGTATTCCCATATTAAAGCTGCGTGGATAAAACTTATCCATCTTTTTCTTGCCTCCTCTAATTCCACCGGTTGTAAAGAATGAAGTCATGGCATAGTTTATAGCTTTCTGTGTGTCGCTGAACGAATCATGCGCTCTATCGGGCCCACCAAAAGCATCACAACACTCAGTATTAATCTCTTTATCCACCTCTTCTAAATATCCATCGGGTATAATACAGTCCGAATCTAGTATTAATAGAAATTCTCCGCTACTTCTTTCGGCACCATAATTTCTAGTCTGCCCTGGTCCGGAATTAGTCTTTACATAATAATGAATATCAAGGTAAGAGCTATATTTAGACACAACATCCTTACATGGCAAGGACGATCCATCCTCAACTATTACAACCTCAAAATCCTTCATTCTTTGAGCCGTAAGACTTTGCAGAAGTTCGTCCACCTCATCCGGACGATTATATACAGGTATAATAAAAGAATACTTCATTTTTAAACAAACTTATAAGACAAAGAAAAATAAAAATGGCGGAGCTTGCAAGAAGTTCCGCCATTTTCATATTATACTATATAATATTAAGCTTTTACACGACCTACATAAGATCCGTCGCGAGTATCTATTTCAATAATTTCACCTTCGCTAATAAACAAAGGAACGCGTACTGTAGCACCAGTTTCTACTGTTGCAGGCTTCAATGTGTTTGTAGCTGTGTCACCTTTCAATCCTGGTTCTGTATAAGTAACCTTAAGTTGAACTTTAACAGGCATTTCAGCAAAAAGGACAGTTTCTGTAGAAGCATCCGAAACTACCTCAACAATCATCTCTTCTTTAAGGAAGTCTACACCTTCAATAAGATCATGAGCTATAGGATGCTGATCGTAAGTTTCCTGATTCATGAAGATATAATCTTCTCCTTCTTTATATAGGAACTGATAAGGACGACGTTCTACACGTACATCTTCAAGCTTCTCACCGATGTTGAAACGGCGTTCAATAACATAACCGCTTATAACATCTTTAAGTTTAGTACGCATAAATGTATTTCCCTTACCTGGTTTTACGTGAAGGAAATCTATACAGAAATACAATTTGCCATCCATACGGATAGCAGTTCCGATTTTAATGTCTTGAGCATTAATCATACTTTCTATTTTTATATTTGATTATTATTATAGACTTAATATGCGCCATTTTTGACGTATTGCGATGCAAAAGTAATGTAAATCAGCAAAAAACGCAAAAAGAAAAGAGTAAAAAATGAGCTAACTCTTTGTTTATTTGAAAAAAGTGACTAATTTTGCAGCCCGATTACTAGTTATCGATAATAACATAAAAATAAGTATATACAATGAAAAGAACGTTTCAACCCTCTAACAGAAAGAGAAAAAACAAACACGGTTTCCGTGAAAGAATGGCGTCTGCTAACGGTCGCAGAGTATTAGCTAGCCGTCGTGCTAAAGGTCGTAAAAAACTTACTGTATCTGACGAGTATAATGGCAAATAATAAGCTATTCTATACAGAATAAAAAAAAGAGTAAAGCTGATCACTTTACTCTTTTTTTGTTTTATACTTTTTATTAATTTTATATCTTAACCTTTATCTATAACCTCAACTTAATTAAATTTAATGTCACAATGTTCACAATTCCAACACGCTGTATATTAATTAGTTGCACGTGAACATTACTACAACAATATTCACAGATCATTCACACACATATAGTAGATATTCATATATAAACTACATATAAAAATAAGGTTTACTACTTTGATGCACATATTCAATTATTCACAACTATAGTGTTCTATAGTAATGAGCCGATCGTTCCATATATATGAGCCGATCGTATCATTACTATAGAACGATCGGCCCACTATAATGAAACGATTAATTTGTCTATAAATAATATATTCATAAATATAGCTATCTAATCAGAGTAGTATTAAAAGGAAAAACTTATGCATATATTTCAAATTTAATTTATCTTTAGCTCCATAAACAATATTAAATTTAAAACATGGAAGAAGAGGAAGAAGAGTTAGATAGATTAATGATACAAATTACAGAATCAATCTGGCAATTAGTAAAATGGGCTTTCCTACAGAATATTACATTATTCCTAATGTCTTATGTATTAAGCTATAATTTTGGACTATCCATTTTGATTACATTATATACATTTATTTTTGGAATTTATTTCTTAGCTATTAGAAAGAAGTATATATTTCATTGGCTACTCTTTCCATATGCAATTTATGCATCATTAGCAATATTATGTAATAAATGTTGGGGGTCTATATTCCCCTCAGCAGAGGTTAGTCTATTCTTTCCAATTTATGGAGCGGCCTACTTTATAATAATAAAAATTGTAAGGCGTAATTTAAGAAAGAGGTTTAGTAAGAAAGTTACTAATATACTTGCAGTAATATCAGTAATTGTAATCCTACCATTATTAAAAGGAATCAATACAGAGCTATGGTGTAAAGATCATGGAAATATAAATAGTGAGAAACAAGAGATATTGGAACGTAGAAACTATCTGGTTAGTAAAATTGTAACTACTCCTGCAAGGGTTATGAATACTATGCCATCTAAAATAGACGAGCAGTTTAAAGGGGAATGGGCTTTATACTCTTGTTCTATGCTATCGGCAGCATTGACTAATATCTCATCAATTTATCCTGAAACCCAAAAAGATAATCTTAAAAATATTGACAGTCTTATACAAATTGTAATGTCTCCTACCCTTAGCAAGTATGATAAAGAAAGATGGGAAGAGAGTCCGCTTTCTAGTCTGGATGGAGATAAAAGTCACATATCTTACCTTAGTCACCTTGCATGGATGATAAGTGGTTACAAGACTATTGGAGGCAATAGTAAATACGATGAATTGTTTACCTCTGTATGCAAAACAATGAATCGTAGAATTATCAATAGTAAGATATTAAA
This sequence comes from uncultured Bacteroides sp., assembly GCA_900552645.1. Classification (GTDB taxonomy): domain Bacteria; phylum Bacteroidota; class Bacteroidia; order Bacteroidales; family Bacteroidaceae; genus Phocaeicola. The sequence goes on from USAN01000006.1 coordinate 68,371, forward strand.
TTTACCAACTTATCCCGATGAAGCAATATACATACCAGATATGCTTGTAGCTATTGTAGCTCTGTCGCAATATTCGCAAATGAACGGTGGTAAATATTCATCGACTGTAAATTCATGGCTAAAGCGAGCACGAACTGAGTGGATTGACAAGGAGACAGGTTTATTGGTATCCTTCCTAGACAACGATGGAAAGCAAATTGAAGGGGCACCTATAAAGGGTTCATACTCGGCATTAAACTGTTCATATTTATCCTATATTGATGAAGACTTCGCCAATGAACAATATAAAAGATTTAAAACTGTATTTTGGAAAGATGACATAGTATCAGGAATTAAAGAGTATTATGATAATCCATATATTTGGGGACTAGATATGGATGCAGGCCCTATTATTCTTGGATTAAGTCCGTCGGGCACTGCATTTGCCACAGGAGCCGTAACTTACTTTGGAGATTATGACATTCGTAATAAAATACTTCGTACAGCAGAGATAGCCGGTCATACAATTAAGTGGAGCAATAATCGTCATTACGCCCTAGCCGAAGTTGCATTAGTAGGCGAAGCTATTATGCTTGCAATGCGAACAAATTATAAAGAATGCAAAGTTCATAATTTATAAAATGAAAGCTTCCAGAATATTAGTATATCACAAAACCGGGTCTTATTATTAAATATTATATATAGAAATTGCTCTTCCCATACACAAAGTAAAGAAAGAGCAATTAATATTTGAATGAAAAAGTATTATTTAAACTTTACTCCTGCTCTCACCTTACGTAGAACATTCTGTAATTCGAATACTTTATCAGGATATTTATATGCCAGATTTTCCTCTTCGGGTGCTATATCCATTCTATATAATTGAGGTAATGGAAGATAACCGGTTTCTATTTTTGGACCCCATGGAATCATTTTAGGACCATCAGAGGGCTCTATATATTTCCATTCCTTTGTACGCACAGACAGAGTTCTGTTTGCTGACTGCCCTATCACCCATGGACGGTCAGTCTTGTCTTTGCCAAGAATATTTCCCAAGCGGTCAAAACTATCGGGTGCCGATCCTTTAGGGAGCTTTGCATCTAATAATGAAGCCAAAGAAGCAAACCAGTCTATCTGCGAAACAAGTACATCCGACTCGTGTGGTTTGGCTGTTCCTCTTGGCCAACTTACAATAACAGGAACACGTGTACCAGCTTCGAAAGTACTATATTTGCCTCCACGAAGATTGCCTGAAGGTTTGTGGCCATTAAGTAACTCTTCGGCTCTATCCTGATATCCATCATCTATCACAGGACCGTTATCGCTCGACAGGATTATAATAGTATTTTTTGTAAGCCCCAACTTATCGAGCGTTTCAAGTATCTGTCCTACACTCCAGTCGAACTGAGTAATAGCATCGCCTCTAAGTCCCATCTTATTTTTTCCGCGAAAACGTGGATGAGGAAAACGAGGTACATGTACATCATTTGTTGCAAAATACAAGAAGAATGGATTATTCTTGTTCTGCTTAATGAAACGAACTGCATGTGAAGTTATTGAATCGGCAATATTTTCATCTTTCCACAAAGCCTTACCTCCGCCTTTCATGAATCCTATCCTGCTTATACCATCCACAATAGCCTGATCGTGTCCATGACTTGGTTTCAAATTATAAAGTAGTTCAGGATTCTTACGTCCTGTAGGTTCTCCTTCAAAGTTCTTGTTATAATTTACATAAATAGGAGCCTCGGCATCGTAATTAGCTACTTTCCCATTTTCAATAAACACACATGGCACACGGTCGCCTGTAGCCGCCATTATATACGAATAATCAAAGCCAAGATCGCCAAGAGCCGAAGACAATGGCGCATTCCAATCTTGCTTTCCTGTAGTATCTCCCAATCCCAAATGCCACTTACCAATAGCCCCGGTTGCATACCCCGAATTTTTAAACATGTCAGCAATAGTATATTGCCCAGGTTTTATTATCATTGCTGCATCTCCATCGGCAACATCCGTATCCTGACGACGCCACGCATATTCTCCTGTAAGCATAGCATATCTTGAAGGCGTGCTAGTAGCCGCAGCAGCATGAGCATTGGTAAACTTTATGCCTTCTTTTGCAAGTCGGTTTACATTAGGAGTTTCTACATTCTTTGCACCATAACATTCCAAATCGCCGTAACCAAGATCGTCGGCATAAATGAAAATCACGTTTGGTTTAGTATCATTTTTCTTTTCTTTGGCAAATCCTTGCACTGCACCAAAACACGATGCAATAGCCACAGAATATATTCTTAAATTAAAATTTTCAATCATAATTTAAAACAGTTTATGGTTATAAATATACTCGTTTTTAAATAAAGACAGCCCCAATCGCCTGGAAACGTATAGGGCTGTATTCATTATACATCATTACTGTCCCTGACTAGGCCATCCCGGATTCTGAGTAAGTTCAGGATTCATAGTAAGTTCATTAAGAGGAATGTAATATAAGTAATATTTATCTACCCATCCCAATCCCTAATTAAGAGGTGAAGGGTTTACATATATATAACCTTCATTCATTGAAGGATCTTTAAGTGTAGTAGCTTCATTCAATATACCTTTCTCATTCTTGGTATATACCTTGTCGCTTTTGCTCCACCACATACCCTTTTCCTGACGGTTTATAAAATAAGGAGCTTTAGCCCAACGGCGTACATCATAGAAACCAAATCCTTCTCCTATAAGCTCAATAATACGTTCACGACGTATCTCCCAAAGTAAAGCAGGAACTTCATAATCGGGCATATTACCGGTCCACCATGGATTATTACCCTTATCGCGGTTAGGATCGAAATCATCGTTAATCTTCGCAACTTCCATACGTGCTATTTCAGCGCGGTCGCGAAGACGGTTGATAGATATATCTGCGGCAGCCTGATCAAATTGTCCCAATTCGCACATAGCCTCTGCATAATTAAGTATAGCCTCTTCTACCTTGAATATAGGTTTATCGGCTTCTCCTGTAGCTGTATTATTGTTACATAATTCCCAATTATTGTAATTTTTCCACAAATAGTAACCCGATGATGTACAGCAAGGGCCCTGAACTTTGAAAAGGTTAGGTGCTTTCCATACTATTGTAGATCCATTCCAGTTTTGAACAGGAAGACGTTTCATTGCTCCTGCTTCGCCTGGATTTGAGCATGTTCCGTTTACTCCCATAATATCTATGTACTCACGATATTTAGGATCAGAAAGATCATATCCCCATTTAGCTCCAGAATATCCTTCAGGTTTGTTAGATCCACTGTTTACTACAACGTAAGGAGGTGTAACAGTATGATACATACGTGGATCACGGTTACGAAATACATCGTATATATCGTGCGAATCGCCTTCGTACTGAGTATTAGAAACATTGTGTATAGGCAAACCATTCTTGGTAAGATACATATCTACCATATCCTGTGTAAGCTGTAAATGCATCTGGTCATTCTTCTCGCGAAAATTGAATGTCTGTTCAAGGAAACCGGTAAGAAACTCCTTGAATAGAATTACTCCAGGTACATTTTGCAGATTAGCGCTAGTCCACATTTCGCCATAACCTGCTGCAGGCTGTCCGTCTATTCCTTTGTAAAGTGTAGGATATGCATCCATTAGAATTTTGGAAACTCTTGCACACTCTTCAAAATAAACTTTCTCATCGCCCAGATTATGGTATTTGCGCCATGTACCTTCTCGGAGTGCAAAACGACTCAGTGCCATCTGTATACATGCTTTATTGATAGTATTGTTACCATCATTGTATGTACCAATATTCTCTTCCGCCCACTTAAGACGTTCCAATACTTTATCGGCAACTTCCTTGCGTGCTATGCGAGGTCCATATGTTTCTGCCGAAGTTTCGTCTATTACCTTATCAATCCAAGGCACATCGCCAAAACGATTTATAAGTTCCATGTACCAGAATGAATGGAAGAAATAGCCAACTGCTCTCCAATGATTCTTTTCGTTTGCAGAAAGGCCCTTACTGTTATCAAGACCTTTAAGCATTACGTTTACACGATATATATATTTAAAATTCCAGCCATTATCTCCCGATCCTACTGCTATCTCCTGAAATGCATAATCATTGTAGTTATCATTTTTGTTTGATAGATATCCTGCATTCCAATCGCCACGGTAAACCGAATTCATTCCGTAGCTGTCGCTATTTCCTGCTCCAACGCTTGTGCCAATAGACAAATCGGAAAGCATTTCATAGCAAGGCCACATATAGGCCTTGACTGAATTATATGATTCGAAAGCAGTTGCTTCGCTTGTAGATGTAGTAGGTGCTTTGTCCAGGAAACTGTCATTACAGCCCGTAGCTCCTATCATAAGTGCCAGCGCCGACACTAAATATATCTTCTTCATATTGATTTTCTTCTTGTTTTTAGTGATTAAAGAGTTACATTAAGACCAAAAGATACCGTACGATAGAATGGGTAGCCCCAGTTCAATCTTTCAGGATCGTATCCATCAGGCAATGATGTGAACGTATGTAGGTTCTCACCGCTTACAAACATTCTCAAAGCAGAAAGTTTGTATTTTCCGATAACCGACGAAGGGAACGAATAAGATAGTGTTACATTCTTAAGGCGCAAGTACGATGCATCGGCAAGATATTTGTCGCTTACACGTGTATTATACCCCACGTTCTGTAACTGATTATATATACGGAACAGAGTTGGATCATCGTTTTTGGCAATCCAGTATTCACGGTCTGTTTCAGTATATAATCCTCCGCAGCTTCCCTGTGGTTGCCAATAGTTTGTCTGTCCTTCGTATACAGGACGATAGCTTGCGCTCTCTCCACCAAATGGGAACATACCCGAGCCTCCAATCCAGTAATCGCGTTTTCCAACACCCTGGAACATAGCCGAAAGATTAAATCCTTTATAACCTACTCCTAAGTTCAAGCCATAGCAATAACGTGGCGTTGTGTTACCAATAACCTTACGGTCACCTGCATCATCAAGATTTCCCTTACCTGTATTAATCTGGTTTGTGCCGGTCTTATCGCTTAAATTTTTGTATTTAATATCACCCGGACGAGGACTTATACCATCTATTGAAACTACTCCATCCTTAAGTTTCCATGAAGTACAATCAACGAAATCGTCAACAGTATAGAATCCATCTGTTACAAATCCCCATATTTCACCAAGTTCCTGACCTACATAATATGTATTTAGTGTACCACCACTTCCGTTTGCAAATGCAAGTGTACCCTTTGTATTGATAAATTTTGTAATTTTTGATTTATGGTCATAAATGTTCGCACCAATATTATAACTCCAATCACCAATTTTATCACGCCATGTCAATGAAAGTTCCCAACCTTTAGTCTGCATATTTGCGATATTCTGCATAGGAGCATCAGCACCAATTACTCCTGGCATTTCTACTCCTGCCTGCAACATATCTTTCGTTGTACGCAAGTACCAGTCGAATGTAGTTTTAAGGCGATTGTTGAAAAAAGAAGCATCAAAACCTAAGTCAAGAGTCTCTACTTTCTCCCATGTAAAGTTACTTGAAATCAAGTTAGGTGCTGTAAGATAAGTAACATAGCTTCCATCCTGTAACCAGTAAATAGGATTTTTTCCGCCATTACCATTGTTTGCACCACCTGTAAGAGGATTCATCTGTGCATAATATTGGTAATTTGCAATATTCTGATTACCAATCTGTCCCCATGAAGCACGTAATTTAAACTCTCCCAACCAATTTTCCGAGAATTTCATGAAGTCTTCACGCGTAACATTCCATCCTAAAGAGAATGATGGGAAGAATCCGAAACGAGAATTCTTTGGAAATTTTGAAGAACCGTCATAACGTCCATTAGCTTCGAACAAGTATTTATCCTTATAATTATAGTTTACACGATAGAATGCACCACGTGTTGCAAAATCATCATAAGTATTGGAAGTAATAACCTTACCTGTACCTCCGCCAAGAGATGGTGCACTAGATGATACCATTTCGTAAGCCGTAGAACTTTGATAAGACTGCTGCTTGCGTTCCTGGTTAAAACCAGCCATTACTTTAACGCTATGATTCTCTTTATACTTAAAGTCGTATGACCCGTAAAGATTAAGAGCATTATAATCATATGTAGTAACATTTTTTGTAAGGAAGTCTCCGGCAGGATATGCCAAAGAAGAACCTCCCAATGCAAAAGTTGTATAAGTCCAGTTGTTTGCATAGCGCGAACCGTTTATATCCTTACGATCGTAAGTATATTCACCTACAAGTTCCAAATTCTTTATAGGACGGAAAATAGACTTTACAAAAATACGTGCATTACCTACACCTGTTTCGGTAGGATTGTTGTATTTAATATGATTTGCAGGAGTTTCCAATGGCAAGTCTACTCCAGCATCGGTATTGATAGTACCCGGCATTACTCCTTGTGGCATCCACGACAACATATTCTGGCGATATATACCACTACCAAAAGCATTGGCAGGAGGAGTCTTTTGATCGGAAGTAGAATAACGAATATCTATTTCCTGAGTATACCAGTTTGTAATATCAGCACCAAGAAAAGCAGAAAGATTTTTACGTGTGTAAGTATCGTTACTATATTTTAAAGGGCCGTCATTGAATGTCATTCCACCCGAAATACGGTAACGAAGTTTTTCAGTTCCACCACTCAAAGTTGCATTGTGAGTCTGTATGAAACTAGTTTCCATAAATGCCTTATATTGATTTGTTTCTTTCAAGTAGTAAGGAATCCCACTCTGATCTACATAAATACCATTTTGAGTATCCAATGTTCCATTATGATATTGAGTAAGGTATTCTCGCCATTGTGCTACCGATTGGTCGTTTGCATAATATTTATCCGAGAATCCGGCATTCTGATATGTATTAAGGTAAGTATCAAGAGATACTTCGTTAGGCTGGTTGATAGATGTCTGGAAACCAAAGTTATTGTTATAGTTCAGCTGAAACTTATCACCTTTCTTGGCCTTCTTAGTTGTAATAAGAATAACACCTGCTGCCGCACGTGCACCATAAATAGCCGAAGATGCGGCATCTTTCAATACAGATACAGATTCAATATCTTCTGGATTAAGAAGGTCGATATCTCCTTCAACATTATCAATCAATACCAAAGGATTTGTAGCATTGATAGAAACTGTACCACGAATATTGAAAGTCTTTGAAGAGCCAGGCGATGCTCCACCGGTAACAGTAAGACCGGGCATTGTTCCCTGAAGTGCATCCTTTACGTTTGTAACAGGACGGTCGCCAAGCACATCACCCATTTTTACCTGAGCAACCGCACCGGTAAGATTAGCTTTTTTCTGCGAACCGAAACCTACGACTACTACCTCCTCAAGAGTTTGAGTATCTTCTTTAAGAATAATTTTAAGAGCCTTGCCCGGCACATACTTAAGTATCTGTGATTCATATCCAATATAAGATACTTCTATTAAAGCCTTATCTGAGCTTAAGTTCAATGTAAAATTACCGTCAAAATCAGTAATAGTACCATTTGTAGTTCCTTTCTCTATAACGGTTGCACCAATTATCGCTTCTCCGCTAGCATCGGTTACTACACCTTCTACAGTTACAACAGAAGTAGCCTTAGCTACAGCCTGCTCTTCTTTTGTAGACAAAATAATTCTATCGTTTACTACAGAATAGCTCACATCAGTCCCTGCGAAAACTTTATCAAGAACTTCAAATACATCTTTACTGTTTGCACTTACAGAAACCTTTCTGTTTGCATCAATATGCTTATTGTTGAAGAAGAAATTAAATCCGGTCTGTTCTTCGATAGTATTCAGAAGTTGCATAACGGTACCATTACGCATTTCAACGTTTACATTAGTTCCATGCAGAGGGGCTGTAGCATTAGCATTGACTGTATAACAAGTCAAAAATACCATGCAAGCCTTCATCGTCAAGGAAAGCTTCTTGAAATAATTTGTCATATAATGATAATGATTTAAGTTGGGTAATTAATTTTACTTTGTTTATTATTTATTTAGGTATAATTCTATAGTTTGCTTATCATTGCCAGTAGTTTTCACATAACGCCAATTAATTTTGGAAGATATTTTGAAGCTTTGCAATATGGGATCGATTATAGGTTCAGTGAAATTCCCTGTAAAATAGAAACTCTCTATCTCCTTATCTTTTATAGTAATAGTTACATTAAAATGTTTCTGCAATAAGCATATTACCTCATGCATTGGGGTATTATCGAATATCAGTTTTCCGTCTTTCCATGCAATTTCTTGGGCACTATCTACATTATATAGTTTTACAGCTTCTGTTTTCTTGTCGAATACAATCTTCTGTCCGGGTAGTAAAACAGTCTTCTTTGCCTTTCCTCCTTTATGATAACGCATGTTTACTTTACCTTCTACAAGAGTGGTAGAAATTCTATTATCGTCGTCAAAAGATTCAATATTAAAAGTAGTACCTAATACCTCTACTGCGGTTCCGTTAGAAAGATGTACTACAAAAGGTTTTTTCTTATTATGCTTAACTTCAAACAATCCTTCTCCATTGAAGAATACAGTGCGTTCATTCCCTGAAAAGTTCTCAGGATAACGTATAGATGATTTAGAATTAAGATATACAAGAGTACTGTCGGGAAGGAAAATCTTAGTTACAGTACCAGCATTGGAAGAAACCTCTATCCAAGATGTAAGTTCTTCTTTGTTATTATTTAATAATTGTACTAAATATAATGACAGCAAAGGAATAAAAAGGACAGCAGCAATTCTCTGTAAAATTAATATGATCTTGCCTGTTTTTTTTCTTTTTATTTCCGAATGAACCTTCTTCAAAGCTTTGTCAGTATTTATTTTTTGTAAGATTTCAATATCCGACAAAGAACGGTTTATATTATATACATCTTTTGCAATAGAAGCATTTGTCGCAGATTCATTAATCCAGGCTTCTACTCTATCACACTCTTTATCAGAGGCTTTCCCCTCACAATAAAGCATTATAAGATTCTCAATTTCTTGTTCTTTATCTGTCTCACTCATATAAATAGATGTACACATTAATAGTTATCATACTATAAGACAAACAAGAAAGGAACATTCCTAAACAAAAAAAAGATTTTTCTCTTTATATATTAAATTATATTCTTTTTAACGCCTTATATATTTACGTATTTTACAAATACCACTCTATTTTATAAATAAACTTTGTTTATATTTGCAATATAGTAGCAGAAAAAAGACGGATTATATTTTACAATGAGAGAAAGTAAAAATATTAAGGAAGATACAATTTTAATGGCAGCCATACGCAATGACAATATGGATGCCTATAATAAATTGTTTAAGAAGTATTATCCATCCTTATGTACATACTGCTATAGATTCGTACCCATAAATGAAGTAGAAGACATAGTACAAGATGTTATGATATGGGTATGGGAGAATCGTAAACAGGAAATTATAAAAACTTCTCTTGATCAATACCTTTTTCGTATGGTATATAATCGCTCAATAAATAAAATAAATCAAAACGAAGTAAAGATTAGAGTAGAGAACTTTTTCCATGAACATATTATAGGCTATGAATATAATACAGACGAAGTTCATCTAAACGAATTGATGAAGATTACGAATGAGGCTATCGAAAATTTACCTTCTCAATATAAAGAGGCATTCATAATGCATCGTTTCAAAGAGATGAGTTACAAAGAAATAGCAGAGAATCTTCAGGTATCTCCAAAAACAGTTGATTACCGAATTCAGCAAGCCCTGAAAATTCTCCGCCTAAGCCTAAGGGACTATCTTCCTTTGCTTCTTCCTTTAATACATTAATTATTCAGGAAGAGTTATAGGGAAATACTCACTCGAAATATGTTCTTTATTTATTATCTCTATCAAACTTCTTACAATCTCAGGATTCTCTGATGCTATATTTTTATCTTCATGAACATCATTAGCCAAATTATATAGTCTTGGCTTACCTTTCTGAATTATAAGTTTCCAATCACCCTTACGAACAGCTATCTGATCCGTTTCATTAAATTCCCAATAAAGGTATTCATGATTTTGCTGTACTCCTTTACCAGTAAGGGTAGGAACTATAGAAATGCCATCAAAATAATCCTTCTTAAGTTTCTTATTTGTATATTTCTTTATATAATTCTTAACCCCTGCCAGTTCGCTGAAAGTAGGCATCATATCGTAAAAAGCTACCTGATGATCGCTTTCCTGACCTCCTTTTATTTGCTCGGGCCAATATGCAATGAAAGGTACTCTTATGCCGCCTTCCAGACACTGACGCTTAAGTCCACGCAGTTTACCATCATGATTAAAGAAGTTCTGATCTGCACCACCTTCTTCATGAGGACCATTATCACTTGTAAATATAACAAGCGTATTTTTATCAAGACCTTTTTCTTTTAGTTTTGCAAGAACCTGTCCTACATATTTGTCCAATCTTGATACCATTCCGGCAAATTGAGCATGAGTATGAGTAGCTGGATTATATCTGGAATATTCCTGTCCGCCCCAAGTTTTATCTTCGAAGAACTTCTTTTTATATCCATTAAAGATTGAATCATCGGGCTGTGCAAGTTCGGCATGAGGTAATGTATATGTAAATACCCCGAAGAAAGGCTTCTTCTCGTCTTGCTTATCAAGCCATTCTAATGCTTTTTGATGAATCATATCGGCCGAGTACTGAGGACGCTTAAAATAATCCTTCCCATACATAGGATATTTTATATTTTCTTCCATGACAACACGTGTCACAGCTGTATCACCATCTGCACGACTATATTTATTAAGGAAGTTAGGATAATAAAGATGTGCCTGAAACTGACAAATAAATCCAAAATATTCATCTACCCCTCTCTTATCGGGAGTAGAAACTGAGCCTTCATAACCGCCTGCCCACTTACCAAACATACCTGTATTATATCCGTTATCTTTCATAATCTCAGGAATTATTACATGATCTGGATTGTAGGGATGCTGACCTGCTACTGCAAAATCCTTATTATCTCCATACATAACAGTAGGCGAGTCTTTCCAATACTCCTTATTTCCTCTTACCTCGGTATGCCCAGTATGCTGTCCTGTCATGAAAGAAGCTCTTGAAGGTGCACTTACTGGACTCCCTGCATAAGCCTGATTAAACTTTATTCCCTGTGCAGCCATACTGTCAATATTAGGAGTATTAATCAGCTTTTGTCCATAACATCCAAGATCTCCATAACCAAGATCATCGCACATTATATATATAATATTTGGTTGCTTAGAATGCTTCTGTGCATAAGCAGCCGAAGAAAAAAGTGATAAAGCTCCCGTTGATAATATAAGGAGGTTGTTTCTTGTCATAGTTTTGGTATTATTTGTTCGTTATATTAATAAGACAAATAAAAGAAGCGAATTCCTAAAGATTACAAGCTTAAATTTAAATATTTTTTATTCAAGAGCCATTTCCACGCAGGAACAACTGCTATTGTTTTTCCATCAACGTGGATTTTACACATCTACGAACTTCTAGAACCGTGATAATCGATTTGACCATTTCTTTTACCATATCAGTATCCTTTATTTAAGGACAAAAACACATATAGTTTCCTTAATTAGAGTAAACACAAACTATTTTTGAATTATTTGTACTGTGTTATCTTTCTCTACCATATCAAGTAACTATATTTCTTCTATACCTAACGATTTTAGATATTTATATGTCGAGTCATAATACTCTGGTTTACGAGTATGATCTTCCGAGTTACCTTGTGGTACCACTATAACCATTCCTTGTCGAGCACGAGTTAGTAGAACTCGATAAGCATTCTTTAAATACATTTTGCGTTCTTCTTTATTGATATTTTGCCACTTACTACCAACAAAAGAATAAGTTCCCCATACGCCAGGTTTATATCTAAAATCGCCATCCCAAACTACACAAGTATAGTCTAACTCAAGTCCCTGAATATCAAATTCAGTTACCACATCCTCCATATAGAAAGAAGAACGAATATCCTCTTTATCCGATAAGAACCAATGTATAGGATCAGGTTTCACACGTACATCAATTGCCAAAGGACGTAAACGATAAGCCTGAGATGATACTATTATACCATAACGTTCATTGCCTCGTGCCTTATTTCTTAACCATTCCTTTGCTTTATCAATATCACGAGTGAGTACAACCGGATATTTGTTTAGATCTTTAAGAGTTTCGGATGCTTCTAACTTCTTCATATCTAGAAGTTGCTGAACGAACAAAGATAATTTCTCTGCTCTAAAGCTACGCAATGACACTGATAAATGTAGCTCATCAGTTGTATATACGTTCTTATTATTAGCAAGTATTTGTAATACTTCACCGGCAGCATACTCATTATCTGTAAGACGTGATGAGATATGGACATGCCAATCTTTAAAATGACTATTAAGCGACTCAATCCATTCTCTTATACCAGCTTCACCTGTATTAATTTCTTGACCTCCTCCAACAAGGCATACTATCATTGCCCAATCCTTATGTCTATCCATACACGAAATTAAGAATTCCGGTTCAGAGTATGGGAATCCAGAACGGTTCTTTTTGCGGCGCATAAAGTCCGCTGTCATATCCTTTGTCCACGCGCGTTGTGCCTCGTCGAATATTGCTATGTGGTCAATTGGAGCATATGATTTGTCTCTATTATTTTCACTACGAAAGTAGTCAAGGTCTGCCACAATATCTCCATTCTCAATCTTAGTTCCTTCAAGGCATGCATCACGAAAGTGATGAACATTCTGGATAAATGCTTTAACCTCTTGCATTACTTCTTTTTTTGTTCTTTTTTCACCTTGTGCCTTTAACTGACGAACTTTATCTCGAGTAAGTGCCTCAACCAATATATTAACCAATGGGCCATTACCCGATAAATATACAGCGTTAACACCCTCTTTGCCTGCACTCTGAGTTGAAATATTAAGTCCTACAAGGGTTTTACCTGCACCAGGAACCCCTGTCACAAAACAGATAACTTTATTATTTTCAGCCTTTGCCTGTTCGATTATTCTAAAAATATAATCACTCGTATTACTTAGATTGTCAGCATCTGAGCGTGATATATCTTTTACAGAGTGGTGTTTGTATAGAGCCTGCGCAGCCTCAATTATTGTTGGGGTTGGAGCATAACGGCTAATACTCCATAGATAGTTGTCAATCAGAGCAGATGGAAAAATTAATCTTGCTTGACGAATAATATCTGCAATATCTTCTCCATTACTAAGTATAGGACGTACTATTTGATCGTCGTACTGAAACAGTATTATTTCATGTTCCTTAGCTTTTGTCGCAATAAGTATTGGTATAATGGGCAGATGATGACTTTGTTCGTGAAAATACTTTAAGTCAAGAGCGTAATCCCAAACCTGATTTATATCTGCACCCAAATACTCTTTAGCTCCGACCTTAAATTCTAACACAAAAACAATTCCGTCTATAAGTAGAACAGCATCAATGCGTTTACCCATACGAGGAATTGAGTATTCAAAAAAGATTTCTCCTTTAAGACCTTCTAACTGACCTTTTAGTATATTTATTTGTTCGTTCCACGCCTGTTTTTGTGTCTGCAATAAATCGCCGCGATCAACAGCTGTCAACTTTATCCAGATGGCATCAAACGGCTGTTTTAAAAATTCTTCAATTGTATTTTGGTAGTAATAACGCATTCTATTTACTTTTATTCGGTTAACCTCATCTGTTTTCGATACACACTTAAACTGCCGATAAAGATATGGAAAATTTATCTATAAAAAGATGTCAATACAACAAATGTTAATTTCGGTTATAATGAATTATCATAGTGTACAATAGCACATTTCAAGATTTAGTAATTCTTGAAACTGTTGTTATATAAGTATATCAAGTTATTTTTGGAATGCTATACTTGTTTGTACCACAAAATGATCGAAAGCGATCTATATTATCAATCTTCTTGTTCATAATAATTGAAGGAATTGATGCCCTTCATATTTGCTTCGTCCATCTATGGTTCATCACATCAGTCATACGCTTTTTGCCATCGGGTGCAGTTAGCTTCAACTGGTTAGTGGCACTAACCACTTCACTCTTCTCGCTTTTGAGTTTAGTCTTCAGATACTTCCAGTAATTACGGTTCTTGGCATAATCGTCTTGTGCATTAAGCACGCCAACAATATCGAGCACGGAGAACCACCATTTAGAGTGTTCCTCGTCCCAAACTGCACGTACTTCGCGGTCGTCAAAAAATCGTATGGATATTTTATTATTCATAATGAATTGCCAATTACGTTATGTAAAAGCTAAATTATTGTGCTTACAATAGGCCTTATATTGCAAAGATAATTCATTTATTGTTAAAGTCTTAATTTAGTTAAAACATTAATATTATCTTATTTTTGTCTTTGTATATACCAAATAAAAATCGACGGCCATCAAATAAAAATTGAAGACCGTCGACATACAAATCGACCGCGGTCGATTCTTATAACTTTATGCATTAAAATTTATGTGTCATTACATTTGCCGGTGGGCGTTGGGCAAGATATTCTTTTTTCATAAAGTCCATATATGGTGCCGCATGATTAAAGAATTTATAATAACCTTTGCATAGATAGTTAAGTCCACTTTCGCCATTGGCGGTTTTTATAAAGCGGTTTTTAGGACACTCGCCATGACATGCAAATTCATATTCGCACGATTTGCATTGCGATGGTAATGAGTCATGTTTCATATAGCCAAACTCTTTTTGCTTTTCGCTATACATCATCTCTACAAGGGTTTTACTGTATATATTACCTAACTTATATTCGGGAAATACGAAATGGTCGCACGAGTATACATCGCCGTTAAATTCCATAACACCTGCGTGACCGCAATATTTTGCCAAAGAACAAACTCCGGGCTGCTGACCTACCCAGTTGGCCAGGGTGGAGTCGAATATCTGAATAAAATACTCTCCTACATCGTTTTTTACCCATTCATCGAATATAGTACAAAGAAAGTTACCCCATTGCTCGGCCGATACACTGAAATCTGTTACACTCTCTTCTTGATTGGTTAGTGACGATAGTTTTAATCCGTCTTGTCGGGAAGTGGTTATTCTTTCTACTACAGGAGTAAACTGTATGTAACGACATTTAAGTTCGTCGCGGAAGAATTTGTAAAATTCTAACGGATAGTCGGCATTATAGTCATTCACTACTGCCATAGCATTCCACTCTACCCCATATTTGTTAAGCAGATTTATACCTTTCATTACTTTTATGAAGGATGGCTGACCGGCTTTATTTTTTCTGTATTCGTCGTGAAATTCTTGTGGACCGTCAATAGAAACGCCAACCAAGAAATTATTCTCTTTAAAGAATTGGCACCATTCGTCGGTTATTAATGTACCATTGGTTTGAATACAATTGTCGATAGAACGACCACCGGCGTATTTTCGCTGAAGCTCTACGGCCTTCTTGTAAAAAGATAAAGGACGCATAAGAGTCTCGCCTCCATGCCATGTAAACATTACCTCGGCAGTAGTTTGCGACTGTATGTATTCTTTTATAAATTTCTCAAGAAGTTCCTCACTCATCACATGTTTTGACTCGTCTTTATATAGGTTGCCTTTCTCTAAATAATAGCAATATTTACAGGCCAGATTACATACTGCACCTACAGGTTTGGTCATGACATAAAGCGGACGAGCAAATGGATTAAGTGTATTGTGCATAATATTCTTATTTTTTTGAGGAAGTAAAGATATAAATCAATCTTCATAAACATTTATAATAAAACTTTATTTTAGGAATAGAAATGTTTTTATAGTATCTTTGACGCCGAAAATTGTTTATATATGGTAACATTTAAAGATTTTTTCTCTTTTAAGAACAATCGTTTCTTCTGGCTTAATATAATAGGAATGATTGTAGTAATAGTACTGCTTGTTTTCGGTACATTGGAATGGTTGAATATCTACACCCGACATGGTGAGGCAGTAGAAGTACCCAACATTAAGAATATAAATATTAATCAGGCACAACTGATGCTCAAAAACCGTGAATTGAGTGTAGTAGTGGTAGATTCTAGCTATGTAAGGGGATTAACACCAGGTGTAATTCTTGATCAAAACCCAGTAGAAGGCTCTAAGGTAAAAAAAGGAAGAGCTATTTACGTAACTATAAACTCTGATAAAGTGCCAATGGTTAGTGTACCCGATCTTATAGACAATAGTTCTTTAAGACAGGCAGAAGCCAAGCTTCGTGCATTGGGATTTAAAGTTACAGAACCTAAATATATAAGTGGTGAAAAAGACTGGGTGTATGGACTTATCTATAACGGTAGAGAACTATACAGCGGAGAAAAAATACCAAGAGAATCTGTTATAACAGTATGTGCAGGAAATGGAAGCGACCAGATGGAGATAGATTCAACTGGTATTGATTCAACAATGAATATGGAACTGAGCAATGAAGCGGAAGTTGATAAATCATGGTTTTAAAAGTTAGAAGATGAAAGAAGATTATGATGAAATAGACGACTCTTTGGATGACATAGAACCGGTAAACGAAAACTCTTCCGAACTATACGAGCATTTCAGAGTTGTTGTAGATAAAGGTCAGACTCCAATGAGAGTAGACAAATATCTTTTTGAACGTATTACTCATGCATCTCGCAACCGCATACAGAATGCTGCAGATGCTGGTTTTGTAATGGCTAACGGAAAACCGGTCAAGAGCAGTTACAAGATAAAGCCACTGGACATACTTACAATTATGATGGATCGTCCTCGTTATGAGAACGACATTATCCCAGAAAATATTCCTTTAGATATAGTGTACGAAGATGACGATCTTATGGTAATAAACAAACCGGCTGGTTTGGTAGTACACCCTGGATGCGGTAATTATACAGGTACTCTTGTCAATGCAATTGCCTGGCATTTAAAAGATAATCCCAATTATGATCCTAATGACCCTCAGGTTGGCTTGGTGCACCGAATAGACAAAGATACCTCGGGCCTGCTTGTAGTGGCAAAGACTCCAAATGCCAAGACCAATCTTGGATTGCAGTTCTTCAACAAAACTACGAAAAGAAAATATAATGCACTGGTATGGGGCATTGTTGAGGAAGATGAAGGAACCATAGTTGGAAGCATTGCGCGCAATCCTCGCGATAGGATGCAGATGGCCGTAATGGAAGATCCATTGCAAGGAAAGCATGCAGTAACTCATTACAAGGTACTTGAAAGAATAGGATACGTTACACTGGTAGAATGCGTGTTAGAAACCGGGCGTACACATCAGATAAGAGTACACATGAAACATATAGGCCATATTCTTTTCAATGATGAAAGATATGGAGGTCACGAAATATTAAAAGGTACACACTTTAGTAAATATAAACAATTTGTAAACAACTGTTTCGATACTTGTCCACGACAGGCTTTACATGCCATGACTTTAGGCTTTATTCATCCTGCTACAGGAAAAGAGATGTTCTTTACGGCACCTCTTCCAAAAGATATGACGGAGCTTCTGGATAAATGGAGAAATTATATTAGTAACAGAGAACAGCTATGAAACGTACTATAGCAATAGTAGCGGGAGGTGATTCAAGCGAACTCCCAGTTTCTCTACGCAGTGCGCAGGGATTATACTCTTTCATTGACAAAGAGCGTTATAACCTTTATATCGTTGAAATGGAGGGACTTCGCTGGGAAGTTAATTTTACGGATGGTACCAAAACTGCCATCGATCGTAATGACTTCAGCTTTAACAGCAACGGCACAAAGATAAAATTCGATTTTGCCTATATCACAATTCATGGTACTCCAGGAGAAAATGGATTACTTCAGGGCTATTTCGATATGATGAGAATTCCATATTCAAGTTGCGATGTACTTGTATCGGCTATAACCTTCAACAAGTTTACTTGCAATCAATATTTAAAAGGATTTGGAGTAAGAGTATCGGAATCGATGCTGGTACGCAAAGGACAGCATGTAAGCGATGACGATGTTATGGAAAAAATTGGACTTCCATGCTTCATTAAACCTAATGCAGGCGGATCGAGCTTTGGCGTTACTAAAGTAAAATCCAGAGATAATATTCAGGAAGCCATACAAAAAGCAATGAATGAAAGTGATGAAGTAATGATAGAATCATTCATGAAGGGAACAGAAATCACTTGTGGTTGTTATAAGACTAAGGATAAGTCTGTTGTCTTCCCTATTACTGAAGTTGTTACAAGTAACGAGTTCTTTGATTATGATGCCAAATATAATGGTCAGGTACAAGAAATTACTCCGGCACGTCTTGAAGAAGATACAGCCGAAAGGGTAAGAGTGCTGACTTCAGCAATATATGACATATTAGGATGTAACGGAATTATACGTATTGATTATATCATAACAGAAGGAGAAAAAATAAACCTTCTTGAAATCAATACTACACCAGGAATGACAGCCACTAGTTTCATTCCTCAGCAGATAAAAGCTGCAGGACTGGACATAAAGGATGTTATGACAGATATTATTGAAAATAAGTTTAACTAAAAACTGCTTACCATGAAAATGCCAGCCGAATTTGACGAGATTCGTCCATATGCTCCCGAGGAATTACCACAGGTATTCGAGGAGCTCATTGCCGATCCTGCTTTCCGCGCTGTAACGGAATCACTCATGCCCGAGGTACCTTTCGACATTCTTGCTCAGAAAATGCGCAATTGCAAGACTAATCTTGATTTCCAGAAGACTTTCTGTTACGGACTCCTTTGGAAATTGGTAAAAGAGCATGCTAAAAGTCTTACAATAGATGTGTCGGCTCTGAAAGAAAAAGACAAGAACTATACATTCATTTCAAATCATCGTGATATAATTCTTGATTCGGCCTTTCTATCAATCTTACTTATAGACTTGGAAATGAATACTGTAGAGATTGCAATAGGCGATAATCTACTAATATATCCATGGATAAAGAAGCTTGTACGCGTAAATAAATCTTTCATAGTAAAGCGCGGACTTAATATACGCCAAAAGCTAGAAGCATCTTCATTAATGTCTAGATACATGCATTTTGCAGTAGCACATAAACATGAAAACATTTGGATAGCTCAACGCCAGGGACGTGCTAAAGACTCGGACGACCGCACTCAGGATAGTGTATTAAAGATGATGGCCATGGGTGGAGAAGGAAGTGTTATAGACAAATTGAAGGAACTTAACATTGTACCACTCGCCATTTCGTATGAATACGATCCATGTGATTATCTGAAAGCTAAGGAGATGCAGGAGAAACGTGACAATCCTGAATTTGAGAAGAGTCAGGCCGACGATCTTCTGAATATGAAGGTAGGTTTATTCGGATATAAAGGAAACATACATTTCCAGACAGCCAACTGTATAAATGATGAGTTAAGCGCCATAAATCCTGATACTCCAAAGACCGAACTTTTTGGAGTTATTTCAAAAAAAATAGATAGACATATACATAGGAATTATAGACTATACCCATGTAACTATATAGCATGTGATCTTTTGATGGGAGATAATACTTTTGAAAAGGAGTATACCGGAGAAGAGAAAATGGAGTTTGAAAACTATCTTGAAAAACAGATAGCGAAAATAGATCTTGCAAATAAGGATATACCTTATCTGAGACATCAGATTCTCAATATGTATGCAAATCCTTTAATAAACTATATTGAAGCAGCAAAAGGATGAAACAACTATTAAAGTCACTTATATTTTTATTGCCTGTCACAGTTCTAACTGTGGCATGCAATAATGATGATGACTATAATTATCCTAATGTATATACAGAGTTCGTTGACTTGAAGACAAATGGTTCGGGATCTGTAGATAAACTTATAACAGACGAAGGTAAAATATGGAATGTAAACATACTACAGGGACTAACCAATCTTGTAAACGATACCACATATAGAACAGTAAGCAAATTTGTTCCCGATTTATCTTCCAGCGACAGTAAGGCTACACTATATACCTCGCAGGGAGTAATAGCTCCTATCCCTCAACTAAAGAATCAGTTCAAAACCATAATTACCGATGCTGTAGAGCTTACAAGCATATGGCGTAGCGGGAATTATATAAACATAATACTTAACGTACTTGTAAAAGACAAGACTCATAAGTATCATTTCGTACAAGACAGGATAGAAAAGGATAAAAATGGAGTTCAGACTCTTTATATAACCCTTTATCATGACAATAATGATGATTATCCTGCATTTTATCGGACTACATACTTATCTGTTCCTTTATGGCATTACAACAATATTCTAAATAAGGGAGATAATATAGTAATTGATATAAACACCTATAAGGATGGCTTTATTTCAAAAGAATTCACCTTCTAAATTTTACTTATATGATAAGATTTTCATACTTAATATTCTTCATTTTTGCCTTCTCTATGGCAATGTGGGCATGTACAAACCAGAAGAAAGATAAATTTCCTAATTTATCATCAGAAGCTTTCGAAGAATTTATAAGCAATAAGAACGTACAGATTTTAGATGTTCGCACTGCAGCCGAATATGCGGAAGGTCATATAGAGGGAAGTAAAAATATAGATATTTACAATCCTGATTTTGCAGAAATCGCGGCTAAGGAACTAGATCCTTCACGACCTGTTGCAATATACTGCAAGAGTGGTCGCCGAAGCCGCAATGCTGCAAATATCCTGGCCGATAAGGGATTTAAGATTTATAATCTTGATAAAGGGATTACCGGATGGATAGAAGACGGAATGGCTGTTGTTACTGATTAATCAGTAACAACAACTGCAGCTCCATTACATGGAACATTTATCTTCATTTCCTGTTTCTTGTTCACTTTCTCATTTCTTACACTTCCTTCCAACTTATCATTATCTGAATAGATTTTCACGTTTGTTCCCGCCTCCATTGGCAATGAAACATTTAACTTTATAGGTTCTTTCTGAGCATTTACAGCGGTTACGAACCATTTGTCTCCACTTCTTCGTGCCATAACTACATACTTTCCTGGATATCCATCAATATATTTGACCTCATCCCATAGCGTAGGCACATTCTTCATAAACTCTATAGCCCATGCTGGTGCATCTGTAAGATTGTTAGGAGCAAGGGCAAAATGCTGTACCGGACTTTGGAACATTACTGCAGTAGCTAGAGCAAACACATCTGATGTTTTTCTTACAGAACCACGTTTATTGTCGGCATTATATGATTTATTAAGAGCACTCCCTCCAAAGTCCATGCTTCCTACAGCATTTCTTATGAATGGATGCAAAGTAGCATTGAATGATTCATTGTCACAGCTATGCTGAGAGAAATGAAGATTCTCACTAGCTAACACTGCCTCGGCTGCAACAAAATTAGGATACATTCTTTCCCAACCCCTAGGAAGAGTACATCCGTGGAATATTATTAGCAATCCATGATCGTTTGCATCTGAAAGTATATCTTCATAAAGCTGCATCATCATTTGTTTATCGCCTCCAAAGAAATCTATCTTAAGTCCTTTTATACCTATTTTCTGAAGCCATTTCATCTCCTCTTTACGAGTTATTGCACGGTTCATTATCCCTTTTGGCGATTGAGGAGCATCATTCCAGTAACCATTAGAGTTGTACCATAAGTACAATCCTACCCCTTTAGATGAAGCATATTTTGCCAGATCTTCCATCTTATCGCGTCCTATCTGAGTATCCCAAAGAGCATCTATAAGTACTGTATTATAACCCATTGCTGCGGAAAAGTCAATATATCTTTTCTGTTCATTGAAATTACAACTTCCATCCATACCAATAATCCAACTCCATGAGCCCTTTCCATATTCATACTTTTTAGAAGGTTCATATAAAGGCTTTACCACATCGTAAGCTACAGTAGTTTCCATTATCGGAGCAAGAGTAGAACCTAATGTTATAGTACGCCACGGAGTTTCGCCAGGCAACGATATTCCCGGAGACGCTGTTCCGTTTCCATTACATTCTCCAACTTGTGGATATCCTACAGAGTACAAACTTCCATTTCCTCCTATTAGACGGCTTGCACAATAGTCGCTCCCAACTCCTGTTTCCGAAATCAACATCCATCCTTCGTTGCCATTGCGAAAAAGACAAGGGAACGAATATCCTTCACCAAAGCCATTTTCACCCATTTTGCCATCGGCAACATAACTTGTTTCATAACTTGGAGAGGTACGAGCAAATCCGCCCATAGGCTTACTCTGTGGGCATAAAAAAGTTGTTGTAGACGAAGGAAAGTTAAATCCGGTAGCTTCACTTTCAACAACACAACAATATGTATCTTTCTGTGGATATAGTTTGTATCTTAATGCGACGTCATTGTTACTTACTCTAAATATTATATCATAAATATTCATGCCGTTCTTACTGAAAGTATATACAGCTTCATTGGCTTTATAAGATACCTTACGTTTTTTAATGGTAGGAACAGAATAATTATCTTCCACAGAGTTACGCTTAACTTTCTTGTCAATAGTCATTCCATAAGTAAAGTCGCCCAATGATGTAGTTAACCCCAGTGGAGATTTTTCCAAGAAGGTTTTTCCGTTATAGGTAACCGAATAAGCAGGCTTACCATCTTCATTTACTACATCTACAACAACTAAGCCGTCGGGGCTGGCAACGGATTGCGAAAAAGAGACATTGCTAATTAAAAGACTCAGCAATATAAAGAGTGTTTTCTTCATAATAATTTTATTTGATTTACAGTGCAAAGATATTATTGAATCATGATTGACAGTTTACTTTATATAACATAACGTTGACTCTATATTACATAAAGTATTCCATATCAATATAATCATCTGTTTTTATACAAAAAAACATACATAAAGCATAAAATGGAATTTATTCAAGATATTTAAAAATAGAGCGATATTATAAAATACCGCTCTATTATAAAAGATATACAGAATGTGTGTATCTTATTTTTTATTCCATATCTACAGCATGTTTCACAGGAGTCATTATGAATGTAAATTCATAATCTCCGTAAGGTACCTGATATTTTTCCAATGGAAGTGCACCCCAACTGTTTACACATCCTAATCCCATCTGAACTTTATCTATACATATATTTGTAAAATCAGCTTGCTTAACTTCTGGGGAATGACTCTGCTTCTTATCATCTCCATCATCAAGTGAATCTATTGTATAGTTCAGTGCAGAAGCCGAGAATGGTGCATCGGCTACAAACTTAAGTCCGCTACCACCCTTGTTTATCTGTTTCCACCAACGTATATCGGTTTTTGTTCCGGTTTCCTGCGGACGTATATACGAATAGAACTGATCGGCTACACTCTGACGATACAAACCTATTTGTTCACTGTGGTTACGATCTATATAGTTTTCACCTGGACCGCGACCATAATATTGTATAGTTTCGAATGTTTTTGGCATTTGAAGCTGCATACCGAAACGGAACATAGGAGAAATCTTTGCATTTTTATCGGCTACCATTTTCTGAGTAATCTTAATAGCGCCTGCATTATTGATTACATAAGTAAGGTATAACTTAGCCGATACGTTAGTCATGTCATAAACAGCCTCAACAACAGCCTGATTGTTTACATTTTTGTTGTTTAAAGATACAAGTTTAAGACCAGGATTCTTCCATACGCCATATTTCCTTTGTAGTCCTGCACCAAAGTCATTGTCGGTAGGTGCTCTCCAGAAGTTAGGAGTAAGCTGTGCACCTTCCTTGATCATTTCAATACCATCAACATCATATTTGCTTAAGAATCCATTGTACTTATTAAAGTCTACCATCCAATTATCACCCTTAACTATAAGGTAAGTTGCATCATTAGTAATAAATTGAGGCGCTGTTTCGGAAACATTTGATTGCTTCAGGTTCTTAAGTTCCATTACAGGAGCCGGATAAGAAGTAAGCTTAAGCTGATCGTTTGCAACCACAGTACCGGCTGGCAATACTCCTTCTGCATTCTTTAATACATATTTTACATTTAGCAACCATTCTTTCGAGCTACATGTAGGACCAAGATCAAGAGTTACTTTTGAAGTTTGATGTGGTGCTACATTAAGATTATCTACCTGACCGCTACGTACTACCTTGCCATTGGCCAGCATCTCCCACTCCATACGGTAAGCCGAAAGATCGCGGAAGAAGTTTTCGTTGTATACATTAACTTCACCCTTGCTTAAATCGGCAGGAGTTGTCCATATATTCTGATAGAAATAGGCTACCTCTTTCATATGAGGATTAGGTACACGATCCGGACTTACAAGTCCATTGTCGCAGAAGTTATTATCACTTGCATCAGTACGGTTAAAATCGCCACCATAAGCATATATACTTACACCATCCTTACCTTTCCAGCGAACAGACTGATCTACAAAATCCCAAATGAACCCACCCTGAAGGTTAGGATATTTTCTTATAAGATCCCAATATTCCTTGAATCCACCTTGTGAATTACCCATTGCATGAGCATATTCACACTGAATAAGAGGTTTCTTGGCATCAGTACGCTGTCCATATTTTTCCATACCATCGTATCCATAATACATAGGACAGAAAACATCGGTATGATCTTTTTGGCGCGCCTGTTCGTACTGAACTGCACGACTAGTATCTTCGTTCTTTATCCATTTATAAGCAGCTTCAAAATTTTGTCCGTCACCTGCTTCATTACCCAATGACCAGAATATGATACTTGGATGATTGAATCCACGCTGTACATTACGTTGGTTTCTTTCTAGGTGAGCCTTTGCATATGAAGGATTCTTAGCAAGAGTCTTGTCACCATATCCCATACCATGAGATTCAACATTAGCTTCGGCAACTACATAAATACCATATTTGTCGCATAAGTCGTACCACAGATTATTATCAGGATAATGACATGTACGCACTGCATTTATATTATGTTTCTTCATAACAAGAATATCTTGCAGCATACGTTCAGGAGATACAACATAACCTCCATCCGGATCGAGTTCATGACGATTTGCGCCTTTTATTAGAATAGCCTTACCGTTTACTAAAATCTGGTCGCCCTTAAGTTCTATCTTGCGGAAGCCCACATTTACCGGTATTACCTCATTACTACCCTGCATTGATGCACGTAAAGTATAAAGATAAGGATTTTCGGCACTCCATTTTTCAGGATTCTGAACATTCATTGTTACCGTGCCACTTCCTTTTGTTGTAGCCGAAGCAACCTCCTTGCCTAATGCATCAAAAAGTTCAAGTTTTACAGGAGCGTTTCCTTTCAGGTCAACTTTTACTTTCAAAGTACCATTCTTATATTCGCTGTCAAGATCTGGAGTAACTCGTATATCTTCAATTCTTTTCTTATCGCGAGCATACAGATAACAGTCACGTCCTACACCACTAAAACGGAAAAAGTCCTGATCTTCAAGATAAGTTCCGTCACACCAGCGGAATGTTTGGAATGCAATAAGATTTTTCTGTCCTGGCTTCAGGTATGGAGTAAGATCAAACTCAGCCTCAAGTTTGCTGTCTTCACTGTAACCAACATATTTTCCGTTAACCCATACGTATACATTTGAAGTTACCGAACCGAAATGCGCCATTATATCCTTACCTTTCCAGGAAGCAGGAATAACAACTTCCTTACGATAAGATCCTACATGATTATTTTCGGTAGGTACCTGAGGAGGATTGTGCTGGAACTGACTTCTCCAAGCATAACCCACATTTACATAAATAGGATCTCCATATCCATTAAGTTCCCATACACCCGGAACCTGAATATTATCCCAACCCTTGTCGTTGAAATTAGTTTTCCAGAAATCAAGAGGACGAGAATCGGCATTACGAACCCAGTTAAATTTCCAGGTACCGTTTAAAGTCATGAAATTAGAGGAATTTTCTTTTACACCTTTCTTTGCCGCATCAATATTTTCGTAGGCAAAATAATTAGTGTGCATAGGAGCGCGGTTTACCGCATTTACTTCTGGATTTAGCCATTCGTTTGACTGAGCACCTGCAGTAAGTGCCATAACGGTAAGCAATCCGGTCAAAAGTTGTTTTCTCATGCTATAATGTTTATTTTTTTAAAGGTTTAGTGCAAATATAAATAAAAAATCAGCTTTAGGATGAACATAAATCGGTCAATAAATGATAATTTTACAACTAACATCGCTTTTAATGCATTAAATAATAAAAAATTAAGTTCATGTTTACAAGATTATTATCATTTCTTAAAAATTGGAAGAATAAAAGAATCATTTATGATATAGTATTCAAAAGTGATAGCTCCCTCGGAAAGTCTTATGACGTAATACTTATTATAATAATAATATTAAGTGTAATACTTGTAATGTTCGAGAGTATGAAAAATGTATACCGAACTCATCAAGACATAATAAACATTTTAGAATATATATTTACAGTTTATTTTACAATAGATTACCTATTAAGACTATACAGTACTCCCAACAAGAAGAAATATATATTCAGTTTTTATGGAATAATAGATTTTCTTGCAACGTTTCCACTATACTTTACAGGAATATTTTCGGCATCAAAATATTTTTTTGTTATACGAACCTTCCGTCTTATAGGAATTTTCAGAGTATTCAAACTCTTCAGTTTTCTTCAGGAAGGAAATTTCCTTCTTCGTTCCATTCGTCTTAGTACACCCAAGATCATAGTATTTTTTCTTTTCTTACTGATACTTGTAATATCTATAGGCACTATTATGTTCATGGTAGAAGCCAATTATCCGGGTACGGGATTTGACGATATACCAAATAGCATTTATTGGGCAATCGTAACTATGACCACAGTAGGTTATGGCGATATAACTCCGCACACTCCATTAGGACGTTTTCTTGCTGCCTTCGTAATGTTACTTGGTTATACAATAATAGCTGTACCTACAGGTATTGTTTCGGCTACGATGATTAAACAGCATAAACGTACAATGAACGAAAAATGTCCCGGATGCGGCAAGAAAGGGAATGATGAAGATGCAATGTACTGCAAATTTTGTGGCACTAAAATTCATGAGTAATACTCATTCTATATAAAATATAATATACTTCGTTTGTACTAATTGTTAACACCTAGTATATTTAAAAATACATATACAGTATTATGCCTATGAAACATTTGTTTTTTGTATATAAAACAAATGTTTCATGCTGTTAAAACAAAAGTTTCAACAGCATAAAACATTATTAAAACTTACGTTAAATTATTCTTCAATAACCCAATTTTTATCATGTGCCTTAGTTTCGGCAGGATTATAATAAATTCCCTTTTCGGTAGGAACAGTTATCACATACTCCTTGCCACTGTTATTTACAAGTGAAGTGTCGCGTAGCCACGGATTCATAATCTTAAGGATAGCCAGGTTTATTCCTTGTTCGTTGGCCCATGCCGATAAATCAGGAATTCCTGTAGTTACAGTTATCTTCTTAGACTCAATCTCAGGATATAAATCACTGTCGCGCAAACGGAATCCATATTCGGCAGGATTTGAGAAAAGAGCTTTCGCTGCCAGTATTCTATATACATATCTTGCAGTCTCTTCTACAAGATGAAGATCAAGAGAGTTCGTTACATTCTGTCTAGACAGCTGACTGGTTATTCTTCCCTGCCCTGCATTGTACGATGCTGCAACCGATGCCCAATCTCCATACTTATCGTATGCTTTCTTTAGATATCTGCATGCAGCAGCAGTCGCTTTTTCAATATTATATCTCTCATCTACACTACTATTAACTTCCAAGCCATACTCTTTCGCGGTGGCAGGCATAAACTGCCATAATCCGGCAGCCCCGGCGCCCGATCGTGCAGTAGGATCTACGTTGCTCTCTATTACCATAAGATATTTCAAGTCGTCAGGAATTCCGTTCTCCTTCAATATTGGTTCTACAACCGGAAAAAATCTATTAGCTCTCTTCAGCATCTGCAAAGTAGAACTATGCATATATGTAAAAGCCATCATCTCGCGATCAATCCTTTCGCGACGATCAAACCTTCTAAGTTCTATATCATCACCTGCAAATTCTATATTGGTAGGAAGATCGGGAGAACTATACGTAAGTGCTGTAGTACCATAATTTATAGAACTAACCAACGAATCAGGATCAACCATCTTCATCAAATCTTTTTCATTCTCTCCATGCAGATTCACACATCCAATAAACATTAAAGATGCCATAATAGGCATCTTTAAAATATATCTGTCAACTGTTTTCATTATTCTTTTTTATTCTTTTTATCTATTCCTCTTCCATAGTTTCTGTATTCTGTAGGTGTAAACCCTATACGTTTCTTGAAAACACTGAAAAAATGTTCTGTCGAGGTATAGTTAAGTTCATAACAAATCTCTTTTACAGACATGGAAGTCTCTATTAATAATTGTTTGGCTTTTCTGAGTTTCAGTTCCTGAAAATATTTTGCCGGAGAATATCCGGTATATTCCTTGAATACTTTCCTGAACCATGAATAACTAATGCCCAGCTTCATTGCAAGCTTCTCGGCATCGACATCTTTACATACATTTTCATGCATCACAATCTTGGCACATTCTATCTTTTGGGCAGCATCATCTATCTCATATCTCTTGTTTTGAGATATAGACAATACAGCACCTATTATATGAAGAACAATTCCGCCAAGATATTGTTGAGTTCCGCTCTTATCAGCTTCGGCTATTTCTAGTGCTCGCGAAAACAATGAACTAATTTCTTCGTTAAGTCCTATTTCAATAATTTGATTATCTTTTTCGACAAAGCTGTTTTTTAGAAGATTATCGACAATTGCACCTTCGAATCCTATATAGTATTCATTCCAACCAGTCTTTGCAGATGGTGAATAAGTATGCCACTGCCCAGGAAAAAGTATAAGTACCATTCCTTTCTTTATTTCAGTAAGTGGAGTTGATTCACTTTCAAAACTTCCACTTCCTTTAGTAATGTATACCAACTGATATTCATGAAGAATTCTACCACGCTGAGTTGAGAAATAATATGCTTCGGGATGATTGCGCGGTGGATAAAGACTTCCGGCATGAATAGCCTGAAATCCAACTGTATTTACAGAAAGTCCGAATCTATTATCGCGTTCATTAGTTATAAGATATTTAAAGTCGGCCCCCTGATTATTATAATGCATATTTGTCTCCATAAATTTAAGGAATGTGGTATAGGGTAGACAAATATACTCTTTTTTACAACAAATGGAAAAAGATTATAATATTTAAACATATGAACATATAGTTTGCAAATTAAAAAATTCATAATAAACCTATCAGCAATTGTATAACTAATAAAAATATTATTGCTTTGCATCTTTATTTTATAGGATATAAAGATGAAGGTAGAAGAAGTGATAAGAAAGATGAACATATTCGGTGCCAGTAACGAACCTTTCATCTTTGCTTTCGATTATGAACTTGAGAACGGATTTATATACGATAACCCTCTAGAGCAGAAAAATATTTTCTGGCGTATAGGTAACTGTGGCAACTATAATCTTCTGGACAGAGATAAAGGTATGAAAGGAACATTCTTCAAATCTATACCCGTGGCCAAGAGTTCGTACGAGCACAAATTCAATTCAGTACATGAACAGCTAATGGCAGGCAACAGCTTTTTGCTGAACCTAACCATAAAAACTCCTATAATGACCGATTATTCTTTAAACGAAATATTTAGTCGAAGCAATGCTCAATATAATATTCTTTTTCCTGAAAAATTTGTCTGTTTTTCGCCCGAAACTTTCGTAAGAATAAAAGAGGGGAAAATATATTCATATCCAATGAAAGGTACTATAAAGGATGATGAGCCCGATGCCGAGAATATAATACTGTCTTCATACAAGGAGAGTTCGGAACATTATACTATAGTCGATTTTATAAGGAATGATCTTGCTATGGTTTCAAATAGCGTGAAGGTAGAACGATTGAGATATATAGATCGACTTTGTACTACAAACGGCAATATACTTCAGGTGAGTTCGGAAATATCGGGAATGCTTGACGATAACTGGCATGAAAGGATAGGAAACATTATTTATCGTCTTCTTCCTGCCGGGTCGATAGCTGGAGCTCCTAAAGAATCGTCGGTAAACATTATCCAAAATGCCGAAAAGGAAAATAGAGGTTACTATACGGGAATTTTCGGATATTATGACGGAAAAGAACTAGATAGTGCAGTAATGATAAGATTCATAGAGAATGACTATGGCAAACTTTTCTTTAGAAGTGGGGGCGGCATTACAATTAACAGTGATATGGAAAGTGAATACAAAGAAGTAACAGACAAGGCTTACCTGCCATTTTAAATAGATATTGTGATGAATACATATATAGAAACAATGAAGGTTGTGGGAGGAGAGATAGTTAATCTTGAACTTCATGAAGAGAGAATATTCAGAACCATAGGATGGATACCCAAAATCAACAAGAGTTTAACTTCCTGCTCAGGAACATTAAAGTATAGAATTACATATAATATAAATGGAATAATTTCTAAGGAGCTGACTGAATATTCAATAAAGCCTATCGGCAGTTTAAAGCTTGTAATGGCCGACAGTATAGATTACTCGTACAAATATCTGAATCGTGAAGTAATTAACTCTTTGATGAAAAAAAGAGGAGATGCCGACGATATAATAATAGTAAAAGAAGGACTAATAACCGATACCAGTTACTGCAATATAGTATTAGAAAACAGTAACGGGCTTTTTACTCCTTCGCAACCACTGTTAAGAGGAACAAAACGTGAATTCCTTATCCGTACAGGAATAATAAAGGAGAAGGATATTAGTTTCTCGGAACTTATTGGTTTTGACAGAATTCATCTTATAAATGCAATGATTGACCTTGAAGATAATATTATTATAGAGAAATACAGAATTGATACAGGAGATATATTATGATAAATATTCTAATAGTAGATAATCACGATTCTTTCGTATATAATCTTGTTGATATAATAAGACGAGCTAAAGATGTAAATTATAAAATTGTAAAGGTTGAAGATATTAATACAATAAATACAGAAACATACCAAAAAATTCTTTTATCGCCCGGACCGGGAATTCCTGAAGAAAGACCAGAAATGATTGCATTGATAAGAAGATGTTACACTACACACTCTATATTAGGAGTATGTTTAGGACATCAGGCTATTGCAGTTGCATTTGGCAGTAAACTTGTAAAGATGAATAATCCGCGCCACGGACATATATCGAAGCTTACTCTTGCAACACATATCGATAAACTCTTTAAAGATATTGATGGTGATATAAATGTGGGACGATACCATTCATGGATAATTCCGGATCATGACATGCCAACAGGATTTCATGTAACCAGTCGCGACGAAGAAAATAACATCATGTCAATTACTCACAATAAATATCCATTATATGGAGTTCAGTTTCATCCCGAGTCAATAATGACTCCACAAGGAGACAAGATAATAAGAAATTGGATCTATGAATAAAAAAATGCTGCAAGCAGTTCTCCTATTTTAATAGAGAAACTGTTGCAGCATATATTAATTATATCCTAATTATTTAGGAAGATTGAATGCTTCTGTCATCTCTTTCATCTGAGCATCTGTCATTCCATCTGGTTCATAACCCATATTCTTTGATGATATGTAAATCATTGCCGATTTTGAAAGCACGTCTACTTGATCAAAAGCTTCAAGAATATCGGCCGAAACTGAGCATACTCCGTGTTTTTCCCACAATACTACGTCGTAGTCGTCGAGTTCTTTTACAGTAGCTTCGGCTAGTTCTGTACCGCTAGGCATCTTGTAAGGTATTATTCCCAATCCGCGAGGACAAAATGCTTTAGTTTCTGGAATCATGCTCCACAAAAGTTTTGTAAGTACATCCTTTTCAAGGAATTTTTTTGAATGACTCATTGCTATAAGCTCTATAGGATGAGTATGTAACGAAGCTTTGTAACCATTTCCTTTAGCAAGCATATCGCTGTGCATTAAAAGATGAGAAGATATTTCGGAAGTTGGTTTTACAGGATTATCGGCAATCATTTCGTAATGTTCTCCATCTTCGCATACACGAATAAATGATCCGTTTTCCATAGGCCAGCGAGCTAAGTCGCGCATACGGCGATTAGTTCCCTTGCAGAAGAAATAACAACCTGCAATATTTGGCAATTTAAATCCGAATGTAGTCTTAGGACCGATAGCAGGCATAGACTTTATTTCTTCATCTACAAGATCGGTTACATTAATTACTATATTACCGCCATTTCTTTCGGCCCAACCTTTTTGCCAAAGATATCCGGCAACTTCTGCTACTTTATCCACCTCCTTCTTCAAGGCCGGACGTCCATCAAGTATTGATTTCATATATATATTTATTTTAATAATTCGGGTAAGAAACAAGAAATTATAAGTATTATTAAGCCCACCAAAAGTACTACTATTGTTTTTTGTGTGCAACCCTTCCACTCTTTTAATATTATTCCCCATACATTAGAGAAGGTAACATTGAGCGACATAAGTATACACCACGAGAATGTAAGCAATGCAGGCGAATCAGCAAGAAAGCCTTTACCAAGGCTAAGTCCGAAGAACTGACTGTACCATAATACTCCGGCCAATGCACAGAATAAAATATTGTTTGCAAACAACGAAGTTTCGCCATAATCTTTCCATGTCTTATTCTTGCTGTTCTGATAAAAACAATAGATAGCATTTGTAATAAATCCACCAAAAGTAACCATAAATGTAGCAGGTAAGGTACGATATATTGCATCTGTCTCTTCAAAGCAGAGAGGAGCACCGAATCCCAGTCCTATGCTGAAGCATGCACTCATGAATCCTGCAAGCAATGCTACCATTATGCCTTTTGGAAAATTAAAGTCCTTTACTGCTTTCTTTTTTTCTTCTTCACTCAATGTAGCCGATTTAAGACTACCTGCATATCCTATTATGGCTATACCTACAAGAGTTACTACAACACCTGTAATTACAGCACTTGTAAGATCGCCAGCATTACCGGTAAATATAGGAGTAAGAATAGTTCCTAGTCCGGCACATGTACCAAGTGCAATAGACTGTCCCAATGCCACGCCTAGATAACGCATTGAGAGTCCGAAAGTAAGTCCGCCTACTCCCCACAATACTCCGAAGAAGATTGACCACAATGTTGCGGAAGGATTTGATAAATACACTTCTAGCAGACTTCTGCCTGCAGGTACTGCAAGAAGAGCTCCGAGAAAGGGAAATACAAGCCATGCAAATACTCCCTGTACAATCCAGTACGATTCCCAGCTCCATGATTTTATTTTGTTTATAGGAACATAGCAGCTTGACTGACAGAATGCACCTATTGCAATTATTAATAATCCTATTATGATTTCCATGTTTTTCGATTAATGGTGGTTTTTATATATTCCTATAATTAATCTAAGCGAAGCCCGAGAATATCTTGTAAAAACAAAGATTTCTCGCACCTCGCTCGTAAATAATTTATAAAATATAAGATAACTGAATTTTCTTGTTATTATCTTTTAGATGTAACATCTGCTTCATATTTCTGAATTTCAGCAATAAACTCTTCGCCTACAGGAACATTGTTTCTTAAGCAGAACATATCCCAAACAGCATTCCATGGCAATGACTTGCTCTCTTCAAGAAGTGCAAGACGTTCAAAACCTTTGTCGGCTGCTTCGTACTCGCGAAGTTTTGTAATTGGTTCAAGAAGAGCCTGAGTCATACATTTCAATGTTGCACGACTACCTACTACATATGCACCGATACGGTTTATTGAAGCATCAAAATAGTCAAGACCGATATGAACGCGATCAAGAGCGTCGCAGCGAACTATTTCCTTGCAGAGATCAAGAGTATCGTCATTCATTATTGTTACGTGATCTGAATCCCAACGAACAGGACGACTTACGTGAAGCATAAGCTCAGGAACAAACAACAAAAGAGAAGAAACCTTATCAGCTACACTTTCTGTTGGATGGAAGTGTCCTGTATCAAGAGTAATAAGCTTCTGTTTGCCTACACCATATCCAATGTAGAAATCATTCGAACCTACAGTATAGCTTTCAAGACCTATACCGAATACTTTAGACTCGATACAGTCCTTCATATTCTTGTACTCTTTTTCGAATATCTGATCCAAAGAATCCTTAAGTAATGAACGATAAAGCATACGATTTACTGTAATATCCTTGCTTCCATCGTGTACCCAAAGGTTCATTATACATGGATCATTCTGACGCTTACCCATTTCTTCGGCAATGGCACGACAACGTTTTGTATGTTCAATCCAAAAATCGCGGATAGACTTGTCTGGATTTGATAAACTTAAATTTCCCGATTTAGGATGAGAGAAAGAAGACGAATTGAAATCAAGCTTCATGTTGTTCTCTGCAGCCCACTGCATCCAGCTTTCGAAATGTTCAGGTTCTACCTGATCGCGATCAACGAACTTGCCACCAAAATCTCCATAGATTTCATGTAAGTTCAAGCGATGATTACCTGGAATAAAAGATGCAGCCTTAAGTACGTCGGCACGAACCTCTTCAATATTGCGTGCTTTTCCAGGATAGTTTCCAGTTGCCTGAATACCGCCTGTTAATGAACCTTGTGATTCAAAGCCTGTTACGTCATCAGCTTGCCAGCAATGGAGTGACAACTGTACTTTTTGAAGCTTGTTCATTACATCTTCTACATTAATACCTACAGCTGCATAGCGCTCTACTGCTATGTCATAAGCTTTTTTAATCAATTCTTCTTTCATGATATATTTTTAGATTAATAGTTTTTGCTTAAATATCTTCGCGATAAACAGATATGTATTTCTTATACGCCTCATCCCATTCCTCACTATTCTGGGGGAAGAACTGCACTGTATCAATAGAACTATTTATAAGTTGGCGCATTTCTGTTATGTCATTTACCATTCCGGCTGCCTTAGCCTGTATCATTATGTTTCCTATTGCTGTTCCTTCGCTTGGTCCGGCTACTACAGGCACTCCAACGGCATTGCATGTAAACTGGTTCAAAGTATTATTTTTAGATCCTCCTCCTATTATATGAAGACATTCTATAGAGAATGGTGCCATATTCTGAAGTATAGAGAACACCTGACGGTATCTTAAAGAAAGACTATCGAATATACAACGTGTTATTTCGCCTGGAGTTACAGGAACTTTCTGATCTGTCTTAATACAATA
The DNA here is from genome assembly GCA_900552645.1 of uncultured Bacteroides sp. Classification (GTDB taxonomy): domain Bacteria; phylum Bacteroidota; class Bacteroidia; order Bacteroidales; family Bacteroidaceae; genus Phocaeicola. Next base: position 103,562 of record USAN01000006.1, read on the forward strand.
TTGAGCAATAGCTTCGGTCATCGATGCCGGATTTGCAAAACATGGAGCATCAGGATTTATAAGACTTTGAAATCCTGGAACTGATAATGCTTGATCAATAAGTTCGGGGTAAGAATAATTATGAGTACTTTCCCACTCCTTACGACATCTTTCAAGCAACCACATTCCACATATATTTTTAAGAAATCTAGTAGTACCTTCTATTCCACCTTCATTTGTAAAGTTATGTTTGAAGCTCTCATCATTTATTATAGCATCTTTAACCTCGATACCCATAAGACTCCATGTACCAGAGCTAAGATAAGAGAAGTTCTTTGTAATGGCTGGAACTGCAGCTACTGCCGAACCTGTATCATGACCCGCTACTGCAATTACAGGAATAGCACCAAGCCCTGTAAGTTTCTGTACCTCTTCGGTAAGTACCCCTACTCTTTCACCAGGATAAACCAATGGTGCAAACTGACTCTGACTTACGCCGGCTGCCTCTAGCAACTCAGTTTCCAATTTCTTGGTTTTTGGATTAAGCATCTGCGAAGTAGAAGCAATGGTATATTCTGTTACCATATTCCCTGTAAGCATGTATGAAAGTGCATCGGGCATGAAAAGAATTTTATCGGCAACTTCAAGAGCCGAACATTTATTACGGTTTAGTGTAGATAGTTGGAATAGAGAATTAAAATTCATTATCTGTATGCCGGTTGCATCATAAACTTTGTCGCGTGAAATCAATTTAAAAAATTCTTCAGGTGCGCCTACAGTATGAGTATCACGATAGCAATAAGGATTGCGTAAAAGTTCTCCGTCTTTTCCTACAAGTACGAAATCTACTCCCCATGTATCAATACCTATAGATTTAATTTCTATATTTTCGTTTGCTACTACCTTAAGTCCTTTTATAATCTCATTATAAAGTGCATATATATCCCAGTAACAGTGTCCACTGGTTTCTATTATATTATTAGGGAATCTAGTAAGCTCTTTAAGTTCCATTTTCCCATCTTGTACTGATCCTAGAATGGTACGACCGCTTGTCGCTCCCAAGTCAACTGCAAAAAAGTAAGTGTTCTTCATGCCAATTCACATTTTAACAAATTAATTTGTGGCAAAAGTAACTTATTTATCAACTTCTACCCTTTCCTTTTTGACAATTGAACTATTATATTTGGTTTTATATGTTATGTTTTATAACATGCTTGTTCGTATATATAGCATTACTATCCTATTGACATTAAGAAAACTTTGCATCATATTAATTTAATGAAACAGCATCTTTTTTGAACTCTCGGCAGATGCCTTTTCTTTTTATACAACATTTCTGCATAAAAAATATGCATAAAAATGAATTTTTCTTTGAATATGCATTGTTTTTATTCAAAAAAACTATACTTTTGCATCAAGTTAAGAATAATTATGCAAGTATGAAAAGTAAGAAAACTAGACTTGATGCAATTAAGATAATCATTTCAAGTAAAGAAATAGGCAGTCAGGAGGAGTTATTAAAAGAACTTCTTAAGGAAGGATACAGACTTACTCAGGCTACCCTTTCACGCGATTTGAAACAACTTAAAGTTGCTAAAGCCGCAAGTATGAACGGGAATTATGTATATGTATTACCTAATAATACAATGTACAAACGTATGACCGATTCTAAATCTAGCGCTGAATTGTTAATGCAGAATGGCTTTATTTCAATTGAATTTTCTTCAAACATAGCTGTTATAAAAACAAGACCAGGTTATGCCAGCAGTCTTGCATATGACATTGACAATAAAAACTTTGACGAAATATTAGGTACTATTGCAGGCGATGATACCATAATGCTTGTAATTCGTGAGGGATATACCAAAACATCTGTGAAAGAGGCCCTATCATTAGTCATACCAAATATTTAAAAGATAATTCTTTAAGAATAACAGCGAAATGGATAATAAACAGATTGATGTGATGGTAGCCGACGCATCACATGAAATTTATGTTGACAAGATTTTAGATACGATAAGAGAGGCAGCAAAAGTTCGCGGTACAGGAATAGCCGAACGTACTCATGAGTATGTAGCAACCAAAATGAAGGAAGGTAAGGCAATAATAGCCTTATGTGGTGACGAACTGGCCGGCTTTACTTATATAGAATCATGGGGTAACAAAAAATATGTAGCTACATCAGGACTTATAGTCCACCCAAATTTCCGCAGTATGGGTCTTGCAAAAAGAATTAAGCAGGCATCTTTCAAGCTTGCCAGATTAAGATGGCCTAATGCTAAAATATTCAGTCTTACAAGTGGAGCTGCAGTAATGAAAATGAATACAGAACTGGGATATGTACCAGTTACATTCAATGAACTTACTGATGACGAAGCCTTTTGGAAAGGATGTGAAGGATGTACAAATCATGATATATTAGTAGCTAAGAATCGTAAATTCTGCATTTGCACTGCAATGCTTTATGATCCTGCACTACACGAAGACGATAAAATTTAAATATTAGATATGGAAAAGAAGAAAAAGGTTGTGGTTGCATTCAGTGGAGGTCTTGACACCTCTTATACTGTAATGTATCTCGCAAAAGAAAAAGGATATGAAGTTTACGCAGCATGCGCAAACACAGGAGGTTTTAGTGAAGAACAGCTAAAACAAAACGAAGAAAATGCATATAAACTTGGTGCTGTAAAATATGTAACTTTGGACGTTACACAGGAATATTATGAAAAGAGCCTTAAATACATGGTTTTCGGTAATGTTCTACGTAATGGAACTTATCCTATTTCAGTAAGCTCGGAACGTATTTTTCAGGCCTTAGCCATTGCACGATATGCAAACGAAATAGGAGCAGATGCAATTGCGCATGGATCTACAGGAGCCGGAAATGATCAGATACGATTCGACATGACCTTCCTTGTTCTAGCACCAGGTGTAGAAATTATAACTCTTACACGCGACAATGCACTTTCTCGCCAGGAAGAGATAGACTATCTTAAAGATAACGGTTTTGTAGCCGACTTTACAAAACTTAAATACTCATATAATGTAGGATTATGGGGAACATCTATTTGTGGAGGAGAAATCCTCGACTCGACAAAGGGACTTCCGGATGATGCATACTTAAAACAACCAAAAAAAGAGGGATCGGAAGAGTTGAAGCTTACTTTCGAAAAAGGTGAACTTAAAGCTGTAAACGGCGAAACATTTGATGATCCAATTAAAGCAATCCAAAAAGTGGAAGAAATCGGCTCTGCTTATGCTATTGGGCGTGACATGCACGTTGGCGACACAATCATTGGTATAAAAGGCAGAGTAGGTTTCGAAGCTGCAGCCCCTATGTTAATTATAGGTGCCCATAAATTCCTAGAAAAATATACTCTTAGTAAATGGCAGCAATACTGGAAAGATCAGGTAGCTAACTGGTATGGTATGTTCCTGCATGAAAGTCAGTATCTAGAGCCGGTTATGCGCGATATAGAAGCTATGCTTCAGGAATCACAGAGAAATGTGAATGGAACAGCAATACTTGAGCTGCGTCCTCTTTCATTCTCGACTGTAGGAGTTGACTCTAAGGACGACCTTGTGAAAACTAAATTCGGTGAATATGGTGAAATGCAGAAAGGATGGACAGCCGAAGATGCAAAAGGATTCATAAAGGTTACTTCTACTCCTTTACGTGTATATTATAACAACCACAAGGACGAAGAAATTTAATTATGATTAAAGTAGGAATTATAGGTGGAGCCGGTTATACGGCAGGCGAATTAATTCGCCTGCTGATAAACCATCCTGATGTAGAGATAAAATTCATAAACAGCAGCAGTAATGCAGGCAACAAGATAACCGATGTACATGAAGGATTGTATGGAGAAACAGATATGGTATTTACCGACCAACTTCCTTTGGACGAGATTGATTTGCTATATTTCTGTACTGCACATGGCGACACAAAGAAGTTTATGGAAAGCCATAATATTCCGGAAGAGCTAAAGATAATAGACCTTTCAATGGATTATCGTCTTAAAAATGAAGACAATGATTTCATCTATGGTTTACCAGAACTTAACCGCCGTACAATATGCAAAAGCAAATATGTAGCAAATCCCGGATGCTTCGCTACATGTATTCAATTGGGGCTGCTACCATTGGCAAAGCATCTTCTACTGAACGATGACGTTATGGTAAATGCAATTACAGGAAGTACCGGTGCAGGAGTAAAACCTGGGGCAACCAGTCACTTTAGTTGGCGTAACAATAACATGAGCATATACAAGCCTTTTTCGCACCAACATGTACCCGAAATAAAGCAGTCATTGGAACAGCTTCAAAGCAGCTTTAAATCGGATATTGATTTCATTCCTTACCGTGGCGATTTTGCACGTGGAATCTTTGCTACTCTTGTTGTGAAATGCAAGGTAGAATTGGACGAAATAGTCAAGATGTATGAGGAATACTATGCCGAGGATTCGTTTGTTCATATAGTTGAAAAAAATATAGACCTTAAACAGGTTGTCAATACCAATAAATGTTTGATACACTTAGAGAAGCACGGCGATAAGTTGCTTATCATATCATGTATAGACAATTTGCTAAAAGGTGCCAGCGGCCAGGCTGTTCATAACATGAATCTTATGTTCAACTTAGAAGAAACCGTAGGACTTAATCTGAAGCCATCGGCATTTTAAATGTCATGGAATGAATTAACTTAAGAGTTGTTGACATAACAATGGCCATTAGGCATTTACCTGTACAACACTATAGATAATATTAAAATTAGTACGATGAAATTATTCGATGTATATCCATTATTTGATATAAATATTGTAAGAGGAAAAGGTTGTCATGTATGGGACGACAAAGATACTGAATATCTTGATCTTTACGGAGGTCATGCAGTTATCTCGATAGGTCATGCTCATCCTCATTATGTAGATGAAATAAGCAATCAGGTTGCAAAACTTGGCTTCTACTCGAATTCGGTTATCAACACTCTTCAGCAGGAAGTTGCCGATAAACTTGGTAGATTGTCGGGATATGATGACTATCAGCTATTCCTTATTAACAGTGGTGCAGAAGCTAATGAGAATGCTCTTAAGCTTGCATCTTTCTACAATGGACGTACTAGAGTAATATCTTTTAACAAGGCTTTTCACGGACGTACTTCACTTGCAGTAGAGGTTACGGCTAATCCAAATATTATTGCACCAATTAACGCCAACGGACATGTAACTTATCTTCCTCTTAACGATATTGAGGCTGTAAAGGCAGAACTAGCAGATGGCGACGTGTGTGCTATTATAATAGAAGGTATACAAGGTGTAGGCGGAATTCAGATACCAGAGAAGAAATTCCTTCAGGATTTGAGTGCATTGTGCGAACAGACAAACACTGTTCTTATACTTGATGAAATACAGTCGGGCTATGGTCGTTCGGGCAAGTTCTTTGCGCATCAATATGCCGATATACGTCCCGACATGATTACCGTTGCAAAAGGTATAGGTAACGGATTTCCTATGGCAGGCGTTCTTATAAGTCCTAAGTTTAAGCCAGTATACGGTCAATTAGGCACTACTTTCGGAGGAAATCATTTGGCATGTGCCGCAGCAATAGCTGTACTTGATGTTATAGAAAAGGAGAATCTTATAGAAAATGCGTCAAATGTAGGTAATTATCTTATAGAAGAACTAAAGAAAATTTCTCAGATAAAAGAGGTACGTGGCGAAGGACTAATGATAGGTATGGAATTTGAAGAACCAGTAAAAGAGTTTCGCAAGCGTCTTTTATTTGAAGAAAAGGTCTTTACCGGAGTAAGTGGGACTAATGTTATCCGACTTCTTCCACCATTATGCCTAAGCATGGATGAAGCAACTGAATTCATTACTAGATTCAAAAGACTATTATAACACCTTTATATACTTACAAATGAAAATGGTGGCTTTATATGCTGCCATTTTCTATTTTCCGAACAATAGCATAAACCCGAAGTTTACAAATGTAATATGATTCTTGAACCAAGAATGATTAATTCCATCATCGTAATCTTTATCAGGATTAAACAGACGGCCATCAGGATTGGCAAACCAGTCGGCGGTAAGTACATCCATCTTTAATATTCCTCCCATTCCTTTTGCTATAGCAAATTCATATCCCAATCCTATTGACAAGCCACAGTAGCCTTTATGATACTTATGACCTACATATTTTGTATTATATATTCGTTCCTGATAGTCCATATATCCTATTCCTAATGATAAATAAAGGCCTTGCTTGTCATTACTCATTAAATACCTAAATGTTATGTTTGGGTGAACATAATGGACATGCATCTTATCGGGCGACAATTGGGCATTAAGATAATCATACTGCAAACCAACTCCTACATTAGGATTTAAATAATATCTCCATTCCCCTGTAAAACAATAGCCTACACAATCACCATTTCTATTAAAGAAGTCATTATTATTTCCATCAACGGATGGTACCATTAATCCTCCTCCAAACGAGATACTATATATATTTGGAAGTTCTATATATCCTTCATCGTTTTGCGCAAAGATGCTGATATTAGAGAATATCGCAAGAAATAGTGCTAATTGTAGTTTTATCTTTTTCATTAACAATGTCGTTTCTACTGATACAAAGTTACTTTTATTATATAAATGACAATAATAATACAAACTATTGCAAAAAGATATATTAATATGTAATTTTACATTGTTATAAAGATAAAAACAAATACTTTAAATATATGAAAGTAGCAATAATAGGAGCCGGCAATATGGGAAGTGCCATAGCTCGCGGATTGGCTCAGGGAAACATAATTAATACAAACGATATTATTGTATCTAACCCATCATCCGAAAAACTATCAGCTTTAAAAGATGAATATCCCTCCATTACTGTAACCAACAGCAATAAGGAAGCTGCAAAAGATGCGGATATAGTTATTTTAGCAGTAAAGCCATGGTTAGTAAATCAGGTATTGAGCTTCCTAAACTTAAATTCCGATAAGGTATTGGTTTCTATAGCAGCAGGAATCTCGTTCGACCAATTATCGGAAAGCGTAGGAAGTGAGATAACTATGTTTAGATTAATTCCTAATACTGCCATAAAGTATCTTGAAAGTATGACAGTTATTTCAAGCCGTAATGCAAGCAAAGAACAAGAAGATCTTATGCTTAATATATTTAATGAAATGGGTATGGCTATAATGATACCCGAGAATCAGATGGCTGCCACAACAGCACTTACATCATGTGGAATAGCATATGTATTGAAATATATTCAGGCGGCTATGCAGGCTGGAATAGAACTTGGAATATATCCTAAAGATGCACAGAAGATGGTAGCACAATCTGTAAAAGGTGCCGCTGCTCTGTTATTAAACCAGGACACCCACCCATCTGTAGAAATAGACAAGGTTACAACTCCTGGCGGTTTAACAATAAAAGGAATAAACGAACTTGATCACAATGGCTTTTCATCGGCCGTAATAAAAGCTATGAAGGCAAGTATTAAATAATATTATACCCCTCTTATACTTATCTTTTTTTGAGCCATCTCATAAATTTTGATATTTATAAGAGGGCAATAATCTATTATTTATTGAATCGTTCTATAATCTCCATGCACATTCTACTATTATGATATGGACATTTCCAGAATCCGGCTTTATCGTCATTCTTATTCTTTACTCCTGCCTTGTCTACACTCCACCACCATTCGCCATTTTCATAATCTATTAAATTGTTCCTTATGAAATTCCAGCAATTCAAGGCCTTTTGCAATGCCGATTCATCATTAAAGTATTGATAAATATTTATATATCCTACCACAGTCTCGGCTTGTACCCACCAATGATAGTTGCTGTCTATTTCATTAGTTGCATTCTTTTTTTCATATATCATTCTTCCAGCATTGTCCAATCCTTCGGATGCTGCTGACGCAATAGATTTTACAAATGGAGATACTTTATCAATAAGTTCTTTGTCGGCTAACACTAAGGCTGCCTCATGAATAAGCCATGAAGCTTCTATATCGTGTCCATACGAAACTATATCATACTTACTGTTCCAATCGTCATCAAAGAAAAGCTGTAAATGCGAGCTATTTTTATCAATTATCTTATCTATAAAGATATCTATAAGATTACGAATCTGGCGAGCAAGTCGTTCATCTTTCCATACCTTATATAGATTGGTATATGGTTCAAGAATATGAAGATGCGTATTCATTGTCTTCCGTTCATTCTCATCCTTATCGCTCAATCGCATATCTTCAATTTCTTTCCAATCGCATCTCAACGCCTCGCAATAGCCATTTTTAACGTTGTCAAAGCTATATTCTTCTATACTTTCAAATAGCTTAACGGCATATTTAAGTGCTTCGGGATCTTTAGTAGCCCTATAGTATTCACTTAATCCATAGATTGCAAAACCTAAAGCATATATCTGCTTCTTAGTGTCGAAAGGATTTCCCTTAAAATCAAGAGCCCAGAAAATTCCACCGTATTTATTATCGTAGAATTCATTTATAATAACATTCTTTGCTCTTGTAGCCATTTTAAGATATTCATCTTTCTTGAATATTCTATAGGCAGCCGAAAAGGTCCACAATATTCTAGCATTAAGGACAGCTCCTTTAACATTTTCGGGTATCAATGTATTGTTACCATCTATACGACCGTAAAATCCTCCTCTCTTATCAACCATATTGTCTATCCAGAATGGTAATATATTAGATGTTAATACATCTTTTACCTCTTCCTTCAAACTTAAAATTCTTTTATCCATAAAATAAATTATTTACTACGTCTTTGTTCCAATGATGCTGTTATTATCTTCATTCTCCTTTCTGTAAGAGGATAGAAGAATACCACTATTATTGCTATAAGACATGATAGTCCGGGAAGCCAGCTCATAAGCATATTCAAACCGTTTAGTGCCTCGGAATTCTGAACTGCATTGGCAGCAGTATTATATCCATACGAAGAGAGCAACCATAATATGAGAGCACTTCCAAATGCGCCTCCAAATTTCTGTGCCATAGAAGAAGAAGAGAATATAAGTCCTGTAGAACAGTTCCCATGTTTATATTCAGAATAATCGGCCACATCGGCATACATACTCCATAGAAGTGGGAATGTCATTCCGGCCATTATTGATATTAATATCTGAAGAGAGAGGTACAGCCAACATGATGATACATAATAGAAAACTATACTTAATATAGCAGCTACACTCATAGCTCCTATGTAAGTATACTTTTTGCCTATAACCAAAGCGATGGGAACCGCAAGAATAACACCAATCATGTTGGCTATTTCCCCTATAGCCAAATAAACACCACAACTTAAACGAAATTCATTTGCATTGAAAATCCATAATATATTATTATTACCTATATAATTTTGGAAGAAATATGCTGCTGTACCTCCTCGAATAGAGTTAAAAAGAAGTGCCGAAACAGCTGCTCCCAAAAGAATCCACCATGGTCCGTTATAAAGGAGTGCCTTTATATCCTTACCTATAGATTGCTTACCGTCCGATGACATCGTAGGTTTTACAGTTTCGCGCGTCCATAAGAAACATAAAAAGAAAAGAAGCGCACATATAATTCCTATTACTACCATAGAGAGCTCCCAGGAAGTTTGTTCGACTTTGAGCTGTTCACTCATATTACCGGAATAGATACTTTTCTTAAAGAAATTACATAAAGGTTCGAAGATGGCAAGAGCCAGAAAACTTCCTCCATATGCGAAGAACATTCTGTATGATGAAAAGACGGTACGTTCCTGAGGTTTGTCGGTAATAACTCCAAGCATGGCACCATATGGTACATTAATGGCGGTATATACAGTCATCATTATGATATACGTTACATATGCATATATCAGTTTACCGGTATGATCAAAATTGGGAGTTGTAAAAGTAAGCACCCCAGCTATTGCAAATGGAATGGCAACCCATAGAAGATAAGGTCGGTACTTACCCCATTTAGTATTTGTACGGTCGGCAATAATTCCCATTATAGGATCGGATATTGCATCCCATAACTTAGATATTAGCAACAGTAAAGCTGCTTCTGTCAAAGTTAATCCAAATACATTAGAGTAGAAGAACGGAAGATAGTAAGAAAATATCTTCCAAAACATTGAAGAGGACATATCCCCAAAACCGTAACCAACCTTTTCTTTTAGTGTTGCCATGTATTATCTTTATTTTATAAGCTTCTTATTCTTATCTATCATCTTCTTGATTGACTCGACTGAAGTCTGACTTCTAAGTCCATCTTCAGGAGTATTCATGCAGTAATCCACCAACTTGTCGATTGTAGAAGTTGCTACATGCATTCTTGTATCCGAAGAAGCGTAGTAAATATATACTTTTCCGTCATCATCTGCAATCCATCCATTAGAAAAGAGCACATTAGATACATCTCCTATTCTTTCTTCTCCTTCGGGAGCCATAAAATATCCGGATGGTGAAGCTATAACCTTGGTAGGGTCTTCCAGAGAGGTCATGTACATATAAAGCACATAGCGCAGTCCGGCAGCGCACCCTCTTACGCCATGAGCCAAATGAAGCCATCCCTTGGAAGTTTTTATAGGATGAGGACCTTCCCCATTCTTTACCTCCTTGATGGTATGATAGTAGCGTGAATCTATTATTTTTTCTTCCTTCACCTCGGCATTAGTAATATCATCTACCAAAGCCCATCCTATACCTCCCCCACTTCCGGCATCGATGAAACCATCTTGAGGACGTGTATATAATGCATACTTTCCAGCTACAAACTCTGGATGAAGAACCACGTTACGTTGCTGACTCTTAGTTTTCAAATCGGGAAGTCGTTCCCAATTAATTAAATCTTTAGTACGTGCTATAGCAGCAGTAGCCCTAGCTGATGATAAATCGCCTACAGGTGCATTATCATCGTGTCTCTCGGCACAAAAAATTCCATATATCCATCCATCTTCATGAGCCGTAAGACGCATATCGTATATATTTGTAGCTGGTATAATATCTTCAGGCATAGTTACAGGATAATCCCAAAAACGGAAATTGTCAATTCCATTAGAACTCTCGGCTACCGCAAAGAAGGACTTTCTATCTGCTCCTTCTACTCTTACCAATAGTACGTATTTGCCATTAAACTTCATAGCACCCGAATTCATAGCTGCATTTATACTTATTCTCTCCATAAGATACGGATTGGTCTTTTCGTCAAGATCATATCTCCATATTATAGGGGTATGCGCAGCAGTAACGATAGGATATTTATAACGCATATATATACCCTTCCCATTTTCTATTGGCTCGTTGTCTCTGGATATAAGTTCTTCGTAATCTTCGAACAATCTCATTAATTTTTCTTTATAATCTTTCATCATATAATCTTTAAATCTAATCCTATTTATAAATTTCTCCTTTTACATCTTTCAAGAATAGAGTTTTATCATCATTGTAAAACTCTACAAAATCGTTTGCCGATTTATGTCCAGGATAAGGCCCATAAAAATGATTATCTTTCTCACGGGCATTTCTCCACAATAGTAAGTATGATATGGGGTATTTGTTAGCAATAGGCATAAGCACCTTTGTAAACCATGTAGAATCAGGTATAGTTTCATATCCAGTTTCGGTTAGTGCAATAGGCTTATCATGACTTCTTCCGGCATTTTGAAGAATATCTAGCGATTTATCCAACTGATTTTTATAATCAGCTTCCTTAAACTGATATATATCGACTCCAAGAAGATCAATTATATCGTCGCCCGGATATCTGTCAAAATACTCTTTATCACTTTCATATCCACCTCCGGGACTATATGCCAGCAAAACATTATCTACTCCTTTTTCCTTCAATATTGAAGCTGTCATTCTCCATAATTCTTTATACTGTTGCACAGTACAAAGATTCTGTCCCCACCAAAACCAACTTCCGGTATGTTCATGCCACGGGCGGAAAATAACAGGAATTTTCTTTCCATTATCTGTCTTAAGAGAATTAATGAACGAAGTAAGACGATCCATCCAAATAAGGAACTTTTCGTGCTGGCTTCCTTCCGGAAGTATTGAAGCAACAACTGTCGAATCGCTAACATCCCATGAATCCTTTCCCGTAAGAGGATTATCAAGATGCCAGCTTAATGATATTATTCCTCCACGTTCATATTGATTCACTATCTCTTTCCTTATTTTCGAGAATAGAACATTATCAAGACTCTTTGAAGCTCCATGCTCAACATGTCCCAAGTCAAAGCTAATTACGGCGGGATAATCACCACATACACTCTTTATATCAGATCTTCCCTCTTCATTTTCCCATCCAATTCCATATATTGTATCATCGTGATGACCTATCATATATCCCTTCTGAGGAACTTCCTTCAAGAATGATAATAGTTTTTCTGTCTCCGAGCTCCTTTTCTCATATAACGAAAAAATGTTTCGTTGAGCAGCATAAGAACATGTCATCATTATTAATGTTAATGAAAACAGTGTTATAAATTTATTTCTTGCGTTTCTCATTTTATAAAGTATCAGCTTATTATATTAATATTACAAAAGTATAGTGTATTTGATTCTATCTATAATACAATTTTATCCAAATAGTATACAAATAAATATGTCCGATAATCTTTGTTCAGAAAATAGTCATATCTACTTTCTACGGAATATAAATTCAGAATTTTCCTTTAACATCTTCACGTGTCAAAACAAAATCTTGCTGCATAGCATCTTTCCAGAAACTATCATAGCACATAATATTCGTAGACGATTTTCCTTCATTGAAATCATAATCATACCACGGCATGAAATATAACCATCTACTTCCCCTATTCCATTGAGAGGAGATTGAAGCCATCTCGGAAGTAACCTTTCCATTCTCTATATAATTACCACACTCGGATAATGCTACCATCTTATTTGAATATTTAAGACTAATAGTATTATATTCGTATATATTTTTATCAATTCCAAAACCATATATGTCGCGACCAACTATATCAACATAATTATCCCCGGGATAGAAAGCTTCATCGCCCGAATTCTGAGTTGTCCAAATCCATATCAGATTATGAATCCCTTTAAGTTGGAAATAATCAAACATAGCCTTCCATATTTTTACATATATTTCGCCACCATCGGCTCCCCACCAAAACCATGCCTTTCCATTTGTATATGTATATATGTTGCCGGCTCCTTCATGAAATGGCCTCCATAATGCTACATATCCAGCCTCTTGCATTTTGCTCAACACATCACATACTTTATCCATCTGACTATAAAAGAATTTATTTTCCCAACTTCCTTCTACAAAAATATTTGCTGCACGAAATGTTGTTTTTTCTGGAGTACAAGTGTAACTATTTAGGTCTGTAAGTGTATTTCCGGATGCAGGTACGTTAAAATGCCACATTAATGATATTATACCTCCTTTATCAGCCCAATCCTTTATAGGTGTAAGATCGGAGTAGTTTATCCAGTTTGCAGGAGACCATGCTATATGAATAAAATCATAGCAATTTATAGCTGGATACTTACCTGTAATCTTATTTACATATTCAGCTTCTTTATTATTCCAGTTCACACTTGCCATAGTAGATGAGAAACTCTTACTTCCATATATAGAAACCATATATTTGAAAAGTTGCTGAGTTTTTATTACAGAATTCTTGTCACAAAGAGTGGAAGTAATTGCAGGAGCATCAACAGTTGTGAATGACAATGAAATGTTATCATTATATATTCCATTAGCTCCTTTAATTATGCCTTTAGGTATTATTAGCCTATACAATTTACTATGTATCAATCCTGATGCATAGATCGTTAGATTTCTATATTTTCCTTCCGATTCTATAACATTTGCCTTCAAGACAGATGCATCACTTAATGTTATACTAGATAAATTTGTAGAAGAAAAACTTATATTCTGGTCGAATGTAAGTTTAATTGTAATAGTTCCAGCCGGCACGTTGGTTGCACCTTCTTGTGGATAGAAAGATATAGGTTCAGGACCTTTATCTATAACATCCTCACCATTTCCATTCGTATCACCTTTACCTGAACAAGATAAAATAAAAAAGATAAAACTCAGTAAGCTTAGAATATTTAATTTCATAGTTTATATAGTTTGATTACAGAGACAAAAAAAATGATTTTATAATGTCATTACAAATACTATATTATCTAACACCGGTACATCATTTATAAGAATACAATGCACTATAGTAAAAGAGAAAGAGACTATAATCATTAATAGTCTCCTTCTCTTATTAATAATATATTTATTCAACTATGAAAACGATCTTAGTTACCGTATAATTACATCCGGTAAGAACAAGTCCACCTTGATTCTTCAATGCATCCAAATCTTCGGCAGTAATCTTATGAATATAATATGTAGCTCCAGCAACAAGATCTATTTGATCGGCCGGGAAACTTGGAAGTTTAGCCCACGATCCGTTGGCTACGCGAAGTTGCCAGTAAGATTGTGCAGGATCTTCAGTAAGATATATCTTCATTCTTGTATTTACAGGAACCGATGCCCAGTTATATCCTCCCCATGACAGAGCAGAGAAACCGCCCCAACCTCCTACATTGAAGCTTCCTTCCCAAATAGTTTTTTCGGGAGATACTATATTTATATTATAAGTTATAGTACCATTTGAAGACGTCAACACTAAAGGATAAACACCCTCTTGTTTTGATGGAATATTAAGAGTAAGTTTTTTCTCAGCCTTATTATTTATATATTCAATGGCCTTACCATCAAGAGTAACTCCTGTCAACAATGATCCATTTATAATTTCTAAATCTATTATAGAACCTTGAATTATTTTTGCAGGAATAGATGGAAGATATGCACACGCAGGCTTATCGATTGTCAGTTTTGGTCCTTCAACCATCTCACCATTTTTCATTTGGAATGCAACAATACCAGTTTCGGCAGTAGTTGGCACCTTCACTTTTATTAGAGTTGTACTTACAGGAGTAACATCTACTGTCACATCACCGCTGAATATCAGTTTATCTACAACATCTAGATTAATTCCAACAATAGAAAGTTCATCACCAGCAGGAACCGGAGTGGGTGAATATACAATCTTATTCGGTTTAGCTGTTTCAATAGATACCTTGGCGGTCTTACCACTACCGGTATTTAAAATCAAATCTCCAGATTTTGCCATTGATGGCATTTCTATCTGTAGGCTTGAAGCACTTTGTGATGATGGATTTATAGCCTCTTCTACACCAGGGAATGTAATAGAAGTTACAACATCCATATTATTTCCTTTTATGATTATTATACTTCCACTCTTAAGTTCCTTGGCAGGAGTTGCTAAAAGATTCTCGGGAATTGCCATATTTAATTTAGCTATAGGTACTTTAACGCCAGAAGCGGGTATGGCTGTTATCTCTCCATCAGTAGCATTGGCAGGAATAGTAAAAGATAGTTTATTACCATCTATAGTAAACTTAACTACATCATCATTAGGCATCATTATTTTCTTAACAAGGTCTAAATCAGATCCATTTATATTAATCTTGGTTCCAGGTTTTGCATTTTTCAAATCAAGAGGTGCCTCTACTGAAGGTAAAGTTATCTTAAGTTCGGAATTTGAATATATCCAGTTTGGAATTTCTTTACCATCAGAAATAATAATTTTCCCGGTCTGAGCCTCAGCTGGCACTACCAGTTTAATTTCATTACGATTTTGACTTATAAAATCGGACACGATAACATTATCAGTGAATATAACCTCCTTTATAAGATTAAGATATTCTCCTTTTACAGTCAACACAGCACCTGCCTTTATTACAGATGGAGAGAAACTTTCAAGATCTATAGGTTCCGAATAGGTAAGTTTAGTCTTAGTAGTTATTTCACCTTTTGGAGTATTAAGAACTACAAAACCAACTTGTGCTGTTTGTGGAACTGCTACCCGAATCTCTTCTGCACTAACGACCTCAATATCCGTTATTTCTTCACATCCAGGAATAATTACTCCTGTAACCTTATCCATGCCACTTCCTAAAAATCTAAGTACACCACCTCTAGCTACCGGTGTGGGTCCAAATACATTTAAAGCAACTCCACCTTTATATTGATCCGTACTTAGATCATCGCCATTATTACATGCTGTAAAGGAAGTTACAACCAGCATAAGCAGGCAAAACATCCATACAGCCGATAATTTATATGTTTTCATATTTGTTTCGTATTTTAATGATTATTCAATAGGTACAACACGGATATTATCAATGCAGATAACCGGATTACAATTTTCGCCGGCTACGCCTCCATTCCATACAAAGAAAGTCAGCCCTTTTAAGTTTTCCTTAGAGAATGCTGCTGCACTAGCTCCACCTTCATGTGTTTTGTTGAAATCTGACAGTTTAAATGAAACTGTAGTCCACTTACCCTCTGTATCATAAGAACCTGTAGATTTCCATGGCAGCCATAAGCCACGAGGCAAAGTAGAGGAACTATAGTAACCATTACCAGCTGTAGCCATAGTAACATCTGCATTTGATGTGAACATCATCTGCAATGCTGCCGATTTCCATGCATTAGAAGAAGGTATCATAACCTCAAATTTCATTTGTAGTCCTTCAACTCCATATTTAGTTATCATCTCATCAAATGCAGTCAACGACGATAGTTCAGGAGAACCATTAGCTACATCTGGCCAATAATTAAAACAGAATTGATCTTCGGCCCATGTACCACCTATTTCACCTACTATTTCTGCGCCTCCAAAATATAGGTAACCACCATCAAGACTATTATTATCATTCTTTACAATACCTTTACGCCATCCGTTAGCAATTGCAATGCCACCATGAGATCCATCCCAGTCAAACAATATATTTCGTTTGTCATTATATCTAAATTTAGAACGTCCGTTACCATATATTGATTTAACGTTTATATAACCTTCAGGAGCATCTTGTGGCAATATAAAACTAACAGCCGTCTTTGTTACTTTTGTTATGTTAGTAACAGCTACGTTTCCTGCCATGCTTATAGTTAGTGGTACATTAGGATCATCAATAAAATAATCTCCATACAAAGTCACTTCAGATCCAGGTTTTGCAAATTCGCACGACATTGAATTTACCTGAGGTCCAGGTACAAGTACCTTAAAATCATATGATATAGTATCGTTACTACTGGTTACCATATATATTTTGTCGGTTACTTTGGAAGGAATATTTCCTGGCACATTTACCAATATGGTATTGTCGGTCATATAGCTAGTATTCAATATAGCCTTTTGATCATTGAAGAATAATTCGCATATACTTCTTAAATTATTACCTACCAGGCAAATCATATTATCCATATACGCTCCTGTAAGCAAAGAATCGGCAACCAAAGGGTCGGGCATACGCACATATTTAATTGTTGGAGAACCTCCTGCTATCTCATACTTATCAGGTTCATCCTCACAAGCCACCATAAGTAAGGCCGTCACTGCTACAGCAGCTGTATAGAACCATTTCATATATTTATTATTTGATTTCATTTTTTCATCTTTTTAAGTTAGTAACTGAATTCACTGCGTACATCTACATGTACAGGCTCTTTCATCAAGTTAGGGTTAAATACAACATCTTCCGTAGGGAAAGGAAGAGTAAAACTTGAAGCTGTAACATTAGGAGCCGGTGTCTGCTCATCATAAGTAACTGCAGAAGCATCCCATTTTCCTGTTTCATAATATGCCTTGTAAACATCATTCAATCCAAAATAGACATTACGACGCTGAGACTTCAAATCGTCTATAGCACGCTGAGTATCATAGTAAGCAAGACGTACATAGTCATACCAACGATCTCCTTCACCAGCAAATTCCAAACGTCTCTCTTTCCAAATATCACTAAAAGATATGCTAGTTTTTGGCGTTGCACCTGGAATAGCACGGTTCCTTACATCATTGAATGCCTTCAATGCCTTAGCATCAGAAGTTGAAGTAGCATTTCCTAACACCGACTCGGCATAAACAAGATAGACATCAGATAATCTTAGAATGTGTGTAGCCAGAGCACTGTACATATTTCCGGCAGAAACTCCTGTGCCAAGAATATGATCATTACCATTACCATATAGATTCTTTACATTATTAGCACCTGTAGGAGATTGCAGTTCGCCCGGACCTCCTTTACCATATACCTCTTTTTCATACATGAATTTAAGATAATCAAAGCCACCCTTATCTTGCCAGAAATATTCATATACATCGCCAGCTAGCATCATTGTAGCCTTACGACGAGTATCGGTATCGGTACGGTTTGAAGGATCGTCGGTAGACTTCACACCATATGCGTTTTGCAAATCTACAGAAGGACCACCGTAACCTCCCCAACAGTCACCAAATTCATCAAAACCAACCATTGCCAAATCTGACTGAAGAGTATTTTGCTGAGTCCATGGATCGCGACCTGCCGACCATCTCCACGCAAAAAGGCTCTCTTCAGACTTGTTATTCGCTAAACGAAAATTATCAGAATATTTTTCAAGTAGATGACGTCCTGAATTTTCTATTACATCAATAGAGTATTTAGCAGCATTACTCAAATCGTCCTGGTTACGAGACCCCTTCATTCCTAATCCTGATCTTGTAAGATAAACTTTCGATAGCAATCCCT
This sequence comes from uncultured Bacteroides sp., assembly GCA_900552645.1. Taxonomy (GTDB): domain Bacteria; phylum Bacteroidota; class Bacteroidia; order Bacteroidales; family Bacteroidaceae; genus Phocaeicola. Next base: position 122,200 of record USAN01000006.1, read on the forward strand.
CTGCACAATAATAATCAATTCTTCCCGCAGCGCTACTTTTAGGAAGGAGTTCCATAGCTTTCTCTAAAGTCATTACTATATATTCATAAACATCGGCACACTGAACTTTCATTTTTGAATTATAGGTACTAGCTGCAAGTTCGGATGAATTATCGTGTATAATAGGAACATCGCCAAAGTTGCGTACCAGATAAAAATATGCCATAGCTTTCCACGCCAAACATTCACCCATACACTGTTTTTTAACAGATTCAGAGGCTTTAGAACCTTTTATATAGTTATAAACCGTATTGGCATGTCCAATAACTGCCCATAAAGAATATGACATGTTTACCAGGTCCTGGTCGGTTCCATTAACAGTAAATGTAAGATAAGGACTTCCTCCCATATACATATTACCCGAGAATACCTCACCTATTTTTATAAATCCGCGCTGAAAATCATACCATGGCGAGTTATATAAATAGTTTACACCTTGAATGCACTGTTCATCGTTCTGATAAAAGTTACCAGCATTGTAATTGTCTTCGGCCGGTCTATCAAGGAAGCTATCACAAGATACTGTTCCCATAGACAAAGCAGCTGCAAATACTATATATTTTATATTATTTATTTTCATAATTCCAATAAGTTAAAGATTAGAATGAAACATTCAGTCCGAAAGAATAAACCGTAGGAGAAGGATAACGTCCATTATCCAATCCATAAACATTAGCACTTGCTGTGCTGGCACCAATTTCAGGATCATATCCATCATACCCAGTAATAGTAAGCAGATTCTGAATATTAGCATACACACGTAAGTTTTCCAACCCTATTTTTGAAATAAGACTTTTAGGAAATGTATAACCTATAGCTATATTTTTAAGTCGTATATAAGACCCATCTTCTATATATCTGTCACTTATCCTATCATTATCGTTAGGGTCATTTATTGTAGCACGAGGTACACTTGTCTCTGGATTAGAAACCATTACATTTTCAATGTCATTATACCACATATTACCATTTGTATAAACTTTATCTGGATTAATAGGTACTAATTGAGCACGATTAGATGTAGAATTCAACTGATTTATCCATGCTGAATTCATATGAGTAAGCTTCATGCTAAGATAATTATATACTTTGTTTCCGTAAGATCCATTTATAAAGAAAGACATATCAATATTCTTATATCGAAAACTATTTGTCCATCCAAATGTAAACTTAGGCATTGGAGATCCTATATTTGTCTTATCATAATCATTTATTATACCGTCTGGTTTACCATCAGGACCGCTAATATCCTTATATTTAATATCTCCAACCCACACTGTATTATTTTTATTAAACACTCCATCTGAAGGATATTTTTCAGTTTTTGGAGAATTCTGCAAGTCGGCCAGATCCTTATAGACTCCATCGGTTACATAACCATAGAAATTATATAAAGACTCGCCAACAGTAGATACGCTTACTACATCTGTCCACTGTCCATAACCTACAATCTGTGCACTACTTGTTCCTGAAAGAGCTTTCAGTTTATTCTTATTGAAAGAGATCTGAAATTCTGAGTCCCACTGAAATTTTCCTACTAATGGATGTGTATTTAATGTAATTTCTATACCTGTATTTTCAATGCTTCCATAGTTACCGTAAGGAGCTGCCAATGCAGAAGAACCATTTCCCTGCGTACCCATATAAGATGGAAGTTGAAGTTGCATAAGCATGTTGCTTGATGTTTTCTTATACCAATCTACTATCAAATTCATTCTATCTTGAAGGAGTCCTAAATCTAGTCCAACATTCCATTGTTCTTGCGATTCCCATTTAATAGCTTCATTAGGAATATTTGCTGGTCTATAGCCCATCCCTAAATCGGAAGGCATGCGGCTCATTCGTGTGCCCCACATATATCCTCCTATATTTGAATTACCAGTTTGTCCCCAACCCAAACGTAGTTTTCCATTGTCCATTATCTTCTTTAACGGCTCGAAGAATTTTTCATTGGTAAATCGCCATGATGCAGCAAAAGAGTGGAAACCTGCCCATCTGTTCTCTGGACCGAAGTTTGATGAACCATCATAACGATAAGTATATGTACCTAGATATCTATCGGCATAATTATAAGTCAAGCGAGTAAAGAATGAGGCCATAGAAGAACTTCCGAAACCAGCATTTATAGAAGGAGTCTTGGTTCCTAATGCAGGATTATGAACAGCATCCGATGGAAGTCCCTCATTATGAATGCTGGTAAAATCGTAAGAAGATTCCCAACATTCCTGACCAATCATGGCTGTAAAATTATTCTTGCCTATATTACCATTATAAGTAACATAGTTCTTTAACTGCCAAAATTTATTAGTATTCTTCTGAATATTACTTTCATTGTTTCCGCGAACCCATCCACCTAAATCAATCATTGGTTTATAACGCTCTCCTTTTGATGAGCTTAAATCGTATCCAAGCTCGGCATGCCATACTAAATTCTTTATAGGAGTAACTTCAAAAAAGATATTTCCAGAAAGTTTTTGACGGTCAAGAAGGATATCGTCCATCATTGCCATAGCAATAGGATTAGGATTTGTCCATCCTTCTCTTACAATAGTAGCATAACTTCCATCAATATTATATATAGGTATATCGGGAAGTGTCTGCAATGAATAATTTATTATACCCTCATCACTGTCGGCAAGTTTTAAATCTTCACTAGTAGATGTATATGTGGCACTTAATCCTATCTTGATCCATTTTTTTAGTTGTGCATCTAGATTTGTACGGAATGAATATCTGTTAAAATTAGAACCTATAATTGTACCATCTTGGTCCATATATGAAGCAGATACATAATATCGTACGTTATCAGTACCACCCTGAGCAGATAATTGATGCTGATTCTGAAGTGCTGTCTGGAAAACAGCATCCTGCCAATTTGTACCTACTCCTAGAATTGAAGGATCTGCATAAGTTACACTAGGATCGTATATTTCTCCCTGAGATGCGAGATTATTATAGTAATTGGCGTATTCTCGCAGATTCATCATATCAAGACGTTTAGATTGATGTTGCACAGCCAGCAATCCATCATATGTAAACTTAGCTTCTCCGGCTTTGCCTCGCTTTGTTGTTATAAGTACTACACCATTTGCGCCTTGTGCTCCATAGATTGCAGTTGCCGATGCATCCTTAAGAATTTCCATAGATACAATATCCGAAGGATTGATAGTAGACAATGGAGAAATAGTAGAGGATGTTCCATTACCTAAAGCATCACCTAGTCCATAATCGGCTCCCCTTTGTCCCTGACTTTGTACTATTACACCATCTATTACATAAAGTGGTTCGGCATTAGCATTAATTGTAGCCTGACCACGTACTCGGATAGATGAAGCAGACCCAGGAGCACCCGAGGTTGCTACTGCCGTTACACCAGCTGCTCTACCCTGAAGAGATTGATCAAGATTGGTAATTATGGAACCTTTTATCTTATCTTCACCCATAGATACGGATGCACCAGATAAATCGCTTTTCTTCATAGTACCATAACCCACCACCACAACTTCATCAAGAGTTTTGGTATCCTCTTCTAGTACAACTTTAATAGATTTTTGACCTGTATACTTTATTTCTTGTGGGAAATAACCTATGTAAGAAATTTTGAGGATACTCCCTAAAGGAGCATCTAAAGAAAATTTTCCGTCAAAATCACTAATAACTCCATTAGTAGTTCCTTTTATTACTACATTTGCTCCAATAATGGGCTCACCATTTTGATCTAAAATAGTTCCCGTAATCTTTTTAGTCTGTTGAGTTATCTCAACACCGCTAATATGGCTTGCCCATATTTGTGATTCACCTCCACACAAAAACACTAAAAGTGCTCCTGTTATCAGTGCTGATTTTCTGAAATTTAAATTCATACTTGTGTAATTCTTAGATTAATAAACTCAAAAAGTTATTTAACAGAGATAAGGCTAAAATAAATCTTATAACATCATATCGTTTTTTTATTAATACTTCATTATTTACTCGCATAAATTGATGCATTAGTCATATGATTATTAAGTAAAACTAGCTTAACGTTAACATGTTACAAATTAAGATAAGCAAAATTTATACTACAAATACTATTTTATCATAATACGATACAATAACAGAACTGAACGCATTATACATCAATCCCCTACTCCAAGCATTTTCCAAAGCCACTCATTCCATTCATCATACTGTTCTTGATACCAGTAATGTCCTGTCTCTAAATATGGATGAATCTCTTTAGGAGCCGATATAATATTATATGTAGCATATGTAGAGGTTGGCGGGCATACTTCGTCATTATATCCCCAACTATACCATCCTGGTACTTTTAACTTTCTCGCAAAGTTTACCGTATCATAATATTTACTTGTGTCAATAAGTGATTTGTCGGGATTAGGATTATAATAGAAATAATGTGGCCATCCTCCTGCCTGTCCATGAAGAAAAGCTGTATGGTCACACATAGCAGGATGTACTGCGGCTAGAAATGTTACTCGGCTATCAAGAGCAGCAGTAACAAATGATAGTGCTCCTCCCTGACTTGATCCTGTAACTCCTAGTTGTTGTCCATTAAATTCGGGAAGTGAACATATAAAGTCTACAGCGCGTAGTGCTCCAATAAAAACCCTCTTATAATAGAATTCATCACGATTTCCGGTATTCATGCTCCAGTAATTATAGAGTGCTCCCTTGGATAATTTGTCGTAATAATCATTACTCATAGTTACAGGAATACCATGAATTCCTATTTCAAGCGTAATTACCCCTTTTGATGCAGTTTGAATGTCGCCATAATAGGTTCGTATTCCGGCTCCGGGCACACGCAGTAGTGCCGGATATTTACCTGACTTTTTAGGTACACATAATATTCCATAAGTACGCGAACCGGGACGCATATTTTGGAAACTTACATGATAAACATTTACTTTATCGGTACATGATGACGAAATAAGTTCAAAAGTAGGGTCCAGAGGAATTTCTCTAGCTTCCTTAAGCGATGTTTCCCAAAACAAATCGAAATCTGATGGCATTTCGGCATAAGGTTTAATATTAAATATATCATATCCGGCAGCCCCACATCCTTCATAAACTTTACCATCCACACGCGCCCTTACTTTACATCTTACAAAGCCTGGATGCTTCATTACAGAAGTTAACGTAATCTTACCATCTTTTAATAAGACATTATTCTTCTTTACATCGGGGTACATTTCGGGACCAAGTTCATAATCAATGACCACATCAGGCAGAAGATTCTGGGCCTTATACACCTGAATATTAAATTCACATGGTTCGTTTAACTTATATTTCCAGTCGCTGTGATTAGGACTAACTACGACTCTTATTTCATTGCCTCTTACCTGCGCATTTATATTCAAGGCAAAGAAAAAAAATAAAATTATTAACAAGTGTCTTTTCATAAGAATTAGTTTTGTACAAAAATAATTGATAGCGAAATTAAATTATGATATTTTTTTATCAATTAATAACTAATAATGTAGATAAATTGTTATTGACAGACAACACATATCTATAAATCTGTTTTATACTAGTACACAAGAGCTTATGGTACTATTTCCGAAAAATAAATAAGTAAAACATTGTATTATATAATAATATTAATACATTTGTGCATAACCACAATTTATTATGAAAAAGACAAATAACATTATTAGGGAAATAACTCCTTTGTCGGATCGTGACTGCTTTTATATAGCCGACAGGCATAAAACAGAATTTACCTATCCTATACACAGTCATCCGGAATTTGAACTTAACTTTACCGCACACGCCCCCGGAGTAAGAAGAGTAGTTGGCGATTCGGAAGAAATTATAGGCAACTTTGATCTTGTTCTTATAACTAGCAAAGATTTAGAACATGTGTGGGAGCAGAATGAGTGTATTTCCAAAGACATTCGTGAAATAACTATACAATTCTCACCCGATCTGTTTTTTGACTGTTTTATAAACAAAAATCAATTTACCAGTATCCATAAAATGCTTGAAAAGGCGAAACATGGAATAAGTTTTCCTATGGAAGCTATTATGAGAGTATACAACTCACTTGATACATTATCTAGCGAGAAAACAGGTTTTTACTCAGTCCTTAAATTTCTTACCATATTATATGAGCTATCACTATTCGAAGATGTAAAGGAGCTATCAAGCAGCTCGTTTGCCAAAATAGAGAATGTATCGGATAGCCGACGCGTAAATAAAGTACAAAAATACATAGAAGAGCATTATAAAGAAGAGTTAAGACTTAATATACTTGCTGCAATTGTAAATATGACCCCGGTGTCATTCAGTCGTTTCTTTCATCTACGTACAGGGAAAACTTTATCCGATTATATAGTAGACATAAGACTTGGTTTTGCTACCCGAATGCTTGTAGATACGTCTACCTCAATAGCCGAAATATGTTATGATTGTGGATTCAATAACTTATCGAACTTTAATCGTATATTCAAGAAAAAGAAAAAATGTTCTCCAAAAGAATTCCGAGATAATTACAAGAAAAAGAAGATTTTAGTTTAAATTTGTATAATAGAAAGATTAATGGAATACTTATAATCGTTTAGATTGATTCATCTTTATATCATTAGTCAATATTTTTATATGATATTCTCTATAATTGATAAATATTTTCTTATTAATATTGGTATCTAACAGGCTAGACCATTCACCTTAATACAGTACAGCATTCATCTTAATATAGTACATCATTCAATAAAATTACTACCATCAATTAGCTTAGCTTTTATCAACAAGTAGTTTAATTATCATTATTAGTCAGAATAATTATAATAAAATAACTAAAAGATACTCGCAAATTGTAGATTTATTATTTTATTTGCAACAAAAGAGATTGATTTTAAAGTAGTACTAACAATTAAAAAGAAATTATTTATGAAGAAATTTATTATGTGTGCAGCTTTGGTTGCTGCAATGGCTACTTTTTCTACAGTAAATGCACAAGATACTGCAACAAAGAAATGTACCAAGACAGAACAATGCACAAAGAAAGAGTGCAAAGATAAGAAAGACTGCAAGAAGGCCGACAAGAAGGATTGCAAAAAAGGCGACCAGAAATCTTGCTGTTCTAAAGCAGAAAAGAAGACTAAATAAAAACTAGTTATTGTATATAGTATACATAAGCCGCACCTCCACACCGGATGTTGCGGCTTATTTTTATATATATAAATATTTATAGGAGAATCCCTACAAACAAATAGGGTAACGAGTAGTTATATTATGATATTACAGTGTTACATTTGTAAAAATCAAAACATAATATCTATGAAAATGAAAACTACTTTATTGATTGCTACGGTTTCGCTAGCACTGTCAGGATGTGGATCGATTAACAGTGGTATAAACTATGATATGAGTATACAGCCCGGCATGAACCGACAGCAACTTTTATCACTAATGGGCGAACCTAATTACAGACGTTTCTATGACAATGTTGAACAGCTGGAGTTTCACAAAAGCAGGCCACTGCAATATGATAAGGTATATATAATAGAGTTAGTAGATAATAAGGTAATAAACATGGACTCTTTCGAAGACAGACCAATCACTACCCCAGTTAATCCGCCAACCGTCTGTCCGCCAACATATCCCAACAATCGCCCAACAACATATCCATACGATAATAGATTTGAAAATCAAGAAGATTTCAACAAATTCTATAATACTATAAAGAACATACCTTTCCAGGATGATCAACTTGAAGTACTACGTAAAGGAGTAAGAAATCGAGTATTTACATGTGATCAATGTATAAAATTGATGACGATAAGGAATTTTGATGACGAAAAGCTTAAGTTCCTTGAGATAATTGCTCCCAAAATACGCGACCTGGAAAACAGCGAGAAAATAGTTAATTCATTATCATTCATATCGAGCGAAAAGAAAGCTCGTCAACTACTTGACATAAAAAGAGATTAATTACATATTATTTTACATCATAATTTTTATGCCATTTTTAGTTCCTATTTTATAGTTACAATAGAAACTATCTATTAATTTGCTAATATTTCTAAAATCTTACTTATCTTTGAGCCGTTAAAATAAATATAATATGAGTGATCAGATAAAACAAATAGCCGAAAGACTTAAAGGCCTTCGTGAAGTTTTGGAACTTACTCCTGAGGAAATATCTCAATGTTGCCATCTTACTGTCGATCAGTATATGGCTATGGAGAGTGGGAATAGTGACATTTCTGTAAGCGCACTTCAGAAAATAGCTCGCAAATACGAAATAACCTTGGATACACTGATGTTTGGCGAAGAGCCTAAAATGAGTTCTTACTTCCTTACCCGCTATGGTACTGGTGTATCGGTAGAAAGAACTAAAGCATATAAATATGAAGCATTAGCATCGGGATTTCGCGGACGCAAGGTAGACCCATTCATTGTTACCGTAGAACCAAAACCCGAAGACACACCTGTATATTTCAACTCACACGAAGGACAGGAGTTTAATTATATAATTGAAGGAAAAATGCTACTTGAATTCAAGGAAAAGAAGTTCATCCTCAACCCCGGAGACAGCATTTACTTCGACTCTTCCATCCCTCATGGGATGCACGCCCTTGACGGTAAGCAGGTTAAGTTTCTAGCAATAATAATGTAACGCACGATATAATAAGATAATAAGGTATTATATGATAGAAAGATTTTTAGAACAAACAAAATTTACTTCTCAGGAAGATTTCATCAGGAATCTTAAAATAAAAGTACCAGAGAATTTCAACTTCGGATATGATGTAGTTGATGCGTGGGCAGCCGAAGAACCTGAGAAAAAGGCTATATTATGGACTAACGACAAAGGTGAACACCGACAATTTACATATGCCGATTTAAAAGAAGAAACTGACAAGACAGCTTCTTATTTCCAAAGCTTAGGAATTGGAAAAGGAGATATGGTAATGCTTATATTGAAACGCCGATACGAATTTTGGCTTGCAATTATAGCTCTTCATAAAATAGGTGCAATAGCTATACCAGCTACTCATCTTCTTACAAAAAAAGATATAGTATATAGATGTAATGCGGCCGACATAAAAATGATAGTAGCTGCAGGAGAAGGTGAAATTATAAAGCATATTATAGATTCTGTTGACGATTCGCCCACACTTAAAACTTTGGTAAGTGTAGGACCTGACTATCCTGAAGGATTTGATAATTTTCACAAAGGACTAGAAAATGCAGCGCCTTTCGTACGTCCGGCAAATGTAAATACAAATGATGATATATCATTAATGTATTTCACATCGGGTACAACAGGACAGCCCAAAATGGTTGCACACGACTTTACTTATCCTCTTGGTCATATTGTTACAGCATCTTACTGGCATAACCTTCATAACGACAGTCTTCATCTTACAATAGCCGATACAGGCTGGGGAAAAGCGGTATGGGGGAAATTATATGGACAGATGATTGCAGGTGCAAACATATTCGTTTATGATCATGAAAAGTTTACTCCTGCCGATATTCTTGAGAAAATTCATCAATATCACATAACTTCGCTCTGCGCTCCTCCTACCATCTATAGATTTCTTATAAAGGAAGATATTAGTAAGTATGACCTCTCTTCACTTGAATACTGCACTACAGCTGGCGAGGCACTGAACTTCTCTGTTTACGAAACATTCAAAAAGATAACAGGAATACGTCTTATGGAAGGTTTTGGACAGACAGAAACAACCCTTACACTTGGTACATTCCCCTGGATGGAGCCGAAGCCAGGAAGTATGGGAGTACCTAATCCTCAATATTATATTGACTTACTTACTGCCGATGGACGATCTGCCGAGGATGGTGAGCAGGGACAGATTATAATACGTACAGACAAAAGTAAACCTTTGGGACTATTCAAAGAATATTATAGAGCTAAAGAACTTACCAATGATGCTTGGCATGACGGAATATATTATACAGGCGATGTTGCATGGCGTGACGAAGATGGTTACTATTGGTTTGTAGGACGTGCCGACGACGTAATAAAGAGTTCTGGATATAGAATAGGACCATTCGAAGTAGAGAGTGCTTTAATGACTCATGCTGCAGTAGTAGAATGTGCTATAACAGGAGTACCAGATGAGATAAGAGGACAGGTAGTAAAGGCAACAATAGTACTTAGCAAAGATTATCGCGGTAAGGAAGGTCCGGAACTTATAAAGGAGCTGCAAAATCATGTAAAGCATGTTACTGCACCTTACAAATATCCTCGTGTAATAGAATTCGTAGATGAATTACCAAAAACAATAAGTGGTAAGATCAGACGTGTGGAAATCAGAGAAAAAGATAAATAATCATATTATTCACACAATGTTTTGTCATTATGAAACGACATCTTTTATTGATTGTTCTGTTTTGTCTTGTATCACTGCAAGGTATGGCACAAGCTCTGGCACCTATAACATGGACTGCATATGGGCTTACATTTATGGCTCCCAAGGGAATTGGAGTTGAGGAGGATACTGAAGAGACCTTCCTTCTGGACAATAATAATTTTTACATTACTGTACAAGCACTCGATTCGGATGGAATGACGCGCGAAGATCTTGGTAAAGAACTTTCGGGATTGGCTGATGAGGACGGAGTTTCAAAACGAACTCCTCAGAAAAGTTTCGAACTAAAACAGTTTTACGGAACATACATGCATGGAAGCTGCGAGACCGACAAGTGCTGCTATTGCTATCTTATGACCAAAGCAGCAGGAAGTGTATTTTTTGTCTCTATAATATATTCAGGGGGACAGCAGAATATAGCCGAAACAATTCTGAAAAGCTTCAGGATGGAAGAATGATTTAATAATAAATATCAGATTATACTTACAGAAAGAGGGTGTGCCGTAATGACACACCCTCTTTTTATTTAATTGCATTTTTATGCTAATTACTTATTCATCCATTTCTGAGTAATTGTCATAATCTTTCCCTGCATTGGCTGTAAGTCCTTGGTAATTTCCGGCATTATCTCCAGCATTCTGGATGATAATCCGGCAAGCTTCATTCCTGTAGGAGTATCATAGAACTTATTAATATCTCTTATTTCGTCAATTGTGAACTGCTGTTTATAGAAAGGCAGCAACTTTATTGTCACAAATTCTTTCATAAATACAGTTACTGTATCCGATATTTCCTTCAACATTCCTTCAGGAGCATTTGGCATAGTCTGCTTCATCTGATTACTCATTGTAGTAGGAAATTGATCAAATACCTGCATTGCTCCACTTTTTCTAAGCATTGTAATATACTCATTGTCGAACTTATCATTCTGTTGAGCCATCACCGCTGTAGAAAAAGATAATACAGCAAATACGACAATTAAAAGTTTCTTCATAAACATCTGATTTAAAGTAAATTTGTTTGTTTTATAACATCTTACAAATGTAATTATTTATCATTTATGAAGAAACTTTTTCTTTTTTATTTTATAGTAAATGTTCCTTCCAACTTTATATCATTTGAGGCTGGTCCAACCATAACCTTGAAATCGCCCGGCTCTACTACAAACTTCATAGATGCATCGTACATTCCAAGTTGTTCTTTGCCTAAACGGAAACTTATGCGCTTACTCTCTCCCTTCTTAAGATTTATACGTGCAAAGTCCTTAAGCATTATGGAAGGAGTTGCAACCGAACTCACCATATCCTGAATGTACAACTGCGCAACTTCATCACCATCACGATTGCCTGTATTTGTAACTGTAAAACTAACAGTCTCCATATTGTCCTGACTATCTCCTGAGGTGAGTTGAAGATCACTGTACTTGAAGGTGGTATAGCTCAATCCGTATCCAAAAGAAAAAAGAGGCGCACCCGATTCTTCTACATAATCACGCTGTTTGCCCTGTGAATAATATACTGGTAACTGGCCCTCCGAACGCGGAACAGATACAGGAAGTCTACCTGCCGGATTATAGTCACCGAACAATACATCGGCAACGGCATTTCCACCTTGTTCGCCAGGATACCATGCAGTAAGAAGTGCATTGGCATTCTGTGAAGCATAATTCATGTTAAGTGGACGTCCAGCGATGTAAACTACCACCATTGGTTTTCCGGTAGCTTTAACAGCCTGCATTAATTTCATCTGATCTCCCAATAAATCAAGAGTACTTCTGTCAAAGCCTTCTCCACACTCCATATCGGACAAAACCTGATTTTCATCGTTAGATACTGTCGCTGCACCGGTTGAGATATATTTTGTCTTGAAGTCACGTGCACTTGAACCTCCTACTACCAAAACTACTACATCCGAATTACGAGCAGCTTCTACCGCTTCCGCAATATTACTTTGAGTTGTATCGCGAACCGCACATCCCTTTACATAATTGATTTTAGTAGATGCCGAGACTGCATTTTTTATACCATCAAGGACGGTAACAATCTCTTTTCTATCTTGTGGTGCAGTATAGTCACCAAGCTGGTTGTACATAACATCGGCATTAGGACCTATAACAGCTATGCTCTTAATATCTTTATTTAAAGGAAGTATATTATCGTTTTTAAGAAGAACAATGCCTTCACGAGCTACCTCTCTTGCAAGTTGCTTATGTTCTTTAGAACGTACTATCTTCTTTGCTTGTTCGGGCGATACATATGGATTTTCGAACAATCCCATCTTGAATTTCAGTCTTAATACATTCTTTACTGCGCGATCAATATCGGCCTCAGTAATCTGCTTGTCTGCCAATGCCTGTTTAAGATTCTTTCCATAAGCATTCTCTCCTAAGTCCATATCTACACCCGCTTTCAATGCCATTGCTGCAGCTTCCTGCAAATCCTTGGCAACACGTGCGCCTGCTATTCCGTTTATACTTACAAGATCTGAGTATACAAATCCATCAAATCCCCATTCCTTACGAAGTATATCATCAAGAAGATATTTATTCGAAGTACATGGTACTCCATCTATTGAATTGTATGAGGTCATAATTGTACCGGCACCAGCTTCTACAGCTTTCTTGAAAGGTGGAAGATAATCAGAGAATAACTGACGCATTCCAACGTTTGCCTGATATCCGTTATGTCCTCCTTCAGGTATGCCATATGCTGCAAAGTGCTTTAGCGTAGAGAAAAGATGTTTTCCATCATTTTGTACATTTCCCTGCATACCTTTCATAAATTCGACTCCAAGTTCGGCTGTAAGAACAGGATCTTCACCAAAAGTTTCTTCCATACGCGACCAGCGTGGATCACGCGAAACATCCAATACAGGACCATATCCAATGTTTGCGCCCTGTGAGCGTGCTTCTAGCGCAATTGCTTCACCTGCCTTGTACATAAGATCACGATTCCATGTACTAGCCTGTGAAAGAGCAGTAGGAAATACCGTAGTTCCTATTGCCATGTGACCATGAGGACACTCTTCTGCAAATAGCACAGGTATGCCAAGGCGAGTCTTCTCGACTGCATATTTCTGAAGAGCATTAAGAGCCTTTGCTGCCAATTCGGGGTTAAGACCATTTTCTAGCGTCTTCTGCGTCCATGGATCGGCACGAAGTACAGCCCAGAATGAGCCAATAGGCATCTTGTCCATTTTCTCTTTATATAGATTGGATGCAACAACTCCTTTGGAAGTCTTTGTATACATTTCCCAGCCAAGTGGACAAAGCAGCTGACCTACTTTCTCGTCGACCGTCATTCTACTTACTAGATCGTTCACTCTATCCTCTACTGATGCCGAAGGTTGTCTGTAGAGTGGTTTCTGTGCCAGTAACGGAAGGGTTATGGCCGATAATAATATAAGTGCTTTTATTTTCATATTTTTTATAAAGTTGATGATTGTACTTTTTCTTTTGTCTTGAAACAAAGAAAAAAGATACCAAAAAGAAAATTTAAAGGTTGCATTGTTGTGGCTGCTACGAGATATTTTTCAGCTAAAGGAAATGAAACTCACTTCGTTCAAACAGCATTTCCTTTTTTACGCCGAAAATTATTTCTCCACTTACGCCTCAACAATGAGCCCGAGGTTTTAACTCGGCTTCGCCATCGAAGGAATTACCGAAGAAAATTGTAAATGTACATTTTGGTGAAATACAACATGATATAGTATAATTCAAGAATTAATCATATAATATAACTTTACTCTTAAATAAGCTATCCAAAATACAAAACGTACATCTATGTAAAATAAAACATAAAGATGAATTATAATAAATTTGTTTATGATTTCTTTATTATGAATTCACCATAAGTATTTTATTGTTTCTTATTGAATTTCAATGCAAATGGTTCATTGTTTAAATTCGATGGTACTATTACAGTGACCTTATCTCCTTTTACCGAATATTTTACTGATTTTCCATTCTGCAAGAGAGTCATCTTTCCTGAAGGAATATTACCTGTCCACTCTATTGTTGACGGAAGTTTCTCATTATCGCCAATGGTATGAATAGCATAAATAGTCTTTCCATTCTTGTTGGCTGTAAACCATGTATTACCTTCATGATATATCGGAGTGATTCTTGTAGAATATATTGCTTCACCGTTAACTTTCAGCCACTCTCCTATCTTATTAAGTCTCTTTACTACTTCATCTTCAATTATACCATCGGGAGTAGGTCCTACTCCTAGAAGAAGATTACCACCTTTTGCAGTTATTTCTATGAGGGTATTAAGTACAGTATTAGGCGATTTGTATGGAGCATTAGGCACCCATCCCCAGTCATGACTTAAAGTTATGCAACTTTCCCATGGATAATCAAGCTGAGTAGAAGGAATTCCACGTTCGGGAGTCTGATAGTTTTCGTTTTTACCCTTTATGCTACGATCTACTGCAATAAGTCCCGGATGTCTTTTTCTGGCCTCAACCAAAACGCTGTCCAAATTAACGTCATCACCTTTTATCCAGCCGCCGTCTAGCCATAAAAGATCAATAGGTCCATAATTAGTTGTAAGTTCACTCAACTGATTCTGAGTAAATGTCTGATAATTCTTCCACCATTCAGGATGGCGTTCTTTTTTATAGTTTATTCCACGATTAGGTGTAGCAAAATTAGGATTCCAAAACCATTCAGTATGCCAGTCTGGTTTCGAGAAATACTCCCCTATCATGAAATTCTTCTTGCGAAAAGCATCGAGTACATATTTAAGCACATCCTTTCGAGGATTATCTTTAAATGCTCCATTTGCTATAGAAAAATCTGTAAATTTAGTATCATACATACAGAAACCATCATGATGTTTTGTAGTAAACACCATATACTTCATACCGGCATCATTCATTACATCTGCCCATTGATCCGGATTGAAGTTTACAGGGTTAAGCGAATCTTTAAGTCCGAAATACCATTTTTTATATTCATCGTAAGGAATGTCCTTCTTTCTTGAAATCCAGTCAACATCTTCCGAACATATAGACCATGATTCGACTATTCCTGGAACAGAATAGAGTCCCCAGTGAAAGAGAACGCCGAATTTCTTATCCTGCCAATTATCTAGCTTGTTTAATACCTGCTTGTCGGTAGGCCATACATATCCGCTTGCATCAGACTGTTCGTGAACGAATCCCTGCACTTCCTGTGCTCCAATTTGAGTAGTAAAGGAAAGCAATGCGCACGCACAGCTTGCCAGTAGTTTGTTAAGGTCTCTCATTATATAATCTTTTAGTAATTTTAGTTAGGTATAAGTGCAAAAATAAATAAAATATTTTAAGAATACGCCTACATATACCTTATCTTTTAGGTTATTAGGATATATTTTATTTGTATAATAGCAAAACAGCGCCGCATTAATTATAAATGCGGCACTGTTTTGCAAAAATTTAATATTTTATTTATTAATTATTACTGAATAGGAGTATACCATCCGTCTTTCATCCAGAACAACAAAGTATACCATGTATCGGTAGCCCCGTTATTTGTGAAAGCATCATAATTGGCACGATTATAGTTAACCTCATCCGTAGCATACTCCAGTCTGTTAGGTACTGTAGGAGCTGCCGTAGTCTGTGGATCGCTCTTGAAATATAAAATCGGATATCCCGTTCTTCGTACACAGTTCCATGCTTCAAGTTCATTAAGTATACCATAATTAATCCATTTTTGGGTAACTATACATTTCTGCATGTTAGAAGCATTCCACTGTGACTGTGCATACGCCAATATAACTGCATCCGAAGGTTTTGTTATTGCTTTGCGATATGTACCTGTAGCATTCAAGGCATAATAATAGTCGGTAGACTGCTGCATACCCTGAATAAAATATTGCTTAGCCTTTGCCGCATCTACACTTCCTGCCCATCCCATTGCATAAGCTTCGGCTTTATGGAAAGAGACTTCTGCAGCGCCCATCCAAAGACCTGCCAATCCTGGGTTTCTTGTAAATGTAGAGGTATCGGCTGCAGCATAGTAACGTGCAGTTCCGTGAGTATTGTCATTTAGCAATGAGTCTTGAACAGACAATTCATCGTGAGGATTAAGTCCAAAATACTTTCCGTCATAGTTAGAATCATAAAGTACCGGCAGACGAGGATCGGCATTTGTTGCAGTACCATCGCTGCTTACATTAAGTGCCGACAAGATAGCACTAGATGCACGATTGTATGTTCCGTTCTCTATTGCATTCTGCAAATCTTTCTGGAAATTAAATCCATCCGTATCCTGTGTAACATCTACGTTCGAAGCATTATCGTCTATCATAGGGTATAGAGTAGGATTATTAAGCATTTCGGCTATTGCTGCATGAGCAACACTGGTAAGTGACCCATTTGATGATAATCTTATGGCAACTCTTAGACGAAGTGAGTTGATATATTTTCTCCATAATGAAACGTCGCCTTTATTGACATAATCCTGTGCATTAAGCAATGCCTGCGCATAGTTGGTTACATTAGATGAAGTAGCAAAGAACTCATTGGCTTCTTTTAAGTCATTAAGAATAGTTTGATATATATCTTCCGCCTTGTCATAAGGAGCCTTTGAAGCTTCTATGTTATTATTTTCAAAAAGAGTACCTGCTTTCGAGAAAGGAAGTCCGCCAAATAATGAACACATTTCATCAAGCTGCTCTTCCATTACACTTCGTCCTATCATAAGGAATGGTTTGAAGTTAGCTTGTTCTTCTGTGGTAAGATTATTGAATGTCTCTTCCTGAAGGCGATATTGTGTGAGCATATTATAAAAATCTTTCCATCTTACATTATAGTAACCCACACCGGCTCCAAAGTATCTTCCCTTTGAATTGGCAGAACCGATAATCTGAGAAAACATTCCCGAAGTAGTTGACTGGACATAGAATCTGTAATAAACCGGATTCAGCCACGCATTACCAGCATAAAATATACCGGTCATCAAAGCATCGCAAGATACTTTGTTTGTTTGACTTGGTTTATTGTATTTATCGCTATAATCAGAATCACTACAAGCATTGAAAGTGAGTATCGTGATTAAGCTGAATAATAATAAATATATTTTTTTCATATTCTTCTAAGTTTAGAAATTAGCACGTAAAGAAAAGCCGAATGAACGTGTAGTTGCTGTAGAACCGCCAATTACTGACTGATAAATCCAACTTGTACCATCGGTTGCCTCAGCATCGAAATCCTTCAGACTTTTGTAGAAATAGAACAAGTTACGTCCATAAACCGATACAGTAAGACGTTTGCATGCAAACTTGCTTGTTATGCTTTCAGGGAATGTATAACCAAGTGTCAGCTCACGAAGTTTGAAGTATGTATTCTTCTGAACGGCATTTTCATAGGTTATATTACCTGAATATCCCCATCCATACTGATTATAGCAAGTCTCACCGGCAGTTGCAATAATATCGTTAGGAGTACCATCTTGTTTTACACCTTTCTGAATTACACCATTACCATAAACTTTGTTACCGTTGTATGTAGTACCTACTTCTTGATCTATTAGATGACGTTTAGAAGGATCGGTAGTATCATTGCCATCGCAGTAGTATGTCAAACCACCACTTCCAGGATCACGGTTTGCAAGTGAGCTTTTAAGATTACCAATCTCAGTCATATATTGATAAGGAGTATTCATAACGTAACCTCCAATTCTAAAGTCGAGTGTTGCATCAAGATTAAATCCTTTATAGCTCAATGATGAATTGATACCTCCAATAGCTTTAGGCATTGCATTGCCCACCTTTACACGTTTTGTATAATCTACCATATAAAGTCCGTTTCCATCAACAATCTTATTTCCTTTTGCATCTTTTACAGTGCCATACACATACCAATCGCCCATTGATTCTCCTACATGCGATTCAAGTACGGCTGCTCCGTTATCTATAGTAAGATGTTCAATTCTGTCAAGTCCGTATTCAAGTTTCTTCACTTTGTTTGAATTGAATGCAATATTGAACCCAATATTCCAATTCCAATCCTTATTACGTATTGGATTTCCATTAAGTGTTATTTCAAGACCTCTATTCTGCAATTCGCCCACATTCATAAGAATACTCTGACCACCCGAAGATGCGGCAGTAGTTGTTCTTAATATCTGGTTTTTTACATTGTTAGTATAATAAGAAATTTCTCCACCTACACGGTTGCCCAAGAATTTACCTTCAAGACCGACTTCAAATTCGTACTTTTTCTCAGGTTTTATACTATTATTACCAAGATTGGTGCTTATCAAATTATAAATATATCCAGATATATTTGATTGTATATATCCTTGAGTTGCTTCATACAAATTAGGTGCATTACCAACAATACCATAACTTACGCGGAACTTTCCATAATCAAACCATGATGGACGTTTATCCTTAAGAAGTTCTGAAAAGATAACGCTACCATTTATTGATGGATAAAAGAATGAGTTGTGTCCCGGAGCCAGAGTAGATGTTTTTTCCTGACGAACTGTACCTTCCAAATATCCCCATGAGTCGTATCCTAAAGATGCAGATGCAAAGAATGCTGTCTTCAACAATGAAGATCTGTCCATATCGGCATTAGCCTTACGACTTGATGCAGCCAGGTCGAACCAGTTTTCAACACTAAGACCTCCATTGGTACTTACATCAGACATATAATAGTTTTCTTCACGTCCCGACCATCCTGCATATGCTGTAATATTGTATTTTTCGGCAAAAGTACGATCAAACATCAACATTATATCACCATAATATATCTCGTATTTATTATTGTTTAATGCATATTCGCCAGTATAATCACCATTTGTAATGTAAGCATTTGGCTTTTCAGTGCTGTAACGATCTTCAATATTACGAGTTGTCAAATCGGTTGCCAAACGACCTCTTAAGGTCAATCCCGGAATAATTTCCCAACTTGGGGTTATGCTTGCAATGAAACGCTGGTTTGTTTCCTCTTGTTCACGTCCAAGTATGTTCCAAAAATATTCGTTTACCAAACCGCTGTACGAAGCAAAACATCCATAAGCAAATGCCTCGTCAGGAGTTGGAGTCTGATTTCCATGAATAACGTTTAGATACCCCTTTGACGTAACAGTATGGTCACGCATGTACTTTATATCGTTGAATCCACCAAACATACCGGAATAATTACAAACCAAACGGCTTATACGATAAGCACGGTTATTTATGTGCTGACGCATATAGTTGGCCGAATAGTCCAACTTAATATTATTGGTTATATTTATACCGCCATTCAATGCAAAGTTATGCTTGTTGTTATCTGAATTAAGCTGTGTAGCCCTATTATCTGTAAAAGTATAAGCAAAACGTACGTTACTCTTTTCGGTAGCTGTAGATATTGCAACGTTATAAGTCTGATTCCATCCTGTACGGAATATATTATCCCACTGATTTCCTTTCATAGGAGAATAGGGTCTCATAGTATTATCGAAGTAATAAACTTCACTACCGTCATATGCAGGTCCCCAATTATAATATGTATTACGGACCGATCTTACCGAATTACCGTTGTAATCAGTACGTGTATTTATAAATCCACCGGTCTCCTTTTCATAATCGTTACCATATGCACCTATAAGAGCATTGTCGTAACCAGGACCATATTTTTTTTGGATTTCAGGCATGTAAGCAACTTTATCCATGGTTATGTTGGCACCGAATTCAACATTTACGCCGCTCGAGCCTTTTCCGGATTTTGTTGTAATCATTACAACACCGTTAGCAGCTTCCGAACCGTAAAGAGCAGATGCTGCAGCACCTTTCAGGATAGAGATACTTTCAATGTCTTCTGGGTTGATATCGACCAAACCGTTTGATTCTACTCGCTGACTTGACCAATAATCACTGTTGTTTGCATCACCGTTATGAATAGGTACACCATCCATTATAATAAGTGGCTGTGTGGTACCTGTCATAGAGCTCAGACCACGTACCGAAATTGATACAGATGAAGTACCACTACCAGGAGCAGCCTGTATCCTGACTCCTGATGCCTTACCATACATAGCCGATGCAAAGTTAGATGCGCCGGTTTTTAGCAATTCACCAGAGTTAACAGTACTAACTGCATATCCCAGTTTCTTTGCATCCTTCTTTATACCCATTGCAGTTACGACAACTTCTCCAAGAGTTTGAGTATCTTCTTTCATTACGATATCAAGAGGTTTACCTTCCCAAGCCACTTCTACTGTATGATATCCTACATAAGATATTTCCAATATACTTCCTTTCTTGACATCTTTAAGTGTAAAGTCACCATCAATACCCGTTATAGTACCATTGGTAGTTCCCTTTACCAATATAGATGCGCCTATGATTGTCTCACCGGCTGCGTCCTTAACAACGCCAGAGCACTGGCCGTTCTGTTGTGTGACCTTTATTTCTGCTCCGTCACCATTAGCTATTGCATTTATACTTCCCGTACCAAATAGAAATAGGAAAAACATAAAACGCAAAGTCTCCAGTTTTCTTTTCATAATTATAGTTTATTAATTCCAGAATCAATTAGGTTTTACAATAAAAAACATTTAAAACAGTAAAATATTTAACTTTATATGTATTAAGTCTATTAACATTTATAATGTTTTGGACTTAAATGCTACACATATATTTTTCATATTTTTATACTTTAATGCTTTTACATATATTTTTGTTTACGGGATTTAATTATTTTATTGTGTTGTAATTATGAAAGAGCATTTTAAAACATCTATTTCTATGTCATTTTACAAATAAAGAAAAGACTATTTAATAAATTTTGATTTGCTACACACAATCATCCTCTTTACAGGAATGTTAAAAGCAACAAAAGGGGAGCAAAATGTAACTTTACTCCCCTTTTGTTGTTAATCTATTATATTATATAATTACTTTTTGTCGGTCATGTCGAAAACCAAGGTTCCCCCCTGCATTATATCTTCATGAGTGATATAATTCTTATCGTAAGGCTTGCCGTTCAGAGTTATCGATTTCACATATTTATTATCCTTTGATATGCCTTGTGCAATTACTGTAAAAGTCTTGCCATTTTGAAGTTTCATCACAATCTTAGGCATCTGTGGTGCACCGAACACATAGTTTCCGCTTACAGGATCTACAGGATAGAATCCCATTGCCGAAAGCATGTACCATGCTGACATCTGACCACAGTCATCATTTCCTGAAAGTCCATCGGGCTGAGGTTTGTAATATCTATCGAATATTTCTCTTATAAGTTCCTGAGTACGTTCAGGCTTTCCTGCCATAGTATAAAGATATGCCACATGATGACTAGGTTCATTTCCATGTGCATACTGTCCAATAAGTCCTGTAACGTCGGCCTGATCTGTTTTAAGCTCTACAGTAAACAATGAGTCTAATTTTGTAAGAAACTTATCTTTTCCTCCCATCATATCTATCAACTCGGGAATAGCATGCTGCACATGCCATGTATACTGCCATGCATTTCCTTCAGTATAGTCACCACCTACACTTTCTGAATGGCCTACATGACTAGGATTAAAAGGCGATTTCCACGTACCGTCCGAATTACGTGGACGCATAAACCCTGTCTGTGCATCGAAAAGATTCTTATAAAAATCGGCACGTTTATCGAAATAGGCAGCATCTTCCTTCTTTCCAAGCCTCTTTGCCATATCTGCAGCAGCATAGTCATCGTATACCGATTCCAATGTAGAAGATACCGATTCGGCCGGTGTACGATCTGTAGGGAAATATCCATATTTCATGTAGTCTTCCCAATTAGACTTCAATTTGTGTGATACTGTTTGTGTACGCTTTATTATATTAAAAGCTCTTTCAGCATCAAATCCGCGAAATCCTTTGCGATATGCTTCGGCTACTACCGAAACTCCATGATTGGCCACCATACAGTAGTTTTCCTTACCCCATAGTCCCCATATTGGAAGAAAGCCCTGTACTTCTCCCTGTTCAATAAGCGAACTTACAAAGTCATCTACCTTTTCGGGCACCATTATAGTATAGAAAGGATGTGCTGCGCGATATGTATCCCATAAAGAGAAAGTAGAATAGAATTTTCCTCTTTCTGCCTTCACTACCGAATCGGCAGCATTACGGTACATACCATCTACATCCGATATTACATTTGGCTGTATAAGTGAGTGATAGAAACTTGTATAGAAGTTTACCTTTTCATCGGGAGTACCTGTAACATCAATACGGCTAAGATAACTGTTCCAGGAACTCTTAGCTCCTAGTCTTACCTTATCGAAATCCCAGTCTACTATTTCAGACATCAAGTTCTTTCGTGCTCCTTCAATGCCAGTAGTAGAAAGCGCCACCTTCATAAGTAGCTGATCATCTTTCTTAAGATCAAAAGTAGCGATTATTCTCTTACCCTTCTCCATGTCGTTCATTGGAAGAGAAATGGTATCGACTACAGGACGATTAAACTTCATTACGAAATAGTAATCCTGATTTACCCATACACTGTTATTTACATGCCCCGTAAGTGTATATGCATCTTCCCAATTCACTTCACAACTGTTTACATGCGAATGATACTGCTTTTCGCTCCATGCAGGACCATGCTGAAGGTCTATCAGCAAAGAAGCCGAATCTGGAGTATGATATGTATATTTATGGAAAGCTGCATGAGCAGTAGATGTAAGTTCGGCCTTTACATTTGGATCAGACAGTTCTACCGAGTAATATCCAGGAGTAGCAGTTTCTGCTTCTTTAGAAAATTTACTTCTGTATTGCTCAAGTTCACGTACCCTCTTGCCTGTAATAGGCATCACCAAAAGATCGCCAAGATCCATACATCCTGTTCCATTTAGATGAGTCTGTGTAAATCCCCATATAATAGAATCATTGTAAACATATTCAGAACAGTATCTCCATCCTACTGCACCAGTAACCGGACTAGTTTGAATCATGCCAAAAGGAGTAGTTGCGCCGGGAAAAGTGTGTCCATTGTCGGCAGCTCCTATAAAAGGATTTACAAATTGTGTATAATCTACTTCAGGAGCTTTGTCTTTGGTAATTGAGCATCCTGCTATCTGAAATGCAAGCAGCAGAGAGCATACGCCGATAAATACTTTATTCATAGGTTAGTGTTTAGAATTTAAAGCGTAAATATAGCGCTTTTTCATAAACCAATAAGTGAATAATATTATTATATATTTTCAATTTAGTAAGTTTTGTGATAAAATAAGGTCTTTCATTATTGATAAACCTTAAAATAAGATTAGTTTATTCTGTTTGAGGAATTTAAATTTTTATATTTGTACCTCTTAATGCTCAATCAAATGAGAAATCAATATTCAAAAATAGCTATTAAAATAGGAAGTAATGTCCTTACGAGAAAGGATGGAACACTTGATGTTACACGTATGTCGGCACTTGTGGATCAGATTGCTGCCTTGCACAAGGAAGGCGTAGAGATTATTCTTATATCTTCGGGTGCGGTAGCTTCGGGCAGAAGCGAAATAAAGCCCTCCAAGAAGCTTGACAGTGTAGACCAGCGACAGCTATTTTCGGCTGTAGGGCAGGCTAAACTTATTAATCGTTATTACGAAATGTTCCGCGATCACGGAATACCGGTAGGTCAGGTACTCACTACTAAAGAGAGTTTCGGAACCCGACGCCATTACCTTAACCAAAGGAACTGCATAATGGTCATGCTCGAGAACGGAGTCATTCCAATAGTAAACGAAAATGATACTATATCGGTAACAGAACTAATGTTTACAGACAATGACGAACTGTCGGGGATGATAGCATCAATGATGGATATGGAGGCACTCATAATACTGAGTAACATTGATGGAATATACAATGGCAAGCCTGGTGAACCCGGAGTAACAGTTATACGAGAAGTAGAACAGGGAAAAGATCTTTCGGACTATATACAAACAGAAAAATCAGGATTCGGCCGTGGTGGAATGCTTACTAAAACAACCATTGCAAGAAAAGTAGCCGATGAAGGAATAAGCGTAATAATTGCCAATGGCAAAAAAGACAACATACTTTCCGACTTACTGCAAAATCCTGAAAATACAATATGCACACACTTTATACCTGAAAAAGACGGAGTATCGAGTGTAAAGAAATGGATTGCGCATAGTGAAGGATTTGCAAAAGGAGAAATTCATCTTAACGAAAATGCAGTAAAGGTACTTAAGGGCAAAAAGGCTGTAAGCATACTTCCCATAGGAGTTACAACTATTGAAGGCGAATTCGAAAAAGATGATATAGTAAGAATTATAGATCATAAAGGAAAGCAGATTGGAGTAGGCCGTGTGGCATACGACTCAAAAGAAATAACAGAGGTAATAGGCATACACGGACAACGACCTGTAGTGCATTATGATTATCTTTATCTTGATTAATACAATGCGATTATATGGAGAATATAGAAAACATATTCATTAAAGTAAAGGAGGCATCGGCCGAACTTCCTTTCTATCCTCTAGAAAAGATAAATAGCATACTTGAGGATTTATCATATGCAGCACAGAACAGTGCTGATTTTATACTTGCCGAAAATTCAAGAGACCTTGAAAAGATGGATGAAAAAAATCCAAAATACGACCGTCTGAAACTTACGACTGAGAGAATTGCAGGCATTGCCGATGGCATAAGAAACGTTGCAAAGCTTAATTCGCCGGTAGGAAGAATACTTGAACGCAATATCCGTCCAAACGGAATGGAGCTAAAGAAAGTATCGGTACCATTCGGAGTGATAGGTGTAATATACGAAGCTCGTCCAAACGTAACGCTAGATGTCTTTTCACTGTGTCTTAAATCGGGAAATGCATGTATCCTGAAAGGAGGAAGCGATGCTGACTTCTCAAACAGAGCAATATTAAAGGTAATTCATGAAGTTCTGGAAAAGCATGGAGTAAACAAGGATATTGTCGCACTTCTTCCTCCTGGTCATGAGTCGACAGCTATTCTTCTTGAGGCACGCAAATATGTAGACCTTCTTATACCGCGTGGGGGCAGCGGACTTATAAACTTTGTTCGAGACAATGCCCGAATTCCTGTAATTGAGACTGGAGCCGGGGTTTGTCATACCTATTTCGAAGCTACTGGCGATGCAGTAAAAGGAGTTCTTATAATAAAGAATGCAAAAACACGCCGTGTAAGCGTATGTAATGCACTGGACTGTCTGTTAATAGATCGTACACGATTAAAAGATCTACCTTCTTTATGCAATCCTCTTCAAACAGATAATGTCGTAATATATGCAGACAAAGAAGCTTATCAGTCACTAAAGGAGTTCTATCCCGAAAATCTATTGAAAGAGGCTACCGAAGATACATTTGGTACTGAATTCCTTGATTACAAGATGGCTGTAAAAACAGTAGGAGAAATAAAGGAAGCAGTAAGACACATTACCAAATTCGGGTCGGGACACAGTGAAGCAATCATTACCGAAGACAATGAGAAAGCCGATTACTTTGAACGCGCAGTAGATGCTGCATGTGTATACGTTAATCTGCCTACATCATTTACCGACGGAGGAGAGTTCGGACTCGGAGCAGAGATAGGAATAAGTACCCAGAAGCTGCATGCTCGCGGACCTATGGGACTTAACGAACTTAATACATATAAATGGATCATTGAAGGTAATGGCCAAATTAGATAAGAAAAATAAAACCGAATAAAGTTATGAGATATTATACTAATGTAAAAGACCTTGGCGACCTGAAACATGCAGTTGCCGAAGCATTCGAGTTCAAGAAAAAACGTTTTAAATATGAGTATCTTGGCAAACACAAAACATGCCTTCTCATATTCTTCAATAACAGTCTGCGTACTCGCTTAAGCACTCAGAAAGCAGCTCGCAACTTAGGAATGGAGGTTATAGTACTCGATGTAAATCAAGGAGCGTGGAAACTTGAAACAGAACGAGGAGTAATAATGGATGGAGACAAGAGCGAACATCTTCTTGAAGCTATTCCTGTAATGGCTTCATATTGTGATATTATAGGAGTACGCTCATTCGCACAGTTCGAAAGCAGAGAGGACGATTATAATGAAAAAATCCTTACCCAGTTCATTAAATACTCCGGCAAACCGGTATTTTCCATGGAGGCTGCTACCGGTCATCCACTACAGGCATTTGCCGATCTTATCACTATAGAAGAGTATAAGAAAACAGATCGTCCTAAAGTAGTACTTACGTGGGCACCTCATCCTAAAGCACTTCCACAGGCAGTGCCAAACTCATTTGCCGATTTCATGAACGAAGCAAATGTAGAATTTGTAATCACTCACCCAGAAGGTTATGAACTCGATCCTAAGTTCGTACGCGGTGCCAAAGTTGAATACAATCAGATGAAAGCTTTTGAAGGAGCAGATTTCATTTATGCAAAAAATTGGGCTTGTCCTGGAGTAACATCTCCCGAAGATTATGGAAAGATTCTTTCTAAAGATATGAGTTGGACTGTAGACAGCGATCACATGGCGGTTACAAATGATGCTTTCTTTATGCATTGCCTACCTGTTAGACGTAACATGATTGTGAGCGATGATGTAATAGAAGCACCTACTTCACTTGTTATACCAGAAGCTGCAAACCGCGAAATATCGGCTACTGTGGTACTTAAAAGAATGTTGCAGGAACTAAAATAAAACAGTCTCTTATGACCATTCAATGCCTATTGAATATAATTTCAATATAGCCATTACTTATTAACAATATATTTAAGTAAAT
Organism: uncultured Bacteroides sp.; assembly: GCA_900552645.1. Lineage (GTDB taxonomy): Bacteria > Bacteroidota > Bacteroidia > Bacteroidales > Bacteroidaceae > Phocaeicola. The sequence continues at coordinate 149,283 of USAN01000006.1, forward strand.
AAAAACAGAGTGTTCCTCAGTAGTAGCAAAACTACTTTGGAACACTCTGTTTTTATTTTATTCATCACGCTTTAGTTTCACACCGTCACTCTTTTTAGTTCGAAACAATAAAAAGCAACAACCTATTTAGCAAGATTTTCTAGTAATAACAATTCATTTTATTATAAGTTATTACTAGTTTAAACGGTATAAAACTTTGGTTTTAATAGCATAAAACTATAGTTTAAACAGTATAAAACTATAGTTTTATCGCGATAAAAACTGCTTGTCATTCTTACTTTTTCTTGGCAGCCATCTCTTTTGTAAACGAGTAAGGCATATCAGCTTCGGCAGTTCCTCGTTTCTTGTTAGGAGTAGCACTCATTTCTATATTTATGACCCCTCCATTCAGCAAATCGCCATGTGTAAAGAAATTCTTGTCATACTCCTTACCATTGAATGTCATCTTGTTTATATAGATATTTTCCTTACTATTTTCAGGAGCATTTATTACCAAACTCTTTCCATTTTCAAAATGAAGAGTAGCCTTTTTGAATAACGGTGCACCCACCACATACTGATCTGTACCAGGAGCTACAGGATAGAATCCTAAAGCCGAGAATACATACCAGGCAGATGTTTGTCCGTTATCTTCATCACCACAATATCCGTCTGGACGATCAGTATATAACTTATCCATAACTTCACGTACCCAATATTGAGCCTTCCATGGCTGCCCGGCATAATCATAAAGATATATCATGTGCTGTATTGGCTGATTGCCGTGCGCATAGTTACCCATATTCATTACCTGCATCTCACGTATCTCGTGAATAATCTGCCCGTAATAACTTTCATCGAATACCGGTGGCACCGAGAATACAGAATCCAACATGTTAACGAACGACTCTTTTCCTCCCATAAGATTTATCAATCCTTGAGGATCATGGAATACCGACCAAGAGTAGTGCCAGCTATTTCCTTCAGTAAATGCATCTCCCCATTTAAGTGGCGAGAAAGGTTTCATAAATTTTCCATCAGCATTCTTTCCACGCATAAGTTTAGTTTCCGAATCGAAAAGATTCTTATAGTTCATAGCGCGTTTCGCGTATAAGTCTATTTCCTTCTTAGGACGGCCCAACTCTTTTGCCAGCTTATATATACACCAGTCATTATATGCATACTCAAGAGTACGTGCAGCATTCTCGTTTATCTTAACATCGTAAGGAACATATCCCAACTTGTTGTAGTATTCCCATCCCAAACGTCCAGTAGAAGATACCTCCGGATGAACATTATTTGCACCATGAATCAATCCTTTGTATAGTGTCTCCACATCATCCACCTTCACGCCTTTAAGATAAGCGTCAACAAGTACCGAAGCCGAGTTATTGCCCACCATACAACCACGATGACCAGGACTAGCCCATTCAGGGAAGAATCCACTCTCTCTGTAAGTGTTTATAAGTCCCTCTTGAATCTCTTTATTAACCGAAGGATACATGAGATTCAGGAATGGGAACAATGCACGGAAAGTATCCCAAAAACCAGTATCGGTATACATATATCCGGGCAATACTTCACCATTATAAGGACTATAATGAACAGGTTTACCATTCGCGTCAATTTCATAGAACTTACGTGGGAAAAGTAATGAACGATACATATTTGAATAGAATGTTCTATACTGATCCAATGTACCTCCTTCTATTTCTATTTTGCCCAGAGCCTTATTCCAAGCCTCTTTACCATTACTAACCAGTTGATCGAAAGAGCTGTTACCCAACTCTTTAAGATTTCTTTCTGCCTGTTCCAAACTAATAAATGAAGATGCTACCTTAGCATACACTACCTCTCCCTTATGAGTTTTGAAACCGATTACGCCTCCGGTATGAAAGTTCGTCTGTTCAAGTTGTCCTTCTTTAAGAGTCACAGGCACGCTGCCGTCTTTCTTTTCAGGTTGCACATCATTAGAAAAAGTAGCTTTATATGTAAAAGGCTTACTAAATTCCACCACAAAATAATTCTTGAAATTATCGGGTACACCTCCACTATTGCGTGTACTGTAACCCACAATCATATTCTTTTCGGGAATAATCTGAATATGCGATCCGCGATCGAATGCATCTACTACTACATACGAATCGTTCTCAGGAAAAGTGAAACGGAACATTGCCGCACGCTCAGTAGGAGCGATTTCTGTTACCACATCATGATCGGCCAAATACGCCTTATAATAATAAGGACGAGCAACTTCTGCCTTGTGATTAAACCAGCTGGCACGACTATTCTCGTCGAAAGCCACCTTACCTGTTACAGGCATTATAGAAAACTGTCCGTAATCATTAATCCATGGACTAGGTTGGTGTGTTTGTTTAAAACCACGAATTTTATTGGCGTTATATGTATATTGCCATCCATCACCCATCTTTCCTGTCTGTGGAGTCCAGAAGTTCATACCCCATGGCATAGCGATAGCAGGATAAGTATTGCCGGCAGAAAGTTCGTAAGAAGACTGAGTACCAACTAGCGGATTAACGTAATCGGCATAATCTTTAGTCTGCGCCTTGGCAAAAACTGCCGAGCACAAAGCAAAGATAAATAACAACTGTTTTTTCATCTAAGGGTTATATTATTAGGTTTATATTATTGTTAATATTTTATTTCTTCACAGGCACATCGGTCATAGTAATTTCCATCACTCCTCCCTTTACAATATCACCATGCGTAAAGAATGGCGACGGCAACTCTTTACCATTAAGTGAAATGGACTTTATGTACTTGTTCTTTTTAGAGTTATTTATGGTTCTTATAACAAAATCTTTTCCCGAAGGTTGATGTATGGTAACCTCATTGAAAAGCGGACGACCTATTGAGTATACAGGACGACCCGGTGCTACTTGATAGAATCCCATGGAGTTCATAATATACCATGCCGACATCTGTCCGCAATCCTCATTCCCTGCCAGTCCATCGGGAGCATTGAAATACTGATTCTGCAATATACTGTCTACCAACTCCTGAGTACGCCATGGACGGTTTACGTAATTATACAGATGAGTTATGTGGTGACTAGGTTCATTACCATGAGCATACTGTCCTATCAATCCTGATATGTCGGCCGAGGTCTCTTCACCCTCTATTTCGGACGAAGCAGCAAACAGAGAATCGAGCTTGCTTACAAACTTATCTTCACCTCCCATAAGATTCACAAGTCCAGTAACATCATGAGGAACAAACCATGTCCACTGCCATGCAGTACCTTCACAATAATCATCATTACGATGATTTGAAGAGCGCGGATTAAAAGGTGTACGCCATGAACCGTCCTGCATTTTGCCACGCATGAAACCGGTAGACGAATCAAAATACTTATTGTATGCCTTTGCATACCCTGCATACTTATCTTTGTTTGCCTTATCCCCTATTGCATCTGCCAAAATAGAAATACACCAATCATTGTAAGCATATTCAAGTCCCTTTGCCACCGACTCGTTCTCAAGATCGGAAGGAATATATCCAAGTTTTGCCTTGTAATCTCTGGCTTTAGGCATTATATAAGGATATATCCATTTAGGAGCTGCCGGGGTTATACCTGTAGTATCATATTCGGCTGCACGCAAAGCAGCCTTGTAAGCCTTTTGCAAATCAAAATCCTTGTATCCTTTTGTATAAGCATCTGCTATAAGTGATACGAAATGATATCCTATCATACAACCGGTATAATTCGAGGCACAATCCCACTTAGGCACTATACCTCCCTCCTCTCCTTTCTTAAGCAAAGATCTTATGTAAGCCTCATTCTTATGAGGATCTATTATACTCATAAGTGGATGAAGCGCACGAAAAGTATCCCACAACGAGAATATAGTATACATCATATTCTTATTGTCGGTAGTATGAATATTAAGGTCCATACCTCTGTAACGTCCGTCAACATCGGTAAATATGCTGGGACTTATATTTGCATGATAAAGTCCTGTATAGAATATTGTTCTATGATCTGCATCGTCAGTATCTATATCTATTTTAGAAAGCGCACCGTTCCATTTAGCGCGAGCATCACTTTTTATTTTATCGAATTCCCATCCTTTTATTTCTGCTTTTAAATTCTTTTCGGCACCAGTCTCATCTACCGATGAGATTCCAATTTTTACAAGAATAGGTTCATTTTTATCTGTCTTGAAATCAAGCAGCATCTTTTTCTGCGGAATTTTATTCTCGCCCTCTATTACAGTATCTGTATACAATGTATGAGAGAAAGGTTTAGAAAATACCGCATAAAAATATATATCCTGATTATATGCCCAGTAAGCACTCTTTTTGTGTCCTCTAAGCACTGTGTCATTCACTGCCTCAACATCCATTTCAAGATTAATCTGTGGCTGTATGTTATAATCCATATCCATTATGAATCCTGCTTCATCCGATTTTGGGAATGTATATCTATGCATTGCCGCACGTTCCGTTGCAGTCATCTCTGCCTTAACTCCATATCTGTCCAGAAAAACAGAATAGTAACCAGGTTCGGCAGTTTCGTTCTTGTGCGAGAAAGTCGATGCAAATGATCTTTGCTGATTATCGCTTCCCATAAATCTTATATCCTTTTTCCCTACGGTTGGCATCAGCAAGAAATCGCCAAAGTCGGCACATCCAGTTCCACTCAGACGCGTATGAGCAAATCCATTAATGGTAGAGTCGTTGTAGTAGTAGCCCGATGATGAGTCCCATCCGTTTATACGAGTATCCGGTCCCGGTTGAATCATTCCATGCGGAACTACTGCTGCCGGATAAGTATGTCCATGGCCTCCGGTTCCTATAAAAGGATTTACATAAGATGCATAATCCTTCTCGGTAGTCTGAGAAGAAGCACATGCACTTATCAATCCTGTCGTAAGCAGTGCTCCTCCAACTATATATATTATATATTTCTTCATTTTAAAGTATGTTTAGGTCTTTATATTTCACCCACTCTCATGTAAGTGTAACATTGGTTTCTTCTTTTTTTAAGAAAAACAGGAAATGCTAATATTAATATAAAACTTATATATTTCTGTTAGCATCATAAAGATTAATACCAAATCACTCCTTCCTTATCGCCCATTTCAAACTCTACAGTATCGCCGTTCATTATCATATCATGAGTTATGAAACTTCTGTCGTATGGTTTGCCGTTAACCTTTACACTCTGAATATAGATATTCTTCTTGCTTAAATTCTTTGCTATAACAGTAAAGGTATTGCCATTGTCAAGATGCAGTTTCATCTCGGGAAATAGCGGAGTACCAATCTCATATTCGCCGCCTATCGGGTTTACCGGATAGAATCCCATTGCACTGAACACATACCATGCCGACATTTGTCCACAATCCTCATTGCCACAAAGTCCTGCTGGAGTATTAAGATACAAAGTGTTCATTACTTGCGATATATACTTCTGCGTTTTCCATGGTTGGCGTGCTTTGTTATAAAGATATATAACATGATGACTAGGTTCATTTCCATGTGCATACTGTCCTATCATTCCAGTGCTGAATATAGGCAGATCTTTGTTCTGTGAAGGAATAAGAGTAAACATAGAATCCAGCTTAGCTGCAAATCTGTCCTTTCCTCCAGTTAGAGAAATAAGTCCGTTTATATCATGCTGGGCCGACCAGTAGTATTGCCATCCGTTACTTTCGCATATAGGTTCACTGTAATCCTCTGCATGGAAATCAGGCATGAATATACCCTTATCGTCAAGTGGTTGCATGAATCCTGTAGCCGGATTAAACATATTCTTATAATTCTTCGAACGTTTCAGGAACTCTTCGGCAATATCTGTCTTTCCCATCTTTCTTGCCATCATTCCAATACAGTAATCATCGTATGCATATTCTAGAGTTTTTGAAAGCGACCAGTTTTCTGCATTGTACTCGTCCTTCATATTATAAGGAATATATCCCAATTTCTTGTAAATACCTATTCCTCTATAGTCGTCAAGATTGGCCGATTTTATACATGCTTCGAGAGCTTTATCGGCATCAAAGTCGCCTATACCTTTAAGGTATGCATCTACAATTACAGGAACAGCATGATATCCTATCATCATATCAGTTTCTCCACCCCACAAGTTCCATACCGGCAGGCGTCCATTCTGCTCATAAAAAGCGATAAATGACTTTACCATATCATTTACTCTTTTAGGATCGGTATATGTAAGCAATGGATGTTCGGCACGATATGTATCCCACAACGAGAAAGTGCCATAATTTACCCAACCATCGGTTTTATGTATCTTCTTATCTGGACCAAAGTAAGAACCATCTACATCGCTGAAAATGGTAGGAGCCAATTTAGAGTGATAAAGTGCGGTATAGAAGTTTACTCTGTCGTCCTTCTCTCCTCCTTTTACCTCTATTCGTCCCAATTCACTATTCCAAGCCTTCTGTGCATTTTCAAGATATTTTTCGAAATCATCATGGGACGCCTCGGCTACCATATTTTTTGCAGCACCTTCCATGCTCACACCTGATATTGCCGTAGTTACTACAATCTGCTCATCCTTATTAGTATTAAAGTCGAACTGAATAACATTTGCAGTACCTATACGTTTGCCATCGCGCATTATAGCCGACGAATCTATCTTAACTGATGCGAAAGGTTTAGAGAAGCGTGTACGGAAGAACACACGCTGATCGCGTGACCATCCTTCAGACATTCTGTATCCCTGTACTGTATTCGAATCTATAATTTCTATATGTGAATCTTTTGTATAATCCCAGTTAAGTGCTTTTTTAAGATTAAGAAGAACAGCAGCCTTACCCTCAGGGAAAGTATAACGTTGAATACCGCATCTCTCGGTGGCTGTAAGTTCTACATTTATTCCGTAATCTTTAAGAAATACCCTGTAATATCCAGCACTGGCCTCTTCATCGTCATGCGAGAAAGAAGAATATACTCCTAATGGCTGGTCGGCTTCCTTGTATGGAAGCATTACCGGCATAAAAGATATGTCGTATAAGTCGCCCGCGCCTGTACCCGAAAGATGAGTATGACTGAATCCGGCTATTGTACTGTCAGGATAGAAATATCCCGCTATTCTGTCCCATCCAGGCAAACCATTGTCGGGGCTGAGCTGTACCATTCCGAAAGGAGCCTGTGCACCAGGATACGTATTTCCTGTAAAGTCTGTACCTATAAAAGGATTAACCAATTTGTCATATTCCGTAGTTCCATCATGGTTTACCTTCGTGGTATTACAGGCCACCAAGGAGGCAATTAGCACAATTGCCGATATAAAAGGTAATTTCATAAGAAAAGGTTATAAATAAGTTATATAGGCAAAAATATATATAAATATCACATTAATACCCTTTTATAAAATATTTATCAGAAGATTTAAGTGATATTAGGTAAAATAAAGCTACTTTTTCCCTACAATCTCCATACTTATTTTCTCATGCCATCCAATAGCCGCATTCCTATACTTTTATTATGCAAAAGCACAAAAGAGCTGCATTTCATATTTTTTACAAGTATAACTTTGGAATTACAAGATTGCCAAATACCTATTGTACAAGAGAATAAATCAGCATTATCTCTATGGATAACCTCCCTGTCAACAAATGTAATATATCCCGACAGATATCCATATTCACGAGGATTATATCCCTCAACCTCTATTTTTACATTCATTCCTTTCTTTATGTTAGATAAATAAGAATATGGGATGTATATATTAGCCTCATTTTGAGATACTACCATACCATTCACCTTTATACTCTCGGGATAAGGAATTAAGAAGGCCGCTACCAGAAATCCTATTACTATAAAGCTTATTATAAGTATACCACACCTTACAAGCAAAGGAGGAATGTTACCTATTATATTCCTCACCTTCTCACTCCTGAGTTCTATATGTACTTTATCTTTTTCCATTATTTCCCTAATTCAAGTTGATTCTTAACAAGATTATAATAAGCTCCATGTCTGTCTATAAGTTCATTGTGCGAACCTGTCTCAACAATGCGACCGCCTTCTATCACAACTATACAGTCGGCGTTCCTCACGGTACTGAGGCGGTGCGCCACCACAACAACCGTCTTGCCCTTATAGAAATCCATCAGGTTCTCCACTATCATCCTTTCATTGTTGGCATCCAGAGAGTTGGTAGCCTCATCAAGGAATATGTATTGAGGATTCTTATATACGGCACGAGCTATGAGGATGCGCTGCTTCTGTCCCAGGCTTAGCCCCACACCGTCCCTGCCTATCATCGTATTATATTTCAGAGGAAGCTTGTCGATATATGTATCGATACAGGCTATACGTGCGGCCTTTAGCAGCCGATCGGTATCTATTTCACCGTCGCCCACGGCTATGTTGCGGGCTATGCTCTCGGAGAATATCACTCCTTCCTGCATCACTACACCGCACTGCCTGCGCCACCATTTCATGTCATATTCATCTATCGCAGCATCTCCTACTCTTATCTCACCGTTTCCGGCATGATAGTATCCCAACATAAGCTTCACAAGTGTGGTCTTGCCGCTTCCGCTGGTGCCAACTATAGCCGTGACCTTTCCCCGTGGAATTGTGATGTTTATATTCTCCAAAGTCTTTCTCGGGTTATGAGGGTCATATCTGAAATCCACATTACTGAAACGGATTTCCCTCTCTTCACCGCTGAAACGTGTAAGGTTGCCTGCTCCGTCCTCTTCATTCCTCATCAGATGAATCTCATTTATACGTTCCAGACTTATCTTCACGTCCTGCAGGGAATAAAGCAGTGTCATGAGTTGCTCCACCGGAGAGTTAAGCTGCCCTATTATATATTGCACAGCCAGCATCATGCCGAGGGTCATCTGCCCGTTTATCACGGCGGTAGCGGCAAGGACGGTTATGATGATGTTCTTCATCTCGTTTATGAATATGCTTCCGGCCTCCTGAGTCTGCTGAAGTTTCAGTATTTTAAGGTTTACATCGAAGAGATCGGCCTGAACATCCTCCCACTCCCAACGCCGCCGCTGTTCGCAGTCCTGAAGCTTTATCTCCTGCATGGAGGTGATGAACTGGTAGGTCTTGTTGTTATTTATGGCCTGACGCTCGAAGTAAAGATAGTCAAGCTGTTTCCTCCTGCTTAGGAAAACGGCTATCCAGCAACCGTATATCGCACTCCCGGCAAGGAAAACAAGAAAGATAATCCTGTCGTATATCAGCAGCACACCGGCAAAGACGATGAAAGTAAGTATGGAGAACACCACATTGAGAAACTGGGTGGTGAGGAACTTCTCGACCCTGTTGTGGTCGTTCATCCTCTGCATAAGGTCGCCCATAAGCTTTGTGTCGAAGAAGGACATGGGAAGCTTCATCAGCTTTATGAAGAAATCGGACACAAGGGATATATTGATGCGCATACTGATGTGCATTAGTATCCACCGTCGTATGAAGTCTATGGAGGTACGGCCGATTATGAGCATCAGTTCGCCAAGAAGGATAAGATACACGAAACTGATGTCGCGGTGCACTATGCCCACATCCACTATAGCCTGAGTGAGGAACGGGAAGATGAGTTGGAGAAGGCAGCCCACCAATGCGCCGAGGATGATTTGGGCGAAGTAACGCCTGTATTGACTTACATATCCCAGCAGGAACCTGAACGAACGCTTCTCTTGAGTGCTGTCGCCTTCATTCTCATAGAATGCAGGAGTAGGCTGGATGAACATCGCTATCCCTTTCTCCTCGTTATGCGATGTGGTGCTTACCCAATGCTCCATTAGTTCATCCTCTCCATAACAGAGCAGTCCCTTACCTGGGTCGGCTATACAATATTTCTTACCTATCCTTACCTTATACAGCACTACAAAATGGTTCTGGTTCCAATGCAGGATACATGGAAGCGGCGCATCGGCCAACTGTTTAAGCGTCACCCTTCCGCAGACGGTATGAAGGCCAAGCTTACCCGCAGCCTCACTTATGCCCAGCATGGAGACTCCCTCAGTGGTGGCATGGCAATATTCGGAAAGGGTGTCTAGAGAATACTCCTTTCCGTAATGCTTGCATATCATAGCGAGGCAGGCGATACCGCATTGCATACTGTCGTGCTGGTGGTATAGAGGGAATCGTTTCATTATTATTTAACTCCGGTTTCTAAATCTTCATTATAAACATATAATATCCACTTGTCTTCTTTTAATATTTATATAAGTTACAATAAGGAAGTCTGGTTATGATTACAAAACACCGGCATCATCATCATTATTACTGAGTTTTCTTTTTAAAGCTAAAGATTTACCTTTATTGAAGTTCCAGCTTACTCCTATGGTAATTAAATTCTTATTATTTGCTATTTTTGATGTCCAAGATTCTTGGAGAGGACTGTTTTTTTGTGTTTCACGTTCATATAATGATGGTTCAAACATAAACATCCACGAAGCAGACAACCTACAATTTCCGATATTGTAATAAAAATCGAACCCTGAATTATTCTCATCCTTATTTATATATAATGAGGAGAAGTATTTTCCAGGAATCCTATAATAGGAATTTATACCATATTTAGTTGTACGATAAGAGGCAGAAAAAAATAAGCCGTTATAATTATGATTAATCTTGCCAATATAATTACTTCTATACGAAGTAAGTTCATAAATCCAATTTCCTTCTATTACCAAATCTTTATTGCCCAGCGGATAAAGTGTTATTTCCATATAATTCCTAAACAATTTATTATATGGAGCATTCTCCCATTTGCGTGCCATTACAGGTTTGCCTAAAAAAGTTTCCTCATGATAATACTCGGATATGTTATCATGTATTTCTCGTACTAAAGTACGCAAAGAACCGCTAAAATACTTACTGTGATACGAATAATTTAAATCTACCTGCTTTGTAAAGCTTTGTTCAATATTAGGATTACCATAAGAGATTATATTTTCCATTTCTAAGCTAGCCTGCTTCGTCATAATAGAAATATTTGGGCTTTCAGGATATGCTCTCATTCGCAAGCCGATGTTATTACAATCATTTATTTGGTATCTCACAGCTAAATATGGAGCAAATACAAACCTATTCAATGAAGTTTCACTATTTTTAGAGTGTCTGTAATAGTTCTCCATAGCTAAAGACATATAGAATCTTTTCTTTGAATATTCGTACTGCATATACACACACTGTTGAGACGAATTTATAGTATATCTGTATGAGTCGCCTTCATTTAAAATATTACTTATATCAGCATCCGAATAGCCATTCTCTGATTTTAGCCCCACACTAAAACTATTACTGCTATTTAGTTCCTGCTGATACATAATTTCTGCAATAAGTGACTTCTTATGCGTATTAGCTTCTAAAAAATTATCTAAAATAACATCTGATTCTTCTACGCCATATTGTTTATTTGAATTATTCTGTCTTGTATTGTACAAAGTTCCTACTACATCAACGTAAAACTGCTTTGTCTGCGTAAAAGGTATGTTAATATAACAGCCTAATACAGGTCTGAAGTAACGAGTATGATTTTTTCGTAATCCTTGTCTCAAACTTAGCAGATTGTTTTGAAAAACATTATATAATGAACTATAATCAGAATTTGAGTTCTGTAAATATGGCATAAATTTTACTTGTAACACAAACCTATCCGGAACGTTATAGCTATATCCTATATTTGTATTGTTGGTAATATAATTAAAACTACCGTCACTTACTTCCTTATAATCATATTTTATATTTTCTAAAGCAAAAGAATAGTCATGTGTCTGTTTGTTATCCTTATAATTCCTCCAATTTAAATCGCTGGTTACATTAATTTGATTATTTCCCCAAACATGTGATATATATAGATTATCATTAGCAAATCCTGTAGTAAAAGCATGAGACAGAGTCACTCCTCCATTCACTCCAGAGTCCATACGTTTTGTAACAACATTTACTACACTTCCTGCGAATGAATATCGAATAGGAGGAATATCATAATATTCAACTCTTACAATCTTATCAGGAGGAATATTTCTGAGTTCCTGACTGTTAGCTGCAATTCCATTAATAAGCAAAGTCATAGAAACACCTGAACGATCCTGTAAAGTATTTTCTGCTGAATTATAAAATAACTGAGGAACTTGTGATATTAAATCCAAGCCATCTTTTGATATTTTTATCTGTCGTGATGAAAACATCTCTATTTTTTTGTTCTTATCTTGAAAGGAACGATTCTTTATAACTATTACCTCTCCAAGCTGATATGAGTTTTCTTTTAATATAAAATCTTTATTACGTACTTGGATTATATTAGTTATATGGATTGAATCCTTTTCTAACCTCTGGCCCATATATGAAACTTTTACCAAATAAACCCCGGCAGAAAGCTTTTCAAAAACGTAGTTACCTTGTTCATCACTTATAGTTCCTTTTATAAAAATAGTAGAATCCTCATAATTATGTAATGCTATACTTGAATAAGAAAGTGGAATTTTAGTCCCTTTTTCGTCTATTGACAGAATCTTTCCTTTCAATGCAGTCTGCCCTACTAATGATATAAATGGGAAATGAAGTAGCCAGACAATTAACATTATGTTAGATAATCTATACTTATTGATATGCATAAAATTTATTATTATCGACCGTTTATTTTATTTTCTACAATTCTATAAACTATCTTATCAATAGATTCTTTTAAAGAGCCTTTTTCGCAACTTCTTTCATCATAACAATAATCACACATCTCTTTTTAATTATATGTAGCAAAGTAATAGTATTTTTTCAATAGCATTATTTACAAAACAACAATAAAAAGATAATATATAAAACTTTTTTTGTTACACTATTCATCCCTTTCCATCGAGAAATACCCATAATAATTGTCATCTACTACATTAAATTCCAACATATAAACACCTTCAGGTAGTGCTGACAGTTCAAATGTATGACATTTTGAATTTGATATGCTGGTATTTGAATAAACAATATTATCACCATTGTCTTTTATTTCGATTGTCAAATTATTTACAGATATATCACTATAAATACGTATGGTATTCCCATTGATTGTGGCAGTTGGGATAATTACAACAGAGCGTTTATCTTTTTCTAAATCTTCAAGACAGCTTCTTTTTATAAGAATAGTGGTTTCTTCTGATAAACAATTAATGCATGATAGCAGAAGCATTGAAATGAGTAGTAGCTGTTTCATAATGTTATATTTGGGTTTATGGTACAAATAAAGTTCACATAACTCTTGTGCACAAACAAATGAGTGTACAAATAGTGTACAATAACATTATACGATAAAATAGACTGTACAAAAAATGTACAAAATGCGGATAAGTAGCTTAAAGTGAGAGTATAAACTTATCCCAATCCTTGGGGCTTCCTTTTTCTTGAAAAACCTTCTTGTATAGTCGTCTTCGGGTGGCAGTTATGGATTCTGCACTGTGAGATGTTATGATTGCCATTCCTGCAGGAGAGATTTCAGATTTTATCAGCAGGCATAAATGCCATTCGTATTCACTGAATTTATATATGCTTCTAAGATTATACGAGAATCCTTTATAGGTTGAATCTATAGCATGCTCTAATAAAATCCAGTCTTGATTTAGCTGCTCTTTAGAAGTCTCTATTTCTGCATTTGACTGAGCCAACCTTACGAAAGTCAGATATATTTCCGATTTCAAAAATTCCGCCCTGGCTATATCCTGTTCATTCCACTCCATCTCGGCTTGCCTGTTGGACAGCAACATTATTTCTTTTTGTTTCAGAAGTTGTGTTCTTAAGGTCGAATTCTCTTGATCGGTATCACACAGCCGCTTCTCAAAGTCTGCAATCTTTTTCTTGTTTTCTTCTATGAACAAAATACTTTTCTGATACTGCTCTTCCTTTATCTTGTTCAAGCGTGTCAGTTTTATTTCATATTCGGCCTTCTTGCGTTTGCTATACTGTATATATATAGATACTATAGCCATTACCGTTAAGACCGCTATTGACAGAATATAGATAATGGCCTTTTGTTTTTGCTTGTTTTCTTCTTTCAGGAGGTTATTCTCTTTTACTCGCAACTGATAGTTATATAAAGACTGCATACGCTGAAGACTTTCGGTAGTAGTAATGTTTTGAATGGAATCCAGATAGTGCTCGTAATTGAATAAATAGTCAATAGCTCCTTGGGGATGATTTTCCTTTAATGCAATTTTAGCCAAACCACGATAGGCGCTTTTCTTTGCATACACCGTACCGAAATTTAAAAGTTCATTATAATAATAGGATGCGGAATCAAGTTGCCCTATACTGTGATAAAGCTTTGCAGCAATAGAGTAGACACCGCTTTTTCTTGCTGCATCTTCCGTATTTAGTGAGGGCTGTAAATATCTTTTAGCCAATTCATACTTTCCTTGTTCAATATAGAGACTTGCAATCTGGCTCTGTACCATATTGGAAAGGGCATCCTTACGTATGATTCGAGCAAGTTGATAAGCTTTCTGATAGTAGATTAAAGCACTATCTCTCTTTCCACCGCAGCGATGTTCGTATGCCATATCTCGCAAATCATAAACAAGGCTTGAACTGTCTTTTAATATCTCATCACATCGATAAGCTTTCTTGAACATTTTAAGAGCCTCTTCGTGAATCTCCTGATAAGTGAACAGCGTTCCCATCTGACTATATATATTACTTCTTAGCCTGTTCACTTCCCCCTCTGGTAGTGCTTCATCAGCTTTTTGGAAATAATCCAATGCTTGCGGTGCGTCTCCAAGGTCGCGATATACACGTCCGGCATAATAGTATGCTTCCGGCAGATGTGAATTGTTTTTCTCAATGTAATAGTGCAGTACTGGAAGTATAACGCTATCCGAAGTATGTGTGATATATGCCTTGTCATTGGCCTTTATGCCGAGCAGACGGTAATACATACGGGTAGCCTCAGATTCATTTTGCATACCGCTTGCCATACTTTTAAGCAAAGCTATGGCACTGTCGGGGTTCACATTGGAAAGGCTGTCCGCAACCAATAATGAATGTGGATATGGTTTGTGACCGCAACCAGATGAAAGAAACATGACACAAAGGAACAAAAACAAGTGCAATACAAACTTCATTTAGGCAAAAGTAACAATTACCTTACAATTTCACAAAAATTTCTTCTGCTTTTTGAAATATAAGAGACATGTTGAGGCTATACAAAAGCTATTCCTTTTTGACGAAACGTACGCTAAATGATGAATGAAGCGGAACGATCAAAAACGCATATTTAGAAGACAATGCAGGGTTCATCCTACGCTTTCCACTTATTACAGCTCCCAATGTCTGCGAAAACTCATCAATAGAAAGGGCGAAACGACCCTTTGCTATCGAACGTTTTCTAAGTTCCCTATCCAACCTTCCGCATAACAGCATTAGTGGGTACGGAATAACCTACTAATGGTTCCCAAATATCCTGTTCCACTTGAGCTTTCTTTTCATCCTTAAGCCACCAATGCAACTTATCGGGAGCCAGCAATTCCATGCAACCAGCAAAAAAACCATGACCATTATTATGTTTTCTACGCTGGTCATAGAATAATATGCGAGTTAATTTACCGTCAAAATTCTGCAAGTCAGACTTATTTCTTCCCCAATAAGCAGTGGACAAATATACGTTAGATTCAGGACTAGATCTTTTTCCTGAGAAAAAACTTAAGCCTGTCGGGAGCTCTTTAATATAACTATCCGTCTCAACACCATTCACTTTTAAAGAATAGCCACCAACCAAAGAATCATGTATATACAGAAGCTCTCTACGGCGATTATATGTAGTATCTTTAGCTATTTGCCACTTTATAGTAAAAACCGTATCCTGGTTTTCATAAACCCAAGTACCAACATAAGGTTTCAAATCTATTGAATAAACTGTATACTTCTGCCCCATTATATCTAAAAAGGCAACGCATAAAACTAAAATTAAAACTATTTTTTTCATAATTTTCATTGATTACAATCAGAACTTAAATAACTATTTGAACTCATATTCAGCACTTTCCATTGTCCAGTCCATTCAGGTTTGCCAAACAATTCGTTGGGTTTATACAACACCTGCAAACCAGGTTGCTAAGATATTAAGTAATGATTGAATATTTGACCAACTCGACCGATAAACAGTGGTAAGTTATAAAGAATATAGTAAAAACAAGAAAAAAAACATAAAAATGCACTATATGACATGAAAAATGCAACGATGTACATAAAAACAGGTTGTCTACGGAATATGTTTCCTAAAAAGTTCGACTCAGGCAAACTCTACTTCTATTTCAGCAAAAGGGCACCATCTTTTCAAGTTCTCCACATCTTTGTGAAAAAGAAGGTGGAGAACTTTTGAAGTATAAAGAGATAAACAATTTATATGTAATATTCGATAAATTTCTTTTATTTGCTAGATATAGAATGAATGGACAAAACTTAACCAACTTTTTTATCCAAACATAACAAACTCCTATTCCCTCACCAACTCTTTCAATTTTACCCGTTGGAAAGTCATGTGTGCCACACTGCTCTCATACAAAATTCCAACAGTTTCGTCATCTACCATAGATAGGCAAGTATATCCCCAGCCTTCACCTTCGTCTAGCATTATCTGATGTTCGGGCAGCCAGCTAACTCCTTTGTCCAGACTAACCTTTATGGTAATATGATTACGGCCCTTTATTGTATTTGGATTGGAGAATATAAGCAAATCCTTATTAAGTACATTGTCCTTTGCTTTTACACTGATTAGACTTGCCATACATACCGGCTCTTGAAGTGATTTCCTAGAAGATGGGTGCTCGGTCCATGTCATGCCTAAATCTTTAGTTATACTTACAGCACGGCTACCACCACGGTTATCGCGCATGTTAAGCATAAGTACACCCGGCTCTACTTCTACTACCTGCGCTTCGGTAGTGTTATGACGGGCTGCATTATGTATATGCCACGAGTTTCCTCCATCCTTACTATACATTATACCGGCATTAGGCACTCTGTCGGTTCCGATAAACTGAATGGGAAAAACCAGAGTTCCGTCGTTCATAGTTATTCCACGACCCGGTCCTTGCAATAGGAAGTACCACAAAGGATCCTTTACCTGACTGGTTATGTTTACAGGTTCCGACCATGTTTTGCCATCGTCTGTACTCTTAACTATAACCAGTTGAGCAGTAGTATTCATATCCATCCCCGGATGAGAACTCCACCAAGCACGCTGATTACCCATGCCATGCGTCCATGCAGCAACTACAAATATATTGTTTGTCTTCTCGTCTACCAATATAGAAGGATCGCCAACACCATTTTGTGCTGCCGGCAAACCACCATACTGACCAAAAGCAATAGGCAGACGCATTTTTTCCCAACTCTTTCCACCATCTGTACTTCTGCTTAATCCAACATCTACATGTTCCTGGAGGTCGACGCTGTTGTTATATCTCACATCATAAACACCAAGAAGAGTACCCTTTTGGGTTGTAACCAATCCGGGAATACGATACGCCGCAACTCCGTCATCGCCCGGATGGCGTACTCCTACTCCAAGTCTATGCTCAATATTACTCTCCGATACCACCTTTATGGGGGCTTTCTCGCCATCAAGAACTACAGAAGATATATCTGCCTTTATCTTATTATCGAGCGAAGCAGTAGGTTTCATTTCCAAACTTATCCAGAAATAGTTTATGCCTGGAAAAAGTTTTTGATTGCCCTTTAGTATAATTTCCTTTGTAGAAGGAGAGACTTCGGCCCTCTTTACCGAATAAGAAGAATTGGCAGCTAGAGGCATGCCATCATGGAATCCCGAAAAATAGTCGACCGGCGCAAAGCGGTTCCTGTCTCTGTCCTGCGAAGCCTCGGTACCTCCATAATAGAGCTTTATTGTCTTAATATCTTTCAGATTAACATTCTTGTCGAACTTCATAGATATATTGTCGAGCGATTTATTTTGCTTTGCATCAAGACGTATATAGAACATAGGATTATCTTTTCTCTCTATAAGAACAGGAATCTGAGTTTCACGCACGAAAACAGAGTCGGCAGCAAAAAGAGATGCAGGTAAAAGAGCACTACACAAAAACAATGATAAGATTAAAGTTTTCTTCATAAATAAGATTTTGTTAATAATCAGGTTAGATTTTATAAGTGCTTAAATAAAAAAACATAAGCACGTTTTATATAAATTTACTATACAAATTTATCGTTTCACCCAGGTGCGGAAGCTTCCTCACTTTGGTGCGCAAACTTCCGCACCTAGGTGAAACACTTTCCTCACCAAAGTGAGACGATAAAGTTTATTATACTGTTTAATCAATTAGTATGCCAATTTCGCCCACAGTAGTAAGTTTCTTTCCATTAATTTCGCTTATAGGTTCAATCTTGAAATAACGCGCATCATATTTTTGGCCAAAACGTACGAAGTAAGGAACCGGATTATGCATTATATTACTGAACTCACCGTTTGCATTGCACTTTATCCATCTCTTACCATCAATGCTTACATAGAAATTATATTTATATATAGTTCCTGCAAGATCCTCGCCTGCTACAGGAGCATAGCAAAATCCGGATATCTTGTACTCCTTGCCCATATCTACAACAAGAGGAGTTAACGAATCTGCCTTCCATGAAGTTTCGCACTTTCCGTCAATAGCATTTGCGGCCGATGAATTTCCGTCAATCACTTTCCATCCTTCTATAGGCAGCTGACTTATTTTAAGTTTTTCGTTCTTGTCCTGAAGAGGTTCGGCATAATACAGACCTACATTACTTATATTTGCTCCGTTTCGGCTTGATGTAACCGTAACCTTCAACTTGTCGGCTTCCATATCCGAGAAACGTATAAGACGTTTGTATCCTACCGTAGTTCCTTCGCCTACATGAATCCATTTACCATTGCTAAAAGCCTCTACCTTAAATCCTTCTATACGCTGACCTTTTGAAATGTCTTCCTGAATAAGGAATGTATTTACAATCCCCTTGCCAACCTTGAATATCTTGCTTTCGCCGCTCTTTGCAATCCATGATTCATTGCCTTTCAATACTTTGTTATTGGCAAAAGTCTTCTTTATATAATCGCCAAGTCCCTTTATGCGCTCTACGTCTGTTTCGTGAAGCATGCCTCTTCTGTCGGGAGGAATATTCAACAAAAGAACCGAGTTGTATCCAACCGACTGGAAATATATGTTAGCCAGATTGGCCACCGAACGTACACGATTATCTTCTTCCGAATGATAGAACCATCCCGGACGAATAGATACATCTACCTCCGAAGGATACCAGAATAGTTCGGATGCCTTATTCAATAGTTCACGGCTTCCTAAATCCTTAGACATGGCATCTATCTTAAGACGATTATTTTGTTCTTCGTTCACATACGAGCCAGGTGCCAGAACAGTAGAACTCCATTCTGTAGTACGACCCAAACCGCTTTCATTGCCTACCCATCTTACGTCATCGCCCATGATTGCGGTAACAGCCTTTGGCTGCAACTTATGTATGGTATTGAGGATTGCTGTCCAGTCATATATCTGTTTTTTACCGTTAGGGCCCTCACCATTGGCACCATCGAACCATACCTCGTGTACTTCGCCATAATTTGTAAGAAGTTCTGTAAGCTGAGCAATGAAGAATTTATTATATGCATCTCCTTCACCATAACATTCGGCATTGCGGTCCCAAGGAGAAAGATAAACTCCAAATTTCATTCCATATTTATCACATGCCTTTCTAAGTTCGGCTACCACATCTCCATTTCCATTTTTCCAAGAAGACGAAGCAACTGAGTGCTTGGTAGTCTTTGTAGGCCACAAACAGAAGCCATCATGATGTTTTGCAGTAATGATAGCCATTTTGAAACCTGCATCCTTCAACGATTTCACCCACTGGTCGCAATCTAGCTGAGTAGGATTAAATACATTAGGATCTTCCTTTCCATCTCCCCACTCTTTTCCAGTAAAAGTATTCACGCCAAAATGCAGAAAGCATGTTAACTCCAGCTTCTGCCAGTCCAACTGTTGAGGAGTAGGCACTAATCTTGAAGCCATATCTATCTTTTTATCTATGGTAGCATTTTCAGGGAACGTAACATGCTTTTCATAGTAGTCTTGCGCATTTGCACAGCAAAAAGCCCCCGCAAGCGCAACTGTAAGAATAAATCTTTTCATAATATTGGTTTTAGTATAAATAGATAATAAATAAATTTATTATTAATACAAATAAACTAAATATTTTAATTATCAACAAACCTGTTTAATTTCTTTTGCATAATTATAAGCAACTATTCGGGTATATAACAGTAATTATAACGGTTCTGATAAATATTCCCATCTTAATACACTGGTTTATAATATTTTATTCTATGTTTGTATAATTATTAATGAAAGACACACGATAAGATGAAAAAGCAGGATTTTATTTTTATTTCGGCAATTATACTTATTATATTGCCATTTGCAGTAAGCGATACCATTTATCATTCCTATAAAATTTTCAATTCTCAGAACGGCATGATAATAAGTTTTATTAAGTTTGGCGTTCTGGCTACACTAGGCGAAATATTGGGACTTAGAATAATGACGGGAGATTATACTCGAAAAGGATTCGGAGTATTTCCTCGGGCAATAATATGGGGTATATTAGGAATGGGAATAAACATTGCCATGATAGTATTCTCGAAAGGCGTTCCTCACTTTTTTGAATATATGGGCATGGATAACAGCACGCAAATAATGAAGGCTTCATTATCAATATCGAAAGTAATGCTGGCACTAAGCATTTCGGTTGCCATGAATTTAATCTTCGCTCCTGTGTTCATGACATTTCATAAGATAACCGATATGCATATACTTAATTGCAGCGGATCGATAAGAAGTCTAGTCACTCCAATTCCGATGACAAAGATAATAACCGGACTAAACTGGGATACTCAGTGGAACTTTGTATTCAAGAAAACTATTCCTTTTTTCTGGATACCTGCCCATACTATAACATTCTTGCTTCCCGAAGAAATAAGAGTATTGTTTGCAGCACTTCTTGGAGTGGCTCTTGGAATTCTTCTGGCAATAGCGGCACGCATGAAATAATAATAAAAAAGTCCTGAAATTTATATTTTAAGCTCAAAAAAGCCCAAATAATTGATTTAAAACAATTATTTATTGTTTTTCGATAAATATTTCTTGTTTTTCTTTGGAGGTTTAAAATAAACCTATACATTTGCATATCGATAAACGATATAATAATATTGAAAAACGAACAAGAAGTATAAATTTAAAAATTAAATCAATATGAAAAGGACTATTTTAAAATCAGCTTTAGTTGCAGTAATTGCAATAGTAACAATGAGTTTTACAACCACTGCCAATGCAGAAAATGTAAGTTCACGATTTAGATACTGTTATGAAGATTCGAGCACTACAGTATATATACTTAATAATGATGGCAAAACCTTGACGCGTAAGTTAAGATACGAATTTAAGTACGACAATGAGGGACAGATGATAGAGAAGAAAGCATATCGCTGGGATGTAAACAGTGAGATATGGAAACCATCATATCTTATAACAGTAATACCAGGAAATGTACAGACTACAATGAACTATGCAGAATGGAGTGAAGAGAACAAGAACTTCGATAAGAACATAAAGGCTACCAGCTACATAATAGACAGTAACTCGAACTTATTTGCAAACTATATAAACAAAAAATAATCTATGAAAACAAGGATAAACGTTCTATGCATCAGCATATTGGTAGCATTGGCACTATCTATGTCAATGACTGTAAGAATGACGACAAACATGGCAATAAGCGGGTTTGAATTAGGAATGGAGTCTGCACGTACAGGTAAGGAAATAAAAATTCCAAATTACGAGATGATAATGACCATCCCTACAGACCTTATGGAAAAGACAGGCACAATAACCAATTTGAAAAACGGCGAAGAGATTCCTATAAAACCTGTAATGAGTTTGGTTGCAGTAGATAAACCAACTACCAACTACATGAACAGTTTAATGTATATCATAGTATTGGCAGGAATGATTTATGCCCTTATAGAATTTATAAAATTGATACGTAATATAAATAAAAGTATTATTTTTGACTGGAAAAATGTAAAACTATTGCGTAAACTAGGCTGGACACTTATCATTGTATTCGTACTGTATTTTATAATTATTTTTTCGAATAACTATAGCATGTCGCAGAATATATCACTTAATGGATGTGAATTTTCTTCATCTATACTTTTCTCGGATCCAATGCTTATACTGGGATGCGTTAGCTTACTAATTGCTGAAATATTTGCAAAAGGACTGAAGATGCAGGAAGAACAGGACTTAACTATATAAATTAAAATAAAGAGAGAAAAAATGTCAATAGTAGTAAACTTAGATGTAATGATGGCGAAAAGAAAAATTTCGCTCGGAGATCTGGCGTTGAAAGTCGATCTTACTCCGGCAAATCTCTCTATTCTTAAAACCGGCAAAGCGAAAGCTATAAGGTTTTCTACATTAGAGGCGATATGCAAAGTTTTGGAATGCCAACCCGGCGATATTCTGGAATTTAGAGATGACGAAGAATAAATATGATTTTATTATCCTTTCAAAGAAGATTCTCTTATAACAAGATGAGTAGGAACCACCATTTGTTGTGGTTTCTGCTCTTTTTTTATATGTTCAAGTAGCAACGTGCAGGCGCAGCTTCCCATTTCGTAAGTTTGATGTGTCATTGCTGTAAGTGCAGGTTCTACATAATTAGAATGCATCTCGTCGGTATATCCTATCAGTGCAACATCTTGCGGTATATTAAGCCCGTGTTTTCTTATCTCTTTCATAGCTGCAAACGCCAGTGTATCGTTCATGGCCAGAATAGCATCGGGTGGCTGCGGTAGTGAAAGTAGTTTCCTAGTAGCCTCTCTACCCTCTTCATATGTCATTTTTCCACATACCACCAACTCTCTTTCTATAGGTATATGATATTTGCGAAGTCCCTCAAGATACCCATGTTTGCGCTGCTTCACTATATCGAGATGATTTGCACCTCCTATAAATCCTATTCTTTTATATCCGTTCTCGAGAAAGTGTGTGGTTGCAGCCAATCCCGATTCAACATTGTCGGCTACCACTCCCGAACATTTATCTGCCAGGCATACTCTATCAAAGAACACAAGTGGCACATGCTGGGCAACAAGTTTATTAAAATGTGAATAGTCGGTAGTCTCTTGCGATACACAAGCCAATATTCCTTCTACGCGTATATTAACTAAATCTTCTATGCATTGCTTTTCGAGTTCGAACTGCTCGTAAGACGATGTTATAATAACCGAATAGTCGTTACTGCGTGCCACATCGTTTATACCGCTTATTATTGAAGAATAGAAATAGGTCACTATATCCGGAACAATTATCCCTATTATGCGTGGACTGTTCTTAAGAAGACTTATAGCAAAAGGATTGGGACGGTAATTGCGATCGGAAGCCAGTTTCCTAACCCTTTCGCGCACCTGCACACTTATAAGAGGACTATCCTGCAATGCCCTAGAGACTGTAGATACAGAAACACCTAACTCTTTTGCAAGGTCTTTAAGCGATACGTGTGAACTGTTTTTCATAAAACGGTATTTTATTACATGCAAAAATAGTAATAAAATACCATTTTCACTATCACGAGTGCTATGTTACTCGAACTCCTTTATTTCATTCTCTATAACATCTACAAGATATATCTTATTTATGCTGCTTGCTTACAAGCACAAGAATATCACCGGGATACAACTCGAGATCGCCATTGGGTATAATATACTCAGCATCACGCTTTACCATTATTACAAGGGTGTTTTCGGGGAATGTTATGGTCTTTAGGGTAGTTCCTCTCAATGCCATCTCTTTTGTAAATATCACTTCGTATAGCGAACTGTTGGTCTCTTCGGGCAACTCTATTCCAAGGTGATTTACATTTTCGGGAACATCTTCGGCTAGTCCAAGCTTACGTGCCCAGAAAGGTATTGACATTCCCTGTATAAGAAGTGATAGTATGGTAATAAAGAATACTATATTGAATATCTGGTTTGCTCCTTCTACATTAGCCACTACCGGATAGGTAGCAAATATGATTGGAACAGCTCCGCGCAGTCCTACTATTGATATAAACAGTTTTGATTTGGTCTTTACTTTCTTGCCAAACGGAAGCATGCAAAGCCATACACTTAGCGGGCGTCCTACCAACACCAAAAATAATCCTATAAGTATAGCCATTATAACTACACTTTTCATTTCGTGAGGATTTACAAGCAACCCCAATGTTATGAACATTATTATCTGGAAGAGCCATGTAACGCCGTCAAGAAACTTATTGGTTTCGCGCTTATTGACAAGATACTTGTTGCCGGCAACTATCCCCGCCACATATACAGCAAGGAAACCATTACCTTTGGCCATGTATACTATGGTATATATAAGAAACAGCGAACAAAGCGCCATAATTGGATAAAGTTCAGTATTGGTAAGTCGGATGCGGTTTGTAAGCCACACCATACCATATCCAAGCGCAAGTCCGCCTATGCCACCTACTACAAACTGAACTACAAAATCCACCATCATTTGCCATCCACTTACATTGCCCGAACCAATACACTGAATAAGCACTATTGTAAGCAAGTATGCCATAGGATCGTTGCTGCCACTCTCGAACTCAAGCAATGGACGTAGATTATATTTAAGATTCATCTTCTGTGAGCGAAGAATATTAAATACAGAAGCAGAATCGGTAGAAGACATTGTAGCAGCCAGCAGAAGTGCACCTATTATGGAAAAGTTTATTGAGGTATGCTGCATGGATGATATCCAGTATATGAACAATCCGGTAAAAAGAGTGGTAAGTAACACTCCTACGGTAGAGAGAGTAATTCCTTGCCATAAAATAGGTTTTATTTCTGATATTCTGGTATTCATTCCTCCGGAAAACAGAATGATGCATAAAGCAATGGTACCTATATTCTGTGCTCCCGAAACATGATCATACTGAATGCCGAGACCGTCGGTACCGCATATCATACCAACGATAAGAAATAAAAGCAAAACGGGAACGCCAAACCGGTTACCTATCTTACTTATTAATATGCTCGAAAAAATTATTAATGAACTGATAAATATGAAAATTTCTGCACTAATGTTCATAAGTCACTATAATTTAATGGTTTATATACATTCTATTACAAAGAAACAAAAATTATTCCATTTTTTCAATTGATAACCTTCACATAAGTTACATGATAACTATATTCATAAGGTATATGTAAAGCTACTGTTCATAATAATAAATGAAAAATATTTTGTATAACTGAGTTGTATGAAATATAATATAAAAAGAAAATCTCCGAAAGTTAAAACTTTCGGAGATTTTCTTGAAAGTGGTGCCACCAGGAATCGAACCGGGGACACAAGGATTTTCAGTCCTTTGCTC
>USAN01000007.1 GCA_900552645.1 uncultured Bacteroides sp.
CCTGGGTGAGGAAGTTTCCGCACGAGGGTGATACGGTAAATCGGTAAGTACAAAAAGGCTTCCTTCTGCTTACAACATAGCAAATGGGAGCCTTTGTATATTAATATATGCAGACAAATATATCAATTAAACAATAATATAAAACAACCGACAATTATTTTTAATGTAAATAGGATGTAAGTATCTGCAATACATCTCTTTTAAGAGAGTAAAAATTAAATATTTATAGAAATAGATATCTGTAATATCATATATTATTAAAAAGAACAATCCGGAGAGTAAGAATTTTATAATTGCGAATAACTCAATTAATCTTATTACCTTTGCTTATGAAATAATGATGATAATAAAAAGAAAACTATGATAGTTTGTATTGCCGAAAAACCAAGCGTGGCACGCGACATTGCCGAAGTGCTTGGTGCCAAAACGAGAAAAGATGGATATATTGAGGGAAACGGGTATCAGGTAACCTGGACTTTCGGACATTTGTGTACACTGAAAGAACCTCATGAATATACTCCGTCATGGAAATCATGGAGTCTTTCAAGTTTGCCCATGCTACCTCCTCGTTTCGGAATAAAGATTATCAGCGATAACGGTATTGAAAAGCAGTTTGGAGTAATAGAGAAACTGATGCAGAATGCCGATGAGATTATAAACTGCGGCGATGCGGGCCAAGAGGGAGAACTTATTCAGAGATGGGTAATGCAGAAAGCCGGAGTAAAATGCCCCGTAAAGCGCTTGTGGATATCATCGCTTACCGAAGAGGCCATACGCGAAGGATTCAATAACCTAAAGGACCAGAAGGAGTTTCAGCCACTATATGAAGCCGGACTAAGCCGTGCAATAGGCGACTGGGTACTTGGAATGAATGCTACGCGACTGTATACGCTTAAATATGGACAAAACAGACAGGTTCTTTCCATAGGACGAGTGCAGACACCTACACTTGCATTAATAGTAAACAGACAGTTGGATATAGAAAACTTCGTGCCTAAACAGTATTGGGTACTTACTACGTTATATAGAGATACTACTTTCTCGGCTATAATAGCAAAAAGCGACGAAGAGTTGGCAGCCGAAGCCGAAGAAAAAGGTAGCAACGGTACAAAACAGAAGGACGACACAAACCGTGGCATCCCTCCTATTACAAGCATGGAAGAAGGGGAGGCACTGATGAATAGAATAAAGGAGACGCCGTTTATCGTTACGGAAGTATCTTCAAAAAAAGGGAATGAAGCACCTCCACGACTTTTCGACCTTACTTCACTGCAGGTAGAGTGCAATAAGAAGTTTGCCTATTCGGCAGATGAAACGTTAAGGCTCATTCAGTCTCTTTATGAAAAGAAGGTTGCCACATACCCGCGTGTTGATACTACATTCCTAAGCGATGATATTTATCCTAAATGTCCATCCATACTGGCCGGACTCAAGCCATACGAAAAGCTTACTGCACCATTAATGGGCACTACGCTGTTAAAATCGAAGAAGGTATTCGACAACTCGAAGGTTACCGACCACCATGCCATAATACCTACCGGACAACCTCCGGTAAATCTTACCGATATGGAAAAGAGAGTATTCGACTTAATTGCGCGCCGATTCATTGCTGCATTCTACCCTGATTGTAAATTCTCTACTACTACAATAATAGGAGAAGCGGACGGAATTGAATTTAAGGTTACAGGCAAACAGATAATAGATCCGGGATGGAGGGTTATCTTTGCCAAAGAAAAGGATGAAGATAATAAGGAAGATAATGAAGAAGACAATGTGCTTCCTGTATTCACTAATGGCGAAACAGGTGACCACACTCCTTTCCTTACCGAAAAATGGACACAGCCACCACGACCATACACAGAAGCTACCTTATTGCGTGCCATGGAAACAGCCGGTAAACTGGTAGATAATGACGAGCTGCGCGATGCACTGAAAGAGAATGGAATAGGAAGACCTTCTACACGTGCAGCAATAATAGAAACTCTTTTCAAAAGACATTATATAAAAAAGGAGAGAAAGAATCTTGTAGCTACTCCTACCGGAATGGAACTTATAGGACTTATACACGAAGAGTTGCTGAAATCGGCACAGCTTACCGGACTTTGGGAGAAGAAGCTTAGAGAGATAGAGAGAAAAGCATACAATGCCGCTACATTCCTTGATGAACTAAAGACTATGGTGGCCGAAATTGTACATAGTGTACTGAGCGATAACACCAACCGACGCGTAAGCGTAATGGAAGAGATAAAGGAGAAACCGGTAGCCAAGAGTAAAAGCAACAACGAAAAGAAACCAAGAGCACCACGCAAGAAAAAAGAGGTGAAGAAAGAAGAAGATATTAAGGAGGGAGATATTTGCCCTTTATGCGGTAAGGGGAAAATTATAAAAGGAAAGACAGCATATGGATGTTCGGACTGGAAAAGTGGATGTACTTATCGAAAACCTTTTTAGAAAGAATAGTTTATAATTCTTTTATTGAGGTGAATCCCAAAAGTTTTATCAAACTTTTGGGATTCACTATATTAAATCTATCTATACTATTATTTTTGTTGAAAACTTTTAGTAGATTGCGCCATAATTATTAATACAAGTATTATGGATAAGCTTACTGTCTTTTATCAGCCTTTATGCCCTTTCTGCAAGAAGGCTTTCAGGTTTATTGAAGAACTGAAAGAAGAAAACCCGGAGTTCGGCAAGATAGAAATCGAGACTATCGATGAGATTAAGAACGCTGCACTTGCCGATACTTATGATTATTACTACGTACCTACTTTCTATGTGGGGAAGAAGAAAATTCATGAAGGCGGAATATTCAAGGATGAAGTAAGAGCATTACTCCAATCTGTTCTTGATGGAACCGAGTTCAAGGCATCTAAATGACGGAAACCTCATTTTCGGGAAGATAACCGCTCCTTATTCTCCACTCCTGAGGATAGAGATTATTGGTGCGGTTCCCTATATTCTTGGCAAAGCCTAAAGGTATATTTCGATAGGTAAACAGTATGTAGCCTCTGGGATATTCGGGACCTATGGCTATGGCTTCCTTTCTGAGATATGATATGGCATCGCGGTAATCAAGATCTGCCGTAGTAAACATTGACCGTTCAATGTATTTACTCATTGCAAGAGAGTGTGCCGGAATTATATCCCTTCCTTTTATGTTGCCAACTTCTACTCCGGCATGAATTATCTTAAGAACCGATTTTACACGTTGATAATTATCAATATGCTCCAATGGAAAGGCAGTAATTGAGTCGTTAAAATTCTCGAAACTATACTTTGTACTATCTTTCAACCACTCTTTTACTCCGTCAGGAACTGTTTGAAAATTACTTTTTCCATTATCCTTTCCTTTCTTCTTGCTTTTTACTTTAGAAAAGCCGAAAGCATCAATGTTACTTTCATTTGTTTTTTCATCATCATCCTTTCTAAGTACAGCCATAAAGAAGCCTTCGCCGGTGGTCTTGTGAGGCATAAAACGATATGCCGGAAAAATATTTTCGGTAAGGTTGCCTGTTATATTCCATTCCTCATTCGCATTTACAGGAAGTATTTGTGCTCCCAATTCTTCCGATATCCACTTTACATTATCTTCATTCTCCTCACGATTGTATGTACAGGTGCTGTAAATAAGGATTCCTCCGGGTTTTAACGTAGGCCATATATCTTCAAGTATTCTTCGCTGACGAGTATAGCATATTTCTACATTGTTGGTGCTCCATTCGGATATGGCAACCTCGTCTTTTCGAAACATTCCTTCGCCCGAGCATGGCACATCTGTAAGAATAACGTCGAACATATTTGTCAACTTTGTAAAGTCGGCTGGATCATTATTGGTTACAATAACCTCGGGGTGTCCCCATTTTATTATATTTTCGGCAAGAATCTGCGAACGATTTCTCATAACTTCGTTGGCTACCAGCAAACTACCTTCGGGCAGCAAACTCCTAAGAAGCGTAGATTTACCGCCGGGGGCAGCACATAAGTCGAGCATAACTACAGGATTATCTACATATCTCCTTATAGCCTGCTCTATAAACATGGAAGAAGCCTCTTGTACATAATAGCATCCAGCATGAAAAAGAGGATCGAATGTAAATGAAGGACGCTCTTTAAGATATAATCCATCGACAGCCCATGGCACATTATTTTCGGAAACGGTAGCTTCCCATTTCAATGTATTTATTCGAATACTTACAGGCGAAGCATTTTTAAGAGCCTTCTCGAACGCAGCGTACTCATCTTCTCCCAATATTTTCTTTGTTCTGCTTATAAAATCTATAGGTAATTCCATGTGTAAAAGTATATGAGATGACAAAAATAACACGATTTATCGGATATCTGAAAAAAAAGTTGTCTATTTGCAACCAAATAGCATATGCTATACGTCTAAATCCATGAAAACAATAAAGAACCATTATATGAAACATCTATTTGTAATTTTTACCTTTTTGGTAACAATGCTTAGCTCAGGATATGCAAAGCAAGTAAAGATTAATCTTAATGTTGATGATAGCGCTCATACTGCAACAGTAGTAACCAGCCACATAGCAGACAGCGATTCTATCGATGAAGACTCTTTGGAAGATGTCATCAATGCAGCTACTTCAAAGGCTATAATAAAGTATGACTCTAGAGATAGTAATTTTGAACTTATACCTTTGGTAGGGATAATAATGGGATGCGGACTGCCTGTATTCATTATAGCTATAATAATGTGGTTCAGATATAAGAACAAACAAGCTAAATACAGACTGGTATCCGAAGCACTGGCAGCAGGCAAGGAACTTCCGAAAGATCTGTTCGCAGAGGCACTGCCAAAAGAGATGGATATATTAAACAAAGGTATAAAGAATGTATTTCTGGGTATAGGATTGGGAGTATTCTTATGGGTACTTACCAATGAAGAAGGGATTGCAGCTATCGGATTCTTGATATTCTGCATGGGATTAGGACAAGTAATAATAGGATATACCAACCAACCTAAAAAGCACATTACAGATAATAATTTATCTGACAATAAAAAAGAAGAAGAATAATGAGCCAACTCAACGACATAACGTTAGTAGCACAGGTCGTTGTGTTCAGAAATCTTAAGGCGTTTGATACTCTGGTAAAGAAGTATCAATCGCCTATAAGGCGTTTCTTCTTAAATCTTACTGCCGGCGATCAGGATCTTAGTGATGACCTGGCGCAAGAAACTTTTATAAAGGCATATACCAATATAGCTTCATTCAAGAATCTTTCTAGTTTTTCGACTTGGCTTTACAGAATTGCATATAATGTTTTTTATGATTATATTCGCAGCAGAAAAGATACATGCGGGTTGGATTCCTATGAAGTAGATGCTACTTATAACGTTGAACAGAAAAAAGTAGGTGAATCAATGGACATTTATAAAGGGCTTGCTACCTTAAAAGAGATAGAAAGAACTTGTATAACACTTTTTTATATGGAAGACTTGGCATTGGACAAGATTTCGGATATAACCGGAATGCCTATCGGCACTGTTAAGTCGCACCTTTCAAGAGGAAAAGAGAAACTCGCTAAATTTTTAAAAGAAAATGGTTATGAAAGATAATAATGATAAACTTATAGCTGAATTCATGCACGCAAACCGTCATGAAATTGCCGATAATGGTTTTTCTGAAAGAGTTATCCGTAAATTGCCCAATCGTGCCGAACAGCTTGCACGCATCCTTAATATAGTATGCGCTTCAATATGCGTAGTATTATTCGTAGTGTTCGACGGATTCAAGCTGATTACAGATTTCATCAACGAACTATTCCAGGCACAGTCACATATCATGGCACAAAACATCAACTATCAAACTCTTGCTATAGCTTTTATAGTTTGTATAGGTATTGGTGTAGAACGTGCATGTTCTATTAAATGGTAATAAAGAAATTATAAAATGAAACAATATCTTGATCTGCTTAATCGAATTTCAACCGAAGGAGTACATAAGGAAGATCGAACTGGTACAGGTACAATAAGTGTATTCGGACATCAGATGAGGTTTAACCTTGAAGAGGGATTTCCTTTAGTTACTACAAAAAAACTTCATCTAAAATCTATAATACACGAACTATTATGGTTTCTGAAAGGTGATACTAACGTAAAGTATCTGCAGGATAATGGAGTTAGAATATGGAATGAATGGGCAGACGAGAATGGCGACCTTGGACATATATATGGTTTTCAGTGGCGCTCATGGCCCGACTATAATGGAGGCTTCATAGATCAGATTAGTGAGGCTATTGATACAATAAAGAATAATCCTGATTCTAGAAGAATTATTGTAAGTGCATGGAATGTGGCCGATTTGAAAAACATGAATCTTCCACCATGTCATGCATTCTTTCAGTTTTATGTGGCCGATGGCAGATTAAGTCTACAGCTTTACCAAAGAAGTGCAGATACTTTCCTTGGTGTACCATTCAATATTGCATCTTATGCATTGCTGCTAATGATGGTAGCACAGGTTACAGGACTAAAAGCCGGCGATTTTGTACATACACTTGGAGATACTCATATATATCTTAATCATATGGAACAGGTAAAGCTTCAGCTTAGCCGCGAACCTCGCCCTCTTCCCAAAATGAAGATTAACCCTGAAGTAAAGAGCATATTCGACTTCAAATATGAAGATTTTCAGCTTGAAGATTATAACCCATGGCCTCATATAGCAGGTAGTGTGGCTGTATAATATTCTTTATTTAATTATATATCTTTGTATATGAGTAAAATTTCCATAATTGTTGCAATAGACGAAAATAATGCAATTGGGTTTGAGAACAAACTACTTTACTGGACGCCAAATGATCTGAAACGCTTTAAGGAGCTTACTACAGGGCATACTATCATTATGGGGCGCAAGACATTCGAATCACTTCCTAAAGGCGCATTACCAAACAGACGTAATATAGTACTTAGCCGTACAGAAAAGGAGTTTGCCGGAGCAGAACATTATCTAACTCTGGATGCAGCACTTGAGAGTTGCAGCAATGAAGACGAAGTATTCATTATAGGGGGAGAAAGTATATATAATATGGCATATGATATTGCCTCTAATCTATATATAACTCTTATACACAATAAAGCAGATAAAGCAGATTCCTTCTTCCCTAAAATAGATGAAAAGAGATGGGAAATAATAAGCAGGGAAGATCATACTGTCGATGATAAGCATCCCTACTCATATAGCTTTATTAATTATAACAAGTTGTAATTTTAATCTTCTTCTTCGACCAGGTTCAGAATAGGCATTTGACGGTTTATTGCCTCATTGAAAGATATTATTGTCTCCGAACGAGATAAGCCTAATGGCTGTAGCTTGTCGTGTATTATACTTAGAAGGTGATGATTGTTCTTTGCATAAATCTTTATGAACATATCATACTGTCCTGTAGTAAAGTGACATTCTACTACTTCTTGAATATTCTTGAGTGATTCGGTTACAGAATCAAACTGCTCAGGATCTTTTAGATAAAGTCCGATATATGCACAAGTTTCATAACCTATCTTCTCAGGATCAATAACAAACTCCGACCCTTTCAATATCCCAAGTGCCGTAAGTTTTTGTATTCTCTGATGAATTGCAGCACCGGATACATTGCAAGCTCTTGCTACCTCCAGGAAAGGAATACGTGCGTTCGTAGCAATCATTCTCAATATCTGTTCATCCAATGCGTCTATTTGATGATGTCCCATTATAATATTATATTTTTATGCAAAGATATATTTTTCTATTACATTATAAATACGATTTAAAAGTTTTATTGCTATTTTTCCTATAATCTAATAGATAATAGTTTGACTATCATATTAAAAAGATACATTGTTATTATTAAATATAAAATACACAATCAATTATTTTATCTATTTTTGCAAAAAAAAGAAAACTATGAAGAAAATAATTTTACTGGCGCTTTTAATAGCACCGAACATACACGCACAAGATTTCAACAAGTATTTTATAAATAAATCAATCAGACTGGATTATATATTTGGTGGCAATTCACAGAAGCAAGATATATATCTTGACGGGCTTTCATCCATACCCGAATGGGCTGGCAGAAGACATAATCTTTCTTTATTACCACTTAAGGGTAATGGATCGGTAACAATGATAGACAAGGCTAATGGAGATACTATATACCGTACTTCATTTTCAAGTTTATTCCAGGAATGGATATGCGAACCTGAAGCAAAGAAGATAAAGAAGAGTTTCGAAAATAGTTTTTTGATTCCTTATCCGAAAAGTAATGCCATAGTAACAATAGAGTTGAAAGATGTTTATCATAAAACTACTGCATCGTTGACTCATGAAATCGATCCCAATGATATTCTTATAAAATCACTACAAAACACAAACGTACCACCTTTTAAGTATCTGTTAAAAAGTGGTAGTCCTGAAGAATGCATAGATGTAGCTATAATGGCAGAAGGTTACAGAAAGGACGAGATGAATACGTTCTACAAGGATGCTCAGGATGCAACCGATGCTATATTCGAACATGAACCATTCAAGAAGCTAAAAGGAAGGTTCAATATAGTTGCAGTTGCATGCGATTCGAAAGACAGCGGTGTAAGCATTCCGGGGAAAAATATATGGAAAGAGACTGCAGTAAATTCGCATTTCAATACTTTCTATTCCGACCGTTATCTTACCACTTCAAATGTAAAGCAAATTCATAATCTACTTGCAGGAATTCCTTATGAACATATAATTATTCTTGCAAATACAGACAATTATGGTGGCGGCGGCATATATAATTCATACACACTTACTACTACTCATAATAAGAACTTCAAACCGGTAGTAGTACATGAATTCGGCCACAGTTTCGGAGGACTAGCCGATGAATATGCATACGATGAAGCACCTAGTCCGCAGTATCCATACACCATAGAACCATGGGAACAGAACATATCCACCCTTGTGGATTTCGAGAGCAAATGGAAAGATATGCTGCCTATAAATACTCAAATACCTACACCACTTGCAACATCCGAAAATGAACTTTATACGAAGGTAGGAGTTTACGAAGGAGCAGGCTATACCAAAAAGGGAATTTACCGACCTACTACCGAGTGCAGAATGAAGATAAATGAAGCACCAGCATTCTGTCCGGTATGTCAAAGAGCATTAGAAAAATTGATTAACTTCTATACAGAATAAAAGTAAAGCGAATATATAATAAAAAAATATATCCATTTTTAATATAACTAATAATAAACTTAATACTTAACCATGATTGAAATTAAAGAAATTAAAACAGACAACAAAGAACTATATTCTTTTGCTGAACAACTTATGATATCGGCTTTTCCGATATCCGAAAGACGTGATACAGAAGAACAAAGAGATTATGCCGACAATAAGAATGAATTTATTGCAAACATTATAGTGGATAATGCTAAACCTATAGGATTCATAAATTATTGGAATCTAAAGGACATCTATTATATAGAACACTTTGCAATAGATACTTCAATGAGAAATGGCGGGTATGGTCAGAAGACACTTAATGTAATAAAACATATCCTGAATGACAAGCCAATTGTGCTTGAGGTTGAGTTACCTGACGACGAAATTAAAAAGCGCAGAATTAATTTCTATAGCCGTAATGGCTTTGTCTTACAACAACACAACTATACACAACCTCCATATAGAAGAGGAGGAGAATCGCTTCCTATGAAGCTAATGATTTACAATGAAAAAAATATAAATTTAGACTTGAATAATATTACTTATATATTACACAGCAATGTATATAATGTTGAGCAATATCAAGATTAAAATTTCATATCTATACAAACATAAAAAGGAGCTCTTATGAGCTCCTTTTTATATTGCATATATTATTACTGACGTTGACTTGCAGAATAATTGATCTTCAAAGCATAAGCTTGACGAAGCGCCTGCTTTACATCTGTAACGATACCCATTTTAGTGTCTTTATCAATTTTCAAAGATACAGTCATAAATGGTTGATCTTCTTCTTTCATATTCAAACGTTCCTGAGTAATGTAGTCTTGAACTTCTGAAACTTCAGCAAACTTATCGTTTAACTGAATACGACTTTCAGCACCCATTTTCTTTTGGAATTCAGGTAATGGCTTACCTACATAAATGAAAGATACCAAAGATTTCTTCTCTAATTTTTCAAGCTCTGTAGCTTGAGGAACTTGAAATTGAACCTTCAAAGTTACTTCACGCATTGTTGTTACAATCATAAAGAAGAACAACATTGTAAAGATAAGGTCAGGTAGTGATGAAGTATTCAACTCAGGCATTCCACGTTTTCCTGATTTATTAAATTTTCCCATTACTTTCCTCCATATTTTTTAGGTTCAGCTTCAGAAATCTTCTGAGGATAGAAATCACGAATTGCTTTTTGTTCATCTTCTGAACACTGCAAGTATGTTTTACCTCCGAATTTAGCCTTAGCCAATTCATCTCTTAATTCATTATAAGCAGCTACCAATTCATTTTGAACATCAATATAAGCCTGATAACTTGTACCAACGTCATTCTGAACAGAAATTACATGCTTTTCCGTAACCATTACATCGCCTAATAAAGGAATGTTTTTACGATGCTTCTCAGGAAGATTTTCATCATCGTTAGGATTCGCAATAAATTCTTTTGCCTTTTCTCTCAATTGCTTAATGTCAATGTATTCAGTTCCACACATAAGTTGGTTGTCTTTATTAAGACGTACCTGAAGTACATTACGTTCCTTCACAATAATATTATCATCTTTTTGTTGATTCTTTTCCGGTGGAGGAGGCAAGCGTCTTGCCAAACCACGGTCAGTATCCATTGATGTTGTAATAAGGAAGAAGATAAGCAACATAAAGGCAATATCGGCTGTGGAACTTGAGTTAATTCCAGGAACGCCTCTTTTCTTTCTTGCCATTTTACTTACTCTATTTTTTTGTTAATATCAATGTGATAATATTATCTCTTGAAAATTCCTGTCAAGTTAACCAAAACACCTACAGTAGCTACAGCTAACAGGAAGTATGTTGAATACATTAACATATCTGTTATCTTCAACCAGAAGGTATCGTTATAAATACCAGTACCTGTCATTACAGAAGCATCTGAGCCCATAGCGTAAGATACTACCAATACAGCTACTAGAAGTACCAAGCCAATTAAAGATTTGATTGCACCTTTAGGATTATCTCTTAACGCAGCCAAGAATTGTGCAATAGCACCGATTAAGGTTACAGCTACACAAACGGCAAACATTCCATACATTAAGTAAATAACCGCATTGGTATTTTCCGGTGAATTGTATTCACCTACCGGATTATTGTATCCTACAAAGTAAAACATGGCAAACACTACCAAAATAACGGCAATGCAGGCATATAATGCATAGTAGGACATTTTATATGATAATTTAGCCATTGTTCTAATTATTTTTTGTATTTCAAGTTATATTTCATGATCATATCAAGCAATGTGATTGAAGAATCTTCCATCTGGCTTGTAATAGCTTCAATCTTAGAAAGAATGTAGTTATAGAAAACCTGAAGAATCAAAGCAACAACCAAACCGAAGATAGTTGTGATCAACGCAACTTTCATACCACCAGCAACAACTGTTGGAGAGATATCACCAGCCTGTTGGATCTTATCGAATGCCATAACCATACCGATTACAGTACCCAAGAATCCTAAAGATGGAGCCATCGCGATAAACAATGTAATCCAAGAACATCCTTTTTCAAGGTAACCTGCCTGAACACCACCATAAGAAACTACTGAACGTTCTACAACGTCAACTCCTTCGTCTATTCTCATAAGACCTTGGTAGCAGATAGAAGCAACTGGACCACGAGTGTTACGACAAACGTTTTTAGCACCTTCTACATCACCTTTTTCCAAAGCTGATTCAATATTTGTCATCAACTTTTTAGTATTTACTTCAGCAAGACTTAAATAAATAATTCTTTCAATACAGAAAGCCAAACCTAAAACCAAAGCAATAGCTACTAATGACATGAAGTCAGCAGAACCTTCAATAAACTTAGTTTTGATTTCCTTGTGCAAACCACCACCTTCTTCAACTACAGCTTGTTCAGAAGTAGCTTCTTCAGTAGCAACTTGTTCTGTCTGAGCGGCTGGTTGTTCTTCTTGTGCCATAGCCGATTGAATAGATCCTAAAGTAAGGACTCCCATCACTGCAAGAATTGCAAATAACTTTTTCATTGTGTGTCTAATTTTTTAAGATTAATTAATTAATTGTTATTTATTTCTAATTGTTTTTATTTATAAGTTTCTACAAAAAGCGGAGAGAGCGGGATTCGAACCCGCGATACGCTTTTGGCGTATACACGCTTTCCAGGCGTGCCTCTTCAACCACTCGAGCATCTCTCCGTTAAGGCGACGCCAATGCATCCTCTCTAAAAACGGGTGCAAATTACAAAGAAATTTGGTAACTGCAAGCATTTTCAGTTACAAATGTACCTTTTTTTTTGTTCTTTAGAAGCTTACTAATAAGATATATTAAAATTTAGCAATAAAATTAATATACTTTAAAAGGTAAGCATATTTAAAAGAAAATAGTAGAAGCATTAATAGTGGTCTGTTCTTCTACTTCTGCAAGCGTAATATTATATATTTCAGAGATTTTGTTGGCTATATGTATGATATATGAAGTTTCATTTCTTCGTCCCCTGAAAGGGACAGGTGCAAGATAAGGTGAATCTGTTTCTAGAACAAGTCTTGACAATGGCACTTGTTTTAACACGTTTCCCAATTCACTTTTTTTAAACGTAACCACTCCGTTAATTCCCAACATAAAATTATTGAATTCTAGAAGTTTAGTTGCTTCCTCTTCATTTCCTGTAAAACTATGGAATATACCTTTTAGGCGAGTTCCTTTATATTTACACATAATATCATATAAATCGTCGAATGCTTCACGAGCATGAATTATTATAGGAAGTTCTTTATTTATTGCCCAGTTTACTTGCGTTTCGAATGCTTCTATCTGTTCATTTTTGAAAGTAGTATCCCAATAGTAATCAAGACCTACCTCGCCTATTCCTGAAAAGTTATACTTGTCAGAATATTCTTTGAGAACTGCAAGCTGACTTGCATAATCTTCTTTTACATCTGTAGGATGAAGTCCAATCAATGGATAACATATATCTTTATAAGTATTGCATACTTTCATCATTGGTTCTACAGAGCATGCATCAATATTGGGCAAAAACATCTTCTGTACGCCATTTTCAAGTGCTCTTTTTATTACCTCAGACAAATCATCCTTAAATTCTTCTGCAAAAAGATGCGTATGAGTATCAATCATCAAAGTTTCCTATCCATTAAATGTAACACAAAATTTCTTAGTTCTTTCTTTTTGTCGGATGCCACATTCAGGCTATCCATTATTTGCAATCCTTCATTAAAGAATTGTTCTATCTTACAGTTGCATTTTTGATCTATATGTAACTGATTATATATTGCAGTAACGGCTTCTATCTTTTCATGTGGAATACACTCTTCGGAATTAATCCATCTGCGGAGTTCTTCATTTTGCACGGAATTACTATCATTCAACGCCGATAACAGCATGAATGTTTTCTTATTGCTTATAATATCTCCTCCTATATTCTTACCAAACACTTTCGGATTACCATAAACATCCAGATAATCATCCTGCAACTGGAAAGCTAGGCCAATCTTTATGCCAAATTCATACAGTTTTTCTATATCTTCTTCGGATGCTCCTGCCATTATACCTCCAATTTTGAGTGCAGCCCCGAGTAGTACCGAAGTTTTAAGTCTGATCATCTCTATGTAATCATCAATTTCGACTTCATTCATATTTTCGAACTGCACATCCCATTGCTGTCCTTCACAAATTTCCAAAGCTGTTTTTGTAAAAACGTCAAGTATATATTTAAGTTTGGCACTATCACATTCTGACATATATTTATATGCCAGTACAAGCATTGCATCGCCCGATAGAATAGCCGCATTATCATTCCACAACTTATGCACGGTAGCTTTACCTCTTCTCATATCAGCCTTATCCATAAGGTCATCGTGCAGCAAAGTATAGTTATGATATATTTCGATTGCAGCAGCCTGAGGTAAGATAGCCTCAACATTATCTGCATACATATTGTATGCAAGTAGCATCAATACAGGACGAACTCTTTTTCCTCCTATATTCAAAGTATATTCTATAGGATGATAAAGCTCTACTGGCTCATGAGTATATTTCAATGAGGAAAGATAATCATTTATCTTTACCGATAAATCAGAAGGAGTAAACGTCATAACTTTAATATTTTGAGATATTGTTATTTAGAAAAAGAGGCTGCCAAATAGCAGCCTCTTTTTTAATTTATGAGATACAGATTACTGTAATTTGAATGTTACCGGTACTGTATATTTCACGCGTACCGCTTTACCACGTTGCTTACCTGGTTTCCATTTAGGCATAGTCTTGATAACGCGAAGAGCTTCCTTATCAAGATAAGGGTCAACACTACGAACTACAACAGGATCAACAATACTACCATCCTTGTTAACAACGAACTGAACGATAACTTTACCCTGAACACCATTTTCTTGTGAGATAGTAGGATATTTCATATTCTTACCTAAGAATTTCAAACATTCACCCATTCCACCAGGGAATTCAGGCATTTCCTCTACTA
Organism: uncultured Bacteroides sp.; assembly: GCA_900552645.1. Taxonomy (GTDB): domain Bacteria; phylum Bacteroidota; class Bacteroidia; order Bacteroidales; family Bacteroidaceae; genus Phocaeicola. The sequence continues at coordinate 14,698 of USAN01000007.1, forward strand.
CCTGGAAGATCTGCTGTTCTTCAGGTTCTTCTTCTTCAACGTGCACCGGAACGTATTTTACTTCGACAGCCTTACCTGTTTCTTCAGATGCCTGGATTGTACTTTCTTCAACCTTAGCATCATTTTCTACGATTTCCAACACTTCTTCTACTTTAGGAGCTTCAGGAGGTGGAGGTGCAACTTTCTGTTCTTGCTCTGTAATAGGAATCATTTCTTCCTCAAATACGACATCGGTTATACCTGTATCCGTAGTTACCTTTTTGTCACGTTCAGTCCATTCGAATGCAACAAACATAATAGCAAGGATAAATACATAACCGATAAGCAGCCATGTGGTTTTTTTACCTTCTAGATCTGCTTTGGGAGATTTTTTAACTTCCATAAATTATGTTTTAAAAATTAAGTGTGTCTTCACTGTTGGCAAATGTAATACATTTCTTCTAAAAAGATACAAATATCAAATAAAAATATGCTAATTGAATTTATTTTATTTATAGGTAAGTTACATAGAAACAACTTTTATCTATCTTTGAATCGAATAATAAAATGATATATACTTTATAATATATGAAAAAAATAACAATTGCCATTGACGGATACTCATCATGTGGTAAAAGTACCATGGCTAAAGATCTGGCACAGGAGATAGGTTACATTTACATTGACAGCGGTGCTATGTACCGTGCCGTTACTCTATTTGCACTTAACAATAATATATTTAAAGCAGATGGTATTGACAAAGACAAGCTTAAAGCTTCACTGTCTAACATAAATATATCTTTCCAACTTGACAAAACTACTCGTAAACCTCTTACATGTCTTAACGGAGAAATAATAGAAGATAAAATTCGAACTATGGAAGTTTCATCACATGTAAGTCCTATAGCTACTCTTGACTTTGTAAGAGAAGCATTGGTGCGAGAACAGCAGAAAATGGGTGAACATAAAGGTATAGTAATGGATGGACGAGATATAGGAACTATAGTATTTCCAGATGCCGAACTGAAGATTTTCGTCACTGCCTCTGCCGAAATTCGTGCCCAGAGAAGGTATGACGAATTAAAAGAAAAGGGACAGGAAGCTTCTTATGAAGCTATTCTGGCAAATGTAAAAGAAAGAGATTACATTGATGAGAACCGTGAAGTTAGTCCCTTAAGAAGAGCTAACGATGCAATATTGCTTGATAATTCGAACATTACTATTGAGGAACAGAAAAAATGGTTGCTTGATAAATTCAATGAGGTTATAAGCAATGAATGTTGAAATTGACAGTGGATCGGGATTTTGCTTCGGGGTTACAACTGCTATCAAGAAGGCCGAAGAGGAGCTTGCAAAAGGTAACACACTTTACTGTCTTGGTGATATTGTGCACAACGGGCAGGAGTGTGAAAGATTAAGAAAACTTGGTCTTATTACAATAAACCATGATGAGTTCGCTGCTCTTCATGATGCAAAGGTGCTTTTAAGGGCGCATGGAGAGCCACCATCAACTTACGAAACGGCAACTAAGAACAATATTGAGATTATAGATGCTACATGTCCTGTAGTATTAAGATTACAGAAAAGAATAAACCAGGAATTTAAAGCTGCCCCAACCGATGAGAAGGAAAAGCAGATTGTAATATATGGAAAGAACGGTCACGCAGAAGTTCTGGGACTTGTAGGACAGACAAACGGGAAAGCGATTGTAATAGAAACTCTTGAAGAGGCATCATCGCTTGATTTCACAAAAGATATCCGACTATATTCGCAGACTACCAAATCACTTAATGAGTTTTGGCAGATAATAGAATATATAAAGGAGAATATTTCGGAAAAGGCAACATTCGAATATTACGATACTATATGCCGTCAGGTGGCAAACAGAATGCCCAATATACGGGAATTTGCATCGACTCATGAACTTATATTATTTGTTTGTGGAAAAAAAAGTTCGAACGGAAAGATACTTTTCCAGGAATGCAAGAGCGTAAATCCAAATTCATTCCTTATAGATTCGCCCGACGAGATAGAGCCTTCATTATTGAAAGATATAAAATCGGTGGGAATATGCGGAGCTACCTCGACGCCTAAATGGCTGATGGAAGAGTGTAGAAATGCAATTATAAGAGGAATGTAAATTATATATTTCTAAACTAAATTTCAATAAAGTTTTTTTCTAACTTTGTGCATTAAACTTAAATAGATAGGTATGGCAACTATTAAATGTATTGGTATTTTAACTTCAGGTGGAGATGCTCCGGGAATGAATGCTGCAATTCGTGCGGTAACACGCGCAGCCATTTATAACGGATTAAGTGTAAAAGGTATTTATAGAGGATATAAAGGATTGGTAACCGGTGAAATTCAAGAGTTCAAGACTCAGAATGTGAGTAATATCATACAGCAGGGAGGAACCATCCTTAAAACAGCACGTTGCAAAGAATTTACTACTCCGGAAGGTCGTGCACTGGCTTACGAGAACATGAAAAAAGAAGAGATTGATGCTCTTGTAGTAATTGGAGGTGACGGATCACTTACGGGTGCAAGAATCTTTGCGCAGGAATATGATGTTCCATGTATCGGACTTCCTGGTACTATCGACAATGACCTATATGGAACGGATACTACCATTGGATACGACACAGCATTGAATACTATACTTGAAGCAGTGGACAAGATTAGAGATACTGCAACTTCGCATGAGCGTCTGTTCTTTGTCGAAGTTATGGGACGAGATGCGGGTTTCCTTGCATTGAACGGTGCAATTGCGGCAGGAGCCGAAGCTGCTATAATTCCGGAATTCAGCACTGAAGTAGACCAACTTGAAGAGTTTATCAAGAATGGTTTCCGCAAATCAAAGAGCAGTAGTATAGTTTTGGTAGCTGAAAGCGAAATAACAGGAGGCGCAATGCATTATGCAGAACGTGTAAAAAACGAATATCCTGAATATGATGTTCGTGTAACTATCCTTGGACATCTACAGCGTGGCGGAAGTCCTACTGCACACGACCGTATAATAGCAAGTAGAATGGGTGTAGCCAGCATACAGGCTCTTCTTGAAGGTCAGCGAAACGTAATGATAGGTATTGAAGATGACAAGATTGTATACGTTCCGTTTACAAAAGCTATAAAAAATGACAAGCCTATAGATCGCGAACTTGTAAATGTTCTTAGAGAGCTATCTATATAACAGATAATAATCAATGACTATAGAGGTAGTAAGATTTTGTTTTTAGAAAAGATAGAATCTGCTGCTTAATAACATTTAAATAAAGAACCATATCATTACTTTATATTTAAGTTTGATATGGTTCTTATTTTATATCTCAATTGACCGCCTGAAAAAATAAATCGATCGCCAGAAAATATAAATTTCTGGCGAGAAAAAATAATTTTACCGCCTGAAAACAGATAAAGACACAACATAAAGTGTGTAAGATGATTTAAACTTGGTAGTACAATATGTTCCTGTGAAGGATGTGTGAAGGATGTGTGAATATTCTCCATAGAAATATCACACTGTAATTGCCCATCAACAGGGCGTTTCAGGTAATCTGTGAAATTGTGGAATATAAATCGTATATTTTTATTTTGCTCAATTCCTAATATATTAATGGACCAAAATATTCGAAAAATCTTTATCCGGATAATTATATAAATCTAAAACAAGGAGCTTCTCTAACAAGTATATAAATTCATATTGTAATTTATATACTCATAAGCAATGTTCTTCCGGAAAGAAGAAAGTATCATTTTAGACCCCGAAATATAGGTTTATTTAATTGTTAGGCAAGCTCTTTGTTTTCTTCATTTCATGAATGGGAGTTCTTAAAATAAGTATCAAGAAGCTTCTTGGCTGCAACGAAAGATGTAAGCTTTCCTGTGAGCACTTCCTCTTCCTTTACAGGAAGCATTGAATTAATAATATCATTATTATAGAAACTATCTTTCAATTGTTCATTTATAGTCTCGTACATCCAGTATTTGGCTTGTTCATTTCTTCTTGCTTCGAAATACCCGTTATCTTTCACAAAGTCGAAATATTGATATATCATATCCCATATCTCTTTTATCCCAAGTCCATAAAATCCTGAATATGTAAGCACCTTAGGCTCCCATCCCGATTCTGGCGCAGGAAAAAGATGAAGAGCATTCCTGAAATGGTTGGCTGCAAGTTTTGCCTTGTCTATGTTAGTACCATCGGCTTTGTTTATAATTATGCCATCGGCCATCTCCATTATTCCTCTCTTTATACCTTGCAATTCATCACCTGTTCCTGCAAGCTGAATAAGCAGGAAAAAGTCGACCATAGAATGTACCGCCGTCTCACTCTGCCCCACTCCTACTGTTTCTACAAAGATCTTATCGAATCCGGCTGCCTCGCATAGAATTATAGTTTCACGAGTTTTTCGTGCCACTCCTCCAAGTGATCCTGCCGATGGACTAGGACGTATAAATGAATTTGGGTGAACAGACAGTTTTTCCATACGAGTCTTGTCGCCCAATATGCTACCTTTAGAGCGTTCGCTGCTTGGATCAATTGCCAAAACAGCCAGTTTCCCTCCTTTTTCAAGAACATGCAAACCAAATACATCTATAGAAGTACTTTTTCCGGCACCAGGAACTCCACTTATGCCAATGCGCATCGAATTGCCCGAATAAGGAAGACACTTTTCTATTACCTCCTGCGCTATAGCCTGATGTTCGGACTTTACACTCTCTATTAGCGTAACAGCCTGACTTAAAATCGTCACATCACCTTTTACTATACCATCTACATAATCAGCTACAGACAGTTCGCGGCGCTTATTTCTTTTCCTTAATTTAAGATAGGGATTTACAATCGATGGTTTTTCAATGCCTGCGTTCACGCTCAATCCCTTATATTCTTGATTATTTTCAGGATGTTCCATAACTATTTTTTTAAGTTTGCATTAACTTTCATAATTATTTTAGGCTGTTCAGGATCGTTTGTTATCATCAAAATTCTGAGTACACCTTTTACCTTGTGAAGTCCGCTTCCATGAACAGTTACCTTCATTTTGGCCTTTGTACCTGGTTTGATGATTCTCTTGTTGAGCTGCACTCCAAGAGCCGAATTGAACACTTGCAAATCGCGTATATCCAGATTAGATTTTCCTTCATTAGTAATATATACCACAAAAGACTTCTTCTCGTGGGGTGTAACGGCTCCCACTTTTATTTCTTCTGTGGACAGTTTTATATGAGGCGGATTAGTCCTTATCCTATTGTCTATATTAGTAAAGTCGGGCAAAAGCACCACCGATACGGGAATTTCATTATCATCGCCTACCTTATCGCCTGGAAATCGTGCCAAATACACAGAAGCCTGAGTAAGGCCGAATTTAGGTAACTTTTCGGTATCTATTGTTATTTTTATCTTTCCAGTACCTTTACGCGTAATCTTTTCGGGAATGGCCTGAGCTAACATATATGGAGGCAAATGCATCAATACAGGAGTATATGCCTTATCTGAAGTATTGGCCACAAGCAGTTCTACCGAAGGTTTATCGCCCTTGTTTACATCATCGAAAGTTATCTCTTCCTTATCAAGTCGTATTGAACCAATCTTGAATGGATGAGTCTTAGTATAATTCTTTGGATCGGAGCTCACCTCTCCCTTAATTGATACATATATCGGCGTTGGCGATGCATTGCAGTAAACTCCTATAGTCTTGTTAAAGTGTCCCAGAGTCTTTGCATCGAACATAGCATTTATCTCACCCTCTTTCCCTGGTAAAATGGGCGATTTGGTCCAATCGGCCACGGTACATCCACACGAAGTAGTTACATTAGAAATAACCAGTGGCTTATCTCCGGTATTTTTTATTCGGAAGACTGCCTTTGAAGGATTCTTCCATATTATAGTACCAAAATCATAATTATTCTTGTCAAATGATATTTTAGGCTGCGCCTGTAACGTTATAATGCCGAAAAACAGTAATGATATTATCTGGAATATATATTTCATATAAATTTTTATTTGCGTCAAGCAAAGATATAAATTATTATTAAAGAGAAGTTCATTAATACTACACTTTTAGATACAATTGGATTAATTGATTTGTTTACATTGTAAATAGCATATCAAATAACTTTTATCTCAAATTGCATTATTCATTTTAATTTACATTATATTTGCAGCTCATAACATTAATTTAATAATATACGATGAAAACTTTAAAGAATTATCTTATTCTTATCATCGGCCTACTCATGACAATAACCATGACAGGGTGTGATGACAAAGAGGAAGTGGAATACAATCTTCCGGGTACATGGTACACTGCTCAAAACATTGATTTTGGAGTATATACATGGGGCGAAGGAACTGTTATGCAGTTTAACTCTTCTCATCAGGGAACGATTGGTACTGCTACGGACAATGATTTCCTGGTTTTTGAATGGAACTGGCTGAATGAAGGATATAATGTTATGGAACTGTACTTTTATACGGATAATAGCTATGCTTATATTGTAGGTGCCGATGCAAGTTATAATACATTTTCCGGAACATGGTACAACAACTATGCCGACTTCAGCAATCGCCGTAATGGTCAGCGATTCATCATGAGAAGACAGTGATTAAAGCTATCAATCAACAAAAAGGCGCAACATAATATAGAACTATGTTGCGCCTTTTTTATATATAATGACCGATAGTCATGTCTGCTTTTACTTAACTATTATTTCCCCTCCGCCGGAATAGCCTGTAAATGAAGGTGCATATGCCGACTGTATTACTGCTATTCCATTCTGATATTCACCTTTACGGGTTATATATACATTATATTTTATTGTAAAACTTCCCTTTCTAAGTTTATCAATAAAGAAAGATACTGAGGCATCATTTATCTCCTCATAATATCCTACCGAGTTATCCCATTTATATCCAGATAGCGAGCTTTCGGGTTCCATACATGCAGCTAAACCGTCTTTTATCTGTACGAAATCCATATCCTGAGCCGAACTTATATCAAGAGTTATCGTCACGATATCGCCCGGTACAAGTTGGGTAGTACCTTCAACAAGCTTACCATTTTTATACATACTTTTCTTTATGACAAGTTCATTTCCAGCTGGCAGAACCTTATTAATATCTTCGTAACACTGCCCGTATATGGCACCCCAACTTAACCCATTACTACTCTTTACAACCGTAATATCGGTAATGCTATTTACATTGTTGGAAAACGTTTTCTTTAAATATCCCAACATATCTCCCTCATTAGGCTGCAGCACTTCACTGCCCACAAATATTTTCACTCCATTCTTTGGAGTAAATTTAAGAGTAGAATTATACAAAAGAGCGTATACTGCATTCGATGTAGCTATCGGGTTCTCCCACTGCTGTACCTGTTTCTGCGAAAGCAACCACTGCTTCATTTCATTCAAAGCAACATTATCCTTGTCCATTAGCTCTATAGCTTCTATTGCACTTACCTCAACTGGTATTTTGTAACTGTTCATAGAATAATGAGCTTTTGCATTATCGAAATAGCGTCCTTTTTCTTTTGTATATACACTATATTGCAAAACTGATTCAAGGAACTGGGCGGCCTGTGCATCATTACCCGTTTTTTTAAGAATTATGACAGCAATTGTTTTCTTGTATATATCAAGTTCAGAAGCATTCGATGCAATTCTTTCTATAAAATAAGAATTTATTTTCCTATCAACATTTAATGAAGTATCTATACTGCATATATAAAGATATTTCATCACCCATAATTCGGGAGCTACATTCTTTAGTTTATCTTTATTCTTGTCATTTAATATAGTTTCATATTCCTGTGCAATCTCCTTATTTAGATAGTCTACTGCCGAAATATACATTGCATTCATTTGAGGAGTAAATTTCATATTCGTCATTGACTTAAGACGAGAAAGTAACTCTACTATCTCTACTGTGATATATCGGCTACCATACATTCCCTTATACCAACTCCAGCTACCATCGGTATTCTGAAGCTCCATCAGATTGTTTACTGCAGTAATCTTATTGTTGTTGAAAGTATTTAGGTCGAACAGAGTTGATATCCTATTTCTTTGATCGGCCTCATTGGTTGCCTCTACCACCCATGGAGTTTCCGAAAGAATTATATTTTTTAAATCTTCATTCTTCTGCAGTTCGCTTAAAAACTTATCTTTAGAATTTGCAGAAGTTGCTTTCCATGCATCAAGTATCTCCTTTATTCTAGGATTTGCGTTTATTATATATTCACTAAGCATAGCACCATAGTAGGATGATGCCCACGAATATGCATCCTTTGCCGTAGGAACTACCATTGCAGGAAGTGCCTGAATGGCATACCATATAGGATTTGTAGAAAATTCTACAGTAAGTTTCTTCTGACCGGCAGTAGCCGAATTACCATTAAAAAGAGATACGGTACTAAAATTATAAGTCCCCTTACTGCTTATGTTCATTGGAATACTCTGAGTAATCCATTGTTGATTAGAGAGTATAGGAATATATTTCTGCTCGCCATCACTGAAGCGACCTCCATCGGCCACTATTCTGCATCCTATAAGTGAGTATTCTGTAGGAACATTGAAGCTAAAACTTACAACATCCGTTTTTCCTCCATCAACTCTAAAATCGGCCTTGTCTTTATAGAATACCTTTTCGGTAATAGGATCAAACAGTTCCATAACTACATCTCCCTTAATATCTTTTCCTGTAAGGTTTACTATAGATGATGCTATGCTTACTTTATCGCCTACCCTTATAAAACGTGGCAAGTTGGGCTGCACCATAAAGTCTTTGCTTGCAGTTATCTCCGAATTAAGAAATCCGTAATCAACATTGTCAGTATGAGCAAAGCCCATAAAGCTCCACTTTGTAAGTGTCTGCGGCAAAACAAAAGATATGTCAATATAGCCGTTTATATCTGTATTTAGTTGCGGATAGAAAAAAGCCGTCTCTGCAAAGTTTGTTCTGGGATTACCGGTAATTGATGATTTAGAAAATTCATCATTTAGCATCGTATTTGCCGAGGCTATACCGGCTACTGGTAATGCTTCGTCATAAGCTACATCAATTTTCTTACTTTGTACAGCTGAGAATCCTCTTATTACGTTAACATTTGAGTTTAGTTTGTAAATGGCACGTCCTTCATACTGAACATTTCCTATATTAGGAAGGAACAATTTATCAAACATCAGGGAGTTTACATTGAGGTAATTCATTGGAAAAGATAGATAAATTGACGAATAATTTGGATACAAAGTTGTCCAGTCGGTACTTGGAACGGCTCTTGCAAAATCTATATAGAAAGACCACTTATGTGGATATAGTTTATTCAAAGAGGCATCATACATGGTAGCCATTAGCTGCGCCTGTGCCGGTTTGCCGTCAGGATAAGATATTCTAAGTCGCCATTGTTCTTTATTGCCCGGCTGAAGCTTATCGCGGAATGTAATCCATTTTAAAATTAATTTCTTATCAGGTATAGGCTTTATAATGCGTGTGTATCGAGAATAGAGAATACCATCCTTAACAAATGCCAAAGATACCATTATTCCGTTACCATATTCAGGCTTATACGGATAAGTAAATTTCATTATAGAATCCGACAATTCATATCTCTTGCTCTCTATTCTCTTATTACCTGAAAATACATCGTATAACATATATACATTCTTGCAACTACTTCCAACATATATTTCCGGAACTTGCTCATCATTAAATTTATCTCCGTACGAATAGAACCATGCTGTACTATTTACAGGAGGGCGAACATCATATTTCGAGAAGAGAATAAACTCCTGACTAGTAACACACTCCTGTCCAAATTCATCTTTTACTGAAATAACAAGTTTATATCGGCCACTCTCCATGCCATCTAATCCCGGAATCATAAAGCTCTTGTTGGAAACCTGCTTATTGCTCACTACAAGTACAGAATCTTGCGATTCTTCTTTCATTCTATACAAAGAATAGTCTACCGGTATATTTACAGGTTCGTTCTTAAGGTTAGTTACAGAAAACACAATTGTATCGTTTTTTTGTTTCATCACATTAGATGCCATACCATCTATGTTTACTATAAGCGACGAACGTCCCAAAGGAATTGTAACTGTATTTTGCTGCGTCTCGCCTGCCCCACTAGTTACATAAGCAGTTACATTATATATATAATACCAATTATTATTCCCTTTATCTTCGGCACCTATCTGCAGTCTTACAGGCACAATAAATTTACCTTTTGAATCGGTTACCGTCTCTCCTTTCCACGTCAATGTAGTTGCCCGCCATCTCCACATAGGAATACGCTCTATGATATAGCTAACCTTTGCCTCTTCCAGCGGTACCCCCGAGAATGTTGCAGCAGTACCTGTTATATCTATGCTGTCGTTAGCATTATACTGTAAATTGATTGGACTAAAATCGACAGAGAATGTAGGACGCTTGTAATCTTCTACCCGGAAATAAGCGTTGCAAGAAATTACTTTTATACGAAACATTCCATTGAGACAACTTGAAGGGAGTACAAACTGTCCACTGAAAGACCCAAATTTATCTGTCGTAACGTTTACACTGCTTAAAAGAGTATTGTTTACGTCAAAAAGCTGTACCTCATACTCTTTTGATGCAATAACATAAGTAGAATCTGTTTCCTGAGAAAATGCTACTCCACTAAGATAAACAGTCTGTCCCGGACGGTATATGGAACGATCTGTAAAAATACGTACCTTCTCCTTTTTATAGACAATCTCATTATTTAAATATCTTTCTGTTCTTAAATAGGAAAGTTTCATGCTATTATCGGATGGCGAAACCACATTGTAATAAAGTCCCTTCACTATATCACTATCATTCAATATTACTGTAGATTCATCGTTGGCCTGGTATCTTTTTACAACCGAATATACATCATTACTATTGGTGTAAGTAATTAATGTTGCATCCTTTAACGGTCTACCACTTAAAGCATCGACAATTACTATTTCCATTCTTTTATCAGGAAGAGCCCTCATTATAGGTTTTATAGAAGTTGCATATATTACGCAATTTCCCTTGCTTTTTACCTTTCCTCCTCCCTGAATCTGCATATAATAAATACCCGGATCGGTTATCTTTAATTGAATAGAAGTATCTCTGCTAATATAATCAATTACAGGATTCAACATGTAAGTTTCCTTGCTCACCAATGTTCCTATCCTCTTCAGTTTTTCTTCAATCTTAGAATTATTACTAAGCAAAGGCGAAGTTACAGGAATATCAAGACGATAAATATTACACTCGAATGAACTGAGATTATTGTATCTTATAGTTGCCTTAGAGGTTTTACCAGGAAAAACATCGGCTATACTTAAAGAAAGAGAAGGATTAACAATATCTTTCTCCAGATTTTTAAGACGGTTTATTTCGGGATAATCCGATGCATTAACAATACCCTCCTTTATAACCTTAAGACATTCCACATTCTTATTTGACATTCTCAAAATTTCGGCCAACTGAATATATGCCGCACCTATAGCAACATTCTGTTTATATTTATTTATAATAGTCCGTAATTGTACAGCACATACATCATCAGTAAAGTTTTCGGGATAATTTGACTTTAAATACTCCAGAGCATTTACTGCAGTTATAATCCATGAATCGCGATAATCTTCTACATTATATATATTAAGCAGTTTTTGATAAATAGTCATAATCTGAGCCTTCATATCGCATTCCGATACTGGATTTATCTTATAAGATTCGAATTTCGAAATAGTATTTATATCAGAAGCTATATTTTCGGTCTGATTCCATCTAGAAGAGGAAGCCCACATATTATTATTCAGCGCATCAATGTCGCTCATGGCAAGCAATTGAAGAAGATTATTGCGGAAATATTTTTTGCTTCCATTCCCTTCTATAACGATAGGTTTATATGAAGATGCATTTACTTTAACAAGCTCGGCAGCATTTGCAATCGAAGATTTTACATATTCAAATCCCTTCATGGGATTGGTAGACAAGGTAATATTTGCAAGAATAGTATAAAGGATAGCTTTCTCTTTATAATCGTCTGTTTTTTGTGCCCATTGCTCAATACCTTCTACATCTATCTTAATGCTATCGGGGGAAATGTCGTTCTTATATTCCATGACAGTAAGATAGGCCTTAATCATTTGCGAAGTATTATTTTCCAACTTAGCCTTCTCATAAATTTTTGTGGCCTCGTAAATTACAGTCTGTGGCAAATCCTTCTTTTCAAGTTGCTTTACCTTCTCCCACATCTTATCATAACTCTGAGCATGCAGTTCATTGCAAGAAAAAAATGCAGCAATTATAATTACATAATAAAACCATTTCATAATCAAGTATTTAAATTTACATAAACAAATAAACGAATTAAGACTCTACAAAGATTAGTTTATGCGTTAAAATTACAAAACTGATTTTATAAAAACTATATTAGTATTATTATATATAGACAATATTATATATAAAACTTACTTTTCATATATAATAAAATAAAATTATGTGACTAATTAATACAAAAACAGGCTGCCTGAATCCAGGCAGCCTGTATAATTTCATAAAGTGGAATATTACTCCTTAACCGGAACATTCTCTAAAGTAGCTACAACAAAATCATAGAACTTTTCGACAGATGGAATAAAGCAACGTTCGTCGGGAGAGTGAGGTGAACGCAATGTAGGACCAAATGAAATCATGTCTAAGCCAGGTACTACTGCACCAATGATGCCACACTCAAGGCCTGCATGAATTACTTTTACTTTAGGTTCTACCCCAAACTGCTTTTCGTACGATTCTTTCATTGCTTTAAGAATAGGCGAATCTACATTCGGTTCCCATCCAGAGTAGCTACCACTTCTTTCTACCTGCATGCCAGCCATAAAGAAACAGCTTTCTAATGCAGTATTAAGATAATCCTTCATTGAATCGCGTGAGCTACGAGTAAGAATTTTAATAGCAGCCTTGCCATTTCCAATAGTTACAATAGCAAGATTGGAAGAAGTTTCTACTGTATCTGGAATTGTAGGAATCATTCTTAGAACACCATTCTGACACGCATATATGGCATCAACTAAATTATCTCTTATTTCATCTGGAACCATCATCTTTGGCAAAGCTACCTTTTCAGCCTTGAAGCTGATAGGAGTTTCGTGCACATGATACTCTTCATTCCATAATTTTTCACACTCTTCTACGAAATCAAGAAAATCTTTTTCTTCCGAAGCTGGTATAGTAATTACAGCTTCACATTCGCGTGGAATAGCGTTACGCATGTTTCCTCCATTCCATGATACCAAACAAGCTTCATCATATGCTATTACCTGATTCATGAAACGTGCCATAAGCTTGTTTGCATTAGCACGACCTTCGTTTATTTCAAGACCAGAATGGCCACCTCTTAATCCTTTAAGAGTTACTTTGTATGCTATATCTTCAGGATCAGTCTCTACTTCCTTATATTCAAGAGTTGCAGTAAGGTCTTCGCCACCTGCACATCCAATGTAAAGTTCTCCTTCATCTTCCGAGTCAAGATTAAGTAATATTTCGCCATCTACAGTACCGGGTTTAAGACCGAATGCACCAAACATACCGGTTTCTTCGTCGGAAGTTATCAATGCTTCAAGAGGACCATGCTTCAATGTTTTATCTTCCATTACAGCCATGATAGCGGCAACACCCATACCATCGTCTGCACCAAGAGTAGTACCCTTAGCCTTTACCCAATCACCATCTATATATGTTTCAATTGGATCATTCTCGAAGTCATGAACAGTTTCATTATTCTTTTGTGGCACCATGTCCATATGAGCCTGTAAAATAACCTTCTTACGATTTTCCATACCTGGAGTTGCAGGTTTCTTATAGATAATATTTCCAGCCTCATCCTGAAAAGCCTCTACACCTACACTTTTTCCGAAATCCAAAAGGAATTTCTGAATCTTTGTTAGATGACCAGATGGACGTGGCACCTGAGTCAATGAATAGAAATGTTTCCACACATTTTGTGGAGCCAATGATAGAATTGTACTCATAATTTTTTATTTTTATTTGTAAGTGGCAATGCCACTAAACCATATATTCCCAACAAAATTAGCAAAAAGGTTTGTATACCATGCACCAGCAATGCAAAAATTCCAGCATTCTCCTTATCAACTCCATATAACATCATCATTGTTATTATGGCAAAATGCCACGGACCTGCTCCATTAGGAGTTGGTACCACCACTGCTATACTACCCACGGCAAACATAACCAACGCTGCAATAATAGTAAGATTATCGGAAAAGTCAAAACAGAAGAATGAAATATAGAACTGAAAAAAGTAAGAAGCCCATATTGCTATTGTGTAGAATATAAATAAAGGCATCTGCTTTACATGTTTAAGCGACATAATACCTATCCATATGTTATATAGTATTCCTTTTATTTTGGCAAAGAGCGTTACATTCCTTATAAGGAAGAATAACAGTATAACTACCGCCACTATGCATAATAGTACTATATAGAAATTGGAAGACGACAGCATATCGCTCAGCAAATTAGGATCTGTACCTGTTCTTAAGAAGAAAGTTTCGAATATTTTTGACTGAAGCACTATAACTACCCCTGTTATAAGCATTACGCAAATGCTATCTATAAGCCTTTCTGTAACTACTGTACCAAGCGATTTTGAGAAGGACACATCATCGTACTTGGCTAATATTCCGCATCTTGATATCTCTCCAATACGGGGAATTACAAGATTGGCTGCATACGAAACGAATACTGAATATATACAGTCAGACGTCTTTGGATACTCTTTTAAAGGAGCAAGAGTTATCTTCCATCTCAGTCCACGAAATACATGACTCAAAACTCCGAATATGAGCGAAACAAACATCCACCAATAATTCATTCCCCCATCAATTATCTGCCAGACACGGCTAAAATTGAATCCATGATACATATATCCCAGAATAATTCCACCCAAAATAAGCGGTAAGGAGATCTGAAGAGTTTTGTTAATTATTCTTTTTACTTTAATTCGTACCAAAATAAATAGAAATTTGAAATATATATTAAAAAAATATTGTTATAATAGTTACCTTTGTCGACTGCAAAGATACTATCTTAGCTAAATAAAACTATTTATTAATTAAAAAATAACCAAATGGGATTAGTAAAACCGAAAAAATTTTTGGGACAGCACTTTCTAAAAGATTTGACCATTGCTAAAGATATAGCAGACACTGTTGATGTTTGTCCTTCATTGCCAATTTTGGAAGTTGGTCCCGGTATGGGGGTACTTACTCAGTTTCTTATTAACAAAGAAAGAAAAGTAAAAGTAGTTGAGCTTGATTTCGAATCGGTTGCTTACCTAAAGGAGAATTATCCTCAGCTAGACAATGATATAATAGAAGCCGATTTCCTCAAGATGGATTTGAACGAAGTTTTTGATGGATCGCAGTTTGTTCTTACAGGAAATTACCCATATAACATATCAAGCCAGATTTTTTTCAAAATGCTGGATTACAAGGATCTTATTCCATGCTGTACAGGCATGATACAGAAAGAGGTTGCCGAACGAATAGCAGCGGGACCAGGAAGTAAGATTTATGGAATATTAAGCATTCTCATACAAGCATGGTATAAGGTAGAATACCTATTTACAGTTAATGAACATGTATTTAATCCACCTCCAAAGGTAAAGAGTGCAGTTATTAGAATGACCAGAAATGATACAGTCAATCTTGGATGCAATGAAAAACTGTTTAAAAATATAGTTAAGACTACCTTTAACCAAAGGCGAAAAATGATGCGAAATTCAATTCAGAGCATATTGGGTAAAGATAATCCTTTCAGTGCCGACCCAATATTCAACAAAAGACCTGAACAGCTTTCAGTACAGGAATTTATCGATCTTACTAATAAAGTAGAAGAAGCATTGGGAAATAAATAAAGACACGGAGGATGAATAAAGAAGAAATAGAAGGAGTAAAAGATCTAATTGAAAAGAAAGACTCTGAAAGACTGAAGGAAATCCTAAAAGGACTTCATCCGGCCGACATTGCCGAACTGTGCAATGACCTTGATGCCGAAGAAGCTCGATTCATTTATCTGCTTCTTGATAATGAGACTGCGGCCGATGTCCTTATTGAGATGGATGAAGATGCACGGCGGGAATTCTTAAAGATTCTTCCTTCCGAAACTATAGCAAAGCGTTTTGTCGACTATATGGACTCTGATGATGCAGTCGATATTATACGTGAAATGGATGAAGAAAAGCAGGAAGAGGTACTTTCACATATAGAAGACATTGAACAGGCTGGTGATATAGTTGATCTTCTAAAATATGACGAAGATACTGCAGGTGGATTGATGGGAACCGAGATGGTTATAGTCAATGAAAACTGGAGTATGCCAGAATGCTTGAAAGAAATGAGAATGCAAGCCGAAGAAATGGATGAAATATACTATGTGTATGTAGTTGATGACGATGGACGCCTGCGTGGAGTCTTTCCACTAAAGAAAATGATAACCAGTCCATCTGTTTCGAAAGTGAAGCATGTAATGAAAAAAGATCCAATATCTGTACATGTAGATACATCAATCGAAGAGGTGGTACAATTTATAGAAAAATATGACTTGGTAGCCGTACCAGTAATAGATAGCATAGGAAGATTAGTAGGAAGAATCACTGTAGATGATGTAATGGATGAAGTTCGTGAGCAAGCAGAAAGAGACTATCAATTGGCATCAGGTTTGTCTCAGGATGTAGAGACTCATGATAGTGTAATGAAGCAGACTACCGCACGACTTCCATGGTTACTTATAGGAATGCTAGGAGGTATTACCAATTCAATGATATTGGGTAACTTTGACTGTACCTTCGCTGCACACCCTGAAATGGCATTATATATTCCACTTATAGGTGGAACGGGCGGAAATGTAGGAACACAATCTTCGGCAATAGTGGTACAAGGACTTGCCAACAGTTCGCTAGATGCAGGAAATACCTGGAAACAAATAGTGAAGGAATCTGTTGTAGCTTTAATAAACGCTACCATAATTTCAATGTTGGTATATATTTATAACTTTATCCGCTTCGGAGCGCATTCCACAGTTACATATTCTGTATCAATCAGCTTATTTGCTGTTGTTATGTTTGCCTCAATATTCGGAACTTTGGTTCCGATGACATTGGAAAAGCTTAAAATAGACCCTGCAATTGCAACAGGTCCGTTTATATCAATAACAAATGATATTATAGGAATGGTACTATACATGAGTATAACCGTTCTGTTATCATAATTATTTTATCTATGTTCTTAAATAAAATATAAAATAAATAAAATAAATTGTGTACTATTATAATTAAATTTATTTAATTTGTAGCGCGTTATAACTAATTTAAAGATCGATCACTTTTAAAAAATCTATACGATGGACTCGAATGAAATGAATAATCCTTTAACCGAAGTTCCTGAAGAAAAGGCTTCTGAAACTTTGGTAACTAACTCTTCAGCAGAAGATAACGCTGCTGTGCTTGAACCTAAACAAAGAATAGAGAAAGTTATCGAGCGTTTGAAAGAAATAAATCTTGACCCTTGCAAAGCAGACAAGGCTGAATTAACTTTGTTGAAACAGACTTTTTACAAAGCTTACAAGGCAAATCAGGAAGCTGTCTACAAAACTTATATTGATGACGGTGGTAATCCAGAGTCCTTTGTAATGCCTGCCGATGAAACAGAAAATCTGTTTAAGGAAGAAATGAGTTCCATCAAAGAAAAAAGAAATGAAATGCAGGCTGAAGAAGATAAAGAAAAAGAAGATAATCTTCAGAAGAAACTTGATATCATAGATAAAATGAAAGAATTGGCAGAATCTTCGGACGATGCCAACAAATCATACAATGAATTCAAAAAGCTACAACAGGAGTGGAATGAAATAAAATCTGTACCACAAACTCGTGCAAATGAATTATGGAAAAATTATCAGGTATATGCCGAAAAGTTTTATGATCTTATAAAACTAAACAATGAATTCCGCGAATACGACTTCAAGAAAAACCTTGAAATAAAGAATCATCTTTGTGAAGCAGCCGAAAAGCTTGCCGAGGAGACCGATGTTATATCAGCATTTCACCAACTTCAAAAACTTCATCAAGAGTTCCGCGAGACTGGTCCAGTATCAAAGGAACTGAGAGAAGAAATATGGAGTAGATTCAAGACTGCATCTACAGTAGTAAACAGACGTCATCAGCAACACTTCGAGGACTTAAAGGAAAAAGAGCAGCACAACCTTGATGAAAAGAGTGTTATATGCGAGATTGTTGAAGGTATGGAATATGATACGTTCAAGACTTTCCAGGATTGGGATGACAAGACTCAGGAAATTCTTGCATTGCAGGCCAAATGGAAGACTATAGGATATGCACCTCAAAAGATGAATGTAAAGATATTCGAACGATTCAGAGGGGCATGTGATGATTTCTTCAAGAGAAAAGGAGAATTCTTCAAATCCTTGAAAGAGAACATGTCGGGTAATCTTGAAAAGAAGAAGGCTTTATGCGAAAAAGCAGAGGCTTTGAAAGATAATACAGATTGGAAAGAGACTTCCACAATACTTACTAATCTTCAGAAGGAATGGAAAACTATTGGTCCGGTTTCCAAAAAACATTCAGATGCTGTATGGAAACGTTTCATAACAGCATGTGATTATTTCTTCGAACAGAAAAACAGAGCGACCTCTTCAAAGCATTCTGTAGAACATGATAATTTGGCTTTAAAGAAAGCTATTATTGAAAAGCTTACTGCTATTGATGGAAATGCAACTCCAGATGAAAATGCAGCCGACACCATTAAAGAATTAATGAAAGAGTGGAATAATGTAGGTCATGTACCTTTCAAGGAGAAAGATAAATTGTATAATCAATATCATACAATAATCGACTCTCTTTTCAATAAGCTTAACTTATCATCTTCACAAAAAAAACTTAGTAACTTTAAGAGTTCAATCGGAAAGGAATCTAACTTATATAAAGAAAGAGAAAAACTGGTTCGTTCTTACGAGAGTATGAAGAATGAGATTCACACTTATGAAAATAATCTAGGTTTCCTTACAAGCTCTTCTAAGAAAGGAAGTTCTTTGCTTACAGAAATGAATCGTAAAGTTGAAAAGCTTAAAGCTGACTTGGAACTTATCTTGAACAAGATTGAAATTATTGACAAGTCAATAAAGGACGACAACGAGAATAATAAATAAATACATCTATATATCACTATATAAAGGGTTACTTTTAAGGTAACCCTTTTTTGTTGGTAAATTATTACTATATCATACCGGACTTAGATAATTATTTAGTAACCTCCAATTTATATCTTACAAACAGTCTGTTTATATTTAATATAAACCTATTGAACCTCTAAAATAAATGGCTGTTTCAATATTTTATATTCATTAAAACAAGCAATATGGTTCTTATTTCAAGCAACTGATTATATAATATTGAATGGTAGAATTTTATTATTATAGAGAAATCAAAACCGTTTAATAATGCAAGTGTTATTATAATATAATTCTTAATAAACATTTTATTATAATAATTAGAGATATGCATTTAAGTAACATTAGCAGCAATTCAAACATAGTAAATCATAAAAACATATTGCGTAGTTTGCTCATGATATTATTGCTACTTGAAGTAACAAGTATTGTTTCGATAAATGCTCAAATCAAGACATCATTAGAAAGTATGATTAAAACAGCGATAGATAACAGTCCTCGTCTAAAGAACAAAGATCTATCAATAAAAAATATAGAAGCCACTAGAGGAGAAATAATGGAGATATCGCCCATAGAATTAAATTATTCATGGGGACAAATTAATGGAGACATAAAGAACGACAAACAATTATCTGTTATACAACATCTTGGCTCACTTCTTACTCCTTTCTATAAAAATTCATTGGTGAACAATAAAATAAATACAGAACAGTATTGTAGAATAATAATAATAAAAGAGATAACAGCTGAAGTAAAACGGGCATGGACTTATTACTTATATTGTTATAATATAAATAAACTATACTGTAGTCAAAATGAAATATTATCTAAATTACAGAAAGAAATTAATACTAAGCCCAGGCAAGAAGAAATTAACTTACACGAGAAGAATAGAGTACATCTTATGATTTCTGAGTTACACAAAAAAGAGTTTGAAGCTAAGGAGGAAGAAAAGCTTGCACTTAACCGACTTAATTGGATATGTTATTCAAAGAGTTCGATTATACCCGACCAAGACAATATGGATATTTTTATGGTTAATGATTCATCAGAACAGACGCAGGAAGTACATTATAAATACTTAATGAGTAAGGTACAAGAAGCTAAGACGGAGCTTAAAATAGAGAAGTCTCATTTCTTTCCTGAAATCTCAGTAGGATATGTACGTCAAAACATATTACCTCTAAAAAACCTAAATTCATGGATGATAGGGTTAGCTTTTCCTCTATATTTTATTCCACAATCCTCTAGAATAAAAACACTAAAAAATTCAGTAATAATAGCTAATAGAGAAGCCGAAGCTAATATTAAAGAAATGTACAATAAGGTAACTGAACTTAAATCAATAATTTCAAGGCAAGCAAAAAGTATGGAATATTATACTTCTTCAGCTTTAATAGATGCAGAAGAGATGTATAATATAGCATATAAAGAGCTAGAGAATGATAAAATCAGCTTTACCGATTTTGTAGAAACGATAAATACTATAATAGAAATACGTAGCAGCTATTTAGAAACTATTTATAAATATAATGTTGCGATACTCGAATATGAATTATTTAAGTAAGTATCATACTAAATTTATCTTATTTGTATATAGCTAATAAAATATTAATGCACAATAATATATTCATAATATACAAGAATTAGATATAATCCTAAATAACTTTAAGCTATAATGCCCAACATAAAAGTACGGCTTTCATTATAAAATTATTAGTTGTTAAAATATATGTATGCATTTAGATAAGATGCAAAATATATCCACAGCATATATGGTATGAAAAGAATCGCACTTATAGGAACGACTCTTAATCCTATAACAACATATAACGTAACAAGGATATCGAGTATTATTATATCTATCAATCCAAGTAGCGGATTCTGAAGATAAAAGAATAGGAAAGTCCATATAAAATTAAAAAACAGCTGCATACATCCTATCCATACTATAAGCTTCTTACCTTCTGAATTAGACATAAAAAGTAATCCAAGCGATATTCCTATAAGAAAATATAGTATACTCCAAGCAATAGGGAATACAAATCCCGGAGGCGTAAGAGATGATTTGTTTATATGAACATACCACGAGTTAATGGAGTCAACCTGAAACTTACTTCCAATAAAACCTATCAGGAAACATAGAAGTATACATCCTATTATTACTATAATATTCTTCATCATAACATTAATTGTTGTAATATATAAATGAATTGTAATGTTAAATTGTTTGATATTATGTTGATTATTTATTTATATCTTTAAATTAGCATTATAAATATTGATCGAGTTATACTATATAAAAAACATATTATATGAAATTTAATCATATCATCTTCATTTTTTTGATGCTTACCGGAATAACAGCATGTGGCAAAGATAATTCCGATTCACCCAATAATCCAGATAAACCTTCTACTCCTACTTACGTATTTGCAAAGGGTGCTGATATAAGTTGGGTAACAGAGATGGAAAACAGTGGAAGAAAATTCTACGATAAGTTGGGCAACCAGACAGAATGCTTCGCCTTGATGAAAAGCTTAGGAGTAAACTCTATCCGATTAAGAGTATGGGTAAATCCAATGAATGGATGGTGCAACAAGAGTGATGTGGTTTCAAAGGCATATAGAGCTAATCAGCTTGGAATGCGTATTATGATTGATTTTCATTATAGTGATTCATGGGCCGATCCGGGCCAGCAGACAAAACCTTCTGCTTGGAAAGATCTTAAATTCGATGATCTTAAACTCGCATTAGCAAATCATACCAAGGATGTGCTTAATGCATTAAAGGACAAAGGTATTACTCCTGAATGGATACAAGTAGGCAATGAAACAGGTAATGGAATGCTTTGGGAAGATGGAAAAGCTTCGGTCAATATGAAAAAATATACCGAACTTAACAATGTAGGATATGATGCAGTAAAGTCTGTATTCAGTAATTCTAAAGTTATAGTTCATCTTCAGAACGGAAATGACAATTCACTTTTCAGATGGCTATTTGACGGATTAAAGAATAATGGAGGGAAATGGGATATAATAGGAATGTCGTTATATCCAACATCGGCAAACTGGCAAATGATGAATACCAACTGCATTAATAACATAAAAGATATGATATCAAGATATGGTAATGAGGTAATGATATGTGAAGTAGGTATGCCATGGGATCAGGCAGCAACCTGCAATTCTTTCCTAACAGATCTGATGACAAGGTGTAAGTCAATAGATAAGTGTCTTGGAATATTCTATTGGGAGCCGGAATGCTATAATGGATGGAATAATTATACACTAGGGGCCTTTAATAATAGTGGCAGACCAACCGAAGCACTGGATGCTTTTAAATAAATATACATTTCAAAACATAAAAAAATATTTTAGTATTGTTCTCTTACGACGAGCAATATAAATATAATAAATCTATTAAAAATAGTCAGAAGCTCTCTTGAATGATATACTAATTAATAGGATTATTATTTTATTTTACCTTTACTTATATGCATACATTATAATATTCTTAAATTTGCATCTAAAATAATTGTATTAATATTATGCAGATAACAATAAAGAAGGCACCAGTCAAGATAAATGCTACAATAAAACTTCCTTCGTCAAAAAGTATAAGCAATCGTGCACTTATAATGAATGCTCTTGGAAATGGCACATACACTCCAGAGAACATATCAATCTGCGATGATACCAATGTTATGGTTAAGGCTTTGAATGATCCTAACAATCCCATTACGGATATAATGGCAGCCGGAACAGCTATGCGTTTTCTAACTGCCTACTATTCGGTATTACCAAATTCTGAAAAGATTATTACCGGTACAGAAAGGATGAAGAATAGACCTATCAGTATATTAGTTAATGCACTTAGATATTTAGGAGCAGATATAGAATATACAGATAATGAAGGATATCCTCCATTAAAAATAAGAGGAAAAAGTCTTGACAAATCGGACATAGAAATTCAAGGGAATATAAGTTCACAATATATATCGGCCATACTTATGATAGGACCGATGTTGCCAAAAGGACTTAATGTAAAACTTACGGGTAATGTTATTTCACGCCCTTATATTGATCTCACTATTAATCTAATGAAAGAATTTGGCGTCGATGTTAGATGGAGTGACGTTAATTATATATCTATTAAACCTACTACATATAAATCAGTTCCTTTCTTTATAGAGAGTGACTGGAGTGCTTCATCTTATTGGTATCAGATTGCAGCATTGGCAGATGAAGCCGAAATAGAATTACCTTATCTTTTCAACAACAGTTACCAGGGCGATAGCAAAGTTGCCGACCTATTTTCTCTTTTAGGTGTAAGTACATCTTATGATGATAAAAAAATTACTCTAAGAAAAGATAAAATTCAAGTCAGCAGCCTTAAATGTAATTTTGTTAATCAGCCAGATTTAGCACAAACATTTGTCGTTACATGTTCGTTACTTAACATACCATTCTTTTTTACTGGACTACAAAGTCTAAAGATTAAAGAAACAGACCGTATAAAAGCACTTATAACCGAGATGAAAAAGCTTGGATATATAATAAAACAGAAGAATGATTCTATACTATACTGGAATGGAGAACGTTGTAAGGCAAACATGCAGCCAATAGACACCTATGAAGATCATAGAATGGCTATGGCATTTGCTCCGGCTTCCATATTAATTAAAGATATAAAAATAAACAATCCTCATGTAGTAACTAAGTCTTATCCACAGTATTGGGAGGATTTGAAGAAGGTAGGATTTATAATTGAATAAGATAGCAGATATGTGGATACTTATAATTGGATTTATTGCAATCACTTTAATAGCAATGATTGTAGGATCTATACGGAACCGCAATATAGAAAAGAAAGTAAAAAGCGGCGAACTTAAATCGGCTCCCCAGATAGTTGAAGCCGATGCTGAATGTTGCGGACAACATGAAGTATGCGAAAAAGAGAGCCTTTTGGCAGCCGTAAGCAAACAGATAGAATATTATGACGACGAAGAGTTGGACAGATTCAAGGGACGCCTATCTAACGAATATAATGAAGAAGAGATAGAGGAATTCAGGGAAATTATGTATACTTGCAAGGAAGATGAAGTGGCAGGCTGGAGCCGTAGTCTTCAATTAAGAGGAATAGAACTTCCCGATGAACTTAAGGACGAACTATTTTTAATAGTAGGAGAAAGAAGAATTTAAACCCACCCTTAAATAGGGGCTATATTATGGATATATTTGAGCTATTTCAGTATAATTTCTTTCAGCACGCATTGATAGGAAGTCTGTTTGCAAGCATTGCGTGTGGTATTATAGGTACTTATATAGTTACCAGACGCCTTGTATTTATAAGCGGCGGAATAACTCATGCCTCTTTCGGGGGAGTTGGGATAGGACTATATACAGGTCTTTCTCCTATCCTGGCAGCTGCAATATTTTCAGTTCTTTCGGCTTTCGGAGTAGAATGGCTTAGTAAGAGAAAGGATATGCGCGAAGATTCGGCTATTGCCGTTTTATGGACTTTAGGAATGGCTATTGGTATTATTTTCAGTTTCCTTGCTCCAGGATTTACACCCGATCTATCAGCTTTTCTATTTGGAAACATACTTACAATAACACAGGGAGACATTATTCTTCTGGCTATCGTATCGGCAGTAGTTTCAATATTCTTCATTATGTTCTTTCATCCTATAGTATATATTGCATTTGATCGTGAATTTGCTCGTTCTCAGCATTTACCGGTAGCATTGTTCGAATATATTATGATGATGTTCATTGCAATAACAATAGTAGCATGTTTGCGAATGATAGGAATAGTACTGGCTATATCATTACTTACAATACCACAAATGATAGCAAACTTGTTCACCAACAAATTCAAGCATATTATATGGGCTTCTATAATAATAGGATATGTAGCCTGTTTGGGAGGTCTTCTCATATCATACAAATTACAGGTACCTTCGGGTGCATCAATAATATTTTTCTCAATACTTATGTACGCTTTGTGCAAGATTGGTAAAAACATATACATTAATAAGACAAAGAATTAAAAAACAACAATATGGAAATTAAGATTAATTCATTAGACTCCATTCACGATGCTGCAAAACAATTCATAGCAGCTATGGGAGACAATACAGTATTTGCATTTTATGGCAAGATGGGTGCAGGAAAAACTACTTTCATCAAAGCTGTATGTGAAGAACTGGGAGTGACAGATGTAATAAACTCTCCTACTTTTGCTATAGTAAATGAATATCGTTCGGATGATAATGGCGAACTTATATATCATTTTGATTTCTATCGTATCAAAAAACTTGATGAAGTATACGATATGGGATATGAAGATTACTTCTATAGTGGAGCATTAAGTTTCATAGAATGGCCAGAACTTATTGAAGATTTATTGCCTGGTGATGCAGTAAAGATCCATATTGACGAGAAAGAAGACGGTAGCCGTACAATAGAATTTGATACAGAAGAGTAATCATGGCAATGCATTATGTATTACAGATAATATTCGTTGTCTTTGGATTTACATCAATACTGGCAGCTATTTTCAACTGGGATTGGTTCTTTAATGCTAATAACTCTCAGTTCATTGTAAAAAACGTAGGACGCACAAAAGCCCGCATGTTTTATGGATTATTGGGCATTTTAATGATAGCAACGGGTATTTACTTCTTTCTTTCGGTACAAGGTATCATAAAATAAAGAAAGCGCACTATACAGTGCGCTTTCTTTATTTTATATCTTACTCTTCGTTTTCAAGAGATTCACCATATTCCATTTCAGCTTGTACTATAAATAGAATATCATCTGGTTCGTAAGGGCCCATTTCATCCTTTTCGGCCTCCTTAACTATGTAATCAACAATTTCTCCCTGATCGATATTTATATATCCTTCGCTGTCGGGTTCTACGTCAAGACACCCACTGGTTGAATAATAATCAACAATTACATCTAGAATATAATACAAATCATCATCGGTGAATTTGTCTTTTAGCTCCTGAGGAAGATATGCCTTGATGAACTCTATTGTTTTTTCATCATCTTCTTCCTCTAACAAAAAATCGTCTTCCATACCCATAGTTCTAATATATTAAAGGGTGAATACTATTTTATTAAGCTAATAAAGCCTTTACTTTCTCTTCTATTTGTGCTTTTGTAGCAGCACCTACCTGTTTATCTACCACTTCTCCGTTCTTTATGAAAAGAATAGTAGGAATATTACGAACGCCAAATTTGCTTGTAAGTTCGTCATTATCATCAACATCACATTTTCCTATATTAACAGAATCCTTATATTGTTCGGCCAAAGCTTCAACATCAGGACCGATTTTTTTGCAAGGACCACACCAAGCAGCCCAAAAATCTACTACCAATGGTTTACCTTCTGCTACTAATGCTTCAAAATTATCATCTTTAATTTCCAATGCCATAGTTATTTTCTTTTTAAAGTTTAATTAAATATGTTAATGCAAATATACTAATTTATTTCATACTCCAACTGAGACTGACTTTTTATATATCCCATAACATCCTTATCCAATGTTATTTTTAATTGCTTCGAAACAAGATTGACATGCATCTGTCCATCTTCATCCTTTATGGTGAAGAAAAGCTCTACATTTCCTGGATGTTCCTTTGCTATTGTATGAAAATCTGTAATAAGTTCTTCATTCAATTCGGACAATGGTAACTTTACAGTTATTTTCTCTATAAGTTTATCCTTTACTTCGGATAAAAGCTCTATAATATTTACCTTTACCTCCCATTCTTCTTGTCTCCATTGCTTAGGTTGACACTTTCCTTTCATCAATAGAAACATGCCGTCCATAAAAAAGTTCTTTTTCTCGACCCATTCATTCCCAAAAAAAGCAAATTCTGCCGATCCTGAATAATCTTCAACTTTTGCTATCCCATAAGGTTTACCGGTTTTTGTATATCCTTCGCGTACTCCTGTTACTATACCTCCCATTATAAGCTCTTGGTTTTGTAGCGGAGTAAGATTATTCAGATCTATCATCTTAGTTTTACATATGCTCTCAAGTATTACAGCATATTCATCCAATGGATGTGCCGAAAGATATATTCCAACAAGTTCTCTTTCACGATTAAGTTTTTCTAAATCGCTCCATACCGGCGATGGTATTATTTCCGGAGTAGCTACTTCTATAACATTATCACCTCCAAACAGAGAGTTTACTGCTGCCGCTTTATCCATTTGGAACTTATTTCCATATCTTACCAGGACTTCTGTAAATGTTTCATCCTTTGCATTCTTCACAAAGAAATCCTCACGTTTTATCTCTTTGAAATTATCAAAAGCTCCTGCCAATGCCAGATTCTCTATATTTTTTCTGTTACATGCCGATAAATTAACTCTTTGTACGAAGTCGAATATATTCTTATAAGGGCCATTCTTTTCGCGTTCGTTTATGATACTTTGTACAGCACTCTCGCCTACTCCTTTTATGGCACCCAGTCCAAATCGTATATCTCCTTTATGATTTACGGAAAACTTATGAAAACTTTCATTCACATCAGGGCCAAGTGTACTAATTCCTGTGGCCTTGCTCTCGTCCATAAGTTTGGTAATTTCAGTAATGTTCGATATATTTCGGCTCATTGTAGCCGCCATATATTCCGAAGGATAATTAGCCTTAAGGAAAGCCGTCTGATATGCTACCCATGAATAGCATGTGGCATGTGACTTGTTGAAGGCATATGATGCAAACTTTTCCCAGTCGGTCCATATTTTTTCAAGCACTTTAGGATCGTGGCCATTTTTTTGTCCTCCGGCAATAAACTGTGGTTTCATATGATCTAGCTTGTCGCGCAGTTTCTTACCCATTGCTTTACGCAAAGCATCTGATTCGCCTCGGGTAAAGTTTGCAAGCAATCGCGACAAAAGCATGACTTGTTCTTGATATACAGTAATACCATAAGTATCCTTAAGGTATTTTTCCATTACCGGTATATCATATTCTATAGGCTTCCTGCCATGCTTTCTATCGATGAAATCGGGAATATAGTCCATAGGTCCCGGTCGGTAAAGGGCGTTCATCGCAATCAAATCCTCGAAAGTAGAAGGCTCAAGTTCTCTAAGATACTTTTGCATACCGGCCGATTCAAACTGGAAGGTACCTATCGTACGTCCTTCGCTATATAGTTCATACGTAGCAGAATCTTTTATATTAACCTGATCTATATCAACAATAATACCTTTACTGTTTTTTATATTCTCGACCGCCTCCTTTATGATAGACAGAGTTTTAAGTCCAAGGAAGTCCATCTTTATAAGTCCGGTATCTTCAATAACAGATCCTTCATACTGTGTTACCAGCATTTTTTCTCCTGTTTCCTTGTCATCGGCAGTACTTACAGGAACCCAGTCGGTTATATCATCACGGCAAATAATAGTACCACATGCATGCACACCGGTATTACGAACGTTACCCTCCAGCATCTTTGCATACTTTATCGTATCTCGCAATATAGGATTTGTAGATACTTCTGCAGCCTGCAGTTCGGGTACATATGCAATGGCATTTGGAAGATTCATCTTCTTATCGGGAATCTTGTCAGGAATAAGTTTACATAATCGGTCCGATTCGGAAAGAGGAAGCTTCTGTACACGTGCTACATCCTTTATTGCAAGTTTCGTGGCCATAGTACCATAAGTGATGATATGCGCAACCTTTTCGTATCCGTACTTTTCGGTTACCCAGTTCAATACCCTTCCACGACCATCATCATCAAAGTCGACATCAATATCGGGCAGTGATATACGGTCCGGATTAAGGAAACGTTCAAAAAGCAAATCGTACTGAATAGGATCTATCTTGGTAATTTCAAGACAATAGGCCACTGCCGATCCTGCAGCCGATCCACGACCCGGACCAACAGATACGTCGAGTTCTTCGCGAGCTGCCCTGATAAAATCCTGTACAATAAGGAAATATCCGGGAAAACCCATGGTTTTCATAATATGAAGTTCGAAGTTAAGTCGTTCCTTTACTTCGTCACTCAAAACTTCTCCGTAATATTTCTTGGCACCTTCAAGAGTAAGTTTCCTAAGATAATCTGCCTCAAGTTTTATACGATACAGTTTATCATATCCTCCAAGTTTTTCAATCTTTTCATTTGCAGCCGCCTCACTCATTACTACATTACCATTTTCGTCCTGAGTAAATTCATCAAAAAGATCCTTCTCGCTATATTTTTTTCTATATCCTTCCTCTGTACCAAACTCTTCAGGAATAGCAAAAGTTGGCATGATAGGTGCATGGTCTATGCTATAAAACTCTACCTTATCACATACTTCGACAGTATTTGCCAAAGCATCGGGTACATCAGCAAAAACCTGATTCATCTCGGCCTTAGTTTTCATCCATTCCTGCTTTGAATATAGCATACGCTTAGGATCATCCAAGTCCTTCCCTGTACTTAGACATATAAGACGGTCGTGCGCTTCGGCATTTTCTTCATCAACAAAGTGAACGTCATTGGTACATACTAATTTTACGCCAAATTTCCTGGAATACTCAATGAGCTTCACATTTGCCTTCTGCTGTAACTCGTATGCTTCATGATTTGCACGCTGCACCGTAGCCTTATGACGTTGCAGCTCCAAATAGAAATCATCGCCAAATACACTTTTATACCATTGAATAGCCTCTTCTGCCTTTTCATAATTCTCGGATATGATATTTCTTGGTACTTCGCCAGCAACACAGGCGCTACATACAATCAATCCCTCATGATATTTTTCAAGTTCTACTCTATCTGTACGTGGCCTCATATAAAAGCCGTCGGTCCATGCCTTCGATACAAGCTTAATCAGGTTATGATATCCCTTTTGATTCTTAGCCAATACAATAAGGTGATATCCACCCTGGTCGGGTTTGCCCTCTTTATTAAAAAGTCTTCTTTTGGCAACATACATCTCACAGCCAAAAATAGGCTTGAATAATTTCTTCTTAGCCGCTTCAAGCTTTTCCTTGTAAGCCTTCAGTTCTTCTTCAGGATTTTCGCTATCAGCACTACTCTTTTCAATGGCAGCTATCTTTTTCTTCAGATCTTTTATCTCACCATTTACTGGACCATTCTTCTTGTTTACATAGTTGAAGAACTCCTTTATACCAAACATGTCTCCATGATCGGTAATTGCAATTCCTTTCATTCCATCGGCAATTGCCTTGTCTACCAATCTGGTAATAGACGCCTGACCATCAAGAATGGAATATTGACTATGTACATGTAAATGAACAAAATCCTGCATAATATATAATTCTCATTTATAAAATTGGCTTAAAGATACTCTGCTTTCATAAAACGAACAAAAAGAAAGTAGCATAATTAACAATTAACATAAGTATTTTTTCTTTTAAAAGAGTTGCAATCTGCCATTTCTGTTACGTTTTATTTGGAGGGTTTTTAAATTAAGTATATTTTTGCCAGATAATTTGTTTTCTAATATCATGCGTCGACTGAAAAAATTAAAAAAAATAAGACTCCACAGAGAAGGAACAAGCATTTTAATAACGAGTGCAATTCTATTAATAGGAATTAATGCATTTATTTATTGGTTATTTGACTGTAAGGTTCCCTTTTACATATTTGCGGCAATCTCTACTGTTATTTATCTTTTAATGATAAATTTCTTCCGTTGCCCAATTAGATTATTCGAACACGACACCGAAAATATTGTTGTTGCGCCTGCCGACGGTAAAATAGTTGTAATTGAAGAAGTTGAAGAAAATGAGTATTTTCATGACAAAAGACTTATGATTTCAATATTTATGAGTGTTACAAACGTACATGCCAACTGGTATCCGGTAGATGGTGTAGTAAAATATGTGGCACATCATGACGGCAAATTTCTTAAGGCCTGGCTTCCAAAAGCAAGTACCGAAAACGAACGTTCTACAATAGTAATAGAAACCCCGGAAGGACAGACAGTAATGGCACGTCAGGTTGCCGGTGCAATGGCACGTCGTATTGTTACTTATGCCGAAGCTGGAGAAGACTGTTACATTGATGAGCACATGGGCTTCATCAAGTTTGGTTCACGTGTTGATGTATATTTACCTTTAGGAACTGAAATATGCGTCAAGATGGGACAGATTACTGTTGGTAACGAAACCATAATCGCTAAGTTGAAACCATAAAACTAAAAAATCATGGCAAATATTATAACTCGCCATATTCCCAATACTGTTACCTGCTGCAACTTGTTTTCGGGCTGCATTGCTTCTGTAATGGCCTTTCAGTCAAATTACAAGATGGCTATCATATTCATCATAATAGGAGCAGTTTTCGATTTCTTTGACGGAATGCTTGCAAGACTGCTCAAGGTATCTGGTCCTATGGGAAAAGAGTTGGATTCACTTGCC
Organism: uncultured Bacteroides sp.; assembly: GCA_900552645.1. Taxonomy (GTDB): domain Bacteria; phylum Bacteroidota; class Bacteroidia; order Bacteroidales; family Bacteroidaceae; genus Phocaeicola. The sequence continues at coordinate 46,353 of USAN01000007.1, forward strand.
GACGACATAACATTCGGTTTTGCACCTGCAGCAATAGTATTCTCCTTATTCAAGGAGGTGCATTATCCCGAATTTTTACTTCCATATTCTACTATATTTCCATACTTAGCATTTATAATTGCTGTTTTTTCAGCTTTACGACTTGCTAAGTTCAACATTGATCCTCGACAGAGCTCTTCTTTTATTGGAATGCCTACACCAGCCAATGCACTATTTTGGGGTTCACTTGTAGTTGGCTCACATTCATTTTTGATTTCAGAATCATTCAATGCCATATACTTGCTATTGTTAGTATTGCTAATGTCTTGGCTTCTGGTAGCTGAAATACCAATGTTCTCATTAAAATTCAAGAGTTTGGCTTGGAGTAAGAACAGAATAAGCTATATATTCCTAATAGTATGCATTCCACTACTTGTTTTCCTTAAGATAAGCGGTTTTGCAGCTATAATATTATGGTATATTCTTTTATCTCTTGTTACAATAAAGAGAGTAAAACAATAAGGTTATAAAACTTGTTGTGAATATATTATTTAAACCTTTTAAGTTATGTTCGGATTTTTCGGATTCATCCTCATCATATTTATCGTAATAGTTTTTATAGGATTATCTATAGTAGGAAATATTATCAGACTTTTCTTTAAGGTTGCCGGAGGTAAATCTTCTAAAGAGAAGAAGCAGACTTATACAAAATCGGAAGATTACGAATCATACCAGAACTCAAATCAAAGCAATAAAAGTCATAACAAAAGTGCTCCGGGTCATAAAAGGAAGATATTTGGCGATGATGAAGGAGAATATGTAGATTTTACAGAGATTAAATAGCCTATCTTTTCTTCTTGAAAAACTCTCTTATCAATTCCGAGCATTCATTAGCCATAATACCTTTAACAACTACAGTCTTTGGATGAAGAGCATTTGGAGCAAATTTCTGATATCCTCTTTTTTCATCCTCGGCACCAAATACAAGACGTCCCATCTGCGACCAGGCAATTGCGCCTGAACACATTACACATGGTTCGACCGTAACATATAAGGTACATTTATTAAGATACTTTCCTCCAAGAGTATTGGAAGCAGCTGTTATAGCCTGCATTTCGGCATGAGCCGTAACATCCGTAAGAGTTTCCGTGAGATTATGACCTCTGCCTATAATACGATCATTACATACTATTACCGCACCTACCGGCACCTCATCTCTATCCCAAGCTTTCTGGGCCTCCAACAAAGCCTGTTTCATATAAAACATATCATCCATATTCATCTCCTCATATCATGTTCATTAAAAAGCGTAGGATAATCGTCCTCTATTTTCCTGTGAATAGAAGAGAGCACAATTTCCCTCAACCATCTACCTTTATTTGTGATATTGTATTTTTCAAGATAATTGTCTATTATCTGTACTTCATCTTCACTAAGCAAGCAAACCATACGCTGCCTACGTTTAGGCGATGAAGAAGGTACCTTTACTCTTTTTTTTCCGCAGTTCGTCATATTTTTTACAAAATTACTCTTACTTATGTAAATACAAAGAATTTAAATAGTTATTTTTGGTCAAAATATATGTCATGGCAATACATAATGAACTGGGTAGCAAAGGAGAAGATGCAGCATGCCTCTTCTTGGAAAGTAAAGGATATCGAATTCTGAACAGAAACTGGAGAGCAGGTAAGAAAGAATTGGATATAGTTGCCGAACAAGATGATGAATTGATTGTTATCGAAGTAAAGACTAGAAGAAATAATGACTTCGGAAATCCTGAAGATGCCGTTACTGACAAGAAGATTAGAAAAATAATATCGGCCACTGATGCCTATTTAAGGAAACATTGTATTGACAAATCAGTAAGATTTGACGTCATAACCATAATAGGTAAAGATATTCCATTCGAAATAGAACATATAAAGGATGCATTTTATCCTCCTATATGGTAATATAACTATAAAATATTTTTATGAAGAAGACCATTTTATTGCTACTTGCTATCCTTATATGTACGCTATATGGCTGTAAGGACAATCAAGATACCCCCGAAGATCTTAATTTTACGGTATCGCAAACAACTTTTACTGATCTTTCGGCCGAAGAGAATAATGTACAAGTAAATATGACTTGTAACAAAGAATGGACGGCTATAAGCAATACCTCTTGGTGTACTGTAACTCCCACCACCGGAAACGGTAACACAGAATTATCAATTACTCTTGCCGCCAACGAATCAGTAACATCAAGAACAGCTATTATAACCTTAAAATGCAAAGATCTTATTAAACAGATTACCCTATCTCAGAAAGGAATTGACTTTTCTACATACAAATATACTATACCCGTTATATTTCATGTATTTTACAAGGATAAAAGCAATCCTTTACAATACGTAGATGCATCGCGTTTAAAGAGCATTCTTGAAAATGTAAATACACTATACAAAAAAAGTGGAATTTACGACAAGATAAACTTTGAGTTCGAACTTGCAACAACAGATAAAATTGGTAACAAACTTTCCACACCGGGCGTAGAGTATGTGTATTGGAATGATTCATATCCTATAGATTACATGAACTTCATGACAGACAATACAGGAAAATATACTACCTACTTATGGGAACCTAATGATTATATTAATGTAATGATATACAATTTTAAAGATGACAGTTCTACTTCTATCACATTAGGAATATCTCACCTTCCCTTATCTATTAAGGGAAATACATTTCTTGAAGGACTCAATGAAACCACATATACCAGTCTAAATCTATCGAACCTTAAATATGCACTATGTGTATCAATAAACAGCTTAAAAATAAACTCAGAGAGTACTAATAAGATATATGACCCAAGTGACATAAACGTTACATTGGCTCATGAACTTGGCCATTACTTAGGATTACATCATGTATTCTCGGAAACAGAATCGACTTTAGGATGTGAAGATACCGACTTCTGCACCGATACAGAAAGTTATAATTTCAATGAATATCAGGCTTATTGCGATGACATATACAAAAATCATATAGAGGAATATACTTTCCAGAATCTTTTGAAACGTACTAACTGCAGCAATCTTACTTTTATTTCCAAAAACATAATGGATTATGCAGTTGGATATGCAAATGAATTTACAGCACAGCAGGCGGCTCGCATGCGACATGTATTGGTGTATAGCCCTCTTATTCCCGGTCCAAAAAACATTTCATCTCAATCTACAAGTTCACGATCTTACGAAGGGCCGCTCGACTTGCCTATTAAAGTTCTAAAATAATAGTATGAAAATTAATATCTTAAAAGATTAATATTTTATTTTTGCATAATAAAAGCAACTACATAATATTATGGCAAGATTTAAAAGGATTCTGTTAAAACTCAGCGGCGAGAGTCTGATGGGTGAAAAACAATATGGAATAGACGAAAAGCGTCTTGGTGAGTATGCAGAACAGATAAAAACTATTCACGATTCAGGCGTACAGATAGGCATCGTAATTGGAGGAGGAAATATATTCCGTGGATTAAGTGGTGCTTCAAAAGGTTTCGACCGTGTAAAAGGCGATCAAATGGGCATGTTGGCAACTGTAATAAACAGTTTAGGATTAAGTTCGGCTCTTGAAGCAGCAGGTGCAAAGGCTAAAGTTCTTACAGCTATACGTATGGAACCCATTGGAGAATTCTACAGCAAATGGAAAGCTATAGAAGCTATGGAGAATGGCGAAATAGTAATAATGTCGGGGGGTACAGGAAATCCTTTCTTTACTACAGATACTGGATCATCATTACGCGGAATTGAAATTGAAGCCGATGTAATGCTTAAAGGAACCCGAGTTGACGGTATATACACTGCCGATCCCGAGAAAGATCCTACCGCAACTAAGTTTGAAGATATTACTTACGATGAAGTACTAAGTCGCGGTCTTAAAGTAATGGATCTTACAGCTACATGCATGTGCAAGGAAAACAACCTTCCAATAATTGTATTCGATATGGATACCCTTGGCAATCTAAAGAAAGTCATTGATGGAGAAAAGATAGGTACATTGGTACACAACTAACAACTAACAATTAATAACTAACCTCTAACCTAAATATTTATATCAGTCCATAATAGTACCCCATATTCGGGAAGTACTATTATGGATTTTTTTTATGATTTATCTGCATCATTTATCCGTCTCACCAAGGTGAGGAAGTTTCCGCACCAAAGTGAAGAAGCTTCCGCACCTTGGTGAAAAAGTTTCCGCACCAAGGTGAAACGATTAAATTTACTATATCAAATGAGAATTTACTCTATATTAAATACTCTTACCTCGCAGTTATTCATCATACTCACACTCTTTATATTATTTAGTTGTACCCCTTCAATGTTTGCTTGCAAAGACCGGTTTATCAATCCATGCCCTACCACCAATACATTTCCTTTATATTTGGATTTCAACAACTCAAGCATCTTTACGGCCCTTTCATAAAGCATTTCTCTTGATTCTACATCAGGAGGAAAATTATTCAAATCAACACTCTTTATATCTAATCCTGTCCAACTACCCCAATCTATCTCTCTTAATAATACCGTAGTATCATAACTTAAATTATGTCCCTCTATTATAATATCCATAGTATCGGTAGCACGTTTAAGGTCGCTACATACTGCCATATCAAACTCAATGTCTAAAAGTTTATCATGAAGTTCGTGTGCCTGCCCAATGCCCTCCTGAGTAAGTTGGCCCGGCAGCTGTCCCTGAAAAATTCGCTTAATATTCTCGACAGTCTGTCCGTGTCGTACAAGATATAGTGTTATCATACATTATCAATTAGTTTTTCAATACTTCAAAAATAGTATATAACTTTTAAATGATTTATTCTTTTATTGCAGATAATCAAAAAATGGCTTACTTTTGTTTTAATAATAACAAAACATAGAAAATTTATATCTAAAATAGACAATATGACAGACGTAAAAACTTGCCTCAACGAGGCTCAGGAAAATATGGATATGGCTATCATCTTCTTAGAAGAAGCATTAGCACATATTCGTGCAGGTAAAGCCAGCACACGCCTGCTTGATGGTATCCGTGTAGATTCTTACGGAAGCATGGTTCCTATAAACAACGTTGCAGCAGTTACTACACCCGATGCAAGAAGCATAGCTATCAAACCATGGGACAAGAACATGTTTCGTGCAATCGAGAAAGCCATAATCGATTCTGATCTTGGTATAATGCCCGAAAATAACGGAGAAATTATCCGTATAGGTATTCCTCCTCTTACAGAAGAGCGCCGTAAACAGTTGGCAAAACAGTGCAAGAGCGAAGGTGAAACAGCAAAGATAAGTGTTCGTAACGCACGTCGTGACGGTATTGATGAACTTAAGAAAGCTGTTAAAGACGGTATGCCCGAAGATGAGCAGAAGAATGGTGAAGAAAAACTTCAAAAAATTCATGATAAGTACATCAAGAAAATTGATGAAATGCTTGCCGAAAAGGATAAAGAAATCATGACTGTATAATAAATTAAGGAGGCGCGGAGTACAATAGATGAGAGGATTAGTCATTAAAAATACAGGAAGCTGGTATCTGGTAAAGACAGATGAAGGCAATTGCATAGAATGCAAGATAAAGGGAAATTTTCGTTTGAAGGGAATAAGAAGTACCAATCCTGTGGTAGTGGGAGATTATGTTCAGATTATTGCAAACAATGAAGGAACAGCTTTCATTTCTGAAATTGAAGACAGAAGAAATTATATTGTACGCCGCGCCTCTAACCTATCCAAACAATCGCATATACTGGCGGCAAACCTAGATCAGTGCATGCTGATAGTTACTATCAATTATCCACAGACTTCTACTATATTTATAGACCGTTTTCTGGCTTCGGCTGAAGCGTACCGAGTACCGGTAAAGCTAATATTCAACAAGATAGACCGTTATAATGAAGACGACATGCGCTATCTTGATGCTCTTATCAACCTATATACCTCAATAGGCTATCCTTGCTTCAAGGTATCGGCCAAGAACAATATAGGAATCGATAAAATAAAGGAAGAACTGGCAGGCAATGTAACACTTCTCTCAGGTAATTCGGGCGTTGGGAAATCTACGCTAATAAATGCCATCCTTCCCGAAGAGTCTTTGAAGACCGGTGAAATATCCGACTATCATAACAAGGGCATGCATACTACCACTTTCTCCGAAATGTTCGAGGTAGAAGGAGGAGGTTATATCATAGATACTCCGGGCATAAAAGGGTTCGGTACATTCGATATGGAAGAAGAAGAAGTGGGTCACTACTTTAAGGAGATATTCAAATATTCGGCCAATTGCAAATATGGCAACTGTACACATCGTCATGAACCGGGATGTGCAGTGCGCGAGGCTGTTGAACAACATTTTATAAGCGAATCAAGATACAACTCTTACCTCAACATGCTTGAAGACAAGGAAGAGGGAAAGTATCGTTCGGCTTACTAACACCCTACACCAATATGAAAAGATTTAATTTTGTTGCTGCCTTGTTATTAGTTGCAGCGACCTCAATAAACGCAGCATCACCAAAGAAGATTTTGCCCGAGAAGAAAGGGGTTGAAAGTATTAACCGTGCCACAGCCGAAGCTCATATAGGCTTTCTTGCATCCGACGGACTTGAAGGACGCGAAGCAGGCCAAAAGGGCGGACGCATTGCAGGTGATTATATAATATCTACTCTTAAGCAGATGGGACTTAAGCCATTACTTACCGATTATGCACAGCCATTCGAGGCTTATCGTGCCGAACGTCAGAAAAAAGGAAAGCTTCAGATACATCCCGACTCAATAGCAGTACTTAAGGGAGAGGTGCATCAAAAATATAACATGCGTAATATCATTGCCAAAATAGATGGAAAGAATCCTGATGAGATAGTAATAATAGGTGCTCACTATGATCATCTTGGAGTTGATCCTTATCTTGAAGGCGACCAGATATATAACGGAGCCGATGACAATGCATCGGGAGTTTCGGCAGTACTGCAGGTTGCCAAGGCATTTCTTGCTACAGGAGTACAGCCCGAGAAGACTGTAATATTCGCATTTTGGGATGGAGAAGAGAAAGGATTGCTGGGTTCTCGATACTTTACAATGACCTATCCGGACATAAAGAAAGTAAAAGGTTATCTAAACTACGACATGATAGGAAGAAACAATAATGAAACTCGTCCAAAACATGTGGTATATTTTTATACTGCCGCAAAACCTGTATTTGGCGATTGGCTAAAGGAAGACATCGATCAGTATCGCCTACAATTAGAACCCGACTACCGTTCATGGGATAATCCTGTGGGAGGAAGTGATAATGGTAGTTTTGCAAAAGAAGGTATTCCAATTATATGGTATCATACGGATGGACATCCAGACTATCATATGCCTGGTGATGAAGCTCACAAGATAAACTATAATAAGGTGGTTGATATAACAAAAGCATCATTCCTTAACATGTGGTATATGGCAAATAGAAAATTTTGATAAAACTTTTTCTATTAAAGCTTAGTAGGACAAAAAGATAATAAAAAGAGCCATCTCATTACTCTAACATAGAGTTTGAAATGGCTCTTTTTAATATTAATAGTTATAATCTAACTCATAATAGGAGGTAATCATAGTTTTGAAACATCCCCTTTTATATTTAGAAATAAATCTTATTTCATGCTGCAGCTTGAACAGCGAGGCTTAATTTGCTTGAAGAAATCATTACCTTTATCATCAACAAGAATGAATGCCGGGAAATCTTCTACTTCAATCTTCCAAATTGCTTCCATTCCAAGTTCAGGGTATTCTACACATTCTATGCTCTTTATGTTATTCTGAGCAAGAATTGCTGCAGGTCCACCTATAGATCCAAGATAGAAACCTCCATGCTTCTTGCATGCATCTGTAACCTGTTGGCTACGGTTACCTTTCGCAAGCATTATAAGGCTACCACCATTTTCCTGGAATAGATCAACATACGAGTCCATACGTCCTGCTGTTGTAGGGCCCATAGAACCGCAAGCCATACCTTCCGGAGTCTTTGCCGGACCGGCATAGTATATAGGATGATCTTTTATGTACTGAGGAAGTTCTTCGCCACGATCAAGACGTTCTTTAAGTTTCGCATGTGCAATATCACGACCTACGATTATTGTACCGTTTAAAGAAAGACGAGTAGCAACAGGATACTTTGTAAGTTCCTTCAATATGTCACTCATTGGTTGATTAAGATTTATCTTAACAGCATCACCCTCACCATCACCACGCAACTCGGCAGGAATAAGATCTCCAGGTTTGTCGTCCATCTTTTCAATCCAGATACCATCCTTGTTTATCTTACACTTAATATTACGGTCGGCCGAACAAGATACGCCAAGACCGATAGGACAAGATGCTCCGTGACGAGGAAGACGTACTATACGAACATCGTGTGCCATATACTTACCGCCAAACTGTGCACCAAGACCAATCTTGTAAGCTTCTTCAAGAACCTGTTTTTCCAGCTCTACATCACGGAAAGCACGTCCGTATTCATTACCTGTAGTAGGAAGTTCATCATAATAATGAGTAGAAGCTAACTTAACTGTAAGAAGATTCTTCTCGGCCGAGGTTCCGCCAATTACAAATGCAATGTGATAAGGAGGACAAGCAGCAGTACCAAGACTCTTCATCTTCTCTACAAGGAAAGGAACCAAAGTATCAGGGTTAAGAACAGCTTTGGTTTCTTGATATAGATAAGTCTTGTTGGCCGATCCACCACCTTTTGTAACACAAAGGAACTTGTATTCCATACCTTCAGTAGCTTCGATATCTATCTGAGCAGGCAAGTTACATTTAGTATTTACCTCATCATACATAGTAAGAGGAGCATTCTGTGAATAACGAAGATTCTCTTCTGTATATGTTTTGTATACTCCTAATGACAAAGCCTCTTCATCGCAATAGCCAGTCCATACGTGCTGACCCTTTTCACCATGTATAATGGCAGTACCTGTATCTTGACACAAAGGTAATTTACCTTTAGCCGATACCTCGGCATTGCGAAGGAAAGTCAATGCTACATATTTATCATTATCGCTTGCTTCAGGATCTGAAAGTATTTTAGCTACCTGCTCGTTATGAGCACGACGCAGCAAAAAAGAAACATCACGAAAAGCAGTATTAGCCATTAAAGTCAAACCTTCCTTAGCAACTTTAAGAATAGGTTGACCTTCAAATTCTCCTAAAGAAACGTAGTCTTTAGTCAACAAATAGTATTCTGTTTTATCAGGTCCTAAATCGAACATATGCTGATAATGAAACTCAGGTGTTGCCATAATCTATAATAATTAGTTAATTAGTTATAAGTGAGGCAAAGGTAAGAACTATTATTGAAATTTTTCCTTAATTAGGGTGAAATCTTTAATAGATTGTCCGTACCTTTGCACCCATTATTTTAAAATTTATTTTATCTAATGAAAAGAACAGGCAAGCTATTTTTAATTACTCTACTGCTATGCTCTTTGGGACTGAAGGCATATACACAAAATCAAGAAAAGACAAGACGCGACAGCATTACAAATGCATTGAACAAGATTTACAACAAACGTGAAGTAATGATACCAATGCGTGATGGCAAACAGCTTTATGCAGCTGTATACGAGCCTAAGGATAATTCAAAGAAACATCCTATATTAATGCAACGCACACCATATTCATGCTCTCCATACGGCGAAGGTTTTGACAGAGGATTCTACGGTTCACTTAAAAATTACATAGAAAACAATTATATAATAGTCTTTCAGGATGTAAGAGGACGATACAAAAGTGAAGGAGAATTTGTTCAGGTACGTCCGTTAAACAAGAACAGAAAAAGCAACAAAGATATTGACGAATCGACCGATACTTACGATACTATTGAATGGCTCATTAACAACACAAACAATAACGGAAATGTAGGTACATGGGGAATCAGCTATGACGGATTTCATGCTACAATGACAGCATCCAGCAATCATCCTGCATTGAAAGCCGTATCTCCACAGGCTCCCGTAACCGACTGGTTCCGCGGAGACGACCGTCATCATAACGGAGCATTCACTATGCTTCAGACTACCAATTTCCTTCCACGTCTTGAAGGCCGTAATATAGGTAAGGGAGTAATAGGTGATATTGTGAAAAACGATGTGTATACTGATTTCCTTAAAGTAGGTACATTCCGTGATGTAGATAAACTGGTAGGCGATACAGGAGAAACCATGTGGAACAATATAAAGAATCATCCAAACTTCGATAAATTCTGGCAGGAAAGAGATGCACGCCAATCATGCTATAACCTTAAGCCGGCTATATTGGTAGTAGGAGGATTATATGATTCGGAAGACTGTTATGGTGCCTGGGCAACATATCAGGCTATAAAAGAGCAATCGCCGCAAACAGAATTATATTTAGCATTCGGACCATGGTGGCATGGTGCGTGGACTGTACGCAACTTTCAGGGATTTGGAAATATGTACTTTGGAAATAACAGTTCACAATATTATCAGGACAATATAGAATATCCATTCTTTGCATACTATCTTGAAGGAAAAGGCAAAAAGCCTAAAGATAAAGTAAGTATATTCTATTCGGGTGATAATGAATGGAAATTCTATGATGAATGGCCTGTAAGTAAAATGACTCCTACCCCATACTATATTCATGCCGATGGATCTGTTTCTACAGAAGTTCCTAAAGAAACTAAATCTTTCTCGGAATATACTTCGGATATGAATAACCCGGTACCTTATACTGCACATCCTACTTTATATCGTACAAAAGAGTTTATGGTAGATGATCAGCGTTTCGCAACTTCACGCCCCGATGTTATAACATTCATGACAGAACCACTGAAGGATACCCTACGTTTGGGTGGTCCGATAGATGTAGAGTTGAAGGCTGCAATTGAAGGTACTGATGCCGACTTTATGGTAAAGGTTATTGATGTATTTCCGGAAAATTTTGAATATCCTGCAACTGCAAAGAAATATCTGGGTAGCAACTATCCAATGAGTGGATATCAGCTAATGGTACGTGGTGAATTGTTTCGCGGACGCTACCGCGATAGCTTCGAGGCTCCAAAGGCTTTCAAACCTAAAAAGATTACAGATGTAAACTATACCTTGTACGATGTAGCTCATACTTTCCTACCGGGTCATAGACTAATGATTCAGATACAAAGTTCGTGGTTTCCAATAATAGACAGAAATCCGCAGAAATTTATCGATACATACAAATGTGGCATTGAAGATTTTCTTATGAAGCAGAATATAAAGATATATCACCAAAAAAATGCAGCAACCAGGGTTGTTCTTCCTATAGTAAAGTAACACACCACTGATATTTTTATTCTTTCATTGCCTTCACCCATAACTAATTGTTTATATGAATATTACAATATAGTTTTGCGTGAAGGCAATGTGTTTTAAAATAGTATATAGAATGATATCTTAGAATACATTATGTGAATATACATTCTATATTGCTTTAAAAACGATTACTTAGCGAAAGCATGAGTATACCCCTTTACCTTATTCCAACTGCCACGGGTAAAATCAGGAACTTCCACAGGAGCCGAATTATTCTCTATAGATATTCTTGTAAGTTCGGGCAGACAGCACCACTCGGCCAAATCGTATACATCCATATCTAGTGGCAATCCGTTTTGAAGACAGTATATCAAACGATAATCCATGATATAATCCATACCACCATGTCCGCCAACTTTCTTGGCTACCTCTTCAAGATCCTTGACGATTGGATGTTTATATTTTTCCATCAATGCCTTCTTTACATTCTCGGGAACTGCTCCGTGTGCATTAAGATTTTCATGATTAGGAACAGATGAAGAATCTACCTGAGTAGGACGAAGGCAATATTCTTCTATAGGATATTTGCTTGCATAGCCATCTGTACCTACCAACTGATACATTCTGTTGTATGGACGTGGTGTCATTACATTATGCTGTATAACCATAGTCTTTCCATTTTCGGTACGTATAAGAGTAGTAGTTTGATCGCCATTTTGGAAATCCTTTACATCTTCTCCTGTTGTTTTCTTAATGAAGGCTGGTCCGTTTACTGCCTTAGTGTCCATTGCTACCAATGTTTTCATTCTATCTCCACGATGAATGTCGAGCAACTGACACGCAGGTCCCATACCATGAGTAGGATATACATCTCCTCTATACTTACGGTTATAATCCATACGCCAATTATTCCAGTAAGCAGTCCAGAAATCTTCAAGATTATGAATGTAAGCACCTTCTACATGAAGTACTTCGCCAAATACACCCTGCTGTTTCATATTAAGTGTAGTCATTTCGAAAAAATCGTATACGCAGTTTTCAAGTTGCATGCAGTGCTTACGTGTCTTTTCAGAAGTATCTATCAATTTCCATATTTCATCAAGAGTCATTGCTGCCGGTACCTCTATTGCCACATGCTTTCCATGTTCCATAGCATATACTCCCATATTTTCATGATGTACCCAGTCTGTAGCTACATAAACTAAATCAATATCATCTCTTTCACAAAGTTTTTTCCATGCATCTTCTGTTCCACTGTAAGATGCTGCTTCGGGTAATCCTACATTTTTAAGGATCTGCTGGCTCTTTTCTACACATTCAGGGCGTATGTCGCAAAGAGCAACTATTTTAGTACCTGGAATATGAGTAAATCTTTCTACAGCACTTGGGCCACGCATTCCCAGTCCGATAAAGCCAACTCGAACAGTATCGAGTTTAGGAGCTGTCATTAAAATAGCATCATTTTGTCCTGCCGCCCTCTCAGGCACATCAACTTTAAGAGGTTCGTTGTTTGTCTTGGTAGAAGCACAGTTAGTAAGTAAAAACAAAGCCGACAAACATAATGTCGCTGTCGTGATTAATTTCTTCATAGAAGTTTAGGTTTTTAATTATAAATATGTATTCGAAAACAAAAATAACTAATATTTTCATATATTTACTCATTAAATACTAATTACCTATAAAACGATTTACCGACTATGAAGAAAAATTATCTGGAAATTATCTCAAAATTCAACATTGAGGGAACAGTAAAAAACATTAAGCCATTTGGCACCGGACTTATTAATGATACTTTTCTAATACAAACCTCAGAAGAAGATAAAGACAACTATATTCTGCAGAAAATAAACCACAATATTTTCACCAACGTAGAACAACTTCAGAACAACATCATTTCAGCTACTGAACATATACGTAAAAAACTTATTGACGAAAGCGAAAAGGATGTAAAACGCAAAGTACTTTCTTATATATATACCCATGACAACAAATCATACTATTTCGATGGAGAAAACTATTGGAGAATAATGATATTTATAGAAAGAAGCCATACTTACGAAGCAATAACTCCTGAACTATCTATGTATACAGGTGAGGCAATGGGTAAATTTGAAAGAATGCTGGCCGACATACCTACCGAACTTAGCGAAACAATACCCAACTTCCATAATATGGAATTCAGACTAAAACAATTTCATGATGCCATTAAGGAAGACCGTGCAAATCGTGTAAAAGAAGTAGAATATTACATAGACGAAATGGAGAAACGAAGCGAATATATGTGCATGGCCGAGCACCTTCATAGAGAAGGTATTCTTCCAAAACGTATATGCCACTGCGACACCAAGGTTAACAATATTCTTTTTGATGAAGATGGAAATGTACTGTGTGTAATAGATTTAGATACCTTAATGCCCAGTTACATATTCTCAGACTTCGGAGACTTTATGCGTACAGCTGCCAATACAGGAGCCGAAGACGACCGTAATCTTGATAATGTTAACTTCAACATGGATATATTCCGAGCGTTTACTAAAGGATATCTAAAAACCGCAAAATCATTCTTATTGCCTGTGGAGATAGATAATTTGCCATATGCTGCAGCATTATTTCCGTATATGCAGTGTGTGAGATTCCTTACAGATTATATAAACGGTGATACTTATTACAAGATTAAATACCCTCAGCATAATTTAGACCGTACAAAAGCACAGTTTAAACTTCTGCAAAGCGTTGAAGAACATATGGAAGAGATGAAGGATTTCATTATATCAGTAAAGAACTAATTGCATAGTTCATAATAAAAAGATGAAGTAGTAGAAATATAATTATTATAGGCATAAAACAGGACAACATATAAGTTTCAAACATTTTTATTTTATGTAAATAATTAATGCCTCGGTCATTTTCTAATGAGAAATCAGACCGAGGCATTAATCTATATTATTTACTATTTAAATTCACTTATCCTATCAATAAGTTCATTGCCAAGTTCTGTCTTTACTTTTATATGTTCCAGTACAGCCATTACAAAAGGATTACTTTCAAATATGCCTCTCACCTGCTCAAAATCCTGTTCTTGTTCGGTACGCGTTCCATCGGCACCGAAACCTGTCATTGCCGATAGAGAGAACTCTTTCTTGGCATCGGCATAAACCATTTTATCGAGCGAGACTACTGCATCCTGCCACTTCTTTACAATAGATACAATATCCTGACGTGTAATATGATCCTGTTCCAAATCATAAAATTTAATCATATGCTCGTACGCCCATGTCCATTCATATGTATAATAGTTGGCATGCATCACCTCAAAACGTTCATGTATTTGATCTACATTACTTAACTTTCCATCTTCTATATCATTCATTAAACGCTCAATCTCACTTTTTGGAGCAATCAATCCCGACACATCTACCCATTCACCACTTCCAATTTCAGTATCAGGTTTTAGTCTATTTCTTATATCTTCATCAGATACGAAATCTATACTTTCAAGACGCTTTATAATTGAATTTCCAAGAAACTTGTTTATAGCCATCTCGTAAAATCCTATACCATTGTTTAACGATGAATTCTTTATCTTGGCACTTTGATAAGAGTATGTTTCGGAGGTCTCGCCCGAAACTTTGCGCAACTCTTTCAATATCTCGGTACCCTTCATCATCTTCTGAATAGTATACGGGCTAAGAAGATTATAGTTTATCTGATCCAACCGATGTGGATCCTTTCTTTTGTCACGTTTTGGCCACTTCTGAGCATCACGTATTGTACCTACACTACGCAGATTTACTCCAGGTACCAGATAAGTGGTATTTCTCTGTTCTATCAAATAAGAGAAAGGTAGATTTGATGTATCCGCATGATTAACGTGACGACCCATAACAAGAGAGAATGCTCCTATTCTTGCAGGCCACAATACATAGGAATCTGAAGTTGTCTTAGCTCCTCTTTCAAGAGCTCCCTGATGAATAGGTCCCAACTTATACATGTGGTTACTTTGATTCGAGCCCGAACCAGCATTCATAAAAGAGAACATTCCGGCTATAAGCAAAGTAGATTTATGATGAGTTACAGTAAAAGGTCCTGCAAATATAGCGCAAGCCTCGCCATTTTCTTCCTGACAGTTACTGAAGAAAAGAGAATCCGAAGCAGAATAGTTATGACCTAAATGACATGCCTGCCCAATAAAACAGCGCGTAAGCATTGTTCCGTCTTCTACACTCGAACCACTAGATATTATAAAGTCATCGCATACTACACCGTAACCTATATGAACAGGTGCGAAAGAATTACTATTCAGACTACCATTCTTCAAGCGACCTGCACCTTCAATCTTACAGTAATCTCCTATCTTTACATTCTTTATATATCCTGCATCTACTATCGTTACGTTATCTCCTATATAGCCTCTATCGGATGCGTTTTCTTCTGCATACTTGTCTATTATGGATTTCATATGTGAAATAAGTTCGGGCTTATGTCGGTAAAGTGCCATAAAGTAGGCTTGATGTGCCGATAGTCTATCATGTATAGTCACTTCTCGGCCACCAGTCTCGTTAAGTACTGCCACCTCTACTCCATTACCGAAACGAGTTATACCATCCACCAATATTATATCCACATTTTCAATGAATACATTGTTACCTATATTATAATTTGCAATATAATTCTTTATATTTTCTATGCAACAATTATCGCCTACCGTAACGTTGTGAAGAGTTGAATGATAAATGCCGGAATGTTTTTTCATTCCTCCTGCAAGTGTAAACTCACCGTCGAAAACCCCAAGATGCACTTTACCCGAGAATCTAGTATGAGATATATAAGCAGGATTAAAATCTTCTGCAACACTTATATCATGCCAGTCTATGGCCGAACATGACTGCCTCTCCAACTGTCTAATCTCTTCTTGTGTTAATAAGCGATATGTTTTCATAGAAATAAATTATAATTCGTTTTCGTCAAATGTCTGATAAAGGAAATTATTATAAGGATACTTCTGTACATGAAGTTCTCTCACCTTATTGTATATTATACTCCTAAGTTCTTCAAGATTTGTTTTTTCCTTTGCCGATATAAATATACAGTTATCATTAAGATTTGCCATCCATGTCTTCATTAGCTCGTCAAGAGTAATATTTTCCTTTTTCATTGGTGTAAGGTCATCTTCATCCTTCTTTACATACGAATAAGCATCAATCTTATTGAATACTATCATAGTAGGCTTATCAGCTGCCCCAAGATCGGCAATAGTTTTTTCTACAACTTTAATCTGATCCTCAAATTCTGTATGAGATATATCTACTACATGTATAAGAAGATCGGCCTCTCTCACCTCATCGAGGGTCGACTTGAAAGATTCTACAAGATCTGTAGGAAGCTTTCTAATGAATCCTACTGTATCTGTAAGAAGAAAAGGAAGATTATCTATTATTACTTTTCTTACAGTAGTATCAAGAGTGGCAAACAGTTTATTTTCGGCGAAAACCTCACTTTTAGATAGTAAAGTCATCAATGTAGATTTTCCTACATTGGTATATCCCACCAATGCAACTCGAATCATCTCTCCACGATTCTTTCTCTGAGTAGTCTTCTGTTTATCAATTTCGGCTAAACGTCCCTTAAGCAAAGACATTCTGTTAAGTATTATACGACGGTCCATTTCAAGCTGCGTTTCACCTGGTCCACGAAGTCCTACCGAACCACCCTTTCCACTTCCCGAGCCACCACCTTGTCTTTCAAGATGAGTCCACAGTCTTTGTAATCGTGGAAGCATATATTTATATTGTGCAAGTTCAACCTGTGTTTTTGCGTTGGCTGTCTGCGCTCTCATGGCAAATATATCAAGAATAAGAGAAGTACGATCAAGAATCTTTACTTTTAAAGGTCCTTCAATATTGCGAATCTGCTTAGCCGATAGTTCGTCATCAAAAATTACCATTCCGATTTCGCGTCCTTCTTCTGCTTCATTTGTTATATATTGTTGTATCTCCTCCAGTTTACCCTTTCCTACATAAGTAACTGAATTAGGAGAAGGTAATTTCTGGGTAAATCTTTTTACAACAGTTGCTCCTGCAGTATGTGCAAGAAATTCAAGTTCATCAAGATACTCATTAGTCTTCCTCTCATCCTGAGTCTGAGTTATAAGTCCCACAAGTACTGCTGTTTCGACTTGTGCTTCTGATATTACAAATTCTTTCATCTATTTATTATAATAAGTTGTGACAAATATAAACAAATTTATAAGGTTAAATATAAAGCATCTTATTAAATATTTATCAATTGCTTCGTTTTAAAAGGAGATATTACAAAAGGAATTATATTTAACTATAAATAGCTATATAAACATAAACAGCCGCATCTTATATAAAATGCAGCTGTTTATGTTTATATAGCTATTTATTCCTTTATTAATATTCAGGATTCTGTGCTAAGTTATCATTCTGATCTATTTCTCTTTGTGGAATTGGAAGGATTGTTCTATAATCATTATAGTTTATAGAACTAACCATAGCCTGAGGAGTTTCTACAGAAAGTTTATTTCTCCATTGATCAAACGCATAATGGTTTTCACCAAACAACTCAATTCTACGTTCGTTAAGAACATCTTGCAAAGTAACAGTGGCTACATTGTTATAATCCTTAATTCTGTTAGATCTTAATATATTAATAAAATCTGCCGCACTTTCATCATTTATTTTTACTGCAGCCTCGGCAGCAATAAGATACACTTCCGAAAGACGAATAATCTTTGGATTATTAACATAAAGATTACCATTGCGTCCAGGATATTTATTAGGATAATAACCAGGCACACCGTCTTTTGTAGAAATCTTGCTTTGGTCTTTTATCAAATAAGAACGAGTATCTTCAGGATGCGTACTTAAATAACTGTACAAATAACCTTTAGTATTGAAACCACACTCAGGGTAGCCAGTCCCATCGCAGTAATAACCTGCACCATTTCTTTGTGCATTATAAACATCTGTAATCTTCAATTCAAAAATAGATTCACTTGAATATTCCTGTGACCAAATTCCAGAATAGTTATCGATTGTATAAAGAGCATATGTTTTGCCTTCTATAACAGCTTTAGCGTCCTTCAATGCATCTTCATTATTCCCATAATATAATTCGGCGCGAGCTTTCAAACTCAATGCACTCCAATAGTTCATATAACCATCTTTTTTAGACTTTCCCAATAATAACAAAGCATCCGAGAAGTCTTGTATTATCTGAGTATAAGTATCTTTTAAAGTAGACCTTACTCCTTTATAGTTTGTTGGAAATACTTCAGCAGATAAAACAAGCCCAGAGTTATCTTCTTCAAGATTATCTACAGATGTAGGCAATTTACAGAACATTCTAGCCAAATCAAAATGTAGTAAACCTCTAAGTGCTAATAATTGACCTTTAAAATCTTTCAATTTATCAGCTTCACTTTCAGACACTTCTAGTTTTTCTGCTGCTAGTAATGCTTTATTTATATTTGCTAAAGCTTTATAATAAACTTCATAAGCTATGTCTGGTAGCTCGTCATTCTTTGTAATACTGTATTTAGCTATTGGAGAAGATTGACCATAATCTTTCAATATAGAAAAATCTGGACCTTTTAAATCGGCATATATAGCATATTCTGCTCCATAAGTCATTCTTTCGCTTGATAAGATATAACCTACACCATTAATAGCATTCTGCATATCAGCCAACGAGGTAATAGCATCATCAGTTGGCAATGATGTAGATGGCGTTCTGTCCAGAAAGTCACTACATGAAGATAATAACATACCCACAGCCAATCCTAAAGTTAAATATATTTTTTTCATCATTTAATAGTCTGTTTATTTATTATAATTCAAAGTTCAACCCAAATACGAATTGTTTTGTAGGAGGAGTATCTACCTGACGATATCCGTTAATATCAACATCGGGATCTACATTTGGAGTTGCACAATAAATCAAAAATGGATTTGTTGTTTTAAAGTATACACGCAAATTACTTATATATTTCTTTGAGACCGGAACTTTATAACCAAAAGTAATATCTCTCATACGGATATTATCTGTAGATTTTACTGTACGAGATGAGAAACGATCCGAACGATAAGGATTACTGTAAATTGGCTTTGGATTATCTACAATATCACCAGGTTTTGTCCAATAATTACCTGCCACTTCTTTGCTTACGCTGTAGCTACCTACACGTACTCCATCACTATATGTCAAGAAATATCCAGGATAATCAAACAAGCTGGCACCTGTTTGAAATGAAATCATAAATGATAAGTCAAAATTCTTATAAGTAAATCGATTAGTTATACCACCCATCCAATCTGGCACACCTTTACCTACAATTGTTTTGCCGGCTTTCGAATAGTAGTTCGTAACATTACCATCGGTTACTAATTTTCCATCAATCACAGCATCACGACTATTCAAATCTGGGTTAATATAAAACTCTCCAAGTCCATTATCAGGATTCACACCAATATATTTGGGAAGATAGAATGAATGCATAGACTCGCCTTCGCGCAATATATACATATTTCCATCACCGTACTGAACGTCTTCTCCTTTTGGTAATTCTTTTATTTTTATACTTTGATGAGTTATATTCACATCAGTTGTCCAAGTAAAATCTTTTGTAATAATATTCTGTGAACTTATAGTAAATTCAAGGCCTCGGTTACTCATTTTACCAAGATTCTGCCATTGGCTGGCAAAACCTGTAACATAAGAGGTAGGTGTTTTGAATAGAAGGTCTGTAGTAAGTTTGTCATAATATTCAACACTGAAGCTTACTCGGTTGTACATATTCCAATCTAAACCTACATTGAAATTCTTTGATTTCTCCCAACCAAGATTCATATTTCCTGCATTTCCCCAATATATACCAGCATCATTACCATAACCTCCATTAGTATTATAAACATCCATATAGCCAAAAAATGCACTTGGAAGATTACCGTTAGTACCATAAGAAGCACGAAGTTTTAAATCACTAAACAACGGATTATCATTCAAAAAGTTTTCTCCACTTATCCTCCATGCTGCAGATACTGACCAAAAGTTGGCCCAACGATTATCTTTTGCAAGACGAGAAGAGCCGTCACGACGAAAGCTTGCAGATAAATAATATTTATTATTATAATCATAATTAACATTAGCAAGATAAGACATAATAGCTGCTTCATTAATACTACTGCTTGTGTTATAACTCTGACCATTTGAGAGCTCTGGTAATTTATCAGTAGAATATTTTTTTGCACTAGCTGCAAGATAGTTCAGTATTCTTTCTTCAATTTCGAAACCTCCCAATGCATTAATATTATGATTACCAAATGAGTTGCGGTAGTTTAAAGTAGAAGACGATGTAAGAGTTTTATTTGTATAATCATACTTCACTCCTAATCCACCCAAAGCAGCACCATTAGCACTTCCAGGTGCCCAGAATTCCTGTTCTTTATTACTCATGTAATCATAACCAAATATTGTTCTTGCAGTAAAATTCCATGGCAATTTCACTTCACCTTCAACATTAGTCATACTACGCATCATATTTGAAGATACAGTTTCCGCATTAGATCCTGTTTTTTGCCCCAACATCAAATTAGGATTAGAGACCTTACTACTAAATGAGGCATTAGGATTGTATGAACCATCTTCAAGTTTATTTACAGCTGTAGGGTCCATAGAATATAATATTGATAGTGGACTTGAAGTACCTAAACCTTGCGCTTGATCATTTTGGTCACGAAAACCTTGAGTGCTTGAAAAAGACAACATCTGTTTAACACTAAGTTTAAACCAGTCTGTTACCTGATGATCCAAGTTTAAACGACCACTGTAACGTTCAAATTCACTACCTTTAACAATACCGTCTACTTTATTATAGCCAAAGCTTGTATAGAAACGAGTTTTTTCGTTACCACCACTCACTTTAACCTGATGATCTGTGGAGAATCCTGTCTTATATACCTGATTTTTCCAACTTGTATTAATATCAGAATCATAATTCCAAAAGAAATCAACAACATTATCTTGTGCAAAATCTTCAGGATTAGCTATTCCTTTTACTTCTGCATAGTTTTTTATTGCATCGAAATAGTATTTTTTTGTTTCAGAAGCATTCATAGGATTATACTGACTTCCAACAGCCATATTTGACCATCCTGTCTCAGTATCATAGTTTACACGAGTTTTTCCTTCCTTACCTCTTTTAGTAGTTATAATTACTACACCATTGGCAGCACGAGAACCATACAAAGAAGCAGCAGCAGCATCTTTAAGAATTGTAAGATTCTCTATATCATCTGGATTAATAGAAGAAAGTACAGACTGTGATTTCAAGCCAGAGCTCATGTCATCATTAACAACAGCCACACCGTCTATTACATATAAAGGCTGTGTAGAACCATTAATCGAACTAATACCACGAATAAGCATCTTTTGGTCTGATCCAGGATCACCTGTAGAACCACCAATGCGTACACCGGCTACTTTACCTTGCAATGATTTTACTAACGATTCTTTCTGTGCCGATATTTCTCCAGCTTTAACAACAGAAGCAGATCCTGTAAAAGAGGCCTTTTTAGCTGTACCATAAGCTACAACTATAACTTCTTCCAACTGTTCAGAATCTGGTTTAAGAACAACTTTCATTATTGCTTTAACAGGTAGTTCCTGAGAAACCATACCAATATAAGAAACAACAAGAGTCTTTGCAGAATTTGGAACATTAGACAACACAAAATTACCGTCTAAATCGGTTACTGCGCCCACAGTTGTACCTTTCACAAGTACTGAAGCACCCACTACTGGAAATCCGTCTTCTTCAGAAGTAACAATCCCTGTTACTTTTGAGATTTGCGCATTTACCAGACCTATGCCCACGACGAGCAAGGTTAATAATAGCATCAATTTTCTTTTCATAAATTCTCTTAAAGTTTAAAACTTAATTAATATAATTTTATTATCCTAAACAGACGGCAAATATATTAATTATTTTTTTAAAACAAAGCGCAATATCTGTTATTTATGAAATAAATCGCATATTTTGTGCGTTTTTATCCATTTTAGCATGACTTTTTTACTTAAAAAACCAAGAATAAGGTATTATAAAGTAATTAATTATGCAAAGATTATTCACAAAAAGAACTATATAACATTATATATACTGCTAATATATGTTACAATTTTAACTCTATTTCACCCCAGTCGTTTAACACAAAAGTTGGCTGAAACGCCATTTTCTCTTTCTTTTCAATATTATAAAAACCTTGTGCAAATCCAGCATTCTTGGCACCTGCAATATCATTCTCCCAATTATCACCTATCATAAGTGACGATTTAACATCCGACTGAGTAGCAGATAGTGCAAATTGAAATATTTGCAGGTAAGGTTTATGAACACCTATATCCTCCGACAATATTATCTTTTTGAAATATTGATCAATACCTCCCGATTGCATCTTGCGCTGCTGCAATTCCCGAAATCCATTCGACAGAATATACAAGTTATATTTCGGAGCAAGATACTCTAATGCTTCAATAACATTAGGCATAAGTTTTTTCTTGAATACTATCTCACTGAAAAAATCGGCCGAAAATTTGAAAGATAACTCCTTATCGTCCACTCCTACTTTTCGTAATGGATGAAAGAATCTCTCTTCGTTAAGTTCATATTTTGTAATCTTACCATCACCGTATTCATCCCATAACTCTACATTACGTTTTGTATAAATGGAATAGAAGTGATCAAACGAATCAAAATAGCGGTCATAATGATACTTGTCATACATATCCGAAAAAGTATCACGAGCATTTTCCGAGAAAGCCCACAAAGTATCATCCAAGTCAATAAAAAGATTTTTATACATATTATATTATTAATAAGAATAAAAAAAGGGTTGTGCCTTATCCGGCCCAACCCTTTTTTATATAATAGAAGTTATTATTTTACCTGTATTACAAGATAGCGAGATACACTCCAGAACTGAGTAGGATTGGTAATTTTCAATACTAACTGTCCTTTTGCGTCCTTCACCATTTCGTAAGATCCTGCCGGATGAGTAGTAAGAAGTTCAGCTTTCTTTGAATACAATTTTATCTCCTTGTCTGTACGTATATCTATCTGAGTGAAGTAATCCTTGTTGAAATTAGAATTCTTCAAAACATCACCCTTCTGAAGTATATTCTGATCCTTCAGCTCTGATTTTGTACCAAAAACAAACCAAGCAGCATTCAAAGCCTTATCCTGGCTTGCAACTGTTGCTGCCTTTGCTTCATTCTGTGCAGTAAGATCGTTCACATCCTGATTCAATCCAGACACTGCATCGTCAAGTTCGGCAATACGGATATTCTTTGAAGCAAGTTCTGCCTGCAAAGTTTCTATCTGCTGTTGTTTAGCCTGCAATTCGGCTGTAAGATTCTGAATAGCCTTCTTAAGCTGCAAAGAGTTATATTTGCTATTCTTAAGTTGCTGTTCCAATTTAGCTATTTGATCGCGGTTCTGCTGCATCTTCTCGCTTATAAAGCGAATATCTTCCTTAATCTTCGCTGCATTTGACGAGTTTTCCTGTACAGTACCTTTTTGAAGATCCACACGATTTTCGGCAGCATTTATCTGCTGAAAACCTTCTTGGATTTCATTGAAAGAGCCCATTATTTCATCAAGCTCGGCATCGCGGTTTGAAAGTTCTACTAACAAAGAATCGTTTTGCGCTTTCAACGGATCTTGTTTCGATCCGCTATTACATGAAGCCAACATGGCTGCACATACAAATAACAATGATAATTTCTTCATTTTTCTTCTTTTTAAAGTTTTTATTTTAGTTTTCTTTCCCTCCTACAACTATCACAATCTCTCCGCGAGGGTCGGTCTTGGTAAAGTGTTCAATAACTTCGGCCAATGTACCGCGCACACTCTCTTCATGCAGTTTCGAAATTTCGCGGCATACCGAAACAGGACGTTCCGGCCCGAAATATTCGGAAAATTGTGTAAGTGTCTTCAACAACCGGTATGGTGATTCATAAAAAATCATAGTTCTGTTCTCCTCTTGCAAAGAGGTTAACTTTGTCATACGGCCTTTCTTCTGAGGAAGAAATCCTTCAAAGCAGAAACGTTCATTAGGAAGTCCTGATGACACCAATGCAGGCACAAATGCCGTTGCACCAGGCAGACATTGAACTTCAATATCATTCTTCACACATTCACGAACAATCAGAAAACCAGGATCAGAAATTGCCGGTGTACCGGCATCAGATATCAAAGCTACAGTTTCGCCGCCCTTAATGCGCTCTACTATAGATGAGACAGTTTTGTGTTCGTTGAATTTATGATGAGAGTGCATTATATTCTTTATTTCATAATGCTTTAACAGAATACCCGAAGTGCGTGTGTCTTCTGCAAGAATCAAATCCGCTTCCTTTAGAATCCGAATTGCTCTGAATGTCATATCTTCAAGATTTCCAACCGGAGTAGGAACGACATACAGTTTACCCATATTGTAATTATTTCAATTATTACTTAGGGGGGCAAAGTTAAAAAGTTTTTGTATCTTCCATATAAATACGGACGAAATTTAACAGTAGTTGTGGATTTATTTAACATTATGTATATAATTAATAAATTTATAATGACCTAAATGTCTATTTTAAGTGACTTATGTTATTTTTGCATGACATAAAACAAATTATTCACTATTATATATGATTATTTATTCAGAAGACCACATTCAGGAAACACGCAGAAGAGGAAGGATTGAAGTTATCTGCGGTTCAATGTTCTCGGGTAAGACAGAGGAATTGATAAGACGACTAAAAAGAGCGAAATTTGCTCGTCAGAAAGTCGAGATATTCAAGCCTGCTCTTGATACAAGATACTCGGAAGAGGAAGTAGTATCGCATGATAACAATTCCATCAACTCTACTCCGGTAGATTCTTCGGCAAGCATATTGCTATTTTCTTCAGACATGGACGTAGTAGGTATTGATGAGGCTCAGTTTTTTGATGATGGATTGATAAATATATGCAACCAGCTTGCCAACAGCGGAGTGAGAGTTATAATAGCCGGACTAGACATGGACTTCAAAGGTGTACCATTCGGCCCCATACCATCACTTTGTGCCATAGCCGATGAAGTTACCAAAGTTCATGCAATTTGCGTAAAATGTGGTAACCTTGCTTATGCTTCTCATAGAATCTCAAAGAGCGATAAGCGAGTCCTTTTAGGCGAAAAAGACATTTACGAACCATTATGTCGTGAATGCTACAACAAAGCTGTAGAAGACGAAAAAAAGAACATTTAATATAATTATAGCCATGCAAAAAAAAATAACCTTTGATAGCTTCGTACGAGGAATACTGACAACTATCATAATTGTAGGCGTTCTATATCTTATAGACAAGTTAAGCAGTGTGTTATTACCATTTTTTATTGCATGGCTTATTGCTTATATGATTTACCCTGCAGTATGTTTCTTTCAGAACAAATTACATATAAAGAATAGAGCACTGGCCATCATAACTGTTATGATACTAATAATAGCAGGCTTGGTGGGTGCATCGTTCTTAATTATTCCTCCATTAATTGAAGAGTTCGACAAACTAAAGGAGCTACTTTCTACATATTTCGTTGAAGGCAGCAAACAGGCAGCTATTCCGGGGACCATAGAGAATTTTATTCGTGATCACATAAACATGAATTATATTCACGATGCACTGAATAAGGAAAATTTAGCCAATACTATAAAAGAAGTAGCTCCTAAAGTTTGGTTTGTAGTAACAGAATCATTCAATGCAATAGTAGGTATTGTAAATCTATTCTTCGTACTTATATATATATTCTTTATTCTGTTAGATTATGAATCGATAGCAGATGGATGGTTAAATTTACTTCCTGCAAAATATCGCACTATAACTACTCAAATTGTAATGGATGTAAAGAACGGAATGAATAGTTATTTTCGTGGACAGGCGTTTGTTGCATTTTGTGTAGGCATACTGTTCTGTACAGGATTTCTTATAATAGACTTTCCACTAGCCATAGGCTTGGGACTTTTCATAGGACTTCTCAATATGGTTCCTTATCTTCAGTTGCTAGGTTTTATACCGGTAACCCTATTGGCACTTTTAAAGGCAGCCGATACAGGTCAGAACTTTTGGATTATCATGCTTTGGGCAATAGTAGTATTCTGTGTAGTTCAATTAATACAAGATGTTGTAATTGTACCCAAAGTTATGGGAAAAATAACAGGATTGAATCCGGCCATAATACTTTTATCACTTTCTGTATGGGGGTCATTAATGGGAATAGTAGGTATGATAATAGCTTTACCTTGCACAAGTTTACTTCTAGCCTATTATCAAAGATATATAAAGAAAAAAGACATTGAGTTTTCTTCCACACAACTACCTGATAATGAAAGTATAGAAGGAAATGACAAAAATTAATTATAAAAAAGTATTCGAATTATTTGGATATATGAAACCAAACACCTACCTTTGCACTCGCAATTCGGAAGAAAAGCCAACAAAAAGAAAGATTCGCTAGCTCAGCAGGTAGAGCACAACACTTTTAATGTTGGGGTCCTGGGTTCGAGCCCCAGGCGGATCACTTAAAGACAAAATTAAACCCGATAAAAAAGGAAGAAAATGAAAGTTTTCTTCCTTTTTTTATTATCTATTCTTAAAAGAAGCCTCCGGCTCACACTTTATTAAACCTAATGTCACAATCTTCACAATTCCAACACGTTATTACTCAATTGGTTATGCGTGAACATTCATACAAGAATATTCACAGATCATTCACAATGTATTGTCTTTATTAAAGCCGACTATATTAATATTTAATTTAGTCGAATAAAAGCCATCTATGCTACCATAAGATACATCAGTCATAAACCTTAACTTACCGGAATCTCGAATATAAACCTTGACCCTTTGTTATATGATTTATCTATATAGACATTTCCATCAAGGAGTTTAGCTATTATCTTACATATATTAAGTCCAAGGCCTGTACCTTGTTTGAATGATCCTATTTTCTGAAAACGGTCAAATACCATATCTGCTTTATCAGAGGGAATGCCGATGCCGGTATCCGTAACTCTGAAAACGAGCATCCGTGCAGCCTTCTCTTCATGTATATTACAGTCAAGCACTATTTCTCCTTCTTCTGTATACTTACATGCATTGGTAAGGAAGTTTGTCAACACTTGCTGCACACGCATCACATCGGTGGTGATTACCATATTCTGTAACTCCTCGGGTACCGACAACTTCAGCTTTACTCCTTCGTGTACCTTAAGTTTTACATTTTCGATAGTGGCATGAAGAAGTGGATCAAGTTCTGTATCGACAGGAACTATTTTGTATAATCCGCTCTCAAGTTTGGATAAATCAAGAATGTCATCTATCAAAGTAATTAACATATGCCCGTTACTTACTATAATATTAAGAAATTCCGATTTTTCTTCAGAGCTAAAATTATCGTTTTCCTTATCATTTAGTAGTTCACTGAAACCTATAATAGCGTTTAACGGAGTACGTATTTCATGACTCATATTGGCCAGAAATGCAGATTTAAGCTTATCAGACTCCTCGGCCTTGATCATTGCTATATTAAGTTTTTTCCTTGTAATAATCATCTTGCTCATAAATACAATCATAAATACAATCATAACTACAATAATTGCAGTCATCGCAATAAATACTACAACAAGAATAATTATCTCTTTCTTGTTTCTTTCAATAAATGTCTGCGGTTTGTTGATATATGTAGTTCCGGAGGGCAGAAGTGAAGTATCTATCCCAAAATGTTTCAGCTGCTTATAGTCGAACATATATATATTTGGACTATCTTCAATAATAGGTATGTTGCTTATGGACTCTCCTCGCAGTATCCTGATAGCCATTTTAGATGCATCGACAGCCTGAACATACTGAGAAACAACTTTACCACCTATTAATCCCATTCCAACACCATGGGTCCATAAATGAAAAACAGGAGCTTTCACATTACTTCGTATAATGTTCATTGCATGCACGAACGAGCATGTGTTGCCATTTTTATCTAAAAAACCTGATAAGAATATAATTGGTTGATTGGACGGTATGGAGCGAAGTACATCCTTAAACTCATCGAAGGTGTAATTACTTTGTGAATGAATTTTAAAGCTACTGCTATGCAATAAGGAGGATACTTTAAGAAGGTTCTCGAGATCTTTCAAACCTGTAGTGGTACTGTCCGAAATGACATGGATATAAGGAGTTGAGGGATAAAGCTTTTCTATAAGTTCTACAGTCTCGCGCATGGAAGGTTTCTCTGCAACACCTGTTATCTGAGAATCTTGATTCTGAAGTAGAGCTTTCGTTAAATCATTCACTCCAAAAAACACTATAGGAACATTCTTGAATAGATCTCGTTTATGTTTCAAGGCAAAATTGAAGGCATCATCATCGCTCACTAATATTAGATCCTTCTTTGGAAGTTTAGATATTTTATACTTTAAACGATCCAAAAAATAGGTTTGACTAGTACTGTCTGGAAAACGCTTGCAGTCCATATAATCTATATCGAGAGTATATCCGGCACTATCTATTACATCGTGCAAGCCCTTTAGTTGCATATGGAATGTAGGAAATGAAGGGTCGTAAGAATTTATATATAATATTCTTTTACTTTCCTGCCCATTAACATAAGAAAAAGGCGATAAACATAAGATACAAATAAAAAGACTTAAGTACTTGTTTATAAACAATCTTATAATATTCATTTATACAAAACTAATTTATATGGGCATAAAAATACTAAAAATTCACAATAAAAAAACATTTACATGTTCTTTTTAAAAGTCCGGCTTGTTTTCATAGCATTAAATCAATTGTATTAAAGCATTAAATTACTAATTATTACCTGCTATTACTACAATTTAAGCAAATCATTATAAACAAGCACGCCACCAAGAAAACCTGTTATAGAAACAGAGAGAGCGGATAATATATAAAATAAGAAACCTATATGATAAAAACGCCAGGAATATTTAGTTATAAAGCGACCTCCTAAATAAAGTACGGTAGTTGCACAAAGTAAAAATACAGTTATGCCTGCAAATGTGCTATGAATATTTTTTGCATCCTTTAATATAGGATTGGTAAAATCTAAAGCAAACTCACTACCTGAAAATGCGGCAAGAATGGCTGCTAATGTACCAAAATAGAGTATGAACTCTCCACAAGGATAAGGAAATTTATTTGGCTTATACAGATGTATACCCGAAAAGAGCACTCCCAGCAATATTAATGCTATAGGAAAATGTACTAACATTGGATGAATATGAGAACTATCGAACATTTTTTATTTTAAACAACATTACATCTTGATATTTTGTTTAATTAAAATATGATTATTATCTAAATAAAGTTATCGTTTCATATATATAAAACGATCGTCGCATTAATATGAAACAATCGCCTCACTTATATGAGACGATCGTCCCATATTAATGCGACGATAACATTACAAGGGCTTTATTTATTTTTTATGACCTAAAGATGCTAAAATACTCTTTGCATTGTCGGCAAGTGCCACTAATGCTCCAGCCAATATTGCTGTATCCTTTATTACCAGTCGGCCTGCTCCTGTAAGAAGTGGAAAACCATGTTCTCCACTGCCCATATCGGGCACCCACACTTCTGGAGTGGTAACGAGGAAGGATAGAGTTCCTATTGTCATTATAATGGCCAAAGTAGCACCTATAGCTCCTATTTTTGGGAAAAAGATTCCAAGAAAAGTTAGAATACCTATACTCATAATAAGAATTCCAAGTCCGCGAGAGAATCCATAAGTATTATTCTCTTTATGCCATTCATTTTTAGCCTGATTGAATTCTCCCTCTTTCAGCTTATACTCTTTATATTCGGGAGCAGGCTTATTGTAGAAGAAGCTCATAAAAGGGCTGTTTGCCACAAATGGAACTATTCCTTCGGCTTCGTAATTCCAGAACTTTAGTCCGCCTATCCACACAAATATTATAAGAATGGAAATACGTATAAGGTTTATGCCCAACTTGGACGATTTAGATACAAGATTTAAATAGAAAAGAAGTAACTTTTTAATTGCTGCCATAACTGTTATATTTTTTGATTATTATTATCACAATGCAAATATCGGTATAATAACACTATAGCTAAATGGCAATATTTCCGACAGACTTGGCTATTATTCCCTAATGTTCTGTTTTTATCCTTTTTCTGTAATCGGATATGCTGCTGCCGCTCATTTTCCTGAAAAAACGGCTGAAGGTGGCTATATCTTCAAATCCAAGTATATCGGATATCTCCTTAGCGCTCTTTTCTGTATTTAACAGAAGACGACATGCTTCGGAATGTATTCGTTCATGAATTACCCTGAGTGGAGAAGTTAGCTTGTATTCCGAGAAAAGATTTGTTAGTGTCTTTGGCGATTTATAAAGCATAGAGGCATAATCCTGAACCTGTTTCTTCTCCTTGTAATGAGTATCGACCAATATATAGAATTGCCTTATTATATCGAAACGGCTTATATTATCGTTGCTTATTTTGTAATGTTTTCGTGCCAAACGGGTGCATGCTATTATGAAGTGTTTAAGGAGCATCCTTAGCATCTCTTCCTGAAAATCGTCATTTTTTGAAGATTCGTCGCAAAACTGATGAATTATGCTGTTCAATGTAACAGTATCAGTTTCCGAAAGCTGAAGCATTGCAACACTAGACGATCCATGAAAGAGAAATCCATTACACGATACTTCATTATCATGTCCGTATATGCAGTAAAAGTTGCTGTTGAAAAGTAATGTAGTATATTCGCCGTTAATGGAGATAAACTTTATTTGATGCAGTGGTGTGAGTGTTACTATCTCATCTTTATGAAGTATTGTTATAACATGATCTATCTCGATGGTTACCTCTCCTTCTATTATCCATATTATCTTATATAGACTTTCATCTTTAAGTAATTTATTATTTTCGTGAAGAGTAGATGTTACTCCCATTAATCCATCAAGTTTTGTTGAGAAAATTATTTCTTTCATTTCATCAAGATTATATAATGATACAAATATAGCATTGTTTTTATACATGAGATGTAAATAAGGAGTATTGGAACAGATTGTGTTAAATAAGAGCCTTTCAGATTCAAATAAGGAACTATTTTACCGTCGACTTTGTTTTAATCTTTATTTAAATAAAATATTATGGAGGTAGACATTATTCTGGTTTTACTTTTTATTATAATAAGTATACTTGCGGGAGTTATTTTAAAAGTTATTCTAAAACGTACATTCATTCCTTATACTGTAGGGCTATTCATTCTGGGACTCATGGTAGGACTGTCTTCACGATTTGGGTTGATAGAGATTCCCGATATCATGGGAAGTGTATTGAAGGAAGTAGGCAACATGAATCCGGAAATAATACTCTATATTTTTCTTCCTATACTTATATTCGAAGCTTCGCTTAACCTTGACATACATATATTTAGGAAATCTCTTGTAAATGCCAGCATACTGGCGATACCGGGAGTTATAATATGCATGCTTCTTACAGGAGCTTTCCTGATAGGAATAAAATATTGGTTTCCTTCTTATAACCCTGAATGGAACTGGACAATAGCACTTATGTTCGGAGCTCTTATATCGGCTACAGACCCTGTTGCTGTGGTGGCACTGCTGAACGAGTTGAAAACAAGCAAGAGGTTTTCTACACTTGTAGATGCAGAATCTATGCTGAATGATGGTACAGGCATAGTATTCTTCATGCTCTTCTTTGGAACTTTTACGGCGCAGGGACTGCATTACGGAGCTATAACAAATTTCGTCATTACAGTAGCCGGAGCGGTAGTGGTAGGATATCTAGTTGCACTTATTAGTTTGTGGGGTGCTGCACATATAAATAGCGATCCAATTTTGCAAAACAGCATACTTTTCATAGCCTCATATATATTGTTTTATGTAACAAACAGGGCACTCGAAGTATCTGGAGTGATAGCTCTGGTTACATTTGGCGTGGTGGTAGCTTACTACGGACCCACTACACTCCGACCTTCGGCCAATAAGTTCATAAAGCAATTCTGGGAGCTTACAGCATATCTTGCCAATACACTAATATTCATCATAGTGGGTATAATGATAGCAATGAAATGCGATTTCATACCTAGCGATTTCGCAATTCTGGCAATAGTATATGTGGCAATCATGGCTATAAGAGGGATAATGATATTTATTTTCTATCCTATAATGAAACGCCAGCAATATGGAATAACTCCTAAAGAAGGAATAGTACTTACATGGGGCGGCCTGCGAGGTGCACTGGGACTGACACTGGCTCTTCTTGTATTCTATACTCCTTCTATTCCCGAAACGGCTCGTCATCAAATACTTTTTCTTACAGGAGGTATAGTAACACTAACGCTAACGCTAAATGCTACTACTATGGGATGGTTACTGAAAAAGCTAAATCTAACGCAGATTCCTTCTGCAAAACTTCTGCTTGAATATAACATGAGAACGATATATCGTAACAAGGCACAGGACTATTTCAATAAACTTAAAAATGAAATAGCATTGAAAGGAACAGATTGGAATCATTTGGAAGAATATCTTCCGGAAATTGGCGAAAATCCTGTACCCGAAACAGTTCCTCAAAAATCGATGATAGCAACCATAAGGAATAAGATTATGGAACAAAACTTATCTAAATGTATGCATCTGTATCAGGAAGGTATAATATCGGCTATAACATACAAGCGGCTTACTGCCATACTTGAGGAAATTGATGATTATCAGGGAGAAGCACCATTCACTATATTAAGCGACTACTTATCTTCATTAGGAAAAAAACATATAATTAATATAAATCTACTCAAACTAAGTTACAAATTCACGAATATGTTTCGCATAAAGATTGTCAACAATTACGACTTTCTTCATGCATTCATAATAATAGAATATGATTCAATTGATCTTATAAACGATATGAAAAAAGCACCTCCTTTCCGAAAAGAGGGAATGGACAGCCTTGAAATTGTAGAAAAAGAGATAATTGAAAACATAAATGTTGCAAAAAAACAAACAATATTGTTATCCTACAATTATCCAATTGCATTTAATATGGCTATAAACGATAAGGCAAGAAGACTCTTGCTAAGGAAAGAGAAAATGCTTATAAGAGAGCTTGGTACAGCAGGAATGCTTAGCCAGGATGACGAAGAAATACTAGCCGATGAAGTGGGAAAAAGAAACTGTATAAAGATTAAATAAAGTTGATACTTTGCAGATAATTATAATATTAGGTACTTTTGCAGCTTCAATTTAATTATTATAAATGTACAAAAGAGTTATACAATATTTACAGATAGCATTCCTTTTTTCTTTTTTACTGAACATATCATCAATCAAGGCCGAGACAGTAGATTCGCTCGAAAATAAGACAAGCGAACAGGTAATGATGTCTTTGCTGAGGGATGAGGGAATATCAGTTACAGACGACAATAAGATTGAGTTGCTGAAAAGTGGAGAAGATAAATTCCTTGATCTTTTTGAAGAGATTAGAAATGCCAAACAGAGCATTCATCTTGAATATTTCAATTTTCGAAACGATTCTATAGCAAATGCATTGTTCGATTTACTTGGCAAGAAGGTAAAGGAAGGGGTTGAGGTAAGGGCTATTTTCGATGCTTTCGGCAATATGTCCAATAACAGACCTCTAAAGAAAAAACATCTAAAGGCTATTCGCGAAAAGGGAATAGAAATTGTTAAGTTTGATCCTATAAAATTTCCATGGATTAATCATGTTTTTAAGAGAGATCACAGAAAAATTGTAGTTATTGACGGAAAAATAGGATATACAGGCGGCATGAACATTGCCGACTACTACATAAAGGGATTACCAAAGATAGGTGCCTGGCGCGATATGCACATTAAGATTGAGGGAAGTGCAGTTAACTATTTGCAGGACATCTTTCTTGAAATATGGAACAAGACTACTAAGCAGAATATAGGAGGAGAGAACTATTATCAGCAGCAATCTAATGAGAGCACTGATAATGAAAGCAGTGTGGCTATTATTGACAGAATACCCGGAAAAACTCCAGATATAATGCGAAAGCTATATGTAAACTCTATAAATGCTGCCAAAGAGAAAATTCAGATTATAAATCCGTACTTCGTTCCTACTCACTCCATAAAGAAGGCATTGAAAAAAGCCCTTAAAAGAGGAGTGGACATAGAGATTATGATTCCAGGAAAATCTGATATTCCTTTTACACCCGATGCTGCATTCTATACTGCACACAAGCTACAGAAAAAGGGTGCGCATATATACATATTCAACGGTGGATTTCACCATTCAAAGATTATGATGATAGATAGTACTTTCTGTACCGTAGGAAGTACTAATCTTAATAGCCGAAGCTTAAGATATGACTATGAAGTTAATGCTTTGATATTCGACAAGAAAATAACCAATGAACTGATTGATCTTTTTAATGCAGATAAGAAAAAGAGTGTTCTAATGGACCGCGAATGGTACAAAAATCGTTCAGGATGGAAACGTTTTGTAGGATGGTTTGCCAATATGCTTACTCCTGTTTTATGATTATATCAGGTCAACGACAATAATAACAGCTTTCATCCCTCTCTTCCTTGGGTAAAATAAATGCAGGCATATTCTGACAGAATGCAATATTTTTGTTATTTTTGCCAAACATGTTTTTTCACCCATAGGGAAATTTATAAAGGATGAAAGTAGTCGATTTGATTAAAAGTACGGAAAAGACAGCCTTTTCCTTCGAGATATTACCCCCTTTAAAAGGTACAGGTATAGATAAATTATATGATTCGGTTGAGGCATTGCTTGAATTCGATCCTAAATATATAAACATTACTACTCACAGAAGTGAATATGTTTATAAGGATCTTGGTAACGGAATGTTTCAGCGGATGCGTCAGCGTCGCCGTCCGGGTACTGTTGCCGTTGCAGCTGCTCTTCAGAATAAGTATAACATTACTACCGTTCCTCATCTGCTTTGCAGCGGATTCAGCCGCGAAGATATAGAGTATGTACTTCTGGATCTTCAGTTTCTTGGAATTACCGATCTACTGGTTTTGCGTGGTGATAAGGCTAAGCATGAATCGACTTTCATTCCCGAATCTAATGGATACTCCCATGCATTGGAGCTGGAGGGACAGATAAATGAATTTAACAAAGGTATTTTTGTAGACGGATCGCCTATAAAGGTACCGGGTAATCCTTTCAGCTACGGTGTGGCATGCTACCCCGAGAAACACGAGGAGTCTCCTAATATGGAACAGGACATATACTGGCTTAAGAAAAAGATTGAGGCCGGTGCAGAATATGCGGTTACTCAAATGTTCTTCGACAACAGCAAATATTTTGATTTTGTGGAAAGAGCACGTAAGGAGGGAATTACTGTTCCTATAATACCGGGGATAAAACCATTCAAGAAGCTTTCGCAGATAAGCATGATTCCAAAGACTTTTAAGATAGATTTGCCACAGGAACTGGCTTCGGAAGCTGTAAAATGTACAACCGATCAAGAGACAGAACGTCTTGGAGTAGAATGGGGTATAAAACAGTGCCAGGAATTAATTGAAAATGGTGTACCGAGTATTCATTTTTATACAGTAGGTGCAGTAGACAGTGTAAAACAGATAGCTAAAGAGATTTATTGATTTATGTATTTTAAGGATATAATAGGACAGAAAGAAATCAAAAACCGTTTAATTGAAGAGGTTAAGGAGGGTCGTATTCCTCATGCGCTGCTTTTTTGCGGTCCCGAGGGAAATGGCAAGTTACCTTTGGCGATAGCATATGCCCGTTATATCTGTTGTGAGAATCCGGGAAATGATGCTTGCGGAGTATGTCCGAGTTGCATTAAATTCAACAAACTAATTCATCCCGACCTCCATTTCGTTTTTCCTGTAATAAAGAAAAAAGGCTCTTCGCGAGCTGTAAGCGATGATTACATAAATGTTTGGAGAAATTATGTAACTGATTATCCATATTTTACACTTAATAATTGGGTAAAAGAGATGGGTGCCGAAAATCAGCAGGCTTTAATCTATGTTCATGAAAGCGATGAAATACTTAGAAAACTAAGTCTTAAATCGAGTCAGGGAGGATATAAGATTATGATTATATGGCTTCCCGAAAAGATGAATGCGGACTGCAGCAACAAACTTCTTAAGATACTTGAAGAGCCACCGACAAAGACTCTTTTCATTTTGGTTTCGGAGCAACCCGAAATGCTTCTTACCACTATAATAAGCCGGTGTCAGCGTTTTTATATACCGGCTGTAAATATTGAGGATATGAAGGCTATGATTATGACCAAATTTGGCATTCAGGATGCCGATGCCCAAGAAATAGCTCATATATCTCAAGGCAATGTATTAAGAGCGCTTGATGCTATTCAGACAAGTAAGGAACACAAAGAGTTCTTCGAACTTTTTGTAAGTCTGATGCGACTGTGCTATCAGCGTAAGATACGCGAAATGAAACAATGGAGTGATCTAGTTGCAGGGATGGGGAGAGAAAGACAAAAGAATTTTCTTGAATATTGTCAGAATATGATTAGAGAGAATTTTATGTACAACTTTCATTCGCCTACTCTTAACTACATGAATAGTGAAGAAAAATCTTTTTCTTCTAGATTTGCTCCGTTCGTTAACGAGAAAAATATAATTGGAATAATGAACGAATTAAGTGAAGCCCAGATACACATCGAACAGAATGTAAATGCGAAAATGGTATTTTTCGATTTCTCTTTGAAGATGATTGTACTACTGGTGCAAAAATAATAATACATATATGGGGAATTGTTTTAAACTTAAGAATGGAAGCGGCTGCCTAGGATGCAAAGGCTGCGGACGACAAGATAGACAACTCAACACATACGACTGGCTGGCGGATATCCCAGGAAATTCGGACGAACAGAATATGGTTGAGGTGCAATTCAAAAACACACGTAAGGGATACTATATTAACAGTAACAAAATCAAGATAGAAAAAGGTGATGTAGTAGCTGTCGAGGCTACTCCGGGCCATGATATCGGTACGGTTACACTTACCGGGCGACTTGTTCCTTTACAGATGAAAAAGGCTAATCTTAAGCCTGACGTCGAAATAAAACGTATCTATCGCAAAGTAAAGCCTGTAGATATAGAAAAGTATGAAGAGGCAAAGGCGAAGGAACATGATACAATGATACGCTCACGCCAGATTGCAAAGGATCTCAATCTTAACATGAAGATTGGCGATGTAGAATATCAGGGTGATGGAAACAAGGCTATATTTTACTATATTGCTGATGAAAGAGTGGACTTTAGACAGCTTATCAAAGTATTGGCCGAGACTTTTAGGGTTAGGATAGAAATGAAACAGATTGGAGCTCGTCAAGAAGCGGGACGAATAGGAGGAATAGGTCCATGCGGACGTGAACTGTGTTGTGCTACATGGATGACTACCTTCAGTTCTGTATCTACTACGGCTGCACGTTATCAGGATATCTCACTCAATCCACAGAAACTTGCAGGACAGTGTGCAAAGCTTAAATGCTGCATGAATTATGAGATTGATGCATACGTGGAAGCACAGAAGAGATTCCCTAGCAGAGAGTTGCCACTGGAAACTGTAGACGGCACTTTCTATTTCTTCAAGGCTGATATTCTTAAAGGTGATATTACATACTCTACCGACAAGAATTTCCTTTCGAATGCTACTACAATATCTACCAAACGTGCATTCGAGATTCTCAACATGAACAAACGTGGCGAAAAACCCGGAGCACTTATTGAAGAGACTAAGCAAGAACCTCCAAAACCTATCGACTTGCTCGAGCAGGAAAGCGTTACTCGTTTTGACAAACGCAAGAATAACAAAAAGAACAAAAAGAGGAACGAAAACTACCGTCAAGGTGATGAGAATCAGCCACAACAACAGGCTCAACCTCGTCCTCAGCAACAATCCAATAATGGGCAACAGGTTCAAAATCGTCCTCAGCAAGGGCAGAACAGAGGTCAGCAAGAACAGCCCAATCGCGAACAGCAGAGACAGAAGTATCAGCAGGGACAGCAACCTAACCGTCCTCAACAAGGACAAAAAGGACAGCAACAATGGCAACAGGAAAATTCTAATAAGGGCCAGCAGCAAGGGCACCAACCAAATAGGCCTCAGCAAGGAACGCAACCTAATCGTCAGCAAGGACAGAAAGGACAGCAACAGGGACAACAGGAAAATTCCAATAAGGGATATCAGCAAAACCGCCCTCAGCAAGGACAGCCACGTCCTCAGCAGACAAACGGTAACCGTATTCCAAAGGAAAAGCAACGCGAAGGCGGACAAAATAGCAATGGCAATCAGCCTCGCAAACCACGTCCGGAAAATCGTCCAAACAATAACGATAACCGTAAGCCGGCAAATAATCCTAATGCTAAAGGTCAAAATGACAACAAGGAATAGTCTACTATTATTGCTTTTTATTGCATTTTCTGCTTGTCGGAATGAAACAAAGTATCACTCTTTCCAGTACATAAAAAACAAGGACTGGAATAAGAGTGATACTCTTATATATAATATTCCGGTTACTGCTAGCAAGGGAATATATCGTCTTCAAATAGAGATAAGACATACTGACAACTATAAATACAAGAATTTATGGTTGGAAATGAGCAATAATTTAAAAGATTCCACTCGTTTCGTGAAGGATAGCATACAGTTAAAACTGGCCGACAAGAGTGGCAGATGGTATGGCGATGGTATAGGAGGACTATATCAGTTTGACACATTGTTTACCAAAAGAATTATTGTTAGCCAGACTGCCAATAATCATTCATTGAGGATTACTCATATAATGAGAGATAATTCTCTTCCCGGAATAAGAGATATAGGTATCAGACTTGATAAAATTGCTGATTGAACATCGGCTCTTAAAGATTAATTCCTTTTCCTTGTAGCATCTATTCTTAGGAATACGAAAAGAAGTATCGTAAATCCCCATAATGATGAACCACCATAACTAAAAAATGGTAACGGGATACCTATTACAGGAGTTAGCCCAAGCACCATTCCAATGTTTATGAATAGATGAAAAAGGAATATACTTAATACAGAATATCCATATACTCTACCAAAACGACTATATTGACGTTCGGACAATGCTATCATTCTAAGAATAAGTATACCAAACAGTATTAGAACTGCAGCCGAACCTAAGAAGCCTTGCTCCTCGCCTACTGTACAGAATATGAAGTCTGTATCCTGTTCGGGTACATATTTAAGTTTTGTCTGGGTACCATTAAGAAAACCCTTGCCCAATAATCCGCCAGATCCTATAGCTATCTTACTTTGATTCACATTGTAACCTGCGCCTGTAAGGTCTTCTTCCATTCCAAGAAGTACCTTTATTCTTATCTGCTGATGAGATTCAAGAATATTTTCAAAAACATAATCGGCCGAATAAAGAAATCCAACCGAACTTATAGCAAAAAAACCTATATAGAAATAATATTTCAGTCGTTCTCGCATGGCAAGGAAAATGAGATAGAACATAAGTACTACACATAGTCCATACTGTATCCAGGCAACATTGAATGGTATTATATAGTTTGAAACTAGAAATGCGCCAAGCGTTACTACTCCTCCTACTCCTAAAATATACCATACTACCGAACTCTTATTACAATATACCTTAACAAGTATTGATGATAGTACTACGATAAGAGATAAAACCGAAAATTCTCCTATAGAGGTATGACCATCGGCCATCATCTCGGTACTGAATCTTATTCCAACAACAAAATAAACTACTGCACAAATCCCTGCAAACAAAATAGACCCAGGCATTCCTTCACGATAAAGCATGAAGAAAAACGCCAGATATACAAGTGCCGAGCCAGTTTCGCGCTGAAGTATAATAAGCAGCATTGGCAGAAGTATTATACCAATAACTGCAAAGAAATGTTTCGTCTTGTCAATGTTGAAAGTATATGAATTCATGAATTTGGCAAGAGCCAGCGCAGTGGCAAACTTGGCAAACTCGGCTGGCTGCAGACTGATGGGGCCAAATTTAATCCATGAATAAGAGCCTTTAGTATCCTCTGCCAGAAAAGGAGTTATGAACAAGAGAGACATCATTATAACATAAATTACATACGCAAACATATCATACAACTTGTCTTCAAGCATAAGTAGCACAAAGCCCAGACATAATGAACATCCTATCCAAATAAGCTGTTTGCCGGCACGTGTGTCGAAACTGAAGAAATCCATGTCGCCATAGTTATAGCTTGCGCCACATACACTGAACCATCCCATAATAACCAAAATAAGATAAATGGTTATAGTGATCCAGTCAACCGATTTCCATATATTACCGCTCGTGTACGCCATAGTCAATTACTTTATTTTGTATATATTCTGCCTTTTCTTCACTTTCCGGAGAAAGAGTACCCTTTAGATATTTCTCCATTATCAAGGCTCCTATCGGCACTCCGTAAACTGCTCCGAAACCACCATTCTCTACATATACAGCTATAGCTATTCTTGGATTGTTCATAGGAGCAAAACCCATGAAAGCAGAATGGTCTTTTCCACGGTTCTGAGCCGTACCGGTTTTTCCACACACTTCAATTCCAGGAATATTTGCTGCTCTACAGGTACCTCCTAAAACAGCAGCACGCATTCCCTGAACTACAATATCGTAATTAGATCGGTTTACCTTTGTATAATGTCTCTCTTTATATATGGAATCTAATGGTGCATCCTCTATTTCTCGTACAATATGAGGGGTAATGTAGTATCCTCTGTTAGCTATAGTAGCTCCAAGATTGGCTATCTGCAAAGGAGTAAGCGTTACCTCTCCCTGACCTATTGAGATTGATATTACAGTAAGGCCATTCCATGATCCACGGTAATTCTTGTCGTAATACTGAGCATTAGGAATCATTCCTCGCTTTTCGCCAGGAAGATCTATACCTAGTTGATAACCAAAGCCCATAGATACCATATAGTCTCGCCATGTAGACATCGCATTCTGTACTGAACCATACTTTTTCTTTGCACCTATCATATGATATAAGCCCCAACAGAAGAAAGCATTGCACGAAGTTTCTAGTGCGGGAACCACCGAAAGAGGCGACCCATGAGGGTGACAACCAACACGAAGACCGGCGTATACGAATCCATGATAACAAGGGTAAGAAGTGCGAGAATCAATAATACCTTCTTGCAAAAAAGTGAGTGCCTGCGAAGTTTTGAAAGTAGACCCCGGAGGATATACACCCATGATGGAACGGTTAAGAAGAGGTTTCCAACTATCACGACTAAGTGCTAGATGATTCTTTCCTCTCTGACGCCCCACCATCATTCTAGGATCGAATGTAGGAGCCGAAACCATACATAAAATCTCGCCGGTCTGAGGATCTATTGCAACTATACTTCCAATCTTTCCCTGCATAAGGCGCTCACCTAACATTTGCAGTTCTATATCTATTCCAAGCTTTAGATTCTTTCCTGCCACAGGTACCTTATCATACTGTCCATCCATGTATTTCCCCTGAATTCGTCCGCGTGCATCACGCAAAAGTATCTCTACACCCTTTTCGCCACGCAATATTTTTTCGTATGACTTTTCTACACCTTGTTTGCCTATAAAGTCACCGCGAAGATAATAATCATCATTGGCTATATCAGCTTTCGACACTTCAGCAATATCACCTAATATATGAGCAGAAGAGTTGTAGTTATATTGACGTATAGTTCGTTTCTGTATGTAAAAACCGGGAAACTTGAATAATTTTTCCTGTAACACACCACATTCTTCGGCCGATAACTGAGTCATCAACACCTGATGCGTATATGGAGAATATCCTGGGTTTATTCTTCTGTTCTTAATTTCGCTGAATCTTTTTCTTAGAAATTGGGGAGTTATGTTAAGAGTTGAACAGAAATCCAAGGTATCAAGGTGTGTTATCTCCTTCGATACAATAGTTATATCGTAAGCAGGTTGATTATATACCAACAATTTACCATTTCTGTCATAAATAACCCCTCGACTAGGATACTGAATTTTATTGAGTAGAGCATTACTATCGGCATTCCTCTTGTAATCTTCACTCATTATCTGCAGAGTAAAAAGTCGTATAAGATAAAGAAGGACAATAAGAATTACTGCCCCGGCCAAAACATATTTTCTTTTCTCAAGATTGTAATCTCTTTCCACTACTATTTCCTCCTGATAGCATCAATGCACAATATACATATTACAGTTATTACAGAATCTGACAATATCCTTAATAAAAGTTGATAAGGTTCATTAAAGGAAAATGTATCTATAGACAGCAATATGGTACAGAATATTAATACCGATACGATTATATACTTAAGAAATGATGAGAATCCCATAGTATAAATGCTAGGCGAGAAAGTACCAATATCTTCCGAAGTAGTGAAGGATTTTAATACAGGATTTCTCAGAAATGCAAGAAAAGTGGCAGCCGCCGCATTTACTCCTGGAGTATTTGAGAATATATCTATGGTAATGCCAAATATAAAAGCCCACAACATTAATATATTTCTATTTACCGAAGAGTTGTATTTAAGTATAAAGAATATATAGAAAAATGGAGTACCATATCCGTAAATATGGATGTTATTAAGAATCAGTACCTGCAAGAGTACCAATCCTACAAAAGCTGCCAATCTTCTTAAATAAATTATCATCTATATGTTATTTATTCTTTTGAGTTTGATTTTCAAGTTCCTGTTGTTCATTGTTGCCATTCTTGCTTATTATACGAATGTCGTGCAATTTAGCAAAGTCTGTAAACAGTTTTATTTTGAGCTGATATGATAAACCATCGTGGCTGTCATTTATATTATGTACAGTTCCTATTGGTAGTCCACGTGGAAAAACAGCACTATGGCCGCTTGTAACTATAGTATCTCCAACCGAGAATTCGGCATGTCGAGGCATATCATTTATCAACGCATATTGTGAGGATCCTCCTTCCCATGTCATCACACCGAAATATTCATTATTCTTTATCTTACAACTGATGTTGCTTTTAGAATTCAATATTGGTATTATTACTGAAAAATGCTTTGATGTAAGATAAACTATTCCTACTACACCGTTACCGCTTACTACTCCCATTTCACTTCTCACACCATCAAGTTCACCTTTGTTTATTGTAATATAATTGTCAGAATGATTAATAC
Organism: uncultured Bacteroides sp.; assembly: GCA_900552645.1. Classification (GTDB taxonomy): domain Bacteria; phylum Bacteroidota; class Bacteroidia; order Bacteroidales; family Bacteroidaceae; genus Phocaeicola. Next base: position 89,944 of record USAN01000007.1, read on the forward strand.
TATTGTTAATAACCTTTCCCTTAATTATAGCATATTGCTGAAGTGCATCCTGCTTCATCCTTTCTATTTCTGCAGTATCTTCACTAAGTTCATAAAGCTTATCTCTATATGCCTCAAGTTGCAATGCAAGTTCTATATTCTGCTGAACTAATTCCTGGTTTATTGATTTTAGATGAAAATAACCTGTAAGCTGTTCTTCAGCCTTATATACATTGCCGGCAACATAGTTTGCCGATGTAAAAAAAGCACTTCCTTGATAATTGTTGAAATGAAACAATAAAGTAAAACTGATTCCTTCTAATAAAATTAGAAGGAACCAGTAATTATACTTTATAAGAAAATTCAATAAATTTCTCATTCTGATTGAATTTCAACGCTTATTTTATCTCATGAGGAAAGAAAAACGGTCTACATTCTTCAAAGCTACTCCTGTACCTCTAGCCACACTGAGCAAAGGATCCTCTGCTATATGGAAAGGAATATTTATTTTATCTGTAAGACGCTTATCTAATCCTCTCAACAAAGCACCTCCTCCGGCAAGATATATACCATTCAATACTATATCTGCATAAAGTTCTGGAGGAGTCTGCTCCAAAGCACTTAGAATTGCTGTTTCTATTTTTGCAATGCTCTTTTCAAGACAATGGGCTATCTCCTGATAGCATACAGGCACCTCCATAGGCAAAGCAGTTATACGGTTTGGTCCTCGAACAATATAATCTTCGGGAGCATCATCACCAAGATCGGTAAGTGCAGCTCCTACATGAATCTTTATACGCTCGGCCATACGTTCGCTGACTTTCACATTATGCTGACGGCTCATATATTCTTGAATATCGGCAGTTAGATCATCTCCGGCAATGCGTATTGAGTTGTTAGAAACTATACCTCCCAAAGATATAACTGCAATTTCAGTAGATCCACCACCTATATCTACAATCATGTTTCCTTCAGGAGCCTCCACGTCTATACCAATACCTATCGCAGCAGCCATAGGTTCGAATATAAGATAAACGTCACGTCCACCTGCATGTTCTGCACTGTCTCGTACAGCACGAAGTTCTACTTCTGTACTACCCGATGGTACACCAATTACCATACGTAAAGAGGGAGAGAAAAAGCGGTTACCCATATTTACCTTCTTTATAAGTCCGCGCATCATCTGTTCACAGGCATTAAAGTCGGCAATTACCCCGTCGCGCAAAGGACGAACCGTGCGTATATTAGGGTTCTCTTTCTCATACATCATTTTGGCTCTTTCGCCCACAGCTATCATCTTATCTGTGCGTCTGTCAAGAGCAACAACAGAAGGTTCATCAACAACAATCTTTCCGTTTGCGGTTATAATGGTATTGGCAGTGCCAAGATCCATTGCAATTTCTTGTGTAAAGGAGAATAATCCCATTTCTAACTCTTTTCTTTTTATTAATGTTTAAAGTGACGAATGCCAGTTGTGACCATCGCTACTCCATTCTTGTTACAATAATCGAAAGTAAGTTCATCTTTTACCGAACCTCCCGGTTGGATAACAGCTTTAACACCTTCTTTATCGGCTATTTCAACACAATCAGGGAATGGGAAGAAAGCATCACTGGCCATAACTGCACCATTTAGATCAAAATTGAATGATTTGGCTTTTTCTATAGCCTGTTTCAATGCATCTACACGAGATGTCTGTCCTACACCGCTAGCAATAAGCTGTTTGTCTTTTGCAAGTACAATAGCGTTACTCTTGCTGTTCTTTACAATTTTATTTGCAAATAGCATATCGTCTATTTCTTGTTGTGTAGGAGCTTTTTCGGTTACTTGCTTAAGGTCGGCTTCGGTTTCTACATTAAGGTCCTTCTCTTGTACAAGTACTCCATTTAGTAAAGAGCGGAACTGTTTCTTAGGCAGTTTTGCATCTTTACGTACCAATATTATACGATTTTTCTTCTGTCCCAATATTTCTAGAGCGTCAACGTCATAGTCGGGAGCGATTATAACTTCGAAAAATAGTTTGTTTATCTCTTCAGCAGTCTCTTTGTCAACTACTGCATTTGTTACCAATACTCCACCAAAAGCAGATACGGGATCACCTGCAAGAGCATCTTTCCACGCTTCAATAAGAGTAGGACGCGATGCAAGGCCACATGCATTGTTATGTTTAAGGACAGCAAAAGTTATTTCATCAAATTCATCAATCAAATCTACAGCAGCATTGATATCAAGAAGATTATTATAAGATATTTCCTTACCATGAATCTGATCAAACATTTTGTCAAGATTACCATAGAAATAACCCTTTTGATGTGGATTTTCACCATAGCGTAACTGTTTCTGATCTTCAACAGCACATCTGAAAGAAGAACCCTCTTCACCGTCAAAGTGATTGAATATAGCCGAGTCATAATGAGAAGATACTGCGAATGCTTCTTTGGCAAACCAGCGTCTCTCTTCAAGAGATGTAACTGCACCGTGTTCTGACAATATATCGGCAAATGGTTTGTATTGAGTCTGACTTGCAATAATAACGACATCATTGTAGTTTTTAGCGGCAGCACGAATCAATGAGATACCACCGATATCAATCTTTTCTATGATAGCCGACTCTTCTGCACCCGATGCTACAGTGGCTTCGAATGGATAAAGATCTACTATTACCAAATCTATTTCAGGAATATCATACTTTTCAATCTGCTGCATATCCTGTTCAAGACCGCGACGACATAGTATTCCACCAAATACTTTAGGATGTAAAGTTTTTACCCTTCCTCCCAGAATAGACGGATATGAAGTCAAATCCTCAACAGCTTTGCAAGGAAAGCCCAAGGATTCGATAAACTGTCGTGTTCCACCTGTTGACAAGAACTCCACTCCTTCTTCATGAAGCTTGGTTATTATTTCATCCAAACCTTCTTTGTGATATACCGACACCAATGCGGTTTTAATTCTCTTTGCCTCTGACATTTTCTTTTGATTAAGTATTAGACCGCAAAGGTATTAAAATTCAGTTTATAATATCTAAAGAAAAGTATGAAATATTATTTAATGCTTTACATTTATGCATGTTCTACATTGTAATACTTTTGTAATATATATGACATTTCAATATAATATCTCCGTAATATTTTTGCCAAACATAAAACAGAGAGACAAATATTATATGGAAACAATGTTTTTAGGAATTATCATATTCCTATTTTTACTTGCCATTTTTGATTTGGTGGTAGGTGTTAGTAATGATGCTGTGAACTTTTTAAATTCAGCCATAGGCGCCAAGGCAGCTTCTTTTAAATTGATAATGATCATAGCTGCAATAGGAATTTTCTGCGGTGCAACTATGAGCAATGGCATGATGGAAATAGCACGACATGGAATTTTTCGTCCAGAGAATTTCTTTTTTCAGGAATTAATGTGCATTTTCCTTGCCGTAATGGTTACGGATGTTGTATTACTTGACATATTCAACAGTCTTGGAATGCCTACATCTACTACGGTTTCGATGGTTTTCGAACTTCTTGGGGGTACATTTATAATAGCTCTTATTAAAATTGCAGGCGATGAAACCGGTATGCTTACCTTTGCCGACCTTCTAAACACAGAGAAAGCTCTTTCGGTTATTCTTGGAATATTCCTATCGGTTGCAATAGCTTTTTTCTTCGGTACTTTAGTACAATATCTATCACGTCTGCTTTTCACTTTCAACTACAAAGGAAAGCTTAAATATGTAATAGGTATATTTGGAGGCGTAGCTGTAACAGCCATAATATACTTCATGCTTATAAAGGGAGTAAAGGATTCTTCCATTATGACATCGGCAAATAAGTTATGGGTAAAGGAAAATACATTCATGATAGTAACTGTTTTCTTTGTATTCTTCTCCATACTTATGCAGATTCTTCACTGGCTTAAGGTTAATGTATTCAAAATAATAGTGCTACTTGGCACTTTTGCCCTAGCAATGGCATTTGCAGGTAATGACCTTGTAAACTTCATAGGTATACCTTTGGCAGGATTCTCGGCCTTCAACGATTTCATGACAAACGGTAATGGTGATTCGATGGGATACCTTATGAACTCCTTGAATGAACCAGCCAAGACTCCTTTTTACTTTCTGTTGATAGCTGGTGTAATTATGGTCATCTCTCTTATGAAATCCAAAAAAGCTCATAATGTAGTAAAGACATCAGTAGACCTATCACGTCAGGATGAAGGAGAAGAGATGTTCGGATCGTCGGCTGTAGCCAGAAGCATAGTACGTTCTACAATGAATACTTCGCAAAATATCTCTAGATATATTCCTACCGGAGTAAAGAAATGGATAGACAGCCGATTTTGCAAAGATACTATGATAATGGAGAACGGAGCAGCATTTGATTTGGTACGTGCTTCTGTAAATCTTGTTCTTGCCGGTCTTTTAATAGCATTAGGAACTTCATTAAAATTACCTCTTTCTACAACTTACGTTGCCTTCATGGTTGCCATGGGTACTTCACTTGCCGATCGTGCATGGGGACGCGACAGTGCTGTATTCCGCATTACCGGAGTTCTATCGGTAATAGGAGGATGGTTCATTACTGCCGGTGCAGCATTCACGATATGTTCAATAGTAGCTCTTATAATGTATTATGGAGGCATGCCTGCAATGTTTATAATGATAGGGGTTGCTATATTCTTACTTATAAGAAGCAATATAAATTACAACAAGAAGCTAAAGAAAGAGAAGAACGGAGTTGATGATCTTTTTGCACGTCTAATGGCAAGCAAAGATAAAGATGAACGCTGGGTACTTCTAAAACAGCATGTAAATAACACGCTGATAGCTGAAATGAACTTTACTATAGATACATATACAAAAATAACAGACGGATTCATAAACGAAGATTTGAAATGTCTGAAAAAAGCGGTAAGTCGCACAGACAGCGAGAAGCAACTTCTTAAGAAAATGCGCAGAAAGGAGATACTTGGACTTAGAAGAATTGATAATTTTCTTGCAATCGAGAAAAACACTTGGTTCCATCTAGGTACTAACAGTTGTGGCCAGATGCTTTACTGTCTGAAGAGAATATGCGAACCTTGCAAGGAACATGTAGACAATAACTTCAATCCTCTATCCGAAAGAGCGGTTAAGGAATTCCTTCCTATTCGCAACGAACTTACAGAATTAATGGAAAGAGCTAAGAACATTCTTGTTGTAGGATCCTACGATAAAGTAGACGAAATTCTTATAAAAGGTGATGAACTTAAGAACAACATTTCAGTAATTCGCAAAAAACAGATGAACAGAATTCAGGAAGAAGATATAAATGTAAAGACCTCTCTTGTATATCTAAATATTCTTCAGGAATCTCAGGAACTTGTAAGTATATGGCGACATCTGCTTCGCGCGGCTAGAATGTTCCAAAGTGAACATCCTTCAGTAAAAGACAATATAGAACTTGAAAGTGCATAAACTATCAATAGGTAAATATTATAAATTGAATAAAACACTTCATCTTATCCGCTACTCGATAAATTATTGGTAGCGGATAAATGTTTATTGTGGCACTAATAAATGTTTATTTGGTACAGAATAAGAATAATTCAACAATAAATAATATTTATCATCTAAATATTAGAACAGCCATATCAAACTCTTTTTGAGTAATGATATGGCTGTTTTTATTGCCTATAAAGAGTTATTATTGTATCTATTAATGCTATCTTTTGGGAATATCAACACTCTTTTCGCTCTTTCCTTTAAGATATTCAGAGAAATAATCTACTAATCTCCAATAGAAATATTCATTCATATCGCCGAAACCATGACGTTGCTGAGGCAATATTAGCATATCGAATCTTTTTCCGGCACGAATCAATGCATCGGCTACACGAAGCGTATTACCTGGATGCACATTGTTATCTATATCTCCATGAACCAGTAGTAGATTGCCTTTAAGCTTGGATGCTATTTCGGGATTAGTTGAAATTTTATATACAAAGGTAGTGTCACCTTTCTCGGAAATTGTTTCTTTCACTCCGTGATGAGTTTCACTCCACCATCTATTGTATATGTTGTTGTCATGATTTCCTGCACACGAGACTGCTACCTTGAAGAAATCGGGATATTGACACATTGCTGCAGTCGACATGAAGCCGCCTCCTGAATGTCCATGAATACCAACTTTATTTATATCTATAAATTTATTTTTAGCAGCCAACTGTTCTATTGCATATTTATGATCGGCAAGAGGATAATCGCGCATATTGCCATAACCAAAGTTATGATACCATTTAGAACGACTAGGATGACCCCCACGCTGTCCTACCGAAATCACTATGAATCCAGCTTGAGCCAGACGATCCGTACGAGGAGACATACGTGTAAAAGGATAATAAGTAGCCTCAACTTGCGGTCCTGGATATACATAATCTACTATAGGATATACTTTAGTTGAATCAAAGTCAAAAGGCTTGTACATTACCCCATACAAATCGGTAATACCATCGGCGGCCTTTACCTTAAAAGGTTCAGGGAATTTATATCCTGCAGCAAATAGTTGAGAAAAATCGCTCTCCTGTATTTTCATTACCTCCTGTCCGTTATTATTGAGCAACACAGCACAAGGAACAGAATTTACTCTAGAATAATTATCTACAATGAACTGTGCGTCGTCATCAACTTCTGTCTGATGAAAGAAATCGCCCTTTGTTATCTGCTTCATTCCACTACCATCCATATTTACACGGTAAAGATGCTCATAATAAGGATTCTCGGATACATTCATTCCATTAGCAACGAAATATATTACTCGATTCTTTTCATCTATCTTAAGAATATTCTCTACGTGCCATGGTCCTTTTGTTATTCTGTTCTTCATATTACCTTTATCATCATAAAGATAAAGATGAGCCCAACCATCACGTTCACTCCATTGTATTATATCTTTTCCACCATTCAATATCTTTATAGGACGGGTTTCCTGATAAGTATTCATTCTCTCCTCTATTACCGGTACTATGGAATCCTGTCCCAATGTATACGAACATAAATCTATCCTGTAAAGGTCGCGACTACTTCTTGTAAGGAAGAAACGGTTGTTATCTCCCTGCCATACAGCAGAACGAATATCCATATCGCGCTGTTTCTGAAGTAAAGGTTTTCTCTCAATATCTAGAGACTGATCTTTGTAAGCCGAAGTCTTTATCTCTTTTTTAGTATTATTACTCATGTTGAATAGATAAAGATAATCTACCGGAGCCTCTTTTTCGCCAGGCATCTGATACTTGTAAGTCTCGAGCGTAGGACGGGGTTGTGCCATAGAATTGATTACCCACAACTCCTTTACTTTACGATAATCGGTTACGTTGGTAACAAAATGTTTTGAGTCGGGCGACCATACTCCCCATACTCTCTTACGTTTTCCATTACAAAGAGTATCAGTATTAAGTGTACTATAAGGAATGCCGTATCCAAAATCCTTCATTCCATCGGTAGTGATCTGTATTTCTACAATTGTACTGTCTTTTTCGTCCTTACGTGCCTTCTCGTAATCCTCACGGCTCATCCTGTAAAGATTAAGATCTTTTGCAAATACCACGCTCTTGCCGTCGGGAGAGATATTAGCCCAGTCGGGTCTCTTCAATTCTTCTTCTTTATCTTTCAAATGAGTAAGCTTGCGCGTAGGATAGTCATACGAGAAATAGAAAACTTCCTTTTTGTCTTTTTCATCTTTTTTCTTCGAGTCTTTCTTAGCTTTAGCATCCTTTGATGACTTAACTTCGAAAGTAAATGTACGACCATCTTCTTGTGCCTTAAGATTTTCTATAGGCAACTGATTTGCAACAAAAGGATCCTTAACTATCTGAGTAAGCTGTGAAGCCATATACTCACGATCAAAAAGCAGTTTCTTACTTTTAGACGATGGTTCTACCACATACCAGAATTTCCCCTCACTAGTTTTGTATTCATACCAAAAACAGTTTCCTTTTTGAAACCAATGCGGATCGACTGTAGTAGAGAAGAGCATAGTATTTAGTTTAGGTTGTGTAAACTTCTCTGCCTGCAGATATTCGGGAATCCTTTCCTGCGCACTAGTTGTCAAAGCGCAAAAAGTAAGTACTATAGCACTCCCTACCGCCAATAATTTTTTCTTCATAATTCTTATTTGTTTGTTTTTACTTTTTCCTTATATTCGGTAGGCGTTATGCCGTATTTGTTCTTGAAACACTTGCTAAAATAGCGAGGATCGTTTATTCCTACCATATAAGATATTTGTGTCATATTATATTCTCCGGTTTCTATTAGCTGCGCTGCTCTTTTTACACGCATCTCCTTTATAAACTCTATCGGAGACAGTCCGGTAAGCGTCTTTAGCTTCTTAAAGAACACAGAACGGCTCACAGCAAGTTCGCTTACAATGTCGTCCACTAATAAATCGCCATTATCCATATTCTTTTCCATAAGTTCGGTCAGTTTATCCATAAACTTTCTGTCGTTAGCCGACAACTGTGGTTCTTTTTCTTCGTCATTATGATTATGCAGAGTATCGTCAATAGTCATAAGATGTTCACAGTATATATGCTGCAACTTGCTGCGTCTTTCCATTATATTTTCTACCCTAGCCTGTAGATATGTAGCACTGAAAGGCTTTGTTATATAGTCGTCGGCACCGTAAGACATTCCTTCAAGCTTGCTATCCATATCTGTCTTTGCAGTAAGAAGTACGACAGGAATATGACTGGTAGACATGTTTTCGCGTATTTGTCTAATCATCTCCATACCATCCATTTCGGGCATCATTATATCACTTATTATCATATCAGGGACAAACTTCAAGGCTTTGTTTAATCCCTCCATTCCATTAGTAGCCTCAATTACATTATACTGCAACGAAAAAATACTCCTTAAAAAGAAACGCAGTTCAAGATTATCTTCTACAAGCAACATTGTCTTATAATCGCTCCTTGTCTCGTCATTAATGAAAGAGCTATCTTCACTCTTTGCCGTTTCTATCTTTATAGTCGAGCTCTCTTGTATATCTGAAAGTATGAATTCAGCATTATCATAGTACTGCTCTCTTCCCTTTAGTATTTCGACAATAAATGTACTTCCCTCGCCTATTTTGCTGTCTACCTTTATAGTACCCTTATGAAGATCTACCAGTTCTTTTACCAATGAGAGCCCTATACCCGAACTTTGTTGATTGAAAAGATTTTTTTCAAGAATATTCTCAAATCTAACAAATAGCGAAGCCTTATTCTTTTCGGATATTCCTATTCCCTGATCCTGCACTCCTATTGCAACATTATTTTCATTTTCATGAATGAATAGCTTTATCATCTTACCCGAAGGAGTATACTTGAAAGCATTAGAAAGAAGGTTGAATACAATTTTCTCGAGTTTGTCATTATCTATCCACAGTCTTATGTCGCTCTTCTCACTTTCGAATATGAAATCAATTTGGTGATCTTCGGCCAATGACTGGAAATTGTTCATTATCTGATGAACGAATGGCACTATATTTATATTCTCTAAACGAAGCTTCATCTTTTTCTTCTGGATTTTTCGGAAATCCAGAATCTGATTTACCAATCTCAACATTCTGTCAGTATTTCTTTCTACTACCTGCAACTGAGCTCTTACATCTTCGGATATGTTTTTATTCTTCATTACTACCTCCAACGGGCCCGATATAAGTGTAAGCGGTGTACGTAATTCATGCGATATGTTTGTGAAAAATCTCAGCTTTATATCAGATATCTGCTGTTCTACAGATACTTCATGTTTAAGTCTATAAATAGTAAATAGAATATATACTGCGATAAATATAAGTAATCCTGTTGCCACTACATACATAATTATTGCAATAGGTGTTTCCCAGAAAGATGGAAGTATAACCACTTTTAGAGTACGTTCATTATTCACCCATACCCCATCACTATTGGTCGATTTTACATGAAGAGAATATGTTCCAGGCGAAAGGTTTGTATATATAGCCGAACGCTGTTTGCCCACATAATTCCATTCTTTATCAAAATCTTCGAGATAGTATGCATACTTTATATTTTCGGAATTAATCATGCCAAGTGCTGCAAAAGAGAGTGAGAATATATTCTGTCCTGGCGATAATATGATCTCTTCTGCCGTATTAATATTCTCTTTAAGTATCTTATTGTCCGTAGAAGGAATTACAATTTGATTACCTACCTTTAGTTCTGAGAATACAATAGGTGGTATGAAGTCGCTCTTGCTTATCTTGTTTGGATTGAAAGATATAACTCCATTTCCTGTACCAAACATGATTGTATTATTGTTTATGTTTACCGATGCTCCTTCTTCGAATCTCACCTTATAACCAAAATCACGTTCATTATAATTCTCAAATCGTTTTTTTGAAGGAATAAATCTGCAAAGACCATTTTCGGAACTTATCCACAGACTTCCCTTACCATCTTCTTCGACAGAAAGGAGTATGTCTGATGGAAGTCCATCTTTTGTAGTATAGTTTTCGAATGAAGCATTATAGCGATCATCTAAAGACTTAAGTCTATTTAGTCCGCCACCAAATGTTGCAAAATATGTTTCACCTTTACGTGTTACAACGATCTCGTATATATTATTGTTGCTTATACAGTCCAACTTTCCGGGTTCGTTATTGAACAGATGAAATACTATCGACTCGGGCGACTTGAAATTTTCTTTGAAACATATAGCACCATCGGCAGTTCCAACCCATATGTTACCTCGTTTATCCTGATTTATATGGCGTACACGATAACATCTGTCTATAGGATATCCCTTAAGATTATTCCTATTGTTTATAAAAATATACTTGCCATCCTTATCTTTGGTTATATAGTTAAGTCCGCCCCCGAAAGTAGCTACCCATATTCTTCCATAAGAATCTTCATGAAGATAGTAAGTGCTATTATGACTAAGACTATATATATTGTCCGGATCGTATTCAAAGCGTGTAAAACTGTAGTGTATATCATCCTTAAACTCTATCATCACTACCCCACTACCTTTAGTCGCTATCCATATTTTGCCCGACTTATCCTCTATAATGTTGTATGCAACACCTTCAAGTGGTTTACCTCCACGCGAAATAGTTCCATTATCGGAAAGGAATCCAATATATTCATTGGTTTTGGAATAAACATCTATCTGTCCATTGCGTTTACTAATCCATAACCTACCTTTTTCATCACGGAAAAGCGATCGCACAGTATTTGTATTTAAATCAAATCCCTTATTAGAGAATAGCCATACATTAAATTGTGTTCCATAAAGAGTAACCTTTTCTAATCCTTTTGAATGAGTACAGAACCATAAATTGCCCTGACGATCGGCAAGCATTGAATGTATTTTATTAGAGAATCGGCATTCAGTTCCGTCCGGGTCATTATGAAATGGAACAAGACGGTTGTTGTGACGGTCAAACCATGATAGGCCGCCTCCTTGTGGATGTACCCAAAGGTTATCATTTATATCCTCGCATATTCCAAACTCAGGAAAAGACCGATCAGCTCCCATAGGATCAACCTTCATTTTTTCTGTAACAAACTTCTCATTATCAGGGTTGAAGTGACATATTTTACCCCATTCTGTCATTGCAAACCACACCTCTCCATGGCGATCAACATATACTTCCGTTATTTTGTCAGATGGAAAATTGGATATGTTGGAATTATTGTAAAGCTTAAAATTCTTTAGTGATAGATCGCTTACAATGAAACCATCCAAACGTGTAGTAAGTACAAGTCTATCTTTTTCAAGACGCTTTATACTTATTATTCTATCATTAAGAGGCAGTTCTATAAGTCGAAAAATATCATCCTTAAAAGAATAAGACCACACTCTTCCCTTACTCGAACTGAAAAGAATCTCATCATCTACTAAACATCCTGTATAGAAAGATTGAAGTTTATCCTTCTTTTTTGCATAAGTATTTACAAAATAATTGGTAACTGTTCCTTTCTTGCCATCTACCTTTACAAGGGCATTATCTGTAATAAGCCATTCATTGTTCTTTATATCTGTTATTACATCTCTTACATGCGCATTTCCTCCATTTTTCTGATGAAGTGCATACGATTGGTATGACATCTTATAATTATGAGGATTAGTAGTAACTCTTATGGCACCCTCTTCTTGAGCAAGTATCCATACTACTCCATTGGGAAGCACCTTTATATGGGAACACTTTATAATATCTCCGTTTATTTCCATAGGAATGGCTTCGAATGTTTCGGACTTCTGATTAAGCCTATACACTCTGTTATCGTAAGTAATAAGCCATATAAAATTAAACTTATCTACTTTAAGTACGTCAACTCTGTTTGTAGATAGTGGAATTTTATTTCCTTGTCGGGTTTTATACACCTTAAAATCATAACCATCAAACTTGTTTATGCCATCCCATGTAGAGAACCATAAAAAGCCATCATTATCCTGCACCATACTCATTATGGAATTCTCTGACAATCCATCTTCCGAGGAGTAATGCGTAAATATACATTTAGGTTGTCCTAAAGCAACGTTTAGCGATAACAAAAGTGATAAGATAAAGGTGATGTATGTTTTCATTATAATAGACTAAATTGTTATAAGGGTCAAAAATAATAAAAAACATGTAAAGTTGTAAGAATAAAACATAATGAAGATAGAATTTGATAATTTCATTACTACATTCACTGAATTATATAATAGAAAAACTAGCCATATCATTACCTGTTCTTAGTAATAATATGGCTAGTTATGTATTTACTAACGACTACTTTCTCTGGAAAGGATTCCAACCATCCTCGCCGGCAAGTACTTTTTCTGGAGTAAAAGAGGATGCATCCTTAAGTTTCTTACCAAATGAGGCACGCTTGCTCATGTCGCCTCCTTCACCCTTACTTTTATATTCTGCATAAAAGACAGTCTTTTCGGATTCCTTCTTTCCCCAATTGTTCCATCCTTCAGGAATAATATGTTTTTCCATGTTGCAGTTAACGAATACAGCTTGTGCATATGGACGCCACGGACGAGAAAGATATACTTTACCTGCTTCGGGAGAAGCTACCAGATTACAATCTATAAATACATATCCATATGGTTTGCCTTGTAAAGTTGATGGTGCAGTTACATATCCATCACTCAGACTCTTTATTGTACAATTTGTGAACAAGGCTGTAGATGATCCAAATATAAAATCGACTGTTCCTTCTATGTAACAGTTATCATAAAGTTGGCGACAGTTTTTTCCATATGTATAAAGAGTATCCTGATTGCCTATGAACCGGCAATTACGGAATATGGCACGATCTGCACTTACAAAGCATGCCACAGCCTGCCCAACTCTACCGGCACTATTTTCGAATGTAATATTCTCTGCCATAAAGTCGGGTGCATATACGTAAAAAGTAGATGATCCAGAAGTAGACATTTCTTCTCCAAACTTATTCTTCTTCGAAGCATAGTCATCATTTGTTATAACTGTACCTGTCTCGCCTATCATTGATACATTGATTTTGCTTTCCGGAATTACTATCTTTTCTTTGTAAATGCCTTTGCGCACAAGTATAGTAGTGCGATTATTCTTCCTAAAATCAGGAACAGCATCTATTGCCTCTTGAACAGTTAAGAAATCACCACTTCCGTCCTTGGCAACCACAATATCATAATGACGCACATATGGTGCAAGGGCAGGAACCGTCTTGGCTATTTCGTCTATTGTAAGTCCCGCTATAGTACGCGCACCATAAATATTAAGATGAGTATTATCCTCTCTGCCATTAGGAGATGCCGCATACAATCCTTTTGGTATCCACATGAAAAGTTTCTTAGATTCTTCGGGTCCCATACCTTGTACCAGTTCATGAGTAATCTTATTCATATCTACGAATGGTACATTTAGCTCCTTTGCTACATCTCTTGGCGAATCTAAATATTTTCCATGAGTATCAATCAATACCTTTCCTTCATCAGGTCTTACTACCTTGTCAATATCAGCTCGGATATCATCCTCGGCTACAGCATTTGGATTGTTACCAAAATTACGCCTTACTATCGAATTAAACAGAACGGGTATTCCACCCTTAGCTCTTGTTTCATTTACAAATTTACGCAGGTTATCATCAAATGTAGAACCAGGATCTGTATGTCTGTCGGCTTTAGGTTTCTCATCATTATGACCGAACTGAATAAAGACATAATCGCCCGGTGTAACTTTGTCTATTACATCTTGCCACAATCCTTCGTCAATGAAGCTCTTAGAACTTCTGCCATTCCTTGCATGATTGTCAACTATTATATCTTCAGTAAAAAATCCCTGAAGTACATGTCCCCACCCTCTTTCCTGATTACCACCTTCTATTGGTTTGTTGGCCATTGTAGAGTCGCCAATCATAAATACTGTAATAGGCTTCTTTGCAGTAAATGCCGAAAGCAATAATACAGCACATACTAACATCGCATATTTCAATTTCATCTTATTGAGTTTTATATTATTAATTTTTAATTGATTATTTTGTTATTGATTACAAATTCCAAACCCCTCTTAATCATCATTTAACAGCCATTAAATAACGATTAAAGAACAATAAAATATCACTTTGCATCTTCTTGCTACAGAAATGTGGAGAGTCATATATTTCGGTCACAAGTTGTCCATCTGCTTTCTGTGACTTCCATACTTTTTTCATCACTTCGAACGATTTTTTTACTCCTTCTACCGGAAAAAGTTTATCTTTCGAACCATTAATAAAAAGCATTGGTTTGGGACATGCTATTGATGCTACATCAGGATAGTCCATATAATTGCGCAAGGATGGTATAATCATAGAATAAGCAGATCCTCCCTTGTTTTGGTTATTGGTTATGGTCATTAAACTATCTGTAGTATTCATCCAGCATATTGATGCTGCAGCTTTTACAACATCGGTAGCGGCGGCAGTCATCCAAGAGCGATGCGCGCCCATCGAAAATCCCATGGTCCCCACCTTATCTTTATCTACATTTGGCAGAGAAGCTAGAAATTCAGCACTTCTAATATCGTCCCAAGCAATAAAAGAGCCCCACGACATTCCCATCTGAAGCATATTTGCTGCCAAAGCTTGCTGCGAATCATATCTAACTCCTTCCTTTCGTCCTCTCTCGCCCCAAAAAAGAGCATCTACAGCAAGTACTACGTAACCATGTGAAGCCAAATAATCTCCTACATACTGATTGTCGTAACATCTTACAGCCCAATCATCGGCATCGGCAACTACAGTACTGTCAACGTGGAAAGGACGGATCATTTTTTCCTTTCCTATAGAAAAATGAGCACCATGGTCATGCAATAGTAAGACTGCCGGAAAAGGACCTTCCCCCTCGGGAACCAACATATAAGCCGGAACACGGCTATAATCCGAAATATTGAATTCAATCTTCATTGCGTTATACCCATCTCTTTTTTCTTTATCCATAATCTTCATATCATAAGAATATGCCTTAGGAGGTGCGGGGCTCATACATTCCAGTAATATTTTTCTGGCTTCCTTCCTCCATTTATCAAAATGTTTATGACTATTTGCAAAAGATAAAGGATATGTAAGTCGGCTTTTCATCTTTTGATAAAATACCGGCATGTCATTCTGCGTTGCGTATCCTTTTACCTCCGATTGAGAATATGATGCGATTGCTATAAAAAAAGCAGATACAAATACAAAAAAGCTCCTTTTCATCGTTTATTATTTATTCAATGAGTGAATAAGTCGTGTCATATTAGCAATATATGCAGCTGTTGATATACCCATTACAGGTTGTTCACTAGTATATGGTGAAGTATCGAATTCATCACCTACCATTGTAGATACATATTTTGTTTCATTACTTTTTATTCCCTTTTCATCGAGATTTATCTTATAAGAATTAGATACTTGTTTAAGGGGTGTAAGCCAATATCCCTCTTTAGTGAGACTTTTAATTATATTATCGGTCGACTTGTCTGAACTATTTCGTCCATATGGAGAATAGTAATATTCATCAAGATCCTTACATCCTTTATTTACGAACATTGATTTGGCTACAATATCTTCGTATGGAACAGATACAATCCTTTGGTAGGACTCTTTAAGTTCCTTTATATTTATGAATGAAGCCGAACTATAATGTCCTATTGTATTCTCTATATTCTGATCTGTATAATAATATCCGTTTTTAACATTGCTTCCTTTACGGTGAACATATAATGGTTTTCCTGTATCTGGATCTACAAAGCGCGGCACCAATATAAAATCACTGCTTCTTGGTTGGCGTCCCCATTTTTGTACTTCTGTATCTGGCAGTTTCATTGACTCAAGAAACTTTATAGCAGCCGGTATTCCCGAAAGGAACTTTGTCTCGGCAGTAAGTCTGTAATAATCCATCATTTTCCTTATCATTTGTGCTGTGGTGCCCGTATTTACACTTCGCGGTTCATAAGAACGTGCATGGGCAGGCTTTAAATCGGCCACTGTATATTGATCGGCCCATCCGGCATAAGGTTCGCCTTGCTGCAGTACTAACGTAAGATTAAGTGCTCGCATTATAGGCTCCTTCAAATTAGTCATGCCCAGAGTTTGATAACATTGAATAAGAAAATCTATATTCTCGGGAATAACTCCATCGTTAAGAGTTATGAATGAAGAATAGTCTGCTTTTCCCTGAAAAGGATGATCAAACATAAGTGGATATCTCTGTGGCCAACCTCCAATTGGATACTGACTTTTCAAAACAAAGCTTATTACCTTGTTTAATGGTTCTCTATATGAAGGATCATATTTCTCGAGATATACTCTTAAAAGAAATTTTGCAGCCTGCATGGTACCCTCATCATCAAAAGTAGCATTTCCATAATAATGCTGGAACTCTTCAAGACGCCATGCATTCTTGCCTATAGTTGCATACCACTCTTTCATAGACTCCTCGCCAGCAAAGTCGAACATATAGTTCCATCCACCACAAGGCAACTGCCCCCATATAAGTGTGTTTGCTATCTTCTTGGCGCAATCGTAATAATATTCATCATGAGTAGCATGATATGCATCCATCATAAGATGTCCTACGGCCGGAGTACCCGGAGGTTGAATCCATACCATAGTACGTTTTGCTTCCATTTCTCCCCAACTTCTAGAATAATCAGGGAGATAACTCCATACAAATCCACCTTTATAACTGGCCACATCCATCATATATCGGGTGGCATTCTTCATTGCACTTAATATATCGCTCTCTTTTTTGGTTTGTGCACTTAATGTAAGTGCAAATGCCAGGAATAGCCCTATAATAGATATCTTTTTCTTCATTTCTTAGATTTATTATTTATAATATCATACAAATTAATCACGATGCCAACTTTTATTATTACTTATTCAATGGTGTAAACCTAAAGTTTCTAAACTCGGCCTCTCCATTGCCAAAGGCAAACAAGCCTGGCAATACGCTTTGAAATTCATACAATGTATTATGATGATATCCTGATATATCCATTCCCCATGTTTCACGCTCCCACTTCTTTCCGTCGTAACTGAACTCGCCTGTCACTACATGATTATCATTCTTTATACGTATCCACATTCTGTTTACGTTATCATGACGACCTCCTCTTCTTCCCTCTCCTTTACGATAACGAGTACGGTTTTCCTTATTGAATCCTGTTCCCATGAAAAACTGACTGTTATAATAGAGCACCAACCCTGCAGTTACATTTCCGCGTAGTTCTATTTCGGCTTCAATTTCATAAGCATGAATACCGGCTACAAACATCATCGGAGCCGATGACCCAGGATCTGTACCTTTTGCTTTTAAAATAAGATTTCCATTATTTGCCAATACTCTTTCAGGTTGGAATGACTTATAGAATTTCCATTCATATCCTACTCTGAACTTATTAAGATTTGCGTAACGGTCAAAATCTTTATCAACTATGTTAAGCGGTGCTTCAATAGGTTTTTCTATATCTGTAGTATCTACACACTTTATCCAGCCATCTTCTGTAAATACTACTGGCTCCATAAGAGTTTGTCTTCCTAGATTATAGAATCCATTTTCGTATGAGTGATAAACCACCATCCATTTTCCATCAGGAGTATCTATAAGTGATCCATGACCTTTAGACCACCATCTGTCGGAATTATTATAGGTGTGAACTAGTGGATTGTAAGGTGAGTTTTCCCACGGTCCATTAATTGACTTAGAACGAGCTACTGTAATCATATGACTTGTAGGAGGTCCGGCAGTTCCTCCTTCGGCGTTAAGATAATAAAAATATTTGCCTATTTTCTTCATTTTAGGTCCTTCAAGGCAAAGACCCTCGGTAAGCCATTCTTCAGGATATTCCCAACCTTG
Organism: uncultured Bacteroides sp.; assembly: GCA_900552645.1. Taxonomy (GTDB): domain Bacteria; phylum Bacteroidota; class Bacteroidia; order Bacteroidales; family Bacteroidaceae; genus Phocaeicola. Next base: position 108,266 of record USAN01000007.1, read on the forward strand.
ATAAACAATTTCTTCAGTTCCTGGAACAATGGCAAGTCCATCATCTGTAAGTCTTACTCTTTTTCCTGCGCTCATAAACATCCATCTACTTCCATCTTCGCCAACTGCATGACATGGATCTATGTTTCCTATTTTAAGGTCAATAGGATCGCTCCATGGGCCATATGGAGAAGATGCATATGTAACGAAATTCTTTCTACCAGTAGGATGAGCCACCGTAAAGTATATATAATATTTATCCTTATACTTACATATATCTGGCGCCCACACCGAGCCCAGATACTCTTTTAAGGCAAAGCTTATAGGAGTCCAGTGCACCAAATCTTTTGAGTGAAAAACAGTAAGTCCCGGCTGATAGTCGAATGCAGAATGTGTCATGTAATAATTATCTCCCTCACGCATTATTGTAGGATCAGGATAATCGCCACCAAGTACCGGATTAAGATATGTTGACTGCGAAAACAAAATAGTAGGCAGAAACGACATTAAAATGTACATTAAGATGTGTGTGTTCTTCATTAGATATTATATTTGGTTTGATGCAAAGTAAATATATATATATTATTTAAATCAGGACAAATTAGCTATTTAATGGTATTTTTTGTTTGAAATTGTGTAATTATTGACATTCATTATATTAAAGGATAAATGGTTGAATAGTATTCATTTAAAAAAAATTATATTTGAGTCAATGAACTAACAAATAAAGAAATACAATGAATTACATTAAATTTTTTATTACTACTTGTGTATTTGGAATGGCTGTAACGGCCAATATTCAGGCACAGACAACACAAAATGACTCTAAATGTAATAAGGAAATGAAAAGAACAGGAAGCGAAGCATTTATTTTTGGAAATGAGACTCCATGGGAGAATCTGGGAGGCGGCGTAAGCCGTCAGATATTGGGATACGATGGTCAGTTAATGATGGTAAAGGTTAAATTCGACAAAGGCGCCGTAGGTGCAATGCATAGCCATTATCAAAGTCAGTGTACTTATGTAGCAAGCGGTAAGTTTGAATTTACTATAGATGGAGTTAAAAAGATAGTAAGCGAAGGAGATTGTATTTTCAAAACTCCCGACTTAGTACATGGATGTGTGTGTTTGGAACCCGGCGTACTTATAGATACGTTCAGTCCAATGCGTCATGATTTCTTAAAGAAGTAATCATTTTATATAATAATTAAATCTGTTATTACAAAGAATAAATAGGCTGTTCCTTACTATAACGGAACAGCCTATTCAAGTTAATTAAACTATGAAAAGCATTATACACGTATTGGTTATAGGCTATTTGTTATCATTATCATCTTGCTCAAAGAAGAGTTTCATTAGTTCATCTTCCATAAAATCGGATAACTTCGTTTCTGTTTACGACAATAAAAAGACACATTTGGTAAGACTAGTAAACAGCAACGGACTAGAAGTATGCATAACCAACTATGGTGCAAGAATAGTTTCATTGATGGTACCCGATAAGAATGGAAAGTTTGAGGATATAGTATGTGGATTTGACAATATAGCAAGCTATAGTAGTCAGAAACAGAATTTCGGATCGGTAGTAGGAAGATATATAGGACGAATACTTGGAGCAAGCTTTGTTCTAGACGAAACGGAATATAAATTGCAAGCAGGAGGTAACGGTCACTGCGCCCATGGTGGCACTCCTGGATTTGCCGATAAAGTATGGCAGATAACCAGTAAGAAGAAAAATAGAGTTAGGCTTTCATATCTATCTGCCGACGGTGAAAATGGATTTCCAGGAAACTTATCTATTACAGTTACCTATACTATATCGGACAATGATGAACTTATAATATATTATGAGGCTACAACCGACAAGCCCACTGTACTTAATCCATCCAATCACTCTTTCTTTAACATTGCCGGTACTCTAGACAAAAGCATAAACAATCAGCTATTGTGGATTGACGGCGACAGTATAGCCGAATATGATTCGGCAAAATGTGTTACCGGCAGAATGATGGCCGTAAGGAATACTCCTTTCGATTTTAGCACTTTACATAAAATAGGCGACAGAATTGATGATGACAATTCACAACTTAAAGTTACAGGCGGCTATGATCATACATGGAAGCTGAAGAACAAAGGCGATGTGAATGTTATGGTATCTAAGATTTATGATGATAATAGCGGTAGGACAATGGAAGTATATACCACCGAACCGGGACTTCATATATATACAGCAAATGGACATAAGGGTAATATTGAAGGGAAGAAGGGAATAATGTATCCTAAACGAAACTCTATATGTTTCGAGACTATGCATTTTGCAGACAGTCCAAATAAACCCCAGTTCCCATCTACAGTATTAAGGCCTAACCACAAATTTGAATCTACTACTATATTTAAATTCAAATATATATAGTCGGATTTGTCCATTATTTTCGTATCTGACAACTCTTTTAGTAACGAAGGGAGAAAACAGACAACGTTTTCAGTAATGAATAATAGAATGTGACAACATATTTAGTAACTAGCCTCTAATAGTAACAACCACCAATTTCTATATAAGTCATAGCAGAATGAGTATAACTAATAAATATAAAGTTTCATCAAGATGAAACTTTATATTTATGGTAAAAAAACAAATATTTTTTCTCAATGAAACTTTAGTTTTATGCTGATAAAACTAAAATTTCATGAAGAAAAAAATAGCGAAACTATTTTATTGCCATTTTATCTTTAGATAATGAAGCATTGTAGTGCTTTCGCCGCATGACCCTGTATGCTGTATACCCATTCCTCCAAATTCATTAGGAACAATATTGGCAGTAAGAGAAACAGAATCTTTTAGATTAGGATCATTTACCAATGGCAATTCACTCTTTGTAGATACAGTAGCAGTAAGTCTGTTTCCTTCAGCATTCAAATGTATTGTAGTATTGGTACGATAGCATATTGCCGACACAGGATTACTGATAGCCTTGGAAATTCCATTATTATATTTCATCAATACAAAATCTACGGCATTACTATATTTTACTGTTCTTATTATTCTTAATCCATATCCCGTAAGGGTACGGGTATCATACTTTATAAATATATCCAAATATTGACCAGTAGCGCTTCCAAAACCCTGACCGGCAGTTTTACTTGCATCAACATTAAGTGTTATGCACATATCATCATACTTACCTTTTAACGGAGTAAAAAGTAAACGCGCTCCCTTTTGATCTTGCAAAAGACCGGTTCCTTTGGACCCATTCATTCCCTCACCATATATCCAGTAATTCTTCTCACTATTTATTTGCCAGTCATATTCAGAGGTATCCATTGGTTTATATCCTCCCACCGTCCATAATCCTTCACTTATAAGAGGTTGATTGTCGGTTGGGAAATTACTGAAATCTGTCTCATAAATATTTGAATTTGTAACCTCACTACTCTTTATATTTGACTTTGTAATTACTTTTACAGCTTTTCCCGGTATACTGCGCAAATGCTTTGGTTCAATTACAGCCATTATATAATATCCAACATCTTCTTTTCTAATAGTATAGTAATATTTAGGCATATCTAATCTAGAAACGGCTATTTTAAACTTATTTTCTGCCTTTTCATCGATGCATCTATACCATGTAATAATAGATTCATCTTTACGTCCGTTTAAATCGAGTAGATAATTTACGGTAGCCATCCCGTTCACTATTTTTATTGTAGGACTCTTTTCGAATGTAGGTGGATTGATGAAATCGGGCACAACAGTAAGCTCGGAAGCACACTCAAGCCCATCGTCAGTATAAGCTATAACAGTAAATCTTTTGGTTTCATCTTCATGATTAGTGGCAATAACCTTACACTCATATCCCTCTTGGCACGACAACTTTACATATTTTTCATATCCAGCCTGTACTTTCCATTTTACCGGAACATTATTAAGTATATATCCTGCGTGTCTTTTTACTTCTGCTTTAATAAGAACATCTTCTTTACCTGTTTGAATAGTATTTGTAAGTGGAAGCAGAGTTAAGCAAGTAGCCATATTCGAATAATCCTTATTATCTTTCCTACTTTGCTTGGCTACAATATCTTTTACATTCAAAGGATCCCAATTGTCTTCTCCTCTTAACAGATTATATGTATTGTATATTATGGAATCTCTCTTTTCTATTCTATATGCCTTACGTTCATCCAACTGATCCATGCATATAGTATTATAAGGTTTCTCGGCACCTATTACATAAGGTTGGCCGTTCATATTCACATTAAACTGATAACATCTTAACCAATCGGAAGGAGTATGAGTCCATCCTGCATAAACAGGTTTATTTACATGATAACGACAATCGACAATACTAAGCGGTCCTACCGATTTACAGAAATAATGTCGATCATTGTCGTGCTTAACGTAAAAATCGCAATTAAGAAATACAGCTCCGCTCATGTCGCTTCTCCAGAAAGGCCGCTGACCATAGAAATATAATGTACAGTTAAGATATACCCCCGTTCCTGTAAGCGCATCATCCGTACTTTCCATATGGCAATTATTAAATAGAATTCTCTTGGCACCATTAAGAGGATTCATGTTAAGACGGCTTATAAACCTTACATTATCGGCTACAATACGGTCGCCATGACAGTAAGCGACATGTGCTTGCGTTATAGCCGACATACGTTTTTTACGCTCCAGCTCTTTCTTTAAAGGATAAACAAGATCTACATTACAGTAATTTCCCATTGTAAGGTTCTTAACCAGCAAACCATCTCCCCAAAAATCGAACATGGTAAAGTTCCCTATTGCTCCCTGCGTTTGCCCCCTAGCAGCTGCTAGTACTACATTATGTGGATCCGGATTTAATCCTATAAGATGTAGATTATTGCATTTCACTATTAATCCAAAAGGTTCTCGACCATCTTTTCCTACACGTACTTCAGGATCATCGGGATTGTCAATCCAATAAACATAAGGCGCTATGAATACCCTCATAGGTTCATCGGGCGTGCCATCTACAAACTCTTTGGCAGCTTTATTGAAATCGTTGAAAACATACGGATACTTGTCGGCCTCGACATCCGAAAGGTTACCGTCGATAAAAATATTTTTTGTACCCAATAATATACTATCACCATTATAAATGATAATCTTTCCATTAAAAGAGATTAAATTACACGTATCTATAGAATTATAGTAAAAATAATTAGAAGTAGTTTGCGCATTTATTAAAAAGGGAATCAATAAAGTAAATAAAATTAAAAGTTGTCTCATAGCCTACTTTTTTCCATATTTGTAAAAACAGAATTTATTTAGAAAGAGATAAAAAGCCGTAGAAACAATTCCACGGCTTTTTATGAATATATTATATACTTAAAACTTTACTATTTAAAACCATATCCGTTTGTATAACCGGTACCAATAGTATTTGGAGGAAGAGGAATAAGATAAATAGGTGCTTTATCATAATTACCCTCGTCAAATCCTTTAAATAGATTATCATAATATTCAGTTTTGTTATTCAACAAATCACTACCCCATTTTACTTTAGAATATCCTTCAGCAGCCAATTTGGAAGCTTCTTCTGAAGATACAGGAGAGAATATGCCTTTTATTGCTAAATTAGTTAACGGCTTGTCTGTATTATAAGACAGTCCATAAGATTCCCATGAATCATTTTGGCCCCTCCATCCAGGGAATAGAACAGGATTTGTATCATCAGTAGACTGAGCAGTGAGACGATATCCATACATCGCTTTAGCATCAACGCTTTTTGTCCATATATAAGAAGAAATAACATTACCATTTTCAAACTTGTAATAACCATCGGATGCTAAACCATCCATCATTTTCTTTGTCAGTTCCTTTATCCTCTTTATACGATCTCCCAATAGTCCACTACGGATAAGAGTGAAGCGACGATCACCTTCGCCTGCAAATTCAAATCCACGTTCTTCAATTACAGCTTCCAACAAGCTACCGCATTTCTTGATAAATTCATCAGTATTTGCTTTTCCTGCAGGGAAAGAACGTTCACGTATAGTCTTTAAATATTGAACTGCAGTAGCTTCATCGCCAAGGGCCGCACACACTTCTGCATAACTTAAGTATATCTCGGACATACGCATATATGGACCGTTAATACCCGATTGGCGTTGTTTTGCAATCCATACGGTTTTTTGACGGTTCTCATCCCATTTATTAAGAGATAGTCCACCACCTTTTGCCTGTGCACCAGGAGTAAATATCAAAAGCTGTTCAACACCCTTTGCACCTACACTACCAGTCATTGTTACAGAAACGTCACGACGCATATCATTAGGATCGAACATACCATAATAATAAGCAGGATTTATACGGCATTGTCCGTATGCTTTATTAGGATATTGATTATTACTACCGGTACAAGGACGACCATGAGCATAAGAACGTGAGTCGCTATCATTACCTTGTTGCTGAGGATACTCATAAATAGATTCATCGGCATAAGCTAAGTCATTATCATGCATCTGTTGGAAGAAATATTGATAAGGATTTCCAAAAGTACGACCTTTATCATCTTTGTTACCACGAGGGTCGGTAGTATGAAAGACTGCATTACCCGAGTTTGTTAATAAACGAGAGTAAGCCCCTTTAGCTTTTGTATAAAGATTTTTCCAATCACTACGACGACCATAAGTTGCACCATCATGAGCTTGTCCTTTAGTTTCAATTGTTAGGGCCTGACCTTCGCCACTTACAGATTTAATATCGTCACGACGAGTTTGATACCCTCCGGCCTCTAAGCACAAACGACCTATTAAACCCTGAACATAAGTTTTTGAGAAATAACTCTTATTGGCAGCCTCTATACCTGGTATAGAGCCTATAGGGAACATCAAATTCTCTACTTTTTCCAATTTATTAATTAACACATCATAAACAGAATCACGAGAAGATAATCCTTTGGCTGTTTCACCAAACTTATCTATATAAGGTACATCTCCATAATATTTTATAAGCTCGCGATAAACGGTTGCTTTCAACGCTATAGCTTCACCATACATCTGACTTAAAGCTGTTGGCTCTTTTGCATTTATTATTGACTCAAAATTTGAAGAACCTTCCATAGCAGTAATAACAGCATTGGCCTTTCCTACAACCCCTAAAAGCTGATTATAAGCATTCTTATCGTCATCTTTAAAATATGCCAAATAAGAATCTGGATAATAGGTATCCATAGCTGTACCATTTTCGTAAAAGCTTTCGGGTATATGGCGAGGTAACTGATTGTTATATCCCTCAGGATGACGTTCTATGTCCGAACCAGCAGCATCGAGTGCATAAAAATTACCATCACCAAATACAAAACCATTGGCAACTGTTCTCCAATCAAAATATCCTCCCGTAAGTGCGGCACGGGTAGTAGCATCATTCGAAAACACAAAATCAGCATCAACTACAGAAGGAGATTTTACTTCCAAATAATCATCACAAGAAGCAGTAGCAAAAAGTGCTGCTACACATAATGTTGAATATAATATTTTTTTCATATTGATTGTCTCCATTATTAGAAGGTTAAATTAACTCCAAAAGTATAAGTTCTTGCCTTTGGATAAGATTGATAATCGTAGTTAGGTGTTGGAAAACCATTACTACCATCAGTACTTGTATTTACATCAGGATCTATACCTGAATATCCATTTATACAGAATAAGTTATTTCCTGTAAAGTAAATACGAGCATTTTGAATACCTACTTTAGACATCCAAGTTTTAGGGAAAGTATAACCTACAGTTAATGTATTTAGACGAAGGTAAGATGCATCTTCTATAAATTCGGATGTAGTAAGACCATATTCACAGAAGAATGTTGAATGTTTGGCATTAGCATTCATATTTGTCAAAGTAGTAGGATCGGTAATCAATACTAAATCACCATTAGCATCTACATCATAATATCTATATGTATCTGCTATAAATGCTAGACGATTCTGTCCAAAAGATGTATCTTTATTACCCATCATAGAATGCATTGAGTTAGCATTGTAAATATCTCCTCCTATCTGATAAGTAAAACCTGCCGAAAAGTCGATTGATTTCCAATTACCACTAAATGTAAATCCTCCAGTATGTTTTGGCATACATTCACCAATAATAGTTGCATCACCTTCATCTACAACATCATCACCATTAACATTTGCAAACTTAACTGCTCCTGGAATAGCTACCTGTCCATCAACAGCCAAAACATTTATGCCATTAGGGTAATTTACTAATTTATTATCAGGAATACCTGGTTTTAATTTATATTTACCATTTTCATAAGTAAAATCATCCACAGTATAGAACCCTATTGCTTTGAAACCTTGAATAGTACCAACTGGTTTTCCCTCACGAATAATATAATCGTATGCTGGTTTACGCATAGTAGATCCCCATCCGGTATTAGTATCAGCCATTACACCATCTAATAGGTTCTCGACATTATTCTTATTATAGTTATATGTAATATTTACACCTAAATTAAAGTTTTTAGAACGAACCAAATCTGCACCAATAGCTAATTCTAGTCCTTTGTTAGATGTTTCTCCTACGTTTTGGAACTGATATACATAACCAGAAGATGCATCTGTAGGGACTTTCATTAAAATATCTTTTGTTGAATTCCAATATACATCTAGACTACCACGTAAGCGATTATTCCAGAAGCCAAAATCCAAACCTATATTACGAGATATTGTTGTTTCCCATTTCAAATCAGGATTAGCCTTCATATCACCTGGAATATAAGTAGTAACCTGTTGACCATCTATAAGCTGTTGCTTGGTTTTCCAAGTTTCTTTCCACAATGAGTCATCAATATTATCGGATCCAGAAGTACCATAAGATACACGCAGTTTCAAATTATCCAACCATTCACGAGTATCTTCCAAGAAAGCTTCATCAGATATACGCCATCCTAACGCTGCTGCAGGGAAATATCCCCATCTGTTATTTGGAGCAAAGTTAGAGGAACCATCGGCACGAAAAGTTGCTGTCAACAAATATTTTCCTTTATAAGAATAATTAGCGCGTCCAAACCAAGACAAAGTTTTTTTAGGAGTGCCTATGGTAGAATTAAAATAGTCCTTACCATAGTTTCCATCAGAATTTGTATTGTTAATCATACCAAAAGCATCGTCCATAGTAAATGTAGAGGGATAGCCATAACCATATATTTCAGAAGAATTATATTTAGAAGCTAGCATTTCATTACCTAATAAGAATGATAAATTATTATCATCACCTAACCCTTGAACCTCATAATTTACAGTAGTAGCCCAACGAATTCCATATCCATCTCCTTTGTTTAGTTTTGCATTACTCTTATCTTTATCAGTCAATGCATGATTCCAGGTTTTTGTCTGGCTCCAATTACGGCTTAATGACAATTCGCTTCTTGCTGTTAAACCTTTTATTATATTCCATGTTAAAGCACCTCTACCATTTACACGATAAAAGTTTTTAATATAGTCGCTGTTATCAAGAATATTTAGGGGATTATTTATTGCCTCAACATTACCACTACCATTACCCATTAAACCATCTTCAGGATTTCCCAATGGATTATCAATAGGTCTATAGGTATAAGCAGAAGTTGCATTACCAAAACTTGATCCATTAAGCTCTGTCTCTGTGTAACGTAAATCAAAATCGGCTGTTAAAGCCTTATTTATTTTTTGCGTCAACTTAACATTAGCATTCCAACGACTAAAACCTGATTTAATACGAATACCTTCATCGTCCATATAATTTACTGCTACATAAATCTGAGTTTTATCATTTCCTCCACTTAAAGACAAGTCGTGATTCCATGAATTAGCTGTCTGCATTACATCATTTATATAATTATGTGCAGCTACATTTTTGTAATCATTAAGATGGTTACCATATTTAGATCCCAAGCCGTAATATTCGGCTATTCCATCACCATAAGATTCTCCATAAGCTTTAGCATATGCCCATGTAGTATATACATGATCATAAGCATTCATGGTTTCTAATAATTCTGGATTATTCTTAATTTGGAAATATCCATTGTACTTAACCGCTACTTTACCTTCTTTACCGCCTTTAGTAGTTACAAGTATTACACCATTTGCACCACGAGCACCATAAATAGCAGTAGAAGCCGCATCTTTCAATACATCTATACTTTCAATATTATCAGCAGGGATATCATCTATACCGCTAACTTGTACGCCATCTACTATGAAAAGCGGATTATTTGACTGAGTGATAGAACCTCCTCCACGAACACGAATAGACATACCTGCACCGGGACGACCATCTTGAGATGTTACCGAAACACCTGGTAGTTGTCCTTGTAATGCTTGTGCAACATTTGCAACAGGATTAGCAGCAAGTTTCTCGCCTGATACAGATGCTACAGATCCTGTAAGATCTTTTCTCTTTACAGTACCATATCCAATAACAACAACTTCATCCAAAGTCTTGTTATCTTCTTTAAGTATAACATTCAGAAGATTTTGCCCTGTATATTTTACATCTTGAGTTAGATAACCAATATAAGATACTACTAAAGTAGCATTATTGGATACATTTGGAATAGAAAATTTACCATCAAAGTCGGTGATAGTTCCGTTTGTAGTTCCTTTTACCATGACATTCACGCCAATCATAGGTTCGCCTGCGGCATCTTTTACAATACCATTAACAGTATGTCCCTGAGCAAAAGCAATCAAACAAAGCATACTCAACAAGAAAGTTGAGAATACTTTTCTACATAATTCTTTTTGATCCATAAATTGTGTTTTTATAGTTATATAATAGGTTATACACCTGGTTAACTTTAACAAACATATGAATGAAAAATTATATTAATGTGGAAATTTTAATTTCTAATGTGGAATTTTTTATCACTCAAGCAGCATTCACATGTAACACTATACATATCAGCGTATTACATAGGCGTTTTATGTGAAGGCAATATTTATCGAACTTCTATTCAGGTAGATATATACTTCTAATATATATTTATTTAAGCCAGAAAAGTATATTTAAACAATATTATTAGACTAATGGAACGCCTGAAAATAAAAAATGAAGGCGATCATTTTTTTATTGACCGCCTTCATTTTTTATTTGTTCTCCTCTATTCTCCGCTTCCACTTAGCATATTCAGATAAAACTTCACTACCACTTGAGTTATACCAACTATAACCGTTCCTACGCTCATAACCTATCTCGGATATATCATACTTCTTTATCCCGTCACGATCCGAAAAAAACGGGCGATTAGTTTCCAGTTCGTAGAACCGTGCCCACAATGTGGGACAAGAGTCACATTTTACCATTTTGAAATCTTTCTTACCGTCAGAATTAGTAAAAGATTCCTTTTGCAAACCATCTATTTTGACGTTTTTAAACCATTCTATCGCACATTCTACCGATTTTATCACTCTTTTAGAAGGGTTGGGCAACGACATTAATAAAAGAACAATCTCATCCGATTCGGCTCCGCTTAATGACGGAAGTTCATAAGCACGTGCCTTGCACGGCTTCAATGTATTTTTATCATGCTGTGCACACCACACTGTAAGAACTCCATTCTGCATTACTTGTGTATTTAGAATACATTCTATTCCATTATTAAAAGCAGCCTTAGCCTTCTCTTTTAACGATTCTGGAATAAATTCGAACGGAGTCTTGCTTTCATATATATCACGCAACTGCAACATTACATTCACCATCGCATTATCATTATATGTTATCTGAGTATAATAACCGGTAGGGCGAGGATAGAATTGAGGCCAACCACCATTGTCATACTGTGCCTTCAACAAATACTTTATTCCTTCTATTGCCGATTCCTTGTAATCGTTTTTATGTGTAGCATTATACATATTGGCCATATATCTTATTTCTACAGTAGTAGCATTATTGTCAATTGTACTTTCATTTACATCGTTCTTATGAGTTAGGATTTCCCTCTTTTCCTCTTCTGTCAACTTAGCCGGGAAATATATATTCTTAGGCCAACCACCAGTTGTCTGCTGGTAAAGCATTATGTTATTGGCAATACGCTCTGCTTCTGGAGTATTATAGAATTCAGAAGTAAACTTTCTTGCTTCTCTCTGCCAATTCTTATAAATCATCTTATTATCCTGACCATTTACTGTTATATTAGTCATTGAAACTAGTAACAATAATGTTATGAAAAACTTATTGCCCATATCATTTAGTATTTAATTAATTCCTATTTAGTTAGACAAAGGGTTGTAGCCATAATATTATGGTACAACCCCTTGTCCTTTATTTTTTATAATTCATTTTTAATGTTTATATCAATAATACATTTTTAAAAATATATACTATTTAGACCCTTCGCGCCATTTTGAAGCACCTATTCCCAATTGATATATCTTAGAGCTTGTAACCTTACTTGTCTGTTGATAATACAAGTTAGCTCCATGTTCACCACCTGTTCCATCAATAGCATCGGCCCTATGCATATATTGATCACTATTTGTAGCTGCTTTGTGAGGAGGATTAGGACTAACCATTAACTCGGCAGGTGAAATATCATCTACCAATACCTCTAATGTACCATTCAAAGTGGCAGCTTCTTTACTTACAAGAGTTCCAAAGTTGTTCTTTGTTGCAGTCCATGCATTAGTACTGAATATCTGACCATTTGTAAGGAATGTATTAGTTGAGTAATTATTCTCAAAATTCAATGTAATATGAGCTGCAGTACCATCGGGCATAGTCATAGTATTACGTATATCTGCTCCAGCCATTACCATATTACGTGCATCACCATCCTGCCTAGTAATAATTATAAGGTTCTTCTTTACAGTATATACACTGCCATCTGGTATATTACGCATATTGAAGATATTTCCTGAAGCACGAGTATTCCAATTAACCAGAGTATTATTTTCAAATGTAATGTTCCAAGCTCCACCTTTCCAGTTACTCTGACTAGTTTCATTGAAGAAAGATGGGAATGGAGAATCAAAGAATGTATTGTCACGGACAATGAAATTCTTGTAAAGATTTGAATTTGCATTATTTCCAGATCCTGCAATCCAAGGGTATCCTCCTGCACCATTGCTGTAATAACCACAGTTATAGAATTGATTTCCCTCTATTAATACATTATCCCAAATTTTGTAATTAGGTCCCTGTTCACGAATAAAACCACGAACAAGGCGATTGAATGTACAATTCTTGACAACAAAGTTCTCAAGGCGTACAGCCATACCATTAGAATACATATTTATAAAGTAGTTACCTGTTGCGCCACCAAGACCAGCCATTTGATCTCCATATGTACGAGCCAATGGACAGTCAAAGTCAATATCTTCAAACTCGAGCATCTTCATGTAAATCTCACCACCTTCTCCCGCCTGTGGCTGACGGCCGAACATAAGATTCATTGAATTTACGTTAGTACCTGTTACACTCAAACCACCAAGAAGTACCTTGGCACGCTTACCGGCTTTAACATCATCAGGATTTGTACGCAACACGAAGCCCTTACAAGTTGTAAGGTTATTGAACATACAGTAAGTTTTTCCTCCTTCAAGATAATAAGTCTGACCTTCGGCAAGATTTACATCCGAAATAAAGTCTGTAAGAATGAAGTCTATACGCATTGCATTATATTTTACTGCAGCTTCATGCTGAACCATTGCTGCATCGTATGCCTCCTGAGTTTCAAAATAGTCACGACTTGGAGGTGTCATATCATGTTTAATCAAGATAGGTTCTCCAGGTTCACCATCCGAACGTGCCGAGCATGTATTATAATATGCATCCCATTTTACCTTAATATTTTCATTACGTACATTTATAACGTAAACAGAGTTCTTCTGAAGACCATCAATGTCAACATATCCTTTTTCAAAGTCTTCTTCAGTAATTCTATACTTTACCCATTTCTCGCCAACAGTAGATAATGGATTATTTGGCGATGGCTGAACTTCAAGCCACTGATAAACGAAGTTATCATTGCCATCTATTTCAAATTTTTCACGATAAACTTCCTTATCTTCGACAGATATTCCATCTGATACTACACTAAACTTGCGGTTTAACATAACACGCATTGTAGTCTCGGTAGTTTTAGATCCATCTACATAAACACAAAAAGGAGTCGCATATCGATCAGCTGTAATAATTCCAATATATTCTGCCCACTGACGACCATCGCCATGCCCATACCATTTAGAAGCATGCGAAAAGTCAGTAACATTATCATCTTTATTAGACAATACGCGAATTGCAAAACGAAAATCTGTAGAGTATTGCTGATTCTTTATAACCATATCAAGCACATTAGGACCAACTATAGTATCAAGTAATAAAAGTCCATTTTCAGCAGATGATCCCCATGCATCAGCTCCGCCTGATACATTAGGCTGAAGAGCCTGTCGAATCTGAAAACCGGCACAATCTTTTACACCATACCAATATAGATGGATATCATTACCATTTGGGCCTTCTGCCTTACAGTTGTAGGCATAGTCATCTCCCTTTCCTCTGTTGTTGTCGCAAATGAACATAGTCATCCATTCTCTGTCTGTTCCAGCTGCAATCTTATCATCATCAGAGCATGAACTGAAAGAGAAAGCCGACAGTAACATAAGTGTATATAAAAAATAATTCTTCATAATCATTTACTTAATTAATTATTTATAACCATAATAGTTCTTATATGCTCCTGCCGAACGCTGTATAGCAGCATTTGGATAAGGTAAAATATAACGTACCGGTGGTAATGAACCTACAGCAGGTACTGTGTTACCTTCAAGCATTGTTTCAATACCATCTTTTATTATTATTATATTTCCATTATCATTATAACGTATGTAACCGTAGAAAGAGTATCGGCACTGATTTGTTGGCATACCATCATTACTCCATTGATATAAAGATGCAGTCTGCCAAGTTTTGCCATCAATAGCAGTGAGAGCAGTAGCAGGCTGACTAGTCTGCTTGTAAGGATTATAGATATATAATATATCCATTGTTTTATTTGGATAAGGATAACCATAAACCTGACTTGGAGCTACTTTCCATTCGGCTGTTTGTGGGAGTACATGGTAATACATATATTCAGGCAGATTTTCGAGATAATAGCTTCCGTCATATTCGGCAATATCATCTTCAAATCCTGTGTATGCACCTGCATTACTCATAGCAGTAGAAAGATAACGCAAGAAACTGTATACAATTTCCTGACCGTAAAGATTTGTACGGACTAAATCTCTCCAGCGAGAATTTTCGCCTGCAAATTCCCATTTACGTTCATTTAGAATTGCCTTCAAGAAGCTTTCCTTAGATGTTGCTGCATTAGAGATGTAGTTGGTAACTACTGTTTGGTCATCAAATGCACGTGCATGTACTTGTCTAAGCGACTCTTGAGCTTGAGCTGTAGGACCTTCTAGTTCGTTTATTGCTTCAGCATTCATAAGCAACACATCGGCGTAACGCATATAAGGGTAGTTTATACCCGTAGAACCACTACTTATATTAACGAACTGACCTGCATTAGACCATAGTTTCGACCATTTATTATTATGTACTGTATAATCGGCGCGTATTAAACAAGAATCCTGTGTTATATTGCCAGTACCATTACCATAATACCATAATCCATTCAAGAAATCACGACGCTTATCATTCTCATCAAATGAATAACGGTAAAAAGCACTTAATCGAGCACCACCATTAGAAGAGCCCCAAACATTCTTACCTAATGTTTTACCTTCATTCGCTGTAGAAGTTGGTCCCTGAAGATAACCTACATTACCTGTAGATTCTTTTGCAAATGGAATTTCGAATATAGGATCACCTTTACTTATAAGTTCAAAATTGCTTTCCTTTATAAACACATCCGAGTAAGAGCTACCAAGTGAATGTGCATTAGAAGCAATTACCATATTAGTATATTCCTTTACAATATCATAATATTTTGTATAATCAGAAGGACGACTCATAACTCCGTAACTGGTTGTGTTATCTTTATTAGGATGAAGTGAATAGCCACCTGCAGTTAAAGCTATACGAGCTATCAATGACCATGCATATTCCTTAGAAGCACGTTCTACAGTGGTGGTGGCAGATGATGTCATTTTAGGAGCTATTTCCTTCAGATCTTCTATAAGTTTATTCTGAATTTCTTCCCTATCCATTATAGGAATTACAAAACCGTCACCTAGCTGAGCAGCTGCCTCAAATGTAAATGGTACATCTCCAAACATTACGACCAAGTCGTGGTATACCATTGCACGAATACATTTGGCCTCACCTAACATCTGCATAAGTTCACTGTCGTCTTCACTGTATAATGGGCTATTTTCTACACCATAGATAAAACGGTTTGCATCTTCAATAGCCTTATAAGAGGCAGACCAGTAATTATTAATTTCACCTCCTTGGTCATCACAGTCAAAGCGTGAATAGCTATTATGAGTAGCAGCATTTCCGCTATAAATATCCATATCGACATCACTATTAAGTATAAATGTCTTCTGATATAGATTCCCATATAAATTGCCATCCAAAATAGAGGCATAAACTCCATTTAGAGCACGATTAATTTCTGTCTTCTGTCCAAAGACAAAGTCTTCGCTATAACTTGATGGAGACTCTACATCGAGAAAGTCATTGCAAGATGACAAAAGTACAGTCGCCAAGCCTGTTATTAGAATATTCTTTAGTTTCATGTTCTTTTAATTTTAGAATGTAATATTTGTACCAAATACAAAGTTACGGCTACGTGGGTAACGATTATAATCCATACCGCAAGTCAAGCCAGTCTGTATATCTACTTCAGGATCATAACCAGAATATCCTGTTATGATAAACAGATTTGAAGCCGATACATAAAAACGTGCTTTAGATATTCCCCATTTAGAAGTCATATTCTGAGGAAGAGTATAACCTATAGTCAAATCCTGACAACGCAAGAAAGAACCATCTTCAATAAAATAAGAGTGTGTTATTTTCTTTGTTACATCAGTAGGATTCCACATAGAGTTTCCTTGGTTTAAATTACGATACTCGTCTACAGATCCATCAAGGAAATATGCTTTATACATACATTCTCCATCACCATCACGTGTATAACGCCATCCTGTATTTGCGAATTTCTGAAGTACATTATAAAACTTCTTTGAGTTACCTTCTGAAGAAGAAAGCTGATAAGCTGTAGCATTGTTAATATCAAAATCTAACATAAAATTGAAGTTCATTGCAAAATCGAAGTCTTTCCACTGTCCGTTAATACCAAAACCACCCTGTATCTTAGGATTTGTATTACCAATTACAGTTCTATCATTCTCTGTTATATATCCATCACCATCCAAATCTTTAAACTTAATTTTGCCTGGAAGAGTTGCAATACCAGAATTTGAATTTCCCGATATTTGATTGATTACTGTTTTTGGATGTTCTACGCCGTTTTCGTCAACCAATGGAGCATCTTTTGAAGTTCCATTATCAGCAGCCAAAGATCCCCATGGTACTGCCTGAAGATTATTAGTCGGATCGAAATAGAATTCATCCATTGAATATAAACCATCATAAACGAAACCATAAATCAATCCTACTTGGTCGCCTACTCTCAAACAATAGTCATTATAGCTAGATTTCCAACGATCGTTCTGGTCCCAAATTACATCATCAGTACCGTTAAGTTTGTCAACTTTCATTTTATTTGTACCTAATGATAGATTAGCTGATAATAGATAATCTCTGCCTCTTAATATATCACCTGAAATAGTTAACTCGAAACCTTTATTAGTAACCTGACCTATATTTTGCATCTGACTTACATATCCTGTAGCCGATGGAATATCAGAACGATAAAGCAAATCTTTTGTTGTATTCCAATAAAATTCAGGAGTAACAGTAAGACGACCATTAAATAAGGTAACATCGGCTGCTATATTACGTGTTAAAGTCGTTTCCCATTTAATATTCTTATTAGCAAACTTATTTCCACCCTGATTACCATACCACTGTTCTCCAAACTGAGTAGCCTCACCAAAACCAGGACCACCGGTTGAATTTACTGAATATAAGTATCTCCACATATCGTTATCAATTCGGTTATTACCAGCCAAACCTACTGCTACACGAAGTTTCAATTGTTCAAGCCATTCTGTATCTTTCAAGAAGTCTTCCTCAGATAGTACCCATGCACCAGATACTGATGGGAAATATCCCCACTGATTTCCCGGAGCGAACTTAGTCGACCCATCGGCACGCATTGTGGCAGACAAAAGATATTTATGTTCATAGTTATAACTTGCCTGTCCAAAGAAGGATGCCGTACGGTCTGGAGTAGAAAGTGAGGATGTAGATTGCTGAGGAGTACCGAATCCCATATTTGCCCATGCCTGATTAGCTTCGAAAGCACGAGGAAAATAACGGTTTTTCTGATAATTACTCTTCTTCTGATTATGATAAATTTCTTGACCTAAAAGAATAGAAAAGTTATGTTTATCTTTTAATGAAAAGCCATATGTAGCGGTATTAGTCCATATATATTTGAATGAACTTCCTTTTGAAACCATGGCAACGGGTTGATTATTGTTAGCTTGTCCTTCTCCTGTCAACGCACCAAAAAAGCGAAAAGTATCATCCCAATTTAAACCAAGAGTAGCTTCTGTACGAAGAGCTAGACCTTTTATAGGTTTCCATTCCAAAGAGAAAGCATTAGTATAATTATAAGAATACTTTTTTTGCTGATTTATACTAATATCACTTTTAGGATTAGTATAAGTAAACAACTCTTCTTCATCTGGATCGGCATAAGAAGGATCTATATATCCAAACTCGCGCAAACCGTTAGTAGGACGGTAGCGAAGAACATCAATTATACCACCAGTACCGATATTGTCACCTCCTGCACCCTCATCACGACGGAATGAGAATTTTGGATTAATCTGCAAGGTAAGATTCTTTGTTATATCAATAGCAGTCTTTATATTAAGATTAGTACGGCGAACTCCTGAACCAAGAATAATACCTTTGTCTTCACTTTGAGTCAACGAAGCAGTAAAACGCATTTTTTCAGTACCACCTCCAATAGTGAAGTTGGTAGAATAGTTTATAGGATTTTCCCCCATCACTTCATCTTGCCAATCATGGGTAGGAAGTGTATTATACAAATCAAGATCCTGAGGATTACCAAAGTTTGCACGGAAGAATTTTGCATTGCTAGAACGGCTACCATTACATGCGGACCATTCATATTGATATCTAGCAAATTCTGCAGAATTCATCAAATCAAGCTTATTTGCAAGGTGACTTGTAGAAAGATTTGCATTGAAGCTAACCTGAACTTTACCTGCTTTTGCCGACTTAGTTGTTACTACAACAACACCATTACCACCTTTGGCACCGTATATTGCAGTAATAGAAGCATCTTTCAACACATCGATTGATGCAATGTCTGTTGGAGGAATATCATTGATATTATCCACCTGAAAACCATCAACAATATAAAGAGGCTCATTACTCTGAGTAACTGACGTACCCCCACGAACACGGATATTAATATCAGCACCCGGGGCACCATCTACAGTTGTTACCTGCACACCTGCAATTTTACCCTGCAATGCAACAGCAGCCGAGGTTACCGGTACTGCAGCAATCTTTAGTCCCGACACCGATCCTACAGAACCAGTCAAGTCTTTTCTGGCTTTACTACCATAACCTATTACCACGACTTCATCCAAGGCTTTTGTATCATCCTTAAGAACGATTTTCAGTGGTTTTCCTGCAGTTGCAGTAACTTCCTGAGTCTCCATACCAACAAAAGAAACTACTAATTTCTTTCCTGAAGCCGAAACTTTTATTGAGAAATTACCGTCAAAATCTGTAATTGCACCATTTGTTGTTTTACCTTTTTCTACAACGGCAGCACCAATTATAGGTTCACCAGCAGTATCAACTACTGTACCTTTAACAGTAAGACTTTGTGCAAAAGTTTTTGGAGGAGGCAATATCAGCATAACAGCCAATAAGCATAAAACCCACCACGCTTTTTCTGTGTGTTTCATAATTTAAATAATTAATATTATTTGTTTTAAATGTATTGAAAATATTCTTCTTTATAAATAATACATAACTCACTGTTAATAAATTAATATATCATTTCATCTAAAGATGTTTTAAATCAAACTCAAATCAAAATAGAGATTTCATAAAACTCTCATCGACTTTTATCAATGAGTTATAATATTCATTTCTCATATCAAACAAAATGTTAACAAAGTTTATTCGGCAAAATTATTTTAAGCTCCATTTGCCTATGGAGAAATATTAATATTTTAAGTGCATTTTATAACTTAATTCTCTATTTAATGGGATTCCATTCATTCTTAATAGAAAAAATATTATCCATGGTAAGTTCCTTTACTTCCTTCTTAGAAAGCTGCTTGCACCATGTGTGACGTGCATCTATCGTAGCGCCGTCTCCAAAATTGTTATACTCATAATATCGTGCAGTCTTTTCATTATCAGCTTTACCCCAATTGTGCCATCCTGATGGCTGTATAAATTTTCCTAATTCACACTCCATAAAAAGAGTATATGCATAAGGGCGCCAAGGACGACCCAGATATACCTTATCAACTCCGTCGGCTGCAGTAATTTTACATTTTCTGAATATATAACCATATTTTATCTCCTTTGGAGTAGAAGCAGCAGTTATGTATGAGTTTCTCTTGCAATGTATAATACAATCGTCAAACAAGGCCGTAGAAGGGCCGAATATAAAATCAGTAGTTCCTTCAATATAACAATCTTTAAAATAAAGACGAGTATAAGGATTTCCTGTATAGATTGTATCCTGATTTCCAAGAAAACGACAATTCAAGAATTTCAATCTATCACCTTCTGTATGAAGAGATACTGCCTGACCCATCTGAGGGGCATTATTCTCTATCGTTATATTCTTAAAAGTAATCCCATTACCTTCAACTTTTACGGTATAAGTTCTAAAAGTGCCCATTTTATCGATATTGGCATGATCATCATAAGTAATAATAGTATTATCTCTATCTTCTCCTACAATTTCTATATTTTCAAGCCATGATGGAATTATCAGTTTCTCCTTATATATACCTTTCTTCACAAATATAGTTACGGTATAATCCATAAAAGCCCGTGCACTTTCTACTGCTTCCTGAACATTCCTAAATTTCCCTGTTCCATCACGCGCTACTACTATAGTATCCTGTTTCTGACCAAATGCATGAATGCAACAAGATGCAACAAAAAAAAGCAACAATATCTTCTTCATATATTCTTATTATTTACATTTATTATCACCACAACAATCTTTACTTGCGCAGCTAAATTCTTTACCATCACAACAACATTTACTGCTTTTGCAACAACATCCATTAAGTCTCTCCCATTCCAAACTTGCCATTATAAATGGAGATACAGCCTTAGCATCGTTGCTTCTTATCTTTTCATTGATATAATAATCATAATCACCCATTCTATAAGGATTGCCTCCAAGGCCGGCTACTGCACATCCCTGAGTAATATCTACCAATCCTTTTTCGTCAATCTTTACGAATGTCTTTATTATACCCTCATAACCTTTTTTTGCAGTATCCATATAATCTTGAGGTATATATCCTTTACGAAGAGCTTTTAATAAAGTATATACAAACATTGTAGAACATGAAGATTCAAGATAATTACCTTTATCTCCACTTCTGTCAATTACCTGATACCATACACCCGAAGCAGGGTCTTGAGTTCTCTTCATCTGGGCAGCCAACTTATTCAATATTTTTATGATCTCGTCGCGACCTTGTTCATGTACAGGAATAAAATCAAGAGCGTCTACACAAGCCATTGCATACCAACCCATTGCACGTCCCCAACAATGTTGTGACTGACCAGTAATCTTGTCGGCCCACTTCTGACGTTTACTAACGTCGCACGCATGACGATAAAGGTCATTCTTTGAATCATATGTATGATTTGCTACCGCAACAAACTGATTTATTATATCTTTATAATCATTTACACGACTGTTCCTCATAGCATACTCTGCATAGAATGGCTGTCCCATGTAAAGTCCGTCTAGCCACATTTGATTTTCATAAATCTTTTTATGCCAAAAACCTCCATCATCATTTCTTGGATGAGTATCTAACTGACTGCGCATCAAGTCAAGAGCTCTCTTGTATTTTTCATTCTTAGTCTGATCGTATACACGAAAAAGCATTTTACCTGAATTAAGTCGATCTATATTATATTCTTCCAACTTATAGGTTTTTATACTTCCATCATTGTTTATCATAGTATCGGCATATGCCACTGCATAGTCAAAATATTTCTTATCACCGTATGCATCGTATAAATCAAGGAAGGCCTGAAGCTCAAGACCATGACAATAATCCCATTTAAGACCTTTCTGAAAATCGAGTTGCCATGATTCAGGACACCTAGCCATTTCCGAATCGGCCATTCTTACCGACCATGGTTTATCTGTACACTGTTTTTGTGCAAACAATTGAGAAGTAGAAGCTATCAATGTAACTCCAAGTAACATACACTTACAATATGAAGTAATTTTCATAATTTTTCTTTTTAGCATTAGACTACATTTAACGATACAAAAGTAAAGTATACAAATATTAAGTATGTGGATTTTTTAATTTAGGAAGTGGAAAATTTGATTTTCGTGTACGAAAACGCAATAATTCGTGTGCGATAACTATTAAAAATGTCATTTTTACTAATAATTAAGTATTTATGGTTTTGATTAGTTAATAAAAGATTATATTTTTGGGCTTTCTTTAATTTATATTTACGCAATGCCACAATCTATTAATCATAAAAAACACTATAATGGAACAAGTCTTTAGTTATATCATCGGGCTGGGTGCAGCCGTCATGATGCCTATCATTTTTACAATTCTTGGAGTATGTATCGGTATTAAAACAAGTAAAGCGTTAAAGAGCGGTCTGCTAGTCGGAGTCGGTTTTGTTGGATTATCAATTGTAACTGCTCTATTAACAAGCAGTCTGGGTCCATCTTTAAAGCAGGTGGTAGAAATTTATGGATTGCAGCTTAAGGTTTTCGATATGGGCTGGCCAGCGGCAGCGGCAGTAGCTTACAACACGTCGGTAGGTGCCTTCATAATTCCTGTTTGTCTTGGAGTAAACATTCTAATGCTTCTTACAAAAACTACACGTACAGTAAACATTGACTTATGGAATTACTGGCATTTTGCGTTTATAGGTGCAGTAGTATACTTTGCCACATCTAATATATGGTGGGGATTCTTCGCAGCAATAATATGTTATATAATTACTCTTATACTTGCCGATTATACAGCCGACAAGTTTCAACATTTTTATAAGGATATGGAAGGAATTTCCATTCCTCAGCCTTTCTGTGCAGGTTTCGTTCCTTTTGCTATTGTCATAAACAAGGCTTTGGACAAGATTCCAGGATTTGATCGTCTTAATATTGATGCCGAAGGTATGAAGAAAAAATTCGGACTATTGGGAGAACCTTTATTTTTAGGTATATTGGTTGGATGTGGAATAGGAATGCTTGCCTGCAAGAGTTGGACAGATATAGCCGACAATATTCCCTCTATTCTTGGATTAGGTATAAAGATGGGTGCTGTAATGGAACTTATACCTAGAATTACAGTATTGTTCATTGAAGGTCTTCGCCCTATCTCGGATGCCACTCGCGAACTTATAGCAAAAAAATTCAAGGGTGCAGTAGGATTAAACATAGGTATGAGTCCTGCATTAGTTATTGGCCACCCTACAATCCTGGTAGTTTCATTACTTCTAATTCCTGTAACATTATTATTAGCTGTAATCCTACCTGGAAATCAGTTCTTGCCTTTGGCTTCACTTGCTGGAATGTTCTATGTATTTCCATTAGTTCTTCCATACACAAAAGGAAACGTACTTAAAACATTCATTGTTGGATTCGTAGTAATCCTAATAGGATTATATCTGGTTACTAACATGGCTCCTTATTTTACACAGGCAGCTCACGATGTATATGCTAAAACTCAGGATGGTGCAGTAAATATCCCTGCAGGTTTTGAAGGAGGTGCATTAGATTTTGCAGGAAGTCCGTTTGGATGGATAATATTCGAACTTTCATACTCACTTAAATATATAGGTGCAGGAATACTTGTACTGCTTACAATGGTATGCATGTTCTTCAACCGTCGTGCCATAATACGTTACCAGCGCAATCATCAGGAAAAAAAATAAAAACAATCAAAAATATATAAACATGAAAAAAATAGCAATTACTATGATGCTAGGTCTAGCTGCTCTAAGCACATCGGCACAAGTTAACTATAAAATGCAGACAGCATGTAATCCACAGGATGTAAAGACATATGACACAAACCGTCTTAGAAGTAACTTTCTTATGGAAAAAGTTATGGCACCCAATGAAATAAACGTAACATATTCAATGTACGACAGATTTATATTTGGTGGAGCAGTACCTGTAGATAAAGAGTTAGTTCTTGAAACTATAGATCCATTGAAAGCTCCATATTTCCTTTTCTCGAGAGAATTGGGAGTAATAAATGTTGGAGGTGAAGGCATTGTAACAGTAGACGGAAAAGAATATGCACTTAATTTCAAGGATGCAATCTATGTAGGACGAGGCAACCAAAAAGTAACATTTAAGAGTAAGAGTTCATCTAATCCTGCAAAATTCTATATAAATTCAGCACCAGCTCATAAAGAGTATCCTACACAGCTTGTTACTATAGACGGACGCAAAGGATCATTGAAGGCAAATTCATTTGCAGCAGGAAAGATGGAAGAGAGTAACGACCGTGTAATAAACCAGCTTATTGTAAAAAACGTATTGAAAGAAGGTCCATGTCAGCTACAGATGGGACTTACAGAACTTAAACCGGGAAGTGTATGGAATACTATGCCTGCACATACTCATAGTCGTCGTATTGAAGCATACTTCTATTTTAACGTACCTACCGGCAACTCTATTTGTCATTTCATGGGAGAACCACAAGAAGAGCGAATTGTATGGATGCAAAACGAGCAGGCTATAATGTCGCCCGAATGGTCAATACACGCTGCTGCAGGAACAAGCAACTATATGTTCATATGGGGTATGGCAGGTGAAAACCTTGACTACAGCGATATGGATAAGATTAAATATACTGAGATGAGATAATAATCTCTTTAAAAAGATTCCGGGTACAGTTTTAGGGTTAGGTTTGTTCACTGTACCTGGAATATCTTTTTATGCAATATCTTCCAAACTGCTCAAAAATCCTCCTTTTACCGATAAATCTATTCAATAAACCAATTATTTCCCTTCATTTTAGATGTATCATTATATTTTTGTAGCATTAAGAAAATAATATTTTTAAAATTTAAACCACCTTATTATCATGAACACATTAAAAAATAGCAACCAACAGATGACCAACTATCGTTGGGTTATCTGCGCTATGCTTTTCTTTGCTACAACCGTTAATTATCTGGACAGACAGGTTTTGTCTCTTACTTGGAAAAACTTCATCGCTCCGGAATTTCACTGGACCGACAGTGATTATGGAGATATTACCGGTTTCTTCTCAATAGTATATGCAATAAGCATGCTATTTGCCGGACGTTTCATCGACTGGATGGGAACAAAAAAAGGATATTTATGGGCTATAGGTATATGGTCTTTAGGTGCATGTATCCATGCACTTTGTGGATATGCAACTGAATTATGGGTAGGGCTGCCTAATGCAGAAGCTCTTCGCACTGTAGAGACAGGATCGGCATTAGCTCTTACAATATCGACAGTGAGCGTTTATTTCTTCATAGCAGCACGTACTGTATTGGCTGTTGGTGAAGCAGGAAACTTTCCGGCAGCCATAAAGGTTACAGCAGAATATTTTCCAAAGAAAGATCGTGCTTTTTCTACAAGTATATTCAATGCAGGCGCTACAGTAGGTGCTTTGGCTGCTCCGGTAACAATACCTACTCTTGCAAAATATTTCAAGGATTTAGGCATTGGAAATGGTTGGGAAATGGCTTTCATCATTATCGGTGGACTTGGTTTCCTATGGATGGGATTCTGGTTGTTCATCTACACTAAACCTTCACAGAGCAAACATGTAAACAAAGTCGAACTTGAATATATAGAGCAAGACAAGGAAGCAGCACCGGTTGTTGAAGCAAATGGTGATGAAAAGAAAATGTCTTTCATGCAGTGCTTCAAGTACAAACAAACATGGGCATTTGCCTTTGGCAAGTTCATGACAGATGGTGTATGGTGGTTCTTTCTGTTCTGGACCCCGGCATATATAAGCGACGTTTACGGACTATCATCGGACAATCCAACTGCACAGTTGCTTATATTCGTACTTTACGCTATAACAATGCTTTCTATAATAGGTGGATGGTTACCAACGTACTTTGTAGATAAAAAAGGAATGAACCCATATGCAGGTCGTATGCGTGCAATGCTTATATTTGCATTCTTCCCATTATTGGCATTGTTTGCACAGCCATTGGGCGAATACTCTTACTGGTATCCTATTATTATTATAGGTATTGCAGGAGCAGCGCATCAGGCATGGTCGGCAAATATATTCTCGACAGTAGGCGATATGTTCCCTAAAAGTGCAATTGCTACCATTACCGGTATTGGAGGTATGGCTGGTGGTGTAGGTTCATTCATCATCAACAAAGGATCGGGTGTTTTATTCGATTTTTCATCTTCTACAGATATGGCTTTTATGGGATTCCATGGTATCTCGGCAGGTTACTTCATAATATTCTGCGTATGTGCAGTATCTTACCTTATTGGTTGGATAGTAATGAAGGCACTTGTTCCAAAATACAAACCAATTGTTATTGAATAAATTCCAACATTAAAAAAAGAAATCCCTGTGGTAATCTTACCACAGGGATTTCTTTTTTTAATCAGCTATTTTTACATTATATTTATTCTATCAAGCTGTTTCTGAACCCATGTCTGTTCGGAAGCAATCCATTCATCATCCGATTTATTGTGAGGTTGCTGATACATATTAACAAGATGACTTTGATATTGCTGAAGTAGATCGACTGCATCTATCTGTTTGTTTTCTCTTAAAAGTAGCAATATCTTCATCTTACATATATTAAGGTTGATGACTGGAGATATTTCATCGGCCTTGTCAAGATATGCACGACATTCATTTATAGACTCTGGTGTATTTGATATTTTCATTGTACAACGTGCCGCCATTATATAATCCTCTGGCGAAGCAGTCTGATTATCAATATTAAGGAGAGCAATTTTTTTTGCCTTCGAATAGTTTTTATTGTAGTAGTTCATTCCAGATACATAACTTATAACTCCACAAATACGCTTACAGTATACCCGGTCGGTAGTAGTAGGTTTAAACTCACCCAATTTTTCAATCTGTTTTGTCAGGTATCCGTAACTTCCATATTTCTGTATAACACTTTTATCAATCTGTGCGTTATAATAAGCGTAAACCTTATTCAATGCCGACGGCAATGCATTTACATCACGATTCACTTTGTTTAGGAATAAAGAAGCATAATAGTCAGCCTGAATTTCCTGTGCTTCCGAAAAATCAATTCCCATGCGCCTGTTTATATTGTCATTAATAAGAGTCTGAACTAAATCATTAGTAGCAAAAACTATTCCGGGTTCATAATAATCATTCTTTTCATACAAGTATGCTTCGGTAGCTGCAGTTACTCCATCGGCTACTGCGCCCCAAAATGCAGCACGTTTTGCCCGTGAAATATTCTTCTGAATGGTTATCAGAGCATCATCAAACATATAATGAGCAACTGTACGAGCCATCATACCGTAAAGTTCATCTTCATTATCAAGAATAGAAAGCATACCGGTAGTAACAAACAGGGCACCGTTTCCCAACATGAACATATCCGGATCAGTGCCGCTTATTACATACACCTCGGGGTTAACATTTATAGGCAGAAGAGATTCCGATGGATAAATGGAAAGTAGCATACACTGAAGATAATCCTGTAATGCATCATCTTCATAAATCATTCTGGAATTTCTAAGCTGCTTGATATATTCCATTCCTTCCTTTTCCTGATCACTTCTAAGAGACGCTTTTATACCCTTATTTTCATAATACTTCAGAAGTCCGGATTGTATCTGTGCAACATACCAAAAGCTATTCTTATCATAATCAAATTCAATAACACCAAGTGAGTTGAGTGGAATTGCCTTCTGCATATTATTTATTATCACTACAGCCTGCACCGGTTCCATGTAAGAGTCCTTAGGAATTCTCTTTAGTCTGACTACGTTCCTAAATGTACACTGCGTGCCTTCAGGAATATCTTCGTAAGCTTTTTTAAACTTACCTGATGCATTTATGACTGGTGTAATAGGCTTAGATTGCGAATATATAGATGAGATTCCCAATCCAACAAGAGTAATGATAAGCAATAGCCTTTTCATAGATTTTATTTATTAGTTTATGCAAATTTATAGGCATAAAACCATATAAATACAGGAAAAACCCTATCTTTCATTAGGGTTTTTCCTATTATCATAATTATCTCAATAATTTTTCTATCAAATTCTTATATATATCATTATTCTTAAGCAGCTCGGGTACTCCGGTTATAAATAATCTTTTTCGTGCTCGGGTAAGAGCTACGTTCAGTTTTCTGTCAATCTCTATTCCATTCTCGAGAGTGATATTGGGTAACATTTGTAACTGATAAAGATAATTTACACAGAAAGAATATATTATCACATCTCGTTCACTTCCCTGATAGCGTTCTACCGTATCTATAGATATCTTTTCCAATGCAGGTATTGAAAGAGAAAGTATCTCTTTTCTTATCATGGCTATCTGACTTCTATAAGGAGTAATAATTCCAAGTGAATGATCTGAAGAGAATTTATCTCCCATTTCATCGTATATTTTCCTGGCAATTTCGGCTACGATAGCTGCTTCGTAACGGTTCGTCTTGCCCGATGGACTCTCTATATCTCGTTGTGAAGGAATAAAACATACTGCATTATCTATTTTTTCCAACTGATGGGGCAACCCTACTATATCTAATTTTCCGCCATAGAATTCGGAGTTTGGAAATTCAGCTACCGATGGGTGCATCCTTCCCTGTCGGCATAGCATGTCTATGCTGTTCGTATCATTTGAAGCGAGAAGATTGCGATATAATCTTTCAAAAAGTGAATCCTTTAGATTTGTTAGGCCAAGTGCGTTCAACTCTGCGTCTCTTACTTCGGAATGTTCGCTGCTTTGCAGCACAACTGCCGGCAACTGCTTATGATCGCCTATCAGAATGAATTTGCCAACAGCATCGCGACCATCGGCAAATTTAGAAGAGAGTATACCTATAAGTTGCGGTTCGAGTATTTGTGTAGCCTCATCTATTATTGCAGCATCGAATCTTTTTAGTTTAAAAAGTTCGGGACGTGCCGATATTGAAGCTACCGTGCCAATATATACACGACAATCGGCCATCTTTATCTGTACATCCTGACGGTTGTTGCATTCCATCAATGAATTTTCCAACAATCTATCCTTATATCTATCATCGCACGATAACTCACTACCTACTCGGATATAGTTTATTGATGGCTCTATTGACGAAACCGACTTGCATATTTCATCTACCGCACGGTTGGTGTATGCCATTAGCAAAAGTTGCTTGCCATCTTTATAAAAACGCTCTACCATGGTACGTAATGCCCTTGAAGTCTTTCCGGTTCCAGGAGGACCAACCAGCAAGAAATAGTCGGCGGCAGCCTCAGCTTTAAGTGCAATACGGTCAAAATCATCCGAAGCATTTGCTATACGTTCATTATATTCCATATTAAAGACCGGTTTTCTCTGTCCCATTATAACCCCTCTTCTTTCAGGATTTGCCTTCATGAAACTATACAGTCCCTGATACATGGTTCTGAAAGATGAATCCATTATATCATGTTCTATTGCATATCGGCTATCATTGGCAAATACACTCATATTCTTTTGTGTAGCTCTAAGTCTTACTCTAACTTCAGTATCGGTAATAATCTCTATATTTCCCTTAAAGACAAGCTTATTTGTCACGTTATCATCGTTATTATTCCGCTCGTAAAGAATTATTGCATCTCCACTCCTGAAATTTGGGAGGAAATTTTCGTCGTACTGAGGAATTTCGAGCAATACATATGCTTTGTGTGCATCATTAGCATGGTTACTCTTTATTAAAAGGTCGAACAATATTTCGCCCGTCTCGCGCTTCTCGTCTATTGTACCACGCCATAAAGTTGCAGCTCCACTTCTTCCCTCATACTCTACATCGCCCGACTTAGAAGTATATAGTTCTTTTGTAATGAAATTATACAGTGTATAGAAATATTTCTGCTCTACCGGAGTAAGTATACGCAAAGAATCGCCAAAAGAGTCGATGGATGGGCGAAGATATTGTTCCCAAAAACGTCCTGATACTCTTTTTGTATTTAGTTCGGATGATTTTATCTCGGACAATAATTCACTTGTAAACTCAATATTGTTATGTAACTGTACTTCGTAATCCTGAGCTACTATAAGATTGCGCAAATTGATTATACGTCGAAGATGTGCCCATGAGGCACGTGCAGGATAGAGCAATGGATAACGAGTATAAAGAAGGTATGGATGCTGACGCGTGCGTCGTTGTCCCATGCTATATTCCAGAACAGCCATATAAAGCAACATTTGTACTCTGTTATTTTCCTTAGGCTCGATTTTGCCGGGGATAGCATATTCATCAGCCTTTCCCGACTTCATTTCAATAAAACTGCTCATATCGCGCTGCATGTAGTCCAGACGTCCCTGAATACCGAGTGCTTCACAAATGTACGAAGGCTCCAATACCGCATCCTGTTTATTCAGGTTGTATCCAGGTTCGGTAAAAGATTCTGTTACAGTCTTTCGTATATTATTGAAGTGAAGTTTGCAGTTCTGAAAGAATTCCTTTTCTCGTCCCTTATCACGCAGTTCGTCGCAAGCTGCAAGTTCTATGGGATATTGGCGGAAAGCCTTCTTCATGCATTCCACGTAATCTACATCATCGTCGGCATGAATCCATTCATCAAGAAAGAGATTGGCTATATTTCCCAACAACAGTGGACGGGCATTCTCTATTGGTACCAAACGACTCAGAAGATAGTTGGCCGGATGATTTCCATAATCTCTGTAACATTCGGCCAACGAGCTGATATCTATCAGGTAATCGGGTTCCAACACAATGAATGCCGGAGTATATGCACCGTCACTGTCAATGGTTACATCTATAAGATTAATCTGAGCAAACCGCCATAGTGTTTCTATGGTTCGCGCAAACTCATCGTTTATTCCTTTCTGATTATATACCACCTTTATTAGATCCGAATCGGCTTCATCGGCCGAACGTACATAAAGATATTTTTCATCGGCATACTCAAAACATACTCTTACCTTACGAATAGATTGTTTTTTCTCCCTTTCCATCGGATATTTACTCTCTATTTGTGGAAGTATTTTATATAAATCCCGAGGAATTTCTTCATTAAAAATCTTACGAAGTGCAAAGGTCACAGCTGCAACATCGCGCATAAACTCATGCTTGCTCGCTTCCTTTCTATAGTTTAAAATATCATTAGAAGTAATTCGGAAAGTATGTATACGATTTATCTCGCCCCCATCCATTTTTGTCATGGTAGCTACATAGTTAAGTCGTGCTGCAAAGTCGGTAGTTTGCAGCGAAGTACCTTTCATCTGACTTCTTACAGCTCTTTCCAAAAGTTCGCGAAGTTTGCGATAACGCCTTTTCAGAGGTTCACTTTCTTCATTACAAAGATGAAAAAGCTCTTCATAATACTCTCTTATCTCATCATTCATTTTTGTCAGTATAATAACTTCCCAATATATAAATAGGACTTGTCGGGGTAGATATGTTCTTTAGTTTACCCTGTTTTACCAAATTTACAATATATCTTCCGGCAGTAGAGCGAGTAAGCGAAAATAGTTTTTCGAAATCGCGACGTATTATAACCGGCCTCTTCTTAAAGTATGTTGTAAGTATATCATTTACTTTCTCTTCATCAATACTCGACGAATGTACTTTAAGTTGCGATGTCTCGGTGTGCACATTCACAAGCTCGCCTTTTAGTTCCTTGTCGGCACGAAAAGTCACCGATTTAAATTTTACATTTGTTGCTCTTATTTTTTTAGGATCAGTAACCGAAGGCGACTCGAGCGATATATGGAAATAGCCTAATCCTTCAATATGTACTCTCTCCCCTTTTGAAAGATGACGTACCAATGTTCGGTTCAATTCAATTAATGTAGCCTTTATATCACTTTCCGTAAGCGAACAAGCCTGATGGATTTCCTGAGACAGCTGTGATGTATTGACTGTAGTACTGTTTACAACTCTTGCATGATAGTGCTTTTCTTGCGTTTCGCCATTATTGGGCGATTGATAGATTTCAAATTTAATAGCCATATTCTTATTATTTCTCGTTTGATTTATATTTTGCAGCTTAATATTTTACCGTCTCACTAAGGTGAGGAAGTTTCCGCACCTTAGTGAAGAAGTTTCCGCACCTGGGTGAAGAAGTTTCCGCACGAATGTGAAACGATAAAGTTAATAGATACAAATGTAAAAAATAAATAGGGAAGAAGCACAGTAACAGTGTAAAAGAATGAGTTTCATTGCATGATTTTCCCTTTATGTGTATTATAATCTATTTACATAGAGTATATGTAATATTATATTTGCATTATGAAATATATAAAGAGACATAATATGAAAAACAAGACCGTGCTTTTTATAGCACTCTCAGCTATGTTTATGATAAACACATTTCGTTCTAATGCGCAGGCACCGCACAAAGAGCGAATATATCTTTCGGGAACAGGAATAGACAACACTAAAACATGGGATTTCTACTGCTCGGATGGCCAGAACAGTAGAAAGTGGAAAAAGATTGAAGTTCCTTGCAACTGGGAGCTACAAGGATTCGGCGAATATACTTACGGACGTTGGTATAAGGAACCGGGAGGGAGGCCAAGTACCGAGACTGGTATCTATCGACATAAATTTGATGCCCCTAAGTCGTGGAACGGCAAGACGGTAAAAATTTTCTTCGACGGCGTAATGACAGATGCCGAAATAACTATTAATGGAAAGAGTGCCGGCAAAATGCATCAGGGTGCATTCTATCGTTTCAGCTATGACATAACACCATTATTGCAGTTGGGCAAGAAGAATACTCTGGAGGTGAAGGTTGCAAAAGAATCATCAAACAAATCTATAAATGCAGCCGAACGTAAAGCTGATTGGTGGCTTTTTGGAGGAATATTCCGCCCGGTATGGATTGAAGTTCTCCCTGAAACTCACATTGAGCATTATGTAATAAATGCCGATAAGGATGGTAAGATAGACATATCTATGAACTTCAGCAACAACCCCAAAGGACATTCTGTAGAAGTATCGGTAAAATCGCTTAAAGATTCGAAGACTTTATTTACAAAGGATGGCAAATCAACATTTATTTATAATATAACTTCCGATGAAAAGGAGCAAAATACATGTTCTGTATGGAAAGATGCAATGACTTGGGATACAGAGTCGCCTAATCTGTATGTAGCACGAATAGACTTGAAGGATGCTACAGGAAATGTTATTCAGAGTCGCGAAAATCGTATAGGATTTCGTACAGTAGAATTTTTCCCACAAGATGGAGTATATCTTAATGGTACAAAGCTTATAGTAAAGGGAATTAATCGTCATTCATTTTCGGTAGATGGTGGTCGTACCACCAGTGCAGCACTTAGCCGCGAAGATGCAATGCTGATAAAGCAGATGAACATGAATGCAGTGCGCTCTCACTATCCACCCGACGAGCATTTTCTTGAGATGTGCGATTCACTGGGATTGGTATATATGGACGAACTTGCAGGATGGCAAAACAGCTATGATTCGAATGTTGGACCGGGACTTGTAGAAGAGATGATAAAAAGAGATGTAAACCACCCGTGTATTATAATATGGAGCAACGGTAACGAAGGAGGATGGAACAACTCGCTCGACAAGCTTTTTACTAAGTATGACAAGTTGCAGAAACGACATGTAGTACATCCATGGGCAGATTTCAATGATCTAGATACTCATCACTACCCTGCTTACCTTACAGGGGTAGCACGCTTTACAAACGGCTATAAAGTATTTATGCCAACAGAGTTTATGCATGCAATGTACGATCAGGGCGGCGGCGCAGGATTAAGAGATTTCTGGGACAGGTGGCTTACTAATCCTATGTTTGCAGGAGGATTTATATGGGTATATTGCGATGAAGCTCCCAAGCGAACTGATAAGGGAGGTATACTCGACTCGGATAAATCGAATGCACCTGATGGTGTGGTTGGACCACGCCGCGAAAAAGAGGGAAGCTTTTGGGCTATTCGTGCTCAATGGTCGCCAATACAATTAAAACCACTTATTATAACATCACATTTTAATGGTTCATTCCATATTGTAAACGAGTATCTATATACCAATCTTAAAGATTGTTCAATGAAGTATAGAGTATTAGAATGTAATACTCCTATGATACAAAGTGATGTAGAGAAACGAGTAATAGCCTCGGGAGATGTAACATTACCGGCTATTAATCCAGGAGAAACCGGAACTGCTAAATTTGCATTACCTGCAAACTTCAACGAAGGAGATGTACTCGAGATGGAAGCTTTCGACAAAGAGGGAAAAAGTATTTGTACATGGAGCTTTCCTATAAGACTGGTAAAACAATACTTTGCCAATAAGATGGAAAAAACTCCTATGACATTACAGATGTTACCATCTGCTACAGCATCTAAAACTACTGAAGAGGTTATTTTGAAAAGCGAGAACGTAAGTGTTACTTTCGACAACAAGACCGGTATTATAAAGAGAGTCATTTCGGGTAGCAACGAAATACCATTCAACAACGGTCCGGTGGCAATAGGAATGAAAATGCGCTATGAACCATCAATGAGTTATGTTCGTCAGGATGGTAGCGACGCAATTTACTGTGCCAAGTACAAAGGCGCTGCCGACTCTATAGTATGGCGTCTTACCGATAGAGGCTTATTGTATATGGATGCAATATTACTTAACAGAGCTTCGGGCGGAGGAGGCTTTGACGACGCATTTATGGATTCGAATGTATATAACTTAGGATTTATGTTCAGTTATCCCGAAAAAGAGTGCAAAGGCATGAAATGGATGGGACGCGGTCCTTACCGAGTATGGAAAAACCGTATACCGGGAACCAACTACAACATCTGGCAGAAAGATTATAACAATACTATAACAGGCGAAAGTTTCGAGAATCTTATATACCCTGAGTTTAAGGGATATCATGCAAATATGTATTGGGCTACTTTCCAAAATGAGAAGGCTCCATTTACTGTATATTCAAGAAACGACGGTATATTTTACTGTGTATATGCACCCCAGGAGCCAATAGGAAGAGTTAAGAACACTATGCCTAAGTTACCCGAGGGCGATATATCTTTCCTTCTTGATATTCCTGCAATATGTTCATTCAAGCCTATTGAACATCAGGGTCCAAACAGTCAGCCGGGCAACATACGTATTAAATCGGGAGATGAAGGATTGCATCTTGATTTGATGTTCGACTTCCGTCCTATTAAGTAATTTACAGATAACTAAAAACTATTTAAACGATAATTCTGAAATATTACAGATTATAACGACTAAAGTAAAAGCCGTATCAAACTCTATTTTGAGTAAGGATACGGCTTTTCACATTATCATTGAAATACTGTTGAAAGTGTTTAAGTTCAAACAAAAGTTCATCTTCACTAAAGTCATATTTATATCTTTATATATAAGTCAAACAAATTCTAAACAATATAATTCCTTGTAATGTTATATCAACAAACCTTAATTAAAAGTATATGAATGCTTTATACAAATTTTTATTCCCCGGAGAAGAGACATTTCAGACAATGTCTATTGCCATTCTAGGACTTAGAATAGTATTTGGAGTTTTACTAATGACTCATGGAATAACTAAATGGACACATTTTTCCGAGTTATCAGCTACATTTCCAGATCCATTAGGAATAGGCTCACAGGTTTCAGTCATGCTGGTTATTTTCGCCGAACTATTCTGCGCAATTGCAGTTGTATTAGGCCTTTTCACAAGGCTGGCACTAATACCTATACTATTCAATTTTTTCGTAATAGTATTTATTGTACATATGCCCGATACACTAAAAGTTAAAGAGTTACCACTACTTTATTTAGGATGTTTCGTAATGCTTTTTATTATGGGGCCAGGTAAGTATTCGGTAGATTTCTTTATTAGAAAAATATTACTGAGAGAATAAAAGATAGATATTTATATTCGACAAATAGTTACTCCCAGTTTATTATAAAACAATAACGATATCAATATTTATTAAAATATTTGACATCGTTATTATTTTATATATAATATGTATATAAAATAATATTACATATTTTAAGATAAAAAATCTATTTTGAGATGAAAGATTCTATCTGTTCGCTTATCTGAGTCATCCCTTTCACAGAAGGGTGACCACTCATTTTATCTATATCTTTAAGTTCTATATAAGGAATATTGTAATGACCACATATAGTCTTTACCGATTCGTTTATCTCACCTTTCAATCCATCATTAAGAATATAATAGATTTTTACGTTAGGATAGTAATCATTCATATTTGAAAGGAGATAAGACAAAGCCGGACGAAATTTATAAAGATCCTCTTTTGTCCAATCTTGATATTTATAATCTCCGATAGGAGAATTTGCCCATGAATCGTTAGTGGCACCAAATATGAATATGATATCAGGACATCCAAGTGATTTCATTCTGGTTATGAATGAACGATCGGTATAATCTTCTCCACGATATCCTGTATTACATATAGTAGCACCCGAATATGAATTGTTTAAAGCAATCCTGTATCCATTTTCCTTAATAAACTTATGCCACCATGTTTGGTTAACGGCATTTACATCTGTAACTCCCTTCTTTGGTACTTTCCAATACCATATACTGTTACCTTCGGGTATATATCCTTCGAAGGTAGAATAAGAATCGCCCAGTATTGATACCGATTTAAGAGACTGAGCTATTGCTCCTGTAAAAACAAATACAGAAACTAATAATAAGGAAATAATGTGTTTTTTCATATGTATTTTAAATTTAATCCTGATAATATACTCTTTTTACCCTATTAGAAACACTTGTGAGTATTTCGTAAGGAATAGTGCCCAATATATCGGACAGTTCTGTAACAGGCAGTTCATTACCAAATATAATTACTTTATCGCCTTCCTTGCAATCAATGTCTGTTACATCAATCATGCATACATCCATACATATATTTCCAACGTATGGAGCTCTTTTACCATTTACCATACAGTATGCATTTCCATTTCCAAGATGACGGTCCAGTCCATCAGCATAACCTATTGGAATTGCTGCAATTCTAGAGTCGCGTTCAAGTCTCCCTTTACGACTGTATCCTACTGTATCATCTTTAGACACATCATGAATTTGAAGAATTGTTGTCTTAAGCGTAGTTACATTGTGTAGCATCTTGTTGGTAAAAGGTTCTATTCCGTAAAGTCCTATTCCAAGACGTACCATATCGAACTGCGCTCCAGGATATCTTTCTATTCCGGCTGTATTACATAGATGTCTTATTATTTTATGACTGAATGCAGCTTGCAGTTGATCTGATGCAATTTCGAAAGTTTCTATCTGACGAGTTGTGAATGTATCGAACTGTGAGCTATCACTGCCTACAAAGTGCGAAAATACAGAACGTGGAATGACTGCAGTCTGACTTTTAAGTCGCTTTATAAGTTCGGGCATCTCTTCGGGAAGAAAGCCAAGACGATGCATTCCGGTATCGAGTTTTATGTGAATTGGGAAATTGGTTACACCTTCCTTTTCGGCTGCCTTTATAAGTTCATTAAGCAGATGAAAGCTGTAGACTTCGGGTTCGAGCTTGTAATCGAACATAGTCTTGAATGCTGTCATTTCAGGATTCATTATCATTATAGAGCTAGTTATGCCGGCTTTTCTTAATTCCGACCCTTCATCGGCCACCGCAACGGCAAGATAATCTACACGATGATCCTGAAGCGTCTTTGCTATTTCGTAAGATCCGGCACCATAAGCCGAAGCTTTTACCATACATACTATTTTGGTATCAGGACGTAGCTTACTTCGGTAATAGTTTAGATTATCGATAAGCGCATTTAGATTTATCTCGAGTATTGTTTCGTGCACTTTCAGTTCAAGAAGATCGGAAATATCTTCAAAATGAAAGTTTCGTGCTCCCTTTATCAATACAACCTCATTACGTATTGAAGAAAGTATATCAGACTTTATAAGTTCCTCGGTAGTATGGAAGAAATATTTTTCTATGTCAAACCTAGAGGCAGCAGTTATTATATCATCTCCCACTCCTATTATCTTATTCACATCGCGGTTATGAACAAGTTCGGCTACCTGACGGTAAAGAAACTTACTGCTTTGTCCTGTTTGAAACATGTCCGACAGTATAAGAGTACGCTTCTTGCCTTTATCATTAGAACGTCTTGCCATGAAATCTAGTGCAATATCGAGTGAAGCCAAATCGGAATTATATGTATCGTTTATTATTACGCATCCATTCTTTCCCTCCTTAACTTCCAGTCGCATTGCTATAGGCTCCAGTTTGGCCATACGCTTTTCAATCTCTTCAATAGGTATCATCATGTACAATGCTACAGAAAGGCAATTCAGTACATTTTCTATCGAAGCATCGTCAATAAAAGGTATATTCAACCTTCCCGGCATACCTAAATATCTGTATAAAATAGAAGTATGATCGTCGGCTTTTGTAACAGACTCTATAAACAACGGACGTTCATTATCCTTAAAAGACCATGCAATCTCGCGTGCAGTAAATAAAGATTTAGATACACAGCTACTTATAAGTTCATTGTCGCCATTATATATTATTACGTCGCAGTTTTTGAAAAGCGAAAGTTTCTCCATACATTTCTCCTGCATGGAAAAGAAGTTTTCCTGATGTGCTCCACCAATGTTAGTAAGTATACCTATTGTTGGTTTAATAATATTCTGTAAAACCTCCATTTCGCCCATCTCGGATATTCCGGCTTCAAAAATACCAAGTTGTGTATGCTCGTTCATGAGCCATACTGATAAAGGAACCCCTATCTGCGAATTATAACTTCTAGGCGAGCGTGTAATTATATAATTTGGATTAAGTATCTGATAGAGCCACTCTTTTACTATAGTTTTTCCGTTACTTCCAGTTATTCCAACTACCGGAACAGTAAAGTTTTCTCGATGCTTTTCGGCAAGTTTCTGGAGTGCCTTCAAAGAGTCGGCTACGACAAGAAAATTGCACCTTTCATACTCTTTTATATTTTCAGGAAGATGGCTTACTACAAAATTGCGCACACCGCGGTCATATAATTCTGTTATATATTTATGACCATCATTTCTTTTCGTTTTTATAGCAAAGAATAGAGTTTCTTCGGGGAAACATACTGAACGGCTATCTGTGAGAATCCAGTCAATATTACTATCATAGCCACCTATCAGTTTTGAATTTATTAATTTGCTAATGTTTTCAATTGAGCTTGACATTGTTCTATTTCTTTTTGGACATCAAAATACGGGAACTTTTCTTTCATGCGATTAATTTTTAACACTATTTGTGTTAAAAACTTATGATAGGCAGTCGAATGAGGATTAAATGGTCTGTGATTTAGTCCTTTCTTTATGCCATCCCATTCATTTATTATATCTTTTGCCGATTGCGAAAGAGTAGTTTCTTCAAATATTTCCCATATATAGTTTACTGCTACCTGCGATGGATGTACCATGTCTTCGGCATAAAATCTGTAATCGCGAAGATCGTCCATCATTATCTCGTATGAAGGAAA
Source organism: uncultured Bacteroides sp. (assembly GCA_900552645.1). Lineage (GTDB taxonomy): Bacteria > Bacteroidota > Bacteroidia > Bacteroidales > Bacteroidaceae > Phocaeicola. Next base: position 148,258 of record USAN01000007.1, read on the forward strand.
ATAAAAGCAGTTATCTTCATTATTGCATATATCGTTAACAGCCAGCAGAAGAGTCGATTTGCTTATTTGGTTTCCATGAAGTCCATCCTTTATATGGCGAATAGGACTTACCGTAAACATTATCTTTATATTTGGATTTATTTTTTTTAGTTCAACCAATAGCGACTTCCACTCGTTAATTATACGATTTACGTTAATAAGGTGTCGATCAAACAGCTTATCGGACTGCTTGTGACAATTTCCCGCAACTGTTCCATCTTGCAAAAAATATACATAAGCAGTCCCGAAGGTTATGAATAGCCAGTCGGCATTCCCTATATTTTCGTTCGCTTTTACAAGACGACTATTTATATTAAAAAGAGTTCTATCCATATCCATATCCGAAAAAGAGCTATGATGCATCCAGCTGTGCCATTCGACACCATCAAAGAATAAATCATTCTGAGTATAACTCTTCCTATCTATTATTTGATATATAGCCTCGATTATAGACAAAGGATTATACAGTACTCCAAAAGGATTTACATCGCATCTGAATTTATTTTCAGTAAGCAAATTTCCAATGTTTTGCGCGAAGCAGGAACCAAAAAGCATAATTTCATCAGAATGATTAATTGCTTTCAGATTTTTAAGCGGTTCTACTTTCGTTCTGAATTCCATAATAAAACAGGTTCTATAAAATTTAAGAACAAATGTAAGGATATAATATATTAATATTACTATTTTTGCACATTATTTATTACATCTAGAATGAAAGAAGAAGCAGCATATAAACTGTTGAACAATATAAACAGTCCGGAGGACTTAAGAAAGCTAAATTTATCGGAACTGCCTGAGGTTTGTTATGAATTGCGCAATAAAATTATAGATGAACTTTCATGTAATCCAGGACACTTCGGCTCTAGCCTAGGAGTTGTTGAACTTACGGTTGCCGTTCATTATATATTCAATACCCCTTATGACAGAATTGTATGGGATGTAGGACATCAGGCCTATGGACATAAAATTCTTACAGGAAGAAGAGATACTTTTTGTACAAATAGGAAACTCAACGGGCTTCATCCTTTTCCATGTCCATCCGAAAGTGAATATGATACCTTTACATGCGGCCATGCTTCAAATTCTATATCAGCGGCTCTTGGAATGGCAGTAGCTGCCAAGAAGAATAATGAAGAGAACCGTCATGTAGTAGCTATCATAGGCGATGGCTCGATGAGCGGAGGACTAGCTTTCGAGGGTTTAAACAATGCCTCTTCTACCCCTAATGATCTTCTTATCATTCTAAACGATAACAACATGGCCATTGACCGCAGTGTAGGTGGTATGAAACAATATCTTCTTAATCTTCAAATGTCTGAAGGATACAATAAACTACGTTTCAAGTTATCTAACATGTTTCATAAATGGGGAATACTTAACGAAGAGAGAAGAAAGAGTCTTATACGATTCAACAACAGTTTGAAGTCAATGCTGATGCAGCAACAAAATATATTCGAAGGAATGAACATACGCTACTTCGGACCTATAGATGGACATGATGTTGTTAATATATCAAAAGTACTTAAAGAAATAAAGGATATGAAGGGACCTAAGTTACTTCATATTCATACTACAAAAGGAAAAGGCTTTGCGCCTGCCGAAAAAGCGGCAACTTTGTGGCATGCACCCGGCATATTCGACAAGGAGACCGGCGAACGAATAGTAAAGGATACAAACGGATTGCCTCCTCTATTTCAGGATGTATTCGGAAATACTCTGCTTGAGCTTGCTCGCAAGAATGAAAAGATAGTAGGAGTTACTCCGGCAATGCCTTCTGGATGTTCCATGAACGTACTAATGAAAGCTATGCCCGAAAGAGGATTCGATGTAGGGATAGCCGAAGGACATGCTGTAACATTTTCGGGGGGTATGGCAAAAGAAGGACTGATTCCTTTCTGTAACATATACTCTTCATTTATGCAACGAGCTTACGACAATGTTATACACGATTTGGCTATACAGAGACTAAATGTAGTTTTGTGTTTGGATCGCGCCGGACTTGTTGGCGAGGATGGGGCTACTCATCACGGAGCATTTGACCTTGCATATATGCGGCCAATACCAAATATTACAGTATCATCGCCATACAACGAGCACGAACTTCGAAACCTTATGTATACGGCACAGTTACCCAACACGGGACCGTTCGTAATACGTTATCCTCGAGGTCGAGGAGTACTTACCGATTGGAACTCACCATTTGAAGAAATAGAGATAGGAAGAGGTCGCAAGATAAAAGATGGAAAAGATATTGCAGTAATATCAATAGGTCCAATAGGCAACATTGCCGAAAAGGCAATAGCCGATGTAGAAAAGAAGAACGGTGATAGCATAGCATTGTACGATCTTAGATTCCTAAAACCTATAGACGAAGAAATGCTTCATGAAATAGGACAAAATTTCAGCAAGATTGTTACTATTGAAGATGGTGTACTGAAAGGAGGAATGGGAAGTGCCGTACTAGAATTCATGTCGGATAACAATTATTATCCTATAATAAAGAGAATAGGACTACCCGATAACTTTGTACAGCATGGACCAGTACAAGATCTTTATCGTATATGCGGCATGGATCAGGAAGGTATAGAACAAATATTGCTCTCTTTCTGACATAAGTCCGGCTCTTTACAAATCATACCGCACTAAGAATAAATTAAAAGTTAAGTTGCCTATTTGTTCGGTTTGATATTTATTACTAATATTGCAACCTATATTATAATACGTAAATGAAAATTATTATTGCAGGGGCAGGTGCAGTAGGCACCCATCTAGCCAAGTTACTATCCGGAGAAAAGCAGGATATAATATTGATGGATGAAGATGAGGATAAATTGGACAGAATGGACTCCAATTTTGACTTAATGACAGTATGTGCATCTCCAACTTCAATATCTGGACTTAAAAATGCCGGAGTTGACGGAGCCGATCTTTTTATTGGTGTAATGCCCGAAGAGAGCCGGAACATGACAGCATGTATGCTGGCAACCAGCATGGGAGCAAAAAAAACTGTAGCCCGAATTGACAATTACGAATATTTACTTCCGAAGCATAAAGAGTTTTTCTCACAACTTGGAGTACACTCACTAATATATCCCGAAATGCTTGCTGCAAAAGAGATAGTCGATGCAGTGAAGATGAGCTGGATACGCCAATGGTGGGAATTCTGCGGAGGAGCACTTGTTCTTATAGGAGCCAAGATGCGAGCAACAGCCGAAATATTAAACGTCCCTCTTCACGAAATGGGAGGACGAAACATTCCTTTCCATATAGTTGCCATTAAAAGAGGAAGCGAGACTATAATTCCTCGAGGCGACGATACTATCCAACTTAACGACATAGTATATTTTACTACTACAAAGAAATATATTCCTTATATAAGAAAGATTTCGGGTAAGGAGAACTATGCGGATGTACGTAATGTAATGATTATGGGAGGAAGCCGTATTGCAGTAAGGACTACACAATATGTACCCGATTACATGCAAATAAAGATAATAGAAAGTGACCTTAGCCGATGTAACAGACTTACAGAAGTTGTTGACGAAAAGGTAATGATTATAAACGGTGACGGCCGCGATATGGAATTACTTCTTGAAGAGGGGCTAAGAAATACCGAGGCATTTGTAGCACTTACAGGAAATTCTGAAACAAACATACTTGCCTGCCTTGCAGCCAAGCGAATGGGTGTGAGCAAGACTGTAGCCGAAGTAGAGAATATAGACTATATAGGCATGGCTGAAAGTCTTGATATAGGTACTGTAATAAATAAGAAGATGATCGCAGCAAGTCATATTTATCAGATGATGCTAGATGCCGACGTATCTAATGTAAAATGCCTCACCTTTGCCAATGCCGACGTTGCAGAATTTACAGTAAAGGAGGGTTCAAAGATTACAAAATCGCCAATAAAAGATATGGGACTACCCAAAGGAACCACCATAGGAGGCTTAATAAGAAATGGAGAAGGTATACTTGTTACCGGACACACCATAATACTGCCAGGTGATCATGTAGTAGTATTTTGCTTAGGTATGATGATCAAGAAAATCGAGAAATTTTTCAACTAACAATCACGATAAAATCATTTAACTATTAATTAAAATCATTTTTTACATTTAAAAAACTATAATTTAACTGCTATCGAATAATATTAAAGTAAATTTGCATCTTATTTCAAATAAATCTAAAATCAGGCGGGAAGATGAAGGCATTCTTATATGTTATATTTTTCATATTCATCCTTGTAATAGGAAAGACTGGAGCTACTAAAGTTGCTACAGAGAGTGCCGCCCTACATTCTTCTTCAACCCACTATAACCAGGTAGATAGTCCTAAGAAAAGGACAATGGACTACCTTCTTGCTCATAATTATACAGATATATCAAACGTGTGCGATTATCAGTTGCACAAGCAACTTGACAAGTTCAAATACCTTTTGCCGGCGTTATGTACACTCATAACCCGTCATGATGAACTGTCAGTAAATACCCTTCATTCATATTTACTTACCGAAAATCAGTTCTTGATAAAGAACTCGCACTATATTTTCTTCCTGAAAAAAATAATTATTTAGCTTATAATATATTTTTTGTTAATTTTAATAAACATTTTACCTTATATTAAGCGTTATATTTAAGGTATCTTATTCTTATATGCATATAAATAACAAATTTATCTAAATATGTATTTTACTCTATTAATTGTCGTAATCCTTACGGCAATAGCTTTGGTGGCAGTTGCACTTGGGATAGCTCGTGCAATAGCGCCACGCTCATTCAATCCACAAAAAGGAGAAGCTTATGAATGTGGTATCCCTACCCGCGGTAAATCATGGATGCAGTTTAAGGTAGGCTATTATCTGTTTGCCATCCTATTCTTAATGTTCGATGTAGAAACTGTATTTCTTTTTCCATGGGCAGTAGTAGTACAGGATCTTGGAGTTTACGGACTTGTAAGCGTACTTTTCTTCCTGCTAATTTTAATTCTAGGTCTTGCTTACGCCTGGAGGAAAGGAGCTCTTGAATGGAAATAAAGAAACCAAATATAAAATCTATTCCATATGAAGATTTTAAGGACAACGAGTATCTTGAGGATATGGTTAAGGAGCTTAACAAGAACGGTACAAACGTTGTTGTGGGCTGTTTGGATGACCTTATCAACTGGGGCCGAAGCAATTCTTTATGGCCTCTTACCTTCGCAACCAGTTGTTGCGGAATTGAATTCATGGCAGTTGGTGCCGCAAGGTACGACTTTGCTCGTTTCGGATTTGAAGTAGCACGTGCGAGTCCGCGTCAGGCAGATATGATAATGGTAGCCGGAACAATCACTCACAAAATGGCGCCTGTACTGAAAAGACTTTATGACCAGATGGCCGATCCCAAATATGTAATTGCAGTTGGTGGATGTGCAATATCTGGCGGTCCTTTCAAAAAATCATATCACGTTCTTAACGGAGTAGATAAAATTTTACCGGTAGATGTTTACATACCGGGCTGTCCTCCACGACCCGAGGCCCTACTATATGGCATGATACAGCTGCAGCGTAAAGTGAAGTTGCAGAAGTTTTTTGGAGATGTAAACAAAAAGGAAGAAAACCCCCAAAAGTAGCATAACAATGAATGATATAATAGAAATAACACCTGACAAGCTATACCAAAAGATGCAAACTCTGAGACAGGAGCAGAACATGGATTTCTTACGCAGTCTGACAGGAGTAGACTGGGGAGAAAACGGAATGGGAGTAGTTTACCATCTTGAAAACAGCAAGACAGGAGAGAATATAACTGTAAAGACAGTTACACCAAACCGAGAGAAGCCCGAAATACCAAGCGTATGCAGCATTTGGAAAGCAGCCGAATTCAACGAAAGAGAAGTTTATGATTTTTACGGGATAGTTTTTATAGATAATCCCGACATGCGACGTCTTTACCTTCGAGATGACTGGGTAGGATATCCGCTAAGAAAAGATTATGATGAATCTCTTAACCCTTTAAGAATGACTAACGAAGAAACTGTCGACACAACTCAGTATGTAGAGGAGCAGCCTGACGGAAGCATAATAGAGAAAAGGGATACTATTTTTGACGATGATGAATATATTATAAATATAGGGCCTCAGCATCCTGCAACCCATGGCGTACTTAGATTCCGTGTGTCTCTGGAAGGTGAAATCATAAAGAAACTCGATGTTCATTGCGGATATATACATCGAGGCATCGAAAAAATGTGCGAAAGTCTTACTTACCCACAGACTCTTGCCCTTACGGATCGACTTGATTATCTTGGTGCTCATCAAAATCGTCATGCACTTTGCATGTGTATAGAACAGGCAATGGGAGTTGAAGTAAGCGAACGTGTAAAGTATATACGTACTATAATGGATGAGCTACAGAGAATAGATTCTCACTTACTGTTTTTCTCTTGTCTATGCATGGACTTGGGGGCACTGACAGCTTTCTTCTACGGATTTCGAGATCGCGAAAAGATACTAGACATATTCGAAGCTACAACAGGAGGGCGCTTAATCCAGAATTATAATACTATTGGTGGAGTACAATCCGATATAGCACCCGATTTCGTGAAGAATGTAAAAGATTTTATAAGTTATATGAGACCGCTACTTAAAGAATATCATGAACTCTTTACCGGAAACGTTATAGCCCAGGAAAGATTGAAAGGAGTTGGAGTACTGAGTCGTGAAGATGCTATTTCGTTCGGAGCTACCGGTGGTACGGGCCGAGCAAGTGGATGGGCATGTGATGTACGTAAGCGACATCCTTATGGAATGTACGACAAGGTAGACTTCAAGGAAATAGTACATACAGAAGGCGACTCATTTGCACGATACATGATCCGTATGGAAGAGATCGTAGAAAGTATGAACATAATAGAACAGCTTATTGACAATATTCCCGAAGGAGATTTTCAGCTTAAAATGAAACCTGTAATTAAAGTACCTGAAGGTATGTATTATTCGGCAGTAGAAGGAAGCCGTGGAGAATTTGGGGTATTCCTTGAAAGTCATGGCGAAAAATATCCATACCGACTAAAATTCCGTGCTACAGGCTTGCCTTTGGTATCGGCCATGGATACTTTGTGTCGTGGTGCAAAGATAGCCGACCTTATAGCCATAGGCGGTACGGTTGATTATGTAGTTCCGGATATTGACAGATAATTAGTAACAAAATAACTATACATAAATTCATGTTTGATTTTAGTACAATAACTCAGTGGGTACATTCAATGCTTACATCATATATGCCCGAACAGCTGGCAATATTCATTGAATGTGTTATAATTGGTGTATGCATAATGTTGGGATATGCCATTATTGCCATAATAATGATATTTATGGAAAGAAAGGTATGTGCTGCTTTCCAATGCCGTCTAGGCCCGATGAGAGTAGGACCTTACGGTACCATTCAAGTAATGGCAGATGTATTGAAGATGCTTATAAAAGAGATCATTACGATACGTCACGCAGATAAATTCCTATACAATCTTGCACCATACATAGTAATACTTGCTTCGATAATGGCTTTCAGTTGCCTGCCTTTTAGTCGAGGAATGGAGGTACTCGACTTCAATGTAGGTATTTTCTTCCTTCTGGCAGCATCGAGCATAGGAATAGTAGGAATTCTTCTTGCAGGATGGAGTTCTAACAACAAATATTCGCTCATCGGTGCTATGCGAAGCGGTGCACAGATGATAAGTTATGAACTTTCTGTAAGCCTTAGCATACTAACAATAGTAGTGCTTACAGATACAATGCAGTTCTCGCAGATAGTAGAGCGTCAAGCCGATGGATGGTTCATATTCAAAGGACACATACCAGCTGTTATTGCATTTATAATATATCTTATTGCAGGAAATGCAGAAGTAAACCGCGGACCATTCGACCTTCCCGAAGCCGAAAGTGAGCTTACAGCAGGATATCATACCGAATATTCGGGAATGCACTTCGGCTTGTTTTATGTAGCCGAATTTGTAAACCTATTCATCATCTCGGGTGTAGCAGCAACAATCTTCCTGGGAGGATGGATGCCACTCCACATACCGGGACTTGATGGTTTCAATGCAGTAATGGATTACATACCAGGAATAGTATGGTTCCTAGCCAAAGCATTCTTTGTTGTATGGCTATTAATGTGGATAAAGTGGACTTTTCCACGTCTTAGAATAGACCAGATTCTTACCTTGGAATGGAAATACCTTGTACCAATAGGTTTATGCAACCTTCTGCTCATGGTAATCATTGTTGTATTTAAATGGCATTTTTAATTATGGAAAAAGATTCATATATAAAAGGACTACTACACGGAATAGGAACATTACTTACAGGAATGAAAGTAACCGGAAAGGAATTCTTCACTCCTAAAGTAACAGAGCAGTATCCTGAAAACCGCAAGATATTAAAGATATCGCCACGCTTCCGCGGACGACTTGTAATGCCTGTGGATGAAAATGGTAATAATAAATGTATAGCATGCGGACTGTGTCAAATTAGCTGTCCCAATGATACTATAAATATTATCAGCGAGACTATGACAGACGAAGAAACAGGAAAAAGAAAGAAAGTACTGGTGAAATACGAATACGATCTAGGTTCGTGCATGTTCTGCGAATTATGTGTAAAGGCATGTCCACATGATGCAATATGCTTCGACAGTGAGTTCGAGAATGCAGTATTTGACCGTTCAAAACTGTTACTTACATTGAATAAGAAATAAAAACAAACAAATTATGACACTACAATTAATAGTATTCATTGTATTAGCTCTGTTTATTGGAGTATGCTCGATACTGGCAGTAACGACGTCGCGCATTCTTCGTGCGGCTACATATCTGCTTTTCGTACTTTTTGGTACTGCCGGCATATACTTCCATCTGAACTATGCATTCCTCGGAGCCGTACAGCTTCTTATATATGCAGGAGGTATTACTGTATTATATGTATTCAGTATCCTTCTTACATCTGCTCAAGGCGACAAAGCGGAAAAGTTAAAGAACAGCAAGATGCTTGCTGGATTGATATCATCGCTTGCAGGACTTGGTTTATGCCTTTTTGTGATGCTGAAGAATGACTTTCTTCCTTCACAGTTCCAACCAGGAGAATTAGATGTACATTATATAGGAACAACTCTTATGGGAATGGATAAATATCAGTATATTCTTCCTTTTGAAGTGATAAGCATCCTTTTGCTGGCATGTATCGTAGGTGGTATAATGATAGCCCGCAAAAGATAACTATTATGAATTTATAAAAAGATACATATTATGGTACACATGGAATATTATCTTATAGTCTCTACATTTATGATGTTTGCAGGTATTTACGGTTTCTTTACACGCCGTAACCTACTAGCAATTCTAATAAGCGTAGAACTTATACTTAATTCGGTAGATATAAACTTTGCAGTATTCAACCGCTTTCTCTTTCCTCATCAGCTTGAGGGACTCTTCTTTGCAATATTTGCGATTGGAGTAAGCGCTGCCGAAACTGCAGTGGCTATTGCCATTATTATAAACATTTACCGCAATATAAGAAACATTCAAGTTAAGAACTTAGATGAAATGAAAGGATAACCTCCTGTTCATCAAATAAAAAATAAAATATGGAATATACTATTCTCATACTTCTTTTGCCAATGCTCAGCTTTATGTTGCTGGGACTAGCTGGAATGTATATGAAAAACAGAGTAGCGGGCTATATAGGTACCATTTCGATAGGTATTGTAGCGCTCCTATCCTATTTTACTGCATTCACCTATTTTACAGGAGAACGAACAGCCGAAGGCGTTTATCCCACTCTCATTCCTCTGAATTTCGAGTGGTTGCCATTCAGCAGTAACCTTTCCATAGATTTAGGAATACTTCTCGATCCTATTTCAATAATGATGCTGATAGTTATATCGACAGTCTCACTGATGGTACATATATACTCTTTCGGATATATGCATGGCGAGAAGGGATTCCAGAGATACTACGCTTTCCTGAGCCTCTTCACTATGTCTATGTTGGGGTTAGTAGTGGCAACGAATATTTTCCAAATGTATATATTTTGGGAGCTTGTAGGCGTCTCTTCTTATCTACTAATTGGATTTTATTATACAACAGATGCTGCAATTGCTGCCAGTAAGAAAGCTTTCATAGTTACTCGTTTTGCCGATCTCGGTTTTCTTATAGGAATATTGATTTATGGTTACTATGCACAAACCTTCTCGTTTACTCCTCAAGCAAATGCACTTATTAATGCTGGCTTCCTTATACCGCTTGCCCTAGGACTTATGTTTATTGGGGGTGCCGGAAAGAGTGCAATGTTTCCGCTACATATATGGCTACCCGATGCTATGGAAGGCCCTACACCAGTCAGCGCCTTGATACATGCCGCAACAATGGTTGTTGCAGGAGTATATCTTGTTGCCAGGATGTTTCCTCTTTTCATAGGGTACGCTCCGGAAGTACTTCATCTAATAGCATACATAGCTGCATTCACTGCATTTTACGCTGCAAGCGTTGCATGTGTACAAAGTGACATCAAACGAGTGCTTGCCTTCTCTACAATATCGCAGATAGGCTTCATGATGGTAGCTTTAGGTGTTTGTACATCTATAAATCCTCATACAGGCGGATTAGGTTATATGGCAAGTATGTTTCATCTTTTTACTCATGCCATGTTCAAGGCACTTCTTTTCCTCTGTGCAGGATGCATAATACATGCAGTACACAGCAATGAAATGGCTCATATGGGTGGATTAAGAAAATATCTTCCTATTACTCATATCACATTCTTGATAGGATGTCTTGCAATATCTGGTATATGGCCTTTTTCTGGATTTTTCTCAAAAGATGAGATTCTTACTGCATGCTTTGAATTCTCGCCTATAATGGGATGGATAATGACAGTAATTGCAGGAATGACAGCTTTCTATATGTTCCGTATGTATTACGGAGTATTCTGGGGAACACCATTCAACGAAAAGCCTGAATATGATCATCATCATAATCATACACCTCATGAATCGCCGGTTACGATGACTATTCCGCTAATAATTCTTGCAGCTATAACATGTGTTGCAGGCTTCATTCCTTTCGGTCACTTCGTAAGTAGCAACGGCGAACTATACAATATTCACCTTGACACAACAGTGATGATAATAAGTTTATCGGTCGCAGTAATATCAATACTTATTGCTACATGGATGTATGCCGGAATGAAGCAGCCTGTTGCAAACAAACTTGCACGTCAGTTCCATACATTGCACCATGCTGCATATCATCGCTTCTATTTGGATGAAATATGGTTGTTCGTAACAAAGAAAATAATTTTCAGATGCATAAGTACACCTATTGCTTGGTTTGACCGCCATGTAATAGATCAGTTGTTCAATTTTACCGCATGGGGTACTAATGCCACCGGCGAAGAGATTCGCGGAATGCAGAGCGGTAATATACAGCAATATTGTATGTGGTTCCTTGCAGGCTCCATACTTCTTACTTTAATCTTAATTCTGTAAAGCATCATGAATATACTAAGTTTATTTGTTATCATACCGGTCCTAATGCTGGCAGCATTATGGGCCTCGAAAAATCTTAAGCAGGTAAAGGCTACCATGGTTACCGGAGCTTCAATACTCGTTGCCTTGTCAGTGTACCTAACTATAGATTATATATCACTGCGTAATGCGGGAATGCAGGGCGACATGCTTTTTACATCAAGTTTACCTTGGTTCAAACCTCTTAATATTTGTTATTCAGTAGGTGTAGACGGAATTTCGGTAGCAATGCTTCTTCTTAGTTCGGTAATAGTATTTACAGGTACATTTGCATCATGGAAGCTTCAACCACTTACAAAAGAATACTTCATGTGGTTTACTTTGTTGAGCACAGGAGTATTTGGTTTCTTCATATCGACCGACCTATTTACAATGTTCATGTTCTATGAAGTAGCTCTTATACCTATGTATCTTCTTATAGGTGTATGGGGAAGCGGCCGTAAAGAGTACGCAGCAATGAAACTAACACTTATGCTTATGGGTGGATCGGCATTTCTACTTATAGGTATCCTTGGAATATTCTATGGAGCAGGTGGAAGTACTATGAATCTTCTGGAAATAGCCAAGCTTAACATTCCAGCCGAAATTCAGCATATCTTCTTCCCACTTGTCTTTCTAGGATTCGGTGTACTTGGAGCTCTTTTTCCATTCCACACATGGAGTCCCGATGGTCATGCATCGGCCCCTACTGCCGTATCAATGCTTCATGCCGGAGTACTTATGAAACTAGGAGGTTACGGTTGCTTTAGAGTTGCAATTTATCTTATGCCCGAAGGCGCTGCCATGTGGGGTAATCTGTTTCTGGTGCTTACAACGATATCTGTAGTTTACGGAGCATTTAGCGCAGTGGTACAGACCGATTTGAAATATATCAATGCGTATTCAAGCGTATCACACTGCGGACTTGTTCTTTTTGCAATACTCATGATGACTCGTACCAGCTGCACAGGTGCAATAATTCAGATGCTAAGCCACGGACTGATGACAGCCTTGTTCTTTGCGCTAATTGGTATGATTTACGGTCGTACCCACACTCGCGACATAAGATACCTTAGAGGATTGATGAAAATAATGCCTTTCCTTGCAGTTGGATACATAATTGCCGGCCTTGCCAATCTTGGACTTCCAGGATTCAGCGGATTCGTTGCCGAGATGACAATATTTGTAGGTTCTTTCCAGGTTGATGATACATTTCATCGCACATGTACAATAATTGCAACTACCAGTATTGTAATAACAGCAGTGTACATATTGAGAGTTGTAGGAAAAATAATGTACGGAACCTGTCAGAATCCGGAGCATCTTAAACTGACCGATGCCACATGGGATGAAAGACTTGCTGTAATATGTCTTATAATATGCGTTGCAGGTATAGGTCTTGCTCCATTATGGATAAGCGATCTTATCAGTAACAGTGTTGCACCAATAATTTCATCATTAAATTAATAGACTATGGATTATATATCACTACTATCAATGCATCAAGAAATAGGACTGACAATTGTATTTATGCTTATTTTCATTCTGGACTTATTTCTACCCGCAGACAACAAGAAGCTTGTACAACCAGTAGCTATAACACTACTAATAGTACAGCTTATAGTAAATATAGTGCCACACGAAGGAACTCTTTTCGGAGGTATGTTTTATACAACTCCTATTGCAAACGTGATGAAAAGTATTCTTACTATCGGAACTATATTGGTATTCCTTCAAAGCAGTAAGTGGCTAAAACGCCCCGATACCGCACATAAGACAGGAGAATTTTATATACTTACACTCAGTACACTTATAGGTATGTTCTTCATGATAAGCGCCGGACATTTTCTTCTGTTCTTCATAGGAATGGAACTAGCAACAATACCTATGGCTTGCCTTGTAGCATTTGACAAATATAAGGCAAACAGTGCCGAAGCCGGAGCAAAATTCATTCTTTCTGCCCTTTTCTCGAGCGGCATAATGCTGTATGGTATTTCAATGATATATGGTACAGTAGGAACCTTATACTTTGATGATATTCCGACACTACTTACAGGAAGTGCATTGCAGGTACTTGCATTAGTATTCTTCTTTTCGGGATTGGGATTCAAATTAAGTCTGGTACCTTTCCACCTATGGACTGCCGATACTTATCAAGGAGCACCAACAACAGTCGCCGGTTATCTTTCGGTTATTTCCAAAGGAGCCGCAGCTTTCGCACTAATGACTATTCTTACTAAAGTCTTTACCCCAATGACTGCCGATTGGAGCACCATTCTAAGTATAATAATTGTAACTACTATTACAGTTGCCAATCTGTTTGCAATAATACAGAGCAACCTTAAAAGATTCATGGCATTTAGTAGTATATCTCAAGCCGGATACATTATGCTTGCAGTAATTTCGGGAAGTACACAAGGAATGACATCACTTGTATATTACATATTTGTATATATTGCAGCAAATCTTGCAGTATTCGGCGTGATAAATGCAGTCGAACAGCACACAAACAGTTTGGTTGACAGAAGCGATTACAACGGATTCTACTCGACTAATCCTAAACTTACAATGATAATGACACTTGCACTCTTCTCATTGGCAGGTATACCTCCGTTTGCAGGATTCTTCAGTAAATTTTTCGTTTTTGCAGCTGCATTCAACAGTGGATATTCTGTAATAGTATTTATAGCATTAGTAAATACCATAATATCTCTATATTATTATCTACTTATAGTAAAGGCTATGTATATTACACCATCCGATAATCCTGTAGAGAAATTCCAATCAAGTACATCTATGCGCATATCGCTTGTGATATGCGTTGCAGGAATACTTCTGCTTGGAGTGGTAAGCAGTGTATATGGTGTAATAAATACACTTGCTGGAGCATGATAAAGAAGTAGATGACAAACATCCATTTCCATGGATATGAAAGCGTATTTATATTATCTAGGGTATATCAAAAAACCTAAAGCATAGAAATGACCCCTGCTTATAGCAGGGGTCATTTTGCTAGAAAGAGAGTGTTGAACATATATAATATGAAAAGCTATTTAATACAAAATATATTCCAAAGCTTCACAACACTCCATAACAAACTAATTCACACGGCTTTACAGCGTGAAATTAAGTTTCGTAATATTCACATATCCTTCACGTTTTCAAGATATTATTTCATCAAATCCTTTACACAAGCTACAAGATTATTAACATCCTCTTCGGTCGTATCAAAAGAAGTAACAAGACGAATTTCGTTTAGAGCTTCATTCCAAAAGTAGAAATGATAAAACTCCTGTAACTTATCTTCTACCTTGCGAGGCATTATAAGAAACAGCTGATTACTCTCTGCTTTCTGAGTAAACCTGACTTCGGGCAGTACCGACAACTCTTTATATAGTTTCGCTGCCATCTTATTGGCGTGTTGCGCACATTCATACCAGAGGTTATCGGTAAGAAAAGCTGTAAACTGACAAGATAAGAATCTCATTTTACTTGCCAATTGACATGCCTGCTTACGTGCATATCTTCCTTCTCTTTCAATTTCTTTATTGAAAATCACTACACATTCTGCTCCCATCAACCCATTCTTCGTACCACCAAGTGTAAGAGTATCTACTCCGCAAGCACCCGATACTTCATCGAGCGACAGTCCTAAGGCAGCTGCTGCATTCGATATTCTTGCACCATCCATATGTACCATCATTCCATATTCATGAGCAAAATCGCACAAGGTTTTTACTTCATCGGGTGTATATATTGTTCCTAGTTCTGTACACTGGCTTATATAAATAGCACCAGGTTGTGAGTGATGCTCTACTCCAAAGTTTATCATATATGGCTTAAGCAGTTCTGGTGTAAGTTTTCCATCCAGAGTAGGTATAGTACGAATAAAACAGCCCGTAGCCTTGCCAGGAGCTCCACACTCATCGACAGCTATATGAGCTGTCTCGGCACAGAATATTATATGATAAGGACGAGTCATCATCTGCAAAGCCATAGTATTACTGCCAGTACCGTTAAAAACGAACAAAGCATCACACTCTCTTGAGAACATTGATTTTACCTTTACTGTGGCTTCTTCTGTCCACTTGTCATCTCCATATCCGAATGTATGATCTATATTAGCTTTTTGAAGTGCCTCCATTACCAAAGGATGCACAGTTGAGTTATTGTCTGAAGCAAAACTTCTCATAATCTTTATATTTTTTACAATTGTGCGACAAAGGTAAAACTTCTATTAACATATTTGAAACATATATGTAAATAAATCATAACGAAACTGTACTACTATCGTAAACAAATCCTACGACTTTTGTGACGGAAAAAGAAATCTGAATAAACAAAGAAACTTAAAATGAAAAGGATTTATATTGTTACAATCTTTATTATTATTGCATTAACAGCAAATGCAGCGGCTATAAAAGGACTAGTACTGGACAAGCAGACAAAAGAGCCTCTTATTGGAGCAACAGTGCAAGTGGCTGGAACCACTACTGGAACAATAACTGATATTGACGGAAAATATGAACTGGCAGGATTGAGAAATGGAAAATGTACTTTGATTATTTCTTATGTATCCTACAAGACTCTTTCGATGGAAACTAATATTAATGGGGTAACAGAAGTGAACATAGAGCTGGACACAGACAATCAGCAACTAGGCGAAGTTGTGGTTACTGCAGAGGCTAAGAAGAATACAGAAACTGCAATACTTTCACAACAACGTACCAGCCTTGTAATGCAAACAGGAGTTTCGTCACAGCAGATAAGTCGTACACAGGACAAGGATGCAGGTGAAGTTATACGACGAGTACCAGGCATAAGCATTATTGACGAGAAATTCGTTATGGTTCGCGGACTTTCACAGCGTTACAACAATGTATGGATAAATAACAGTGCTGTTCCAAGCTCGGAAGCCGATTCAAGAGCTTTTTCTTTCGATATAATACCATCTTCACAGCTTGACAACATGATTGTGGTAAAGTCTCCTTCGCCTCAATATCCTGCCGATTTCAGCGGCGGATTCATCCTTATAAATACAAAAGATGTACCTAACAATAATGTTTTCAACATATCGGTAGGTGGAAACATAAATGACCGTACACACTTTAATAGTTTCGAAGCCGGAAAAGCAAGTGCTACAGATTTCCTCGGTTTTGACAACGGAATGCGCACTTTACAAGGAGGTATACACGGAAAAATGAATATGCTTTCGGGCGAGAGGGTTGATTTGCTGAACAATGGATTAAATAATAATTGGACAGTAAATAGCAGTAAACCAATTGCAGATATGAGTATGAATATGAATTTTGCACACCGCTGGATAAGCGAAAGCGGACGCACTTTTGCCATGATGGGGGCGGCTAATTACAGCAACAGTTATAAAACATATTTAAATATGGAAAACTCACTTTTCGGAACATACGATAAGGAAAATGACAAGTCGGTATATCTCCGTCATGGAAAAGATAATCAGTACAATCATAATATACGTATAGGTGCTATGCTTAATCTTACATACGTAACTGCCAACGGAAATAATCGCTATGAACTAAAGAATATATTCAACCAATTAGGACGCGACCGATATACTACACGTACAGGCATAAGTGCACAAAGTGATAACGAAGCAAGTTCCGAATATTATTACAACAGTCGCAATACTTTCAATACTCAGTTTACCGGAAAACACACCATTGACGATAATAACCGTTTGGACTGGAGTGCCGGATATGCATATGCAAACCGAAACATGCCCGACCGAAAGAGATATCTTGTAAACGACGCACTTGAACCAGGAAAAATGGGACTATCAAGTCTGAACGAAATAAACCGTGAATGGACTAAGTTAAATGAAAACATATTCTCGGCAAATGCAAACTATGTACGCGATATGGAGTTCGGTTCATTCAAACCTTCATTGAAAGCCGGTGTATATTCAGAGTACCGTAAAAGAGATTACAATACCCGTATGTTCAGTTATAGCTACAACTCTACCAACAATAATCTTCCTTCCGGATTTTTATATATGGATGTAGCAAACGAACTGATGCAGGATAAATATTATGGCGATAATGGCCTTTACATGTTAGAAGAGGTAAAATGGAGCAACAACTACGAAGGAAATAACTTAATGGCATCTGGATATATGGCTGCAAATCTACCTTTCGGCAAACTTAACGTTTATGCTGGAGTACGCTATGAACATAGCAAGATGGAGCTTATAAGCAATACCAAAGATTATGAAAAGAGTCCGAAAAGCCACTATTATACCTACAATGACTTCTTCCCTTCACTTAATGCATCTTATAAACTAGATGAAAAGAATCAGTTCAGAGTATCTTACGGCAGAAGTATAAACCGTCCGGAATTCCGCGAAGTCTCTCCATCGGTATTCTACGATTTCGATCTTGCAAGTAATGTAATGGGTAACTACGACTTAAAAGCAGCATATGTAAACAACTTCGATATAAGTTATGAATACTATCCATCTGCAAACGAACTGATTTCAATTTCACTATTCTATAAGAATTTCTCTAATCCTATTGAGTGGACATATAGCGTAAACGGTGGTACAGACCTCACCTACTCTTACGTCAATGCAAAAGGAGCAAATAATTACGGAGTAGAGATAGACATTCGCAAGAATCTCGATTTTATCGGTCTTAATAATTTCAGCTGGAACTTTAACGGCGCTCTCATTAAAAGCCTTGTTAATTTCGATTCCAGTTCATCACAGAAAGCACGTCCCATGCAAGGACAATCTCCTTATCTTATAAATACCGGATTATTTTATCAGGATAGCAACAACGGATGGAACATTGCTGCATTATACAACCGTATAGGAAAAAGAATAATAGGTGTGGGTCGTAGTCTTGGAACAGCAGGTGACGAAGCAAAAGTACCCGATTCATACGAGATGCCACGTAACTCGATTGACCTGAGTCTATCGAAGAAAATAGGAGAACATGTAGAGATAAAGGCAGCAATCAAAGATATTCTTGCAGAAAAGGTATCGTTCAAGCAGTTTGCCGAAACCAGCCACGGAGAAGTTGAACAGATTACTCGTCAATATAAGCCCGGCCGTAACTTCAGCCTAAACTTCAGTTATAATTTTTAATATAATAAAAGTCAAGATATGAACATTTCATTATTAACTAATAGAAAAAGAATGAAGACTAAAAGATTTATGAGTTATACATTTGCAGCTTTAATGCTTACAGCAGGAGCAGCATGTAGTGACAGCACTAGTGACGAACCTTCTAAGGGAGGAGACGACACAGCGTACATATTCGGAACAGACGGAGGCAATGTAAGCTGCGACCATGTATTGTTCGATGAAGCAGGAAAAGAAGCACACGAAGGAAATGTTATAGGTAATGGCGATCAGAATTTTGTATTCAAAGGAACACAAACTCTGAAAAAAGGTACCTATATTCTTAAGGGATGGGTATATATAGCCGATGGTTCTACCCTTACACTGGAACCTGGAACCATCATAAAAGGTGATAAGAAAACAAAAGCGGCAATCATAGCTGAAAGAGGTGGAAAGCTGATTGCAAAGGGAACAGCTACACAACCTATAATATTTACTTCAAATGAGGCAAAAGGCAATCGTAAACCCGGAGATTGGGGTGGTGTGATTCTTTGTGGTAAGGCTCCAAACAATCAAAGCATAACTGAAGGAATGATGATTGAAGGTGGTCCCAGAACAAAACATGGTGGAAGCGATGTGAGCGATAATTCTGGTGTACTTAGCTATGTACGAGTAGAATTTGCAGGATATCCTTTCGAAACAGATAAAGAGATAAACGGTATAACTTTTGGTTCTGTTGGCAAAGGAACACAAATTGATCATGTTCAGGTATCATATTCTAATGATGATTCTTTCGAATGGTTCGGAGGTTCTGTAAACTGCAAGTATCTTGTAGCATACAAAGGATGGGATGACGATTTCGATACAGACAACGGTTTCTCTGGAAATGTTCAGTACGGACTTGTTATTCGCGACCCAAAGATTGCCGATAAATCACAATCAAACGGATTTGAATCGGACAACTGTGCCGATGGAGCTGCAATAGAACCTTACACAACCGCAACATTCAGTAACATAACATTCGTAGGTCCTATGGCATACAGTGGTTTTCAGAATACTACAGATTACATAAATGGTGGTGAGTATAAGCCTGAGAACCTTGCAGGATTAGGTAAATTTCAAGCAGCTATGCAAATACGTCGTTCTAGTCGTCTTAACTGTTTCAACTCTGTAGCAATTGGTTTCCCTATTGGAGTAATCATAGATGGCGAAAAAGGAGGTACAGTGAATTATGCAAAAGAAGGTAAGTTAAATCTTCAGAATATATGGTTGGCTGGTATGGGAATAACAGGATCGGATGCAAACAAGAAATATGATGATTATCTTCTTAATGCAGACGGCAGCTATGACAGCAGCAAAGAATCATTCTCATCGTCTTACTTTAAAGCACAGACAGGCAACAAAGTCCTTGCTAATATTGCAGATATTAACTTTAAAGATGGTCGTAATATAGGAGTACAATACATGCCTTCAGCAAATAGCGGAGTACTTACAGCAGCTTCCTTTACTGATGCAATATTGTCAAACGGTTTCGACAAAGTATCATACGTAGGTGCATTCGGAACAGATGACAGCTGGTTGGAAGGATGGACTAACTTCGATCCAAACAATACAGAATACTAGAATAATATATGCTCATTAAGTTAAATATTTGGTAGAAACAAGAGTGAACAAAGAGCCATATCAAACTCCGATAGAGTGTTGATATGGCTCTTTTTATTTGGTAATTATACTATTTCAATATTTCTGTCAACTTCTCATCAAGTTTCTCACCCATCAGGTTACGTGCAATGATAGTGCCGTCCTTGTCAATAAGGAATGTACATGGAATACTATTAACACCATATAGAGGAGCCGCAAGCGACTTCCATCCCTGAAGATCAGAAAGATGAATCCAATTAAGTTGCTTGTCAGTACGTGCCTTCATCCAATTAGCCTTCTTATTGTCAAAAGATACCCCTACAATCTCAAATCCCTTATCCTTAAAAGTATCATAAGTCTTCTTCAAATTTGGCACTTCACGCATACATGGTCCGCACCATGAAGCCCAAAAGTCAACTAGAACCACTTTTCCCTTACCTACATATTCAGACAATTTATGTACCTTTCCATCTGCATCTGCCATTTCGAAATCAATAAACTTGTTTCCGGGAGCAACCTTTTTTAAAGTTTCAAGATGAGACTTCATGCTGCTAATTCCGGGCAATGTAAGAAAATCTCCGTTAGCTTTTGCAAATACAGCCTCTTGACCATTTTCATCCAATTCATATCTTGAATCGAAAAAAAGTTTTGCAGCTGTAAGTTTTGAAGAATTCTGGTTTATATAGTTAATTATCAGTTTCTGCAATTCCGCCTGAAGTGCTTCAAATTTCTTTTCCGCCTCCTTATCTTCCTGTTGCAATGCAGGCATCAAGTCTTTTACCTTTTGCTGTGCATTAAATATAGCCTCATTAATCAATTTATATGCATCATTTTCAGGAGTACCCGATACATATGAGAAATTGTCAATTACAGCATTCATATTTCCCTTGTCAAGAACAAATGTAGAAGAAAATTCTCTTCCTGGAGTATTACCCTTAATGAACATATAGTACATTTTAGGCGCACCATCCTGACCTTTAAATACAAAAGTATTGTTGCTTACAAGAGCACTGTCTGTAACAGCTTCAAGACTCCTTTCACCAAAAGGCAGTAAGTAAACATAATTCCCATTTGCATTGGTTACCGACTCGGCTATCTTGCCTTTAATTTCATATCCATAGGCAGCCGAAGCAGATGCCAACATAAAAGCGGTCATAGCCGCAGTGAACAATAAATTCTTTTTCATATTATCTTAAATTATAAGTCGCGTTTATAATATCCTTCATAGTGTTAAGCATGCAAAAATAGAAGAATAAATAGATAAAAACTCGCATATTCTAACTAATTTTGTGGACTAACCTAAAATAATTATTTAATATGTATCCATTAAAATTTAACCCAATACTTAAGTCTACCATCTGGGGAGGAGATAAAATTGTTCCATTCAAAAGTATAGAAAGTACTCAAGAGCAAGTAGGTGAAAGTTGGGAAATATCTGATGTTTCAGGAGATGAATCTATAGTTGCCAACGGATCAGAAGCCGGAAAAAGTCTAAGCACTCTTCTTAAGGAATATAAAGGAAAACTAGTTGGAGAAAGCAACTATGAACGCTTTGGAAATACATTTCCTCTTCTTATAAAATTCATAGATGCAAATGATGATCTATCAATACAAGTTCATCCAGACGATGCATTGGCAAAAGAGCGTCATAATTCAATGGGTAAGACAGAAATGTGGTATGTAATTGATAATGCTGCAGGGAAGGCTCATCTTCGCTCTGGCCTTAGCAGAGAAATAACACCCGAACAATATTCGGAAATGATTGCCGATAATACAATATGCGATGCACTTGCCGATTATGCTGTACAACCAGGAGATGTATTTTTTCTTCCTGCAGGCAGAATACACAGTATAGGAGCAGGATGCTTTATTGCCGAAATTCAGCAGACTTCAAACATTACTTACCGTATATACGATTTCAACCGCAAAGATAATAATGGTAATACTCGCGAACTACATACTGAACTATCGAAAGATGCAATAGATTATAGCGTAGAAAAGGATTACCGTACAAAATATACTCCTAAAGAGAATGAAGCTGTAGAATTAGTTAGTTGCCCATATTT
The DNA here is from genome assembly GCA_900552645.1 of uncultured Bacteroides sp. Lineage (GTDB taxonomy): Bacteria > Bacteroidota > Bacteroidia > Bacteroidales > Bacteroidaceae > Phocaeicola. The sequence goes on from USAN01000007.1 coordinate 170,634, forward strand.
CACTACATCAGTATATGATCTTACCGACAATATGACTATGGATTACAGCGAACTCGATTCATTTGTGATTTTCATATGCATGGAAGGAAAGTGTACTATAAAAGACAATGAAGGCAACACCATCGACATGCATGCAGGCGAATCTGTACTGTTACCTGCTACAATAAAAGAGATAAATGTACTTGTAGACAAGAAGGTAAAATTCCTCGAAACCTATGTATAACCTATAATCAACATCATGAATAAAGAAGAATTAATGCGTAAAGCAATTTCTCTTTCCATACAGAATGTAGAAGAAGGAGGAGGTCCTTTTGGAGCAGTAATAGCAAAAAACGGTGAAATTATTGCAACCGGAGTAAACCGTGTAACAGCACAGTGCGACCCTACAGCGCATGCCGAGGTTAATGCTATACGTGAAGCTTGTGCCAAACTTGGTACATTCGACTTGACAGGATGTGAAATTTATACTTCATGCGAACCTTGCCCTATGTGTCTTGGAGCCATATATTGGGCTCACCTAGACAGAATGTATTATGGTAACAGTAAGCATGATGCCAAGGAAATAGGATTCGATGATTCATTTATATATGATGAAATTGATTTGAAGGCCGAAGAGAGAAAACTTTCATCAAAAGTACTTCTTCCAAACGAGGCCATCAAAGCATTTAAAGCCTGGGAAGAAAAAGAAGACAAGATTGAATATTAATTATTAACAGAGAAAATAACCCTGTTAATAAAATGTTTTTATATCTTTGCACCACTAAAGCAAACGTTAATATTCGGGGTTGACTGGATTTGACAGCAAGCTGAAGTGGTATGTAAGCATGCAGTGCGTGGTTGATTGGCACTATAATCCCAGTTTTCAAAATTTTATCTGGCAACAATTCTTATGCTCTTGCTGCTTAATCGAATCATAGTAGATTAACTTTATCTCTGCCACAGTGGTAGAGACGAGACATCACTCAAAAGCTCTTGTTCCGAAGCGTTTGGTAAAGTGGTGCAGTAAAATCGGGAATAGTATGAGTTTTTCCTTGTGACTTATACGAAAACTTAAAGGATAAGGAGTAGGTCGGTGGCTTCGGTCTTGCCTATTCTCGAAAATTAAGGCGAAGATAAGCATGTAGAAAGCATATGGCTTTCTTGTTTGGACGAGGGTTCGACTCCCTCCAGCTCCACTTTTACGGTTTTTAAAGCCTTAAAAAACTTAAAGCGTTACAAAGTAGCTATTTAGCGAAATGTGACGCTTTTTTCAATGTTTTAAAATGTATTTGAAATTGTCATTTTTAGTACAGACTTTTCCACCTTTATACATGTACATGAAATGCCACTTTTATGTACATGAGAAGTTATTCATCTACATGACTTATAGATTCTATTAAAGGAACCTCTTTAGGTATATCAGCATGATTCAAAAACAAATTCATTAGCCCTATATTTATATAATAATTTTCCTTATGTATTTTTTCTTTATGCAGTAATCCAGCATCTACTATTTTATTCAGATATTTGGTTGCAGTTCTTCTTTCAACCATCATATCACGTTCCATGAACTCTATTTTTGTGTATGGATGAAAAAATAGAGTATTTATCAATTCATGTTTATATTGCTTTTCGAATAGTGGGCGTAGTATACTCTTATATCGGTTCATTAACTCAGAGATACCCTTTATTAATCGAATAGTTTCAGTAGCAGTCTCCGCTATGCCTTTTAGAATAAACATAATCCATTCAATCCATTCTTTTGAATTATCTGAATCTTTATCACGAATTGCTTGAATAAGTCTATAATACTCTCCCTTATTATGGGTAATATATCTACTGAGATATAATATTGGTAAATCCAATAATCCTGTATATACTAATATGAAAAACAACCTAAAATATCCGTTGACCCAAAGTTTATTGTTAGGATGATACCCATTTCATAGTTTGTTACCCCGTATTATCACTAATAGTATCTTAGTATATACAACAAAAAATCCTCCGACACATTTCTGTATCGGAGGATCATTCATTAAAACGGCGGCTACCTACTCTCCCACTGTTACGCAGTACCATCGGCGTGACAAGGCTTAACTTCTCTGTTCGGAATGGGAAGAGGTGGAACCCTTGTGCTATAGCCACCTAAAGATCTTTTAAAGTATCTTTGACTATATCGTAAAGCAAAATAATTCAAATCCAGTAAACTGAACGTATAAACCATCCATTCAATAAGAAAAGTATTCGGGCAATTAGTAATGCTCGGCTTTGGTGTCTCCACCTTTACACCTGCATCCTATCAACGTTGTCGTCTACAACGACCCTAAGAAATCTAATCTTGTGGCCGGCTTCGTACTTAGATGCTTTCAGCACTTATCCGATCCAGACTTAGATACCCGGCGATGCACCTGGCGGCACAACCGGTAAACCAGAGGTCTGTCCAACACGGTCCTCTCGTACTAGTGTCAGAGCCACGCAAATTTCATACGCCCA
>USAN01000008.1 GCA_900552645.1 uncultured Bacteroides sp.
TGCGGAAGTTTCCGCACGAGGGTGAAGAGATTTCCGCACCTTGGTGATACGATAAAATTATCTTAATGAAAATATTAATTGTATGTATATAAATTATAAATCAATTGTTTTAATTTAGTAGCATACTTATTATAAACTGAATATGAGAAAGATTATAATACTGTTTTTTATTATATTAGCCGCATCATGTAACAGTAAACCGAAAGTTATGAAAAATGAAGCAGCAATTTATCTGGCAGGAGGATGTTTTTGGGGAACCGAACATTTCATGAAGCAGATAAGAGGAGTCGAAATGACTGAAGTAGGATATGCAAACAGCATTGTTGAGAATCCTGATTACAGGCAGGTGTGTACAGGAGAAACCAAGGCAGCTGAGACTGTAATGGTAAAGTACAATCCGGATGTTGTGTCGCTTTCAATGTTACTCGAACTATATTTCGAGACTATAGATCCAACTAGCCTTAACAAGCAGGGCAATGATAAAGGAACCCAATATAGAACAGGGATTTACTATACTAATCCTAATGATACGGCCGTAATAAACAAGGTTATAGAAGAAATGTCGGCAAAATACTCCAAACCATTGGTAGTAGAGGTGGAGCCGTTAAGGAATTTTTATCCTGCCGAATTGTATCATCAGGATTATCTTGACAAGAATCCAGGAGGATATTGCCATATACCGTCTCGCCTGTTCGACGTTGCCAGAAAAGCAAACAAATAGAGGTTAAAAACCATACTGTCTTTTATAATTATTTAGATAGTTGATGTAAGCAACAACTATTTTCAATATCTTTGTATGAGATGTATATTATATGATATTAGAAAATAGTAAAGCTTTTATCAGTTGACGGTAGATAACTACTGAATAAGAGCAGGTAACTACTTATTGAACACTAAAAAATATTAAAATGACAAGTACAATGCAAAGAGCTGAATTGCAAAATAAAATATGGAAAATAGCCAATGAGGTACGTGGGGCTGTTGATGGGTGGGACTTTAAACAGTTTGTGCTGGGAGCACTTTTCTATCGCTTTATAAGCGAAAATTTCACAGATTATATTGAAGGTGATGATGATGGTATTGACTATGCCAATTTACCTAACAGCGTAATAACTCCTGAAATTAAAGAGGATGCTATTAAGACAAAAGGATACTTTATATATCCAAGCCAACTTTTTGTGAACGTTGCAGCAAACGCCAATACAAATCCAAACCTTAATACAGAACTTAAAGCCATTTTTGATGCTATTGAGAGTTCTGCCAACGGTTATCCGTCGGAAAAAGATATAAAAGGATTGTTTGCCGATTTCGATACTACAAGCACCCGACTTGGCAATACGGTTGAGAACAAAAACAGTCGTTTGGCAGCCGTGTTGAAAGGTGTGGAGGAGTTGAATTTTGGCAATTTCGAGGATAATCAGATAGACCTGTTTGGCGATGCCTATGAATTCCTTATCTCTAACTATGCCGCTAATGCAGGAAAATCGGGAGGTGAATTCTTTACACCACAACACGTCTCTAAACTTATCGCACAGCTTGCTATGCACAAGCAGACAAGCGTTAATAAGATATATGACCCTGCCTGTGGTTCGGGCTCGCTACTGTTGCAAGCTAAAAAGCATTTTGATAATCATATTATTGAAGAGGGGTTCTTTGGTCAAGAGATTAACCACACCACCTATAACCTTGCTCGCATGAATATGTTTTTACATAATGTCAACTATGATAAATTCAATATTTCACTTGGTAATACCTTGACAGACCCACAATTTGGCGATGATAAGCCTTTTGATGCCATTGTCTCTAATCCACCCTATTCGGTAAATTGGATTGGCTCGGACGACCCTACGCTGATTAACGACGACCGTTTTGCTCCTGCCGGAGTGCTCGCTCCTAAGTCAAAGGCGGACTTTGCCTTTGTGTTGCACGCACTAAGCTACCTTTCGGGCAAAGGCAGGGCAGCTATTGTCTGTTTTCCCGGCATCTTCTATCGTGGAGGTGCAGAGCAGAAGATTAGAAAGTACTTGGTAGATAACAACTTTGTGGAGACGGTTATTTCATTGGCTCCTAATCTTTTTTATGGCACTTCCATAGCTGTAAATATCTTGGTCCTTGCCAAAAATAAGCTAAATACAAAGACACAGTTTATAGATGCAAGTGGTGAAGATTTTTTCAGGAAGGTAACCAACAATAATGTGCTTGAAGACAAGCATATTGACAAGATTATGGATATGTTCGACCGCAAAGAGGATGTAGAATACATTACGAAGATGGTCGATAATAGAGTTATTGCCGAGAATGATTATAATCTTTCGGTTAGTTCGTATGTCGAGGCTAAGGATAACCGTGAGAAGATAGATATTAAAGAGTTGAATGCCGAGATTGCCAAGACTGTGGAAAGAATAAATTCACTACGCACCGACATAGATGCCATAATAAAGGAGATTGAGGGATAAGCTATGAATAACGAATTAAAATACTTGATTTATAATACACCTGAGGAGGGTGTATCGGTAAGTGCAATTATTAAAGATGATACAATTTGGCTTACACAAAGAGCTATGGCTGAGCTCTTCGATTGCACCACAGACAATATATCACTACACTTGAAAAACATATTTGCAGACGGTGAACTTGCTGAGTCCTCAACATCCGAGGAAATCTCGGTAGTTCAGAAAGAGGGCAATAGAAACGTTAAAAGAACTCCGAAGTTTTACAACCTTGATGCTATTATCTCGGTAGGTTATCGTGTCAATTCACGCAAGGCAACCAACTTCAGAATATGGGCAACGAGTGTTTTGAAAGAGTATATGACCAAAGGTTTTGCTATGGACGATGAGCGTTTGAAGCAGGGTAAAACAGCTTTTGGCAAAGACTACTTCCGTGAGCTATTAGAGCGTGTTCGTTCTATTCGTGCCAGCGAGCGCAGAATATGGTTACAAATCACCGATATTTTTGCTGAGTGCAGTATCGACTATGATAAAGAATCGGAGGTAACAAAGGAGTTTTATGCTATGGTTCAGAATAAGTTTCACTATGCCATTACCGGTAAAACAGCGGCAGAGATTCTCGACACATCAGCCGATAGAAACAAGGAGCATATGGGGCTAACCACGTGGAAAAACGCTCCCGGCGGGAGAATTCTAAAAAGCGATGTAACAGTTGCCAAAAACTATTTAAATGAGAAGCAAATCCGACAGTTGGAGCGTGCTGTTACAGGTTATTTTGATTATATCGAAGATTTGATTGAACGAGAAAATACCTTTACAATGACAGAGTTTGCAACAAGCATTAATGAATTTTTGGCTTTTAGAAAATATGATATTCTAAAGGGGAAAGGTAGCATAAGCAAAAAGCAAGCAGAAGCGAAAGCAAAGGCAGAGTATGACGAGTTTAACAAAACACAAAAGATAATTTCGGACTTTGAAAAGGGCATTAAATCATTGGCGAAAGGAGGACAAGATGAGTAATTTAGAGAAACTATTAGAGGGCGTAGAGGTGGAATGGAGGGCATTGGGTGAGGTCTGCGAAATAAAAACAGGCAAGGGAATAACCAAGTCAGATGCAATTCTTGGCGGTAATTATCCTATTATTAGCGGTGGTCAATCACCTATGGGGCATTATCATAAATTTAACAGACACGCAAAAACAGTTACAATCTCTCGTGTTGGAGCATATGCTGGTTTCGTAAACTATATTGCAGAGGATTTCTATTTAAACGATAAATGTTTTTCCGTCATACCATTGTCTAAAAACATATATTCACATTTTCTTTTTTATGTTCTTAAGAATATAGAAGCAAAGATTAAAGAATTACAGAGTGAAGGAGGAGTTCCAACTATTAATACTACAAAAGTTAGCAGTCTAATAGTTCCAATTCCGCCACTTGAAATTCAAGAGGAGATAGTTCGGATTTTGGATAAATTTTCGACGCTTACAGCGGAGCTTACAGCGGAGCTACAAGAGAGAAAATCCCAATACGAATATTATCGCAACTGGCTACTCGACTATCCAATGGAAGAGTCCGACCAGCCCTCACTACGTTCGAGCCAGTCAGCCACTTCCATAAATGAGAGCGACAACCCGACACAACCACAATCCGCACAGAATAATCCCACCAACAATTCTGTTTTGCCGCCGCAAGGTAAAGTGCAATGGAAAACACTGGGAGAAATTGGAAAACTGGTTAGAGGCAATGGATTACAGAAAAAAGACTTTACTGAAACAGGAATTGGGTGTATTCATTATGGTCAAATTTATACTTACTATGGCACATATACAGACAAAACAAAAACATTTGTTTCTGAGGAATTTGCTAAGAAAGCACGCAAGGCTAAATATGGTGATTTGGTTATAGCAACAACAAGTGAAAATGATGAAGACGTATGCAAAGCAGTAGCATGGTTAGGCGATGAAGATATAGCAGTTAGCAGTGATGCTTGTTACTATACTCATAAATTACACCCTAAATATGTCGCTTATTTTTTCCAAACAGAGCAATTTCAAAAACAAAAGCGACCTTTTATTACAGGTACAAAAGTCAGACGTGTAAATGCTGATGATTTAGCGAAAATTAAAATTCCAGTCCCTTCACCAGAGGAACAAGAACGTATAGTTGCAATCTTAGATAAATTCGACACCCTCACAACCTCATTAACAGAAGGTCTGCCAAAGGAGATTGAACTACGCCAAAAACAGTACGAATACTACCGAGATCAGTTATTAACATTCCCCCGAAATAAAGTATTATGACACAATACACAACCATAGCAGAATCTAAAAACTTCATAGTGCTTGATGAGTATACCAAAAACTCAAAAGTAAGCGAACCTCCTGTTGGTTATCAAACGGAGTTCGCCCTCGAACGAGAGCTTATACAAGACTTAATCAATCAGGGCTATGAAAACCCAACGATAAAAAATGCTGAAGTGATGCTTGCCAATGTAAGAACACAGCTTCAGGAGCTTAACAATATGGTGTTTAGCGATGGTGAATGGGCTCGCTATGTGGAAGAGTATTTGGATAAGCCAAGTGATAGCCTCGTTGAAAAGACACGCAAGATACACGATAACCATATCTATGACTTTGTATTTGACGATGGACATATTAAAAACATCTACTTAGTAGATAAGCAGGATATTGCCCGTAACAAATTACAGGTAATATCACAATTTGAGCAAACAGGAACGCACGCTAATCGTTACGATGTGACCATATTGGTCAACGGATTACCATTGGTGCAGATAGAGCTAAAAAAGCGTGGCGTAGCCATCCGTGAAGCCTTTAACCAGGTGCATCGCTACACAAAAGAGAGTTTTAATAAAGAAAACTCACTATTTAAATACTTACAAATCTTTGTTATCTCAAACGGAACAGATTGCAGGTATTTTGCCAACACCACCGAGCGAAACAAAAATAGTTTCGACTTTACGATGAACTGGGCGAAAGCCGATAACACGCTAATCAAAGACTTAAAGGATTTTACAGCCACATTCTTCCAAAAGAATACACTCCTTAATGTGTTGCTCACCTATTCGGTTTTTGACACCAGCGACACGCTGCTCATAATGCGCCCCTATCAGATTGCAGCAACCGAGCGTATCTTGTGGAAAATCAAAAGTTCCTTTCAAACAAAGCAATGGTCGAAGCCCGAAGGTGGCGGATATATATGGCACACTACAGGTTCAGGGAAAACACTTACCAGCTTTAAGGCAGCTCGATTGGCAACACAGCTTGACTTTATCGACAAAGTATTCTTTGTGGTAGATCGCAAGGATCTCGACTTTCAGACAATGAAAGAGTATCAACGATTTTCACCCGATAGCGTAAATGGATCTGAAAGTACATTAGGACTAAAGAGAAATATAGACAAAGACGATAATAAGATTATAGTCACCACTATCCAGAAGTTAAACAACTTGATGAAAGGCGAAGGCGAACTATCAATCTATCAAAAACAGGTTGTATTTATATTTGACGAATGCCATCGCTCGCAATTTGGCGAGGCGCAAAAGCTATTAAAGAAGAAGTTTAAACGATACTATCAATTCGGTTTTACAGGAACACCGATATTCCCCGAAAATGCCTTGGGAGACGAGACAACCGCAAGTGTATTTGGGCGTGAATTGCACTCGTATGTCATCACCGATGCAATCAGAGATGAGAAGGTATTGAAGTTTAAAGTTGATTACAACGATGTGCGTCCTAAATTCAAGGGGATAGAATCAGAGCAAAATGAAGAAAAGCTAAGTTCGGCAGAATATAAGAAAGCGATGCTTCACCCGGCTCGTATAAAAGAAATATCGCAATATATATTACAGAATTTCAGAATTAAAACCCACCGAAACCAAGGAGGAGGTAAAGGTTTTAATGCGATGTTTGCCGTAAGTAGTGTTGATGCTGCGAAATGCTATTACGAGGAATTGAACCGTCTGCAAAAGGATAGTGACAAACCACTCAAAATAGCAACCATCTTCTCATTTGCTGCCAATGAAGAACAAAATGCAATCGGTGAAATAGTTGACGAGACTTTTGAACCATCGGCAATGGATTTGAGTGCTAAAGAGTTCCTAACAAAGGCAATTGATGATTATAACGCAATGTTTACAACAAGTTTTGGCGTTGATAGTAAAGAGTTTCAGAATTATTACCGCGACCTTGCCAAAAGAGTAAAAAGTAAAGAGGTTGACCTTATTATTGTGGTAGGCATGTTTCTTACAGGATTTGATGCTCCTACACTCAATACGTTATTTGTGGATAAAAACCTGCGCTACCACGGACTAATGCAGGCATTCTCTCGTACCAACAGAATTTATAATGCGACCAAAACTTTTGGTAATATAGTTACTTTTAGAGATTTGGAGGCTGCCACCATTGAGGCTATTCGGACATTTGGAGATAGTAGCACAAGAAATGTAGTGCTCGAAAAGAGCTACAAAGAGTATTTGGAAGGCTTTACGGATATTGCTACAGGTGAAGCACGTAGAGGTTATATAGAAGTAGTACATGAGCTAAATGAGAAATTTACAATACCAGAAGATATTATAACCGAGAGTGATAAGAAAGAGTTCGCAAAACTATTTGGTGAGTACTTGCGAGTGGAAAACATTTTGCAAAACTATGATGAGTTTACACACCTAAAGGCTCTTCAGGCAATAGATATAAACGACCCACAAGCCGTTGAAGCATTCAAAGAGGCGAATTTCGTAACAGATGAGGACATAGCCACAATGCAAGCTATTGATGTGCTACCCGATCGCACAATTCAAGATTACAGATCTACCTATAATGATATTCGTGATTGGTTAAGATGTGAGAGAAGCGGCAAAGAAGAAGAAAAATCGAATGTTGATTGGAATGATGTAATCTTTGAGGTTGATTTGTTAAAATCTCAGGAGATAAATCTCGACTATATTCTAGAACTAATCTTTGAACATAACAAAAAGACCGGCAACAAAGCTGCATTGATAGAAGAAATTCGTCGTGTTATTCGTGGCAGTATCGGAAACCGAGCAAAAGAGAGCTTAGTGGTTGATTATATCAACGAAACAGATATTGATGCTATCTGTGATAAACCAAGTATTCTGGATTCGTTCTATAGTTATGCACAAGAAAAAATGAGAGTAGAGGCTGCACAGTTAATTGTTGACGAGAACCTGAATGAGCAAGAGGCAAAACGTTACATCTCAGTCTCCTTAAAGCGTGAATATGCAAGCGAAAACGGAACAGAACTAAATAGTATACTACCTAAGATGAGTCCATTAAACCCTCAATATTTAACTAAAAAGCAAAGTGTATTTCAGAAGTTAGCTTCTTTTGTTGAGAAGTTTAAGGGTATAGGTAGGCATATTTGAGAACATCTAATTCAGCAACTTTTCTTATCTGTATTTTGTAAATTCGAAAGACTGACAAATTATACTAAAAAGAAAAGAGATTAACTTGTGAAGTTAATCTCTTTCTATGTAGTTGCGGAGATCCGACTCGAACGAATGACCTTTGGGTTATGAGCCCAACGAGCTACCAACTGCTCCACTCCGCGATGTTTATTTTTAAATACGAATGCAAAGGTAGAGCTTTTATTTTAGAAAACAAATATATTGCCAAGTTTATTGTAATATGATTTTTAGTATTGCTATTAATGTACTGATAAACAAAAGATAAGATGCATGTTAAATATTGTATTCATTAATAAACTGAATTATTTTTTTGTTGAGTACGAATAAATAATGTATTTTTGTCTTAGTATAACTAATATGCAATGGAAACTATATGACAGTATCAAAGACAAAAGATAAATTGGTAGATGTCGCCCGTCAGCTTTTTGCGAAGAAAGGGGTAGACAATACTACAATGAACGATATTGCTCTGGCTTCAAAGAAAGGTAGACGAACTCTTTACACTTATTTCAAGAGTAAGGAGGATGTTTATATGGCTGTGGTTGAATCTGAACTGGATATGTTGTCAGACGCTATGGAAAAAGTTGTACACAAGGATATTACACCCGATCAGAAAATTCTGCAAATGATAGAGACTCATCTAGATACTATAAAGACTGTGGTATACAGGAACGGTACTTTACGAGCAGGGTTTTTCCGAAATATATGGCGTGTCGAGACAGTAAGGAAGAACTTTGACAACAAGGAGCTTGCTTTGTTGAAAGAGGTTTTGGCCGAAGGTAATGATAAAGGAATATTTAATTTGGAAGATGTAAATCTGATAGCCGAAATAGTACATTACAGTATCCGCGGAATAGAAGTACCTTATATAAGAGGACAGATAGGGCGCGACGTTGATCAGTCTATTGCCTGGAAGCATGTATCTAAACTTGTATATGGTGCACTTGGAAGAAAATAATTATTTATTAAAATAAGAATTAAAATGGGATTATTAACTGGAAAAACAGCGATTGTAACCGGTGCTGCTCGCGGTATTGGTAAAGCTATCGCCATGAAATTTGCTGCAGAAGGAGCAAATATAGCATTTACTGACTTGGTTATTGACGAAAACGGAAAGAATACTGAAAAAGAAATAGCCGATTTGGGCGTAAAGGTTAAAGGTTATGCTTCTAACGCTGCAAGCTTCGAAGATACTGCACGTGTAGTAGAAGAGATAAAAAATGACTTCGGCTCAATAGATATTCTTGTAAACAACGCAGGTATCACTAAAGATGGTTTGATGATGCGTATGACAGAAGCTCAATGGGATGCTGTTATTGCAGTAAATCTTAAGTCGGCTTTCAATTTCATTCATGCATGTACTCCTATTATGATGCGCCAAAAAAGTGGTAACATTATAAATATGGCTTCTGTTGTTGGTGTTCATGGTAATGCCGGTCAGTGTAACTATTCTGCTTCTAAGGCAGGTATGATTGCTCTTGCTAAATCTATAGCTCAGGAAGTTGGATCACGTGGCATACGTGCAAATGCTATTGCTCCGGGCTTTATCATTACTGATATGACTGCCAAACTTAGCGAAGAGGTAAGAGAAGAGTGGTGCAAGAAGATTCCTTTGCGTCGTGGTGGTACTCCTGAAGACGTTGCCAATGTTGCAACATTCCTTGCATCCGATCTTTCTTCATATGTGTCGGGTCAGGTTATTCAGGTAGATGGTGGTATGAATATGTAATATCGCAATGACAGTCGTTTACGAAGATAATCATATTATCGTTGTCAATAAGACAGCTTCAGAAATAGTTCAGGGAGACAAGACCGGCGATACTCCACTTTCGGATATTGTAAAGCAGTATATAAAGGAGAAGTATGCTAAACCGGGTAATGTTTTCGTTGGAGTTCCTCATAGGTTGGATCGTCCCGTTAGCGGACTTGTGGTCTTGGCAAAGACCAGTAAGGCACTATCGCGACTGAATGAGATGTTTAGAAACGGGGAAGTGAAGAAAACTTATTGGGCTATTGTAAAAGATTGTCCCAAAGAGCACGAAGCAGAACTTACCAACTATCTTGTGCGCAATGAGAAACAGAATAAATCTTATGCGTACGATAAGGAGGTAAAGGACTCTAAGAAGGCTATACTCCATTACAATCTAATAGGCCATTCACAGAACTATTTCCTTTTGGAAATTGATTTGAAAACAGGACGTCATCATCAGATAAGATGTCAGCTTGCAAAGATGGGTTGTCCCATAAAGGGCGACTTGAAGTACGGAGCTGCACGTTCAAATCCAGATGGAAGTATCTGTTTGCACGCTCGTAGGGTACAGTTTATTCATCCTGTATCGAAACAGGAAATTGATATTGTTGCTCCGGTGCCGGAAGGTAACTTGTGGAATGGATTTGAGATGGAATAAATAGTAATATTACTATAAAACCAATAAGGTATGTGTTATTTAAAATTTAACACATACCTTATTTTTTATATTATAGTCTCTTCTAGACCTAAATTAATTAACTTTTTGCTATAAGCAATCGAAATATTATGGTTAGAAACAGGGTGAACGGTAGTATTACCTCTCAATGCAAAGCTATTCTTTGAAAATCATCTGCCAAACGTCCATCCAAAGAAGGGAAGGTATTGGCATATCATGACAAGACCAATCATGTATATGATGCTTCACTTGATAATACAGGACATTTCACTATAGCTGTAGACGATTTTTGTGAGGGAGATAATTTTTTTCTTCAATTAGTAACATCAAAAGATAAACCTGAAAATGCAGAGTTTAACATGGAGAATGAGAAATATCCTGCGATAGTTAATTTTTGTCGTTACCAATTGCCAAAATCTTATTACACAGAATCAGTAACCGAGTTCAACGAAGAAGATATGCAACAACGTTCTTTAGACACAAAAAATGGAATGAGGCAACTACTGCTACCAGACATCACAATCAAAGGACGGTTGCATAACGATGTAGAATCTAAAAAAACCGAAAGTTTTTATAGTACAAACTACATAGATCAGGAAAAGATAGAAGAAAGGAACTTTACAACCTTACGAGATATTTTGCTGGAAATGCCTGGAATTATTATAGGAAAAGATTGGAATGAAAAACAAAAAGTATATGATACTTTCATAATTTCTTCACGAGGTAGGACTTCATACATCAACGGGAATTTACCTATTCTAATTGATGGTACTCTAAGCTGTCAGGAATTAGATTTTCTATTTGATATGCCTGCTTTCGATATAAAGTCCGTAGAACTACTCCGTCCATGGCAGACTTTAGCGTATGTTACCGGCGCTATTGATGGAGCAGTGTTTATAAAAACACGCAATAGCAAAGAACGGCCTGATTTGCCTACTAAGGGAGTGGTATATTATCCAAAAGGTTTATCTAGTTCAGCTGAATATACATTAAGTAAACCTTGGGTTGCAAATAAAGAAGGAATATACCGGTTGATAGTAGATGTGTTTGAAGATACCGGAGTTCACTCTTATGAACATATTTTTAAAGTGCAATAACAAAATATGTTTTCTTGTCTACAAAGGATATGTAGCATTTCTTCTGAAAATAAAAAGTATGTGCCCGGTTTAAGTTTCGGCACATACTTTTCTTAAATAATTTAGTTTAGTTTTAGTGATTTGTTAGAACCTGTATCCTACAGATAACTGGATGGTCGAATTGCGTAATCCGTAAGTGTTATTGGCTTTCTTTATTCCCATATAATAATCTGCACTTACTGTATAATGGTTCGATATTATAGCTTTTACACCCGCTGTAGCTCCCCAGTCAAATTTTCGGAATGCCTGTATTTCATTATTGTTGTAGCCATCAAGTGGTTCCCATTGTGTTGAAGTTATTTTAGAATCTTCACCTTTTATATCCAAATCACATTTTCCTGCACTGAATCCATAGGCAGCATATACTCCTATTGACGGAATCAATGAAAAGTTCTCGGAGATATTGAAGTTATAACCTATTTTAATAGGTATCTGTAAATAATTTATTTTAGTCTCAACTTTTGGATACTTCATGTAAGTAGATGGTTTATCTGTAGAATTATAGTAATTATCTCCTAATTTAAGATCTCCTACTTTTCTTGTAAAATATAGGCCTGACATTATCATCATTCTATTTTTAAATTCATAATCGGCTGTAGCTCCAATCTGGAATCCTATTTTCATATCTCCCTTTTCGGAAGGTTTGCTCCAGTTATCATTATCTCCTACAAATTTAGAAGCATTTATTCCTGCTTCTATTCCAAATTTTACTTGTGCTTGTGCAGCAGATACAATCATAGCAATTAATGCTATTAATAATAATTTAGTTTTCATATGCTTGATTTTTTTAACTTTGTAGCAAAGTTATTAAATATTGGTTCTTATTATTGTTATTTGGCTTCTAAATTAACTGTAGCAATCAAAGATTTATTTACTAGACATTTTCTTTCTTGAGATTCTACTAACTTTCCGTTCTCTATAATTTTGGTAGCAACTAGTTCAGCTTCAGTTAGCCGATCTGTCCAAACATAGGCTTTTCCTTTAGTGAAAAAACCAGCAGCAATGATATTGCCTATGGCAGCGCCAGCTTTTCCTCCTGTATTCTTAAATATGTATTTGTCAGGCTTATTTATTTGATAGTCATGTCCATTACTTGAACTCATATATACAAAATTATTGATATCAAAATCAACGTAGAAATCTCTATCATCTCTTTTCCAACCATACCACATCTTTTTTTGCGCCCCCAAACTAATTGCAACGCTTCTAATTACATAGTTATCAATATATATGTCGAATGTAACTTTACGATTATTGTTTTCATAATAAGTATTGAAATGATTTTCTCCTAAGGGTGTAGGTTCTGTAGCGCGAGATATTAATTTTGTGTTTGTTTGCTTTCCAAACACTGTTTTATCAGATTTTCCCATTTCTGGGGATAATACAATTTCTTTTACTTCATCTTCAATTACAATTTTATGACTTTTACCTATTAAAAATGTATTATTGTCATCTCCACAGGGAACATACAGAGATAAATCTTCATTATTATATATATTAGAAATTAATACATCTTTATATTTATTCTTGTAAACCGCATACTTGTTTCTAAAATCATTGTCATTAGTGGCTGTTGCTCCTATTTCTTCTAATTCCCTATCTGCTATATCTGATAATTTCTGCAATGATTCTAAACCATATGTTTCAGTAAATTTTATTTTCTCTTCCACTGACATTTTTTTAAACTTATCTAAAACACTATAATATGTCTCTTTTGAATCAAATTTTAATACAAAATCAGTATCATTGGTTCTAGATTTTGAATTAATGGCTATTACTTTATTATCATTAGTAATCTGTACAAGATGAATCTTTGGTTCAATTATATCATTGTTACTTGTCGTTGTTATATCTTCATTCTGACATGATACTCCAATAAATAGAATGAGTGATAAAAAAAGATTTTTTTTCATTTTAGTTTGTTTTTAATTTAAAAATGTTGTATAAAATATCTGTGATTTAATAATCAAAGGTGATCTCAGCATTGATTATTATGTCTGTAGAAATAATTTCTATAGAATAAGAATCTGCATTAGTACCATGAAATAATATAGTTTTGCCATTATATATAAGCTGATTATTGTCATATATAATAGTATTTCCTTTATCATCTAATATTTTTATTGATGAGTTTTCAAGATAGAATTGAAAAGTAATAATTAAAGAACCTTCAAATTCATTAATAGTCATTGATGGGATGAAAAGGGATTTTGATTTTATTGTTCTGCTCCAATTTATATTCTCTATAGATGGAACTCTTTTATCTTTATTTACTTCTAGTATTGAAGAAAATAAACTTAATGGTATAAGTAAAAATAGTAGTAATAGTTTTGTTTTCATAAATATAATATATAATGTTTTATGTTGCAAATCTATAGTAAATATATATATTAATACTATTTACTTATAAGACATTTGTAAAAGTTAAATAGTTGATAATCATTGATAAACTGATTATTGTTGTGACATTTTATATTTTAACCTAGATTTTCTCTTATTTATTGCTGCAGTGTCGGTATGACCAAAGCAGCGCGATATAGTCAAAGAAGAAAACCCAGCTTGTTGCATACACATAAAAACAAAATCATCATTTGTAATAGCAGGGAAGTCTTTTTTCTTTTCTTCTATATAATCGGAGTATATTTTTAAGATTGTTTCTTTTAATAAATCTTGATCTTTATGAGATAATATATCCATATTATTTGATTTCTTTTGGGTATCCAATATTTTTATTCTTTTATAAATAGTGCTGTTCTCGAATATATAATTTCTCAAATTAAGTTTCTCATCTTTTAATTTATCTATTATTCTGTTCATTTCCTCTATTTCATTAGCGTTTTCATGGCAATTGATATTTAATTTATCAATGAAGCCTTCATATTCTGATATTCGTAATTTCAAATTATTGTACTTATCTTGAAGATGCTCAATAAATTGTTTATATCTTTCTTCTTTTACTTTTCTATTATTAATCTTTATAATATAGATAATAGCTACAATGAGACTTGTTATTATGAATGATGTTATAATAATCCATATTATACGAGAGGAGCGTACCTTTTCTTCCTTTACTTCCATTTCCGTTTGATGTTTATAAACCAGATGCTGTGCTTCTGTAATTTGTTCCGAATCATTTATAGAGTCGGCTATTTCTACATAATCAAGAAGATAATTGTAAGCTTTTTCATAATTATCTTCATCAAGAGCTAATATACAAAGCATCTTCTTTGCCTCTCCTCTTATTTTTAAAGGGGAATGTAAGCTACCTTTTTCTATATAATATTTAGCAGAGTCGTGTTGATTTCTTTGTTGTAAAAAACGTCCATAATTAAGATAATATACTCCATATTCCTCTTTATTTAAATGACTGATTCCTATAATATCTCTTGCATAATGAAATGCAGAATCATTTTGCCCAAAACTATTAAATCTTATACTTAAGTTATGTTTATATGCCATAATAAGAGATGTATCTTTGCATTCTATAGCGTACTCTAAAGCTTTTCTTTGATAATTCATTGTATTTTTTTTATCTCCTTTTGTATAATAGAAAAGGCTTATCCCATTAAAAGCAATTGATGAGTCTTTTTTGTTATTGGAAAATTCAAGGGACTTATAGAATGCTTCTAAAGATTTATTATATAGTTTACAGTCATGGTATATACTTCCTAATGTGCTATAAATAAGTAATTTGTATTTATTTTCGTTTTGAAATTTATGCAAAATGTCTAAGGCTTTAATATTGCTCTCTATAGCCGTTTTATTCTTATACATTTCCTCTTGTAATCTTGCTTTATAAATCCATGCTATTGCTTTTTCCTTATCTTCATTTCCATAAAACTTTAGTGCATAATTTATCAGTGAATCACATGGTAATAGAGAATTTTCATTCTTGTCATTGGCCATTGCAGTGAGTATAGCATATTTAGCTCTGTCTTGAGATGGCATATTATAAGGTTCTGCTATATTTTTTAGTAGGTACAATGCGCTGTCTGGCTTTTCGTCAATAATAGATTCTATATATTTTAATGTAGGATTGTAAGATTCCTTATTATTACAAGAAAATAATATTATAAATAATAATACCAATGCTTTTGCTTTATATTTATCCATAGTAGTGTCTCTCTTTTTTTAACAAAAAACAAATGTATGAAAAAAATCCATTATTCATAATAAGTTATGAACAATGGATTTTTTTCTTTTTATGATAATAGTGTGAAATTTATGTGAAATATACAGATATAATGTTCACGCTTTAAGATGTTGATTATTATACTGTTATGTCGTTTCGTGACATTGTGAATATTTTTTTATATTCTTTTCATTTTCCACCTGAATCGTAGATAATACATTATACCTGCACTGGTAAGTCCGAAAGGAAACGCCATCCATATGCCTATTAATCCCCAGTTTAGAATGAATCCGAAGAAATATCCTGCAGGAAGAGAAATAATGAAGTATGCAATGAAAGCATAGTACATTATTGACTTTACATCGGCAATGCCACGAAGTGCATTTGCGTAGATCATTAGGATTTGATAATCTATTATTGAGATTATCAAAAATAAAATAATATTTTTGAGTTTATATTTCCATATTTCGGAGTAGTTTCCGAACATGCAGATAAATTATTTCGCATATATTACATTATAGTAATCAATTGGATTATATCCACCAATGTGATAATTATTACTTTTTTCTAGGAAAAAAGATGTATAAATAATATACCCACCTTCTTTTTCTCTATCCCATGGTGGTCCTGTTATATTAGGATCTTTTCTATATAAAGGACAAACATTACTTGCTACAAGAACTGATGTATTATAACCAGCATTCTTAACTTTATATATAAATTCCTTGGAACTTCTATCATGATATTCTAAATCTATAATAGAATCTTTCTGTATTATATTGAACTGCATATCAGGAGGAGCAATAGTTGGAATTTTCGAAGCACTTTTATAGAAATATAAATATAGATCTCCATAATAGTAACTATGGCCAGTATCATTATGAAGCTCTTCCTTTATATTATATTTAAGTTCCGTATATAAAGGTTCTTTTTTTATGCTATATTTAAATTTAACGCTAACAGGAGAATTATCTTTTACATAATTAAAAGTACAAAACAATGGAACTCCCGGTTCTTCTTTTGAAAATGTTCCCTTTCTTATATGTTGTACAAACCCTGTATAACCTGTGAAACTTTCAGCAGAAGTCGAGCTATTCCCTCCTATCAAATATACTTTAAAATCACATCCATTTAAAAATGAGCTTTCTTCATCAGTTAGGGTTGAAGACCCACTTACAAAAAGTTTTTTAAAGGTACTTTCTATAAATATCTTTGCTTGATGAGCAGCTTCATTTGTTTCTATTGTTAATATTCCTAGCCGACCATAAGTAATAGAGTTTATATATACTGCTTCTTCAATAGCATCATTGGGTATTTCTGCAATTGCTACTTTAGGATAATCCATAACAGCCTTAAAACTGGTTTGATAGAATTTCACATATAACCCAGTAGCTTTTTGAATAGTATGATCACTGCCTGTAGTAGTAGAAGAAGAACCCCAAAATAGATTACCTGCATTTATATTACTACCAAAAGCGATTTTTAGTTCATTATAAGATGTAAATTGTTCTGTAGTAAAGTTGAATTCTCCATTTTGAGAGAAATTTCCATTTAAGGTTTGTTCTTGAACAAAAGAACTGTATTTCGAAAAAGAAGGGTTTAATATCTCCTTAGAACTACTTTTGTTTAATGAAAGAGAAACTGTTATGGGCTGAGTCCTTCGATAATTTATAGGAATATAATTACAATCAATTATAGATGATTTTTTAAGAATATTTCCTATCCATATATGAGGCTGTAATTCCGGTAGTATAATAGATTCGTATGTCTCAACTTCTCTTATCTCAGTAAAAGGATCTGAAGATCTAGAATTATTTATCCATAATATAGACTTATCCAATGTGTTTGTTATACTTCGGCTAGTATTTATATCTATAATATTACTTTTTTGATTTAAAATTGATTGTTCTATATTGTCATCACTTTTTTGACAAGAATATAGTGATATAATCAATATTGATAATATATATTTATTCATCTTTATACATTATTCGTTTGTAACAAATGTTGTCGTAAAAACAGAATTGTCTTTAGCATAATTAGCGGTAAAGAATATTGGAACTCCTGGAACTTCTTTATTGAATTCTCCTCCATTAATTATAAAGTTTTTAAATTCATCATATCCTTCTACAATTTTTGCTACATCTTGACTTGAACCTCCTGATATAAAGATTCTCAGTGTAGATTCTTGTAGTATCTGTTTATACTCAGATGATATATTTAATTCTCCATTTATTTTGCTTGCAGTAAGTGCAGCTTTAAATGCTATTTTTACTTCATCATAGGAATAGCTACTTTCAATAGCTATAATCCCCATCCTTCCAAACACAATTGAATTTATATAGACAGGATTTTGAGATTGTAGTATATTTAGATCATTATTATTAAAGAAAAGATTTCCATCATAAGGATAGTCCATTATTAAAGAATAATTCTTTTGAACTATTCTTGCGAATAATCCAGAAGTTGCTTTTATCTTTTGACTATTAAAAGAAGCGTCTAATTTGAAAATTGAAGCTATATTAACATTTGCACCAAAAGCTAATTTTAATTCACTGTAATAAGAAAATTGACGAAAATCATATTCAAATGATAAAGATTGCTTTCCTGTGAAATTTGATGATTCTATAGCTTTATTAATGGATTTTCCCATACCAGAAAATGATGGCCTTTCAATGTAATCATAAAAATATCTAGGAAAGGTGTATGTAACGTCCAAAGGATCAATAGGGTTTGAAATCCATTTAAATGTTAAGTTTTGTATAGATTCTTTACTGTAAGGAGCACCTATATATATATGTTTGAGTTGGTTACAGCCATTTCGGAACTTTGGTTATTAACTGAACGTGATGAATTTATATCAGGATGGTATGATTCATCCCATTCTAATGAAGAGGTAGGTAGAACTATTGGAGAATTATTAATATAACTCTTTGCTAATTCAATTTCTTCAGAACTAACATCTACATTTTGTGAACAAGAATGAGACATAATTAATACAAAAGATAGAAGTGAAATTTTATAAAAGAATTTAGTTTTCATGTTTTTAATTTTTTATATTAATATTATAAGTTAAAGATAACATTCATTGATTCTTTGGAAATAGAGTTATAGTTATTTATAGAATAAAATAAAGGAATAATTGGTTGCTCCTTCATTTTAGATATGAAATCTTGTATGTAGTCACTGCCCTTATGAATAGTGATTTCTTTATTTTCATTGAAAGTTAAATAAAATGTTTGAATAGTTTTTTTTACATTTTCTTCATAAGTACTAAGTTTTATATTTTTCATAATTTTCTTTATAACAGAATTAGAGATCTCCTTATCAAAACTTGTCTCGACAATAAGTATAGCAATCTTTCCATATTGAATATCACTGACATATGATATTTCATTATTATTTGTCAATTCAGATCGTGAGATATTAGGGTTATCCATTTTAATAGAAAATAAGACATTACTGTAACAATAAATTAGACCTGTACGATTTACTAATTCATTAATTTTATAAGAATTGCCAGTTATTAGTTCATCTAAGCTTAATCCAATATTACTAATTCCAAGAAAGTGTAAATGTTTATATGAATTATATTGTATAGGATCATTATCAAATGAATAATTCTGATTTTGATTTAATATATCGGACTTAATAATATTAAATAGTGATTTAGTACTAATTAAAGATGGATTAATATTATCATTATAGTAGAATTTACTACCAACTAATGAACTTATATTAATTTTATCAAACTTCGTATCTTGAACTTGATTAATAGTAAGGTCTGAATTTAATTTATTATTGATTATGTTGCCATGATAAACATTATTATAGTTTTTATTACTAATAAATATATTATTATAAAATATCGAAATCTTATTTTCTGAGTTATAAACCTTTTCAATCGTATTTGAAAAAAAAGGTATGATGTTTATCGTATTATCATTTGAGATGCCGTCTTGAATAATATTAATAGTATTTATTCTATTACCGTAATATATTTTTAGTTCATATTCTCTATTTTTGAAGGTATGATTTTGGAGAATTTCTATTTTTAAATAATCTTTTTCTGTAGTTCTTTCTCTAATAATAGAGCACCATTCAGGAACTTTATTATCTATTATATTCCATTCAACATTAGATTTTATATAGATATTCTTGGTCGTGCCATAACTATTTGTTTTAATGTATGTTTCACTTATAGAAAGAATTGGCTGGATTGTTTCTTGATTACATGATTGTATAACTATTAATAGTAATAATATAGGTAAAATTATTTTCTTCATACGTAAATATTATGCGTTCTTTAGGACATTTATTGTTTTATTTATATGTAATTGAGATTAAATACAAAAAAGGAATAATATCACTTACATGGATTACAAGTGAAGTTATTGTTAATAAAGTAACTACAGCATCAAACAATGGTAACTTCATCTTAATATTTTCATTCGCTTATACGTCAATTTTTTATCATGGGTATTTTATTATATATTATTTCTATAACTTTTATGTTACAAAATTATACAAAAAAATGTCTTAATATTAAATTATTATTAGACATTCGTATTGCGTAAATATTTAATTGTTAGATGTTTATATTTTAAAATTGTGACATTTTTATATTTTAACCTAGATTTTCTCTTATTTATTGCTGCAGTGTCTGTATAACCAAACCAGCGCGATATAGTCAAAAAAAATCCATTATTCATAATAAGTTATGAACAATGGATTTTTTTCTTTTTATGATAATAGTGTGAAATTTATGTGAAATATACAGATATAATGTTCACGCTTTAAGATGTTGATTATTATACTGTTATGTCGTTTCGTGACATTGTGAATATTTTTTTATATTCTTTTCATTTTCCACCTGAATCGTAGATAATACATTATACCTGCACTGGTAAGTCCGAAAGGAAACGCCATCCATATGCCTATTAATCCCCAGTTTAGAATGAATCCGAAGAAATATCCTGCAGGAAGAGAAATAATGAAGTATGCAATGAAAGCATAGTACATTATTGGCTTTACATCGGCAATGCCACGAAGTGCATTTGCATAGTTGCACTGAAGGCCATCGCCAAACTGATATATCATTAGCGGAATAACCAGTTGGGCAACCAGCAAACCTACTTCTACGTTTTCGGTAAACCATCCGCCTATATAGTTCCTAAGCAGAAATATAGGAATAATTGAAATAACTGCCATCATCATTATTATCTGAAATCCGGCACTTGCCGAGTGCTTTACGGCTGTCATATCATGTTGTCCTTTGAAATTGCTGACTCTTATTGCTACTGCTGCACCCATGCCGTAATATACCATGAAGCATAACTGAGATACGGTAAGCATTATTTGATGTGCTGCCAATGCCATAGTGCCAATCCAACCAACCATAATGGTGCTGAGGCTGAACGATGCAGTTTCCATTCCCATTTGGAATGCAATAGGCAGTCCAAGCCTATTTAGTGTGCCGAAATCTATTCGGTTTATGCTGCTATGCATAAATCCTGAACGATATGCATGATATCGCTTGGCAAAGAAGAATACTCCGGCAAATACTATTACCATTACTATTCTTGAGAATAGGGTAGATATACCTGCACCCGGAAGTCCCAGCTCGGGGAAACCGAATTTTCCGTATATAAGAAGATAGTTGCCTACAATATTAAGCGCATTTCCTCCAAGAAGTATCCACATTGATATGCTGGTATCTGTAATACCATCGGCAAACTGTTTGAAGCCGTTAAAGAGAAGTACAAATATTATTGATATCAGCAATATTATAAAATATGGACGTATAAGAGGAAGTAGTTCGGCAGGCTGTCCCAACTTGTCGACATTAAAGTATAAGATAGTCATTATAAAAGTAAGCACTACTGCAAGAACGGTGTTTGCAAAAAGACTGTTCTTCAGTGTCTTGCCTACGTTCTCTTTCTCGCCACGACCGTATAGATTTCCTACTATAGGAGTAAGCCCATACGAAAATCCAAGTGAGAATATTATTGCCAATGTAAACAGGTTGTTCACAAAACTTGCAGCAGCAAGTTCGTTTGTGCTGTGGTGTCCTATCATCAATGTATCGGCAAATCCTAGAATTATCATTCCTATCTGCCCTATTATTATAGGTATTCCTACTTTGAACAGAGTTTTATAGTACTGACTGTATTTTTGAATGAAATTTTTCATCTCTTCGATTTGTAATATAATATGGAACAGTTAGAACGTACGAAAGTATTGCGTGCAGCTTCATTTATCTGTGCCGAGGTTACCTGACGATATTTATTTACTTCATTGTTTATGTCGTCGGCATTACCCAACAGCTCGAAGTATGCCAGATTGGTAGCTACATTAAGATAGTTAAGGTTGTTGAATATCTGTTCGCTTTCATATCTGTTCTTTACTTTTTCCAGTTCGTTATGTTTTATGTCTTCTCTCTTTATTTTCTCGAGTTCCTCCCATATGGCTTTCTCGGCTTCTTCCAGCGATATGCCTTCGGCCGGTTTTCCGGTGATATGGAATAACCCTTCGTCTATACTTCCCGATATGTATGCATCTAGACTGTTAAATAGATGTCTCTCCTGTATTAGTCTCTGAATAAAGCGACTAGAACGACCGTTGCTCAATATATCGCTCATCATATCGAATGTATAGTATTTCTTATCGTTGCGGTTGCATATGTGGAATGCCATGTAAAGGGCATCTACCGGTACATCACGTTCTACTTCCATTCTTCTCTCCTCGGTCTGTACAGGCTCTTTTGGCAGACTGCGCTTAACAACGTCTCTTTTTGGTATTGGGCCGAACCATTTTTCGGCAAGTTCTATAGTCTGGGCCATGCTAATGTTTCCTGTTACAGAAAGGATTGCGTTATTGGGAGCATAGAATTTGAAGAAAAAAGAGCGTACCTCTTCAAGAGTGGCATTTGCTATGTGACTTATCTCTTTTCCTATGGTTGGCCATTTATAAGGATGCACCCTATAGGCAAGTTCTCGCAAAAGATGCGATGCATCGCCGTAAGGCTGGTTCAGGTTTCTCTGTTTGAACTCTTCTATTACTACCTGTCGTTGTACTTCCAGACTCTTGTCGCTAAAGTCGAGCGAAAGCATTCTGTCACTTTCCAGCCAGAAACCGATCTCGACATTCTGTATGGGCAGAGTTATGTAATAGTTTGTTATGTCATTATTGGTCCACGCATTGTTCTCTCCACCTGCATTTTGTACAGGTGCATCATAGTCGGGTATGTTGATAGACCCTCCGAACATGAGATGTTCAAATAAGTGGGCAAATCCGGTATGACTTTCATCTTCGTCTCTTGCTCCTACATCATACAACAAGTTGAGAGCCACCATTTGGGTGGTCTCATCTTGTGAATGTACAATACGCAACCCATTGTTAAGGGTATGTTTGTTTACATTTATCATATTATTATTCTACTATTGTAGCTTTCAATATTCGTATGTCATTTACCGGACGATCTGCTCTGCCTGTCTTTGCTTTTTCAATATTGTCTACAGCTTCCATTCCGTCAATAACTTCGCCGAATACTGTATAGCCACCATCAAGATGAGGTGCGCCACCTACAGTAGAATATGCTTTTATCTGTTCGGGAGTAAACTTGAACTTATCTTCCTTCGATGCCATTTCGCGAGCCTTATCTTCAAGAGAGTCTTGTAATGCCAATAATCCTGCATTGTCTCCGGCTTTTCTCATCTTGTAAATTTCTTTCATATGCTCTCTGGCCAGCGTATCAAATATTGCTCCTTCGCGCTGTTCGTTTATTTGATTTTCCATGTTAAGCAATTGTGGTTCGGTAAACTTGCGTCCTGTTACAATATAGAACTGACATCCCGATGATGCTTTCTCAGGATTAACATCGTCGCCCTGACGTGCAGCTGCCAGTACGCCTCTTTTATGGAAAAACTTAGGATTGAATTCGGCAGGAATGGTATAACCAACGTCTCCACCACCAAGTGTAGCAGTATCGGTAGCATTCTTGCTTGCAGGATCACCTGCCTGAATCATGAACTGCTTTATAACGCGATGAAATAGAGTACTGTCATACGTACCTTCTTTTACCAGTTTTAGGAAGTTCTCTTTATGTTTTGGAGTCTCATTATAAAGCACTACTGTAAAATCGCCGAGAGTAGTCTCGAACTTAACTTTTGTTTGATTTTCTGTTGTCATACTATTTTCATCTTTATTTTTACTCATTCCGCAGGCGGAAAGAGCTGCAATTATTATACTTAACAATATTATTCTGCTATTTTTCATCGTTGGATATTAAAATTAATAGTGACAAAAGTACTAAAATATATATTAATAACAATTCGCGAAATAGTTAGATTGACTCTATATATCAACCATTTTATAAGTTGGTATGTAGGTAGAGTGAAAGAAAAGGATTACAAATACAACTAAATGAAACATATTTTGTTTAATTTTGCATAAGCAATTGTATTATATCTGCAGATGAAGAGAAAATATATCCGTTGGATTCTTTGGACGCTTGCATCACCGTTCATCTTATTTTTTATTGTGTGTATATTATTATATATACCACCTATTCAGAATTTTTTGGTAGATAAAGCGGCTAAATATGCTTCCGGGAAGACTAACATGAATATTTCGGTAGGCCATATCTCTTTATCTTTCCCGATTAATATAATAATGACCGATGTAGAGGCTTCGTCGGCAAAGCGAGATACACTTCTTGATGTAGATCGTTTACAACTTAATGTTCAGTTGCTGCCTCTATTCCGAAAAAAAGTAGAAGTAGACGGAATTTCTTTGAAAGGAGTTACGGTAAACAGCAATGATCTTATTCACGGTATGATACTAAAGGGAGTGCTGGGCGAACTTTTCCTTTCAAGTCATGGGGTAGATCTTGATCCCGAAACGGCAATTGTAAATAAGGTACTTATAAAAGATACTCATATTTCATTATGCATTAATGATACTACCAGTAGCGATACTACCTCAAGTACGCCTACTTACTGGAAGGTTTTCCTTAAGGAGGCAGATATGAAGAATGTATCGTTTGATTATAAATGTCCGCAACAGAATATTCATTTTAGTACGGCGCTTAAGAATGCATCTCTCAGAAACGGATATATGGATCTTCATAAGTCGGCTTACTCACTTCAGACTATGTTTTTAGACAATGGGGCATTTAGCTACAGCACCTTCTATAAGAATGCAAATGATACCACAAGTGTGGCTTACAAGACTTTCGATCCTTCCAATATATCTATTACCGATATAGGAATACAGCTTGATTCTGTATTTTACAGTGGAAAGGATATAAAGGCACAACTTCGTTCTCTTACTTTAAAAGAGAAGCAGTCGGGACTAAAGGTTGTTTCGGCAAAACTTAATATGGTATCCAATTCCAAAGATATAAAAATAACTCAGTTCTTGCTTAATACAGAAGATTCGTATGTAGATATGAAAGGCTCTATGGACTGGAGCGTATTCGACAAGAAGAGTCCCGGATTGCTTACTGCCAGAATTATGTCGGATATAGGAAAGCCTGATGTGATGAGATTCATAGGAAAAATAGACGAGGACTTCATAAAGAAATATCCTTCGGCACCAATGAGAATTAGGGCCGGAGTTGACGGTAATATGAACGACCTTAAGCTTACCTCGTTTCATGCATTGCTTCCCGAAGCATTTGATATATTGATGAAGGGAGAAATTCGTGATGCAAATGATAATAAAAGACGCAACGGAAGTATTACTCTTAACGCAAAAAGCGAGAATACTGATTTTCTGGCATCTATAACAGGAGGAGCAATAATACCTTCTGCTACAACCTTGGACGGAAAATTCTCTGTTTTCGGTACGCTGTTGAAAACAGATATGTTGCTGAAAGAGGCAGAATCGAGAATTGAAGCAAAGGATAGTATGAGCACAGGTGAGGAAATAAAGGACAGTCTGCCTAATATTAATAAGTTCAATATGCAGCGAGCATTGAGACTTATAGGTCAGTACAACTGGGGAGATGACAGCTATAAGGCCAACTTAGTGGCCAATAAACTTGACCTTCACAAGTTTTTGCCTAATGACTCTCTTTTTACTCTTACCTCGGATCTTGAAATAGAAGGAAAAGGATTTGACTTCTTCTCGTCTAAAACAACACTTGGAGTGAAGGGCTATATAAAAACTTTCCATTATGGTTCGTACAATCTGAGCGGATTTACTGTTGATGCTACGTTTGATAAAAATAATATTTCTTCTACTGTCGACATAAATAATGCAGACATAAACTTGTCGGCTATACTTAATGGAATAATAAAGAAGAAAGATATAACTGCAAGTCTTGATGCCGATATAAAGAAAATAGATTGGCAAGGACTTCATTTGGCAGATGATAGACTACAGACATCGCAGACTATTTCGGTAAAGTTTGCAACGAATCTTGATAAGCAGATGAAGGTTGATGCTTCGATGATAAATACTTCCGTTATCGTTCCAAAAAGAACGTTCCGTACAAAAGATCTGTTCCTTGGATTTGCTACCGATATCGATTCCACACATACTTACCTAAAGTCTGGCGATCTAGACTTCAGTCTGTCGTGTAAAGATCATATAAACAAGCTCTCCAAACAGATAGAAATATTAATGGGCAAGATTGATAAGCAATGGCAAGATAAGCATATAGACCAGGAAGCATTGCGTAAATATCTTCCAGGAGCATGTCTGAAAATCATTGCAGGAAAAGATAATCCTCTTTGCAATTATCTTGCAATG
This sequence comes from uncultured Bacteroides sp., assembly GCA_900552645.1. Classification (GTDB taxonomy): domain Bacteria; phylum Bacteroidota; class Bacteroidia; order Bacteroidales; family Bacteroidaceae; genus Phocaeicola. The sequence goes on from USAN01000008.1 coordinate 26,348, forward strand.
CAGGGAATAGGATTTGACAAACTATTTATAGACATGGATGCATCTCCCGATGAGGGACTAAACGGTGAAGGTCATATATATGGATTCCATACCGATAGTCTTACAATGGATACGATATATATTGACGTACAGCAGGACTTGGAAGGAATAAAGATATTAAGTGGTATAAACAGTAAGGCTCATAAGAATCAGGAAGCATTCGATTTGTCTTTGGAGGGCTCGATAACTACAAATCAGGCACAAATTCTTGTTGAGTATCTTAATGCAAAGAAACAGCAGGGAGTATATATGGGATTGATGGCCGATCTTTACAAGCATGGAATAAAGCTTCATTTCTTTCCCGAATATCCTACCATAGTATATAGGCCTTTCAATCTTAATAAGGATAATTATATATTCCTTGGAGATAAGGGAAGGGTATATGGAAATGTTCAGTTGCGCGACACAAATGGAAGTGGAATAAGTTTTTATACAAACAATGAAGATTCTACAGCTTTGCAGGACATGAACCTTGAACTGGCAAATTTAGATTTGAAAGAATTCAGGAGAATATTGCCATATATGCCTAATATGAATGGATCACTTAACGGTGAAACCCATTTTATAAAGACTACTTCGCATACTACTGTTAGTACCGACTTACGTATTGATAAATTTGTGTATGAGGGTACACCTCTTGGAAACTGGGAATTTAACGGTGTTTATCTGCCAGGTGAAAACAATGAACACCATATAGACGGATTATTGGCAAAAGATGGAACAGAAATAGCTAAACTAAGTGGTCTGTACTTCTCGGACGATAAAGGTAAAGGTGGGGTAAAGGCCGACGTTGACTTCGAACATTTTCCACTTGATGTGCTTAATCCGTTCATGCCAGATCGTTCACTAGAGTTTAATGGAGACATAGATGGTACTCTTGCCATGAATGGAACCCCCGAAAAACCTATATTTAACGGAAATCTTACACTCGATTCAGTAACAATGTTCATGCCTGAACTATCGGCACTGTTCCGCTTTGACAAGCGTCCTGTAAAGATGGTAGACAGCAAGATGGAATTTGATCAGTTCAAGATATTTACTAAGGGAAAGAATCCTTTCATTGTTGACGGTAATGTGGATTTTGCAAATCTTGACAAGATGAAGGTGAACCTTAAGATGCATGCTAGTAATTATGAACTGCTTAATGCTCCTAAGAACAAGCGGTCTATAGTATATGGAAAAATGTATGTTGACTTCGATGCCACTCTGCGCGGACCTATAGAAGAGATGGTGATGAGAGGTAACATGAATATTCTTGGCAAGACAAACTTTACATATGTAATGAAGGACTCTCCGCTTAGTGTAAACGATCGTTTGAATGATATGGTTACATTCGTAAACTTCAGTGATACGGTAGATGTAAATGATGAAGTAATAAAACCAGTATCAATAAATGGAATAGACATAGCCATGACTTTTCAGATAGATCAGGCTGTGCAGGCACGTGTAGATCTTACAGCCGACGGATCTAATTACATGATTTTAGAAGGAGGAGGAGATCTTGCATTCCAATATACACCGCAGGGTAACATGCTACTGAACGGACGCTATTCGTTGATAAGCGGTGAGATGAAATATCAGATACCTGTAATTCCACTAAAAACATTTAATATTCAGAATGGAAGTTATCTTGAATGGACAGGAAATGTAATGAATCCTACTGTAAGCATAACAGCTACAGAATCTATGCGCGCATCGGTAGGAGAGAATGGACAGGCTTCGCGCATGGTCCCATTTAACGTAGGAGTGACTATAAGTAGACAACTGCAAAATCCGGAACTTGCCTTTATACTTTCATCACCAGAAGATGCTTCCGTACAAGAACAGCTAAATGGAATGAGTGCCGAGGAGAGAGGCAAGTTGGCCGTTACAATGCTCGTTACCGGAGTCTATATGGCCGAAGGAAACTCGACAGGTGGTTTTAATGTAAACAATACTCTGAACTCATTCCTGCAAAGTGAAATATCGAATATAGTAGGAAAGACAATGGACATAAACGTTGGGATGGAGAGCGTAGATGACGGAGAAGGTGGCAGCAAGCGTACTGACTATAATTTCCAGTTTGCAAAACGTTTCTGGAATAATCGTTTCCGTATTGTAATAGGTGGAAAGGTTTCTACAGGAAACACTGCCCAGCAAGATGAATCGTTCATTGATAATATATCTATAGAATATCGTTTGGATAATAGTGGAACTAGATACGTAAAAGTATTCTATGACAAGAATTATGATAGTATACTTGAGGGTGAAATAACAGAGACGGGTGTAGGTGTAGTATTAAGACGAAAGATGACTAACCTGGGCGAGCTATTTATATTTAAAAGAAGGAAGAATAATGATTAAAAGATTGTGCTATATACTGATTGCATTTATTGCATGCATAATAGTTTCATGCTCTACGACAAAGAATTTGCCGGAAGGGGAGAAACTATACGTAGGTATAAACAAGACTACTATAAATAATGAAGACAAGACTGTAGCCGGAATAAATGCATTAACTGAAGTAGAGGCTGCAATAGCTTATCCTCCCAATAATTCTATTCTTGGAAGTAGTTCTCTTAGATTTCCGCTACCATTCGGATTGTGGGTATATAACGATTTTGTGAAGTATCAGGATAAGAAGGGATTAGGACATTTCATATTCAAAAAAATGGCAACCGAACCGGTATTGCTATCTAAAGTTAATCCTGCCACCCGCGTAAAGGTGGCTACCAATCTATTGCATGATTATGGGTTCTTTAACGGAAATGTATCATATTCCATAGATACTCTTAAGAATAAGAAGAAGGTAAAGATAAACTATACTATTAATATGGAACGTCCATATTTCCTTGATTCTGTAAAATATATAAATTTCCCTCATAAAGCCGATAGTCTTATTCTTGCAACATATAACCAAAGACTTCTAAAAGCTGGAAATAATTTCAGTGTAATAGATCTGGAAAATGAAAGGCAACGGTTAAGTACTCTTTTCAGAAACAATGGATATTTCTATTTTCGTTCAGACTTCATTACATATCGTGCAGATACTATTCAGCGTCCCGGATTTGTAAATTTGCATGTGTTGCCTCAACCAGGACTGCCTGCTATGGTAACGCGTACTTATAAGATTGGAAAAACTTCGGTATATATGACTGGATACAAGAATGAAGCACCTACAGACTCGATTGAGTTTGATGGAATAAAGATATTCTATGCAGGAAAGCATCCCGGATTGAGACCGGAGGTACTTAGAAAAAGACTCTTGTTCAAGGAGGGAATACCTTATTCGCAAAGATGGCATACTTATACACAGGAAGCACTGGCACGACTAGGAGTATTTAAATATACAGAATTCAGATATATTCCTAAAGATACTTTGCCGGGATGTGATACGCTTAATGTAAGGGTAAATACAATGTTCGATCTTCCGTACGATGGTGAACTTGAGTTTAACGTAACATCGAAAAGCACCGAGCAAACCGGTCCAGGAGCAGTATTCAACCTTACACGTCGTAATTTTATGCGTACCGGTGCAAAACTAGCATTCCAACTTAAAGGATCTTATGAATGGCAAACCGGTGGAAGCGGCATGAGTGATGGAGCAAAGATGAATTCTTATGAACTGGGAACTACATTGTCATTGGAATATCCACGACTGATACTTCCATGGCAGAAGAACCGAATGGATAAGTTTTTATTTCCATCTCATACAACTTACAAGCTATATATAGATCAGCTGAACCGAGCAAAATTTTTCAAGATGCTATCTTTCGGAGGAACCATTTCGTATGATTTCCAACCCAAACGTACCTGGAAACATACTATTACTCCTTTAAGACTTACATACAATACGCTTCAAAGTACTACGGCTCGATTTGACTCTATAACTGCTACAAACAAATCTCTTGCAGTGAGTTTGGGAAATCAGTTTATTCCTGCCATGAGTTACGAGGTTACATATGACAATGCTCCTCTTAAAAAGAGAAATAATCTGTGGTGGAACAGTTCGTTTACTTCATCGGGCAACTTAATGTCGGTTATATATGCTGCATGTGGAAAAGGATTTAAAGAGACTGACAAGAAACTTCTGAATAGCCCGTATGCTCAGTTTCTTAAATTAACATCAGAGATAAGAACTCTGTTCAAGGTTGGAGAAAAGCAGCATATAGCTACACGTCTTATGGGAGGAATTATATATTCATATGGAAATATGAGTGTTGCACCATATAGTGAGCAATTCTATATAGGAGGAGCTAACAGTATACGTGCATTTACAGTAAGATCACTTGGCCCAGGATCGTTTCATCCAAATGCCGATAACAGATATGGATATATTGATGAAACTGGCGATATAAAGATGGAGGCAAATGTAGAATATAGATTTCCTATTCTAGGAAGCTTATACGGAGCAACCTTTCTTGATGCAGGAAATGTATGGTTGCTTAAGAAGGCAGAAGATAGGCCAGGGGGTGAACTGACTATGCGTAATTTGGGCAAAACAATTGCTTTAGGTACAGGAGTAGGTTTAAGGTATGACTTTACTTTCCTTGTTATTCGCCTTGATTTGGGAATTGCTCTTCATGCTCCATACGATACTGGTAAAAAGGGATATTACAATATACCTAATTTTAAGGATGGGTTAGGATTGCATTTTGCTATAGGTTATCCTTTCTAAAGAGGGATAACTCTATAGTTTAGGAGGAGCTATCGTAGGATTACCTTTCCCGCCTACCTTAATAAAGGATTTATGCAATACATCTTTAAGTATTGGACCGAAATCAAATCCTATTTTACAATCCTCATTAATTCTGTAATACGGACTTACAATAGGTAATGTTTCCCAATGGTTGCTGAAGTTATCATAATATGTCTGGATTCCGGCCTCTAAGCCGAAACGTCCAATAATGTCGATCTCTGCACTGCCTCCAAAGTTATAGTATGAGATTCTAGAATTAATATTGAAATTATAAGAACCGAATGCATTTAGTATCACTCTGTCGGATAGTCTATATCGAAGTAGCCCACTTCCTCCAATAGATTGGTTAAACATATATGGGGCACTGAACTTTGTAGTAGTAGCAGAAACTGTTGCAGTAAGACGTGGATTAAAACTATGAATATAACTTATAGAGGCATTGTTTACAATTCCTAAACTTATCATGTTCTCTTGCTTTCCCGAACCTACAACTATCCCTTTCCTTGTACGAAGAATAACTCCACTTACATCATACTCTCCATAAGTAAGAGACTGCCTACTTATAGGAAATGCAGGATTATAAGTATCACTTATACTTACAGCTTTTTCATTAATAATGTTTAGCTCTTGAACTGTAGGATGAACATAGTTTATATAGTCAAGATAATAAGAGCTTGTAACCGACGGTTTGGGCAAATCGAATTGTCCTACAGATGATATAGAATCTATTCTAATCTTATTCTCCTGAGCTTTACAAACTAATGGTAATGTAATGAATATGCTTAGAAGAATTAGGGCTCTTTTATTATTCATAAGCTATATTTTTAGATTGTTGGCTAAATATATACAAAAATATTTTAATACATTTATTTATAAACTAGATATTAACAAAAAAATAAGTCGGAAACATTTTGATGATATTTGACCTATTCATATTCTTTTTTGAGCGTTTTTTTATATATTTCTTACTAATAAATTACTAATTTTGTCACTCAAACATTAATCTAATTTAAAATAGAAAAAATTATGAAACCAACTTTATTTTTACTGGCAGCCGGTATGGGAAGCCGTTATGGAGGTTTAAAACAATTAGATGGTCTTGGACCTAATGGCGAAACTATTATGGATTATTCTATTTATGACGCTATTAATGCAGGCTTCGGTAAATTGGTATTTGTTATTCGTAAAGATTTCGAACAGGATTTCCGCGATAAAATAATATCTAAATATGAAGGACACATTCCTTGCGAACTTGTATTTCAAGGACTAGATTCTCTGCCAGAAGGTTTCACTTGTCCTGAAGAACGCACTAAACCATGGGGAACAAATCATGCTCTTATGATGGGCGAGAGCGTAATTAACGAGCCTTTTGCTGTAATTAACTGCGATGACTTTTATGGTCGTGATTCTTATCAAGTAATGGGTAAGTTCCTTTCTGAACTTCCAGAAGGATCAAAAAATGTATACTCTATGGTAGGTTTCCGTGTAGGCAATACGCTAAGTGAAAGCGGTACAGTATCTCGCGGTATTTGTGGCACTAACGATAATAATCTATTAACTTCTGTAGTAGAACGTACTAAGATACAACGTTTGGATGGAGAGGTTAAGTATATGGATGAAAACGAAAATTGGGTGGCTGTTCCTGATACTACTCCTGTAAGTATGAACTTCTGGGGCTTCACTCCTGACTATTTCGGCTATAGCAATGAATTTTTCAAAGCTTTCCTTAGCGATCCTAAGAACATGAGCAATTTGAAAAGTGAATTCTTTATTCCATTGATGGTTGATAAGTTAATTAACGATGGTACTGCAACTGTAGAAGTTCTTGATACTACAAGCAAATGGTTTGGGGTTACTTATCCTGAAGATCGTCAGAGCGTAGTAGATAAGATTAAGGGCTTGATTGAAGCAGGAGAATATCCTGAAAAACTCTTTTGATAAATGTAGGATAGTTTCTTTGAATTATATATAAAAAACTCCTCGGTAAGTTATGAACCGAGGAGTTTTTGTTTTAAAGATGATATTGATAAAGAACGAATAGTAATAGTATTATTCAGTAATCAACTTATCATTAATATAAAGATTCTCAAGTCTTACATCTTTTGCACCGTTTATATCATTCTTACCTGTCTTCACATTATTGAATCTTGAATCTTCTACACTTATGTTGTACACATGATTTTTATCTTCCAGACCTATAATCTTTACTCCGCATTCGCTTTTTTGACATGTGATGTTCTTTAAGTGTACGTTACGTACTGTAGGAGTAAACCCACGGTTACATTGTTCACGGTCTTCGTAGCGAAGATTAATCCTTAATACAGCTTCCTTGCATTGACCTACTTTTATATTACGTACAAATATATTTTCTATCAATCCTCCACGACATGTACTTGTCTTTATACGGATAACACGGTCAAGTTCAGGACTATCCATTACACAGTCTTCTACGAAAAGGTTACGATATCCTCCAGATATTTCACTACCTACTACTACGCCTCCATGACCATTTTTCATTTCGCAACCTCTTACTATAATATTTTCGCTCGGAGTATTCCATTTGCGACCGTCTTCGTTACGGCCCGACTTTATAGCAATACAGTCATCGCCGGTATCGAAAAGGCAGTTTTCTATAAGAACGTTCTTACATGATTCAGGATCGCAACCATCGCCATTAGGTCCGCGATTGAATATTTTCACTCCTCGTACTATAAGACTTTCGCAAAAAAGTGGATGTATTACCCAAAAAGGCGAATTTAATAATGTTACATCTTCTATAAGAATGGTATTACACTGATATAGATTCAATAACTGTGGACGCATTCCATCCTCGGGCTTCATTACTCGCTCATAAATAGGGACCTGCATCTCTCCCCATGCAAGTAGCTTTTCGCGGCCTCCGTTTCTTTGAGCCACCATGCCTGGTTTCCAACCATATCGTGGGGCACCACACATAGCCCACCAGTTTTCGTTCTTTCCCTGTCCATCTATTATGCCTTTGCCTGTAATGGCTATGTTTGTTTCGCCATAAGCATATATAAGTGGACGTGCATTATAGCAGTCAATTCCCTCCCAACGTGTTAGTACAGCAGGAAAATACAGACTCTGATCGGTAAGGAATTTTAGTTCGGCACCTTCTTCTAAATGAAGATTAACATTACTTTTTAATGTAATTGGTCCTGAATAATATGTTCCATTAGGTATTAATACAGTACCACCACCTGCCTGGCTACATTTTACAATTGCAAGATTTATAGCGTCATGACAAGGAGATTTCTCATCGTTAGCCTTTGCTCCGAAATCGTTTATATTATAAATTCTGTTAGGAAACTTGGTAAGCTTAATCTGTTTCTCTATTTTTTTGCTCTCCTTGAAAGCTTTGTCAAAATCTACATTGTTTCCTGCTATTGCAGTAATTGCAAAAAGTGACAGTATAAATGCATAACAAAATTTTATGTTTCTGTTCAAATTCATGGTATATTGTTTAAGTGTTTTATTTATCAATTCTAAACCAATCTACATCTGCCCATCCGCCATCATTCGTAACTATTGCAGGACGAGTACAGAATATTCCTACCTTTGCGCCAATCCATTGTCCTTCCTTAGCCTTGAAAGTGTTGCCTATTTTTTTGAAGGTATTTCCGTCCGTACTATAACTGAAGTCACATTTTACTATAATGTCATTTCCTCCTTCACTTTCTTTTATCTTATCATTGTTTGATGAAAACTTAACACGAAGATAGAAAGTATTTCCTTTTAATAGTACCGATTCTTCAGCAACTTCGGCAGCTCCGCGGTCGGCTTTATTGCATACAGCTTCAGTAAGAACGAGACCTTTGTCACTGTTTTCTACAAATAAACCAGCATAATCACGGCCCATAACTACAAGACCAGTACGTTCACCTTTATATTTCTGTGCAGGAGAGAATGTAATCTTGGTAGTAGCTGTAAAATTAGGAGCAGGTGTTTTTTGCAACATAAGATTTGATACATCCCACAAACTTTTGTAATTTTCGGGTACGGGATAAGAATATAGTCTTACATAACCTTCAGTTTCGTTGAAGAATGCCCATTTTTCGTTTATATTAGCATGCCACTGCCATTGTGGTGATATTATGTTTGTATTGAACTCATCACTTTCCTGTGGTGTACAGATTGGATAATTTTTTCCTACATTAGGTTTCTTGTATGTAAGTACAGGTTCTCCACAACCGTCTCCATCTTTGTCAATACCTATAACAGGCCAATCATTAACCCATTTCATAGGCTGAAGATGTACTAAGCGCCCGTATGCACCAACATCTTGAAAATGCAGGAACCAGTCTTCGCCTGTAGGAGTAGTAACCCATGCTCCCTGATGAGGACCGTTTACCGGAGATTTACCTTGAGCAAGTACTGTTTTCCATTCATAAGGACCATATACGTTTTTAGAACGAAGTACTACCTGCCAACCTGTAGGTACTCCGCCTGCCGGATGGAAAATGTAGTAATATCCGTTATGTTTATAAAACTTAGGACCTTCGCATGTTTGATGAGCTTCATGACCGTCGAATACTATTCGTGACTGAGTAATGGCCTTACTTGCATCCTTGTTCAATTCGCATATTGCAATAACACTTTTCAATCCAGCTCTACTACCTGCATAGGCATGTACCAGATAAACACGACCATCATCATCCCATAAAGGAGATGTATCTATTATACCTTTACCCTCTTTAACTAATACAGGTTCGCTCCATGGACCCTCTGCATTCTTAGATTTTACCATGAAAGCTCCCTGATCTGGATCTCCCCAAAAAATATAAAACTCACCATTGTGATGACGAATGCAAGGAGCCCATACACGATTGCCATGTTCGGGTCTTGTATCTGTTACAGGTGGAAGTGCATAAGGTACTGCAGCCCCTATTATACTCCAGTTTACAAGATCTTTTGAATGAAGAATCTGTAATCCCGGAAGACAATTGAAGCTTGAAGATGTCATGTAAAAGTCATCGCCTACTCTGCATGCATCCGGATCAGAGTAATCTGCATAAAGAACAGGATTCTTATAGGTACCGTTTCCTTTGTCGGCTACCCATACTTTCGATACGTAATTCTGCGCTGTAGCTCCAATCATAGATGCTCCCAGCAGGATTGCGGTAATAAGTGTTTTCATAGATATTATTTACTCTTTTATTTTTATGATACATGGTTGTTCCAATGATTTTTTCCATTCAGCTAAATAACGGAACCAATCTTTATCGTCATTAAATCCAAATTTTTCTTTTTTTGAGGTAAATGTAGTATAGTAATGAAAGCTGTTTTTCCCATCTGCACTAATTGTGTATAGATAATTGTCGGCATCTTCTGTTTCTTTGCCGCGAATTGTTTTAGGAATGAATGTTCCTATCCCTACTGTTTCTTTTGCATATTTTACAGTGTCGCCTACTGGCCAGTCCGTTCCCCAACTTCCAAGTAAACCATCATGATCGGAAATCATGGAAGGATTTTCCTTAAGTTTCTGTACACCTGTTGAGAAAGTCTTTTTGTTAAGTGGCTCATCGAAAATAGACTCTATCTTTATATCACGATGTCCGGCATATAGAGTATACCTGTTTATCATGTTGATCTCGTCATTTTGATATTCCCATCCAGTAACGCGAGCTTCTACAATAGCACGTACTGGCCCTGATGATATAACTCTTTCAGTACGTTCAACTACCGGAGTAATATGACTTGCAGAGCTCCCGGTCCATCCTTTTAAAGCTCCTATTCCGCAGCTATTGTTTACCTTGAGTACATCATCACCAAACCCACGTTTCAACTGTTCATCGGTTGGATAAAACTTGCTCTCATTTATTTCAAGTCCTTTATTGAATTTGCCATAAGGATCTACTGTCTGCTTCTCATTAAAGTATACTCGGTATGCAACAAGTTCACTTTCGAATGCTGGTCCGTGATGATGAGTAAAACTATATACATTTTCATCTCCAGAAGCCGACATACCTGTAATATATGCAAGTTTACCGCGCCCGTTGTAAGCCATCATTTCTGCAAATGTTCTTGCTGGGTAATTCTTTTTTTCCTTTATGGAAGAAAGTGTTATATGGAAAGTTTTTGTAGATTTAGCAGGAATATCTGCTACAAATGCTAGTTCGTCTGCACGTGCATCTTTGTCAAGATCGTCAATCTGTGACGGAATTTCCTTAGTGCCCTCAGTTACCGTTGCCGATTTTATTCTGAAACCAGTATTAAGCTTATTAAGATTAATAACAATAGGTTCATCAGTACGAATATGATTAATCGGATTTGTAACCGTAATTGTTATTTTTTTCGTTGAGTTCTGTGCAGTTAAGTTTCCAGAAAATCCTGTTATAATTAACAGGACCATAATAATGTGCTTTTTCATAAATTTGTATTGGTTTTTAATAATAAAAATTACTCTTTTGGAAAGAATAAGTATACATTCTTTCCAAAAGAGTAACAAATATACATTAAAAGTTAAGTTCTACACCTTTTGCATCTACTGTTTTGTAATTATTATCACCTATAGTAACATTCGATACGTTTTTCATCTGAATAGTTTTTCCCCCTTTTTTAAGTTTGATGCTAGTGTTTTTTATACTTACATCTTCTGCTTGACTCAATACTATTCCCTGATCGGCATTTACAATATTAATGTCTTTAAGCTGAATATTCTTGATTCTCATTTCGGGCAGTCCGTTAAAGAATGCTGCTCTCTGAGCTCCGTTACAAGTAACATTACTTATATAAATATTACGGAATGAAGGAGTCTCTTCGGTAACAGCAGGTATTGAGTTGTCTACTTTTTTTCTGTCTTCTTCTTCACCATCTTCACCCGGACCTTTACCACCATAGAATAGATCGAATATCAAAGCATCGTTAGGTATGTTTATCATATTGATATTTTTGATGAAAATATTTTCAACCACTCCACCACGACCACGTGTACTCTTGAATCGTAACCCTACATCAGTACCAAGGAAAGTACAGTTATCTACGTAGATATTTTTTACGCCACCCGACATTTCACTTCCTACTACAAATCCTCCATGACCATGCAGTACTGTATTGTTCATTACTACTACATTTTGACAAGGTTCACCACGACGACGCCCATCGGCATCCTTACCAGATTTAATACATATACCATCATCTCCTGCATCGAAAGAATTGTTGGTTATAAGTGCATTAGTACACGATTCTAAATCGAGCGCATCGCCATTTTGCGAATACCATGGATTAGAAACTGTAACATTGTTTATAGTAATATCATTACATGAAAGTGGGTGTAGGCACCAACTTGGAGAGTTCTTGAAAGTAACTCCTTCAAGCAGAACTTTATCGCATTTTACAAAACTCAATAATACCGGGCGTAACCAATCGCGTATGCTATTCCAATCATCTTGAGTCTTTATTCCTTCTGGAACATTGAAATTAGCACAAGCTTTTGCACCTTTTAGTGATCCTGTACTTGGATACCATATTTTCTGTGCATCATCTACTACACCTCCCGATGCTACAAGCTTTTTCCACTGAGAGGCCGTAAGTTTTTCTCTTTTTGTAGGACGCCAAGTATCTCCATTTCCATCGAATATTCCATATCCTGTTATTGCAATGTTCTTTGCAGAACGCGCAGAGATAGGAGATACGCATCGACGAGTATCAAGACCTTCGAAAGATGTATTTATTATTGGATATTGTGAATGATCGTCTGTAAAAAGAATCAGTGCATTACGCTCAGTATACAGATTAACATTATCAAGAATTTCAATAGGTCCGGTAATCCATAACCCTTCAGGTATTATTACTTTACCTCCACCTTTTTTATTTACTGCCTTGATTGCATTGTTTATAGCAGCAGTATTTAGGGTATAACCATCGGCCACAGCACCGAAATCTTTTATGTTTACGCTATAATCAGGAAATACTGGCTGTTTTACCTGATTCATTTTGAAAGGTAATTTTGAATAAAACGAAGCTTCAGGATAATCCTGTGCTTGTACTAAATGATTAATGCTTAATGCTGTAAAAAGTAATAGGGTTTTTATTATCGACTTTGATAATAAGATCTTTGGCAATATCATGGTATTAATTTATATAGTGAATAATAATTTTAATCTCTCAAAGAAGTTATTATTGTCTCTATAAATTATCCTCACGGACTATTTATAGAGCACAATAATTTTTTTCATGTTAACCTAATTCTAACCTTAAATAAATATTATGAAAAAACCTCTTAAATCTGTAAGCAAAAATATTGTATAAAAACAGAACTATTGTGTATTAATTGACAGTAATCGTGGAAATATTGTTTTTAGAAGTGGTAAATTTTGGTACAGATATACTTTTTTGTACATCTGTATTTTTGAATTATCTATTTATTTGCCTCTTAAATATCAAGTTTTCAGTATTTTCTAAATAAAGATGATCTTTTTGTAATAAAGTTCCGTACGAATAAAATTGCTAGACAATCTTTTCAATAATGTTTATAAAACATATAAATATTAATTTCCGTTTTAGTAATATATCCTTATGGTTGAATTTGTAGAAATTAAATAATGATATTTCTGAAATTGAATTTTAATTTATTGTTATTATCTTTGTCGTCTAATTTAACAATTTTTGAAGGTATGAGTTACAATTTGTTGAAAGGAAAAAGAGGTATAATATTTGGTGCACTTAACGAACATTCCATAGCATGGAAAGTTGCCGAAAAGGCAGTTGAAGAAGGTGCAGTTATAACATTATCTAATACTCCTGTTGCAGTGAGAATGGGAGAGGTATCTGCTTTGTCCGAAAAACTTAACTGTGAAGTAATAGCTGCCGACGCTACAAGCGTTGAAGACCTAGAGAATGTATTCAAACGTTCTATGGAAGTTTTGGGTGGTAAAATAGATTTTGTACTTCACTCTATAGGTATGTCACCTAACGTACGCAAAAAACGTACATATGATGATCTTGACTACGATATGCTTAATAAGACTCTTGATATTTCGGCTGTTTCATTCCATAAGATGATTCAGGCAGCTAAGAAACTTGATGCTATCTCTGAATATGGTTCTATTCTAGCTTTAAGTTATGTAGCAGCTCAGCGTACTTTTTATGGATATAACGATATGGCCGATGCTAAAGCATTACTTGAATCAATAGCACGTAGCTTTGGTTATATATACGGTCGTGAGCATAATGTACGCGTTAATACAATTTCTCAGTCACCAACTATGACTACTGCCGGAGCCGGTGTTAAAGGTATGGACAAATTGTTCGACTTTGCGAACCGTATGTCTCCACTTGGAAATGCATCGGCAGATGAGTGTGCTGACTATTGTATCGTAATGTTCTCGGATCTGACACGTAAGGTTACCATGCAGAATCTTTATCATGACGGAGGATTCTCTAGCGTAGGTATGAGCTTACGAGCAATGGCTACCTACGAAAAGGGTCTTGATGAATATAAGGATGCAGAAGGTCATATAATATATGGCTAATTGAAAAATGATAAAAAGAATTTTATTCATATTATTGTGTCTTGGGTTCTTTGTTTCCTGTGATTTTACAGGAAATAAGGACCAAGCCGATAACCACAATATCAAAATAGATAGATACGACCATCTCCAGTTTGAGTATGTAACTACCAATAGTTTTACTGCACTGCAGAAAATGAACATGGAATATCCTCAGGCTACAAAATTGCTAATAGAAGATGTACTTGCGATAGGCGAAGTAGATGACAGTAAAATTAATGACCGTATGGTAGACTATTTCCGTGATACTACCTTACTGACATTAATGTACGAAGCCGAAGAAAAATTTAAGGACATAACTTCTATCGAAAACCAGTTTACAAGAGGCTTCAAGAGATTGAAGACAGAGATACCTGGAATAAAGATACCTAGAATATATTCACAACTGTCTGCATTGAACCAGTCAGTAGTAGTAGGCGACAGTATAATAGGATTCAGTATTGACAAATATATGGGTTCGGACTATCCCCTTTATAAGCGTTACTATCATGAATACCAAAGCAGACTTATGACACAAGATAGGATTGCTCCGGATTGCTTTACATTTTATCTATTAAGTCAATATCCGTTAAACTGGAATCCAAAAAGAAATTTGCTTGATATTATGATGCACAGAGGCAAGATAAACTGGGTAGTAAGCAATATACTTGGATACAAATCGTTTGAAAAAGAACTAGGTTATAGCGAAAATGATATAGAATGGTGTAAGAATAACAAGGATATTTTATGGGATAATATGATCCTTAAAGGACATATATATACCAATGATCCTATGATAGTGAGAAGCTACATTAAAGAAGATCCGTTCAGGCTTATACTTAGTATTGAAACTCCTCCATCTATAGGAGTATGGATGGGAATGCAGCTGATAGATAAATATATGAAAATAAACAAAGAAAAAACTATCAACGAACTGTTGAATGATACAGACTATGTTGGAATGATATCTTCTATGAATTTAAAAATTTGAAAATGGATACTGCTTTATATCTTATTCCGGTAACACTTGGTGATACCAATCTTACAAATGTACTTCCTGCATACAATAAGGAAGTAGTATTGTCTATTAAACATTTTATAGTAGAAGACGTACGTTCTGCCCGAAGATTTCTTAAAAAGGTAGATCGTGAAATAAATATAGATTCACTACAATTCTACCCACTCAACAAGCATACATCAAAAGAAGATATTTCGGGATATCTTGATCCTCTTATTAAGGGTGAGTCAATAGGAGTAATCTCGGAAGCAGGATGCCCTGCTGTTGCAGATCCTGGGGCGGATGTTGTAGCTATAGCACAGAGGCGTAATCTTAAGATAGTACCTCTAGTAGGCCCTTCATCTATTATAATGTCAGTAATGGGATCTGGATTTAATGGTCAGAGTTTTGCTTTTAATGGATACTTACCAGTTGATCAAAATGAAAGAATAAAGCGCTTAAAAGCATTGGAACAGCGTGTGTATAATGAGGACCAAACTCAACTTTTTATAGAAACTCCATATCGAAACAATAAGATGGCAGAAGATATAGTTAATAACTGCCGTCCTTCTACTAAACTGTGCATAGCTGCAAATATTACTTGCGACAACGAATATATTAGGACAAAGAGTATAAAGGAGTGGCAGGGAAAATTGCCAGATCTTTCAAAAATTCCATGTATATTCCTTATCTACAAATGATAGTTTTGCCATAGTGAACATACCATTTGAAGATGTTCTATCTCTTCTTGAAGGAATATGCTATAGTTTGACTTATTATTAAGTATTTCTTCGGGAGAAACTAACTTATAGTCTTTTGATTTTAAATGAATGTTTTCATCTAATGGAAGTATATAAAGTATTATATTCTTTTTCTTTCCCTTTATAGACAAAGTATATTTTAAACTGAATCGAGGATCAAGTTTTGAGGCAGCAATTCCTAAAGAGAGTGAAGAGATTTTTTTGGCTCTCTTATTGGCATTAGGTTTATGCTCGAATAGATAATCTTCGATCGGAGTGTCTAGTTTTCCAATATCAAACTTGCTGTAAATTCGTGGCGATACTAATATTTTTCCTTCATAAATCGGTATTACTCTTATTATTGGCATTACTCCATAATTTCTTATGAGAACTATTGTTAGTATATAGTTTACTATTATACATACTATATATACTATAGGAGGTAATATATGTGTAAGTAGAAATATATTATCTATATGCATTGGCTGAAAAATGAAATATATTATGCATCCAACTATAATATATATAAGCGAAAAAAATACAACCATTTGATTTGCTATCTGATTAAGAATGGTAACCTTATAGTAAGTTTCCTTAATGAGTGGATAATATATTTTAGGAAAAAAAATGAATACCATCGAGAAGCATAGTATCATTACAAGCAACGTAAGTGGTACGGATTTGTCAGGAATAAGAATATTACCTGTAAATAATTTTATAAGTGTACATATAACAAGAGCCAGAGTAGTATGTAAAAGGATAATGTTTGGCTTGAATATAATTGATTTTACCGCCTTTACATATATAGATGTGGTAATACTTAATATGGTGCATGCGTAAATTACATAAGCATCAGTAAAGGATATACAGAAAAACATGCATATAATAGCCGGAATAAGCCCTAATGCAAGATTAGGATTTCTTTTTAAAAAACTCATCTCTTCTCTCTCTATTTTATAAAAATCATATATACATAATAAACAAAATAGGCATTAACTTGTTTATTAGAACTATTTATTTTATATATTTTTCTGCATGATATGAGGATCTCACTAAAGGAGCACTCTCTACTTTCCTGAATCCTTTGTTTATAGCCTTTTCCTTATAAATAAGGAATTGCTCGGGAGTAATGTATTCCTTTACCGGATAATGACGATGTGTAGGCTGAAGGTACTGACCAATGGTAAGTATGGAACAACCATTTTCGAGTAAATCGTCCATAATCTGCTCGACTTCCAATGAAGTTTCGCCTAAACCTACCATTATACCCGATTTTGCATTTATTCCTTCAGAGGAAATTTTTCTAATTACTTTCAGGCTCCTGTCATAGTCGGCTCCACTTCTTACCAATGGACTTATTCGTCTTACAGTTTCCATATTATGAGAAATTATATCTGGTAATTCATCTATTATAAGTTGAATGAGATTCTCATTACCTTTAAAGTCGGGTATTAGTACTTCGATAGTTGTATGAGGATTTATTTTTTTTATTTCACGTATAGTTGTAGCCCAATGAGTTGCTCCATAATCGCAAAGATCATCACGATCTACGGAGGTTATTACTGCATGGTCTAATTTCATGAGATTTATAGATTCTGCTACATTAAGGGGTTCAGTATCATCTAGCGGCATAGGATGTCCCGTACGGGTATTGCAGAATTTGCATGAACGAGTACATATATCACCACCTATCATGAAAGTAGCCGTACCTTTTCCCCAGCATTCACCCATATTTGGACAACGGCCGCTACTACATATAGTATGTAACTTATGTGAATCTACAATCTGTTTTGTGGCACTGTATCGAGTATTAGCCGCAATATTAATTTTAAGCCAATCAGGCTTTTTTACATGTTCCATGGTATTAAAATAATATACGGACCCAATGTAGTAAAAAACAGTGTATCCGTATATTGTTTTATATAAATTATTTCATGTTGCGGTTAAAGAATTCGGTAACGCGCTTAAGCAGATGTTTTGTGGTATTTCCACCACGTATGCCATGATTCCTATTGGTATATATCTGCATATCGAACTGTTTGTCGGCTTGTACAAGTGCTTCTGAATACTCTGTATTGTTGCGCAAGTGCACATTATCGTCTGCAGTACCATGGATAAGCAGCAATTCACCCTGAAGTTTAGATGCACGGTTTATTGCAGAAGAAGTTTCGTAGCCTTCCATATTTTCTTTAGGAGTACGCATGAATCTTTCGGTATAAACCGAATCATAGAAGCGCCAGTCGGTTGGTGCTGCAACCGCTACTCCAGCTTTGAATACAGGTGTTCCCTCGCTCATAGACATAAGGGTATTGTAACCTCCATAACTCCATCCCCAAATACCTATTCTGTTTTTGTCTACATAAGGTAATGTGCCTAAGTATTTTGCAGCTTCTACTTGATCTTTTGACTCTTTAATGCCAAGATTAAGATAAGTACATTTTTCGAAGTCTGATCCTCTACCTCCTGTACCACGACCGTCTACGCATACTGTAATGTAACCCTGATCGGCCAGATAGCCTTCAAACATACCACCATCACGGCGTGCCCCTATATTCCATTTGTCAAGAACTTCTTGAGAACCTGGTCCGCTATACTGATGCATAATTACAGGATATTTCTTTGAAGGATTAAAATTGGCAGGCTTCATCATCCATCCATTTAACTCTATTCCTTCACTAGTCTTGAACTTGAATAGTTCTTTTTTAGGCAAAGTTACTGATGTCAGTTTCTGATTAAGAGTTTCATTGTCAATCAAAGTAGAAATAACCTTTCCTGTATTGTCGTTAAGAGTAACTACAGGAGGAGTCGTAATGTTTGAATAAGTATTTATATAATTCTTCATGTCTTTGCTGAAGATTGCGTTGTTGCTTCCCTCTTTTGAGGAGATCTTTGTCTTCTTTCCCTTTGCATCTATCTTGTATATTGATGTACGTAGCGGACTCCCTTCATTACTTTCGTAGTAGAATGTGTTGGTAGCCTTATCCCATCCAAGGAAATTCTTTACTTCAAATTCACCTTTTGTAATCTGCTTTACAAGATTACCTCCGGCTGTATATAGATAAAGATGATTATAGCCGTCTCTTTCACTCATCATTACAAAGTTTTCTGGATAGAATGCTATATTCGAATATGCATTTTCTTTAATATATTGAGGAGCCTCGTCGCGTACCATAATCTTAGAAACGGTACTTTTGGGATTTGAGTAGTAAAGATCGAATTGATTTTGATGACGATTAAGGGTCATAACAGCCAATGCATCCGGATTATCGGTAAACTTGATACGTGGAATGTAAGTATCCGAACCGATAGGTAAGTCCATCTTACGTGTAATTTTACTCTTGATGTCGAATGTATGTACAGATACCTTAGAGTTATTAATTCCAGGCATAGGATATTTGTATTCATATTTGCCAGGGTAAGTGGTATAATCGTTCAGTTCAGGCTTCATACCTTTATAAAGAGGAAATGAGTATGTAGGCACCTTACTTTCGTCAAATTTTATATAAGCAAGCATCTTGCTGTCGGGACTGAAGTCAAAGGCACGGTTAAATCCGAATTCTTCTTCATATACCCAGTCGGGTATTCCGTTAAGTATTTCGTTTCTTTTACCATCTTTTGTAATCTGCGATTCACTGTTTCCGAAAAGAAGTTTTACAAGATAGATGTTATTGTCGCGTACGAAGGCTATCTGACTCCCATCCGGCGAGAATAGAGGAACTTGTTGAGATCCTGTTTCCGAAAGAGGTTCCATCTTGTTGTTCTTTATATCGAAAATGTAGTAATCTGCAGTAAAAGAATGACGATATATTGGTTTAGTATTTGTCTGAATGAGCATTCTTTTCTCATCGGGTGAAAAAATATATCCTTCTATTGACTCAACCGGACAATTCCTTGCAGTAGATACATCGAAAACAGTTTCAATCTCTTTGCCCGTTTTGAATGAATATTTTACTATTTTTTTTCCATCTTTACTCAATCGTGTATAAGTGGTGCCATCGTTTAAAGGATTTACTCCATAAATTCCTTCACTTCTAAACTTGCCTTCAGCAATATCCTGCAAGGCGATGTTTTGTGCCTTGGTTATTAGCATAAATAAGGATAAAATAATAAATATGCTTAATTTTTTCATAATATATATGTTCTTTAAATGATACTTTTTCGCAAAGTTAAGGTTTTAGTTTGGAAATATATATATTTGTAATGTAAAATAAGTATATGAACAAAGAGAGACTTTATAATGACTATTCGGCTTTCTTAATGGATAATTTCTCGTGTAAAGTACAGAAAATATCTATTAATGCAGGATTTACCTGTCCTAATCGCGACGGTAAGTTAGGATATGGAGGATGTACGTACTGCAATAATCAAACTTTCAATCCTTCATATTGCAAGACAGAAAAGTCGGTTATGCAGCAACTAATAGAGGGAAAGGATTTCTTTGCATACAAATATCCAAACATGAAATACCTGGCATATTTTCAGGCATATACCAATACATATGGCGAACTTGAAGATTTGAAGAAGAAATATGAGGATGCTCTTGAAATAGATAAGGTAGTCGGGATAGTGATTGGTACGCGTCCAGATTGTATACCTGATAGTCTTTTGGATTATTTAGAAGAACTAAATAATAGAACATTTCTTGTTGTTGAATATGGAGTGGAAAGTACAGATAACAGAACCCTTGAAAGAATAAACAGAGGTCACACATTTGAAAAATCTCGAGAAGCTATAATTAAAACTGCTGCAAGAGGAATAAGAACAGGGGCACACATGATACTTGGACTGCCAGGTGAATCTAGAGAAACAATATTGAATCAAGCACAAATATTGTCCCAACTTCCAATTACAACGCTTAAGCTTCATCAGTTGCAGTTAATAAAAGGAACTAGGATGGCTAAGGAATATCAGGATAATCCTACCGATTTTCATCTTTATGATGTCGATGAGTATATTGATCTTGTTATAGATTACATAGAACTTTTACGTCCCGACATAGTACTTGAACGATTCATTTCACAGTCGCCTAGAGATTTACTCATTGCACCTGACTGGAAGATAAAGAATTATGAATTTACTGATAAAGTCAAGAAAAGAATAAAAGAAAGAAATGCCTGGCAAGGCAAAAACTATAATCTAAAATAGATAAAAAGACATATGGAAATAAAAGGAAATATTCATTATGTAGGAGTTAATGACCGTACGAAGAATCTGTTTGAAAACTTATGGCCGTTACCTTACGGAGTTTCTTATAACTCTTATCTTATTGATGATGAAATGGTAGCATTGGTTGACACTGTCGATGTTTGCTACTTTGAGGTTTATCTTAAAAAAATACGCAGTATAATTGGTAATCGTCCTATCAATTATCTTATTATAAATCATATGGAACCAGATCATTCAGGTTCTATAAGCCTTATCAAGAAGTATTATCCCGACATTATAATAGTAGGAAATAAGAAAACTTTCGAAATGATTGAAGGTTTTTATGGAGTTCTTGGCGAAAGATACGTTGTTAATGAAGGCGATTTTCTTGCGTTGGGACATCATAAACTTCGTTTCTATATGGTGCCTATGGTTCATTGGCCAGAAACTATGGTAACATATGATGAAACAAGCGAATTTTTATTTTCGGGAGATGCTTTCGGATGCTTCGGCGCTTTGAATGGGGGAGTAGTTGACAGTAAGATAAATACTGATATTTATTGGGGCGAAATGGTTCGTTATTATTCTAATATTGTAGGGAAATATGGAGCTCCTGTACAGAAGGCTTT
This sequence comes from uncultured Bacteroides sp., assembly GCA_900552645.1. GTDB lineage: Bacteria > Bacteroidota > Bacteroidia > Bacteroidales > Bacteroidaceae > Phocaeicola. Next base: position 48,085 of record USAN01000008.1, read on the forward strand.
AGAAAAACTTAAGTTCTTGAAAATATGGGCAATTTGCCCTACACATGGACCGGTTTGGACAGATGAAAAATGTCGTGTTATAGATATTTATGACACTTTGAGCCGCTACGAGGCTAAAGAAGGAGTGGTAATTGCCTATGGAAGCATGTATGGAAATACAGCTGAGATGGCAGAGACTATTGCAGAAGAGTTAAGTTGTAAGGGAATAAAAAATATAGTAATGCACGATGTTTCAAGAACTCATCATTCCTTTATAATAGCAGATATATTCCGATATAAGGGACTTATTGTAGGATGTCCTACATATAATACTCAGATGTATCCAGAAATGGAGGCATTGCTTAGCAAGATAGCAGCACGTGACATGAAAGGGAGAGTATTGGGCTACTTCGGCTCTTTTACGTGGGCTAGTGCTGCAGTGAAGAGAATTGAAGAATTTAATGCAAAACTTAAGTTCGAGATTGTGGGCAATCCTGTTGAAATGAAGCATTCAATGCGTGAAGATACTATGATGAAATGTAAAGAACTTGCTAAAGATATGGCCGAAAAGCTGAAATGTATATACGGAGAATAATAGTATTCCAATAAGTTATATAAAATTTATAGTAGACTATATTAAACAATATAAATTAATGTCCGTGATATGAATTATAAATGTCAAGCATATATATTTAAGATATTTCTATCAATAAATTTCATGGAATAAAACTCTGTTTTTATCATATATACTAGAATAATTTATCTTATATTTTATAAGATAAATTATTCTTTATCAGGTCAATAAAATTTTTAGTAACAATGTATAATCGGAATATTGCTATAATAAAATTTTTAGCTGACGTTAAATTTTAATATAAAGTACCCTATAACAGCATTTTGGGCACTTTAATAAATTCAACTTCCGGAAAGTCTCTTTTTATTACTTTGGAAAGATATTCTTCAGTATCATGCGTTATTATTTTATCTTCTCCTTCTGGATAAAGGTTGTACAATAATGCATGAAGTTTTATGGCTCTTCTTTTTATGGCTTCTAAACTAAGGAGTGTGTGATTAATACTTCCCAAACGACCAGATGTAACGAATATAAGAGGATAATTTTCTCTTTGTATATAGTCTATAGTAAGCATGTCATCTGTAAGAGGTACCATCAGACCACCGGCTCCTTCTACAAGAACTGTATCGTATTTATTGCTTAGTCTAATAGTAGCACTTTTTATCTTTTCGAAGTCAATATTGCGCTTGTCTAGTTTTGATGCAAGATGAGGCGATGCAGGATATGTGAATACTTCGGGCCATGTAGTACCATCTCTATCTTCGTCTGTAAAATCCATCTTCATTAGTTTTCGATGAAGTTGAATATCTTCCGAGTATCCTTCGTTCCCAGTCTGTATAAATTTTTGGGTAATTACATTCTTACCTTTTTTCTTAAGAATATCTGCATAGTATGCAGTGCAGTATGATTTGCCAATATTGGTATCAATACCACTTATAAAAAAAATATTTTTTTTCATTTTATGTAATATTTTAGAGTTTTCTTACTAATATGTAAATAGGATTATAAGTAAGTGTTACTTTGCCATTTAGTTCATATTTTTCTCGGTAAAGATTACAGAATTCTTCTATCTTTCCTTTTGTCCACTTGTGTTTTGCTGTAGCAGTTACACCTGTTTTCTTAATATGATAAAGCACATCTATAGGTGATGTGAATGTAAGTGATATTATTTCTTCCTTACTATATATAATCTCATAATCTTCGGAAAGTATATTTTCTATATTACTAATAGGAAGATAGGAGAGTCCGTGTCCAGTCATTTCTATAAATTCATGCATATTGTCTTTGCCGAAGGTAGAGAATGCAAGATATCCACCAGGTTTTAGTATAGAGTGACACTTCTTGAAAAATATGTTTATATTTTCGAACCATTGTATTGTAGAACACGAAACTATCATATCCTGATTAGCAGGGAAATCAATACTTTCGGCATCTCCCCACATGTAAGATATATTTTCGCTATTGCTCAAATCACAGAAGCATTTTTCCATTTCATGACACAGATCATTTATTATAAATGATTTGGGAGCGAAGGTCTTTACTATATTTCGGCTCATGAATCCAGTTCCACAACCTATTTCGAGTATGAATGGCGATTTAACTGATACATTATTTTTTAGAATTACGTTCATCCTTTCGGCTATAATTTTCTGTGCTTTAGCCTCGTTATTGTAAGTCTGGATTGATTTTGTGAATCTCGACTTCAAAAGTTTCTTGTCTATCATGTAATAAGTATAGTTTATTTTAATAGTTCGCAGAATAAGTTGAAGTCAAAATGAGCAATATTCTGTAGTTCTATATGTTCGAGTTTTTTGTTCTTCCATGCATTTAGTTGATTTTCATATGGAAATATGAGATCGTTCTTACCAACTATTATCTTACTCCATTTTATATTATTGTTTAAAGGGATTTTAGTATGTATAGCCATAAATTCGAGTTCTTCCTTTATATCTTTTAAAAATCTTTTTGGAGTAATAGTCAAGAATTGCTGGAAAGCATCGCGTCCGTAGCACATCCTTCGGAAGAATTTTATAAGATTCTTGTCTGTTAGAGTATTTAGTGTACCCATGTATACAGACGTTGGTATGCCACTTTCATCACTTATAGGAGTAAGGGTTCCGTTTATAGCTATAGCTTGGCTGTATTCTATATTCCACTTGTCTATAATATAGGCTGCTGCCCAAACTCCCATAGACCATCCTATTATCCTTATGTCATTATACTCCTTTATCTTTTCAATGTCGAAGTTTAAATCAGAATAGTCATAGCATATCATATAGTTTTTGTTGCAAGACATCATATTTCTAAATGGGTTTATGTCCATTGCCCATCCTGCAAACAAAATTATAAGATTTTTATCGCTGCTTCTTTTAATATTAATCTGTTTCATAATAATTCTTTAAGTTCCATAATATCGTCTACACTTATATTGGAAGTAAGCGAGAATCGTAGTCTAGATCCGTTTTCGGGTACAGTAGGAGGGCGTACAGGAAGGACGTAGAATCCTTTATTATGCATCTCCTCGGCTTTTAATAAAGCCAGTTGGCTCTGTTTGGTAACAAGTGGCAATATGTGGCTGGTACTATTTGATGAGTATCCTTTTTGTTCAAGTATATCTTTCAGTAGAATTGATATGCTGTGAAGATGCTCTCTTTTATTCTTGAATGTATAAAGGCGTTGTAGTATGAATTCTGTCCATAATATATTGATAGGCGGAAGGGCTGTAGTAAATATAAGCGGACGCATACGGTTTATAAGGAGCTCTCTTACTGTGTTATTACATATAATATAAGCTCCTATCGAACCAATTGCTTTGCCGAAGGTTCCACACAAGAAGTCAATATCCTTTATACATCCATACTGTTCAGCACATCCCAGTCCTTTTTCTCCTCTTAATCCTATAGCGTGAGCTTCGTCTACATATAACATCATGTTTGGAAAAAGACTTTTAAATGCCACCAACCTTTTAAGATCTGCTTCATCGCCGTCCATGCTGAAAATGCTCTCGGTAACTACTATAATTCGTCTATATCGATCAAAGTTATTGCATAAAATTTTTTCAAGGTGAGCATAGTCATTGTGACGATAACGTTCAAATGGTATTCCTGTCAATCTTATTCCGTCTATTATGCTAGCATGTACCAACTTATCGGCTATCACAAGCGTATTACTGTCCGATATTGCTGGTAGAATACCTATATTCATATGATATCCGCTGTTGAAAGTCAATGCAGCTTCTGAGTCGAATAAATGTGTTAGCAATTTTTCAAGACGATCGTAACAAGAGAAGTTTCCTGTCAGTAGTCGTGACGATGATGCTGAAAACAGTAACTCTTCTTGGTTTACATTCTTTAGAAATTCAGTTCTAAGACTATATTCTGTTGCAATTCCAAGATAGTCATTAGAGGAGAAATTAATCATCTCTCTTCCTTCTTTTATAACGAACTTATCGCGATGTACTATATGGGGAAAACTTCTGTAATTTTTATTTTCCTTCAACTTTATAAGTTCGTCATTCCAATTATCATATATGTTCATGTATGTATAATTATAATTCTGATACAATCTTTATCAATGCCTTAGTTAATTTTGTAAGCTGCGACTTGGTTATTATATATGGAGGCATAATATAGATTAATCGACCGAAAGGTCGCACCCATACTTCCTCTTCTACAAATCTTTTTTGCATGAAAGCTATATCTACAGGTTCTTTCATTTCTATAACTCCTATTGCACCAAGCACGCGCACATCTTTTACAACTTTTAAATTTATGGCTGGTGCCAATTCTTTTACAAGCTGTTTTTCAATGCGTGCAATCTTTTCCTCCCAGTTGTACGACATTAGAATTTTTATAGATTCGATAGCTACTGCACATGCTAGAGGATTTCCCATGAAGGTAGGGCCATGCATGAATACTCCAGGTGATCCTCCCGAAATAGTATCGGCAACCTCATTATTACAAAGTACTCCCGAGAATGTGAGATATCCTCCTGTAAGTGCTTTACCAATACACATTATATCGGGTTCCACTCCAGCATGTTCGTATGCGAACATTTTGCCTGTACGCCCGAACCCTGTTGCTATCTCATCGAATATTACTAGAATATTATATTTGCGACATAGCTTCACAGCCTCTACAAGATACTGTTGGTTATAAAAGCGCATTCCGCCAGCTCCTTGCACGATTGGTTCTAGTATCATGGCAGCAATCTCATTATGATGTTTTTCGACTATATTTTTAAGGGATACTATGTCAATGTCATTCCATTTTGCACCAAATGGAATTGTAGGAGCATCGGCAAAAAATCTAATAGGCAGACTCGATCCAAAAAGTCCGTGCATTCCTGTAACCGGATCGCATACTGACATGGCATTCCATGTATCACCATGATATCCAGAACGTATTGTAACGAAGTTACTTTTCTTTCCTATATTTTTTGAGGCCCAGTACTGAACAGCCATCTTCATCGCTACTTCTACTGCTATAGATCCCGAATCGGCATAGAATATCTTCTGCATGGAATGTGGAACTATTTGCAGAAGAAGTTTACCTAATTCAATGGCAGGATCATGAGTGAGTCCTCCAAACATGATGTGCGACATCTTCTTTATCTGACGTATTGCAGCTTCATTAAGTTTCTTATTATTATATCCGTGTATGGTGCACCACCACGACGACATCCCATCTACTAACTGCGTGCCATCTTCCAATTCTATTAATACCCCTTTTGCTTTTTTTACCTTATATACCGGTAATGGATTTATGGTAGAAGTATAAGGATGCCATAAATGTTGTCTGTCAAAATCTTCATTCCAATTCATATCCTACTTCCTTTATCATTATTTTATCATCACTTATTCTAGATCCTATAGTTGTCAGCAAATCGCCTACTATGGCCGAATTTATTCCTATTTTCATTGATAGTTTCATAGCCTCAACCGAAAGTTGTGCACGTCCTCCTGCAAATCTTAAATATGCTGTAGGATTTATAAACCGAAATATTGCGATAGTTGTTAGTATCTCTGCATCACTAAGTGTCTTTTCGTTATCGAGTGGCGTTCCGGGTATTGGCTGTAAAAGATTTATAGGTATTGACTGTATGTTAAGTTCCTTAAGTGTGAATGCAAACTCTATTCTTTGTTCCATACTTTCCCCCATTCCAATAATACCTCCACAGCATATTTCCATTCCTACTTTTTTGGCACTTCTTATTGTTTCTATTTTATCTTGCTGTAGATGAGTAGTGCATAATTCATTAAAATAAGATGGGGCTGTTTCAAGATTACAGTGGTATCTTCTTATGCCTGCATCATATAACTCTTTTAGTTCATTCTCATTTAGAAGTCCTAATGAAGCACATAACTGAATGTTTGTGCTTGATTTCATGTAACGAGTGATTTCGCATATTTTTTTTAAGTTAGAACTCGAGGGTTTCTTACCACTTGTGACTAGTGAAAATCTTGAAACTCCGCTATTCTCATTGTATTTAGCATGCCGAAGACAAGTTTCACGGTCTACCAAGTCGTACACATCTATGTTGGTTTTATAATGAGCTGACTGTGCACACCATTTACAATTTTCTGGGCATTTACCTGATTTTGCATTTATGATAGAACACATGTCGAACTTTGTCGATGCCATTGTATGTGTAATATCGGCAGCCGCCGAATACAGTTCCTCTTTGTTACAGTCTGAAGCAAGCCACAAGGCCTCTTGTGTAGTTATGCTCACTCCTTCAATAACTCTATGCTTAAGTGTGTTTATATCCATAATTCAATTACATTAAATAAAAAAGCCGTATAGGTTCAATAAGAACCTATACGGCAAAATTTATATTACTAAAAAAATCAAAGCATGACTATTTGCCACTGCACTTTTTTCTTGTTGCAGCGTAATTAAGATATCAGTTATTAAAATATCGGTACATCCACTCTCCGTATCAAGACTATCCTTTTCCCAGCTGCTATCCTTTTCAGTTATAAAAATGGAAGCAATAGATGAGGTACCACTCTTTACTTTAGAAAGAGATGCCTCGATTACACTTTTTCTGAGTGTACCAATAGTTACATTTCTTCCCAAACTGCAGAATGCAGCATAGGCTTTACGACTCCATTGGCGGAATCTAATAGTATAATGTAATTTATTGAATATTCTCATATCTATAATTTATAGCGGCAAATATAATCATTATTTGTTATAAAGTACTTACGCTTCGGCTTTATGTACCGTAATCTGTGGGAATGGGAAGTTAATGCCTTTCTCGTTGAATGTAGCATACACTACCTGATTCATGTTGAAATATACATCCCAGTAGTTTACACTTTCTACCCACACTCTAACTTTAATGTTTACGCTACTTTCTGCAAGTTCGCCAAGTTCTATGAATGGAGCTGGCGTGGTAAGTATACGACTCTCTTTTTCTATTATATTTTTTAGAACATCTTGAACAGTCTTGAAATTTTCCCCATATTCTACTCCAAAGTTCCATTCAAGTCGACGAATATCAGAGTGACTGTAATTGGTGATTACTCCACTACTCATAGAACCATTTGGCACATAAACTATTTTGTTGTCTGGAGTAATAAGAATAGTATGGAATATCTGTATCTCTTTTACAGTTCCCGAAGCACCCGTCGATGCATCTATGAAATCTCCTACCTTATAAGGACGGAAAAGTAGGATTATTATTCCTCCGGCAAAGTTTTGAAGATTACCCGAAAGAGCCATACCCACAGCAACACCGGCCGAGGCTAGAAGAGCAGCGAATCCTGTAAGTTCAATTCCTAATTTTCCTATTATAGCTAGTATAAGCATTAAAAGAAGGAGTATATTAACCATACTTTTCAGGAAAGACTGTATACTAGCGTCTACATTTCTTTTCTCGAGTATTTTTACAAAAAGCCTGTTAAGCCATTTAATTATTATACGTCCTATTAAGAATATTATAATTGCTCCCAATACTCTCTCTCCAAGTGTTATTCCAGAGTCTATCAATTTTTCCAATGCATTAGTAAGCTGTACACTAGTTTCTGTTGTCAGTTGAATCATAAAATCTAAAAAATTTAATTGTTATATATAAAGTATTCCTTTTCCTTGTCTTATTATTTCTGCCTCTCCTTCAGTACAATTCACTATTGTAGAAGGTTCAATACCACCTATTCCTCCATCTATTACAAGATCGACATCTTTCCCAAATTTTTCTTCTATCAATTCTGGGTTTGTTATATATTCTATATCTTTATCTTCATCTAACGGAAGTGTAGTCGTTAATATGGGTGCGTCAAGCATCCTGCATATTTCGCGTATTATATTATTGTCGGGTACACGTATTCCCACTTCTTTTCTGTCTCTGAAGATTTTTGGAAGTCTGTTGCTGGTATTCAATATAAAAGTGAATGGCCCGGGAAGATTACGCTTCATTATCTTAAAAGTAGAATTATCTACTTTTGCATATTCACTTATATTACTTAGGTCATAGCATATTATAGATAGATTATTCTTTCTTGTATCTATATTCTTTAATCTGCATATTTTCTCTATGGCTCGCTCCTTTAGTCCATGGCATCCTATTGCATACATAGTATCAGTAGGATATATTACAATTCCTCCATCCTGCAGTATATTCACTACACGTTCAAAATTCTTTGGATTATTGTTCGATTCGTAAAATTTCAACAGCATATTTCTATTTATTTGATTTATTCTCACGCAATCTTTGTGCTATTGCCCATTGTAGAAGAGCTTCCTCCTCCTTCCCGAGCTTCATCAAAGTATCTCCCATTAGCTCGTGTGCTTTCGGATGATTCGATTTTATAAGCAATGCTCTATCAAAATCAGTAACCGCTCCCTCATAATTTCCAGTTGCAAGTCGATTCTTACCTCTATTATAACATGCTTTGAATAACATAGGACTTAATCTCACAGCTTCATTCAAACATTTTTCGGCTTCATGATAATCTTTTTCATTATGAAGAGTCACTCCTTTACGTACCCATGCATCGGTATGCTTAGGATTAAGCTCTATAGCTTTGTTGTAATTTGCAATAGCAGCTTTGCTGTCATGAGCATGTGTTATGCATTCATTTCCCATAAGATAATATTCATTTGCATACTTTTCAAGATTCTTGTACATCTCATGCATTTTATTGCGCATTTCTCTGTTCTCTTTTCTTAAAGAGTTTATAACATTAAGTTTTTTGCGTATAAACCTTCTTATTAGTGGCTTCTCTATATCATACCTAGAATGGATAGCCAAGAAGAATTGCTCAAGAAAATCTTCAAAGTTTCCTTCTTTAAAATGTTTAACAGCTTCAGTATACTGAACATCTGCCTGTGCCTGTTTCAAGGCTCGTTGTATAGCCTGAGAATCATTAAATCGGCTGGCAAAACTTACAATTTCTGGTTTTACAAATATATCTCCTCTAGTTATTTCTTTCTTTAGTTGTATGCCATCAAGAGATGTACATCGGCTTAGAGCTACGTATGCTTGTCCTCCGGCAAATACACCTCCCGTGAAGTCTATTATAACACGGCTGAAAGTCAGCCCCTGACTTTTATGTATTGTTATTGCCCATGCCAACCGTATGGGATACTGTATAAATACTCCTAGCTCCTCTTCCTCAATTCTTTTTTCTTCTTCGTTATAACTATATCTTATGTTTCGCCAACTGTCACGTGCTACATCAAATTCTTTTCCATCTTCTGTCACTACATATAAGTTTCCATCTTCGTCCATTCCAGAAATTGTTCCTATCGTTCCATTCACCCATCTTCGCTCATAGTCGTTCTTTATAAATATAATCTGAGCTCCTGGCTTCAGTATTAAATCTTTCTGGGTTGGAAGACTACTTTCCGGAAAATCTCCTTTTATTTCACCGTGTATTGTTATAGGATCTCCAGGAAGTTCGGTTAGTTTTTTGTCGTTTATAAAATCTACAGTGTCGCGACGTGTTGCAAGAGTTATATACATATCCTGCTCATTATCCGATATTTTTGAATTGTATCGCGTATTTAGTAGTTGCAGATCTGAGGCATTTGCTGTGTTAGTACGTATATGATCCAATACATTTACGAATACCTTGTCGGTCTGCCTATATACTTTTGTAAGTTCTATAGATACAAGTTCCATTTCGTTGAATACTCGCGCCGAGAAGAAATATGGAGTAGGATAGAAACGATTCAGAATCTCTTTTTCATCATTTTTAATAACTGGTTCAAGCTGATATACATCTCCTACAAGTAATATCTGCTTCCCTCCGAATGGTTCGCGCATGTTATGCGAAAATACTCGAAGAACCTTGTCTATAAAGTCAATGATGTCTGCTCTAACCATAGAAATTTCATCGATTACTATAAGTTCTACCTCTTTTATTATTTTACGATGTGCCGAAGTGTATTTAAGAAAATCCTGAAGACGCCCTCCACGTATGCTGAAATTTGGATCGTCAGGTAAAAGAGGATAGAAAGGAAGTTTGAAGAAACTGTGTAAGGTGCTTCCTCCTGCATTGATTGCCGCAATACCTGTAGGTGCCAATACAATATGTTTCTTCTTTATATTCTCGCAAATAAACTTTAAGAAGGTAGATTTACCCGTACCGGCTTTTCCAGTAAGAAAAACAGATTGCCGTGTAAATTTAATAAGATTCAATGCATCTTGAAACTCTTTGTTGCTGTTGTCTATTTGCATGTATATTAATGATAATATTTCAATTTCAAAAATAGTGGATATTTTACATATACCAAAATGATACAAAATATTATAGTGTAAATTATGATAAAGAATCATCTTGTAAAATTAAAAAACCGAACTTTTATGATTGTTTCTTGTTGAGGAAATATAAAATGAGAAAAATAAGATCTCATAAATAAAATTAATTTAAAGTATTTGGAGGATTTAATTATGACTGCACCTTTACAAGGAATAAAAGTTATTGATATGACCGAAGTACAATCTGGTCCGTCTTGTACTCAGATGTTAGCTTGGTTTGGAGCCGATGTTATTAAAATTGAACGTCCCGGAGGTGGTGATCCAACTCGTGATGAGACTATTGATATTCCTGGATTGGATTCTCTTTATTTTCTACAACTTAACTGTAACAAGAAGTCTATAGGGCTAAATGCAAAGACTCAGGAAGGAAAAGATATTCTTACTAAGCTTATCAAAGAGGGTGATATTTTCGTAGAAAATCTTCATCCAGGAGCTGCCGATGCTTTAGGATTTTCTTGGGATGATGTACATAAAATTAATCCTCGTTGTATTTATGGTACTATTAAAGGATTTAATGCTGAGTCTCCATTAGCTCATGTAAAGGCTTTCGAACCTGTTGCTCAGTGCGCAGGAGGTGCAGCATCTACAACAGGATGGTGGTCAGGTCCTGATAATATTCCTACACAATCTGCTGCTGCTTTAGGAGACAGTAATACAGGAATGCACCTTCTTATTGGTTTACTTGCTGCATTACTTCAACGAGAAAAGACTGGAGAAGGATGTTACGTACAGATGGCAATGCAAGATGCTGTTTTGAATCTTTGCCGTGTTAAGCTTCGTGATCAGCTTATTCTTGAACATACCGGCGAACTTAAATATTATCCTCAATATCCAAACGATAAATTTGGTAAGGTAGTACCTCGTGGTGGCAATATTGAAGGTGGTCAGGTTCTTGGATGGTGCTATAAATGCAAGAATTGGGATACAGATCCAAGCGCATTTGTATATATAGTATTACAGAATGAAAAGAAAGAATTCGATTTGGCTGCATCGGCTCTGGGTCATCCAGAATGGGTAAATGATCCTAAGTATAATACTCCTGAGGCACGTAATCTTATAAAAGAAGATATATATAAAGCTATAGAAGCATTTACTATAACAAAGGAAAAGATGGAAGTCGTAGACTTACTTAGTAAGGCTGGCGTTCCATGTGGACCTGTTCTTAGCATGCTGGAAATTCAGAATGATAAGTCACTGTATAAATGTGGTACATTAGTTGAAGTGCCCGAACCTAAACGTGGTAAATTCCTTACTATAGGATGTCCTCCTAAATTTTCAAACTTTACTCCACAAATTAAATCAGCTCCATTGCTTGGCGAAAATACTGATGAGATCCTTACTTCACTGGGATATTCAGCTCAGGACATAACGAAGTTGCGTGAAGCTAAGGTTTGTCAGTAATAAAGACTCAATACTCTGTATCGGAATATTTCATAAGTCTAAATTTAGAAAGATTTCCGATGCAGTATAATTAATAATATAATCTTTACTTAAATATTAAATAAATGTCTACATCTGCTACTCAGAATAATAATCCGCAACCGGCTCAGAATAGTGAAGAGGAATTGACCAATGGTATAAGGATGATGGTAAGAGCCTTAAAAGATAACGGTTTTGATACAATTTATGGAATTGTAGGTATCCCTGTTTCAGCAATAGCTTTTTGGGCTCAGAAAGAGGGAATGAAGTATTATGGATTCAGATTTGAACAACAAGCAGCTCATGCTGCTGCAATTGCTGGATATCTTACAAAGAAACCAGGAATCTGCCTTACTGTTTCTGGCCCAGGTTTCTTGAATGGCCTTACAGGTATTGCCAATGCTAATGTGAATTGCTTTCCGGTAATTCAACTAGGAGGTTCCAGTACACGTTCTATAGAAGATTTACAACAGGGTGATTATGAAGGCATTGATCAGATGAATGTAGCAAAACCTTTTGTAAAGGAATCATATAGGATTGATCATGTTGAAGATATTCCTATTGGTGTTGCACGTGCTATTCGTGCGGCTTCCTCCGGTAGACCGGGAGCGGTGTATCTTGATATGACTACCGCTATGTTAGGTAATCAAGTTCCAAAATCGCAGGTAGAAAGTCTTTTCTTTAAAGTATCCGATCCAGCGCCGGCAGTTGTTCCTTCAACCGAATCGGTCGATCATTTATTACAACTTCTATCTCAAGCCAAGCATCCACTTATAATATTTGGCAAAGGAGCAGCATATGCTCAGGCAGATGAAGATATAAAGACATTTGTCGAGACAACTGGTATTCCTTTCCTTCCTATGTCAATGGCAAAGGGATTATTGCCCGACAATCATCCTCAGTGTGCAGCATCTTCACGTTCTCTTGCACTCGAAAATGCAGATATGATACTTCTTGTTGGTGCACGTCTTAATTGGCTATTGGACTTTGGAAAAGGAAAGCACTGGAATCAGAAAGCTTTGTTGGGACAGATTGAAATCGATCCTATAGAAATAGATAATACACGTCCTATTGATGCACCGGTTGTAGGTGACATAGTTTCTGCAATGAAATTGATATTGAGCGAAATGCCTAAGTATAATATAAAACCGTCTTCCGATTGGCTTGAAATGATACAGAAGCATAATGCAGATAGTGATGCAAAGTTCAATGCTCTATTACAAGCTCCTTCTTATCCGCTTAACTATCATACTACATTAGGAGTAATAAAGAAAGTTCTTGATAACTATAAAGATATAATTCTAGTAAACGAAGGTGCAAATACGTTGGATGATACTCGTGATGCTATAGACCGCTTCTTCCCACGTACTCGACTTGATTGTGGCACTTGGTCGCCAATGGGTATTGGAATGGGATATGCAATAGGAGCTGCAACAGCTACAGGAAAGCAGGTTATCGCCATAGAAGGAGATAGTGCATTTGGTTTTAGTGGAATGGATGTTGGTACAATTTGTCGTTATAATCTACCTATTACTGTGGTAGTATTCAACAATGGTGGTATATATAAAGGCGATGCAGTCAACCCTTCCGGTGGTCCAGAACCTTCACCATATACTCTTGATGCCGATGCTAAATATAATATGATTATGGAGGCATTTGGAGGCGCAGGCTATGATGTAGATAAGGCTGAAGACCTTGAAAAAGCTTTGACCGAAGCTCTTGCTTCTAAGAAACCGGCAATGATAAATGTGAAGATTGATATACATGCGGGCAAGGAAAGCGGACATATAGGATATCTTAATCCTCCGTTGCTTCCAGGTATTACCTGCTAAATTAATATAATAAAAACATCATGTTAGGAAATATAATTATAACAGATCTTGTCCCTATATTCGTAATTATGGCATTGGGATATGTATCTGGCAAGACTAAAGCTTTTGACGGAGCAAATGCACGTAGTTTCAATAAACTTGTACTTAATTATGCTTTGCCAGCAGCTTTATTCCTTTCAATTGTTAAAGCCGACAGAGCTATGCTGTTTTCAGATATGAAGCTTACTCTTGTCAGCTTGGTAGTAATTGTTGCATTGTTCATGTTTTCTTATTGGGGATGCTGGAAATTCTTCAAACATACCAAGCAAGAAGCAGCTGTATGTGCATTGATTGCCGGTTCGCCTACAATTGGCTTTTTGGGATTTGCAGTACTCGATCCTATATTTGGTACAACTGCATCTACCGGTTTGGTAGTAGCTATAGTTGCCATTGTTGTTAATGCGGTAACAATACCTATAGGTCTGTGCCTTCTTAATCCTTCCAAACAGAAAACAGCTGTTGCCGAAAAACTGCAGGGAAATGCGAAGGAGGAGGAAAAGGAGAAAATAAAAGAAGAACTTGAAGGAAATGCCTTTTTTAATGCAGTTATACAACCGGTAGTATGGGCTCCTATATTGGCAGTAATATTCGTGTTGATAGGTATTAAGATTCCGGTAGATATTTATCCTACATTCAATCTAATCGCTAAGGCAAATTCGGGTGTTGCTGTATTTGCAGCTGGTCTTACTCTTGCAGCTCAAAGTTTCGTATTTGGTAAGGAAATTTGGTATAATACATTCGTTAAACTTATTCTTATGCCTGGCATTTTACTGATAGTAGGATTATTGGTAGGAATGAATGCCGATAACTTACAGATGCTTGTAGTGGCTGGTGCTCTTCCACCTGCATTCTCAGGTATAATTATAAGTAGTAGGTATCAGGTTTATGTCCGAATAGGTACTTCTTCATTGGCAATAAGTACATTCTTATTTATGGTTTCTGCTCCGTTTTGGATATGGATCGTTAGAATGGTAGCGCCAGTATAAGTATATTTATTAGGTAATATGGTATAAAGCATTCTGATACTTTTGACTCAGTTCGAGAGTATTGGAGTGCTTTTTCTATAATCATCATTAATCATTAAAAGTATCTTGTCATGAATTCTAAAATGAAGATAATGGATGGCTGCAAAGCAACCACTTATGTTGCATATGGCTTATCCGAAATAGCAACTATTTATCCTATCACACCTGTAGAAGATATGGGCGAACTTGCAAATGAATGGGGTGTTGAAGGACGTACAAATATACTGGGTCAGCCTATGATTGTAAGAGAGTTAGAGTCTGAACTTGGCGCAGCAGGAGCTGCTCATGGTGCCCTATCTGGAGGGGCGCTAACTACAACTTTTACCAATTCACAAGGTTTGCTTTTAATGATACCCAACATGTATAAAATAGCAGGTGAGCTTCTTCCTGGAGTCTTTCATGTAGCTACCCGTTCACTTTCATCACATGCTCTTTCTATTTTTGGCGATCACCAGGATGTTATGGCTTGTCGTCATACAGGGTTTGCTTTTCTGGCATCAGCATCAGTACAAGAGTGTATGGATTTATCAATAGTTGCTCATATGGCAGCACTGGAAGGTTCTGTACCATTCTGTCATTTCTTTGATGGATGGCGAACTTCGGGAGAGATGCAGACCATTAATACTGTAAGTTACAAAGACATGATTCCGCTTTTTAACAAAAATAGATTGCAGGCATTTAGACAGCGAGCTATGAATCCTGAACATCCTAATGTAAGAGGTACAGCCGAAAATGAAGATGTCTACTTTCAAAATAGAGAGGCATGTAATCTATATTATGATGCTTTGCCGGCAATAGTAGAGAAGTATATGCATAAAGTCTCAAAAATTACAGGACGAGATTATAATCTGTTCGACTATGTAGGAGCTCCTGATGCAGAATATATAATAATATCTATAGGATCAAGTTGTGAAGTAATAGAAGAAACATTGCAATATCTCCTTAAGAAAGGATATAAAGTAGGCGCTATAAAAGTAAGACTTTACAGACCTTTCTCTACAAAACATTTAATAGAAGCCATTCCTTCATCAGTAAAAAGAATCTGTGTCCTTGATCGTACTAAGGAGCCAGGTGCCGTGGGCGAACCTCTTTATGAGGATGTATGTACAGCTCTACATGTAAATCAATTAAATATTCCTGTAATAGGAGGAAGATATGGCTTGAGTTCGAAGGATTTTACACCAAGTATGGTAAAAGCTATATACGATGAAATGAAGAAAAAAAATCCTAAGCACTATTTTACTATAGGAATTGAAGATGATGTAACTCATCTTTCTCTTAAGGTAAATGATAATATTATAACTACTCCTTCTGGCACGATTCAGTGTAAATTCTATGGAATGGGATCGGATGGCACAGTAGGAGCTACAAAGCAGGCTGCAAATATAATAGGTAACAATACTGATCTTTATACACAAGCTTACTTTTTATATTCTGCAAAGAAATCCGGAGGATATACTATTAGCGAACTTCGTTTCGGTAAAGAGCCTATAAAGTCATCCTATTTAATTGAACAAGCCGATTATATAGGATGTAACAAAGATACTTATGTAAGAAGGTTTGATGTTTTGAATGTAATTAAGGATGGAGGTACGTTCGTACTTAATTCTTCATGGTCATTGGAGGAGATGGAAAAGCAGCTTCCCGCTTATGTTCGTCGCACTATTGCTACAAAAAATATTAAATTCTATAATATAGATGCTGTAAAAATAGCAAATGAAGTAGGGCTGGGTGTAAGAATTAACATGATAATGGAGACTGTATTTCTTAAACTTACAAATGTCCTTGATTTTAACAAAGCAGTAACACTCCTCAAGGAGGATATAAAGAATATATATATAAAAGAAGGAGAGGATGTAGTACAGAAAAATTATGATGCTGTAGATAAAGCTGTATCTGAGTTAGTATGCATAGATTATCCTGCTTCGTGGAAAGAAGCTAAAGATGTTCCTCAGTTAAAGCAGAAACTTCCTGACTTTATTAAATATGTAGCTAGGCCTATAATGTCACTGCAGGGTAATTCTCTTCCAGTATCTCTATTTAATGCCGACGGATTTACTCCGGTGGGTACAACTAAATATGAAAAACGTTGCATTGCTACATCTATTCCTGTATGGGATCCAGAAAAATGTGTTCAGTGTTGTCACTGTTCTTTTGTATGCGCTCATGCTACTATACGTCCTTTCCTTGCAACCGACGAAGAACTGAATAGTGCTCCTACAACTTTTAAAGTTACAAAAGCAACTGGAGACTCCACACTTAAAGAACTTAAATTCCGTATACAGGTATATCCAGAAGATTGTCTTGGATGTGGATCGTGTGTAAATATATGTCCTGGCAAAGCTCTTACTCTCGAGCCTATTTCAACGCAAATTGAAACGGAAAAAGTTAATTTGGAATTTGCATTGTCAAATATATCGTTGAAAGATGACTTACTTCCACGAAATTCGGTTAAAGGATCACAGTTTCAACAACCTCTTCTGGAATTTTCTGGAGCATGTGCTGCGTGTGGAGAAACTCCTTATGTAAAACTTCTTACTCAACTTTTCGGCGAGAGAATGATTATAGCAAATGCTACAGGATGTAGCTCTATATGGGGCGCAAATATGCCTAGCATGGCTTATACGAAAAATAAGAACGGTCATGGACCTGCATGGGGAAATTCATTGTTCGAAGATAATGCCGAGTATGGATATGGCATAGGTACTGCTATAAAATATAGAAGACAGAAACTTGAGATGCTAGTAGATAAGGCTTTGCAGAAGGAAGATTTGGCTCCTATGGTAGAAAGTGCATTAAATGAATGGAAAATTAATAAGAATGATGCAGTAAAATCACATTCGGCTGGACGAGATGTTGTTGATGCACTTGCTACACAAACAGAAACCCCTCTTTTAAAGGCTATTCAGAGTCATGCCGATCTTCTTGGAAAGAAGTCTATTTGGGCCATTGGAGGAGATGGGTGGGCTTACGATATAGGTTTTGCTGGCCTTGATCATGTATTGGCAAGTAATCTTGATATTAATATTCTGGTTATGGATACTGAATGTTATTCTAATACTGGAGGTCAGACATCAAAAGCTACTCCACTGGGAGCAATAGCCGGATACAGTGCTAATGGCAAACGTACTAATCGTAAGCAATTGGGAAGAATGATGATGATGTATGGTAACGTATATGTAGCATCTATATGTTTGGGGGCAGATATGCAACAGGCTGTTACTGCTATCTCTGAAGCCGAAGCTTATGATGGCCCTTCAATAGTAATTGCTTACTGTCCTTGTATAAATCATGGAATAAGAAATGGTATGGGAATGGATATAATTGAAGAGGCTCATGCTGTTCAATGTGGTTACTGGCCTCTATACAGATATAATCCTGATTTGCGCAAGGAAGGCAAGTCTCCTCTTACTGTAGATTATCATACTCCTAACAACGACTTGCTGTCCTTTATAAATGGAGAAGACAGATATGCTGATCTTAAGACCAGATTGCCCGAAATAGCAAATATCCTTCAACCTAAACTAAAGCAGAATTGTGATAACCTGTACAGTAGAATGACTAAGGAAGAGATGGATAATGATATATAACTGTTACTGACTTTTTTCATACTTGTCTCATTGTCGCTTTATATTTTAATAAAATATCAGTGACAATGAGATTTTTTTCATAAATCGAATAAAAGTGTAATAAACCTGTAGGGTATTTTAAATTTCATTCATCTTTATAATAAAGACCTAAAAAATATATTTTATGAAAACCAGGACTATTACATTAGCAATTTTCATGATAACATCTATCATCATGAATTATGCAATTCCGGCTTATGCACAGACCGATTCTACTGGATATATCACAGTAACCGGAATTGTAAAGGATAAACAGAGTCGAAAGGCTTTAAGTAGCGTAAATATATCTGTACCAGGCACCAATATAGGTACGGTAACTAATGAAGACGGAGTATTCTCACTTAAATTAAAGGAAAAAAGACATTCGCCCGTAATGGAAATATCACATTTGGGATACAGAAATCAGAGAATAAACATAGATTCCGATAATCGTGAACCAATAACTGTATTGCTAATTCCTCATACTAATCTAATAAACGAGATTGTAGTACTCGGAGTTAATCCTCTTCTTCTTGTACAGGAAGCTTTAAAAAATGTATCGAACAACTATATAAATTCACCTTCATTATTAACTGGATTTTATAGAGAAACCGGTCAGAAAGGTAAAAAATACATTAATGTATCCGAGGCTGTAGTTAATATCTACAAGACATCATATGCCAAGTCTATCGATGATGATAAAGTACGTATATTGAAAGGAAGACGCTTATTAAGTCAGAAAGCAAGTGATACATTGGGAGTAAAACTTATGGGTGGTCCAACATTGGGAGTTTATGCAGATATTGCAAAGAATCGAGATGCATTCATTAATCCTGATGGCCTTAATCTATATAATTTTCGTATGGAGGAGAGTGTTAACATAAACAATACACCACAGTATGTAGTAAGCTTTACTCCAAAGGTTGAACTTCCCGACGAGGCTCTTTTCAGTGGAAAGATTTATATAGACAAAGATCATCTTACATTCTCAAGAATAGAATTTGCTCTTGATATGAGTAGTAAGTATAAAGCTACAAAGGCTATACTTTATAAAAAACCGCTAGGATTAAGATTCAATCCTCAAGAAATGTCGTATGTAGTTACATATAAACTTGATAATGGAAAAGCTGTATTGAACTATATAAGGAATAACATACGTTTCAAATGCGACTGGAAACGACGTCTGTTTGCACGAACCTATTCCGTAGTATCCGAAATGGTTATAACCGATCTTACAACGAACAATGTAATACCTATTCGTCAGCGAGATTCATTCGATCGTGAAGATGCTTTTTACGATAAAGTAGCAAGCTTTGAAAATGATAACTTCTGGGAAGACTACAATATAATTGAACCATCTGAGTCTTTGGAACATGCAGTATTTAAATTGAAAAAACAGAATAGATAAATCTATAATTTTATATCTTTGAAACGGTAGCTTAAAATAAGATAATATGCTAGATGATCTTCGTACATTCTTGCAGATTAAAGAGGGAAATATCAAAGCTTTTGAATCCCTCTTTAAAAAGTATTATACTCCTCTATGCAGATATGTTACTGTAATTACTTCAGATCCTTATGCTGCCGAAGAGATTATAGAAGAGCTGTTTTACAGAATCTGGCGAGATAGATCTTCTATTATTATAATGAGCTCAGTTAGCGGTTATCTGTATAAATGTTCTCGTAATGATGCACTGGCCTATTGTGACCATGAAGAGATAAAAAGGATTTATAAAGAAAAGGTGATGTCTGTAAATTCTGATATGGTATCTTCAAATCCGCAACAGCTACTTGAGTTTAAAGAACTGGAAAATCTACTTAACAATATAATGAAAAAACTTCCTCCACGATGTCTTGATATATTTCGTAGGCATAGGGTGGAAGGGAAGAAGTATAGTGAAATAGCTTTGGAATTGTCAATCTCTGTAAAGACTGTAGAAGCAAACATGACCAAGGCTCTTAAATTAATAAGAAAGGAACTTGATAATTATAGCATCTAAAAACAATGAATGAAGAAAAAAATAATACAGAAAAAGCGTGGAGCAGACTATATCAGCGACTTGAAGATGATAATCTGATATCTGATTCAACAAGTAACAATCGCTTCCGTATTATAACTATGGTTAGTGCAGCTGCCATAATTATAATCATAAGTATGATTTCTTACTTTGCTTCTTACAATGATAATACGGCTACAAAAGAGATGTATGCTCAGGATAATACCGAGAATTCTACGTTGGTAACTACTTTATCGGATGGATCGGTTGTATATATTAGTAAGGGAGGTGAAATAAAGTGTCCGGTTAAGTTTGATGATGACAAACGCGAGATTCATATGAATGGGGAAGCTTTTTTTGATGTGGCTAAAAATGCATCTAAGCCTTTTATAATAACTACTGCCAATACTGTTGTTAGAGTAGTAGGTACTTCATTTAATATAATCAGCAACAACGAAAAGACTTTCCAACTATCGGTTCGTAGTGGCAAGGTGAAAGTAACTGATAGAATTACAGGAAAATATGTATATGTCCTTCCGGGACAGACGGTACGCAATGTAAATAACAAACTATATATAAATAAATGTAGAGATGATAATATGTTGGCTCGTTATACTAAGGATATTCGATTTAAGGATGAACCACTCAAAAATATAGTAGACGTAATGAATCAAATGTCGTCCGATACACGAATAGAACTTTCTCCACAAATTAATGATCGACGTATTACGGTCGCTTTTGCTGGTGAATCTACAGCACAAATGGCAAGGCTTATAAGTCTGGCTATGGGATTACGAATTGAAAATAGAGGTAATGTAATATATTTATCGGACTAGTTAAGTTATGAAGAGATATATACTTTTTATAATTACGGTACTGTTCACTGTATTTTCGCTGAATGCTCAGTCGGTTATTAGTGAATTGGATAAAGTTATATTTCTTCCAAAGGATAAAGCCTCTGTATACTCAATGCTTAATAAGATAAGTCAAAAAACAGGTATGCTATTTATATACGACAGTAAGGTAATAAACAATGAAAGAGTCGTAAAAATAAGAGCCGGTAAGCGTACGGTAAATGAAGCTATAAGAGAAATAGTAGGTAATAAGAGTATAAGTATAGAGAAAATAGGTAATCATCTTCTTATAACAGAATCGCAACCTGTTAAGAGTATAATTCCTGAATCTAAAGGCCTGGATTATATAACTCTCGAAGGTATACTTTCGGATATGCAAACAAATATGGCTATACCTTATACATCAGTAGGATTAGCAGGTACTTCTATAGGTACAATAACCAATCTTGAAGGTGCATTTAAATTAAATATTCCCGATAGTATACATAACGGAACGGTCTATTTTTCTCATTTGGGCTATGAACCACAAACGGTATCTGTTTCCGATTTAAAAGGTAAAATTTTAAATATTCCTTTAATGCCCAAAGTTATATCACTTCATGAAGTCGTTATACGTGCCATCAATCCTATTAAAGTACTCGATACAATGATAATGCATCGTAATTACAATTATTCAGATAGTCCAGTATATCTTACAACTTTTTATAGAGAGGGAATATGTTATAATGGAAACTTTAGGAGCCTTACTGAAGCGGTATTCAAAATATATAAAACTTCATATAAGAGTTCTTTCTCTAATGATCAGGTAAAATTGCTCAAGATGCGACGTATAAGCAATTATAACTCTTCCGATACATTAATAGCGAGAATGAGTTCCGGAATCGATGCTTCATTGAATCTTGATTTAATTAAATCTCTTCCAGATTTTCTTACACCTAACTCCGAAACACAATATACCTACTCTTTTGTCGAGTCGACGGTTATTGACGGTCGAAATGTTGATGTAATATCATTCCAACAAAAAAAATATGTTCGCGAACCTCTTTATTGCGGTAAAATATATATAGATTCTTCTAATAAAGCCATGATAAGAGTAGAAATGGAAATATATCCTGAAAAGATAAAGGAATCAACAAGTCTGTTTGTTAGCAAACAAGCTCAGCAAATGAAACTTACTGCACGAAAAGTCAACTACGATATATCATATAAACAATATAATGGAAAATATTATATAAATCATATAAAGGGAAATCTATATTTTAAGGTAAAGAAGCGACATCATTTATTTGGAACATCCGAACTTTATACATGGTTTGAAATGATTCCGTGTAAGATAGATACTGTAGATGTAGTACGTTTTGATAGGAGTGAACGTATTCCTACAAAAACAATATTTTCGGATACAAAATACAATTATGATCCCGACTTTTGGGGAGAATACAACTCTATTCCTCTCGAAACAACCATAACTGACATTATAAAGAAAATATCTCCTAAAATAGAGGTTATCAAACAATAGTTACTGCCTTATATAGCTTATTTAAATCCTTTTAATTGTATCGGTAACAAAATGTACCACATTTTATAACATTCCGTCATTTCTCATTAACTTATATATCTGTAA
The DNA here is from genome assembly GCA_900552645.1 of uncultured Bacteroides sp. Lineage (GTDB taxonomy): Bacteria > Bacteroidota > Bacteroidia > Bacteroidales > Bacteroidaceae > Phocaeicola. Next base: position 70,804 of record USAN01000008.1, read on the forward strand.
ACAATAACAATAGTAATTCATAATATTATTTTTTTATAGTAAAATTGTAATGTATTCTCAATTATGTTGATATCTGTTTTTAAAACAATTACATTTGAAGAATTCTTAACCAATATCTAGAAAAATATTATGAAACATCATCCTAAAAGTTTCCTTATTACAGTATTGCTTCTATTTAATATTGTAATTGCTTGTTCAAGCAATAAAAATGATCCCCAAAATCCAGAAATATCTATACCCGAAGAAGTCCCTGCCAGCGGCAATGCATGGGAGGTTGCCAAGAATTTAGGAATGGGTTGGAACTTGGGTAATCAGTTTGATGCATATAGCAATGGAGTAAGCAGCGAAACTGCTTGGGGTAATAAAGCAACTACTCAGGCTATGTTCAATAAACTTGCAGCAACAGGCATTAATTCGGTAAGAATACCGGTTACATGGCTGGGGCATATAGGAGCTGCTCCTAACTATACCATTGAGGCGGCATGGTTAAATAGGGTGGCCGAGGTTGTAGGATATGCCGAAAAAGCAGGATTGAAAGTTATAATAAATATTCATCATGACGGTGCCGACAGCAAGCATTGGCTTGATGTAAAGAATGCCGCACTTGATGAGACAAAAAATAATGAAGTAAAAGCTCAGTTAAAAGCTATTTGGACACAGATTGCGCAGAAATTCAGCAATAAGGGAAATTTTCTCATCTTTGAATCGATGAATGAAATCCATGATGGTGGTTGGGGATGGGGAGCTAACTTAACAGACGGAGGCAAGCAGTATAAAGTACTAAATGAATGGAATCAGGTTTTTGTAGATGCTGTAAGAGCTGTTGGTGGCGAAAATTCTAATCGCTATCTTGGTATACCTGGGTATTGTACAAATCCCGAACTTACAATAAACAGCCTAACCATTCCTGCCGATAAAGTTCCAAACAGATTGCTTGTGTCTGTACATTTCTATGACCCATACGAATATACTTTGAACTGCAAGTATTCTGAATGGGGGCATACAGGTGCTTCTGATAAGAAGCAGAGTGGAGGAGATGAAGATAATGTAATTAAAGTATTCAAAAGTCTGAAACAAAAATATGTCGATAAAGGTATTCCTGTATATATAGGCGAAATGGGATGTGTACATAGAGATAATGATCGGGAGGAACTTTTTCGGAAGTATTATCTGGAATATGTATGCAAAGCGGCCAGAATTTATGGACTTATCCCATTTTATTGGGATAACGGAAGTGCAAATGCCGGAAAGGAATGTAGCGGACTGTTTGACCGTGCAACCGGCGCTTATCTGAATAATGCTCAAGAAATTGTATCGGCTATGGTTAAGGGGATTACCAATAATGATGCTTCATATACACTGGATGCTGTGTATCAAGGTGCTCCACAATAAAAATGAATCTATAAGTTGATTTTTTATAGCTAATATATAATTTATAGTGAAGTAGTTTGCCGAATGTAAATCTTCATATTAATAATAAGGCGTTTTTCTTTATTGTGAATAAATAAGTAGGTTAGATTTGAGAAGGGATATATCTTTATAAGAAGTATCCTTTCTCTTTTTTATTTATTTCAATCAAAATATAAGTATAGTCCTATACTATAAGATTTTATAATTTATAAT
>USAN01000009.1 GCA_900552645.1 uncultured Bacteroides sp.
CCCGTGACCCCATGCGTGACAGGCATGTATTCTAACCAACTGAACTAACGCACCATTTATTTTTCAAAGATCTTGTTACTTTCGTTTCGTTCTCGAAAGCGGGTGCAAAGGTATGGAAATAATTTTAACTTGCAAGAGTTAGTACTTTATATTTACGTATTTTAAGAAAATAACATGCATATATTCGTGTAATTTACAACTTTTTGCTAAAAATGTCGTATTATAATGTACTTTGTACAATGGATAAAAATGGTTGTATTTCTATAGTTAATTCTATAAACCGACAATAAGATGAATGAAGAGATAAACCTTGCAGGATTTGAACGCTACAATCCTCAAAAGCATTGGGTGAGGAAGTACGACTAAATTATTTTCTATCAATAAACTATAATTAGATTTAATATGCTAATTTGCATTACAATAAAATGAGTATATAAATTGTTTCCATAATATAACCAATAAAAATGTATATTATGGATCCTATTATTAATTTTAAGGTGCCCGAATTCAAAGCTGAGGCATATCATGATGGTAAGTTTATAACTGTAACAAATAAAGATATTGAAGGTAAATGGGCTATTTTCTTTTTCTATCCTGCCGATTTTACTTTTGTATGTCCTACCGAGTTGGAGGATATGGCCGATGCTTATGAAAGTTTCCAAAAAATGGGTGTAGAGGTATACTCTGTAAGTACCGATACTAAGTTTGTTCATAAGGCATGGCATGATGCTTCTCCAAGTATCCGAAAGATTAAATATCCTATGTTGGCCGATCCTACAGGTTTCTTATCACGTACATTTGGAGTGATGATTGAGGATGCCGGACTAGCTTATAGGGGTACGTTTGTGGTAAACCCAAAAGGTAAAATCAAAATTGCCGAGATAGTAGATAACAATATTGGTCGAAATGCAGAAGAATTGCTTCGTAAGGTAGAGGCTGCACAGTTTGTTTCCGAACATCCCGAGGAAGTTTGTCCTGCAAGGTGGAAGAAGGGAGGAGCTACATTGACACCAAGTATTGACTTGATAGGAAAGATTTAAATAATAATTTGTGTCGAATAATAGTGAGAATAAAATAGATAAGAAAAAGGAGGAGAGAAGAAAAAGAATTAAAAACTCAAGGTCTTACTCCATGATTCATGGAATATCAAAAATCATGGATAAGTATTTCTTAGATCCGATTATTGGTTTATTGGTGCCGGGGTGGGGAGATGTTTTTAGTTCGGTGTGCGGACTCCCATATATTTACATTAGCTTGTTTAAGGTGCGTTCTATACCGCTCACATTGGCTGTTATTTTTAATATATTGGTAGATGCTTTGATTAGCGCTATACCACTTCTGGGCGATTTTTTTGATTTCTTTCATCGATCTTATAAGAAGAATCTTTTAATGATTATAGGATATGTTGAAGATGATAAGAATATTATATCTGAGGTAAATAAAAAAGCTGTTTGGATGGGTATTGGCATTGTAATTATGATATCGATAATATATCTTGTTTATCAGTTGGTAGCCTTTATTGTTAGTTGGATTATCTCATTATTTTGACATTATCTATAAAAAATAATCAGCCTTTCCTGAGAGATAAACTCAAAGAGAAGGCTGATTTTATATAATATACTATTTGGTCTTAATTTCTTCCCATTTAGGAGGATTTACATTAAGCAAATGTCGTACGAAGAAATCATAGCGCTTATGTTCGCCAAAATCTTCTCCCATAGTGTGATGAGCTCCAGGTATAACAACAAGTTCGAAATCCTTATTGGCTTTTATCAGAGCATTTACCACCTGCATTGTTGAGGCCGGGTCTACATTGTCGTCCATTTCTCCTACTACAAGCATTAATGGTCTTTTAAGAAGATGAGCATTTTCTACATTCGATGACTCTTTGTAAGATTCATCTACAGGATAACCCATCCATAATTCATTCCACCATATTTTATCCATGCGATTATCATGACATCCACATGCCGAATAAGCTGCTTTGTAAAAGTCGGGATAAAGAAGGACTGCATTTGTCGATTCCTGTCCCCCTGCCGAACAACCATATATACCTACACGGTCAATATCAATATAAGAATATTTCTGTGCAGCGGCTTTAAGCCATGATATATGATCGGGTAGGGCAGCATCTTTCAAGTTCTTGTAACATACATTTTCGAACTCGCGCGAGCGGAAAGAGGTACTCATACCATCTACCATTACTACTATGAAACCAAGTTCGGCTATTGATGTCATCCACCAATTGTATGGCATAAACGATTTGGGTACATATTGATCGCCCGGTCCCTGATAAATATACTCTATTACAGGGTATTTCTTTGACGGGTCGAAATTTGAAGGACGAACAATAAGGCCCCACATATCAGTCTTATTATCTCTTCCTTTGGCTACAAATACTTCGGGTGCTTTCCAACCATTAGCCAAAAGCTTACTTATATCGGCTTTCTCTATAGGCATTATCTCCTTACCATCATTTGCATTGCGTAATACTGCTGTAGGTGCTTCGGATACAGTAGAATAAACATCTACCAGGTATTTCATATCGTCCGAGAACCACGCCTGATGATGACCTTTGGCAGGAGTAAGGCATACTAAATTACTGCCATCGAAGTTTATGCGGTAATAACGTATAAAGTAAGGATCTTCATCTTTCTGTATCCCATTAGCCGAGAAATATATATGTCTGTTTTTCTCGTCTACTTTTAATACCTGACGTACATACCATTCTCCTTTTGTAATTTGATGTTTAGGCTTCCCGCCAATACGGTCGTACATGTACAGATGATTCCAATTGTCGCGTTCGCTCATCCATATCATATCCTTACCATTGCTAAGATCGTGACGGAAGTGACGTGTGTAGTTTACATATTTGTCGCTTGTCTCTTCTACTACAGGACGAACTTTTCCTGTTTCGGCCGATAGCTCAAGTACTCTATATACTTTATGTCCGCGTTGATTATACTCAAATGTTACTGCTTTGCTATCTTCATCCCATTGAGGCGTAGTAAGATCGTACTGAGCATTGAATAGTTCGGTAGATGGAATTATTGTTTTACCGTTTTCTACATCGTAAATGCATGGTATACGGAAAGGCAATTCATCGCCCGGCTTTGCATATTCCTGTTTATGAAGCTTTGGTTGTAGCTGATCGGCAGGCGATGACTCTACATAATATACAAATCTTTTATGAACCGGACGTATTTTGCAGGCTGCAACCTTACGACTGTCGGGCGACCATTTTATATATACTGAATAGTAGTTGCTTAGTGTGCCGTCAATGCTTAATTGCTTTTCCTTACCTGTTTCTGTATTGCGTACATAAATGTTGTGGTTCTTTATAAATGCCACTTTCTTTCCATCGGGCGAAGTAACCGGAGCTCCCTCATTCTCATCATCCATTTCCATCCAATGCTTTTGTTTGCCAGGAGCTGTTACTGTACCTTGGTTTAACAGTATGTTTTTGCGTGAAGCATAAAGCCAATGAGTATTATTGAATACAAATCTTAAAGTATCGGCACCTTTGTTTACCGATAAGTTGCCAAGGCTTAATGCGTTACTTTTAATATCTTTACCCGAAGCCAATGCAAGCTTTTGTGTAAGTAACTTATGATTGAAAAGTTCCTTTCTCTCTTTTTTGTTTGCATTAACCAATGAGTATACTTTACCCTCGGGACTGTTTCTAACATACCAAAACGAATTGGTTCCGTCAATCCACTGTGGCGTTACATTCGAGTAATACACATTATTGGCATTGTATTTTTGCCTTAAAGAATAAGCTCTGTTATAATCTTCTACCGTGCCCTGAGCCATGGACACAGTAGAAGTTATACAGAGCGAAGCTAATAGAATTAGTCTGTCTGGTTTCATTTTTTATTATTTAATTTCCCATTCAAAAATGCCGCATGATGCATCGGCAGGCTGAACGACTTCTAGTTTTACTGCTGTAGTAGTTACCGGAGTGAAGCGTACTGTATTTTCAATTCCTTTTTTAATACCATATTTATCAGCATTCTTTACTTCTTGCCAGTTACCGGAATTGTCTTTATAATAGATTTTCCATGATTTTGGAATTCTGCATCCTCCCCACGGAGCATCATCGTACCAATATACTGTCGAGCTGCTAACTTTTACAGCTTCAGGGAATTCGTAGCTTATCCATTCAGTACTGCCTTGTTTTGGCCACCAATGATAATATGGTATAGAAGTGTCATTTTCATCTTTTGGTGTAAGACGGTCGTTTATAGCAGATATTGAGGTTACTTTGTGTGATCCATCTATTTTACTTTTTGACGATAATGTAGGAGCCATGGTAGGTTTGCAAGCATTTAAATCTTGAGGTAACCATACTGCCATAGAACCCGAACCACGATGAGCCCATGCATAATAAGGAATAAGAGTTAGTTTTACATCGGTTGTAACAAGACGCCCCTGCGCATCATATCCTAATGTCTGCGCGTCTGTCTTAAGTTCGGTTATACCATAAAGAAGATCGTTCTTTTCTACAGTATCAAACTTAGGATTGCGGTTCATGAATACACTTAGTACATCAAAATTGTTATCAGGCCATTCTGCACAATACACCAATGGGCCACGCTCTACTGCAATGCGTCCGCGGTCTGCTTCTACCTTGCTGTTAGCTTTTACTGTACGAGCTTCCATATCGAAATGAATTTCTACTTTATCGCCTTTTTTCCAATTACGATCTATTGCTACATATCCATTTTTCATGCTACTATTGCAATCTATCGCTTTCCCATTTACAGTAATTTTGTAAGAAAGTCTTTTATCATCGGTATAAGTATAGAGGTCGCTTGGCACAACTTCATTCTGTACCCATCCAGGTATACGTACCTTAAGATTGAAATTACCTGCATTATTCTTATCAACATTTATTGTAATATCTCCATTCCATGGATATTTGGTATTCTGTGATATAACCACATTTTTTCCATTAACCTTTAGAGTAGAAGTATTCGACATGAATAGATTTACATATACGTCTTTTCCTTTGGTTGCATAAATGTATCCTGGAAGTGATGGAATAAAACGACATATGTTTGATGGACAGCATGCACAACCAAACCATGGGCGGCGTTGGTGCTGACCGATACTTTCTAGTGGGTTAGGGTAGAAGAAACCTCCACCATCAAGTGATACTCCCGAAATAAGTCCATTATAAAGAGTACGTTCAAGAACATCGTAATATTTGCTTTCGCCATGAAGAAGGAATAATCGGTAATTCATATATACATTACCTATTGCCGCACATGTTTCGCAGTAAGCCGACATGTTGGGCAGTTCATAGTTTTTGCCAAATGCTTCGCCATGATTAGTAGCGCCAATACCTCCTGTTATATAGTATTTTTTAGAAACGATATTATCCCATATACGGTCTATTGCTTTTACATAACTAGTGTCGCCTGTAAGTGCAGCTACATCTGCCATTCCCGAATACATATATGCAGCACGTACAGCATGTCCTACAGCTTCATCTTGTTCGACAACAGGTTTATGAGCCTGACTGTATTCATCGGTACGTGATGTATGTCCTCTTTGATCAAGGAAGAATTTTGCTTCATCAAGATATTTCTTGTCGCCTGTTACAAGATAAAGTTTGGCTAGAGCCATTTCGGCTATCTGATGACCAGGAACTTTAATCTGCTGTCCGGCATTAGGACCTATTTCACGGCATACACAGTCGGCATACTTTATTGCTATATCAAGGAAATTACGTTTCCCTGTAGCCTGATAATGTGCAATCGCTCCTTCTACCATGTGTCCTAGATTATAGAACTCGTGACTAAGGTCTTCTACTTTCTCCCAGCGTTTTGATCCTGCCCATTCGTGTGGATGTTTTGGGTTCATTGTACGACTTGTATAAAGATAGCCATCGGGCTCTTGTGCGGCCGCTACTATCACAAGTACACTGTCAATATACTTTGCTAATTTTCTATCAGGATAAGTCTGTAGCGAATAACTTGCACCTTCTATAGTCTTATATACATCAGTATCATCAAAAGCAAGTCCGCCTACTTTAATAGTATCGCTAGGGTGAGCTGCATTTACAAAATTTGTATATCGTCCTGTCTCCTCACATTTGCTGAACGCAAGTGGGATTGTTACTTCGCGACTTGCTTTTAGACGCTGTCCCCAAAATGAATCTGTAACTTTTACCGAAGTGAAAGGTACAGGGTCGATAGGGTAGCCGTGCGACTGTGTTTTTACTTGTGCCGATGCGCCTATTGATGTGGCTGCCATCAAGGTGGCGAGTAATAGTTTTTTCATGGTTAGATATTATTTGTTGAAAGATTTGTAAAATTAGATATTATATGTTTAGACCTACAATTAAATATTATTTAAAGATAATACTTAAATCGGTCATGTTTATAGTGTGTAATATTAATATTATGATGTTGCTTCTAATGACAATAAAAAAGTCTTTGCTTTAAAGATAATCTCATAATCAATACAATGCTACTATATATTAATTTTTACAAGGTATATATTCATCATAAAGAGTCAGTGAATGCAAATATCCTTTAAATGGCCAGTTGCCTTCGGCATTAAGACCTATCGTAATGAATTGTGATGGTTTTACAAGAAGCTGAATATCTTTCTCGCTCACCAACTTATCATTGATATACACCTTTTCAATACGTCCGTCAAAACAGATATAAACATGTTGCCATTTGCCTTCCAATGTCTTTGCTTCTTTATATCCTGCATCCTCATACCATCCGTAGTGATTTATAATACCACAACGTGGCTCAGTACCATTCACCAGCATTATTTTCTCCATTTCATCGTGAGATGATGTAAAGTCGGCTACACATTCATTCTCTTCCATTTCAGGATTCATTATCCATGCTTCAAGTGTATAAGGAGCATTGTCTAGCATAGTGCGGGGCATCATGAAGTTGGATACATAATGTTGATTCCCGTCAAAACGGAAAGCTTTCTTGCCTTCTATTGTCTGCACAATTACAGGCTCTTTTTTATTCTCAAAATAACCACTTATCCCCTTATTTGGTATATAACCAACTGTGTCATTCTCGGCAAAATCATCGGCATTAATATTTACTATCAAACCCTGTTTTATCTTCTCAGCCTCGGGTAGAGAAATAATGTCGGTAGTATAGTCGTATTCCTTTTCGGCTTTATCTAATGTCCAGTTGTAATAACGGATATTCGTTATTGTTAGCGGATTATTGGCAGTAGAAATTACAACTTTACCCTCTTTAATGTATTGTTCTGCATTCAACTCCTTCCAACTTCCATCATCAAAGCTAATTGCACTTATAGTATGTGGCTTGTTTGGAGATATTAGTGCACAACTGTATTCAATGGTAGAGTGGGGCGCAAGTACTAAAGCATCCTTGCCACTTATTCTTTTTGTTATACAGCTACCATTCTTTAACTTAAAGCTTCCGCCCAGCATTCCCTGAATATTATTCAGCTCGGTACCATTCCAATCAGCTCCGGTAACTCCAATCCATTGTTGCGGACAGCTTTCTTCTGTATTATTAAATACCTTTACATTCCATATAGCTCCCGGAAAACCATTCTTTTGTTTGCCGGTAGTAGTAATTCTGATATAGCGTGCTTTTGCAGTTCCAAAATCTACCATCGGACTCCCTGCAAGTCGGTTATCTCTTTTATCGGCAAATATATCCCATTTATTGCCATCCTTAGATGTCTCAATTAAGTATTGATAATAAGATGTACCATACTCAAACTGAGTCCACACTGTTCCTATCTTATTAACCTTACCCAAATCTAGTTCAATCCACTCCTGACCATCAGTAATAGGACGCCATAAAGTTCCGTTATTATCATCAACAGCATATTGGGGAAGGAAATCCTTGTCATAATATGATGAGGCTTTTACTTTACAATTTAAAGCAATATTACTAGATTTTACTACATTCTCGCCTAGGTTACCAATACCATCATGAGTAGGTATAATCTTCCTTATGCTACCATCTGGTTCAAAAACCATTTTATCGGCACATACTTGTCTATGAAAACCACGATTAGAGTGCGGATTATCATGACGATGATATATTATATAGTAATCATCTCCCTCCTGAAGTATACTATGATGACCTGGCCCATGCACAGTGCCATCGGTGGTAGTCTCAAGAATACATCCTTTATATTCGTAAGGTCCAAGTGGCTTATCGGAGGTGGCATATTGCACTCTGTAAGTCTCCGTGTGGCACGAGCCGGAAGAATACATAAAATAATATATTCCGTTACGTTTCATAACGAAAGGAGCCTCGAAGAAATCTGTAGCTTCTGTGTTTGGAATAAGACGTGTTTCAGAGAAACTCTTCATATCAGCATTTAGCTTACCTGCTCCACAACCAAATCCTTTATAAATTCCCCATGTACCCCAATAAAGATATACCGACCCATCGTCATCTACAAATGTCTGACCGTCCAAGGTTATTGCATTCTCGACGAAGCGATCGGGTACTAGCACTGCTTCGCTTTCACCTAGAATATTTTTCCAAGGACCGCGTGGCGTTTCACTTACTCCACAATGAATTATGCATGGCTGACAGTAATAATAGTAATACAGACCATCTTTCTCGTTCTTCATAACATCAGGAGCCCATATCCAATGGCTGTCCGGCCAGTTCATAGGCATAAGTGTCCAATTCACGAAATCCTTACTACTCCATACTTGAGCCGGACCAAATCCAGCCCCACTACCGTCGGTAGTAGCATATATATAATAAGTATCGCCGAATTTCTTTACTGTTGGATCAGCAAAGTATCCTGGAATAACAGGATTCCCGGCAGTTGGAGAATTGTAACTTTTCTGTGCATATACTCCAAAGGAGGCGAGTACAGTAAGTAAAATTGTGAGTGTTCGTTTCTTCATAATATTATATTGGTGCATTTAAACTCTTTGGTTATTATTTAATTGTTTATTCTATTTCGTTATACAGAGGTATATTTATTTCATAAAAATAATCTTTTAAGAATTTGTACATATCTGGGTCGTAAGAACGTAGTTTGGAACGACGATTTATGTTATTGTGAATTCCATTTGTAGGTATTGCCAATCGATTGCAGTTGAAAAATGACTGAACACATTCGGCAAAATATTCTTCCTTGTTAGATATGGCATAAGTATTTCTCCATAAACCTTTATCACGTGCAGATTTCCATAGTACTTCAAGTCGTTGGTCGAAGTCTTTCTCTACAGTTACAATGCCTTCCATATGTATAAGATGAGCAAATTCATGAATGAAAATATTTTCACCTATATATTTATCTTGTGACAATGCCAATATATTTTCTTCTCCACAACTTGCCGATAGTGCATCTTCAGGTGCTCCACCGAATCCTCTGGCACGCTTATTCCAATAGGCTATACTATCTGCAGAATTACATATATGCGCAAATTCAGGAATATCGCATGTCTCTTCATTACGTCCTATAATCATGGCATGACATCCTTTTCCTTTCATGGCCGCCTTTACATCTGGACGTTTTGCCAACATCAAACTTATTATTTCAGAAGCCTTTAAAAGAGCTTCATCTACTACTTTCTCGGAAGAGGTCACATATAATCCATCCCATTCAATATATTTTTTGTAGAAAGGATGAATGTTTTTCGCTGTAGGTATAGAAGTTACGTTGCCGGTATCATATTTCCTTTCCAGTTTTATGGCAAAACCGCCTCCAGAAGCAAGATGTAGGTTTAACTTACTATTATTATTAACAATAATAATATCTTTCTTGTAATCGTGTGCTTCTTTGTTGGCATTTATTCCGTCACTAAATATAGTAGCTGTATAGTTTTCTCCATTTTCCAAGAATGAAAAATCTATTGATATATCACGTTCATCCCAGTTGGTGAGTCCACCTATATACCAGTTAATTTCCTTTTTTCTAGCTGTTACTATGTATTCACCTAGTCGTCCGGAAAGAATTTTTGTATAATCAGTCTCTACAGGTATTGAAGTTATGAAATCAACACATTCCTGTTCACTAAGATAATTAGTAGGAGCATCACATAGCATTGTAAATGGAGAATCATGTACAATATATGATGCAAGCTGATGACAGCGAGTTCCCATACTCATTGGACTGTAATATATTGCTTTCCAATCTGCTTTTGTTGCATTTCTCATAGCCCCCGGAGTATAATCAACAGGACCGGCCATCATCCTAATAAAGGGAAAAGTAACATCATAAAGAGGCATGTTATTGGCAAGCTCTGTCCATTTAACCTCTTCCATCCCAAAAACTCCTTCAAAATTTATAATGTGAGGATATGTACGATTCAAACCGGTGGGTTTGTAGAATCCATGTAGATCAAGCATTAAATGATGTTTAGCTGTCTCTTCTGCTATTCTGTAAACCATCTGTACGGCTGTTTGGTCATCTCGGTCTAGAAAATCTATTTTGAAACCCTTAATTCCCATTTTGCTATATTTACTACAAGCCTCTTTTAGTTGAGAATCTAAGACATTGAATACTGTCCATAATACTATATCTACTCCTTTACTCTTTCCATACGCTACCAATTCAGGTAGATCAAGTTCGGGTATAACACTAAGCATATCTCCACTTCTAGGATTATACCAACCTTCATCCAGAACGATATATTCTATTCCATTCTTGCTGGCAAAATCTATATAGTATTTATATGTATCCATATTTATTCCTGCCTTGAATGAAACACCTTTTAAATTCCAGTCATTCCACCAGTCCCATGCCACTTTTCCTGGTCGTATCCATGATGTATCTCCTATGCGATTTGGCGATGCAAGTGCATAAACCATATTGTTTATAGGCATCTCAGTATCATCCTCGGTAATTGCGATAACTCGCCATGGCATATGCTGTTTAGGAGAAATTTTTGCTATAAAATCTTTAGTAGATGTAACGTATTCCTGTTTTCTCCATGGATAATAATCGGTTTCTGCAGGATATTGTGCAAAAGTACCTATCATTTTATAGTTTACTGTATCTGTTTTAATGAACATGCCGGGATAGTTTTCTAAATCAGCTTCCATGATAGTGATTTTTGTTCCATTACAATCTGCTGTAACCGGAAGAAATGATAATCGTGGACTAGCTTTTGAAATAGGTGTAACATCATATATATTCTGAAAAGCCATTGCATATTCGTTCTTCTTGTTCGTTGAATACGGTAAAAATACGGTTCGGTCGGCTGCCAGATTAAATTCAGCTATTTCATTTTTTACTGTAGTGAATTTATTGCTTGTTGTATAGAAGTGGTAGGCTACTCCATCATTGTATGCACGAAACACAACTCCAAAATCATTGCCTATCTTAATATCTAACTCATTAGCATTAGCATCAAACTGTTTGAATCTGTAAAAAGGAGACATTATTGTTTCGGATATCTTTCTTTTCTTTGGTGAATAACATTGAGGTTTTATCCCTATTGATTTTCCATCTCCTAACGAAAGTCCTATTTTTGATGAGGCAAGTATCATTGAATTTCCATTCGTTACACTATAAGAAAGAGTGTCTTTGCCTGATATTTCAACTTTTATCTTGCCGTTAGGCGAGTTTAGTATGTATAATTTTCTTTCTGCAGATTGTATAATATTACTTATACTAATGAACGAGAAAAAGAGTAAAGTTACTTTTAAGAAGTGCCTGTTTTTCATTATAGTATTTATATAATATGAATTTTATAATATTGCTAAAGGCAAATTAAGAGAAAAAAAAAATAATGAAATGTCATTATACTACATAGAAATACAACTATAGTCTAAATAGCAGTAAAATGTTTTTTTATCTTATAAATAATTTATCTTTTTAGTTCTAAATTCCTTTTATGTAGTAATTAAATCTGCTATATTCTTTAAAAATAGTATGAATAAGATTAATCTATTTTCTTCTTATTAATCTATGAATATAACAATAGTCCAAATAATGTAACAATAGTCCAAATAGCATTTTATCAGATGGTTATAAGACTATTTTATCATTCTTATGGACTCTATTTTTATATCATTAATATCATATTGCATTCCTTTGTTGAAAATAAAAAAAACAAAAAAACACATAAATTACATTATGAAGAAGAAACTAAAATTCATTTTTTATAGTCTAGCTTTTTTAGGTTTTGGTGCTTGTAGTAACTCTACTTATATACAGCCTGATGCACAAATTAAAGAAGTTCCATTTACTCAAGTTCATCTCACCGATGGTTTTTGGAGTCCACGAATAGAAATAAATCGTACAGTTTCAATACCATCAGCATTTAAAGAATGTGAAAAGAATGGACGTTTCGATAATTTTGCAATTGCCGGTGGATTGATGAAAGGAAAACATCGTGGAGATTTTTCATTTGATGATACCGATCCATATAAAATTATAGAAGGAGCCAGTTACTCTTTAGCAGCTAAATATGATAAATCGCTCGACGCTTATCTTGATAGTGTAATTACGATAATTGCTTCAGCTCAAGAGCCTGATGGTTATCTTACTACTTGCGTTACAAATAAATGCAGTCGTCTTTCAGGATGGTGGGGAAGCCATAGATGGGAAAAGATAAATAGTCATGAATTATATAACAGCGGTCATTTATATGAGGCTGCTGTAGCTCATTATAGAGCAACAGGCAAGCGCTCTTTGCTTGATGTAGCTATAAAGAATGCCGATCTTGTATGTAAAGTTTTTGGACCTAATGAAGGACAGATACATCGTCCCTCCGGTCATCCTATTGCAGAAATGGCTTTGGCTAAGTTATATAAGGTAACGAATGATGAAAAATATCTGAAAATGGCAAAATATTTTGTCGAAGAAACCGGAAGAGGTACTGACGGTCATAGATTAAGCGAATATAGTCAGGACCATAAACCAATTCTTCAACAAGATGAAATAGTAGGTCATGCTGTTCGTGCCGGATATCTATATTCCGGAGTGGCAGATGTAGCATCTTTAACAAATGATACTGCATACTTTAATGCTCTTACAAGAATATGGGAAAATATGGCCAGTAAGAAATTATATATAACCGGTGGTATAGGTTCACGTGCTCAGGGCGAAGGTTTCGGACCTAATTATGAATTGAATAATCATACGGCTTACTGCGAAACATGTGCTTCTATTGCTAATGTTTACTGGAATTATAGAATGTTTTTGGCAACTGGTGATGCTAAATATGCAGACGTTTTTGAACGTGCTTTATATAATGGGGTAATATCTGGAGTATCTCTTAGCGGAGATAAATTCTTCTATGATAATCCACTCGAATCTATGGGACAGCATGAGCGCCAGCACTGGTTTGGATGTGCGTGTTGCCCTGGTAATATAACCAGATTTATGGCATCTGTTCCATTCTATATGTATGCAACACAGGCAGATGATGTGTATGTAAATCTATTTATTCAAAGTAATGCAGAGATATTAACACAGTCAAATAAAATTAAACTCGATCAAACTACAGATTATCCTTGGAATGGTAAAATATGCATGACAGTAAATCCTGAAAAGGAGCAAGAGTTTGCAATGCGTATACGTATTCCGGGATGGGCACAAAATTCTCCGGTTCCAACTAATCTATATTCATATACTAATCAGGCAAAACCTTATGCTATTACAGTAAATGGTAAGAAAAGCAATTTCCCAGTGGTGGATGGATATGCTACAATTGTACGCAATTGGAAGAAGGAAGATAAAATTGAAATAGAATTTCCTATGGATGTACGTCGTATAAAGTCAAACGACAATGTAGAAGATGATCGTGGTAAACTTGCAATTGAACGTGGTCCTGTAATATTCTGTCTTGAAGGAAAGGATCAGGCCGACAGTACTGTATTCAATAAATTTATTCCTGATGGAACGAAAATGATCGTAGAATATGATAAGACATTGTTGAATGGCGTTGTTACGCTTACCGGAACAGCAAAGGAAATTTCATTAGAAGGTAATATAAAGGATGTTCCTTTCAAAGCTATTCCATATTCAACATGGAATAATCGTGGTGCTGATCAGATGGCGGTATGGATTCCAGAAACTGCAAAATATGCACATCCTACTCCAAAACCTACCATAGCAAGTAAAGCACGCACTCTCATGATACAGGCTCCAATACAGAAAGATGCACCCGAATCGGCATCTGTAGAGTCATGGGCGTGGGGAGTAAATGATCAATGGGAACCGAAGCGTTCTTCGGATATATCCAAACCTTATCATTATTGGTGGTTGCGCGAGGGAACTGAAGAAACCTTAGCTTATGAGTTTGATCAACCCCATACAGTATCTAATGTAGAAGTTTATTGGTTAGATTTTGATCATTATGATGGAGACTTCAGAATACCCGAAAGTTGGAAATTGTATTATAAAGTTGGAAATAATTGGAAAGAAGTTGAGGCACTTACTACATATGTGGTAAAGAAAGATTGCTATAATAGTCTTGATTTCAAGCCTGTAACTACTACTGCACTTAAAATTGGAGCAAAACTCCAGAAAGGAAAATCGGGTGGTATATTAGAATGGAAAGTAAATTAACATAACATAACCTTTTATTTAAATAAATAATTTAATATGAAATCACACGTAAAACGAACTCTTTTTAGTAGTGCGCTAATTAAAGCAACTACTTGTTTGTTTCTGACAACAAGCGTGGGACTGCCATCTGTATATGCAAATACAGAAAGTCTTCATTCTCAATTGGCCGAAGTCGTACAACAGAAGTCTTTGACTATTCATGGAGTAGTAAAGGATAAGGGGGGCGAGCCAATAATAGGAGCCAACGTACTTGAAAAAGGAACGGCCAACGGAACTATTACTGATATTGAAGGTAATTTTACATTGACTGTAAAAGGTAATAATCCAATATTAGTAGTATCTTATATTGGATATGCAACTCAAGAATTGCCTGCAAGTAAGAAACAAGTGAGCATAATATTGAGTGAAGATACCGAAATGGTAGATGAAGTTGTTGTAATAGGATATGGTACTCAGCGTAAAGGCGATGTAACAAGTGCTGTTTCTTCTGTAAAATCTGAAGATTTTACTATAGGTAAGGTAGGTGATGCTGCTGAACTTATAAAAGGAAAGGTTGCAGGTCTTAATATAGCAAAAGGTTCCGGCGATCCAAATGCAGAATCAACAATACGTTTGCGTGGAGTTATTTCATTACAGGGCAGTTCTACACCATTGGTACTTATAGATGGCATTGAAGGTAATCTAGGAACTGTAGCTCCAGAAAATATAGCTTCTATAGATGTTTTGAAAGATGCATCGGCAGCAGCCATTTATGGTACACGTGGTGCTAATGGTGTTATTCTTATTTCTACAAAATCAGGTAAGCGTGAATCGCATACTCAGGCAAACTATTCAGGTTATATATCATTGTCTAGCTTTGGTAAAAAACTCGACTTTATGGGACCTGATGAAATACGTCAGGGTCTTACCAATTATACAGATAAAGGATATGATACTGACTGGCTTGATGCTGTAACAAGAACAGCATTTACTCAAAATCACAACTTTAACATAATAGGTGGTTCTAAGAATACTACTTATTCGGCTGATTTTGCTTATAGAAATGAAGAAGGAGTAATTATTGATACTTTCAATGAAGAGATGAAAATGACATTTGATATTTCTCACTGGATGTTCAATGATATGTTGAAAGTAAACTTTAACATGGTTAAGGGAAAACATAAGAATGGTCCAACCGATGTTAGTAGTGCCGGTATTTACAGACAGGCTATAATGCGTAATCCTACAGAACCTATATGGGCTGATGATGGAACTTATTATGAAAATTTTCAGGTAAACTACTATTATAATCCTGTAGGAATGATAAAGGAACATACTGGTAAATATACAAGTGAATATACAAGAATGACTGGAAATATAACTGTAGAACCTATAAAGGGGTGGCAGACAAATTTAATGTTGGCCTCTCGTACTTCAAATTCTCATAATAGGGGCTATTATACTTCCGAATATTTTAGTCAGAAGATGGAAAATCACACAGGATATGCTTATCATTCTTACGGTGAGAGTCGTACTGATAACATGGAAATAACATCCAAGTATGAAGGACGTTGGGGAAAACATCGTTTTGATGCTTTAGCAGGTTATAGTTATCAATATAATGTAAATGAAGGATTTAATGCTAATAACTACGATTTTCAAAACGATTTTTTCGAATACAATAATTTGGGAATAGGGTCTGCTCTTAAAGATGGAAAGGCTGGAATGGGTAGTTACAAGAATGATAACAGACTTATAGGTTTCTTTGGCCGAGTTAGTTATGGTTATGATAATAAATATAATGTACTTTTAAGCGTTCGTCGTGAAGGCTCATCAAAATTTGGAGAAAATAATAAATGGGGTACATTTCCATCAGTATCACTAGGCTGGAATATTACCAATGAAGAATTTATGAAGAGTATTGAATGGTTAAATCTATTAAAACTACGTGCAGGGTATGGAGTTACAGGAGTTATACCGTCCGACTCTTATGCTTCATTAACTAAATATAGTCTTGGAAGTTCTTATTATTATGAAAATGGTAAATGGAAACCTGGGCTTGTGGTTGCTTCAAATCCAAATCCAGATTTAAAATGGGAAAAATCAACCGAGTTTAACTTTGGTCTTGATTGGAGTATTTTTGAAGAACGTTTAAGTGGATCAGTAGATGTATATACAAAGAAAACCTCTGATATGTTATGGTGGTTTACTGTACCTGTACCACCAAATTTATATAATAGTACATTGGCAAATGTAGGAGAAATGCGCAATTCGGGTATTGAGGTTGCGGTAAATGCAATTCCTGTAAGAAACAGAAATTTTGAATGGAAAACTACAGTGACTGCATCTCATAATGCAAATAAGTTATTGAGCCTTTCAAATGATTTGTACGAAACGACAAATAAACAGGATGATGCATGGTTGGGAGAACCTATTTCTCTGTCTACTCAACGTATGGAAGTAGGAAAATCAGTAGGTAATTTCTATGGTATGAAATCTGTTGGTGTTTCTGAGAATGGTTTATGGATGATCGAAAATGTCAAGACAGGAGAAATAGAAGAGTTTAAGGATAATATGTTGAGTAATGATGATTATCGTCAATATCTTGGAAATTCTCTTCCAAAAGTATATATGGGCTGGAGTAATACATTACGTTACAAGAATTTTGATTTGAATATTCAGTTTACAGGTCAGTTTGGATTTAAAATACTTAATGAAGCGCGTGCTTATTATGAAAATAATTCAGTTGCATATAATAGGTTGAAATCAGTATTGAAAGCTCCTTATGGTAGCGGAAATACATTGTCTTCAGCTCAAAAACAGACATTTGTAAGTTATTATCTTGAAAATGGTGACTTCGTAAAACTTACTAATATGACTCTTGGATATAATATTCCTTTTAAGCCAAATAAATATGTAAATGGTATCCGAGCTTATGTATCTGGTGATAATCTATTCTGTATAACTGGATATGATGGAGTTAATCCTGAATTATCAAATGGTGATGCTCGTTCTGCAGGTATAGATTGGCGCGATTCTTATCCTTCAACTCGCTCATTTACATTTGGTCTTAATGTTACATTCTAAATCTAATATGAATAAATTATGAAAACAATATTTAATAAGTCACTTTTAGTTTCTGTTTTGAGTGCGGCTACATTCACAATAAGCAGCTGCACAGATCTTGATGAGACTATTTATGATACTATAGCTTCCGAAAAATATGAATTTACCGAAGAAGATGCTGCAAGTATGTTCGCTCCTGTATATAGTAGTCTTAGAAATGTATATTGGGGATGGTTCGGATTAGCTGATATTATGGACGAATCTTCTGATGTGTGGTGTGTACCTTATCGTATAGGAATAGGCTGGGGAGATTTATATGTAAGTATGCACAAGCATCAATTCCACTCACAAATAGGTCATTTTGAAGTTGCTTGGAATAATAATTATGCGGGTATTAATGCATGTAATAAATTATTAGCTGATGAGGCTGTCCAAACTTCCGAAAGTGCTGTAGCGCAACTTCGAGCATATCGCGCTTTGTATTATTATCTACTTTTTGATTTGTTTCGTAACATTCCTCTAGATACGACATTTGATCATCCTGATGGATGGTTGCCACAACAAGCAGCTCCACAGGATACCTGGGACTTCATTGTAAGCGAACTTAATGCTGTTAAAGAACAGTGTGGAGATAAAGTTGAAATGGGTAAGATAAATCGCTATACAGTAAATATGATTCTTGCTAAAATGTATCTTAATCATAATGCTTGGTTTAAGGATTATTCAGATACTTCATGGTATGGTAAAGCAATAGATGAACTTAATGAAGTAATAAATAGTGGCAAATTTTCATTGTCGCCAAATTATTCAGATAACTTTAAGGAAGATATTTCAAGTTCTCCTGAGATTATATTTGGTATACCATTTGCTGAAAAGTATGCTGGAGGTAACTATTTTGCAAATATGTGGATGCATACTGCAGGCCGTGTTACGTGGAACTTCAATGGTTGGGCTACTGGTGGAGCTACTGTATTGCCTCAGTTCCTGGATACTTACGATGAAAAGGATACCCGATTTACAGATTGTTGGATAGAAGGTCAGCAGTATGATTATACTGGAATACCAATATATGTTGATGGAGAACCATTAGTATATACAGAAGAAATTCATAGCATTGATAATCCTGGTTGTTATCCTTTTGAAGGCGCACGTCTTGTAAAATATGAGATTCTTTCAGGTGATTTTGGTACATCTTATGATGATGTTCCTTTCTTCCGTCTTGCAGATGCATATCTGATGAAAGCAGAATGCTTATTGAGAATGGGTGGATATAATGGTGAGACAGAGCAGACGGCTGCCGATTTGGTCACAAAGGTACGTATACGTAACTTCAAGACTGCTCCTGAGAAAGCTTCTGTAACAGTCGCTCAATTGAAGGGTGGAAGCAAGTATGCATATGGCCATAGAGAAAATAAAGGAAAAATGGGCGAAGCAGATGTCTGGGTTAAGACTGAAGAAGGTGGATCTGATATTGAATTGGGTGGACTGTTGGACGAATATGCATGGGAATTTGTAGCAGAACATCATCGTAGACAGGATCTAATTAGATTCCGTATAAAAGGAACCAACCAAAACGTTTACAATGGAAAATCTTGGTTTTGTAAAGATGCTAAGAGTGATGTAACAGATAGGAATTGTGATATTTTCCCAATTCCAAAAGTAGCGCTTGATGGAAACATGAACTTGAAGCAGAATCCTGGATATGGTGAAAGCGCGCAATAAGATAAACCTTTTAAAAATGTAAGATATGAAAAAGAATTATATATATATATTGATAGCTTGCTTTACTATGACACTCTCGGGCTGTAGCACTGATCCCGAGGATGCTACCAGCAAGCATGTATATGGAGAGAATGAAACTCCTTATTTGAAAGCTAATACAGATGCTACTGTAGCTACTACTATGAAATTTCCTACAGGACGTTTTACTGCACAGACTATCAATCTGAAAAATTATGCTGAAAAGTTTCATGAATATATGGGACTTACTGTAGATGAAGTTTTGACTGGTCTTTCAAATGGATCTATAGTATTTTATAATATTAATCCTGCAAAAAGTTGCTGGAATAAAACAGCTATGACGAAAGGAACTACAGGATGGTATTATAATTCGGCAGGAGGTATTACGAGCGAATCTGACGGCATTGCTACAATTGAAATTGATACTGCAAATAAAATGTTAGTGGTCAATATGGAAGATAAAGCTGAAGTAGGAACATCTTTATCTTTGAATGTAGGTTTTGCTGTTAATGGAACGGATTATGACAATTATGTAAGATTTAATTTTGTAATAACCGTTACAGATCCAGGACGAATAGTAGTTTCAAATACAATACCAGCTGGTGATTATAATGCATTCTCAATAGAATTTGCTAATTATCAAGAGGCTATTGAGTCTTGTATGGGAATGACACTTAAGGAATTCTCTTCTGCAGTATCTGATCCTGAAGGACCTATTGCAATGTATATTGTAGATCAGAAAACTGGTGAATGGGATAAGACAAGTGTATATACAGCTAATGGAATAGGATATTGGATGGATGGAGAAAAACCTTGTAATTGGGGAGAAACTGCCAAATTCTTTATTGAAACAGGCGATGCTTGTGTAAATATAGGACGCTATCCTGGAATTCCTTCTGGTACTGTATATAAGATAAAGTTTGTATATGCAAACAAGGAAGATAACTCGAAATTTGTAGAACTTATTGTTACTGCTACAATGGAATAATATTATTATAGGAGAATAGAATCACAGGATTCTATTCTCTTTTCTTTTCTTATACATAAATTAATGCCTTAAATTTTGTGATATGAAAAATTATCAATTGTCTTATAACTTCAAGTTTTTTATATTCTTAATGATTGGTATACTTTCATTTAGCATTGCTGGCTGCAGTGATAATGATAGTGTAGCTCCTGAACTGATTATAGATGATAGTCAGAAAAGTATAAACATAGCATGGAATGAAATAGAATCTGCTTTAAACTATACCTCTTCTACTTCATGGACAGCACAGATAGCCGATGAGGCAGGACAGAAATGTAATTGGTTAAAACTGCACAAATATTACGGAGAAGGAGGAGAAATATCTAATCCTATATTATTTGAAGCAAATGATTCTGAAATATCCAGGACTGCGATTATCTCTATAATAAGTGGAGATGTAGAATTAAAGATAAGTGTAGTACAGCAGGCTAATCCTAATGCTGTATTGACAATGAAAGAATCTGACGTAAAAGATTTTAATAAATATTACAAACCGACCGAATTCAATAATATAAATATGTTGAAGAGTGATGCTAAATGGTCATGGTTTCGTTCTGCACAAAGTGAGCATTTTTTTGTGTTTTGGGAAAGTGGATTTGGTGATAATCCAAATGCCGAATCAGTTGCCGAGGCAATGAGAGTAGATATTGATGACTTACTTGCTAAAGCAGAAGAATTCTACAAGATGAATGTAGAGACTCTTAAATTTGTTGAAACAGGGAAGAGTAGATCGTATCTTGATAAATATAAAATGGAAATTTATCTTTTATACCAGGATGAATGGTTAGCAACAGGTTCTGGATATGATAATACAATAGGTGCATTGTGGGTAAATCCTAGTACATGTAAACCTGTAGGCTCTACAATAGCTCATGAAATCGGTCATAGCTTTCAATATCAGGTAGGATGTGACAAGGTTCTTAATGGTGAAACAGATTATTCTAAGGTAGGTTTTCGTTATGGATATGGAAATAACGGTGATGGAGGTAATGCATTTTGGGAACAATGTGCTCAATGGCAGTCATTCCAAAATTATCCCTCCGAATTATTCGGATATCATGTCGATGTTTGGAAGGCTAATTATCATAGGCATTTCAATCATGAATGGATGAGATATGCAAGCTATTGGCTTCAGTATTACTGGACCCAGAAACATGGAATAGAAGCAGTAGGTAATATATGGAAAGAATCAACTTATCCTGAAGATCCTTTAATGACTTATAAACGTATCTATTGTAATAATAGTCTAAATGATTTATATAAGGAATTATATGATTATGCTTCGCATATGGTTACTTATGATATTGATGGTATACGCAACATGGCTACTGAATCTGCTTGTAATTATTCTACAAAGGTGTTTGAAACTAATGAAGGATATTATCAGGTAGGATATTCAAGCTGTCCTGGTACAACAGGGTTCAATATAATTCAACTTAACTTGCCTAGCAATGGAAACACCATAAAAGTTTACTTTCAAGGAATGGCTTCAGGAAGTGCATTGGCCGACAGTGATATGGGCAAGGTCATTGACGGAGATGGTAATACTGTCGATAATGTAAGGAACTATAATGCTACAAACAATATAGAAAGTGGCTGGCGTTACGGATTCGTTTCTATTGTAAATGGTAAGGCAATATATTCTTCAATGTATAGTAATAAGAATGATGTAATATCTTATGAAGTACCTCAAGGTGCTACTAAGCTATATATGGTGATTATGGGAGCACCGTCAAGTTACACTTCTCATCCTTGGAATGATAATGAACGTGATGATCTTCAATGGCCTTATAAAGTAAAATTCGAAGGAACAGATCTTTTTGGCAGTTTTTATGTAGATGAAACAGCGATCCCAAAGAATGTAACATTGAATTATGATTTGAAATGCAATTCAACTTCGGCCGATTATATACTTGGAAATATAAATTTATCACTAAATCAAACTTTAGCTCAGGCTTTTGCTTTAAAGCCTATAAATATTGAAGGCAAATTATTGCCTGTTGGTCAACAATCTGCTGAAGGGAAAATAGCTATCGCACTTACTCTACCCGATGATACCTATTCATATGCCGGTAATGCAAACAATGGATTCTGGTGTACTTCCGATGGAAATATTGGCGGATGGGCCAATGGAGGAGTATATTTTGAATTTTCGGGTATGATACTTTCTTATGGACATAGACCAGATATGTCAATCGAGGCTGGTAAAAAAGCTGTAATGAAGCCAACTTTGATTTATACAAAAGATGGTAAGCAATACAAAGCAACAATAATCTTAAATATGCAATTTTAGTTATGAGTAAGATTAAATAAAGACTAATTATATAATTTGGCGAATAATGCAGATAACATTTATTTGTGTGATTCGCCAATTTATAATAATAAGTTTATTTACATAATATATAATATAATAGGGTATTATGAACTATAGACTTTTTAAAACTGATACACTAAGAATTATAGAATATAAATTATAAAAAAACGTTAATAATAAATAGTCCTTGTATATTAGAATCAGATAATAAATTCATATTCTTAACGCTAAAAATAATACAATCATGAAAAAAAATCTTTTATCTTTAATCTTAGTAATTATTAATATGAATGCTATATTGGCACAAACAGTACCATCTGAAAAATTAATATACATACCAAATGATTTAAAATCGATTAATCTTGACGATCCTTCCAGTAAATGGAGTTACAAACGTATGATTACTACAAAGAATTTCGCAATCTTCTGGGAAAAAGGTTTTGGAAATGATTTATCTGTTGCTCCAGCATTAGAAGGGCACAATATGACAATAGATATTAAGAATCTTACTGATAAGCTTGAGGAGTTTTATTCATTCTTTAGAAATAACTTAAAATTCACTTCAAACGAATCTAACTGCGATAAGTATAGAATGATGGTTATGATAAACTATTCTCTTGAAGGTACGGCTTATGGAGGAGATTATGACGGAGTTATAGGAGCGTTGTGGGTAGCACCAAATAGAATACAAGACAAAAAACTTAATTGTATCGCTCATGAATTGGGACATAGTTTTCAGTCTCAGATTATTTGCGATGGAAATGGGGAAGCATGGGGTGGCTGTGGTTTTTTTGAAATGGCATCTCAATGGATGTTGTGGCAAGTCAATCCTGAATGGATTACGGACGAGAAGTATCATTGGGATGCATTTTCTAAACTTACCCATAAGGCTTATCTACATATGGATAATATTTATCATTCTCCATATATACTAGAATATTGGAGTGAAAGAAGGGGGTTGAATATAATTGCCGAATTGTTTAGAGCCGGTAAGAAAGGTGAAGATCCTATAGTTACTTATAAGACAAAAATGAATATGTCTCAGCATGACTTCTGCAATGAGATGTTCAATGCTTCATGTCATATAATAACTATGGACTTCAATAGAGTTTGGAATGAAACGCGCCCTTATGCTAACAAATATTCGTCTAAATTAGAAGAAACATCCGATGGATGGCTAAAAATAGCCAATGACAATATACCTGAAGAGTATGGATTTAATGCAATAAGATTATCTCTTCCGCCAGATAATAGAGTGACTGTTGAGTTTACAGGTGATTCCAAAGAAAAGAATGCAGGATGGAGATACGGATTTGTTACTGTGACAAAAGATGGAAACTGTATTTATGGAAAGGTCAACGAAAATAATGAAGGCATTATAACCTGTAATGTTGATGAAAATGCAGAATATATTTGGCTAGTAGTTATGGGTGCACCTAAAGAACATGAAATAATATCTTCCGATAAAACAGTTACACAATATCCTTATAGAATAAATATTGAAGGAAGTAATATATTAAAAACAATATCAAGGCTATAATATATGCAGCAAAAAGTGTTATTAACTGCTATCCAATAGTAACAGCATTTAAAATAGCACTGAGATAACTTACTACATTAGAAATAAGAATACCTTTAATCTTCTTTGTAGTGGCTAGATTGTAAATCATGCATTGATTGATCATATTTGTTGTATTGCTCTTTTCTATCTTTGTTTTTATAGTAATAATATTGGCCGAAAAGATTGTTCCTACCAAATATGCAAGTCTGCTTTAAATTATTACTGGAATAACTTATAATAAATATACGGCAAGTGGCTGGAAATTCATTAAAAAAATATTTTAGCGTAGTTATACTTAATTTATATTATCTTTACCACATTCGTAAAATACAAATCTAATATTACCTTGTAAGATTTCAGTGCTATGAAAAAAATAATATATTCCATACTAATGTTGTTTTTTGTTTCTTCGTTTGCTTTTGCTTCAGGATTCCGTTTCAGACATATCTCATCGGATCAAGGAATATCTTCAAATAGAGTCCGTTCATTGTTTCAAGATTATAAAGGATATATCTGGATTGGAACTGAAGACGGGTTAGACAGATATGACGGTATCGAATTTAAGACTTACAGATATGACCCCTCGAATAAGAGAAGTATAGGAGATAATTATATTTCTGTATTATATGGTGATGATAAACAACTTATAGCTGGTACTGATAAAGGACTTTTCGTATATAACTATAAAACAGATAATTTTACTCCATTGATTTTTAATGGTAACAAGATTGAATCCTTGATAAATGATATAGTAAAAGATTTGGATGGTTCTTTGTGGATATGTACAAATGGTAATGGAGTGTATCGTGTAAATTATAGAAATAATGATTTTAAACATTATGAATTTTCATCAACCTCAGGATATATAATAGACATGCTTGTAGACAGTGACAATAAAGTATGGGCCATAACGAATCAGGGTAAGTCCAGTCTGTACAGACTTAACAAATCTACCGATGAATTTGAACCAATAGAAGTTATAAATGATGATAAGAGCAAGAATTCAAAGGCGCTTGTTATGTTTGAAGACTCGGAAAGGAATATGTGGATTGGAAGTTGGGAGTGTGGGTTACAGAAGTTTGATCCTTATACCGGAAAAGCTGTTACATGCATAAGTTCTGTTCAGGGAAAGGGAATGATGCACATTCATTCCATAATGGAGTATGAAGCAGGGAAACTGTTAATTGGATCGGACGATGGACTTGTACTGTTTAATACCAAAACTAATATGTCTGAATTCTATGCCGAGGACGAAACTAATAGCTTTTCATTATCAAATCGTTTTGTATATCCGGTCATTAAAGATAGCGAGGGTGGAGTATGGATAGGAACATATTATGGAGGAGTGAATTATATATCACCCAATAATTCTCAGTTTGAGTGTTATTCATCTTCAAAATTCAGCAATTCTGTTGGAGGAAATGTAATAAGTAATTTTTGTGAAGATAATAGTGGAAATATTTGGATTGCTTCGGATGATGGAGGGCTAAGCTGTTTTGATCCTTCTAAGAAAAGTTTCATGAAATATCTTCCTCAGTCTAAAAACAAGAATTCTTTATCTTATCATAATGTGCATGCTCTTTGTATGGACGGCGATGATTTGTGGATTGGTACATATACAGGAGGTGTTAATGTCTATAATACAAAGACCGGTAAGTTTCGTTTCTACAACTCTAAGGAGAATGATGAGAATTCTCTTGATGGAACTAGTTCTTACTGTATATTTAAAGATCGTGATAATAATATTTGGGTTGCTACTATGTCGGGGATTAATCTATATGACAGAGAAAATGATAATTTTATAAGAATAAAGGATTTCAATTCACTTACCATAGACATTGAGCAGGATACTAAAGGAAATCTTTGGTTTGCTACACAGGGTAAGGGAGTATTCAAGTACAATCCTTATAAACGTATATGGAAAAATTATAATCATCAAAAGGGGCGCGGAGAACTTCCTACCGATCAAATTAATTGTATCACAATTGATAAGAGTGGTAATATATGGATAGCTACAATGGATGGACTTTGTAAATATAAACCATCTGACGATTCATTCGAAATAATAGAACTTGATATCCCAAGCAATAATATATGTTCAATAGTTGAAGATCAGAGTGATTTGTGGCTTACAACTACTAAAGGCTTGGTTAAATATACACAAAGTCAAAGGTGCCAGGTATTTACAAAAAGCGATGGATTGCAGTGTGATCAGTTTCTTCCAAATTCAGCTTTTAAGGCATCCGATGGAAAGATATATATAGGTTCTGTAAATGGTTTCAATTCTTTTTATCCATATCAGGTACATTCAAATAAAGTTATTCCCAATGTTGTTTTTACGGGTTTAGAGATTTTCAACAATAATATAAAAGTGGGTACAGAAAAATTGCCGGTCAATCTTAATCTACTCGATGAACTTGATATATCCTACAAAGACAATGTATTCAGTATAAAGTTTGCTTCATTAAGCTTTTGTATTCCTGCAAAGAATCAGTATGCCTACAAATTGCAGGGATTTGATAAAGACTGGAATTACGTTGGAGCTCAGAGTAAAGCTACATACACCAATATTCCTCCTGGTACTTATGTATTTAAAGTCAAGGCAACTAATAATGATGGATTATGGAATGAAAATGGAGCTTCATTGAAGATAGTGATTCATCCCCCTTTCTATTTGTCAACTCCTTTCATGATGCTCTATTTTGTTATTATAGCAGTAGGAGTATTTTTCCTCATAAGATTTTTTGTAAAAAGATCTGAAAAGAGACACAATATAGAGATAGATAGGATTAAAGAGAATAAGGAGAAAGAAGTACATGAAGCAAAAATTCAGTTCTTTACAATGATTGCACACGAAATACGTACGCCGGTATCACTTATTACTGCTCCTTTGGAAAAGATAATGACTTCCTCTTTTCGTTTTCCCGAAGCTATTAATGAGGATCTGAATATAATAGACAGAAACAGCAAGCGGTTATTGTTTCTTGTAAATCAGCTTCTTGATTTTAGAAAAGTAGAACAAGAGGGGTTCAAACTGAAATGTTCTCTGTGTAACGTAAAGGAACTGATTACAGCCGTAAGCGATCGTTTTAAACCTACTATTGAACAGAACGGAATAAAATTCGAAGTAGAACTTCCTGATAAAGAAATCGTGGCAATAATTGACAGTGAAGCAATAACAAAACTTATAAGCAATTTACTTACAAATGCAAAAAAATATACTGATAATTCAGTAATGTTAAGTTGTAAGATAAAAGAAGAACAGCATACATTTTCTATAAGTGTTAAAGACAACGGGAACGGAATTTCTGTAGAAGAACAGCAGAAAATCTTTAAGCCTTTTTATCAGGCTGCCGATAATAAGCCTGGTACGGGGATAGGACTGAGCATTGTAAGAAGTATAGTAGAGGCTCATAATGGAGCTATTGAAGTTGAATCACAAATTGGAAAAGGATCTGAATTTATTGTTACACTTCCTCTTGAGAATGAAGGATATGTAAGTGATGAGGAAATTGCTTTGGATGAAACATCGTTTGTTCCCGAGGATATATTGTCCGAGTCTCATCGTGAAGTGTCAAATAGTAAACCTATGGTTCTTATTGTTGATGATAATGTGGAAATGCTTAATTTTCTGTCGGTAAGCCTTAGTGAGAAATATAATATTATTACAGCAAAGGATGGAGTAGAGGCACTTGAGTGCATAGATAAGAATGAAATAGCATTTATTGTAAGTGATTGGATGATGCCTGTGATGAATGGCGTGGAGCTTTGTAAGGCTGTCCGTAAAAATCAGGCAACAAGTCATATACCATTTGTCCTTCTCACTGCAAAAACAGATATAAACTCAAAAATAGAGGGAATGGACTGCGGTGCAGATACTTATATAGAGAAGCCGTTTTCGGTGCAGTATCTTGAGGCATGTATAAAGAATCTTACTGATATGAGAGTGCTTTTGCGACAGAAGTTTTCGAAGATGCCACTTATGCCTTTGAATAGCATTGCCGGAAATAGTACTGATGACAAGTTTCTTAAACAGATGAATAAGCTTATAGAGGAGAATTTTTCTAATCCCGACTTGTCTGTCGATTTTCTAGCCGAGAAACTTTGTATAAGTCGTTCGGGACTTTTTGCAAAGATAAAGACTCTTGCCAATATTACTCCAAATGAACTTATTCAGGTGGTTAGGCTTAAGAAGGCTGCTACATTGTTAATGGAGAACAAGTATCGTATAAACGAAATATGTTATATGGTAGGTTTTAACAATCCGTCATACTTCTCAAAATGCTTCAATAAACAATTTGGAGTAAAACCTGGCGAATTTATTGAAAATAAATAATTTCATGTCTAATTGATTTAAGTTCGATTTGTTAAAACCAAAATTGCATATTAGTTGTTTTTCTATAATATGTATTAATATTTATGGGAAAACCACAACAGAATCTGATAGTCTACTTGTCGATGCTTATCGTTTTCGGCGTTTTTATTTATTTTGCCATTATTGGAGGAGAAAGCTTTCAGCCAGAAAGTGCTGCAATTACGCATGAGTCTGCCAATGCGTTCGACATGTTCCTAATGGTGATAAAGGATAATCTTCATCACCCCTTTTCAATTCTTCTTTTTCAGATAATTGTGGTGCTTATAGCTGTAAGGCTGTTTGCCTGGATATTCAGACATATCGGTCAGCCCGGAGTGATAGGCGAGATTGTTGCCGGTATAGTACTTGGCCCATCGGTATGCGGAGCGCTTTTCCCTCAATTCTTCGGCTTTCTTTTTCAACCATCTTCACTTAAGAATCTAGAACTCATAAGTCAGATTGGCTTGGTACTGTTTATGTTTGTGATTGGTATGGAGGTAGATTTTAAGGTACTTAAGAATAAAATCAACCAGACTCTTGTAATAAGTCATGCAGGAATATTAGTACCTTTTCTTCTTGGTGTACTTTCATCATACCTTATATATGAAGAGTATGCATCTTCGCAGGTAGCATTTTTGCCATTTGCTCTTTTTATAGGTATATCAATGAGTATAACTGCATTTCCTGTACTTGCCCGAATAATACAGGAACGCAACATGACTAAAGAGCCTGTAGGCATACTTACCATAGCTTCGGCTGCCAATGACGATGTTACTGCATGGTGCTTGCTCGCAGTGGTAATAGCTATAACAAAAGCCGGAACTTTTGGTGGCGCTCTTTATACAGTTCTTCTTACTTTACTTTACATATTGATAATGTTTTTGCTAGTGCGTCCTTTTCTTAAGAGGATAGGCGATGTATATTCAAATAAGGAGGTAATAAACAAGGCATTTGTTAGTTTTATACTTTTAGTATTAATAATATCTTCAACTATAACCGAAATTCTAGGCATACATGCCCTTTTCGGTGCATTTATAGCCGGTGTGGTAATGCCTTCCAATTTTGGCTTCCGTAAGGTAATGATGGATAAAGTAGAAGATATAGCATTGGTTTTCTTTCTTCCTCTTTTCTTTGCCTTTACAGGTTTACGCACGCAAATTGGTTTGGTTAATTCGCCCGAAATGTGGATGCTGTGTTTAATGCTTATTCTAGTTGCCGTGACCGGAAAAATAGGAGGGTGTGCAATTGCAGCAAGAGTTGTAGGCGAGAAGTGGAAGGATAGTTTTGTAATAGGAACTTTAATGAATACCAGAGGACTTATGGAGCTGGTAGCCCTTAATATAGGATATGAATTAGGTGTATTGCCCCCATCAATATTCGTTCTTCTGGTTATAATGGCATTGGTAACTACATTCATGACTACACCTTTGCTGGATTTGGTAGAATGGAGTTTCAAGACTCACAATATATATAGTAGGAAAAAGTTGATACTATTTTTCGGACGCCCGAAATCGGGTGCACGGTTGCTTTCTGTATATTCAATTATATTTGGCAGCAAGATAAAAGATAATCAGGTTTTAGCAATTCATTATACTCAGGGAAGTGACTTGAATGCTACGAGTGCCGAAGAATTTTCTAAGGAAAGTTTTCTTCCTATAGAGAGTTACGCACGTCATATTCATATAAATGTCGAGAACTTTTACAGAATAACAGATAATCTTGTAAATGATATAGTGCAGACTGTAGAAGTAGAACGACCAACGATGATATTACTGGGAGCAGGACCGAATTTTATGAACAACAGTGATAAGAACTTCGTTACATTCTTCAATCTTTTCCGAAACAAGACAGATCAAATACTTAGTAAGGTAAACTGTACAATTGGAGTATTCATAAATCATGTACATAATGAAGGGACTTTTCCTGCTATACTAATAAATGGCGAACAAGACAGTTTCTTTTTCCTTTTTATAAGTCGTTTGCTATCTGCTAGTGACAAAAAGATTTTTGTATATTATACGCCGGGCAATAATGAGAAATATAATAACAGAATAAGCAAGTTTCATTTCTATAATAATGACAGAATAAATGCAGTTCAGATTAGTCGTACCGATGCCGTGTCAATTAACAAGGAGGTAGGATTATTGATGATAAGCGAGGCTACATGCGAACTTCTGTCGGAAGAGAGTCCTGAACTTTTCAGCTCTTTTCCTCCAATACTAATGATTAAACCAGGTAAGGAGAATTAATTTAAGTGTTTTAGATGTTAAGGATTAGGCCTGATCTCTCGCATATCCTTCACTCTTTATGGTTTTGAATTCAAACTTGGCCGATTTTTATTAATTCATTTTTATATTATAAAAAAATCAGGAATAATATAAATAGCTTCTAATACTGAGATGTGTTATATTAGTGTTTAGATGCAGTTCAATAAACAGTATTTGACCGTTTATTTAAACGCAATTAGTTTCAACTATTTTTATGCTGATAAAACTTTTGTTTTATGCTGATGAAACGAGGGTTTTATCGGCATAAAAATATTAAATTTTGGGGTATAATAGATTGGATAACAAAAAGAACGTCTCTATCAATATTGATAGAGACGTTCTTTTTGTTGGGCTACCAAGATTCGAACTTGGAAAAACAGGACCAGAATCTGTTGTGTTACCATTACACCATAGCCCAATATATTATCCGAAAGATGCACTCTTTCCGGTTTTGCGGTGCAAATATACAGCTTTTAAAATTACCACCAAACTTTTTACTAAATTTTATTTCAAAAAGGTCAATGTTAATCGAAGTTTTAAGAAATAATTGGTCGTTTTTGTTAGCCATCTTTCTATTTTCTAACTAAAAAAATCAAAAACCACACATATTTACTATGCTTTTTTTCGTTAGACAAATAAAACCAAGTATATTTGTATTTGTTTAATATAGATATAATTGAATTAATTTAAAATAGATAAATTCTTATAATGAAAGAAGAAAACTTGTTAGTAAAAAAAATAATAGAAGGTATTCAGGAAAAAAAAGGTAAAAATATTGTCGTAGCCGACTTGAAAGGCACTGATAATACAGTTTGCAACTATTTTGTGATTTGTCAGGGTAATTCTCCAACCCAAGTTTCATCAATTGTAGATTCTGTTAAAGATTATGTAAGGAAAGAGATTTCGGAGAAACCTTTTGCAGTAGCAGGTATGGAAAATGCAGAATGGGTAGCCATGGATTATGGAGATACTCTTGTTCATGTATTCCTTCCTGAAGTTAGAAATTTCTATAATCTGGAACATTTATGGGCTGATGCCAAATTGACAGAAGTTCCTGATATAGATTAAAAAAAAAGAATAAAATGGGCGATTCAAATAACTCAAATAACTCAAATAAACCGAAAATAAACATGCCACGTTTTAATCTGACCTGGTTATATGTAATTATAGCCATGAGTTTAGGTATTCTATGGTTCTCAAACCAAGAGGGTGGATACAATAAGCAGATTTCTTATACCGAATTCAAGAATATGGTAAATAAGGGATATGCAAGTAAAGTCATTGCTTATGATGATAATACTGTCGAGATGTTTGTTAAACCGGAATTTGTGAAAGATGTATTTAAGGAAGATTATGAAAAGGTGGGAAGAAGTCCTTCTTTGAATGTTGAAGTAGGATCTATGGATACTCTTGATAAATTTTTGGAAAAAGCACAGGAAGACGGACATTTTACCGGATCAATAACTTATGAGAAGAAACATGATTATTTTGGTGCAATATTCTGGAATATCGCTCCTTTCTTACTTTTGATCGGTGTATGGATCTTTGCAATGAGAAAAATGGGAGGCGGCGCCGGAGGTGGTGGCGGAGCTAATCCGTTCACAGTAGGAAAAAGCCGTGCTACTGTATATGAAAAGGGAAATGGAACTAGAATTACTTTTAAAGATGTAGCAGGGCAGGCTGGTGCCAAGCAGGAAGTAGAAGAAATAGTTGAATTCTTAAAACAACCGCAGAAGTATACAGAACTAGGAGGTAAGATTCCTAAAGGTGCATTGCTTGTTGGCCCTCCGGGAACCGGTAAAACTCTTTTGGCTAAAGCCGTAGCAGGCGAAGCTGATGTACCTTTCTTTTCGTTGTCGGGTTCAGACTTTGTCGAGATGTTTGTGGGAGTAGGTGCTTCGCGTGTACGCGATCTCTTCCGTCAGGCAAAGGAAAAAGCCCCATGTATCATATTCATAGATGAAATTGATGCCGTAGGACGTGCTCGTGGAAAGAATCCAAGTATGGGTGGCAATGATGAACGCGAGAATACCCTAAACCAGTTGCTTACCGAAATGGATGGTTTTGGAACCAACAGCGGTGTAATTATATTGGCAGCTACTAATCGTGTAGATATTCTTGATAAAGCTTTGCTTCGTGCAGGTCGCTTCGACCGTCAGATACATGTAGATCTTCCAGACCTTCCAGAGCGTATTGAGGTATTTGGTGTACATCTTAAACCATTAAAACTTGATAATAATGTTGACGTAGAATTGTTGGCACGTCAAACGCCTGGATTTAGTGGAGCCGATATTGCTAATGTTTGTAATGAGGCTGCTTTGATAGCAGCACGTCATGGCAAGCATGCGGTGGGCAGACAAGATTTTCTTGATGCTGTAGACAGAATTGTGGGTGGTTTGGAAAAGAAATCTAAAATAATGACTCAGGGAGAAAAGCGTACTATAGCTCTTCATGAAGCAGGGCACGCAACTCTTTCATGGTTCCTAGAACATGCCAATCCTCTTATAAAGGTTACCATAGTTCCTCGTGGAGGTTCATTGGGAGCTGCCTGGTATCTTCCGGAAGAACGCCAGATTACAACAAAAGAGCAGATGCTGGATGAAATGTGTGCTACTTTGGGAGGACGTGCAGCCGAAGAATTATTTACCGGACACATCTCTACAGGCGCAATGAACGACCTTGAAAGAGTAACGAAACAGTCGTATGGCATGATAGCGTATGCAGGTATGAGTGAAAAATTACCTAATTTATGCTATTATAATAATGATGAATACTCATTCAACAAGCCATATAGTGACCGTACAGCCGAACTTATTGATGAAGAGGTAAAGATAATGATAAATGAGCAATATGAAAGAGCAAAGAATATCCTGTCCGAACATAAGGAAGGACATAATGAACTGGCTCAGTTGCTTGTAGACAAGGAAGTGATATTTGCAGAAGACGTAGAACGTATATTCGGGAAACGTTTATGGACATCGCGTTCTGAAGAGATTATGGCCGATGGAGAAAAGAATTCAAACAAGTCGAAGGTCTCGGAAGAGGATAATAATATATCGGAAGCTCAGGTGCAACCAGTAGAAGAAAATACTACTGAGACTGAAGTGACTGTAGCTTAATAATTTTGCCATTTCATTTACCTTTTTTATGGTAAATGGAATGGCTTTTATATTTTATAAAACAATTACTATGAAAAGTAATTTCATAAAACGTTCTGTGACAGGTATAATCTTTGTATCTGTACTGATAGGATGTACTCTGTGGGATGCATTCTCTTTTGGATTGCTATTTCTCCTTATTTCTCTTTTGGCTGTGAATGAATTCTGCAACATAATAAATAAGGAAGATGATGTTGATATTAATAAGAGGATATGCATGTTAGGGGCAGCTTATTTGTTTTTTGCATTCTTTTATTACGGAATAGATCCATCGCAGACTAATATATTTATTCCTTATCTGCTTCTTTTGCTCTATTTAATAATAAGCGAACTTTATCTGAAAAGAAAGAATCCTATAAATAACTGGGCTTATTCTATATTGACGCAGCTGTATATTGCGTTGCCTTTTGCGCTGCTTAATATACTAGCTTTCCATTCTTCGGGCGAAGATGGTATGTCGCAGTATAATCCTATACTGCCTTTGTCTATATTTATATTTAACTGGACTAATGATACTGGTGCTTATTGTACCGGAATGCTTTTTGGAAAGCATCGTCTGTTTGAAAGAATTTCTCCTAAGAAATCTTGGGAAGGATCTATAGGTGGAGGAGTACTTTCAATAATAGTGTCGTTGGTGATGGCTTATTTCTTCCCTTTTATGTCTACAGGCGTGTGGGTGGGACTTGCTCTTACTGTAGTAGTTTTCGGAACATGGGGAGACTTGTCCGAATCGCTCTTGAAGAGACATCTTGGAATTAAGGATTCAGGAAGTATACTTCCGGGCCATGGTGGTATTCTTGATCGTTTTGATAGTGCATTGCTTGCCATTCCGGCAGCTGTAATATATTTATATCTAATCAGTATGTTTTAATACTGATTAGATAATTTCTTTATTATAACTTCTGCAGCTTTTTTAGAGGCACTTCCTGTACCAAGAATGTTTATAATATTATCGTATTCACCTACCATTCGGTCGTGATAATTACGATCGTAAAGAATTGCTTTTAGCTCCTTCTTTATATTATCTACCTTCATTTCGTGGGCTACTAGCTCTTTTACTACCTCTTTGTTGGCTATAAGGTTTACAAGTGAAATATATTTAACCTTGAGGAAATGTTTTTTAAGGAACGAGTATAACTTACCTATAGGCGTGTAATAGCATACTATCTGTGGTACTCTGAATATAGCCGTCTCTAGTGTGGCGGTTCCAGAAGTCACTAAAGCAGCGGTTGAATGCTGTAATATGGAATATGTTTGTCCGAATAGTATTTTGGTATCCTTTGTAATAAATTTATCGTAAAAATCTTTTTCAATTCCAGGAGCTCCGGCAACAACGAACTGATAGTTATCATTGAACTCTTTTGCTGCATCCATCATTAACGGAAGGTTATCTTTTATTTCCTGTTTGCGGCTACCGGCAAGCATCGCAATTATAGGTTTGGCAGATAATGAGTTTTTAGAAATAAACTGCTCGAAAGTCTCATTTTGGCTACTCATGAAGTTCTGTACAGCATCCATGCATGGATTTCCTACATAATCAATTCTGTAATCGTGCTTCTTGTAAAAATCAATCTCGAAGGGAAGTATTGAGAGCATTTCATCAATATCTCTTTTTATATTCTTGATCCTATGCTCTTTCCATGCCCATATTTTAGGAGATATATAGTAATATGCAGGGATAGATGTAGCAGATTTAAGAAATGAGGCAATTTTTAGATTGAATCCTGGATAATCTATCAATATCACTACATCAGGATTCCATCTTACTATATCATCTTTACAATCTTTTAAGTTGCGAAATATCTTATTTAGATTGAGAAGAACCGGTATGAAGCCCATATAAGCCATTTCACGGTAATGTTTTACACAAGTACCACCTACCTCTTTCATAAGATCGCCACCAAAGAATCTGAATTCGGCATTCGGTTCTTTAGCTTTAAGGGCTTTCATAAGATTCGAGGCATGCAAATCGCCCGAGGCTTCGCCGGCTATGAGGTAATATTTCATAAACTATAATTCCATGATTTCAGTTCATCCATAACTTCGTATGCGGTAACATCAATCTTTGTAGGAGTAACGGCAACATATCCATTGTCGAGTGCCCAATGATCAGTGCCCTCACTTTCGGGTTCTGAATTGTCAAAATTTCCTGTCAGCCAGAAATATTCTCCGCCACGTGGATGGGTGCAAACCTTCCATTCATTTTCCCATGTTCCTTTTGTCTGTCGACAAATCTTTACTCCTTTATACTCTTTTATATCGGGGAAATTTACGTTCAAACAAATGCCCGGAAGCAGCCCTTTGTCCAAAATATTTCTTGCTATCATTGCAATATATGGAAGAGTAGCCGAGAAGTCGGCATCTGCACTATGATTACATAAAGAAAATCCTACCGAAGGTATCCCTTTAAGGCAACCTTCTATTACAATTCCCATAGTGCCTGAATAGTGTACGTTTATGGAAGAGTTATCGCCATGGTTTATACCACCTATTATGATATCGGGAGTGCGAGGTACTATAGTATGGAGTGCTAGTTTTATGCAGTCAACAGGAGTGCCTGTGCATTTATATATTGTTACATCATCCTCTTTTCTTACTTTATGAAACTTTACGGGGGTTTCGGAAGTTATGGCACTTCCAGAACCCGAACGCGGTCCGTTAGGAGCCACTACTATAATTTCGCCCATTCCCTTCAGGGCCTTTATCAACTCATTTATTCCCTTTGCATTAACGCCGTCGTCATTCGACAATAAAAATAATGGTTTGTTACTCATATGCCTAAAAATCAATTTTATAGTGGTAAAGATACAATCTTTAATCTGTTTTTAACCTTTCATAAAGGAAAATTATCTTAATGTTATACAACCTAACAATATTTATCAAATACTTTTATCAATATTTAATTATCTTTGTCGCAATTAAGTTATTAACAAAAACTTCAAGTTATCAACAGTTTTGAAAATGGCTGCAAATTTTAATATAAATGTTTAATTTATTATTAGTTATTTAGCAGCGAGAAAAACTGAATATTATGGGAAAGATTATTGCTTTAGCCAATCAAAAGGGGGGCGTGGGTAAGACTACAACTACTATAAATCTGGCTGCTTCTCTTGCTACGTTGGAGAAAAAAGTATTGGTAATTGATGCTGATCCTCAGGCAAATGCCTCATCTGGGTTGGGAGTGAACATAAAAGATGTTGAATGTTCTGTTTACGAATGCCTGATAAACGAAACTGATATCCGCGAAGCCATCTATACTACTGATATCGATGGACTTGATATCGTCTCTTCACACATTGACCTTGTGGGAGCAGAGATTGAAATGCTTAATCTTGAAAGCAGAGAAAACATAATGAAGAAGTTGCTTGAACCTATGAAGAAGGAATATGATTATATTCTAATAGACTGTTCGCCTTCATTGGGACTGATAACTATAAACGCACTTACTGCTGCCGATTCGGTTATAATACCTGTGCAATGTGAATATTTTGCTTTGGAAGGAATAAGCAAGCTACTGAATACCATAAAGATAATAAAATCTAAGCTTAATCCGTCGCTCGAGATAGAAGGATTCTTACTTACTATGTTTGATTCTCGCCTTCGTCTCGCCAATCAGATATATGACGAAGTTAAAAGACATTTCCAGGAATTAGTGTTCAAGACAGTAATACAGCGCAACGTGAAATTGAGCGAATCTCCAAGTCACGGAATTCCGGTAATACTTTATGATGCCGAATCGACCGGAGCAAAGAATTATCTGGCATTGGCAAAAGAAATAATAACACATAATAAATAAGTATAGAATGGCAGTACAGAAGAAATTTGCTTTAGGACGTGGCCTCGACGCACTTATTTCTACAGAAGAGGTAAAGACTTCCGGTTCGTCCTCTATTAATGAAATAGAACTTTCTAAAATATCAGTAAATCCTAATCAGCCACGAAGAGAATTCGATCCGGTTGCACTGCAGGAGCTTGCTGACTCAATTTCTGAAATAGGCATAATTCAGCCTGTAACCCTCAGAAAACTAAATGATGATTCATATCAGATCATTGCCGGCGAACGCCGTTATCGCGCATCAATTCAAGCGGGCCTTAAAAGTGTACCTGCATATATACGTACTGCCGATGACGAGAATGTCATGGAAATGGCATTGATTGAAAATATACAGCGCGAAGACCTAAACTCACTTGAAATAGCATTGGCTTATCAGCATCTGCTAGAGCAGTATGAACTTACGCAGGAAAGACTGAGTGAACGTGTAGGAAAGAAGAGAACTACGATTGCAAATTATCTGCGACTACTAAAACTTCCGGCACAGATTCAGGTTGCACTGAAGAATCGTGAAATAGACATGGGGCATGCACGTGCATTGCTGGGACTTGAAGATCCTAAGACACAGATAAGAATATTCAATGAAATACAAAGTCAAAACTATTCTGTAAGAAAAGTAGAAGAGATTGTAAAGGCATTGGGAAGTGGTGAAACGGTGAATAGTGGAGACAAGAAAATTAAACCCAAAGGTTCTAAACTTTCTGAAGAGTATATGATGCTTAAAAAACATTTGTCGGGTTTCTTTGGTTCTAAAGTTCAGCTATCCTGTACCGCGAAGGGAAAAGGAAAAATAAGCATACCA
The DNA here is from genome assembly GCA_900552645.1 of uncultured Bacteroides sp. Classification (GTDB taxonomy): domain Bacteria; phylum Bacteroidota; class Bacteroidia; order Bacteroidales; family Bacteroidaceae; genus Phocaeicola. Next base: position 38,615 of record USAN01000009.1, read on the forward strand.
TTCAACAACGAAGAAGATCTTGAAAGGATAATGGAAATATTCGATTCGTTGAAGAAGAAAGATTAATAAGGTTATATTTTGATACGTAAATTATTAACATACAGCAAGTTTATATTAATATTACTTTTATTAGTATTAATAAACAGTCAGAATGCTTTTTCTCAGAAGGCAAAACAACGTCGTTTAGGAATAAAAAAAGATACAACGGTAATAAATTCTGAAGTATTGCCACCCGATAGTATTGCTATGCATAACAGCAGAGAGCTTGAAAAGCTTAAGGCACCAATAGATACTGCTGCACTTGTGAAAAGAAGCGATTCGGTACCAGCCGACAAGAGGGTGATTAAGAAAACATTTATACCTGATTCCAGAAAAGCTGTTTGGGTTGCTTTGGTTATACCTGGAGGTGGACAGATCTATAACCGCAAATACTGGAAACTTCCAATTATATACGGAGGATTCATGGGATGTGCCTATGCACTTAACTGGAATAACAAGATGTATAAGGATTATTCTCAGGCTTACCTTGATATAATGGATGATGATGCTAACACGAACAGTTTCAATGACTTCCTTCCTCCAAACTATAATATAACCGGTCAGGAAGACAGGTTCAAGGAGATTTTCAGAAAGAGAAAAGATATATACCGTCGCCAACGAGACTTGAGTATATTTGCGTTTATAGGAGTATATTTGTTATCAGTAATAGATGCTTATGTCGATGCCGAATTATCGGACTTCGACATATCAAAAGATATTGGTATGAAGATAGAGCCTGCCATATTCAATAATGATCGAAAAGGTAATAATTTTAATGCTGTAGGACTACAGTGTAGTATAAAATTTTAATTTTCATGAAAAAATATTTGTTTTTTGTATTTTTAAATGTTCTATTTTTAGGTGTACAGGCACAAACTAAAAGTATAACTGTGCATTCAGCTACAACCGGCAAGGAAGAGGTTATCGAGATTCCGGAAAATATATGGTCCGAAACAGAGAGTTTATATAATGACTGGCTATCGAAAAATTATATATCTACAGGAGAAAACTGCAGTAATACAGCTACAGGACCTGTAGTAAGTGATTCTATAATTATTGACAGACTTCAGCGTATACCTTCTATTATTGAAATGCCATTTAATGAACCTGTAAAGAAATTCATTAACTTGTATTCCAATGATTTGCGTAAACGTGTAGCATTTATGCTTGCGGCCGGTAACTATTATATTCCTACTTTCGAGAAGGCTCTCGATCTTTATGATCTTCCAATGGAACTTAAATATTTGCCGGTAATAGAGTCGTCGCTTAATCCTACGGCAGTATCGCGCCAGGGTGCAGCAGGATTATGGCAGTTCATGGTAAATACCGGTAAGAATTACGACCTTGATAATAACAGTCTTATAGATGAAAGAAGAGATCCTATAAAGTCTACATGGGCAGCCGCTCATTATCTAAAAGACTTATATAATATATATCAGGACTGGAATCTTGTGCTTGCTGCATATAACTGCGGTCCGGGTACTATAAATAAAGCTATACGCCGTGCAGGAGGCCAGAAAGACTACTGGCAGATATATAACTATCTTCCAAAAGAGACCAGAGGATATGTACCTGCATTCATTGCAGCAAACTATATAATGACATATTACTGCGAGCACGGAATATGCCCTATGGAGAGCAAGATGCCACTGGCAACAGATACAGTGCAGATAAGCAAGGACTTGCATTTACAACAGGTTGCCGAAGTATGCAAGGTAGATATTGACGAACTTCGCGTACTTAATCCACAGTATAAAAAAGATATTATTCCGGGTAACAGTATGGTATGCAGTCTTCGACTTCCAACCACCTCTATAGGTACTTTCATTGATAATGAGAAAACCATATTTGACTATAAGGCCGATGAACTCCTTACAAAGAGAAGTCGTGTAGCAATAAGTAATAATGCACCTGCTGAAACTTCTCATCACTCTTCAAGAAATTCTGCAAAATACCACAAAGTTAGAAGAGGTGATACTCTGGGAGCCATTTCAGAGAAATACGGAGTGTCCGTTTCGCAGCTAAGAAGACTTAATAATATAAAAAGTTCTAATATTACTGCAGGAAAGTCGATAAGAATCAGATAATTGTTGTTACATGATTGTTTATATACTATATTAATTGTGATTTTATTGTAAAAGTCCTTTTTTTATATACTTTTGCAACTCACATTATTATTTGAAAGTTATATTATTTTATTATGGATATGGATAAAGAGATACAATGTAAGCAGGAAGATGAGATGATTAACCAAGGGTTTCAGAAACTTCTGGACTGCTATCTTGCATCTAAACATAGAAAAAAAGTAGAAATAATAACTAAGGCTTTCAATTTTGCCCGAGAAGCTCATAAAGGAGTAAAGCGCAGATCGGGCGAGCCATATATAATGCATCCCATTGCAGTTGCAACAATTGTATGCAAGGAAATAGGACTTGGATCTACCTCTATATGCGCAGCCCTTTTGCACGATGTAGTAGAGGATACAGATTATACGGTAGAAGACATAGAAAACCTTTTCGGACCTAAAATTGCACAGATTGTAGATGGCCTAACAAAAATATCGGGCGGTATATTTGGTGATCGTGCATCGGCGCAGGCCGAGAACTTCAAGAAACTTCTTCTTACTATGAGCGACGACATAAGGGTTATTCTTATAAAGATAGCCGATCGTCTGCATAACATGCGTACACTTGGTTCGATGCTTCCTACAAAACAGTATAAAATTGCAGGAGAAACTTTATATATATATGCTCCACTTGCCAATAGACTAGGTTTCAATAAAATAAAAACTGAATTAGAAGATCTTAGTTTTAAGTATGAACATCCAGAAGAGTATGCTCAGATAAAGAAAAAACTAGAGACTACCCAACTTATGCGTGATGCAGTATTCAATGAATTTACTGCACCAATTAAGGCTCAGCTCGACAAGATGGGACTAAAGTATCAGATTACTGCAAGAGTAAAGTCGCCCTATTCCATATGGAATAAGATGCAGACCAAACATATATCTTTTGAAGAGATATATGATATACTTGCAGTACGTATAGTATTTATCCCTAAGGATTCTGAAGAAGAGATAAATGAGTGCTTTAATATCTATGCATCTCTATCCAAAATATATAAACCTCACCCTGAACGTTTGCGTGACTGGATTACACATCCTAAAGCCAACGGATATCAGGCGCTGCACGTAACTCTTATGAGTAACCGCGGTCAGTGGATTGAGGTGCAGATAAGAAGTGACAGGATGAACGATGTAGCCGAACAGGGATTTGCTGCGCACTGGAAGTATAAAGAAGGAGGAGGCAGTGAAGATGAGGGCGAACTGGAAAAATGGCTTCGTACCATCAAGGAGATACTTGATGATCCGCAACCCGATGCAATGGACTTTTTAGATACCATAAAACTTAATCTATTTGCATCCGAAATATTTGTGTTTACACCAAAAGGCGAAATCAAGACAATGCCACAAAACTGTACGGCTCTAGATTTTGCATTCTCTATTCATACATTCCTTGGCAGTCATTGTATTGGTGCAAAGGTCAATCATAAGCTTGTTCCGCTAAGCCACAAGTTGCAAAGTGGCGACCAAGTAGAGATACTTACTTCGAAATCGCAGTATGTACAGCCGTCATGGATTAATTTTGCCACTACTGCCAAGGCTAAGGCAAAGATACTTGCAATCTTGAAACGAGAACAGCGTGCACTTCAACAAAGAGGAGAAGAAGATGTTATAGAGTTCTTTAAGCAGAAGGAAGTTGAGTTTACAATACATAATGTAAGCAAGTTGGCATTGTATCATGCACTATCTACTCCCGAAGAACTATATAGTGCAGTAGCAAGAAAAGATATACTTCTTGGAGATAACGACAAGAATGAAATAATAGGAAAGCCCGTTACAATGGGGTGGAAGAGATATATACCATTCTCTTTCGGAAGTAGTAAGCCGACTAAGGAAGAAGTTAAAGAAGCGGCTCCTGTAAAGATTGACAGCAAGAAAACGATAAAAATTACTCCGGAAGAGATAAACAAGAATTATAAGATAGCCGATTGCTGCAAGCCTATTCCAGGTGATGACGTACTTGGAATAATTGACGAAAATAATCAGATAGTAATTCATAAAAGACAATGTCCCGTTGCTACAAAACTTAAAAGTAGCTTCGGAAATAAGCTTGTTGCTGTAGAATGGGAAACGGACAGAACTCTATACTTTCCTATCAATATTTACATAAAGGGGATAGATCATATAGGATTACTCAATAAGATAACATGTGTTATATCGCAGCAGCTTAATGTTAATATACATAAACTTACAATAGAAGGCAAGGATGGTATTTTTGAAGGAAGAGTACAGCTGTTGGTTCATGATGTAGAAGATTTGAAGACATTATCGACTAATCTTCGCAAGATAAGTGAAGTCAAGACTGTAACCCGAATTGAAAACTTTGATGATAAACCGGAAGGCTGAGATCATGTAAGATAATCAAGTTGTCTTCTCATGCTAAGAAGTTCTTCCTTTATTAATTTTAAGCGGTCCACTATCTCGGCAGTATTAACAACAGTATCACGGTTTGTCTTTAGTTTCTGCTTGGCTCCCTGTAAAGTCATTCCTTTCTCCTTTACCAAATGATATACAAGCCTTATATTTTCTATATCTTCTTTCTTGTATTGCCTTACATTTCCGGCTGCCTTCTTGGGAGATATTATTGGGAATTCCTTTTCCCAATATCTTAACAGTGATTCGTTTACTCCGAACATAGTTGCTACTTCTTTAATTGAGTAGTAAAGTTTAAGTTCTTTATTAGGATTATATGCCATAGTTTTATAAGAATGTTTATACAAACATAAGAAAAAAGATAATCTCTGGAAAGATTAGCATGTCGAATTTGTTTATTTTAATTTTCCTAACATCAATATTTTAGAGATATTATGCCAAAGGAAATAATAAAACCCATTATCTTTGCACATTATTTTGAAATTAATAAAATAAATATATAAAAGCGACAATGATGACAGCTAAAGAAATCAGGGATTCCTTCAAAAGCTTTTTTGAATCAAAAGGACATCAAATTGTTCCTTCTGCTCCCATGGTCATAAAAGATGACCCTACATTAATGTTTACCAATGCAGGTATGAACCAGTTTAAAGATATTATTCTTGGAAATCATCCTGCCAAATATAAAAGAGTAGCCGACTCACAAAAATGTTTACGTGTAAGTGGTAAGCACAATGACCTGGAAGAGGTAGGACACGATACTTATCATCATACTATGTTCGAAATGTTGGGAAACTGGTCTTTTGGCGATTACTTTAAGAAAGAGGCTATTAACTGGGCATGGGAATATCTTGTAGATGTTCTTAAACTTGATCCTGCCAATCTTTATGCTACTGTATTTGAAGGTAGTAAAGAAGAAGGACTTGATCGTGATAACGAAGCTGCTTCATATTGGGAACAATTCCTTCCTAAAGATCATATTATAAATGGTAATAAGCATGATAATTTCTGGGAAATGGGTGATACAGGTCCTTGTGGCCCATGCTCGGAAATCCATATCGACTTGCGTCCTGCCGACGAGAAAGCTAATATAAGCGGTCGCGATCTTGTTAATCATGATCATCCACAGGTTATAGAAATATGGAATCTTGTGTTCATGCAGTTCAACCGTAAGGCTGATGGCTCATTAGAAGGACTTCCTGCAAAGGTTATCGATACCGGTATGGGATTTGAACGTCTTTGTATGGCTATGCAGGGTAAAACTTCAAATTATGATACAGATGTATTCCAGCCAATCATTAAGGAAATTGCTAAAATGGCAGGTATGACTTATGGCGATGATATTCATGCTGATATTGCTATGCGTGTTATTGCTGATCATATCCGTACTATAGCATTCTCTATTACTGACGGCCAGTTGCCAAGCAACGCCAAGGCTGGTTATGTTATTCGTCGTATCCTTCGTCGTGCTGTTCGTTACGGATATACATTCCTTGGTCAGAAGCAGGCATTTATGTATAAACTTCTTCCTGTTCTTATCGAGAATATGGGTGAGGCTTATCCTGAACTTAATGCTCAAAAAGAACTTATAGAGAAGGTTATAAAGGAAGAGGAAGAGTCATTCTTACGTACTTTGGAAACAGGTATCCGTCTTCTTGACAAAACTATGGAAGAGGCTAAGGGTGCAGGTAAGAAAGAAATTAGCGGTGTCGATGCATTTACTTTGTACGATACATTTGGTTTCCCTCTTGACCTTACAGAACTTATTCTTCGTGAAAATGGCATGTCGGTTAATCAAGATGAATTCAATGCCGAAATGCAGAAACAAAAGGAGCGTGCTCGTAATGCTGCTGCAGTAGAAACAGGCGACTGGATTACTGTTCAAGAAGGTGAAACTAAATTTGTAGGTTATGATTTCACTGAATACGAAACATCTATCCTTCGTTACCGCCAGGTAAAACAAAAAAATAATACTCTTTATCAAATAGTATTGAGTGATACTCCTTTCTATGCAGAAAGTGGTGGTCAGGTAGGCGATACTGGTGTTTTGGTAAATGAGTTCGAGACTATAGATATTATAGATACTAAAAAAGAGAACAATCTTCCTATTCATATTGTTAAGGAACTTCCTAAGCATATGGATGCTCCGATGATGGCTTGTGTAGATACTGATAAACGTGCTGCAAGTGCTGCAAATCACTCTTGTACTCACCTTATTGATGAAGCTTTACGCGAGGTTTTAGGAAGCCATGTAGAACAAAAGGGATCGCTTGTTACTCCTGATTCATTACGTTTCGACTTCTCTCACTTCCAAAAAGTAACCGATGAAGAGTTGCGTAAGGTAGAACATATGGTTAACGCTAAGATACGCGAAAATATACAGTTGACCGAATATCGTAATCTTCCTATCGAACAGGCTAAGGAACTTGGAGCTATAGCACTATTTGGCGAAAAATATGGCGATGAAGTACGAGTTATTCAGTTTGGTAATTCTGTTGAATTCTGTGGTGGTACTCATGTACAGGCTACTGGTAAGATAGGGATGGTAAGAATAATTTCTGAAAGCTCGGTTGCTGCAGGTGTACGTCGTATTGAAGCTATTACAGGCGAAAAGGTAGAAGAATTAATGGATAGCGTTCAGGATACAATGAATGACTTGAAAGCATTGTTCAATAATGCTCCTGATCTTAAAAATGCTATACGCAAATATATAGACGAAAATGCCGGTTTGAAAAAACAGGTAGAAGAGTTTATGAAGGAAAAAGGTGCAGCTGTGAAGGCAAAACTTATTGATAATGCTCACGAAATAAACGGAGTAAAAGTTATTAAAGCTGTATTGCCTATGCCTGCCGAAGTAGTTAAGGATATAGTATTCCAATTAAAAGGCGAATTTACGTCTAATCTTTTTGTAGTAATAGGAAGTGTTGATAATGACAAACCTTTACTAACTGTAATGATAAGCGATGATCTTGTAAAAGATGGTAAGAATGCTGGTAAATTAGTTCGCGAAGCCGCTAAGTTAATACAAGGTGGCGGAGGTGGTCAACCTCATTTCGCAACTGCAGGAGGAAAGAACAAAGATGGTTTGAACTCTGCTGTTGATAAGGTTATAGAGCTTGCGGTACTGTAAATGTATTATAAATAGAATATAATTGATAGCCCGGTCAGTTAAATGATCGGGCTATTATTTTTTATATAGATACGCTTAAAATTTATCATTATCTAACTCTTATAGTTTTAGATACAATTTACTTGAATTCTATAATTTATGCTGTAGCCTATAGTTAAAGTTGGGCACTAAAAATATTATTCCATCTGACTTTTAGGCCAGTTTACCAAGTACAAAGTTTCGGTAGCACGTGTAATAGCAGTATAAAGCCATTTATAATAATCGGGGGTTAGCATTTCATCGGTCATATATCCTTGATCTATGAATACCTTTTTCCATTGACCACCCTGTGCTTTATGTCCTGTTATAGCATAAGCATATTTCACTTGTAATGCATTATAATGGACGTCTTCCTTCATCTTTTTCATCCTTTCTCGTTTTAAAGATATATCTTTATAATCTTCTAAGATAGTGTAAAAAAGCTTGTCATTTTGCTCTTTGGGTAGTGATGCACCATCTGAATGCAGCGTGTCTAATATAACTTTAACTTCTATCTCTATATCGTTATAATCGGGTAAAGAAAGAACGATATCGGCAAATCGAAAGCCATACATCTCGCGTGTTTTCCTTACTCTTTTAACCACACCTATATCTCCATTAGCAATGAAATCAATCTCCTTAGAGTTGGCTGTCCAGAAATAGTTGTTCTTGGCAATCATAAGCAAATCGCCACTGTTAAGTTCATCTTCCCTATAAAGAATAGAGTTTCTTATTCCTTTGTTGTATATGTTTGCCCGTTTGTTTGATCGGCATATTATCATAGTATCTTCAATACTTGTTTTGTCATAACATTCATTGATTTTTTCAATAAGGTCATTCCCATTTATTGACATAATATCTGGAAATTTATTTAATGATAGTTTTGGCAAAAAATCAAACTCTTCATTTGATATCTTATTTCTTAATTGAGTAGCATTATATAATATACCCGATTCGTCAAGTTGTCTTACTACTTGTGTAAGAATACTTTCAAAAACTTCTATGCCGTATCCTTTTATCATTTCGGTCGAAAGAGCCGGACTTTCGAATTCGCCTATAGGAGGTAGCTGTGCCGTATCTCCAATAAGTAATAAACGACAGTTTTTTCCTGAATAGACGAACTCAATTAGATCATCCAATAAACGACCGGTTCCGAAAACGCTTCCCGAAAGCCCCTCATTAGAAATCATAGAAGCTTCGTCTACAATAAATAGTGTATCGCTGTAAAGATTGTCATTCAATGAAAAGTTCTCAATTTCATTAGAAAAACTTTTCTGTCTGTAAATTTTTTTATGAATTGTAAAAGCACTATGTGAGGAATAATGAGACAAAACTTTGGCTGCTCGTCCTGTCGGAGCTAGTAATATACACTTTTTTTGTAGTTTATCCCATGTATTTACAACAGCTGCAATAAGCGAAGTCTTTCCGGTACCAGCATATCCTTTTAATATGAATGCTGTCATTTTATTAGGAGAAAATATAAAATCTGCTATATTTTTTACAGTATTTTCTTGCTCTAAAGTTGGTTTATAGAGAAAATTTCCCTTAATTTGCTGCACTAAATAATTATTAATCATAATTGTGTAAGAAAAGTAGATTAATATGTTTATTGATAGACATATTTATTTTATTTTTGCGCTACGAATATAAACTAAAAAAAACACATATTTATCATGAGAACAGTTATTAATATTGTATTGGCTGCTTGTGTAATCGGATTGATCTACGTTTGCTACGGAAGTATCATGGGACCGATTGATTTCGATAATGCAAGAAAAGCCAGAGAGAAAAAGGTTATTGCACGTCTTATTGACATCAGAAAAGCTCAGATGGAATATCGTAATCTTAATGATGGTCATTATACAGCAAGCTTTGATACTCTTATTGCATTCGTTAAAAACGCGAAATTACCTTTTGTCATGAAAGAAGGTAACTTGTCTGATACACAGCTAGAGGCAGGTATGACAGAAAAGAAAGCTATGTCTATTATTAACAAAGCAAAGAAAACAGGCAATTGGTCTGAAGTGGAAAAAGAAGGTTTGACTCACTTTAAGCGTGATACTATGTGGGTTGCTGTAACCGATACTATTTTCTCAAAAGGATTCAATCCTGATTCATTGAGATTTGTTCCATTTGGTAACGGTGCACAGTTTGAAATGGCAGTACGTAACGATACTACTAAATCAGGAGCTCCTTTACGTTTGTTCCAAGCACAAACATCTTATGATGTTTTCTTGAATGGCTTAAATAAGCAAGAACTTGCTAACTTGAAAGACGTTCAGAAAAAACTAGGTAAATATCTTGGTTTGAAAGTAGGTGATATTGAACAGCCAAACAATAATGCCGGTAACTGGGAATAAATATGATCGATAATATAGATCTAACCAAATCAAATGAATATACTTTATCCATTCGCCTTAGTGCGGATGGATTTTGTTTTTCTATAGTAAATCCAATTAAAGAGAGCGATTTCTATTTCTCCAGATATGAGGTGCTGCGATCATGTTCTATGTCGGCCAACCTACGTAAATGGCTTGCCGAGACAAAAGAACTCAGATTGTCTTATAGAAAAGTTAACGTCATTGTTGATTCTACCAGATTTATAGCAACTCCATCAGATTTTTTCGATAAGGACAAGGTTTCTCTGCTTTTTTACAGTAACTTCTCGGAGAGCAGTAATGAAACAGTACTTTACGACGATGCTGTAAAGGGTAGTATGAAAGTACTATTTGGCATAGATAAATATACCTTACAGTCAATAACTGAGCAATATTCAAATGCTCAGATTTATTCTTCGGTGACTCCTCTGCTAAATTACTTTGAAAGTAAGAGCCGTATGGGAAGTAACAAGAAAATATATGTTCAGTTGAGTGAACATGACATGAAGGTTTTCTGTTTTGACAGAAGCAAACTGCTTATTCTAAATTCATATAATTGCCGACAGAATCCAGATAGGATATATTATCTGCTTTATATATGGAAGCAGACCATATGCAGTGAAGAGAAGGATGAACTTATTATAAATGGTAATATAAAAAGAAAGGATGAACTTGTAAGGGAGCTGAAGCGATTTATACCGAATGTATATGTACTTTTGCCGAAATCAGAGTTTAACCGTTCGCCTTTGGCTCAGGTAGAGGAATTATCATTTGATATGCAAACATTATTATTATGCGAGTAATTAGCGGATTATACAAGAGGCGTAGATTTGACGTGCCAAATAATTTTAAGGCACGTCCTACAACAGATTTTGCAAAAGAAAATCTGTTCAATGTGTTGATTAATAACTATATTGATTTTGAAGATGGTGTGAAAGCACTCGACCTTTTTGCGGGGACGGGTAGCATAAGCATAGAATTAGTATCAAGAGGTTGTGACAAGGTTATATCGGTCGAAAAAGACCAGCAGCATCATGCTTTTATATCAAGAATAATGCACGAGGTAAAGACTGATAAATGTCTACCTATACGTACGGATGTATTCAAATTTATAGAAAGATGCAAAGAACAGTTTGACTTTATATTTGCTGATCCTCCGTATGCGCTGAAGGATTTGAAGTCTATTCCAGATCTAATTTTTAAGAATAACCTTCTGAAGGAAGATGGTTTGTTCGTTCTTGAACATGGAAAAGATTATGATTTTTCTGAGCATCCGAACTTCATAGAACATCGTTCTTACGGAAGTGTGAACTTCTCATTCTTTAAAGTAATGGAGAAAGAATCCTTACAGTAGATTCTATAATGCGCTCTTTGAGAGAACGTCTTTCCCAAAGTCGTTTGCGTAGAAGAGTGCAATGTTTCTGATCATTAACAAATATATCCTTCAGTTTTACTGCCGATGGCTTATCATACATTATAGCATTAGCCTCGAAATTGTGCTCAAAACTTCTGAAATCCATGTTTGTAGATCCTACGCTACTGAAATTATCATCGCAAACCATTAACTTGGAATGAAGAAATCCTTTCTTATATAGATATATCTTTATTCCTGCATCCATAAGATTTGACAAATAGGAGAGTGATGCAAGATGAGTTATGGTAGCATCGGCACGGGCTGGAATCATAACTCGAACGTCTACACCTGCCAACGCTGCATTCTGTAAAGATATAAGTATCGGTTCGGTAGGTAGCAGATAAGGAGTTTGGATATATATATATTTCTTTGCATTTTCTATGGCTATTAGCATTCCCTGCATTATATCATGCCATTCCCCTACTGGATCAGAGGTTACTATTTGAATCAATGAGCTTCCCATAGTTCTTATCTCTGGAAAATATCTGGCCGATGTAAATAGAGTTCGGTCTACCACATACCAATCTGTAAGAAAAGCTGTCTGCAATCCATATACGGCCTTTCCTTCTATCTTTATATGAGTATCTCTCCATATTCCCCACTTGAATCCTTTTAAGTAACGATTAGCAAGGTTCATACCTCCTATAAATCCTACTTTTCCATCAATAACTACTATCTTTCTGTGATTACGGTAGTTTATTTTGCTTGTAAATAGTGGAAATCTAACTTTAAGAAAAGCTTTAGCCTCTATGCCTTTCCCTCGCATGCGATCAAAAAATGATTTATTGACACGCCAGCAACCTACATCATCATATAGTACGCGTATTTCTACTCCCTCTTTGGCTTTGTCTATGAGAAAGTCTCTTACCAAACGTCCTACGGCATCATTGTCTATTATGTAAAATTCAAGGTGTATGTGATGTTTTGCTCTACTTATCTCCTTAAGAAGAGATTGCAACATTGATGTGCCATCCGTGTATACATCTATAGTATTTCCTTCGAATGGAAGTGCCTTGTTTATGTTTTTGAAGAAACGCATTATCTTGTTGTCGTCACCATTCCCGTGAAATGCTTTTTGAGCTTGATATTCAGCCATGGGGCGCTTTATAAGACGAGTGAATCCTTTCTTGCTGATGAGTCTTTGCTTGCGTGTACTTCTACCTACGAAAAAGTAAAGGAAAAGCCCTATGAGTGGGATAAAGAAGAGTACTAGTATCCATGCCATTGTCTTGACAGGACTACGATTATCAAGTACCACAATAAATATGGTACCAAGTATGATAATAAAATAAATTGCATTGAATGCAATTTTTAATATGTCACTGCTGCCAAATAGATACTCCATTATATTTTTTTAATAAAAACAAATTTATAAAAAAATCCCGACTAACATAAGTAAGCCAGGATTTTTATTATATCAATAGAGAAATCAGAAATTTCGTCTTCCGCCTCCCATTCTTCCTTGCCCATGTCCTCCGGGACCTCCAGGACCTCCAAATCCTGGTCCTCCAAATCCTGGATTACTCTTCATATTCTTGCGTGCTTCTTTATTTCCAAATATATTTAGTTTGTATATTAGATGTACCATACAATAGCTATTTATTCCATTGTATTCTGATACTGATCTTACATCTGCACTTAAAGAACGTACAATATTGCTTTGTTGTTTAAGAATGTCATACATTTCAAAGCTCAAAGTAGCTGCACCTTTAAGTAAAGTTTGCGCTATCTGTGCATTCCATATAAGTTCGTTACGATTATAGCTTGCATCGGTATATCCACGACGGCACTGATTTGTAAGATTGGTTGATACGTTCATATTCCAAGGAAGAGTGATGTTGGTACTTCCTCCGTATGAAAAGGTATATGGTTCCTGATTGTTAGTTGGGTTAAGCTTATTGCGTTCCCAGTTATATTCTATAGAACTGTTTAGGCCCAACTCGAACCAGTTATTTCTATAAGCACCGTTTACTCTTTCTCCCAATGTTAGATTTGTACTCTTGTTTCGCTGATCTTCTTGCAGTGACTTGCTATACAAATATGCTACTTGATTATTGTATCGTGCCTGTGTAAACGTATTTATTGTAAATTTCCTGTTTTTTAGGGCAGTATTAAATCCATACATAGCAAAAGCATTCCAGTTTCCGTTTATATTTTGTGGTGTAGTCACTCTTCCTCCGGTCTCATTATTATATTGAGTGCTGTTACTTATTGCATTCTCGGTGGCATTGAAAAATAGATGTGCCATCATTCCTCTCTGTTTCTCGGCATTGTAAGTGTTGTAGAATGCTCGCAGATTATGAGAAAATGAAGGTTTAAGCCCTGGATTACCTACACGAATATTAAGCGGATTCGAGTTATCAACTATAGGAAGAAGACTTTCCATTCCTGGCTGACTGTTTCTTCCACGGTATGTTAATCTAAGCTGACTAACTTTAGAGAATCTATAACGGAAATCTATGTTGGGTGCAAAATTAAATACGTTTCTTGTTGTATCTATCATATAATCACCTTTTTTATAAGATAAGATTGTATGCTGAGGCTGCAATGAAACTCCTACGCTAAGTTGATATTTCTGACGTATAAAACGCAATCCTAATGATATATCATGATTGAAATATTTATATGTAGCATCCTTGCTTAAGCTGTCAACTGCATACTCCTCATAACCTTTTGGAAGAGGCGTATTTATATGCCATTCCGGAAAATCAAGTAAGTCGTATGTAGTCTTGTCACTCTTACTGTATTTATACTGGAAATTATAACTAAACTGAAGGAAAGTAGCTGTAGCTATAGGTTCGCTATAGGTAAATTGAGCACGATAGTTATAGTTCTTTGTAGGAGTTGTTATATATTGATTTCTATATAATATTGAATCCTGACCTGCATTGTTTAATATCTGATAATATCTAGTCTCTGACTCTGTATATGAATCATTTTGATTGTCACCGTAGCCAAAACTTCCTCTAAATGTGATATTACGCCCTTTGTTGTTAAGTTTCCTGTTTACTTGCAGTGATGCATCTCCACTTAATGATTTTGATTTTCCTAAAGAAGAGCTATTTGTAGCATTAACTCTTATATCTCTTAATGGATCATCAATGCTTATATCGTCGAAATTAAGATAATTGTTTGGATTTGTTACATATTTGAATGGATCTTCATTAAATGTACCCGATTCGGATGTTGATAGATTATTGTTCTTTCCATATGAAATATTAGGACGGAAAATGATGTTGGTCATAGTATCTGGTTTCCATTCCATACGAAAATCGGCATTTAAGCCCTTTACTTTATTACGCTGTATTGAATTATAATTGGTATATGAATTACTCGTTTCAAGAAATCGTTCAGAATAATTTATACTCTTTATGTCGTTGTCGCTATAGTTGTAACGTACACTACCACCTAATTCAAGCTTAGATGTTTCGGAAGCAAAGTTTGCACCTAATGTTTTTGTTGCATTAAGTCCGTTTGCTCTCCTCCAACTTGGGCCACCACCACCCGAAAAGCCTTGATCGTTCACATTATTTCCTGAGGCTATTATGTTAAGCTGAAACTTATTATCATTAAAGTAATTAAGAGATATATTTTCCATGTAGCGATTTTTACTACCTGCTGCAAGATCAATATTTCCGAATACACCTTGGTTCATTCCTTTCTTTACAGTGAGGTCAAGTACGGTTTCTTCTTCACCATCGTCTATACCGGTAATACGTGCCATATCCGACTTCTTGTCATACGTCTTAAGGTTGTCAATCATATCTACAGGAAGATTCTTTAGTCCAGTCTTTACGTCACCTCCAAAGAACTCCTTACCCTTTACCATTATCTTCTTAACTTCTTTACCATAAATCTTAAGATTTCCATCGTCATCAATTTCAGCACCGGGTAGTTTCTTTACTAATTCTTCGAGCATGGCTCCCTGAGGAGTACGATATGCAGAAGAATTATAGAGTAAAGTATCCTCTTTTACTGTTACTTGAGGTGCCTCGGCAACTACTACAGCTTCCTTTAGCATTATAGCATCGCTGGCTAAAGTAATATTACCAAGGTTAACTATAGGTTTTGAAGCTGCAAGTTGTAAATGCTTGAATTGTGCGGTATAACCAATGTAAGAAATCTTAAGAACATACTTCCCGGGTTTTGCAGATATAGAGAAATGCCCGCTATTATTTGTTACGTTACCAATTGCCATTGTACTGTCGGGCAATGTTAACAACTGTATTGTAGCTTGCGCTATAGGTGACTTATCATCTCCATCTAATACTGTTCCATTCACTGTAATGCGCTTTGAGTTTGCTTGCGCCATAATAATAGTTGAGCAAGCAAACAGCAGCCACAACAAATATACAAGTTTCTTCATCTTAAAAAATCAAGGGTTATTTTTAAATATCAATTATCATTTGATATTAAACCCCAGAAAAGGTTTAACTTATAATTATTTTATTTTTTAAAGATTTTGTCAATTCTATCCTTTTGTATGCCAAACTCAAGACAAATAACGTTAAATGCCATATAAACTATAAGAATTGAATTGTCGGCTTCGGCAAGATTTCCATCATATACTCCCTTTATTAACATTATTATATAATAGATGAAGATGAAATATAGTGCATACCATACAGATTTTACTCTTATCTTATTAGTATGGTCATTCTCATTTTTTGTACGAGCAAGGAATATCATAAATAGTGCGCACCATACCAACAGTTTTATGGATGCCTTTACAAGCATTAGGTTAGTGTCGTCTATCATACGGAAAATGAACATGAAGAATGGTACGAAAATGCAGATTACTATTATTATGTAACCCATGGTGCGGCAGTAAGCTGGTAAAATTCCTTTCATAATACTATGTTTTTGATTGCAAAAGTAATTAATTGCTTTATATTTCGACCTTTCTTTTTATTATTTTACTTAAATTTGCCGCAAACTGAAATAATATGAATAATCAGAAGGTAATTATATGCGACAACTTGCAGGATAATCTTCGCGATGCCATAGCATGCTGTCCTCACGATAAACTTTTTATATTGACAGATACTCATACCCGAGAGTTATGTCTGCCTGTGATATCTCACTTTGACTGTGTTGGAAATGCTGTTGTAATAACAATTGGAGCCGATGATGTGAACAAGAATATTGAAACTTTGGCTTATGTATGGAAGGAACTAAGTGAAAAGGGGGCTAGTCGTCACTCTCTACTCATAAATATAGGAGGAGGTATGGTTACCGACCTTGGCGGATTTGCTGCATCAACTTTTAAGCGTGGAATAAATTACATAAACATACCTACTACTTTGCTCTCTATGGTAGATGCATCGGTTGGAGGTAAAACAGGAATCAACTTCAATGGATTGAAGAATGAAATAGGAGTGTTCTCGCCGGCTTCTAGTGTTCTTATTGATACCGCATTCCTAAGGACCCTTGATTTGCAGAATATCCTATCTGGTTATGCCGAAATGCTGAAGCATGGATTGATAAGTCATAATAAGCATTGGGCCGAACTTATGAAGTTTGATTTTGGAAATATAGATTATAAGCATCTGCAGTCGCTAGTAGAAGAGTCTGTAAAGATAAAAGAGAATATAGTAACGGAAGATCCATTTGAACATGGCATTAGAAAGGCTTTGAACTTTGGTCATACTGCAGGTCATGCATTCGAAAGTTACTGCCTTGAGAATGGTCATCCGATTCTTCATGGATATGCCGTAGCTTATGGAATGGTATGCGAACTGTACTTCTCTTACATAAAGTGTAATTTCCCTAAAGATAAATTATATCAAACAGTGCAGTTCATAAAGGAAAATTATGGTGTTCTTACCATAAACTGCAATGATTATGAAAAATTATATGAATACATGAAGCATGATAAAAAGAATGCCGATGGAATAATAAACTTTACTTTATTGTCTGATGTGGGTGATATTAAGATAAATAATTCGGCAACTAAAGAGGACATTCTTGAGATGCTAGACTTCTACAGAGAATATATGGGATGCTAAAAAACATTATTGTATTTGTGAATTTAAAATAATATATTAATTTTGCATCCGCTTCGGGGTATAGCTCAGCCCGGTAGAGTGCACGTCTGGGGGGCGTGTGGTCGCAAGTTCGAATCTTGTTGCCCCGACCGATAGTAAAAGCATTGATAATATTATTATCAATGCTTTTTTTATATCATTATAATATGGTATTAAAGGACCAATCTATTTTATATAATCCACAGGAAAGGATGTATTTTGGACTAATTCTCCGGTTCTTAGACGTATATAAGTATCTATTATTCTTTTCCCTTCAGTCAGTTCTATAATACGTGCTCCGTTTGTCATGTGACTATATTCAGTTTTACCTCCGCTGAAACGCCCATAAGCCAGAAGTACATTATACCAGTTTACGGCATAATCATTGTCATGATCATGACCTACAAATATTCCCATAATATCTCCTTGTTCTTTCATAGCTGCAAACATGCCTGTATTTAATAAAGGTGCACATGCTTTTTCGCGACGAATCCCATACATGGCTGCATTCTCATCAGATGCAGCTTGATTATATTCTGGAAGAGGAATATGGAAGAAGGCGAGTGAAGGTAATGGAATACCATTGTTTCTGACTGTATAATCGTTGCTTTTGTTTATGTACCAGTTAATCTGATCCTTATGAATGAAGTCATATCCTTCTACTCCTCTGTTCTTTAGCTGTGAATATTGATTAGAGTCGATACAGTAAAGCAAAGCTTTGTTTATATTACTGTCATGAGCTTTAATTTCAAGAACGTAGTTGCTGTTTCCTGTAATTCCTTTTTCGCTTGTAGCTATGCAGTAAGGACTTTCTTTAGCTATTTTCAATAGCTCTTCGTTTGAAAGTCCCTGTTCATTGTCATGATTTCCGAATGTAATTGCAAAAGGTATTTTGAACCTTGAAATATAGGTGCATAGATTTCTCATGTTATCTGCCGCTGGCTTGCTATATATCATGTCACCGGTAAGTATAATTAGATCTGGATGCTCTTTTTCAAGTACATTGTTAATGCATTCAAATGCTGCATCCGAGCGTGGATCGTTATATACCAAATGGAGATCGGTAAATTGTACTATTTTAAATTTATTATCATTGTTAAATGATAACTTAATGTCTTGTGCAAAAAGATTTGTACATAAAAGACATAATACTGCGAAAAAAAATAATTTAATTTTCATTATAGTTAAGATTATGATTAGAACTGTTTACAAAAATATGTAAAAAGAATTAATGACAAGTCTCATTAAGACTAAAATGTAACGACTTTAAAATTTATACTTATTATTTTAAATCCTCTGCAACTTTAGTGAAAAGACTCTCGTCTAATGTGTGTAACAAAATGATAGAAAAATGAAAGTAATAGTCTTTTTTAGTTGTATGTTTTTCTTCGTTATAGGAGCAAACGCACAGACTTGTATGCTAAAAGGTAGAATAATGGCTGGAAATGAGCCCGTAGAATTTGCTAATGTGATATTGCAGACTACCGATTCACTGTTTATATCGGGGGGAATAAGTGATCAGAAAGGTCATTTTGCTCTTGAAAATATAAATCCGGGTAACTATGATATTAAACTATCAGGAATAGGTTTTGTAACAAAGAAGATAAAGATAGATAATTTAAAATCATCCAGAGATTTAGGAACTATTAAACTCGATTCCGCAACAATGCAATTGGCAGAGGTCGTGGTAAAGGCTTCACAAGTTATTAGGCAGGCCGATAAACAGATATATTTACCTAATTCATATCAAGTGAAGGCATCTACAAATGGAGTAAATATACTTCAACAGATGAAACTTAGCCGTCTTCAGGTAGATCCTATGAGAATGACTATTACTTCATCTAATCAAGGAGAGGTGCAACTTAGAATAAACGGAAGTAAGGCTGATATACAGGAAATTAAGGCTTTGCGCCCGGAAGATATACAGAGAATAGAATATTATGACGATCCTAGCCTCCGATTTGGTGAAAATGTAGCAGTAGTAATAGATTATATAATTAAGAGTCGCGAATCGGGAGGATACATTGGATTAGATACTCAGAATTCACCTCATGTTGGCTTTGGTGATAATGGTGTTATAGCAAAGTTCAATCATAAAAAATCAGAATTTACCTTGAATTATTGGGGAATGTATCGCGATTTAGATAACTTCTGGGAGGATAAGACCGAGAATTTCAAGTTTGACGATGGAACCATCTTTACTCGTAGGTTAGAAGGAATTCCTACAGGGATGCAAGAAAACCATCATTACCTTACTCTTGCCTACAGCTATCAAGAACCAGAAAAGTGGAGCTTCATTGCTAAACTTAGAGGAAATATTGACATTAGCAAGCATAAAGAAGAGGCAAATCTTTATCCTATTGATAGTCCTGAAAAGAATGTATTTATGATTAATGATAATAAGGATAACTCGAAACGTCCCTCTATCGATCTATATTTTCAGCGTAATTTCAAAGATAAAAGTAGCTTGATTTTTAATGTAGTGGGTACTTACATAAGCAGTGAAAGTCATACTTACTATTCAGAAAGTCGCGATAACCGTAAGCTCACAGATATTGTATCAAAAATAAACGGAGACAAGTATTCTGTTATTGGTCAGGCTGTTTATGAAAAAGGTTTTAATAATGGCCGATTAAGTAGTGGTGCTAATTTTAATTACAGTTATGCCAACAATACTTACATGGGTAATGTAGAGACTGATACAAGAATGCACTATTTTCATAACATGGCTTATGCCGAATATAGTGGTAAGATTGGAAAGTTTAACTATCGTGGCGGACTTATTGGAATATATGGAGGCTATTCTCAGGGAGATACCGATTATTCAAAGTTCCTTATTTCATCAAAACTTAATTTAGGATATAGATTTGACGAAAAATCTAATCTTAGTCTTAGGATGGATCTTAATTACTGGACCCCCGAACTCTCTGAACTTAGTGATGTGGAACAGCTTATAGATTCCTTGCAGATAAGAAGAGGTAATCCAGCTTTACAAGAGACTCGTTGCTTTACTTCTAATCTCTTTTATGAATATAGAAGTGGCCTGTTTTATGGAAATTTTAATATGATGTATCAATATCAGCATCATCCTATGATGCAGCAGATTTACCGTGAGAACAACAAGTTTGTAGTAACGACTCTTAATCAGCCTTCATGGCAGAAAATTAATCCAGAAATAGAACTTAAAGTAGGACCTGTAAAAGATATAGTAAACTTTGGACTGACAGTAGGAATGAACTATTTCGATAGTAAGGGAATTGATTATCATCATAACTATACTAATTGGTACTATCGAGCAAATATATCGGCAATGTACAAGAATTTTACGGTTATGCTTATGATGCAGAATCATAAAAACGATTATTATGGAGAAGCTGCAAGCTTTGGAGAAAGTTATCATATAATGGCAGCTAATTATAAGATTAATCCTAATCTTGTAATAGGAATTATGGCTTTTAATCCATTCCCAAGCAATTATCGCCGTCCTTCATTTAATGAGAATCAATATGCATCTTCAAGGTCATGCATATATTTTGATAAAGGTATGAGAATATTTGCAGCTACACTTAGCTGGAACATAAGTTTCGGACGAAAGTACAAAAGCGTTGAACAGAAAATAAAGAATGAGGATACAAAATCGGGAGCATTGAAAGGAAGCCGCTAATTGCGGCTTCTGCTTTCAAGAATACTCAAATATTACATCCAAATATCTATAAGGTAAATTCCAATATTTACATCGTATATTCAATATTAATATTGACGTTTAATAAGATTATTTTTCTTTACTGTTTGGAGTCTCTTCCATAAAAAGATATGATTCCTTGTAACCTCCATAATCTATTACTATTTTTTCGAACACTATACCTGGATCTTGTGGCTTTATAGTAAGTGTCTGAATAGAAGATTCTGAGTTTGGTATTTTAAGCTTAACTTTACTTTCAACAACTCTACGTGCAACAGTAGGGTAGAAGACCGAATATACGTTTTCAGGCGATTCGTTTAGATTATGATTGAAGTTCACTATCTGTCCTTCGGCACCATTAAATCCTACTTCGTATTTATGTCCCTCTGCATTATGAAAAGCCAATGTAGATTTAACAATTATATGCACTGTAACTTCATCTATATTTTTAGGAATTTCTGTACGATATGAAATAGATGCTCCTTCAACATTTTTTGAATAAGGCATAAGGGCTACTCCACTTTTAGTACGTCCCATATATGGAATGACTGTCCACGAAGCCTCTTTTGCATCTTTCTTAGAATTGTAATGTTCAGCTTCTATTACAACTACATCTTTTGGAGAATGATGGAATATATATCCGCCGGTTTCTTTCTTAGAATCTTCTACTCGAAATACCTCTGGCTGTATATCCTTCTGAAAATTATCATTCCATGATGTGTATCCTATATGTTTTTGTATCATCATGTTTTTCCACTTTCCTCCCGACATAATATTGTTGTAATCATAAGTAAGGTCTGCATCTCTTCTAAAATTCTGCTCTACCTTATCTGCCCAATCATTGGCAGTAGGATTGTTCTCATTGAATAACTTATGATT
Source organism: uncultured Bacteroides sp. (assembly GCA_900552645.1). Lineage (GTDB taxonomy): Bacteria > Bacteroidota > Bacteroidia > Bacteroidales > Bacteroidaceae > Phocaeicola. The sequence continues at coordinate 60,676 of USAN01000009.1, forward strand.
CATGGCTTGTGCATAATACATTTCGTATAGATTACTCATTGCCTGTACCGGAAATAGAATAAGTTGTTTATAAGCATCTCTATAATCATCTTTAAGCGATACGTATTGACGCAAAGCCTCTGCCTCAAGCTTTATAAATTCGTCCGATACCTTTTTCCATTCGCCTGTTTCTAAATTATAAGTATTACAATCCAGCATTTCAGGTGTTACACGTCCGGCATATTTGCTGTATAAATTAAGTATGCGTGCTGCTTCTATAGCCTGATCTTGTCCAAATTGTTGAGCACAGAATTTTTGTGGATGTTCCAGTAAATTATCTGCTTTATAAAGTTTTGGATTCCATGCCATATCCATAAAAAGAGTTATAGGATATTCCATTGGCTTTAAATCTCCTACATTAAGAACCCATAGTTTCTCTACTCCATAATCGTATGCCAATTGCAGTTGTTCCCACATATTCTGTATTGGCGTAACATTAAGCCATTTTGTATTACGTGGAGCTCCTACATAGTCTACATGATAATATAATCCCCAACCACCTTTGTGTTTTCTATCCTCTGCATTTGGCAAACGTGTTACATTTCCCCAATTATCATCTGTAAGTAACATAATAGCATCATCAGGGGCACGTAGTCCTAGATCGTAGTAGCGCTGTACTTCTTTGTATATAGCCCATACCTGAGGAGTTTTTTCGGCCGACTTTCCGGTTACTTCCTTTATTATTTGTCGCTGATTTTTGAATATTTTCTTTAATAATTGCATATTATAATTGTCGCGAGCTACATATTTATGGTCATTACCCTCTTCACCTCCCATAGGTGCATCGCCGTCGCCTCGCATTCCTATAGTAATCAGGTCTTCGGTATTTGCTGCTCTTTCAATTCCTTTATGAAAAAAACTGTCTATTACTTTTTGATTTGATGCATAGTCCCATACTCCGTATTTGTCTCTTTCTCTGGCCCATTCTTGATGATTTCTAGCCATAGGTTCATGATGTGATGTTCCCATTATTACTCCCATTTCATTGGCGGTCTTACTGTTTTCAGGATCATCGGCATAGAAGCTCCAGTTCCACATTGCGGGCCACATAAAGTTTCCTCGTAAACGAAGTATAAGTTCAAATACTCTGGCATAGAATCTGTGGTCGCCATAATTGGTTCCATAGGTATTCTTTACCCATCCTGTAAGGCATGGTGCCTCATCATTAAGGAAAATACCTCTATACTTTACGGCCGGCTCTCCGGCTGTGTAGTTCCCTCTTGTAATGGATATGTTGTCCTTCTTTTCTATAGGGACATCCGCCCAGTCGTACCAGGGTGATACGCCTATTTGCTCTGATATTTCATAAATACCATAAATTGTACCTCGTTTATCGCTTCCGGCAATAACCAGTGCCTCTTCTACTCCCGGCATAGGATTGGATAATGTAGCGATTATGTATTTCTCGTGTTTTCCCTTTAATTCGGATACATCTATTTTTTTTGTTTTGATAAGCTCTTTTATGTAACGACTGGTTATCTGTCCGGCAATAATCAGTCGCGTTTTCTCTGGTGAATATATCAGTTCCGATTTGTTGCCTGTTACTTTCAAGAAGTCTTTTGTCAGGTTTCCGGCTGCAATAGCTATACCTATATCCTCTTTCTCGTCCAAAAGAATGGATATAGGATTGCCTTTCTCTACCAATGTAAACCTGTTTTCTGATAGCTTATTGAAGGTTATACCAGGGTGATCTATACTCCATAGCGATATGTTATTACATGTAAGTAATGCGATTAAGATAATCAGTTTAATTTTCATTCTTAAATATTATTAGAGAGACTCACTGTAAATCAGCCTCATTGTTATTAATTTGTTTTCACTCCTTTTATCCAACTATAGCAGTCTTGTAAGTATTATGTACATAATTCAACTTTATTACTCCTAAAGAATAATACTTATTTTCAAAAAGCTGAGGAATAATATCCTGTCCTTCAAATTCTATACGATAACATTTATCATAAATATTCTCAGTAAGTTCTTAATAAGTTATAAGCTCATGTGTCTCTTTATCACCGAAAATATAAGGGCATGGTAATCTAGAGGTAAGTTTTCTCTTTTAAATACTTATTACTATGCCTTGATTCTAGAATAAATTAAAAACCGGGCAGTGTCGAATAAGAGAATTATCTCTCGGCCTGCCCGGAACTTAACCTAAAGAAAATTAATATCCTGGATTCTGATATTTTGCTTTATCCTCTTTTGTCATCTCCATTCCGTCTATCTGACCTTGTGGAATAGGACGTAGATAATGGAATGTTTCAATTGTACGAGTATATGTCTTTGGAGTATGATCTCCCTTGTCATTACCACTAATTACGTAAGTACCTGCATACTCATTCCATTTTTGTGTACGTACAAGGTCGAACCAGCGATATCCTTCGCCAAAGAATTCTCGTGAACGTTCATCAAGAATGTAATCTATTGTTATTGTTGCAGGAGTTGCAGCGGTCATTTCGGCACTGTGATCTATGCTTATTGCTTGGCGCAAAGCATTGCTGTAAGTCCATTTTCCGGCACGTGCACGAAGTACATTTACAAGTTCTCGAGCCGATTTGCCTGATTTTACTGTTGCTCCTTCTACTGCTGCTTCGGCTGCAATTAGATATAGTTCAGAGAATTTTGCAATATTGAACGGACGTGTACTTCCGGCGTTGGGCTGACCTGCTCCTGTTCCGTTGTCGGTACGGTAAGGACCAAGCTTCCATAATCCTGGAAATACGCGACGACTTATTGCGCTTGGACCCATTACGTAATCGGCACGTCCAGGAAGTACACCTGCACCAACATTACTGTCTCCGGCTCCCGATGGATATTGTATTGATGAGTTATCTTCATTCAGGAATGAAAGCAGAGGCTCTCTCTCTTTAACACTGATTCCGTTAGCATTTACTACAGCCGCCCAAGTTTTTCCGTTGGTAGACCAATTGCCACGATATACTGTAACGAATGTTCCATCATAACGAGAGTCGTTAGTCTTGTCGGCAAAAGTTTTGGTAAATACTCCGTGAGGAGGAGCCATACGAGTCCATGGTCGTCCATAGGACTGTTCGGCAATACGTATTATAGGATTAATCTTATTACCGTCTACTTTAGACTGTGTATCGGTATAACTCCAATTCATCATCCATCCGGCAAAGTTGTCGGGAGCGCCACCTCCTCCATATGTCAAACTACCTCCATTATAGTATTCATCCTCCTGAGTATGATCCGCATAAAGAAGAATCTCTTTGTTGCGGTCATTCTCGCCAAGATTAACTTTGTAGAAACTGTTTTCTAGCCCGAAAGATGCAGGGTTTTCTATTCCTTCAACAGCTACATCGTAAGCTTTTTGGAAATACCATGCAGCATCGTGTCCATCAGGATCTATTCGATCACATTCAGGATAGGTAGGAATGTTCTTTGGATTCTTCAGCCACCATGCATAAGTAAGATAAGCTTTCGATAAGTACAGGCGTGCTACTGTTTTAGTTACACCACCTATTACTCTGCCTGTTTCAGGCAAATTCTCTACAGCAGTCTGCAAGTCGGGAAAAATAGCCTTAGTATATACCTCGGGTACTGTATTTCTTACTGATGTGCGCGAAGGTGTTATGTTAAACTTAAGTTCGCCTGCACCCATATCTAGAGGAACGCCTCCAAAAGTCTGTACAAGTAGGAAGTAATCGAAAGCACGGAAGAACCTAGCTTCTGATATCAATGCTTCTCCAATTCCAACTTCTGCACCGTTCTCAATAACGCCGTTGGCTGTATTTATATTCGAAAAAGCAGTTCCCCATAGTACGTCAGTTCGGCTGCTTGTTGCAGTAAGATTTCCCACTCCGGAAAGGTCGGCATCCTTGAAGTTATTGTCGGCCGACTGTCCGTAAGTAGCTTCATCAGTACCTGTAAGGCATGAGTTGTAATAATATGCCTGGCCATAAATGTAGCGCAGATGTGCATACATTGAGGTTATTCCACCTTCTACACCCTTTTCTGTTTTAAAGAAAGTAGGATCATAGGCACTACGTGGCTGTTCGTCTAGTATACCCGAACAGGAAGCAGTAAGAAACAACGCTAGTGCAGCTGTTCCCAAAACTCTTATTTTATTGAATTTAATTTTCATGATAGTCAGTCCTTAATTAGAATGTCAAGTTAATACCGAATAAATAGTTACGAGTAGATGGTGAATTGGTTCCTACTGTAAGGAAACGACTCTGTATGCCACTAGTAACTGCTACATTCTCATTTCCATATGAATTAGTTTCAGGGTCGAGGCCTGTTTCGTGATGGAATGGTGAATATATTACAAAAGGATTTTGTACTGTAATGTATGCACGCATACTATTTACTCCCAAGTTCTTTAACCACTGCTGGTTGTTGAAATTGTAAGCTAGTGAGATGTTGCGTACTTTCCAGTAAGAGGCATCGAAATAACCAAGGGTACTTCCGTATTTTGGATTATCTCCACTCTGTATGCCACCTGGTTTTGGATATTCGGCATCAGTATTATCTTCTGTCCAGTAATCTACATCTACCTGTCCGCGACGTCCCGAAAGCATATTAAGGTAACCGTTTGAGTGGTGTAAAGTGCTTATAAGTTTACCGCCACATTTAAATGCTGTAATAATATTCAGGTCAAATCCCTTGTATGCTAGGCGTGTGCTGAAACCACCCTGTAATTTGGGATCCATATCAATGATTTGACGATCGTCAGGGCCTATAGCACGAACCGGTGTGCCATCTGCATTATATTCTCCTGTATATTTTACTTTAATCATACCTACATTTCCACCTGGTTCAAGTATATTGAGGTATGGATCGCCTTCTTGCCACAAACCTATCTTTTCATAGTCATATATAGAGTTAATAGAATGACCTGTAAACCAGTTGTTTGGTTCGTCTCTATCTGCACCCGAAGCTAGTTCGGTAAGTTTGTTCTTGTTGGCAGCCAAATTCAATGTAGCATCCCAGGTAAATCCATTGTAGTTGTCAAGTATAGTTCCGTTAATTGTAAATTCTATACCTTTATTCTCGGTCTTTCCTACATTACCCATGTAACTGCTTACGCCCGAAGTTGAAGGAAGATTTACGCTTTGAAGCAAATCGGATGTCTTGATCATATAATATTCTAATGTACCCGATAGTCTACCTTTAAGCAGTGTAAAGTCTAATCCGAAGTTCCATGTAGTCGAATACTCCCATCCAAGTGCCGGATTAGGTAGTGCAGAAACGTAGTATCCTGTAACATATCCTGTAGATCCGAAGTTATAAGGACGAGTAGAAAGACTTCCTAAAGTAGCATAAGGATTTACAGCCTGATTTGATGTCTGACCGTAACCTACGCGAAGTTTTAGAAGATCTATCCAGTCTATGTTGTTCATGAAAGACTCTTTATTAATATTCCATCCTGCCGAAACTGCTGGATACGTATGCCATTGATGACCTTTTGCAAGGCGTGAAGAGGCATCGGCACGTAGAGTGAGCATAAGCATGTAACGGTTGTCGTAGGTGTACATAGCACGCCCCATCCACGACATTATTCCACTCTTCTGATAATCCCAGTCACTTGGATTTACTGTTATAGTACCTTCGGCGCGTCCAAGATTGTAATACTGAAAATATTCGGCTGGAATATCTTTTGCCGATAATCCCGAGCGGGTATATACAGTCTCTTCTGCCGAATACATACCTACTATATTGAATTGATGTTTTCCAATAGTACGATCGTAAGTAAGCATATTTTCTATAGCCCAGTTTGTTGTTTCGGAATGAGAAAGAGAGGCAGTAGAAGGAGTTGTAATAGTTGTACTGTTTACACCTTCGCCGGTAAATGAGCCTCCCTTGCTTGAACGATAATTCAAACCTAGGTTCATGCGATACTTCAAACCTTTTACCCATGGACATTGAACTTCGGCGAATAGATTATTGTAAGTACCGAAGGCTTTAGTCTCGCTCAACCATGTATCTTTAAGACTCTCTACCACATCTCTTGTAATTACGTAAGTCTCATCCTGAGCCATCTTTATTGTACGTTTCAAGTTGCCGTTTTCATCGTATGGATTTGCAAGTGGAGACATTGCCAATACATTATATATTCCTATGTTCGAACCCTTTGTAACGTTATAGTTTGAGTTTGTAGTAAGTCCAAAACGGAAGTATTTCCCTACAGCCTGATCGAACGATCCTCTCAAAGAATACCTAGTATAGTTCTGAGTAGGAATAACTCCCTGATCTTTGTAGTATCCACCTCCAAAACTAGAACTGCCACTGTTGGTACCTGCTGTTACACTAAAATCATGACTTGTTACGAAACCTGTACGATACATAAGGTCTTGCCAGTCGGTATCTGTGTCGTCCGATTCTTCTAGAGAATTTTCAAATTTATTTGCATACTTTCTCATAGCAGCAAATTTTTCTCCATTCATCATAGGATATTTTGAGAAGACTTTCTTGAATCCTACATACCCATTGTAGGTGAACTGTGCCGGTGCTCCTTGTATTCCCTTATTTGTAGTGATAAGAATTACACCATTTGCACCGCGCGATCCATAAATTGCTGTAGAAGATGCATCTTTCAATATATCCATACTCTTTATGTCGGCTGGATTTATATCCGAAAGATTTCCCATAAAAGGAACTCCATCAAGTACAACCAATGGGTCGTTGGATGCTGTAAGCGAGCGTGTACCACGTATACGTATCTGCATTGTAGCTCCGGGCTTTGAAGAAGTTTGCGACATATCTACACCTGCTACTCTGTTTTGCAATGCATATGTTATGTTTGTAGCAGGTACTTCACGAAGCTTGTCTCCACCTACCGAAGCAATTGAACCTGTTACATCCGATCGTCTTGCAGTACCGTAACCTATTACTACCACCTCGTCAAGCGCCTTTGAGTCTTCCTTTAAGGTTATATTGAGAGATGTTCTTTTATTTACAGGAACTTCCTGAGTTTGGTATCCTATATAAGATACAACTAATGTAGAGTTTGCGGGTACTTTTAAAGTAAAGTTACCGTCAAGGTCCGAGATGTTACCATTCGTAGTACCTTTTTGTAGAATGCTGGCTCCAATAATAGGCTCGCCGCTGCCGTCTTTTACAGTACCTTTTACTGTAATTTCCTGCGCAAACGCCCATAATGGAACAAAGCATAATAAAAATACTAATGCCAGAGGCTTTAATTTTAAATTAGCGTTTTTCATAAATCATTAATTAAAAAAGTTCTTAGATTCGTAAATTGTTTAAAGTATTAAGCAGGTTATTTTCATGTCTTCATAATTTTTGTTCATTTAAAGTTTAAACATAGGGTTTTTTATCTGAGGCTAAATTATATCTATTTTTATTTTTAGTCATTACTTTGTGTAGCAGCGGTTTTAAACTTTGTTACATAGGTTTGTTTATTCGTTACAATTGTTTCTTTTATGGTAACATTGCGCTCAAAGTGCCTTAATATAAAGAAATTCCAAAAAGTAAAAGTTATTTTCTTTTTTTATCTTTGTCTTGTAGTAATTACCGAATATTATGAAAAGATACACATTCTTGTTAACTTTACTTATCCTGTTCCTATGTTGTAATAATATAAATTCACAAGGTAGTCGTTTCTATTCGGCAGGCAATGGATTGTCGTGTAGTTTGATAAATCAGATTTTTCAGGATCGTTATGGCTATATATGGATTGCTACCGAGTATGGACTGAATAAGTTTGACGGTACCAAGTTTACTATTTATAAGCACGCTGCTGCCGACTCTTCTACACTAAAGAACAATTATGTACGTTCTCTTTATGAGGATAGAGATAATCTACTTGTGGGATGTTACAATGGATTGATGAAATTTAATCGTGCAACAAACTCTTTTAATGAGATTCCAATGATAAGAGACGGCGAGCAGAAAATACCTTTTGTATCACAGATTATAAAATTACATAATGGCGATATATGGGCTATTACAGCCGGTCAGGGGATATTTATTGTAGATAAGGATTTAAAATCTGCACATTACATGACAGATTTAATGAAACATCTTAATTTTCATTTCTACAATTCTGTTTATCAGGATTCTAAAGGAATAATATGGCTTGGCACCGAATTTAATGGAATAGTAAAATATAATATTAAGAGCAGAAAAGTAAAGGTGTACCGTGCACCCGAAATTCCCGAGAATAGCATCAATTCAATTATTGAAGACAAAAAAGGAAACATATTCGTAGGCCTTGCAAAGCATGGAGTGATAAAATATGATGATGGAGCCGATACTTTTAAAAGTGTGGAATATTCACAGAAAAAGATGACTTTTCCGGTATTCTCAATGGTTACAGTGCACGATGAAGTGATTGTAGGAACGGACGGATATGGATTGAAGAGGTATAACTATTCTACAGGAAAGCTCGATGACTACAATGCAAATCTTAATGTATACGATTACAGTAAGGGAAAGATTCATGCAATGATGGTAGATAAGGATAATAATCTATGGGTGGGACTTTTTCAGAAGGGTATAATGTATATCACCCAAAAGGAAAAGAAGTTTGGATATTATGGCATAAATTCAAGTACATATAATATAATAGGCAGTAACTGTGTGCGTGCTATTTATAAGGACATACAGAATAATTTGTGGATTGGTACAGAAGGAGAAGGGCTTTACAAGATTAATGAAAAAGGAAAATTGTTGCATCATTATAGTCCGGATGGTACAGAAAACTCATTGCCAAGCAATATATCAGCTATATATCAAGACTCAAGGGGTGTACTATGGATAGGATCTTCTACAAGCGGCACATGGATAATAGACCCCAAGATAGATAGGTATGTAAAGGCCGATTTCAGCGATAGCGAGCAGGTAAACTCCTTTATAGAAAAGAATGGAAAAATGTATGTTGGAACTTTTGGATCGGGCATTTATGTATGTACACTGGATGGAAAGAAACAAAAGGTATATATTGGATCTATTGCCGATAATAATTCATTGCCTAATAATTGGATATTGTCTCTTTATCTTGATAGCAAGGATATGTTATGGATATGTCACCGAAAAGGAGTGTCATGCATGAATATAAAGAATGATAATTTTATAAATTATGGAAAATCGTCGCTGGTAATAGAAGGATGTATTGGATATTCTATTACAGAGGACAGAAATGGAGATATACTTGCTGGAACTTCCGAAGGTCTTTTTAAATTCAATAAAGGAACATCTCAGTTAACTCAGTATACGGTTGCCGACGGATTGCCTCATAACGTAATTTGCGGAATATGCGAGGATGCCGAAAATAACTTATGGCTTAGTACCTATATGGGCATATGCAAGTTTAATACATCTACAAAATATTGCATGAATTATTACGAACGCGACGGTATTCAGGGTAATGAATTCTATCAGGGAGCCTATATGAAAGATAATGCAGGCAGAATTTATTTTGGCGGGATAAATGGAATGACATATTTCAACCCTAATGAAATACACGATGTGCAGCAGAAAAACAGGGTGCTCATTACCGATTTCTATGTAAATCAAACGCCGGTCAATATAAACAGTCTGTCGGGAAACGATAAGATAATAGAATGTGATGTAATGAAGGCAGATATTTTCAGATTAAACTATACCGACAATACTTTCAGTATAAGTTTCTCTACTTTACAGTATGATAATCCGGAACAGATAATATATCAGTATAGAATAAGTGAACTTTCAAAGACTTGGCACACTTCCGAACCAGGCAAGAACAGCGTTACTTATAATAATCTGCCTCCGGGTAAATATACCTTTCAGGTTAAAGTAATGAACAGTTCGTACGGCGATGAGATACGTACAATACAAATTATTATATCACCTCCATGGTACTTTTCATGGTGGGCTTACTGTATTTATATATTTATTGTGTTGCTTCAGGTAAAAGGAATAATTGATTATTTAAAAATGAAGATGAGGCACAAGCATGAAATGCTTATGAGAAAGAATGAAGAGCAACTGAATGATGCAAAAATGCAGTTTTTTATAAACATATCTCATGAAATAAGAACACCAATGACATTAATAACAAGTCCGCTCGAAAAACTGATAAGTGAAGCAAGAGACAAGAACCTGCGCGAATCGTATGTGCTTATATACCGAAATGCACAGCGTATACTACGACTTATAAATCAACTAATGGATGTGCGAAAACTGGATAAGGGGCAGATGTTCATGAAGTTCAGAAAAGCTGATATGGTGGACTTTATAGACGACATTATGCTAACATTCGAATATACTGCACGCAAGAAGAACATAGAGTTTACCTTCGAACATCAAGATTCTCATCTTGAAGTATGGATAGACATAAACAACTTCGACAAGATAATAATGAATTTATTGTCGAATGCGTTCAAGTATACTCCTGTAAACGGACATATAAATATAAGGCTAATAACAGGATATGATACTTCCGAAACAGCTTCTATACGCAACTATTTTCAAATTGAGGTAATTGATTCCGGAATAGGAATAGATAGCGATAAGACAGAGAAGATATTTCAGAGGTTTTATCAGATAGATAATGAGATAACCGGCCATAATTTTGGTACAGGTATAGGCCTTCACCTTACCAAGTCGCTTGTTGAATTACACCATGGAATAATAAAGGCCGAGAGAGTAGAAGAAGGAAACGGTAGTCGATTTACAGTTAGAATACCGTTGGGATGCTCACATTTAAGGACCGACGAACTTGAAATGGATGATATAATAAATGTAGAAGATATTGTAGCTAATTCCGAAAGAATGAAGCAGATAGATATTGCTTTATATGAAGATGCCGAGGAGGAGAGAAAGTCGCGCTCGAAGACAAACTTCAAAATTGTAATTGTAGAAGACGATGATGATATAAGTGATTATTTGCGCAAGGAACTTTCGGACGATTATAAGATAACTCTATGCACTAATGGTAAGGAGGGATACGATACAATAATAGAAATGTCTCCTGATCTTATTGTAAGTGATGTTATGATGCCTATAATGGACGGCATTACACTTACAAAAAAAATAAGACAAAATGTAGATATAAATCATATTCCTATCATACTACTTACCGCTAAATCGGCAATAGAAGATAAAGTTGAAGGTATGGAAGTTGGAGCAGATGCCTATTTTGCTAAACCATTCAATATTGACATACTTAAAAGTACTGTTGCCAATCTTATACTGAACCGTCGATTACTTCGTACTAAGTTTACAGGGGCACAAAATCAGGAGGATAAGATACAACAAGTAATTCTTAAGCCTGCAGATGAGAAACTTATGGAGAAAATAATGAAGGTAGTGAACGAAAATATAGACAATACAGAACCAAATGTCGAGATGATTGCCGATAATGTAGGATTTAGTCGCGTTCATGTACATAGAAAGCTAAAGGAACTTACAAACATGTCGGCACGCGACTTTATAAAGAATATCCGACTTAATCAGGCGGCTAAGCTATTGAAGGAGAGTAATGTAAATGTGTCTGAAGTAGCTTATGCAACCGGTTTCCTTACTTTATCACACTTCTCTACATCATTCAAAGAGAGATATGGAATAACACCTAGCGAATATGCGAAAAAGGAATGTGGTACGTTTTAGCCTGCATAATTCATCCTCACTACTTATCGTATGTCTTTGTCAAAAAATCC
>USAN01000010.1 GCA_900552645.1 uncultured Bacteroides sp.
ATATACTAAGATACTATTAGTGATAATACGGGGTAACAAACTATGAAATGGGTATTATGCAATTATCCCTCAATATATCTTTGTATTACTTCCTCTCAATTTATCTAACCTTATATCAGAAATATATTATATAATTCGTATGTAAAAATGAATTTTATAAAGATGTTATATACGGTATATATTATGTAACACTTTAATAAATACTTCTTAATGTGCTTTTATATTTTTGTTATCGAAAAGTTAACTTATTTATAATCTTAAATTTAATATGAAGAATATAACAGCATTTTTATTTTCTATTTTATCACTATTTTGTGTTTTATCGTGTTCGGATAATAAAATTGAAGAGATAAAAAAACCAGATCCGGATATTCCAACAATTCCGGAAGAGAGTAACAAAGTAGACAAGAACTTTCAGATATATCTATGTTTTGGTCAGTCTAATATGGAAGGTAATGCAACTCCAGAAGAAATAGATAAGATAGGCATAAGTGATAGATTCAAAGTTATGTGTTCTTCTTCTGATGATGAAGCTCATAATGGACATAAACTAGGAGAATGGTATACAGCTATACCTCCTCTGTGTAGATGGAATACTGGGTTGACCCCAATAGATTATTTTGGAAGGACCTTGATTGAGAAACAATCTTCAGATGTAAAGATAGGTATTATTATGGTAGCTATGGGAGGGAGTGGAATAGATGCTTTTGATAAACAGAACTACCAAGAATATTATAAAAATGCAGATGCATGGCAGAAAGGACTTATGAATGCTTATGGTGGGAATCCTTATGGTCGGCTAGTAGAACTTGCTAAAAGGGCTCAAGAACAAGGTATAATAAAAGGAATACTTATGCATCAAGGCGAGAGCAATAATATGCAACAGGATTGGCCTACTAAGGTTAAGAAAATTAGAGATGATTTAATGAATGATCTTCATTTAAGTGCCGATACTGTACCGCTTTTGGTAGGAGAAATGTTGAGTCAGGCACAAGGAGGTATATGTTGGGGAATGAATGATATAATAGCTACTCTTCCCAGTAAAATAAATAATTGTCATGTAATATCTTCGTCCGATTGTGCAGGTCGTGACGATAATCTTCATTTCACGGCTACCGGTTATAGAAAATTGGGTAAACGTTATGCTAATCAGATGTTATCTTTATTAGGCATATATAATTCAAATTTACCTGAACTTACTGTTTCTGGTCGTTATCTTAAGGATGAGAGTGGGAGAGTGGTAAATCTTCATGGATTTGCTCAGACCTATAGTCCGTGGTTTAATGAAGAGGGTAAAATATGGAGCAACTATGATGTAGATGCTTGTTTAAAGTATAACAAGGGACTTATAGACCGTATTCTTGAAGCAGGTTGGAAAATGGATTTCCTCCGTCTTCATATGGATCCTTACTGGTCTAATACTCCAGGAATAAGCGTTACCGGAGAAAATGACATAAAGGCTTTCTCACTTACTAGATTTCGTAAATATCTTGATGAGGTGTTTATTCCAATGGCTGATTATGCTAATTCAAAAGGAATGTATGTAGTAATGCGGCCTCCAGGGGTATGTCCAGAGAAAATTGCAGTTGGCGATCAATATCAGCAATATCTAAATACAGTATGGACAGAAGTAGCTCAGCATCCTAGACTGAAAAATAATCCTGGAATTATGTTCGAATTAGCAAATGAACCTGTTACAATTCTCGGAACCGATGGAACATATTCAGGAAGTGGCGATGGACAGTTTAAGAACCTTACATTATATTTTCAGGCAATTGTTAATAGTATACGTAATACAGGGTCTAAAAATATACTTTGGATACCCGGATTAGGATGGCAGGCCGAATACAGAGGGTTTGCTAAGTATCCTATTGTAGGCGAAAATATAGGATATGCAGTTCATGTATATCCAGGATGGTTTAATAGTGGATCGGGTTATGAAGCATTCCAAAGAGGTTGGGATGAACAGGTTAAGCCAACAGCTGATTTTGCTCCAATAATGATTACTGAAATGGATTGGGCACCCGAAAAATATAAATCTTCATGGGGAAAAGCAGAAACAGGAGTAACCGGCGGAGAAGGTTTTGGAGCTAACTTTAAATATATTACAGATACTTCAGGAAATGTAAGTTGGTTATTATTTACTAGTCCTCATCTTTTGGCTAACTTTAAGAATACTCCAGGGATACCTGGCGCATATACTTTTCTTAATGATCCAGAAGCTTGTCCTTGGCCTATATATCATTGGTATAAGAATTATGCCGACAATAGCGACAATAATATAAACAGTGCTTTGGAAAAACTGCAGATAATGAATCTAACTACTTCTACACTTTCTGTACTTACAGCTAGTGTACGTTCTATAATAGTTAAGGCCATATATAAGGATGGAAGTGAAGATATAGTAACCTCTAAGGCTGTATATAGTAGTTCGGCACCTGCGATAATCTCAATAGATAAAGGTAAGATTGAAGCCTTGAAAGAAGGTACTGCTATTATTACTATTTCTTATCAAGGATCTTTGGGTGATACTAAATCCTTGCAGATATCTGTAAATGCTTCTACATTTCCTTTAACGAGTGATGTTTTTAATCCAAGCATTTGGGAAAAAGGTACATTTAATGCTGATACACGTACATTGGTAACCGGACAATATGGTTTTGGAGGATGGAAATATAGTAATGGACTTAATCTTTCGGATTATAAAACTCTTACTGTAGAGTTAGGAAACGACAATGAGTGTAGTGTATCTTTCCGTTTGTTTGATACCGATAATTATTGGACAGACCCGGCTTTGTTTGATTTTGGGAACTCTCGAAAGATTACAATAGATTTGAATAATATGTATACATCGAAGAATGTAAAGGTATCTTCAGAACACATATATATTGCAGGATTTTGGTCTACCGGAGGCAAGCCTATAGTTATAGAGAAGATATATCTTGATAAGTAATTTAATTAGATATTATGAGAAATAAACTTTTAAGATATCTTTTATCTGGTGCATTTCTATTGCTGTTTTCCTCATTTTTATGGCCTCAGAGTAGTAATAGTCGGGTTGAGTTTCATAAAATGCCTTGTACCAAATTACAGGGAGTGAGTGAACGAGATTATACTGTATATCTACCTCCCAGTTATGATAATACAAAAAGCCGTAAATATCCTGTATTATATCTTTTGCATGGAGGTAACTGTTCTAATCGAGATTGGGTTACCCACGGAAATCTTCAAGCTGTGACAGATAGTTTGATAAGAATTGGAATGGCGAAAGAGATGGTAATAGTATGTGCCGAAGGTAATCAGAATTATATGATATGGTTTGATGCTCCACATTGGAAATATGAAGATTTCTTTTTTAATGAATTTATACCTTATATAGAGAATAAATATAGAATAATTGGCGATAAAAGGAATCGTGCTGTGGCTGGATACTCCATGGGTGGAGGTGGTGCTGTGGTGTATGGAGTTCATTTTCCCGAGAAATTCAATTCAATATGCGGAATGAGTAGCTATTTAAGAAGTCAGCATTTAGAAGGGTTAAAGAACGATCCTACTTCTAATGAACGTCAGAGAATTGTTGATGACAATAATCCTATAATAAGAATAGAAAGAGCCGATAATGTAGATATAGAGAGATGGAAGAAAGTCAACTGGTTCATAGACTGTGGAGATTCCGACTTTACATACGATCCAAATATGAATCTTATCTCAGCATTTCATAGCAGAGGAATTCCTTATAGATTATATGTAGAAGAAGGTGGACATGATTGGAAATATTGGGAGAGATCTCTTAAAAGAGTTATATGCTTTGTATCAGAGAAAATAATGTAGTTAAATTGTTATATTATGAAAAAAACATTTTTATTAGGAGCATTATTACTGGCCAGCAGCCTTATATATGCTCAGAAGCCGGCGGAAACCAATGTGGCAGGTAATCAATATCCGGCTATTTATCCAGATAACCGTATAGAGTTTAGGATAAAAGCTCCTCAGGCAAAGAAGGTACAGGTTGACATTGGTAAAAAGTATGATATGGTGAAAGGAGATGATGGGATTTGGAAAATAACTACCGATAAGATTGGTTCGGGAATACATTACTACAGTATGATAGTTGATGGACTATCAGTGAACGATCCTGCAAGTGAAACATTCTATGGATGTAGCCGTATGATGAGTTGCATTGAAGTACCTTACCCTGAAAATGAAGATCAATATAAGGTGCAGGATATCCCTCATGGAGAAGTGAGGACAAAATACTACTATTCGAATGTTACTAAATGTTTTAGAAAAATGTATATATATATCCCTGCCGGGTATGATCAGAATATAGATAAGAAATATCCGGTGTTATATATAATGCATGGCGGCGGCGAAGATGCACGTGGTTGGGTAAATCAGGGAAGAGGAGATATTATACTGGATAATCTTATTGCTAAGGGAAAAGCTGTTCCTATGATTATGGTAAGCCTTGATGCTAATCTGGGAAGAGTATATGATAATGTAACAGCCGAAATAATGGATAATGTAGTACCTTTTATTGAAAAGAATTACAGAGTTGATGCATGTCCAGAAAAACGAGCTTTGGCTGGGCTTTCAATGGGTGGTATGTATACTCTGCATGTAGGTGTTCCTAGAAGTGACTTTTTTAATTATCTTGGAGTATTCAGCTCGGGATGGTTTGCTAAGAATACTGGATTCTTTGATACAAGTAAGGAATCTGAAGCATGTTACAATTATCTTGAAAATAATAAGACTAACTTTAACAAGAATATGAAATTATTTTGGATTGCAATGGGTAGTCCAACAGATATAGCTTATAATAACTGTAATGATATGATGAAGCGCTTTGATCAATTAGGAATAAATTACAAATATTATGAGTCGAAGGAAGGAGGACATACATGGCCTGTATGGCGTGAAGATCTATTCCTGTTTGCACCGCAATTGTTTAGGTAACAGTAGGTATAGTAAAATTAACAATAAAAAGTCCTATTATTCTTTATAAAATAATAGGACTTTTCGTTAGATAAAATCTATACATTATAAGTTTTTAGATAATTAACCTATAGGATAATATATTTTATTCTTTTTCACCATAAGCAAGATCCCCCGCATCTCCAAGTCCCGGAACTATGTATGAATGAGAGTTAAGTTCAGGGTCAATTGCGGCACACCATATGGTAGTCTTATCTTCCGGAAAAACTGAAGCAATGAAATCTACAGCTTTTTGACTTGCAATTATTGATGCTACATGAATTCTTGAAGGTTTTCCCTTAGTAAGCATAGCTTGATAACTAAGTTCCATTGAACCACCCGTAGCTAACATTGGATCGGTAATTATAAGAATCTTGTCATCAATTCTTGGAGAAGCTATGTATTCAATATGTATATCAAACTTTAGAGTATCCTTGTATTTTCTATAAGCAGAAACGAAAGCATTTTCGGCTTTGTCAAGATAATTAAGGAAGCCATTATGGAAAGGAAGTCCCGCTCTCAATATAGTTGCAATTACTGGCTGCGCATTAGGAAGCGATTCTACTGCTATTCCTAAAGGAGTAGTAACCTCTTTATTCTCATATGGAAACGTCTTACTGATTTCATATGCCATTATTTCGCCTATTCTTTCGATGTTGCGACGAAAGCGTAAGCGGTCATTCTGTATGTTTACATCACGTATCTCAGCAATGTATTGATTCAAAATTGTATTTTCTTTGCTTAGGTTTATTATTTCCATAGAAAATTGTTTTTATATATTTATTTGCTACAAAGTAACAAATAAATATTTTTTTTGTAAACTCTAAATAGCAAATTTGTTATACAATTATAAAACTTTATCCATTAAGGAAATATTTCTCTAATATATTCTTTTTTATAAAATAAAGCATTATTTTTGTAGCGTCTTATACAATGGGATGTTAAAAAACATCTTTTTTAAAAGAGTGAATATAAAAAGATTATATTATTCTATAACTCAATTAAATCATTTACAAATGGCAAAATTAGATTTAAGCAAGTACGGAATTACTGGTACAACAGAAATCGTACACAATCCTTCTTATGAAGAACTTTTCAAAGAAGAAACTCAGGCAGGTCTTGAAGGTTTTGAAAAAGGACTTCAAACTGAACTTGGAGCAGTTAATGTAATGACAGGTATTTATACCGGACGTTCTCCTAAAGATAAATTCCTTGTTAAGGATAAAACAAGTGAAAATACTGTATGGTGGACTTCAGAAGAGTATAAGAATGATAATAAACCATGTAGCGAAAGCACTTGGGAAGTTTTGAAAAAACTTGCAATTAAAGAATTATCAAATAAGAAATTATATGTTGTAGATTGTTTCTGCGGCGCTAATGAAGCTACTCGTTTGAAAGTACGTTTCATTGTTGAAGT
Organism: uncultured Bacteroides sp.; assembly: GCA_900552645.1. Lineage (GTDB taxonomy): Bacteria > Bacteroidota > Bacteroidia > Bacteroidales > Bacteroidaceae > Phocaeicola. The sequence goes on from USAN01000010.1 coordinate 6,392, forward strand.
TGCATGGCAGGCACATTTTGTAACAAATATGTTCATTCAGCCTTCAGCAGAAGAATTGGCAAGCTTTGAACCAGATTTCACAGTTTACAATGCTTCTAAAGCTAAAGTTGAAGACTACAAAGAATTAGGACTGAACTCTGAAACAGCTGTAGTATTTAACTTGACTTCTAAAGAACAAATCATCCTTAACACTTGGTATGGTGGTGAAATGAAAAAAGGAATGTTCTCTATGATGAACTATTTCAACCCACTTCGCGGAATTGCTTCTATGCACTGTTCTGCAAATACTAACATGGATGAAACTAGCTCTGCTATATTCTTTGGTTTGTCAGGTACAGGTAAGACAACTTTGTCTACTGACCCAAAACGTAAGTTGATTGGTGATGACGAGCACGGATGGGATGACGAAGGTGTATTCAACTATGAAGGTGGTTGCTATGCTAAGGTTATCAACTTGGATAAAGAAAGCGAACCAGATATCTTCAACGCTATTAAACGTGACGCTTTGTTGGAAAATGTAACTGTTGATGCTGAAGGTAAGATTGATTTCGCTGATAAGAGCGTAACTGAAAACACTCGTGTTTCTTACCCAATCAATCACATTACTAACATTGTTAAGCCAGTTTCTAAAGGTCCTCACGCTAAACAGGTAATATTCTTGTCGGCTGATGCATTTGGTGTATTACCTCCAGTTTCTATCTTGAACCCAGAACAGGCTCAGTACTACTTCCTTTCAGGATTTACTGCGAAATTGGCTGGTACAGAACGTGGTATCACTGAACCAACTCCTACATTCTCTGCTTGTTTCGGTGCAGCATTCTTATCTCTTCACCCAACTAAATATGCTGAAGAATTAGTTAAGAAGATGGAAAAAACTGGTGCTAAGGCTTACTTAGTAAACACTGGTTGGAATGGTTCTGGAAAACGTATCTCTATCCGCGACACTCGTGGTATTATTGATGCAATCCTTGATGGTGCTATCGAAACAGCTCCAACAAAAACTATTCCTTACTTTGATTTCGTAGTTCCAACAGAATTGCCAGGTGTAGATCCTAAGATTCTTGATCCTCGTGATACTTATGCTGATGCTACTCAGTGGGATGTTAAAGCTAAAGATTTGGCTGAACGTTTCATTAAGAACTTCTCTAAGTTTACTGGAACTCAGACAGGTAAAGACTTAGTTAACGCAGGTCCTAAATTGTAATTAGATAGCTTATCTATTATATAGTGAAAGCGGTTCTTTTAAAGAACCGCTTTTTTTATTTGATAATTTTATACTTTTGCTTAAATCAATTAATATAATATTTATGAAACAGTTTATCTCTATGTTAAGTATTGTGCTTTTGTTGTGCTCTTCGTGCAATGTTAATAAAGCAACTAGTAATGTCACTACTGATAAAGATTCCGTAAATACAGAAAATCCTGTAATAAGTGCTATAATGAAACGCAGAAGTATAAGGAAGTATTTTGATAAAGCGGTATCGGAAAAAGATCTTAAAATAATAGCAGAATGTGGTATAAATGCTCCGAGTGCGATGAATAAGCAACCATGGGAGGTTAGAATAGTAAATAGTTCTGAGTATATAAATGGTATATCTGATATATTCAGAAAATATAATCCAAAGATAGAACAAGATAGCACTTTCAAGAATATGTTCAGAAATGCTCCTTGTGTTATATTTATTTGTGCTCAGAAGAATGGGAATGGACAGTTTGATTGTGGTTTGTTAAGTGAGAATATAATGTTGGCTGCTCAGTCTATTGGACTTGGAACATGCTGTCTTGGAAGTCCTATAAGGTTTATGAAAGAAAATAAGGAGTGTGAACCTTATATAGCAAAGCTTAATATATCTGAGGATTATGAACTGCTATATGCAATAGCTGTTGGGTATCCTGATGAAGAGCCATCTGCAAAACCCCGGGATGCTGAAAGAATTCAGTTTGTAGAATAATAATTATGTATCAGTAGAACCTTTGTATGGATAAAGTTATTGTTTTGTGCTAATGTTATATAGACAAGCTATTTACTAATAGGTGCTATATGATGTAATGTGAATGATATGTGAAATATATCACTATATCATTCACGCTTAATCTGGTGATTATTAAATTTTTGGAATTGTGAATGATGTGACATTAGTTTTAAATTAAAGTAGGATTTATTTAGCTTGTCCAATAAAGAAACTATATATTATTTTTTTCTAAAGTTAAACTATAACTCGAATATTAAGACCCGAATTATAGTTTACACAATTTATTGGATAGTGTCCAAAATAATCACTAATTTTCTACTTATTCATAATTCTTACTTATCAAAATAATAAAACCCCAAAAGACTCATAAGTCTTTTGGGGTTAATATTATATATATGAGTTTTATTGATTAAGAACGGCTTGCACGTTTGCGTTCATTTTCATCAAGAAGAACTTTTCTAAGACGCATACTTTTTGGAGTTACTTCCACATATTCATCTTCCTTTATATATTCTAATGCTTCTTCAAGAGAGAATACAACAGGAGGAATGATACGAGCTTTATCATCTGCACCAGATGCACGCATGTTGGTAAGTTTCTTTGATTTTGTTACGTTTACTACCAAGTCGTTGTCGTGTACATGTTCTCCTACAACCTGACCGGCATATACTTCGTCTTGTGGATAAATAAAGAATTTACCACGATCCTGAAGCTTGTCGATGGCATATGCAAATGCTGTACCACCTTCCATAGCAATGATTGAACCGTTTGTACGTCTTTCAATTTCGCCCTTGTAAGGTTGATATTCTTTATATCTATGTGCCATTATTGCTTCTCCCTGCGATGCTGTTAGTACATTAGTACGTAAACCAATGATTCCACGTGATGGCATGTTGAATTCAATGTTTACGCGGTCACCCTGAGTTTCCATAGATACAAGTTCACCTTTACGGCGAGTAACCATATCGATCATCTTGCTTGAGAACTCTTCAGGAACACTAATGGTAAGCTCTTCTATAGGTTCGCATTTTACACCGTCAATTTCCTTATAAATAACTTGAGGCTGTCCAACTTGAAGCTCATAACCTTCACGGCGCATAGTTTCTATAAGCACCGAAAGATGCAATACGCCACGGCCAGAAACAATCCATTTACCATCTTCAGAGTCACCCTTACGCACTCTTAGTGCCAAGTTTTTATCAAGTTCTTTGTTAAGACGCTCTTGTATATGACGTGAAGTAACGAATTTACCTTCTTTACCGAAGAAAGGAGAATCATTTATAGTAAACAACATGCTCATGGTAGGTTCGTCAATAGCAATAGGAGTAAGTGGTTCTGGATTTTCGAAATCGCATATAGTATCTCCAATTTCAAAGCCTTCTATACCTATAACTGCACATATGTCGCCTGAAGAAACTTCTGTTGTCTTCTTACGTCCAAGACCTTCGAATGTATGAAGTTCCTTTATCTTAGATTTTACCTGTGAGCCGTCACGTTTTGAAAGGGTGATGTTCATACCTTCTTTTAAAGTTCCTCTATGTACGCGGCCTATTGCAATTCTTCCTGTATAAGAAGAGTAGTCTAGAGATGTAATAAGCATCTGAGGAGTTCCTTCAAGTTGAGTAGGAGCTGGTATATGTTCGATTATGGAATCAAGAAGTGGGGTAATACTATCTGTGGGAGTCTTCCAATCAGTCCCCATCCAATTGTTCTTTGCAGAACCATATATTACCGGGAAATCAAGCTGATCTTCTGTTGCGTTTAGGCTGAACATCAAATCGAATACCATTTCATAAACTTCTTCAGGACGGCAGTTTGGTTTATCAACCTTGTTGACTACCACTAAAGGCTTAAGTCCTATCTGCAATGCTTTTTGAAGTACAAAACGAGTCTGAGGCATAGGTCCTTCGAATGCATCCACAAGAAGGATACATCCATCTGCCATATTTAATACACGTTCAACTTCTCCACCGAAGTCGGCATGTCCCGGAGTATCAATAATATTGATTTTTGTTCCATTGTAATTAATAGAAACGTTTTTAGATAAGATTGTTATCCCTCTTTCACGCTCTAAATCATTGTTATCCAATACCAAATCACCATTTGTTTGGTCATTGCGGAATAAATGTCCCGCCAACATCATTTTATCCACCAATGTAGTTTTACCATGGTCTACATGGGCTATGATGGCAATGTTTCTAATATCTTGCATATTAACCTATTATATTTGGCTGCAAAGGTACTATTTTATCTGTATAATGTATTTATTATTAACTATTATTTTATCACTACTAACATTGTTTGCTATATAATGATGGAGAAACTCTATAAAAATTGGTAAAATGTTTTCTAAATGTCGGAATATCGTTATAACCTACCATTTCTACAACTTCCTGAACAGTATATTTATTTTCCTTAAGATAGGCTGCTGCCTTCTTTATACGCACGTTCATAATAAGTTCTATGATGGTGTAGTTTGCATTTTGTTTTATTTTTCTATAAAGTGTGGGCTGACTCATATTAAGGGAATCGGCTAGCTTCTTTACATTAAAATCGGGATTTTGAATATTTTCCTCTATAATTTTTATTACATTTTGTATGAAAGAATCTCCGTATTGTTCTGAATCCTTACTCTTTTCTTGACTAGGAGTAAAAATTATTTTGCTTGCTATGTTATTTACATAGGACTTTTCTCTCTCTTCTCTCTTTTTTATTATATTATGAACTTTAGTCTTTAATATTTCAGGATTAAAAGGTTTAAGTATGTAGTCTTCGGCACCTAAATTTAATCCTTTTATAATATCTTTCTCTCCTATAAGAGCCGTAACCATTACTATAGGGATATTTTTTGTCTTTATATTATCCTTCATAATCTTGCAGCATTCAAATCCATCCATTACCGGCATCATTATATCGCATATTATAACGTCGGGGTTTGACTTTAATGCCAAATCTATTCCATCCTTACCATTTTCTGCCATCAAAACATCGTAATATTTATCGAATACTATTTTAAAGTATAAGCGTATATCTTTATGGTCTTCTATTATAAGAATCTTTTTTTTATATTTAACTGTCTCATTTATATTATCTTTCTCAAATTCTTCTTTGCTATAGGTAGAATTGTTTGATACAATATTTATATTGTTTATATCTTCATTATTATTGTAACTCGTATCCGTTTCAGTAAATTTTATATCATTTCTACCATTGAAATGCTCTTTTCCAATAGGTATAAAAAGGGTACATTCATGATATCCTTGTTGGCTCCTACTTACTCTGATTCCTCCGGAATGCTGAGATGCAATTTCCCCCATTAATGATAATCCCATTTCTCTGCTCTCTACATAGTCCTTGGCGTTATAGCTAATATTCTCGAAGCTGTTATATTCATTACTTGGCTCGGGATTCTTACCATCGTCAGTTACCGAGAAAGTACAATAATATATACTATTTAGATTTTCTTTTCCTACTCTTATCCAGATAGTACCGTTATAATTTATATGACGATATGCATTTGATAGAATATTTCTAAGTATAAAATTTATTTTCTTGTAATCGATCCATATTTCTAGATTAGATTCTTCATCTTTAAAGTAGAAAATATTTATAGGATTTGCATTTATAAGTGAATTAAATGATCGTATTGCAAGATTAGCTATTATATTAGCTTTATAAGAGCTAACTTCAAGATATTCGCTATTTTTAATTTGCTCTTGTATGTCAAGTAGCTGATTGGCTCCATTTTGAATGCTAATTGAGGTATTGTAAGCCAATTGAAATTCTCTAATTATATTAGTAGGTAGAGATGCTTTTTCAAGCCATCCTTTAATTGGAGCCATCATAATAGATAAAGGAGTCATCAACTCACATGTAATCTTATATTGTAGATCTGTGTATAAACGTTTTTTTTTACTAATTTCCTTGGTTGATTCTAAAACTTGATTTAACTGTTTCTTAAGAATGATTTCTTTATTTTTTAATAAACGTTTTCTTCTATATATAATCACAATAATAATAATTCCAACTATTGCAATAATAGAATTAAAGACAATGGAAAAGATAATTAAATTTGACATATTAAAGAAGGTTTTTATTATTCAAGGCCTTCTTTATAAACAGTTATATCTATATAAATGTTTAATCCATAGTATATAAAAATGATGATATTTTTGTAATAGGAGAGAATTTACCTTTTATCTTATATGGAGTTTGGTAATATATTGTTTCATTGTCTCTAACCTTAATATATAAAAAACTTTCGGATTCGAATATGTAGGATGAATTGTCTGTAGTATCTAAATAAAACTTAAATCCTTTTATATGCCATTTTGCCAAGGAGGATTCAAATGAAGTTGTGTATCCTTTATACATTATTACTTGAGATTCTGTTGACCAGAAGTGAAGACTACAGGATAAATTAAATATATTTTTAATAATCTTATCCATGTTTATTTTAAATGAATTATTAATAGATTTACTCTGTTCTATTATTCCTTCTTTTATAGTAGATGATGAATTCTCTTTGACTTTATCAAGAAAATAATTTGCCTCTTCCTGTGTTAAAGTAGGTAATTTCTCTATTTCAAGATCAGCAGGCAACAACTTATAATCGGTTAATTCTATCGCATTGTATTTATCTCTAAATAAATTCCTACTATTTATGTCATCAATAAGTTCATTATCTACAGTCGTACAACCAAGAAAAATTATAATTGAAAAAAAAAATGATATAATATTTATTTTCATAGATATTATTTTAAAGTTTTAAAATAGATAAGTGATTAAAAATCCATCGTTCGCAAATATAGAAATAAACAAATAAACATCATTTGTATATTAGAAAATAATGTTAAATCATTCATCTTAGACTTGTATTAAGAATGATTATGTAGCATAATTAATTATTCCTCTTATAATGATTAAATAATATTATAGAAAATAATATTGAACAGGATATAAATACCCCTCATTTGATCAGTTGCTATTTAATCATCAAATAGGTTTTTTAATCAATGAGTTTTTATTGAATGAAAAACCTCTGTTGATCTTCTCTTTTGATTTAAATACATAAAAATTAACTTATAAAATTGATGTATTTACCATTTTATTTAGATAAAAAAGCCGCCTTTATCTTTCATTTTTCCTCTCTATTTTTGCTATACAAGAAAAAAAACTTATAAAGCATGAAATCAAAAGAAGTGATATTAGTTTTAATCTGTCTTCTATTAGCAGTTAATAAGACTAGTGGACAGATTGCAGTAAAGAGTAATATTTTAGGAGATGCAGTGGTAATTCCTAATATAGGAGTCGAAGTTGGAATTTCTCCCAAATTTACCATCGATGTTCCATTTTATTACAACCCATGGAAATATTCAGATACCAAGCAATACAAGCTTATGTTGGTACAGCCAGAAGTTAGATATTGGCTATGTGATAAGTTCAATGGTCATTTCTTTGGCATTAATGGGATGATAGGAGTATACAACGTAATGGGAATAAAACCTCCTTTTGCTTTATGGAAGGATATGAAGGATTATAGATATAAAGGAGAATTCTATGGTGGAGGTATATCGTATGGATATCAATTTGTACTTGGTCATCATTGGAATATAGAAGCAAATATAGGCGTAGGATATGCTTATGTTAAGTATAAGAAATATCCTTGTGAAAACTGTGGCGAGATGATAGAAAAATCTCATAAGAATTATTTCGGTCCCACTAAAGCTGCTATAAGTCTGGTTTATTTATTTTAAAAGTTATAGAATATGAAAACAATATATTTAATTCTATTATCATTTCTTCCGTTATTGGCCATTGCGCAGACTACGGATCTTGATGGTGTAAAAATCAAGAATAAAAACATTATTGTATCGGATGAGGGACAGTTAATCGTATCTATGGAGATGATAATACCTTATACAAGCAAGATTTCATCAAACAGAGTAGAAACAATTACTCCGATAATAGAATCTACTGATAAGGTTCAGAACAAGATGCTCCCATCGGTATATATATATGGTCGTAGAAGACTTATTGTACAGCAGAGATCGGACAGAATAGATAAGAATGCATATAAGATTATACGACGTTACAATAAGACTAATCAGAATGTAGACTATGTTGTAAGAATACCATATTCTGCTTGGATGAATGGTGCAAAGCTTAATTTGATAGTCAATAAATGTGGATGCGGAAATAATCTGGAAAGCGAACAGACTGGATTAATAGCTATGATAGGTGATAAGAGAAAAATCAATCCTTTTATATCTTTTATTACTCCTAACGTGGAAAATATAAAGATGAGAGCTGATAAAGGAAGCGCATTCCTTGATTTTCCTGTTGGACAGATAAAGATATATACTGATTTTAGAAATAATCCATCAGAGCTTAATAAAATAAAAAGTACTGTTGATGTAGTAAAGAATGATAAGAATACCACCATTACAAGTATGAAGATTATAGGTTATGCTTCACCCGAAGGATCTTATGCATTGAATACTCGTCTGGCGCATGGACGTGCAGAAGCATTGAAGAAATATGTACTAGATCAGTACAATTTTAATACCAATATGATTTCGGTATCTTCAGTACCCGAAGATTGGGTTGGAGTTAAGAACTATGTTGAGAGTCATGAAATTGGAATGAAGAAAGAGGTACTTGCCATAATAAATAATGAATCTATAAATGATGACGAACGAGATTTTCAACTTAGAAATCTTAATTGGCAGATATATAAACAACTTCTAGAACTCTGTTATCCTCCTCTTCGTCGATCTGATTACACAGTAAACTATAATGTACGAAGTTTTAGTGTAGATGAGGCTAAACTGATAATAAAGAGTCGTCCTCAACAGTTGAGCTTAGATGAAATGTATCGTGTTGCTCAGACTTATCCTACCGGGAGTGCAGATTTTAATGAAGTATTCGAAACAGCAGTAAGAATGTTTCCATCTGATCCTACTGCAAATGAAAATGCTGCAGCTATCGAACTGCATCAAGGAAATTATGAACGTGCATTGCAGTATTTAGAAAAAGCAGATCAAAATTCGGCTGCTACTCTTAATAACATAGGAGTTGCAATGATGCTTAAAGGTGATTTTGAAAAAGCTCAGTATTATTTCCAGAAGGCTCAGCAGGCTGGAAGTAACGAGGCTATTGATAATATGAAGATTATATCTTCTAGATTGAACTCATAAGTGTGTGCAGAGATAAATAAAAAATTAAAATTAAAATTATGAAAGTTAAGAATTTAGCACTTGGAATGTTTGCAATAAGCCTGATGGCTTCTTGCTCAAACAATGATCTTGTGGATGAGAATTTAAGTACTGGTAATTTGTCAGGTAATTCTTATGTAGCTGTAAAGGTGGTTACACCTTCAATGAGTAATGAATCAAGAGCCTTGGGAGGTTTCTCGGATGGTACAGTAGATGAAAATAGTGTAACTTCAGTTCAGTTCCTTTTCTTCGACAAGGACGGTAATTCATGTGGTATAGCTCCTCAGACTATTAACAGTTTCAGCTGGACAAAACAGACGGCAGGTAGTTCACAGAATATAGAGGCATATTCTGATGCGGTAATATTGTTCAGTAATCCTACATCTGTACCTGCCAAAATATTGGCAATTCTTAATCCAACAGGAAATGAAGGTTTTTCGGCTAGTACTACATTGGCAGACGTACAGGCAAAGAGTGCAGATTATAGATCTTATCAAACGAATGGTAATTTTGTAATGTCTAATTCTGTATATAAGAATGCTAATGGAGATATAATGTATACTACTCCACTAGAACTGAAAAATATAGCCAAAACACAAGATGATGCTAAAAATAATCCTGTAACTATTCCGGTAGAAAGAGTTTTGGCTAAAGTAGGTGTAACTGATGGTAGTCTTAATGTTACTTCAGCTGCTCAGGTTTTGAAGGTAGACGGCGTTGATCTTTCCATAACAGCAAGTTTGGTTGGATTTAAAGTTACTTACGATAATAATGTGTCTTATTTATTGAAAAATATGACAGGATATGAAAATTATGGAGGTTGGAATTGGAATGACGTAAATAATATGCGTTCTTATTGGGCTACTTCTGCAGTTGGAACATATGAAAATTATAATTATAATGAAGTATCCGCAAATAAGAATCCGGTTTATTGCAATGAAAATACTTCCTCTACTACTCCTAAACTTATTGTTGCGGCTCAACTAAAAGCTACTAGCGGTGGGGCAGCTGTAACTCTTATGAAATGGCGCGGAGTTATGTATAGCGAACAAGGACTAAGAAATCACTTTGCAAATATCCTCGGCAAATATTATAAGAAGACTAGTGCTGCCGGAGTAACCCCTGCAACATATGCTTCTATTGCCCCAACAGATTTTGCTTTTACAACTCAAGGAAGTCGTCCATATAACGTTACAGTTTCTTTAGTATCAGGTGCACCAACTTTCTATACACTCTCTACGGATGGTAGTGGTACGAAGATCGCTACTGATGCTACTACTGCTCTTAATGCAGATATTAACAGTTTGGGCGATATATTGTACTGGAAGGATGGTATGACATATTATTATGTTGACATTGAACATAATGGTGGAGAAGGTTTAGGAGCGAAAGGATTAGTTAGAAATCATGTTTATCAGATAAGTATCGCTTCTGTAACAGGATTGGGTACTCCTATATGGCAGCCTTCTAATGATATTATTCCTGAAACTCCTACAAACGAATCATCATATATAGCAGCCAAAATAAATGTACTTGGATGGAAAATTGTAAGTCAATCTGTTGATTTAAAATAATCTGATATAAATAATAATGGGGAAGTGAATTCTTTCCCATTATTATAGAAAAATATTAATCACTTGCTGTATCGGTGCAAAGATAGATACAGATCATGGAAATATAAATAATATTTCCCACTTGAAAGGAATATTAAATAGGAGATACAACTCCGAACTATATATAGAAACAAGAAAATAATATAATAATGAAAGCAGATAATTTAATTAAGAGGATTGTAGCAAAGCAATTTTGCATAGTAGGTCTAGCTTTGATGGTAGCTTCTTGTAATGAGATTCTTGATAATAATTATGGAGATTGCTCTGTAGAGTATCGTGTCAAGTTCAAGTATGATATGAATTTGAAATATGCTGATGCTTTTGCACATGAAGTAACTTCTGTTACATTATATGCTTTTGACGAGAATGGTAAATTCGTATATCAGCGTACTGAACAGGGAGAGATATTAAAGGCTGATAATTATTCTATGCCTGTAGAAATAGCACCAGGTAATTATGAATTGGTAGCATGGGGAGGATTGGAGGACCAGCAATCTTTCTCAGTACCGATACTTCAGCCCAATGTATCTACACTCGAGACCCTTACATGCAGTATGAACCGTAAGCATGTAGGAAGAATTGCAGATGGGTCGGCTTATATAGATGCAGAACTGAAGCCTCTGTTTCATGGTCATATTCAGAAGCAGGCATTTTCTCGGGCAAGTAGTCAGAAAATTGTAACAATAAACCTTACAAAAAATACTAACTCTGTAAGGATAATCCTGCAGGAGTTGTCGGGTAATTCTGTCAATCCAGACGATTTTATATTTACAATAGATGATGAGAATGGATTGATGGACTATAAGAATTCTTTGATAGAAGATGAACCTATAAAATATTTTGCATGGCACAAGGATAATGGCACTGCTGGCATTGATGATGCAGTAAAGGCTTCTCGTACTGCCAATAATCTGGCTATTGCCGAACTTACAGTAGGTCGTCTGGTAAAAGAGAAAAATCCTATTCTTACTATAAAGAATAAAGTAGGAGAAAAAGTTCTTTCTATTCCTCTTATTGATTATGCGTTACTTATTAAAGGATATTATAACAAGAATATGGACGATCAGGAATATTTGGATCGTCAGGATGAGTATAATATGACATTTTTCCTAAATAATGGCAAATGGGTAAGTTCTTCTATTATAATTAATGGTTGGAAGGTGGTTTTTAATGATGCTGATTTGAAATAAAAATATTATAGGCATGAAATCAATATATAAATCGATATTAATCTTGGTTCTTATTATCGGAGTGATGACTTCGTGTAATAGTATACTTGATGAAAATGAATATTATACTAACGATGTAAATGTCAAGTTTACTATTTCTATGAATAATCATTTGCCGTCAAGAGCCGTTATGCTTGGTGAAAATCTCGATACGTATGAGAATCAAATGGATCTGAGTCAGCTTAATGTATATCTTTTAAGAGGATCTAGTAGCTGGAAGGTGCAAGATATATTGGCACAGCGTATAAGTGATTCTGTTTATGAAATAATAGGATCGGTTACTTTGCCTAAATCGTTGGCTGAGACTCAGAATACATATAAGATTATGGTGTTTGCAAATAGCGGAAGTTTAATCAATATAAATACTGTTGGTACTTTGTCTTATAATTATGATGTATCTACATTTTATCCTATACAAGGAACGGTTTATAAATATATTCCTATGTGGGGTGTGGCTACTCGTAATGTAATTATGGAGTTAGGCAAACGAACCGATTTAGGTACTATAAATGTATTAAGAGCATTGGCAAAAGTTGAAGTTTCTCTTGATGAATCAGTAGATTTCTTTGCGCTTCAGAGTGTAAAAATCAATAATTATAATAACAAAGGTTATGCTTTACCATCTACATATGCATCAATAGATAATTTAATGGAGAATCTGACTTCAGATAATATAAATGTTCCTACTGGCAGCCTTGTAAATTCTACTATGGATTTCTTCCAGATAGATGCAAAGCATTACATAATCTATATTCCAGAGTTTAATAACCAGGGGGCGACTCAGTCTAGTATAAAGGTTACCGTAAAAATGACCTCAACTTCAGAAACTAAGGAGTATACTATAAACTTTAAGGATTATAGTTCTTCATCTAATAATACAATATGGAACATATGCAGGAATTATGATTATAAGTTCAATATATGTGGACTTAATCAGGATATTAAGCTGTATTACACAATAGATGCATGGAATACGTATAATATAGATGTACCGGCTTTTGAATAAAATAAAAGAAGATGATTATGAAAGTATCTAAAATATATATGGTATTTATGAGATCAGTTATTATCATGACTTTATTTACATTAGGTAGTTGTGTGGAAGATAATATTGCTGATGCTCCTAGTGAAATAGAGGATGTAAGTGTAAGGCTTCAAATTAGCTCTCCTAAAGCCGATGACGTAGTTTCATCGCGTGCACCGGATGAGAATCTTATAAATGATTTATATGTGTTTGTTTTTGATGGTAGTGGTAATGTAAAGTCAAAAACATATTTAAGTGGAAGTCAGCTTACTGATGGAACTACAGGATTACAACCATCAACTACTAGTGCCAATAACTGGATAAAAATAAATACTACTACAGGCGACTCATATATATATGGAATAGCAAATATTAGTGGAAGTACTAATAATTATACTGGAAGTGTAAAAGATCAATTAGATGCGATAATAAGCCTCAATCAGTTGAAAGCTTTATCGGTTACATTGAATAACGACCTTACAAGGAATGGAAATACTTACTTGATGGCCGGAGCTGTAAATAGTGGTAATGTTTATAAGATCACGAATACAGATATAAAAACTTTGGTCCTCAAAAGACTTGATTCTGTAATAACTTTCAAGTTTAAATATGGATCTAAATGTACAAGTTTCGTACCACAGAGTTATCAGGTATGTAATGTACCTAAGAAGTCTTATATGTTCGAGAAAAGTGCCACAAGAACTGTTGCCGCCGCCAATAGCTGGGATGCTTCACAACAGTCATCTGATTTTTATAATAGTTCGGAACTTACAGGAACATTGGCTGCCGATATGGGGTTTACCTTCTATCTTTCCGAGAACAGACCTAACGGTAAATTGGCTATATCTGGAAATACAGAGAAGGAGGCGTATGGAATGCGTGAGAAACAGACTAAGACTTCTACAGGATCCTCAACTCGTCCTACTGTAAGTAACGGGGCTTATGTATATGCTCCTGATTATGGAACATATGTCGTAGTTAAAGGTAAATATTACGGCAAAGCTTCTGATAACGGAACCGATAAGGGTATTGAGGCTGATGTAAGATATGTAATACATTTAGGATATGCGGTAGGAGGTAGTTTTAATGAAAAGGCAAATGACTTCTTTAGTAGTAGGAACTGTAAGTATACTTATAACTTAACCGTAAATGGTGTAGACGATATTGTAGTTGAAGTTGTAAGTACATCAGAAATAGAAAACTCACCAGGTGCCGAAGGCGACGTAACCTTCTTGGATGGTACTACTAAGTATTTGTTAGATGCTCATTATGAAACGGTTTTATTGAAGTTCAGCAAGAACTTGCTTGAATCGGGTAAGCTTAAGACAGATTTCTTTAAATATAAAATATCTACTCCTTTTACCAAGATGGGTTATACTGACGAAAACTGGATACATATTATTAGAAATTCAAAGTCTGGAAACACTTATAGTGAACAGTTTATGCCATATAAGTCAAATAGTGGAACTTACCTTACAATAAGCCAATTCATTGACGAGTTGAAAAAAATTGCTAATGGGCAGATTACAAATGCGTATGATAATAGCAATAATGTTGTTTATACTTGTCATATAGATGAGTTTTATTACGATAATCCTCCATCAGGCTTCACTCCTACAGCCGGAGTACCTTTATGGAAATATTTTGTGAATGTGCCTAACCGTGAGGCTCAGATACTTAATGATGTTTCATTGAGTCCTGATGGAAATAGTTCTGTAATAAGATCTACTTATGTTATATCACAGAGGGCTATCCAGACATTCTATGATACTGACGTAACTAACTCAAGCCTGACTGATGCATATGGGGTAGAAGTATATAATGAGACTGGTCCTCTACAAGGATGGGACGTTTATAATAATGGAAATAGAAATAGCAGTTATACAAGTTTGAACGACGGACGTTATAATTTTGTCCCTATTGTTAATAGTTATGCTACAAAATGGGATGTTCTTTTATCTTATGGTAACAATGGTTACAAGAATAGTACTACTACCACATTGAATGCTATGAACTCTACATATAGCAGAGCTTACATAGCATGTATGCAGCGTAATAGGGACTTGGATGGAGACAATACTATTGATGCCGACGAGATAAAATGGTATTTGCCTGCTATAAACCAATATGTTGGAATGTTTTTGGGAGACGCCGGTTTAAGTGAGGAGTCCAAACTTTATACTGAAAATCAGTATATATACAAACATTTTCTAAGTAGCACACATAAATCTGCAAACTTGATAGTTTATTGGGGTGAAGAGTCTGTGTCTACAAGTGCAGGTACTGAATACGATATGGTTACAAAGATTAATAATCAGAATGTTAATTACTATAGATGTATGAGAAACCTAGGTTCTTCTACTCCTCAGAATTACTACGTATCTTCTTCATATAACATCACTACTCCTTATATAAATAAGAAGGCTTTGCGAAGTGTTGTAAGTAATGGCGAACTTGGAGTACATACAAACTGGGATACAGAGAGTAGATTGCCATTAAAGGGAATCGCAATTGGAACAGGAACTTCAACTCGAGTTGTTTCTACCATAGGAAGTGCCATAGTATATAATTCTAATTATATAGTTAATACCCCATGTTACTACGCAGGAAGTACAAATGGAACCTGGCGCGCTCCTAATCTAAGAGAATTGTATCTAATGTCTGTTTCAGGTTATCTTTCGGCTAATGATGTGGCAAGAACAAAGTTTAAATTTTGGAATGTGCCTATACCAGGTAGCAATACATCTTATCGTATAGGATGGTTCTATAACGGAAGTAATCTTACTATGGGATCGGGTTTAGTAGATGAAGGCGATCATATACGATGCATAAAAGATAATCAATAATAATATATGAATAACATCTTGACAATTATGGATAAGGAATGTTTCAGTAAGTCTGAAGTATTCCTTTATAAAGAAGATACTAAATGGTATGCATATTACCATTCGGCCGAGCTTCTTAACAGTCCGTCTTCCAGGGAGTGTATAAAAGATAAGATTCAGTTCCTGTTTTACGGAGTACTACTTGAGAAGTTTGAAGTAGATCTTTTCAAACTTCTTGAAAAAAACTGGAGAGTAGAATTATGTGCCGACGAAGAAATAATGCTTATCCATTGTTACTAACAGTGTGATTATATTTATATTTGTCGAAGCTGAATAAACTAAAATATCATGAAAAGAGTGTATTGGCTTTTGTTGGTGTCATTATTTATATTTACTGCATGTAAAGAAGATAAAAAGCAGGATAATAAATCAGTCACTACATCAGTAAAGTTTAACTTGCCCGATATTCCGGTAATGCTAACTTCGCCTGATGATAGAGCTCGGTATCTAGCATTGCATTATTGGGATAAATTTAACTTTAAAGATACTACTCTTGTTCATCTTCCTGATATAACCGAACAGGCTATAGTAAACTTTATGGATATAATATCTATGGTAGATCTCAATATAGCCGACAGTGCAATAGCGACTACATTTAGATCGGCGTCTTCCGACAAGATAATGCTACACTATTTTTGGGATACATTTGAGCGTTATTGGAATAATCCAAACTCTCCTATGAGAAATGAAAATTTCTTCATCGCTATGTGTAGAGCGGTTGGGAAACTTAGCAATATTGATGAGGCTATTAAAAGTAATTCTCATTTTAAACTTAAAAACACTTTAAAAAATAGAGTAGGTCAGAAGGCAGCCAATTTTACTTATACTACAAATTATGGTCAGGATTCAAGTATGCAATCAATATCTTCTCCTTATACTGTACTATTTTTCTATAATCCCGATTGTGAGACTTGTGTGGCAATAAAAGAAAAGATGGTTTCGTCAACTCTTCTAAACAGACTATTGAGTGAAAGAAAGATAAAAATATTGGCTATCTATACCGATGAAGATATTGAAGCATGGAAAAGGTATCAGTCACAAATTCCTGATTCATGGATAAATTCATATGATAAAGAACAAAAAATACAAGGAAAAGAACTATATGATTTAAGAGCGATGCCTACCATATATCTGCTTGATAAGAATAAGAATGTGATACTAAAGGATGTATCTATAGATAATTTGGAATATTTTTTAGAAAATAAATAACTCAATATCATTGATTTATAAATATTATGTCTATCTTTGCAACCGCAATTTAATATTTATATATAAAAAATCTAAGAATTATGTATTTAGATGCTGCTAAAAAACAAGAAATCTTTGAAAAGTACGGAAAGTCTAACACTGATACTGGCTCACCTGAAGCGCAGATAGCATTGTTCTCATACCGTATTTCTCACCTGACTGAGCACCTTAAACTCAACAGAAAAGATTATAGTACTGAAAGAGCTTTAACAACATTGGTAGGAAAGCGTCGTGCTTTACTTAACTACCTTAAAGATCGTGATATCAACAGATATCGTGAAATCATTAAAGTTCTTGGATTGCGTAAGTAATTACGAGATCAGCAAAAAAATAAAAAGGTTGTCCTCTACTAAAGAGACAACCTTTTTTTATTATATATACTCCAATCATTCCCTCTTCTTTAATATTAATAAGTTTTATTTCTATTTCCTTTTTTTTCATTATTTAGCTTTGACTTTTATTTTCTAAAGTTATAATATATAACAAAAAAAGTGATAAATGGCTTTAATTTGCTTGTTTTACATTGCTTTAATTTATAATTTGATTGTTTTTTGTGGAAAATGCAATAATAAAATACAAAAAGTTATGCAAATGTTTTAATTAGTAGATTAATGTTTTATATATTTGCACAAAAGTTTCAGTAAGATATATTTTTAAGTTTAATTATTTCAAAAGTATTAATTTGTAATGAGCCAACTAAATAAAAAGAAAATGGAAAAGAGATGGGTTATTTTGATGACAATAATGATTGCCATCAGTATTATAGGTCTTCTTACTCCCGAAACAGAAAATGTGTGGGAATCAGATGGAAACCTTAACTATGCAAATATTGCATGGATGATTACTGCTACAATTTTTGTATTAATGATGACTCCTGGACTTTCATTTTTTTACGGAGGAATGGTAGGTCAGAAAAACGTAATATCAACAATTCTTCAAAGTTTTATAGCTATGGGAATTATAAGCGTATTATGGATATTTGTAGGATTTAGTCTTGCTTTTGGTACAGACATAGGTGGATTTATAGGTGATCCAACAACATTTTTTATGTTCAAAAATGTAGGTGCAAAAGTTGATACTTTTCTTGCTCCGACAATTCCTCTTGCTTTATTTGCTTTGTTTCAGATGAAGTTTGCTATAATAACTCCTTCTCTTATAACAGGTTCATTTGCCGAACGTGTACGTTTTTCTGCATATATGGTATTCATGATTCTTTTCTGTCTATTTGTATATTGTCCGTTGGCTCATTGGACTTGGCATCCTGATGGTTTCCTCCGTCAGTTAGGTGTTCTCGATTTTGCCGGTGGTATTGTAGTACATGCTTCTTCAGGTATTGCTGCTTTTGCCGGAGCCATATTTTTAGGTAAACGTCAAAATCTTGATAGATTACATATACCAGCTAATATACCTTTAGTTATATTAGGTGCTTCAATGTTATGGTTAGGATGGTTTGGTTTCAATGCCGGCTCTTCATTGGCAGCCGATGGGATTGCAGTAAAGGCATTCCTTAATACAAATACAGCCTCGGCCACAGCTATGTTGGTTTGGATATTCTTTGACTGTATACGTGGAAGAAAGCCTTCTGCAATGGGAGCAGCCGTAGGTGCAGTAGTTGGTTTAGTAGCAATTACTCCGTCGGCTGGTTATGTAACAGTAGGAGAAAGTATTTTTATAGCTCTTGTTACTACTATAATATGTAATATTGCGGTTTATTGGAAGAATAGGACAAGTATTGATGATGCACTTGATGTATTCCCTACACATGGCGTAGGAGGTATTATAGGTACAGTGATGACAGGTATTTTCGTAAATGGTCTAATCGCAGGCGAAGTTAAAGTTTTCTTCATACATCTTCTTGCTATTTTGGTTGTATGTGGCTATACTTTTGTAGTAAGTTATGCTCTTTATTGGATAACAAATAAGATGATTCCTATGAGAGTATCTGCCGATCATGAAAAAGTAGGACTGGATATTAGTCAGCATAATGAACAATATGGTTTTTCAACGGTTGGGCCAAGAGAATTGGCCGAATATGATGAAGATATGAGTGAAGGTCTTTAATATGATATAACACTGCAAAATATAAATACATATTTTTCTTTAACAAAAGATCCCTGCTACCTCGGTTATTAAGTGTAGCAGGGATTATTTTTTATTTTATAGGATAGTGAAGATTGTCATCTGTAATATTTTCGAGAACTTCGTTAAGATATTTAGCCGATTCCCATTTAGCCATTGGAAGGTCTTGAAGAAGATAATTTCCGCAGTCTTTAGGAGAAGCACCAGGAATATCACCCTCATATTCAGATACAAACTTGAATGTTTCTTTCATTAATTCTACTATATCTTTAGATTCAAGATTACCTCTCAATAGTAGATAGTTGCCTGTAAGACATCCCATCGGTCCCCAATATATAATCTTCTCACCCCATATAGGATGATTGCGGAGAAAAGTTGCTGCAAGGTGTTCTATAGAGTGTAGTGCACCTTGTCCTAATGCAGGTTCGCGGTTAGGTTCTTTCATTCTTATGTCGAAAGTAGTGATAGTTTCATCTCCTACTTTGTCTTTTCTTGATACATATATTCCACGAAGCAGGTTTATATGATCTATTGTAAAGCTTGGAATTGTTTTCATTTCTGTTTTATAATTTATTAGGTATTGATGAAAGGAAACTTTCGGTAACCTTGAATGAAGTATCGGCAACCGTTTCCCAGAAGTTTGTATACTGTTCCCAATGATTTTCAGCTCCTGGCGTATCGCTTATTATTCGGAAACTAATAAATGGTATTTTGAATATGTGACATACTTGAGCAATAGATCCGGATTCCATGTCGACTGCTAACCCTTCAGGAAAGTTTGATTTTATCTCTGTTAGTTCATCTTTATTGGTGATGAACTTGTCTCCACTACATATAAGTCCTTCATGTACTGCATTTTCTGTGTCAAGATTCATTGCACACTCTAAAAGAGTTGTATTACCTTCAAAATATAGAGGCAGTCCCTGAACTTGTCCATACATGTTGCCTTCGCCGCACCATACATCATGATAAACAATGGCCTTGCTTGCAACTACATCCATAACCTTCAGACATTTATCTATACCTCCTGCAACTCCTGTGCTTATTATGCAGTCAGGCCGAAAAATATGAATCATGTCTGTAGTTCCCGCAGCCGAATTGACTTTACCTATACCACATTTCATAAGTATTATGGTATTATTATTTATTTTACCTTCAGTATAGTCAAAAGGGCCATCCTTATATTCTTTCTTATCGACAAGCAACTGAGCTATTTGCTTATGCTCTGAACTCATTGCTGTAATTATACCTATTTTCATACAAATATTATTTTCAATTGCAAATGTACATATTTTATCAGACTTATAGTATATTTGCAATATTATTAAACATCTTATAGCTATGAACTTACTTAAAAAGATTCTTCCAGATATAATAGTAATAATCATTTTTGCCATAGTCTCTTTCGTTTACTTCTATCCTGCCGTTACAGAAGGACGCATTCTTTCTCAGCATGACTCGGTTGCAGGTATCGGTGCAGGAGAAGAGGCAAAAGAGTATATGCAACGTACAGGTGAACGTACTAGATGGACAAACTCTATATTTGGAGGTATGCCTACGTATCAGATGTCTCCTAGTTATAACTCAACAGATACTCTTAAAACAGCCGAAAACTTATATCATTTATATCTTCCTCAGTATGTATGGTATGTATTTGTAATGCTTCTGGGATTCTATATTTTGCTGCGTGCTTTCAACTTTTCTGTTTGGCTTGCAGCATTAGGAGCAGTAATATGGGCTTTTTCATCGTATTTTTTCATCATTATATCTGCCGGACATATATGGAAGTTCATAACTTTGGCTTACATACCACCAACAATTGCAGGTATGGTATTGGCGTATCGCGGTAAATATCTTGCGGGTGGTCTTCTTACTGCTGTTTTTGTTGCATTACAGATAATGTCCAATCACGTACAGATGAGCTATTATTTCCTTTTTGTAATGCTTTTCATGGCAGTGGCTTATGGAGTGATGGCTTATCAGGATAAGAAACTTTCACAATTTTTTAAAGCTACAGGTGTATTGTTTATAGCCGGATTGCTTGGTGTTTGCATTAATTTGTCAAATCTATATCATACATATGAATATAGCAAGGAGACAATGCGTGGAAAAACAGAACTAACAAAGGCCGACTCACATAATCAAACTAAAGGAGGGCTTGAACGTGATTATATTACTCAGTGGAGTTATGGCATAGGCGAAACATTCTCTTTACTTATTCCTAATGTAAAGGGAGGAGCATCAGTTCCTCTATCAGCAAACCAGAAAGCCATGGAAAAGGCAAATCCTATGTATGGTAGCATATATTCTCAGATAGGACAGTACTGGGGCGAACAGCCAGGAACATCGGGACCTGTATATGTTGGAGCCTTTGTAATGTTCCTGTTTATTCTTGGGTTATTTATAGTAAAGGGCCCAATGAAGTGGGCGCTTCTTGGTGCAACGTTACTTTCTATTCTTCTTTCATGGGGAAGAAACTTCATGGGTTTTACAGATTTCTTCCTTGATTATATTCCTATGTATGATAAATTCCGTGCTGTATCCTCAATATTGGTGATAGCCGAGTTTACCATACCATTGCTTGCCATGCTTGCACTTCGTGAAGTAATGGTTAAACCTGAAATTATAAAGGAAAGAAGAAATGATTTTCTTATAAGTTTTGGACTTACTGGTGGCATAGCTCTGCTTTTTGCCGTTTTCCCAAAAATATTCTTCTCTTCTTTTGTATCATCTATGGAGATGAGTGCTTTTCAGAATGGTATTCCTTCTGATCAGCTGGCGGCATTCCTTATGAACCTAGAAGAAATGCGTATAAGCATATTTACATCCGATGCATGGAGAAGTTTCTTTATCGTTACTATTGGCGTAGCAATTCTTCTTGCATATACAAGAGGAAAGATCGGTAATAAACTTACTGTAGCTCTTCTTCTTGTACTTTGTCTTGTGGATATGTGGGATATAAACAAACGTTATCTATATGATGAACAGTTTGTAGACAAATCGGCTCAGGAGATTACATTTCGTCCTACCGAAACCGATAAAATGATTCTGAACGACAAGACTCCTGATTTTAGAGTTCTTAATCTTGCATCGAATACTTTTAATGAGAATAATACTTCATATTGGCACAAAAGTATAGGCGGATATCATGCTGCCAAACTAAGACGTTATCAGGAGATGATAGAACATCATATATCTCCAGAGATGAGCAATATATTTAAGGAAGTATCCGAAGCAAGTGGTGATATGACGAAGGTTGATCCAATGAAGTTTCGAGTTATAAACATGCTGAATACAAGATATTTCATATTCCCCTTGCAAGATGGCAAGACTATTCCGATTTTAAATCCATATGCAAATGGAAATGCATGGTTTGTGAACGAGGTAAAATATGTAGCTAATGCTGATGAGGAGATTAATTCATTATCGACTATAAATCCTCTTGAAGTAGCAGTGGTAGATAATAAATTTAAATCCGAAATTAAGGCTACTGCAGGTAAAGACTCTACACAAACCATAAAACTAATAAGCTATGAACCGAATGCAATAACTTATGAGACTAATTCGGATAAAGCTGGAACTGTTGTTTTCTCAGAAATATATTACCCGGGATGGAAAGCTTTCATAGATGGAAAAGAGGCAGCTATAGGACGTGCCAATTACATATTAAGAGCAATGAACGTACCATCCGGGAAACACAATATTGAATTTAAGTTCGATCCAGAATCAATTCATATAACCGAGACTATTGCTATAGGATCAATAATAACTTTATTCTTACTGACATTTTTATATATAATATTTAAAGTAAGAAAAAAGAGATAGTTAGTCTTTAATAAATCAAATACTATCAACTATGCAATTAAAAAAGATTTTACTTCCTATAATAGGAATGTTCTGTTTTCAATATGCAATATCAAATAACTCTTCTCTAGCAAAGGATAGTCTGTTAATATTATTGCATCAGACACAAAAAACAGGAAATATAGAAAAAGAGCTTACAGTGCTTGAACATCTTTCTATGATTTCTATTCCATGGGGAGATAGTGAGTATACACGTCAACTATTTGATAAGAGCTTCAAGAGAAAAGACAACAAAAGGATTAAACATGCTTTTAACGATATAATAACCCTTTATGGATTGCCATATCCCGATAGTCTGCAAATCTATGTAAATAAATTAGAGAAATATCCTCAGTTTCCGGATAAAGAAGCTCTTCTCGCCTTTGCACGCCTTAGATTAAATATTACAAATTTCATAATGAATACTAAGGAATACAATGATGAAAGAATTGATTCTGTTAAAAGGAGTATTCTTGCTAGTAAAAAAACTCAATCAGTATACGAAGAAGCAACAACAAATATATTTATTGGTCAGATGCTGCTGGTGCATGGAGGAAACTATGAAGGTCATCTGCGAGCAATTCCATATTATAAAAAAGGTATACAGTTACTTAAAGATTGCCCAATAGACTTGTCATTTAATATTATAAGAAATGCAAAAATAGGATTGGCTAACCTATATATTGCCAATCCCGACTCTTGTAAAAAAGGATATGAAATATTGAAGTCCGAGCAAGAAGATCTTAAAAGATATATTGCTTACTATAAAGATTATCCTTTTTTTGATCTCTCTCTCATAAAGTTCCAACTATATGGAATGTTCCTTGGAATTCCTAATGTAATAGGTAAGAAAGAGGCCAATATGTATCTTAAGGAATATGTAAAAATAGTAAATAAAATAAGGCATCTTCCAAATGGCAAAGTCAATCTGGATAGCTATTATGTGTTAATGGCATATTACTACAAGAGGATTGATCAGCCTCAAATGGCATTAAACTACGTAGATAGTGCTATCATCTCTGCCAAGAATATGAATTTTAGTTTTCAGCTTCCTGGCCGACTTAAATGGAAGGCTCAAACTGCCGAGGCTGCCGGAATGAAAGATAAGGCTTTGGAAACGTATCATGAATATATATATATAAATGATTCAATATTTGCTGCTTCAACCCAGGAAAAATTAGCACAATTAAGAAGCTCTTTCGAGATGCAACAAGAGCGTGCCGAGAATGCTGAAATGAAACTTGAAAAGCAAAAGCTTCTTTTTGTATTCCTTATAACTCTGGGTGTATTATTTATATTGGTTATTTTATTCCAATATCAGTTGCATATAAAGGTAAAGAAGGAAAATAAGCTAAAAATGAAGTTGTTGAAGGCAGAAGAGAAAGCTATGGAAATAGAAAAGATGAAAACATCGTTTACGCACTCTATGATAAGAGAACTTCGCACTCCACTTAATGCTATATCTGAGGCTACAGATATTTTGTCGGAAGAGGTTATTGCAGTAGATGATAAGGTTATGGTAAATCATCTTATTCATGAGAATATAGATCGCCTTGATTATATCATTAATCTAATGGTTTCTATATCTGAATTAGACTCATCATCGGGAAATGAGAAAAATACTACAGAACTTACCGATATTTACAGTATATGTCATGTAGAATTAACGAATATATCCGATAAATATAATAATCCCAATATACACTTTACTTTAAATATCCCGGCCGATGGAAGCTTCCTGGTAGAAATAAACAATAGGTTTTTCTTAATGATTATGCATCAACTTATAGATAATGCATATAAGTTTACAGAAAAGGGTACGGTAACTGTAGATGCTGATATAAAAGAAAATATACTTTCCGTATGTATAACAGATACAGGTATAGGTATTCCTGAGGATAGTCGTACCGAAGTATTCAAACAGTTTACCAAGCTAGATCCTTACAAGGAAGGAATGGGTATGGGATTATATTTATGTTCGCTTATCATTAAGAGGCTAGGTGGTAACATATACATTGACAATCTTTATAAGGATGGTACCAAGATATGTTTTACAATTCCTTTTAATAATGAAAATAAAGACTAAGAATATTATTTATATAACATTCGCAGTACAAACCATATATGGTGCAATATAGTACTGCAAATGCCATAATGGTTACTCATTATGTTAAATCTCTCCTTAAGCGATGCTTTATGATTTTGTGTAGTCATTCCTTCATTTAGGTAATCTATAATGGTGATGTGGGTGTTATGAAAGGTTGTCGAATCTTTCATGACCCTTATGCACCAATCAAAGTCGGCCGAGAAGCGATATTTTAGATTGTACATGTTTTTTATGGCTACTTCGCGCCTTGTCAGGAAGGCTTGATGGCATACTAGCATTCCATTTTGGAAACTTTTCCAATTAAGATATTCCGGGGTTGACAGTCGTCGCATATGCAAAAAGTGTCCTTCTATATCAACAATTTGAGTCTCTCCGTAAATTATGTCTGGCAAGAAATTTTTATTTATAGATCGTACTATAAGAAACAGAGTTTCATCTTCATGAAGGCAGTCGCCTGCATTTAGGAAGCAAACATAATCGCCAGTTGCCAGTTTCAGTCCTTTGTTCATAGCATCATACAAACCTTTGTCGGGTTCGCTTACCAACATAGATATATGCTTGCTGTAGCGATGTGCTATATCAAGAGTATTATCTTTTGATCCTCCGTCTATTATTATATATTCTACATTCTTGTAGGTCTGTGTAATAATGCTCTGGATAGTATTCTCGAGTACATTTCCTGCATTATATGTAACTGTTATGATTGAAAATTTTGGATGAACGTGTGTGTTATGCATGCTTACCGGTTATCTTGTTGTATACTTCAATGTATTTCATCGCTATAGTACTTTCAGAGTAGGAGGATACTGCTTTTCGGAAAGCCTGTTCACTCAAATTTTCGTAATCTCCCTCCGTTAGAGTCCATTCTATACCGTTTGCAAGATCGGCCGACGATTTATATTCGGCTATATATCCATTATGAAGATGATCTATCATTTGAGGTATTCCACCTACCTTGAATCCTACGCATGGTATTCCGCACGCCATTGCTTCTACTATTGTATTTGGCAGATTATCTTGTAGCGAAGGAGTAACGTAAAGATCGACCGCATTGTATACATCTACCAATTTTTTTTCGTTGTCAATATAGTTCATTGGATAAATAGGGAAAGGGAAAAGAGAAGAATACTGTTTCGATTCATTTCCAAATACCACTACACCTAGGTTGCTGCATAACTCAGGATTATTCTTTGTAAGTAATTTGCAGGCTTCTACCAGATAATCTATACCTTTTCTCTTGTCGGTTATCTTTAGCGAACCGAAAAGAATAAGTTTCCTGTCGGTAGGTAAATTCAGTTTTTCGCGTGCCTCTTTCTTATTCCTCGGCTTGAATAGATTAGTATTTATAGCATTAGGAATATTGGTTATATGCTGATTTTTAAGTAATGCACTCTCTTTTGCCATACTTTCTAACCATTTGCTGCATGCTACAAATGTAATATGCGCACTATTAAGAAGCTTTTCTTTCTTTTTGAAGGTTCGGTAAGATAAATCTCGTGAATGTCCTCTGTAAAGTAGTGGACAATTAGAGCACTGAATCTTGTATGCCTCGCAGTCGCCGGCATAGTGACATATTCCGGTAAACGGCCACATATCGTGCATCGTCCATATTATAGGTTTATCCGATGCAATAATACTATCTATATCCTTTAGGGACAGCATACCTTGATTAATCCAATGAATATGAATTACATCTGCTTGAATGAATTCGGGAAGAGATGTAATATCTGTACCTGTATTTGCAATGTCTACGGCAAAAAGATCATTTTTCTTGAAATCGTTGGCAGCCCATATTACTATGCGTTCCCATATAAACTGCCATACTTTCCACCATGATTTCTTCATCCCCACTACACTTATCTTGTCGGTCTGTTTGTCGCGTACAAGCATTTTTGCTTTTATTCCGTTATCTCTAAGTGCTTCCATAAGACGACCTGCAGCTATTGCAGCCCCTCCTATGCGTTCGGATGTATTAATTATAAGTACTCTCATGGCATAAAACTTTATGCAAAGTTACATTATTTGTAACAATTGTGATTTATTTCGGCAATGCTTTCTGTTATTTCGTGCGAAAAGATTTTTAGATTGAATCTATCTTGTGCCAGTTTTCTTGCTTTTTCTCCCATCTCTCTTGCCTCATCGGGGTGTGCACTTATGTAATCTATGGCTTTTATCCATCCTTCAATATTGCCATATTCTACTGTAATTCCTATTCCTTCGGCATCAATATCTATCTCGAAGTTTGGATTGCGCGAACATATTACAGGCATACCCAAGGCAAAGGCCTCTACAAGTGTAGTAAGTCCTACGGTATAAGGAAAATCTAGACAGCATATTACAATGCATACTTTAGAAGCTACTTTTTTGGCAAGTTCGTAAGGTATTACTCCGTCGGTAAATGTTATATCTATATTATTCCTCACTTCAAGTTTATTAATAATATTGTCATACTTCAGACTGCCGCATGATTTTGCTATGTAAAGTTCAAGTTTCTGATTACTTTCATTGAATGCTTCTATCAGGGTTGGTATATCCCTGTTCTCTTTTCCTGTAGAAATAAATCCATCTTTATTCATTTTTGGAATCGATGCTTTTATGCTATCATAAAAATCAAGATCGGGCCCCCAATGAATTAATTTCATTTTTTCGCTATTCACTTTACCGGTCTTTATAGAATCGGCAATAAGTTTTTTACTGAACAAGAACATCTTGTCTATTCCTTTATAGAAGAATCTAGATACTCTTTCGCGCAGTTTCCCCGACGATGATGTTACTGCCGTATGATGCCATACAACGATTGGTTTTCGGTATAATCCTAGAGCACGCAGGAAGATTATAATTTCCAATCCTCTAAAAGATGTTCCATACAGAACATCATATTTTTCTTGGCAAAACAGTATCTCTTTTGTTGCATATAGCATAAGTTTTATCCTTTGCTGAAAAGGTTTATAACGATGCATTACACATTCTATACCATCTTTTTCGAAAAGAGGCATTCCATACAGCAGATGTCCTGGAAATTTCTTCTCCTTCCACTCCTCATAACTTTCGGTTGTAAGACGCGTATGATAAAAATATACAGTAGTGTGTTTTAATGTCTTTTGTCTTTCCTGAGCCATTTGTCTATTCTGTTTTTTACAGATTTTGTAATAATATCAAAATTGCCGTATTTCAAGTTTAAGAAAAGTTCTTCGAAAGAACGTCCTATCTTAATGAATGGATGTCTCCATCCCATAATCTTGTATACACGCTTGCGATAATCAACATTTTCTATTATATATTTAGGGTGTCGAAGCGGAAATTCTACTTCATGTCTCTTCATAGTGAATATTCGGCGGTATCCTTTTGGAAGTGTATGTACTGAACCTGCAAAATGAGTAGAATCGGCTGTTGCTCCTAGATTGTTTATCATATTCTTCGATGGAACTATAGCAAGCCCTGAACTGAATAGCATAGATGCCCAGAATATGGTTTCGTAAAATGCTTTTCCTTGTTCACGATGACGCTGACACATATAGACGAAATCGTTTCGGTATTTTCTCTCTTTTATTATGCTTTTCAATTGATTCATGTTGAACTTATCGTCCAGAAAAGTATAATTCTCATCCCATTTGTCGACCACTCTCTTCCAACTGGCCCAGCCCCATATAGAAAATGTAGTCGAGAAGAAATAATCGTAAGGCATGTTTGCAGTAATTTCTTCATTATTAAAACCTGCAATCATTGTTATTCTTTCATCATTTTCGTATTTGTCCAGCA
Source organism: uncultured Bacteroides sp. (assembly GCA_900552645.1). Lineage (GTDB taxonomy): Bacteria > Bacteroidota > Bacteroidia > Bacteroidales > Bacteroidaceae > Phocaeicola. The sequence continues at coordinate 35,369 of USAN01000010.1, forward strand.
TCTCCTTACAGAAAGGGAAAAATGATAGTGAGGGTACATCATCGTCTTCTAGTACTATGCATTTGTCTACTATAGAAAAAGCCCATTTCTGCGATATATATTCTGAAGGATCGCATCCGTAGTTCTTTTCCTGAAACATAGTATGTACCTCGCATTCCCAGTCAATATCGGCAACGATCTTTCTGCATTCTTCTATGCCGGGAATGTCTTTTTCATTTCTAGGTCCGTCTTGATAAAGGAAGAGTTTAGATGGGCGTGCCTTCTTTACCTCTTCGAAAACCTGTCCCAACTGTTTTGGGCGATTGAAGAAAAGTATCAATACGGCAACATCAGTAATGTATGGCAACTTGACTATATTATTTTTCTCCATTATTTTCTTCTGTGTTAAATGATAGATAAGTAGGACGATGATTTTGCTGTTCTTCCTTAGGTATTACTCTTCTTAGTCTTGGGTAATGGTGATTGAGATAGGTTTCTAAATCGCTCGGAGCCATAACCTTCAGTGGCCCGAATTCTACTTCCTGCAAGTTTTCTATGCTATGGACAGATATATGATCTTTAGGCATTAAAACCATATTGTAATAAGTAGAACTAACTCCGTTAAACATGGACTGAGATAACCTGAGAAGACGGTATATGTTTTTTTTGGAAAGCAGCGATACACATAATCTATTAGCTAAACAAGGTAGCGGTCCGCGGTTAGTTGGATTATCTATCTCGCATTTACCAAAATATTTCCACATCCATATCTCTTTGCCCATAAAGCAGCAATTAAGGAAGTTAGAAATAACCCTCTGTATTTTCTGTATAGTGTTGCTGTCTGGAACTTTGTCGAATGGAAACACATCAATAAATATGCCTTGATGAGCCTTTATATGAGCAAAATCTTTCTCTACAAAAAGAGTATTCATTTTTCTTACTTTAGTGAAATAGTAAGGTGTATGAACATCAGTATGTGGAGACTGAAGAAAATAATTGCTGTCCAGTTCATTGGGTGCAATCTTAATAAATTTTTCATAATTCTTTCGTGTCATTCCAATATCTATGTCATCGTCCCACGGAAGAATTGCATTCTCGAAAAAGGCGCCTATAGCAGTACCCCCCTGAATGAAATAAGAGATATCATGTTTTTTGCAAACTCTTATTATTTCTGCCAGTATTTCATAAAGTTCCTTATGAAGTTGAGATAATTCTTCGGGAGTATATTCATTTGCCATATAGTAAAATATATAGGTTATATTACAAAAGTAATTTATATATACGATAAAAACAAAAAGATTTATTTATGATTATTCAAGTATGCTTCGGCTATTTCTCCGCGTTTTGTTATTGGTAACTTCAATATATTCATAAAATCTTTACTATGACAGTCTATCATCTTTATGTTGGGATATAATCTCTTGAAAAGGAAGAGGCTAGGGCCTGGAGTGATACTTCCCAAAAAGTTTTCCGATTTTTTAAGGACTTCCATAGATGCTATGAATCTTACCATCTGTTCTCGTTTACATTCCGAAGAGATATTTGTAAACTTGCTGTTTACATATCCATCTTCATTGAATTTACATAAAGTAAACCAGTTAGTATGTGGGCTGTATTTACAAAGTCGGGAATATATTTTGTAATCGTCGGTAAGAACAAAAACGTTTTCCGGATTTGAATAATTCTTAAGTTTATCGGCATAATACTCTGGCTCAAGAAGATTTACCTCGGTTACCTTATCGCCTCCGCGCACTTGACATCCTGTATATTTATCGGGCAGTGACAAACTTTCAATAAATCTATTTACCTCTTTCTTTGTATCTTTATTAAGATTCCAGGTTATATCTACCATTTTATTAAATGCATCAATGTAATTGCAGTCAACAATCCCCAGCTCAGGTATGTTGTACAGGGTATCATGCCTGAACTTGATATTTTGATTGAGAAGGATAGGGTTTCCATACTTAACAAATAATGCAAATCTTCCTATAATGCCGTTGCATGTTACTTTAATCTTCCATTTTAAAAGATTAGCATTGTGTCTTTTTATACTAAGCTTTAGCAAGTTTATGAAAGAAGGAATAGGATGTGTATTGTAACGGTGATGCAATTCATCAGTTGTTTCTTCACAAAAGGAGTCGAAATAGTCTGTCCATCCTTTACTGTACCCAAAGTTGGCATCGGCAGAATATAATTTAAACTGAACCTTATTCTGAAGGCACCATAGCATCGCATTAATCATGTAAGTATATTCAGTAAAGAAACCGGCATCGATTCCTACATGGTAAATAAGTGTCTTTCTGAATGAACGATTAAGTTTACGATATTGTGATGTAATGTCCATTTTATTTTTTCTTTAATAAATAGTCCATGCTCTCTTTGAATGTTACAGAGCCACTGTATTTCATTATTAACATATATATTATGGCTGCTACTACTATGCGTGCTAACAATAAGAGCCATAGGTTGTCCAAAGGTTCTGTGATAAAGTAGGTAAGAGCCATTACTCCTCCCGATATAAAGGCAAAAGGAAGAATATCTTTCAGCGCTTGTAATATAGATAGATTTATCTCTTTGCCTACAAAATAGTGCCAAATAAAAAGCCAGCCTATATTTATAGAGACGAAAAGAGATATCATTACTTTTATTCCCATGCTGTATACTAACAGTATTGATACGAGTTGAACAATTCCAAGAGATATTATATTCCACATATATACGTTAGACTTACCTTTGCTTATTATAAGATTTGTATACAGAGTTGTAATTGGAATAAATGCTCCTCCTATGCAAAGTATCTGAAGTATCTCGGCACTGGGAAGCCACTTGTCGGTTATGGCAAGAGTTATGAATTGTGGTGCTATTAGTGATAATCCAAACATAGCCGGAAATGATATAAATGCAGTGAACCGAAGCATCTTGCGAAATATGCGTTGCTGACGTTCATTATCGTCGGATGCCGATACCAGAACAGGTTGAGCAACTCCGTTTACCATTCCCGATATTAATGAATGTCCCATATAACTCCATTTGTTGGCCTGAGTGAAGTAGCCTACCTGCTCACCATCGTAGAATTTTCCAAGTATCACCGAAAATATATTATTGTTTACGTGATTGAATATATTGGTTATAAGTAGTTTGCTGCTGAAAGATAGCATTCCTTTAAGTGGAGTGAAGTCTATGTGGAATGTTGGATGCCATTTGGATAAACGCCAATAAAATATGTTTATAGTTGTAATGTATATCAATGTTTGGGTAGCAATACCCCAATATGCAAATCCAAGATAAGCCATCAATACAGCAATACTGCCCGACAGGGCTAAGCCTGTAGTTATGGCAATTGCCTTTTGCTTTACCATTAAATTGCGAAAGAAGTATGCACTATGTGCAATACCGAAGCTGGCTATGAAGAATCCTAAGAATATATATCTGGCAAGCCATGTAAGTTGGGGAGTGTTGTAGAAATCGGCAATTAAAGGAGCACAAAAGAAGAGTACTATGTATAAAGCTGCGCTCAGTAAAGTACTGAACCAAAATACAGCATTGTAATCCTTATGTGAAATATTTTTCTTGTTGGCTAATGCAGCAGTGAATCCACTTTCCTGCAGTGTGCCTGCTATAAGTGAGAATATGGATAGCATGCCCACCATACCATAATCTTCCGGAGAAAGTAAACGGGCAAGGAAAATACCGAAGAACAGATTTAGCAACTGTTGTATGCCATTACTAAATCCTCCCCACAAAAGTCCTTTTGCGGTCTTATCTTTCAGTGATTGTTCTGCCATAGTTTCATAGAATAGAATTATATCCGGTTATCCAATAAAGAATAACCGGATTTAATATATATTATTTTACTTCGCTTCCTGGTTTTACCTCTTTTAATAATGAAGTAACAGCTAGTGAACCGTCAACGTTTTCGGCGCTAAGAATCATTCCTTCGCTTACCAATCCGTTTTTGAACTGGCGAGGAGCAAGGTTTGCTATGAAAAGTACCTGTTTTCCTACAAGTTCTTCGGGTGTATAATGCTGAGCAATTCCACTTACAATAGTACGGTTTTCAAGGCCATCGGCAATCTTGAACTTCAATAGCTTCTTCATTTTTGGAACTACTTCACATTCAAGAATTGTTCCTACTCGTATATCAAGTTTCTCGAAATCTTCGAAAGCTATTACCGGTTTTATAGGATTAGCTTTATAGTTGGCTGCCTCGTTTGCTTTCTTTGTTGCAAGAAGCTTATCTACTTGTGCCTGAATAATTTCATCTTCTATTTTCTCGAACAGAAGTTCGGGCTTGTTAAGCTGATGTCCTTCTTCAAGAAGATCTGTACGCCCAAGTTCCTCCCATTCGAAGGTATCCATATTAAGCATATTACGAAGCTTATCACTGCTGAAAGGAAGGAATGGCTCGAATGCAATACCAAGATTTGCCACAAGCTGAAGTGCAATATTAAGTATTGTTGCAACGCGAGGCATATCGGTCTTCGCTATTTTCCATGGTTCTGTATCTGCAAGATATTTGTTACCGATACGCGCAAGGTTCATTGCCTCTTTTTGTGCATCGCGGAACTTAAATACATCTAATAGCTTCTCTACCTGTCCTTTTACATCTTCAAACTCTTTCAGGGTCTCTTTGTCATATTCTGTAAGTTCGCCACATGCAGGAACTTTTCCATCAAAATATTTCTGTGTAAGTACCAACGCACGGTTTACAAAGTTTCCGTAAACGGCTACAAGTTCGTTGTTGTTGCGTGCCTGAAAATCTTTCCATGTAAAGTCATTATCCTTTGTCTCGGGTGCATTTGCAGTAAGTACATAACGCAGTACATCCTGTTTTCCTGGGAAATCTACCAGATATTCATGCAACCATACAGCCCAGTTGCGTGAGGTTGAAATCTTATCTCCTTCAAGGTTAAGGAATTCATTGCTAGGTACATTGTCGGGGAGTATATAGCTACCTTCTGCCTTAAGCATTGCAGGGAACACTATACAGTGGAATACGATATTATCTTTACCAATAAAATGTACAAGACGAGTTTCAGAATCTTTCCACCATTTCTCCCAACTATCGGGAAGTAGTTCTTTTGTATTCGATATATATCCTATAGGAGCATCAAACCATACATATAGTACTTTTCCTTCGGCTCCTTCAACAGGTACAGGTATACCCCAGTCTAGGTCGCGACTCACTGCACGAGGCTGAAGTCCCATATCTAGCCAACTCTTGCACTGACCGTATACGTTAGGACGCCACTCTTTATGATCTTCAAGAATCCATTTGCGAAGCCACGCTTCATGCTTGTCTAGCGGCAAATACCAATGCTTGGTTTCGCGCATTACAGGTTTGCTTCCGCTTATTGCACTTTTAGGATTGATAAGATCGGTAGGCGATAGTGAAGTGCCGCATTTCTCGCATTGGTCGCCATAAGCACCTTCGGCATGACAGTGCGGACATTCACCTGTAATGTATCTGTCGGCAAGGAACTGATGTGCCTCTTCATCATAATACTGTTCGGATGTTTTTTCTATAAATTCTCCTTTGTTGTAAAGAGTCTTGAAAAAATCAGAAGCCAACTCGTGGTGAGTTTTAGAAGATGTACGAGAATATATATCGAAAGATACACCAAATTCCTCGAACGACTTCTTTATAATAGCATGATATCGATCTACCACATCCTGCGGAGTAATACCCTCTTTCTTTGCACGTATGGTAATAGGCACACCGTGCTCGTCGGAACCACCGATGAATAGAACATCTTGTTTCTTTAGTCTTAGGTAGCGCACGTAGATATCGGCAGGTACATAAACACCTGCAAGATGTCCTATATGTACAGGTCCGTTGGCATAAGGAAGTGCCGAGGTGACCGTTGTACGTTTGAATTTATTTTCCATATATGATGTTTTTATTATTCGCTGCAATAACTATGCAAAGGTAGCTATTTTTAGAAAGTTATATGAAAAAATAGTAAGAATTCTTGGGGGCTATAACTATCTTTGCACTATAAAACAATAGCATTATGAAAATTCTTTGGCTCGATATAAATTCATCTTACTCGCACTCTTCACTTGCTTTACCTGCATTGCATGCTCAGATAATGAATACTCCTCTAGATAATATGACAGAGTGGAAAGTTGTAAGAGGTACTATAAAGAGTGAAATGAGCGAGCTTCTGGAACAGATAGATTCATACAATCCCGATATTATTTTCTCTACTTTATGGCTTTTTACGCACGATTTTGTTATGGCTCTTCACACTAGGATAAAAGCTCTGTGCCCTAATTCTGTAACAGTAATGGGTGGACCAGAGTTTCTGGGTGACAACCAGGAATTTCTTCTTCGTAACCGAGGCGTTGATGCTGTTTTTCGAGGAGAGGGTGAGGAGTTTCTTCCTTCTTGGCTTCCTATATGGAATGAAAAAGAGCACTGGAGAGAGGTTAGGGGATTATGTTTTATGGAAAATGATATTTATGTGGATGGAGGAAGGGCAGTAGTAGCCAATTTTTCATCACTTCGATTTCCCGAGGAGAGTCCTTTTTTTGTTACCGACAAATCTTTTGTGCAACTTGAAACTACGAGAGGATGTTTTAACTCATGCCAGTTTTGTGTAAGTGGGGCCGACAAACCTGTAAGAAGTCTATCTATAGAGCAAATAAGGTCGAGACTGCAATTCTTTGCCTCTAAGGGAATAAAGAGTATACGAATGCTGGACCGAACTTTTAATGGTAATTCAAGAAGGTGCATAGAGATGCTCGATTTGATGAATGAGTTTCATGGAAGACTTACTTTTCATCTTGAAGTTCATCCATCCCTCTTGAGAGACGAACTGCGAATAAAGCTGGCATCTATGCCTACCGGGCTGCTTCATCTTGAAGCAGGTATTCAGTCTCTTCATCAAGAGGTGCTCGATGAATGTACCCGTAACGGAAATGTAGATACCGCACTGTCGGGACTAACTTTCCTTTTTACTCTTTCGGAAAAAATGGAGACGCATACCGATCTTATTGCAGGATTGCCACTATATACTTATGATTGTATAGTAAGTGATGTAAAGACTCTTGTAGAGATGAATGCAGGTGAAGTTCAGTTGGAAACTTTAAAGGTGCTTCCTGGAACAGAAATGCGTCGCCGAGCTTCTATGCTGGGCTTACGTTACTCTAATATGCCTCCGTACGAAATTCTTTCTACTCCTCATATAAGTTATGCATTGCTAAGGCGTGCAATGCTGCTTTCCCGCTTACTCGACGTATACTTTAACCATTCGGTATTGCGTAAGTTATTCAGGGAAATAGTGTTATGGTCCGAAACATCGCTCGAGGAGTGCATAGACTTCTTTTCGAAAAAAGGAGAGCAACTATTTTCAATCTCACTCGAAACTCAGGCAAGAATGTTGTATTCATTTATCGAGCATTCACTTCCCGAATTAAAGCATAAAATGCAAGAAATGTGGATAGAACATGGACTTAATCTCAATAATCTTCCCGAAGTAGTGAGCGTACTGCCCATGCAAAGTTTCCTAGATGCTGAATATGCCGATATGTCTCAGAAGGAGAGAGGACGAATGAGATGCTACAAAGTATGTACTAAGCAAGGTGAATGGATTATTGTATACGATAGAGGAATAAGTCAGAATAAACCAGTAAGAATTATAAAACCAAATATGTAAACCGGTTTAGATATAATAAGTATAACCCGTCAACTGCTTTATGTTTTAAGAAAAAACGTAAACTAAACTCAGTACACTTCAGACATTTAATAGCATAAAAGTAGTGTAGAAATATACATAAGATTGACCGCGACCAAATTTTTTTTTCTCGCGGTCAATTATTTTTTTCTCGCGGTCGATTTTTTTTTGACGGCCGTCGATTTAGGGTGCTTATCTGAATAGTATAGGAAGTGATTCCTTATCAGTATAAATGGTATTTATCTTATTGTTTAGGATATTGAATGTAGTATTTATAAACATAACGTTTCTAGAACCGGTCATTTCAATAATATTGCTAGAAGATGTAATATCAGAGTTAGTAACTATCATACCATCAACATCGCGTATATAAATAAGATCACTACTTTTTTTAATCTTCATGTTGTCTATTCTTACCTGCGTAATGGGTGTTTCGGGAATACCTTTAAAATCCATAACCTTTTTGCAGTTCTCTATTGTAATATCCTTGAAAAACATATTCTCGTAATATGGTGTAACCGGAGTTATATCTCTCTTAGGAAGTCGTTCGGCAAGTTTACCCACCCATTGGCTCGACCCTAGCATGTCCCATTTGTAGGCAATCCTCGGATTTTTCATGGTAATTCGTTCGAAGTATAAATTTCGTGCACCACCTCCGCGTGTTCTTCTGGTCTTGAAGTAAAATCCGTGTGTTGGCGATTCGAAAATACAGTCATGTACATATAAGTTATTTATCATTCCTGCGGTTTCACTTCCACAGGTTACACCTCCTGCACCTCGTTTTGCTATACTGTTACGTATTACTATGTTGCTAGATGGAATATTAACTCTTAATCCGTCGTATCCTCTTCCCGACTTTATGGTGAAACAGTCGTCTCCACAGTCCAGAGTAGAATATTCAATAAGCACATTGCTGGTAGATTCGATATCAATACCGTCCGTACGCCCCATGCCATGGCTGTTTACAGTAACTCCTCTAATTATTACATTATTGCAATATTGTGGAACTATATTCCAGAATATTGTTTTAGTAATAGTTATTCCTTCTACAAATACATTGTTGCAAGAAACTGGTGCGAAGGTCATTGGAAGGAATGCTGTAATATCTCCTGTGCCATCATATTTTCTATTTTCAACCGGAAAAGTTTTGGCCACTACATCCTCTAGTGCCGAGCTGTTTACATGATGCTTGTATATTTCGCAATCGGCAGTAGGTCCCACTATCTTTCCTTTTCCGGTAATTGCAATGTTATTTGCTCCGTTAGCATATATACATGCTCCTAGCGAGTAAAGTTCTACTCCCTCTATTCGTGTAAAAACAACTGGTAGATAATCTTTGATGTTTCCGCTGAAGTGTAGTTCGGCATTCTCTTCAATGTGAAGATTTACATTGCTTTTCAGTTCTAGTCTTCCGCATAGCCATTTACCTGCAGGTACAACTACTGTACCACCACCTTTCATGCTTACATGATCTATGGCTTTCTGTATTGATTTTGTACAGTTACCTGTTTGGCGTGCGCCAAATTTATTTATTTTAATTTTATATTCATTGAAAACGGGACGTCTTAACTGCGGCATCTCAAAAGGAGCGTTTATTGCTGCTATTGTATCGGGCATATATTCTGCTCCACAATTGACGTAAGTCTGTGAAAAACATGTAATATATGATAATGTTAAAGTAATCAGAATAGTAAATCGGTTTTTCATGTAGCAAGCTTTTAATTATAATGCAAATTTAACATTAATAATAATTGCATACAACTTTTTATCCTGCCCATCCATCGCGATCTAAATTTCTATAACTTATAGCTTCGGCAATATGTGATGATGCAATATTTTCGCTCCCTTCTAAATCGGCAATCGTACGCGAAACTTTAAGTATCCTGTCGTATGCTCTTGCCGACAGATTTAGCTTTTCCATAGCAGTCTTCAGCAAAATCAATCCCTTTGAGTCGGGCTGTGCATACTTGTGAAGTAATTTTGTCTCCATCTGTGCATTGCAGTGTATTCCATGATGTGCCTCAAATCTTTTTTGCTGAATATTGCGTGCTTTTACTACTCTGTCGCGTATAGCCTCGCTCTTTTCTGTTTCTCCTCTTTCGGATATTTTTTCGAATGGAACTGGTACAATTTCTATATGAAGGTCTATACGGTCAAGAAGAGGCCCCGATATTTTTCCCAGATACTTTTGAACCTGTCCCGGATTACATATACACTGACGGGTAGGATGATTGTAGTAACCACATGGACAAGGATTCATTGATGCCACAAGCATGAAACTGGCAGGATAGTCAAGAGTATACCTAGCACGTGAAATTGATATTTTTCTGTCTTCTAGTGGCTGACGAAGTATCTCAAGTACGCTTCTATTGAACTCAGGAAATTCATCTAGAAAAAGTATTCCATTGTGTGCCAGACTTATTTCTCCTGGTTGAGGATTTGCACCACCACCTACCATAGCTACCTGTGATATGGTATTATGTGGATTGCGGAAAGGACGAATAGCTATCAATGAATCATTTTTTCCTAACTTTCCGGCTATTGAGTGAATGCGTGTAGTCTCAAGACTCTCGGCTAGTGATAATGGAGGCAAGATTCCGGGTAATCTTTTGGTCATCATCGATTTACCACTTCCGGGGGCACCGATTAGTAAAATATTATGACCGCCTGCTGCTGCTACCTCCAATGCTCTCTTTACATTTTCCTGTCCTTTTACATCACAGAAATCATATGGAAAGTTTGTTTGGTTTGCATAGAATTCTTCTCGCGTATTAACTATAGTTGGCTCTATATTTTTTTCATTGTTAAAGAAGTCAATCACCTCCTTTATATTTTTTACTCCATAAACGTCTAGATTATTCACTACTGCTGCTTCACGTGCATTCTGAATAGGAAGTATGAGTCCTCTAAATCCTTTTTGCCTTGCAGCAATCGCTATTGAAAGTGCTCCTTTTATTGGTTGCAGACTTCCGTCCAGACTAAGTTCGCCAATTATCATATAGTTGTTCAGGTGATCGCTCTTTATTATATTGGCCGTAGCCATAATGCCTACAGCCAGCGGTAAGTCATACGAGGCTCCTTCTTTCCTTATATCGGCAGGTGCCATGTTTATTACTATCTGGCAAGTTGGAAACTTATAACCGTTCACCTGCAACGCTGATATTATGCGTTCGTGACTCTCTTTTACCGCCGAATCGGGTAATCCTACCAAAAAGAACTTGATTCCTCGCGAGCTATTAACCTCTATAGTTACAGTAGTAGCATCTATGCCCTGTACTGCTGCAGCATATACTTTTACCAGCATTTTATTTCTCGTTTATGTGTTTTAAATAGTTATCGTATTTTGCTTGTGCTTTTCTTTTCTGTCTTATCTTGCAGTAGCTCTCGTAATTTTTTCTTTAGCTTGTCACCATAAATGTTTGTTGTTATTATCTTCTTGTCGGGACCTACCAATATGTTGTATGGAATTGATGTTATTCTTTGCTGCTTGATGAAGTTGTTATCCCATCCCCTAAAGTCGCATAACTGCTTCCATTCTGTACTGTCTTTTGGCAGTGATGTTGTCCAATCCTGACGATCAATGTCAAGCGATATGCTTACAAGTTGAAATTTACTATTTTTCCCGAACTCTTTCTTTATGGATATTAGGGAATCTTGTACAATTTTACTCTCTTCATCCCAACTGGCCCATACATTAATTAGAGTATACTTATTCTTTAGCATGTCCCATTTTGGAAAAACACCATTCTTGTCGGGTACTGAAATTGTATTTATTACTTCAAATTTTGATTGAAGATTCAGTTCTGTGAGTTTTTTTTGCAACATACTCATGTAAGGAGTATCCTTTACATTGCCGTTAAGTATAGCTACAAGCTTGTCTATTTTTAAATAATCCGGGTTGCTCTTTCTTACATAATACTTGTCAATAAGATAGATGCAGGCATATGACGTAGGATTCTCCTTTATGAAGTTATCAATCCAACTATACATACCAATGCTGTCCTTGCCCATTTTACTCTCTTGGATAAGAATATCGTTCAGCTTTTTGTTGTCAGCCTCTCCGTCGATACTAAGATTATCTATACTCCCTGAAATTTTTACCTTTTCACCTTTATCTGCAAAAATAGGAATTTCATGACCTCTGTTTAGTATAATGGAAAAAATTGTTAGTGTATCGGTAGGAATAGAGTAACTGAACTTTCCATCATTTGCAATTATAGTATCTAGCTTGAATGATGGTTCTTGATAGAAAACGAATATAGTATCTACAGTAAGATTGCTTACTTCCCCTTTAAGAGTAAACTGATTTCCGTTTTTGCAAGCGCCTAGTATGAATATAGAAATTATAAGGAGTATATGTATTTTCTTCATCATTAATACTTTTTGATGCGAAAATAGTCATTTTAGAGTAAATGTAATGTAAAATGTAAAAGTAAATTATAAAAAAAGCGGAGAATCGTATGATTCTCCGCTTTTAAATTATGATATAATAATCAGCTTATTATTTGATAGAGCTTGCGAATTTAGCAAATTCACGATCGTTAGCTGCTTTTGTAGCCATTGAAGCGTCTTTTGCAATTGCGCTCTTAATGCTGCTGCTTACTAATGAAGCGTTGTTAGTTCTTGCACCAACGATAGCCATTAAGTAGTAAGTCATAGCATCTGGATTCTTGATAGCTGACAATGTAGCTTTAGCCTTGTTGTAATCTTTAGCAAGAATCTGAGCCTGAGCAGCACTGTTAGTTGCAACGTTTCCGAATGAATTTACAGCTCTGTCATACTGACCTTGTTTGATGTAAAGGTTACCCAATGCTTCGTTAGCTGCATTAGCACCATTAGCTTTGCCTAAGTAAGATTCTGCAGCTGCAACGTTGCCCTTAACAAGTTCGCACAAACCAAGGTTAGCGTTAACTTCAGGAGCATTAGCATTTACAGAAGCTGCTTGTTTGAATAATGATTCAGCTTTGTTTACATCACCTGCAGCAAATGCTAATTCACCAAGGTTGTTGTATGCGCGGAAATCATTTGGATATAACTGAGTAGTCTTATTGAAGATAGCTTGTTTGCGAGCATTGTCGTTAGTCAATGTAGCAGCATAAAGCAATTCTTCTACACTAAGAACTTTTGCGTCCTTGTCGAATGCTTCGTTGATTTCAGCATCGCTGCGACCGATGATGTCATAGTTTGCAGTGATACGTGAACGACGCAATTTAGGAAGAATGTCATCAGCAAGATTCTTGTATACAGAAGAGATGTTCTTTATTTCAGTTTCTCTCTGTTCTGGATCGCTGTACATAGAAAGAACACGTAAGATAAGATCTTTGTCCTGTAAGTTTGATTTAGAAACCAATTCCTGGAAACCTTCCCAGTCCTGTGCAGTGTACTTAGAATCTACGTTAGTGTCGATTTTACCTTTTTTCAACTGTTTGTTGATGTATTTTTCAGTGTTTCCTTCACGATTTTCTGCAAGACCTGTGTTAAGTTTAACACCACCATCTGGAGATGCGTAAGCAGAAATTTCGATGTTGTTCAAAGCAAAGTTTTTCTTGTCGCCATTAACTTCCTTAACCTTGTTGTGGAATTCTTTCATTTCAGCAGAGTTAAGCTGATTGTTGCGCAAGTTTGCCTGCTGGATCAAGAAAAGGATGTTAGCTTCCTGAGCCTGTTTGATAATGCGTTGGAAAGCATCATTAGCATAAGAAGCATTTGAGCTTGCTGCAGTTGCAAGTTCAGAAGTTGCGATTACACCATCAGCTATCTTTACAGAAGGGATAGTATAAGTCTTCTTTCCTTTTTTGATTTTGAAATCAAGATATAATTCAGAATTAGCCATTTCTGGAACATAGTCCCAAGATGCTTTCATTGTATAGCTACCACCCATTTTGTAAGAGATGGTTTTGCCATTACCTTCAACTTTTTCTCCCTGGAAAACAGCAGTCTGTCCTTTTGCTTCTCCGCCTTTCCAACGGATAACTGGAGTTACTTCTACTGTTGCGTTTTTCTTCATGTATTTTTCAGGAAATTTACCGTTGATAGTTACAGGAACTTTACCACCGATTGCTTCCAATACTTCAGGGTTAGTTGTGAAATAGTCAGAAGACAACTCTCCCATTTTGCTGCATGATGATAAGGCTATCACCAACAATGCCACTAGAGGCAAATACAACTTTTTAATCATAGTCACTTTAATTATTAAACATTTGTAATATAAATTCAGCTATAGTACGTTTTCGTGCAAATTATAGCGGCAAAGATAGAAAAAACTAAATTATTCCCTAACAATGTGAATATCTTTTTTCTAAATATATTAAATATTATAGAAATAGAGTGTCTATTTGCCTTTATTTATGCGATATTTATTGTTCCTATATTTAATGTTTCGAGGATGGTGCTCAATTATTTCCGACTTGAGCATACTCTTGTCGATATGAGTATATATTTCAGTAGTACCAATGCTTTCATGGCCTAGCATACATTGTATTGCACGAAGATTTGCTCCTCTTTCAAGTAGATGAGTCGCAAATGAGTGACGGAAAGTATGCGGACTTATTGTTTTCGTAAGTCCGATTGCTGCGGCAAGCTCCTTTATTATATGAAAAATCATTATTCGTGAGATATTCTTGCCGAAGTTGCTTATGAATACAAAGTCCTCAAATCCAGACTTTATGTTTTTGGAATTACGATCGGGCATGTAAAGAGTTATTTCATTTATAGCACGTGGCGATATTGGTACAAGCCTTTGTTTACCGCCTTTGCCATCCACTTTTATGAAGCCTTCCTTGAAATAAAGATCGGATAGTTTCAGATTACATAATTCGGACACACGTAGTCCGCAACTGTAAAGTGTTTCAATGATAGCTCGGTTGCGTTGTCCCTCCTTGGCACTTCTGTCTATACTGTTTATAAGATTATCAATTTCTTCTATAGAAAGTACTTCCGGAAGTTTGAAGCCTAGTTTCGGAAATTCCAGTAACTCGGCCGGGTCTGCCTCTATATAATCTTCCATAATCATAAAGTGATAGAATGATCTTACACCCGATAATATTCTGGCTTGCGAGCGGGCATTTATTCCTATGTCGCATAGTCCTGCTGCAAACGACTCAAGATCTTCTAGAGTGGCTTCGGTAGGAGATATGTTTTCTATGGTCAGAAACGACAATAGCTTGTCTAAATCAGTGAGATAGGCATTTACAGTATTTTTGGAAAGAGATTTTTCCAATTTTAAATATTGCGTGTATCTTGTTAATATCTTGGCACTTTTATCTTTACTTATCATTTCTTTTTCTTAACTTTGCGCGTGATTTTTCTACAAAGGTATTAAAAGTTCAAAGATAGTGTGAAATGAAAATACAAATTATAAACGGTCCAAACATCAATTTGTTAGGAAAACGTGAACCATCTGTCTACGGAAGTGTTTCTTTTGAAGAGTATCTCGGTAAATTAAAAATGATGTATCCTGATTTTATTATTGATTATTTCCAATCTAATATAGAAGGAGAGATGATTGACAAAATTCATAATGTTGGATTTGATTATGATTTGATTGTTATGAATGCAGGTGCATACACTCATACCTCAATTGCATTGCAAGATGCTATAAGAGCAGTTACTTCACCGGTTATCGAGGTGCACATTTCCAATGTACATTCACGCGAGGAATTCAGACATAAATCAATGATAGCTTCGGCTTGTCTTGGCGTAATATGCGGATTTGGTCTTGATTCCTACAGACTTGCTATCGAAGGTGGAATTGAAAAAATAAATAATAGATAACATAAAGGTGATAAGATTATGATGTTGAAACAAACAAAAATCGTTGCTTCTATCTCGGATCTGCGTTGTGAGGTGGAGTTTATTAAAGAGCTTTATACAGCTGGTATGAATGTAGTTAGAATGAATACAGCTCATGCCTCTCGAGAAGGATTCGATAAGTTAATAGGCAACGTACGCGAAGTATCCAATAAAATTGCTATACTTATGGACACAAAAGGTCCTGAAGTGCGTACTACTGCAATTACTGGGGGCGAACCAATTCCTTATAAAATAGGAGAAATAGTTAAAGTTGCCGGTAATCCTGAAATTGAAACTACAAGAGATAATATTTATGTTACCTATCCAGGTTTTGTAAATGATCTTGGTATTGACGGTGTTATACTTATTGATGATGGTGATCTTGAGTTGAAAGTAATTGACAAGCAAGATGGTTATCTTATTTGCGAAGTACAGAATGATGCAACTCTTGGCAACAAGAAGAGTGTAAATGTACCGGGGGTGCGTATAAATCTTCCTTCACTTACAGAAAAGGATAAGAATAATATTCTTTATGCTATTGAGAAGGATATTGATTTCATAGCACACTCTTTTGTACGTAACAAGCAGGATGTTCTAGATATCAAACAAATACTTGATTCAAAAGGAAGCGATATCAGAATCATTGCTAAAATTGAAAATCAGGAAGGTGTTGACAATATAGATGAAATACTTGAAGTTGCCGACGGTATAATGGTGGCTCGTGGAGATTTGGGTATAGAGGTACCACAGGAAAAGATACCTGGAATACAGCGCATTCTTATCAAGAAGAGTATTCTTGCAAAGAAACCTGTAATTGTTGCTACTCAAATGCTTCATACAATGATTAATAACCCTCGTCCTACAAGAGCTGAAGTTACAGATATCGCTAATGCTATATACTATCGTACAGATGCACTAATGCTAAGTGGTGAAACTGCTTACGGAAAGTATCCTATAGAAGCGGTAAAGACTATGGCTAAGATTGCTGCGCAAGCTGAAAAAGATAAATTGGCCGAGAACGATATTCATATCCCACTAGCCGATAATTCAAATGATGTTACTGCTTTCTTGGCAAAACAAGCTGTAAAAGCGACAAGTAAACTTAACATACGTGCAATCATTACCGATAGCTATAGCGGTCGTACTGCAAGAAATCTTGCTGCTTTTCGTGGTAAATATCCTGTTTTGGCAATATGCTATAAGGAAAAGACAATGCGTCATCTAGCTTTATCTTACGGAGTAGAATCTCTTTATATGCCGGAAGAAGCAAACGGACAGGCTTATTACTTTGCTGCATTGAGAAAACTTCTTCAAGATGGAGTTCTGTCTGAAAAAGAGATGGTAGCTTATTTGAGTAGTGGCAAGCAGGGAACTCGTACTTCATTCCTTGAAATCAACATAGTTGAAGATGTGTTGAAGTATGAATCAGATTATGTTTTACCAAACCGTAATCGCTATCTTTAAAAATGAAACATACAGATGCTATTGATGGGTATATCGTAAGTCATATTGATAAGGAGTCGGATTATCTGAAATCTCTGTATAGAGATACACATGTAAAACTTCTCAGACCCAGAATGGCATCGGGTCATTTGCAGGGACGAATGCTTAAAATGTTTGTGAGGATGATAAACCCCTCACAAATACTTGAAATAGGAACCTATAGTGGTTATTCGGCATTGTGCCTGGCCGAGGGATTGAAGGAAGGAGGAATGCTTCATACGTTTGAAATAAATGATGAACAGGAAGATTTTACTCGCCCTTGGCTTGAAAATTCTCCTTATGGAGATAAGATAAAGTTTTATATAGGAGATGCTCTAGAGATGGTGCCCTCCATGGATATAGTCTTTGATCTCGCATTCATTGATGGAGATAAAAGAAAATATGTGGAATATTTTGAAATGGTGATGAGTAAGTTGTCTACCGGAGGATACATTATTGCAGATAATACTCTTTGGGACGGTCATGTATTGGAAGAACCTCATTCTAATGATTATCAAACCATAGGAATAAAGAAATTCAATGATATGATAGCAGAAGATGACAGAGTAGAAAAAGTAATACTTCCGTTGCGTGACGGACTCACCATAATAAGAAAAAAATAATATTTAGATAATATGGAAACAACCAGACAAAATAAGATCTCTCGCTTAATCCAAAAAGAACTGAGCGAAATATTCTTGTTACAGACCAAGACAATGCATGGTGTAATTGTTTCGGTAAGTGCCGTAAGAATAAGTCCGGATATGAGTATAGCAAGAGTTTACTTGAGCGTATTCCCATCTGAAAAATCACAGGATATAGTAAAGAATATTAATGATAATGTAAAATCTATACGTTTTGAACTAGGAAATAGAGTAAGACATCAACTTAGAATTATTCCAGATCTGAAGTTCTTTGTAGATGATTCACTGGATTATGTTGAAAGAATAGATGAACTATTGAAAAAATAATTAAAAGTGAATTTTTCTTTTTACATAGCGAAACGTTATCTTTTTTCTAAGAAATCACACAATGCTATAAATGTAATATCTGCCATCTCGGTCTGCGGGGTGGCACTTGCTACATTGGCTTTAGTATGCACTTTGTCTGTTTTCAATGGCTTTCATGATTTAGTTGCCACTCTTTTTACAGCATTCGATCCCGAACTGAAAATTACTTCTGTAGAAGGTAAGATATTCAATAGTGACTCTCCCGAAATTTTAAAAATAAAAGAGCTGCCTGAGGTAGAAGTATTCTCTAAATCGATAGAAGAGAATGTGATGGTGAAATATAAGGATCGTCAGGTTATGGTTGTATTGAAGGGAGTAGAGGATAATTTTGAACAGCTTACTGCTATTGACAGCATACTTATTGGTAAAGGGCGCTTCTTACTTAAAGATTCTTTGGCCAATTATGTAATTCCTGGTGTAGAACTTATTTCTATGCTGAATACGGGAATACGTTTTCTTGATCCAATAACTGTATATGCACCTAAACGCGGAGCAAAGATTAATGTTGCTAATCCTGCATCAAGCTTCAACTCGGACGAATTATTTTCGTGCGGACTTGCTTTTGCTGTAAATCAGCATAAATATGACTCTTCCTACATGCTTGCTCCAATTGATTTCGTAAGTAATCTATTTAATTATGAAAATGAAGTAAGCTCTATAGAACTTAAGCTTAAATCAGATGCGGATGTTTCTTCTATAAAAAGCAAGATAGAGAAGATAGTTGGCAACAAGTATAATGTTATGGATAGGTACGAACAACAAGCAGATACTTTCAGAATAATGAAGATAGAAAAACTGCTATCTTATATTTTTCTTTCATTTATCCTTCTAATTGCATGCTTTAATGTAATAGGGTCACTTTCTATGCTTATCATTGACAAGAAAAATGATGTTAATACATTAAGGAATCTTGGGGCTGATGATAAAACAATCATTCACATTTTCTTATTAGAAGGACGATTGATTAGTTTGCTAGGAGCTACTGTTGGAGTTGTATTGGGAGTTGTTTTATGCTATATCCAGCAAACTTACGGATTGATTTCTCTAGGAGACAATACTTCGGCAGGCACCTTTATTGTAGATGCCTACCCTGTAAGTGTTCATATATGGGATATTGTAATTATATTCTTTACTGTAATAATTATAGGCTTCCTTTCCGTATGGTATCCTGTAAGATACTTTAGTAAGAGAATGTTATCGTAGGCGGGTTCTATTATATTAACTCGTATGAACTATTCTGAATAGGCATGTCGAGGTTATGGAGTACTTTCTCAAGAAGAATGCCGTTTCGGTTATCATATTCATAACCAAAAGTAGCTCTAATTCCTTGTAAAATGAACTGTGTAGCACGATCTAGTGCAATAGGCAGACTGTCTCCCTGTAATAAAGATCCGGTTATCACGCTTGTAAATGTATCGCCTGTGCCAGGATAGTGAGCCGGAAGATAATCGCATGTTACTTTCCAATATTTATCTCCGCGTCGGTCATAAGCATATACAGATGTACGATGTGAATCATCCTTTACTGGTACACTTGTTATAATTACAATTTCAGGCCCTTTCTCGGATAGTTGGAAAAGATACTCTTTAATTTCTTTATCGCTATTATCGGCTTTAAATGGCTTATCAAGAAGAAAAAATAATTCTGTAAGGTTTGGCGTTATAACATCTGCATCTTTTATTAGTTTACGCATTTCCTTTATCATAATCTCATCGAAGTTTGTATAAAGTTTACCATTATCGCCAAGAACCGGATCTATCATTACAAGGGTTTCCATTCTCCGAAAATCTTTTATAAACTCTGAAACTATTTGAATCTGTCGTGGTGAACCAAGATATCCAGTATATATTGCATCAAAAGATATATTTAGTTTCTTCCATTCATTTATAATTACTGGCATTTCATCTGTAAGATCATGAAATGAGAACTGTGGATACTGTGTATGATTGGAAAGGACTGCCGTAGGTAAAGGACATACCTGAAATCCCATTGAGGATAGGATTGGAATAACTACTGTAAGTGACACTCGGCCAATACCTGAAAGATCGTGAATTGCTGCAATTCTCTTTACATTGTTATTGAAAATCATAACTTTGGTTTTAGGGTTTTATTTTTAATAAACAATCAATCAAGTATTATTGATTTTACATCTATATCTTTTTGTCTAAGAAATAATGAAGCACTTTCCCTGAATTTAGACTCGTTTTCTGTAGTAAGAAACAGTGTTGTACCACCTTTCGTACATCTTTGCTCCATATTCTCATGTCGTAGTAGATAATCCTTCAGACTTTGTGCTACATAGTTTCCCTGTGGAATTATGTTTATTTGAGATGGTGTATACTTCTTTATCTTCTCTATTAATAAAGGATAGTGGGTGCAACCTAGAATAATGGTATCTATTTGTGAATCCTGTTCCAGAATTGAATTTATGTATTTTTTTACAAAATAGTCAGCACCATCCGATAGATGTTCATTGTTTTCTATTAATGGTACCCACATAGGACATGCCTTACCATTTACTGTGATATCTGGATATAATTTATTTATTTCAAGATCATACGATTTCGATAATATAGTACCTATAGTAGCCATTACTCCTATATGACGGGTTGTGGTTATATTCCCTATGCATTCGGCTGTTGGTCTTATTACGCCAAGTACTCTTCTTGATGAATCGATATTTGGCAAATCGTTTTGCTGTATTGAACGCAATGCTTTTGCCGATGCAGTGTTGCAACCTAGTATAACGAGAGGGCATCCCATTTGGAATAATTTTCTTACTGCCTGTAAAGTAAACTCATACACAATCTCAAATGAACGGTTTCCGTAAGGTGTTCGGGCATTGTCTCCAAGATATACATAATCATATTGAGGCATTAAATCCCTTATCTTATCGAGTATAGTCAATCCTCCGTATCCAGAGTCGAAAACTCCTATAGGTCCATTACATTTATCCATATTAGTAATAAGTATATAAACTAAAAACGGACTACACACGGAGTAGATGGTTAATACCAAGAACACCGGAGTAATCCGTTGATGTATTATTATAAGATATTATTTAATACCCAATTTAGCCTTTACAGCCGAAGTAACATCGGTAGACTGTGCTTCGTTGATGTATGGAATATCTGTTCTGTTCAAATCAAAAATATAGATGTAACCACCTGTCTGACCAACGGATTTAACTGCATCTTCAACCTTCTTATAAATAGGTTCCATCATCTCTGCATAAGATTTCTGTAACTGTTGCTGAGCATCATTTTGAAACTGCATTCCCTTTTCGCTGAGTTCTTGCAATTCTTTCTGACGTCTTTCCTGAATGTTTTTAGGAAGATTAGCCTGTTCCTGCTGATATTCTGTATATTTTTTTGTAAATTCTTCGTTAGCACGTTTAATTTCATCTTCGTACTGTTTCTGCATAGCTTGAATGTCAGTTTGTGCTTTTGTATATTCTGGCATAGCAGTAACAATATCCATAGATTTCACATGACCGAATTTCTGTGCGAATACGCTCAATGGCGCAATAAGTAAAAGTAATAAAGCAATTTTCTTAAACATAATTCTATTATTTATTAATTATTTCTATTATTGAATTTAACTGTCTGCAAATGTATAAAATTAATTTGAATATCCTAATCTTGACAGAACTTCATTACTTATATCAATTTTAGGCGATGCAAATATAATGCTTTCTGCCGATGCACGATCCATAACTAGAGAATATCCTTGTTGTTCGGCAATAACTTTTACGGTTTCATAAATTCTGTCTTGTAGTGGCGAGATAAGATTCTGTCTCAATTTATACATCTCACCTTCAGGACCGAAGTATTTCTTCTTAAGTTCGGCATTTTCTTTTTCCTTAGCAACAATTGCGTCCTCCTTCTGAGTCTTTTGTGCAGCCGACAAGGTAGAGGCTACTTTCTGATAGTTCTGATATAGCGCCTGAGCCTCCTTAGTTTTTGCTTCTATTTCTGACTGATACTTTTGAGAAGCCTGGTTTAGTTTATCATTAGCCTGCTGATATGCGGGAATATTCTTCATTATATATTCCATGTCTATTAATGCAAACTTCTGAGCATTCGCTGTTATAAAACAGCTTACTAGTAACACTGATAAAATTAAAAACTTCTTCATATTCTTTTTAGTTTAGTTAGAACTCCTGACCTAAAATGAAGTGGAATTGACTTCCTCCGTATTGGCTAGAACCGTTAATCTTGTCGAAACCGTATGCCCAGTCAATACCCATCATACCAATCATAGGAAGGAAGATACGTACACCCAGACCAGCAGAACGTTTGAGGCTGAACGGATTGAAGTTACCTACATTTGTCCAAGCATTACCACCTTCAACAAATCCCAATGCATAGATACTTGTTGAGTTCTCAAGCATTAACGGGTATCTTAACTCTGCGCCAAGACGAGTGTAAGCATAACCTTCACTACCGTATGGAGTCAACGAACCGTTTTCATAACCGCGAAGTGCTATCGTTTCTGATGCATAGCTTGTACTGTAACCTGTCATACCATCGCCACCCATGTAGAATGTCTCGAATGGTGATTTTATGTACTTGTTATAGTGACCAAGTATACCAAATTCTGCACGTGTCATGATAACTGGACACTTCTTGCCTCCGGAAAGGGCTGTATATGATTTGAATTTAAATTTCCATTTATGATATTCAATCCAATTATATATACTTGCTGCATCTTTGTAATTGTCCTTACCATAAGTAGCGTAGTCTTTGTTGCTGAATAAAGAATACGGAGGAGTAAGCTGTACAGATGCATTAAGTTCAGAACCACGACGTGGGAATATAGGATTGTCGGTTGAATTACGTCCTAATGTAAATGAAAGACTTAAGTTATTACAGTTACCAGTAGACATATATTCTCCGTTATTTAGATGAATATATAAATAGCTCCAATCTTTAAGGATAAATCTCTGATAAGATAACTCAGCCGAAAGTGTAAAGTAGTCATCAGGCCATCTTAAACGTTTACCCCAACCTATAGAAGCACCAAACATCTGAATAGACTTGTCTGGATCGTAATATGATTCGTAATTATTGTAATAACTGTTATAATTACCATAACCACCATATAATGAACTGTAATAGTTGTTCATATATGCCGAATTATAATAGTTGCTGCTTATATCTGTCTGAATAGAATAGAATGCAGAAACAGAGAATGAATTAGGACGTTTGCCTCCGAACCATGGATCGAAGAATGACAAACTGTATGACTGGTAGTAACTACCATTGGTCTGACCACTTACTGTAAGAGTCTGACCATCTCCCTGTGGCAAGAAACCACGATAGTTGTCACTCTTATGGAAAAGGTTTGCCATAGAGAAATTGGTAAACTTAAGACTTAATTTACCGATAACGCCAGTCTGTCCCCAACCAGCCGAGAACTCTACTTGGTCGTTTGCTTTCGACTCAAGATTCCAGTTAATGTCTACTGTACCGTTAGTATAGTCTGGCTGTACATCAGGTTGTATATTTTCTGGGTTAAAGTGTCCCATCTGTGCTATTTCACGATAAGAACGTTCCAATGCATCCTTACTGAACAAGTCGCCTGGTTTAGTTCTAAGTTCACGACGTACTATATTTTCATATAGGCGGTCATTACCATTAATTCGAACTTTGTTTATAGTAGCCTGAGGTCCTTCTACGATACGCATTTCAAGATCGATAGAGTCGCCATCAATATTTACTTCTACAGGGTCCAGGTTATAGAATACATATCCTTGATTATAATAAAAGTTACCTATGGCATCTTCATCGCCGGTGAGGCGTTCATTAAGTAATTTCTGGTTATATATATCACCTTTCTTCATTCTTAATTGTTCGTTAAGCCAGTCAGAAGGATAAATTTTGTTTCCTACCCAAGTTACGTTACGAAGATAATACTTGTCACCTTCATCAATCTTCATGTATATGTCAACAGTGCGATCATCGTAAGGTGTAATGCTGTCTACTACAATCTGAGCATCACGATAACCAAGTTCGTTATACTTGTCAATTATATGTTGCTTATCTTCTTCGTATTTTTCTTCTATGAATTTCTTAGTCTTGAATATATTAAGAAGTTTATTCTTCTCGTTAGTTTTTTTCATCACACTCTTTATCTTCTTATCTGTGAGTGCAGTATTTCCTTCAATTGTAATCTGATGTACCTTTACCTTTTCTTTTTTGTCAACATTTACGTCAACATCTACTAAGTCTTTATTATTCTCTACATCTTTTTCAGTAATAGTAACATCGGCATTTTTGAAACCCTTTTCATCAAAATGCTTCTTTATAAGAAGTTTTGCACGGTCTATAAGGTTAGGAGTAATTTGGCTTCCCTTAACCAATCCTAATTTAGCTTCCAAGTCTTCTCGTTCACTCTTCTTTACGCCATGATAACGTATATCGGCAATTCGCGGACGCTGAGCAAGGATTATCTTAAGATAAATCTTGTGTCCAACTATTTTTTCAGCAAGAATCTGAACGTCCGAAAATAATCCATGTTTCCAGTAACGTTTTATCGCCGATGTAATATCGTCACCGGGTACCGTTATAGTCTGTCCTACAGAAAGTCCAGAAAGTCCTATCAAGACATAATCTTCATAGTTCTTGACTCCCTCTACTTTAATTCCTCCAATTTCATATTGTCTTGGAGTACCAGAATAAAGAATAACCGGACTGTCGTTTTCTTCAACGTTTATTTCCTGAGCATGACTGCTAAATGAAAAGCAGAACAGACTTGTAAGTGTCAATAGAATAAGTAAAAGACGATATTGCATTTTTATAACTTTATAGTTGTTCACTTGTTTTGCCATAACGGCGTTCTCTCTGTTGATAATCAAAAATAGCCTTGTGAAATTCCTCTTCCCTGAAATCGGGCCAGAAGGTTTCGCAAAAATATAGTTCTGAATAGGCACATTGCCATAAAAGATAATTACTGAGCCTAATCTCTCCTCCGGTTCTTATAAGAAGATCGGGATCGGGCATATAATTGGTCTTTAAATAGCTGTTTATAGTGTCCTCTGTGATGTTATCCACTTCAAAATTACCATCCTTAACTTCTTTAGAAATTGATTTTACGGCTTCCGTAATTTCCCATTTCGACGAATAGCTTAGTGCAAGTGTGAGACACATGCCGGTATTCTTGGATGTGTTTTCGATGCATTGATTAAGTCTGGTTGTTACTTCCTCGGGCAGTTTTTCAATGTCGCCTATAATTTTGAAGCTTATATTGTTTTTCATGAATGTCTCTTCCTCTATAGAATCCATAAGCAGACTCATTAATGCTGCTACTTCATCAATAGGGCGATTCCAATTTTCTGTAGAGAATGTATATAGGGTAAGATATTTTATTCCAAGACGTGCTGCAGATTCGGCTATGACATGAACAGTTTCCGCGCCTGCCTGATGGCCAAAACTGCGTATCTGTCCTCTCTGTTTTGCCCATCTTCCGTTACCGTCCATTATTATGGCTACATGTACCGGAAGGCGATTCTGATCAATTTCCTCTTTATACAGCATCTTCTCGTTATTTATCAAATCCCAATTTGTTTATAATGCCCTTCCATACTTCGCCAGTTTTACTCCACATTATCCATATGTAGTTATTGCTGTCTACCGTGCACGAATAATTTCCTTCTGCTTCACCATAAAGAGCAGCAAATGTAGAAGGGAACATTATTTTGCTGTTTATAGCTTTCCAATTGGCACCTCCATTTGTAGAAACATAGAATTTCTTGAAAGGAGTCAATGGCTTTTCTATATTATCACATTCACCACCAAAGGCATATAGGTTACTGTTATAATATATCATGGTGATATTTGCAAAGTTAGGACAATATTTTAGATTATTGTTAAATGGATATGCAACCCATTTATTTTCTGTGTTTAGATTACTCCATACTGTAGATGTAGAATCGGTAGTAAGTGATGGATTATTTCCCATTACCACCATTCTGTTTAGTGAAGAATTGTGTGATAATGAATAGAATGCATACGATAAGTTCTTGGTTGGGAAATTAGAATTAACACTTTCGCCTATAGTCCATGTTGTGCCGTTTGCCGTATATACAAATTTATTGTCCGAATTTATAGCCGATAGTTTAGCATCGGTATCAGACAAATGATAATTGGCAACCATACGAGTAAGTGAAGGAGCATTTGTAACCTTGCTCCAGTTTACTGCATCAGTACTTTTATACAAGGTCTTATCTGCTAGTATGTATATTTCATTTCCCCATACCATGACTGAAGAGTAATCTGCATTCTGCACTACTACTTCAGTAGGAGTACTCCATGTTTTACCGTCATTCATTGATGTGTAGGTAGATATAGTCTTTCCATTCATCAATCCAAATACATAGATTCTGTTGTTGAATGTTACAGCTTTCTGTTTCGTTATTGATGCACCGGAAAAGTTACCTTTAACTTGGCTCCAGGTCAATGAATCTGGTTCTTGCTTATGAACATTTATTTTTGCTGTATATATCGGGCCATATGCTCCGCTTTGCGATACAACCTTAAACTTTATAGGATTTTCGAAATTTAATGAATCAGTAGATGTCCACAAGCTGTCTTTAGTGTTATCTTCTTGATTTACAATAAGTATGTATTGAGAGTCAGCCGATATACTTACAACAACTTTCTTTATGTTAGTGCCTACAGGTAAAGAGTCGACATTGTAAATTAAACGAGAATTTTGATTTATAACAAAAGGATAATTATTACCAGAAATGGTAACAGTAATAGTAGTATCCTTACCGGCAGAGGTTTTCTCGGTGTAATATGTATTTATGTTTCCCTCAATAGAAAAAGCCGTTATACTTGTGTTTGAACTCAGTTCAACATTACTTTCCTCATTGTTTAAACACGAAGGCAGAGCTAATGTCATTACAATAAGACTGCATATCACAGTCAAAAACTTTATTTTCATTTGTAAAAGAATCTTTTGTTACAAGTCGCAAAAGTAGAAAGATTTTTCTCTATATTGAAGTTTTAGAGTAAGTTTTATATTAATTTATAGATAAAAATTCCATTTTATTCGCTATAATATAGAAATTTATCTATAGATTTATTGTATTGCATAGGTGTATAATATCTCTACTGAAACGTAAAGTGTTATCCTTGCCGTAAAATCTCTTTATAATAGGAGCCTTTACTCCATCTTCTAGTTTTATAGGCGAAAGCTCTATAAATGCCTCGTCCCAGCAATTATAATCAATGAATGACTGAAGTAATAATGATCCTCCTTCGATGATAACGGACTGGATTTTTTCTTTATATAATATCTCTAAAACTTCGGGTATTATGTTTTTGTTAAAATTAACTTTAGAGAATGTTATATTTCCTTCTAAACCATCTTTGATACTGTTAATTATTATTGTCTTAACTTTATTGTCGTAAATATTTAAAGATGAGTCGAGATTCAGATTACTATCTATTACAATTCTTGTCGGATTATTACCAAACCAGTTTCGGGTTGTTAAAGAAGGGTTGTCAAGTCGGGCAGTATTTTTCCCAACCATTATTCCACTGCTCTCGGCTCTATATTTATGTGATAGCATTCCTGTAAGGGGAGTAGATAGTATAACTGGCAATCCTCCTTTTCTTTTTATATCAATGAATCCGTCTGCAGATTGAGCCCATTTTAGTATTATGTATGGTCGTTTCTCGCGATTAAATACAATGAATCTCTTTATAAGCTCCTTGCACTCGTTTTCCAAAACTCCTGTAATAACTTCAATTCCTGCATTTTTAAGTTTTTCTATGCCTCTTCCTGCTACCAATGGAAAAGGGTCCTTGCATCCTATTACTACTTTTCTTATACCTTTCTCAATTATAAGATCGGCGCATGGAGGTGTTTTTCCGTAATGTGAACAAGGCTCAAGACTTACATATATTGTAGATTCCTTTAGTAGTTGCTCGTTCTTTACAGAGCTAATGGCATTAACTTCTGCGTGTGGTTCGCCATATTTTATATGATATCCTTCGCCTATTATCATATTATTATGAACAATGACTGCTCCTACCATAGGATTTGTCGGAGTATTTGTAAGTCCATTTCTGGCAATTTGAATACATCTTGCCATATATTTTTCATCATTACTCATCTTATGTTTTCTTTTAATTTATAACTTTGCGATTCAAAGTACTGCAATTTAAACAAACATATGAATTCTATAATATATTATATAAAACAACAGCTTAATCAATTTTATCCAGAAAAAGAACTTATGGCAGTCATAAAGCTTCTTCTTGCCGAGAGGTTTGGATTTACAGACCTTGAACTTTATGGATGCAAAGATAGAAGTTTTTCGAAGATAGAGATGGACGAATTGAATGATATTATAGAAAGATTAAAATGTCATGAGCCTGTACAGTATATTCTGGGCAATGAATATTTCCTAGGTATGGAATTTAAAGTAACTACCGATGTGCTTATTCCTCGTCCCGAAACGGCACAGCTTGTTCAATGGATAGAAGAAGATTATAAAAACAAACATGTATCTATATTAGATATCGGTACCGGAAGTGGCTGTATAGCAATATCGCTTGCTTCGAAAATTAAACAATCACAGGTGACTGCATGGGATATCTCAGAAAAAGCAATAGATATAGCCCTGACTAACTCTATAAAAAATAGTACTAAAGTAGATTTTTTTGTGAAAGATATTTTTTCGGATTCGGTATACAACTATAAATATGATGTGATAGTAAGCAATCCTCCTTATATTACTCCTACCGAAAAGACCAATATGGATGCGAATGTACTAGAGTGGGAGCCCTCAATCGCACTTTTTGTACCACAAGAAAATCCTCTTCTGTATTATATAAGAATAGCCGATGTAGGCAGAGAAATATTGAATGCCAACGGATATCTCTATTTTGAGATAAATCGCGAATTTGGATTTGATACAATGAATATGCTCAAAGAAAAAGGATACTCAAATATAGAACTTAGAAAAGATATATTTGGTAATGATAGAATGATAAAAGCTAAGTTATGAAAAGTGAGTTAACAGAAAAGGAGTTGATCAATAAAGCAGAAATGTACTGTTCTTCCTCCGAACACTGCATAAGTGAGGTCGTTGCAAAATTGATACAATGGGGTGCATTGCCTGAGTCTCACATTAATATAATCGAAACTCTTGTAAATGAAAAATATATAGATGAAATGCGTTTCTCTAAAGCCTTTGTAAGAGATAAATACCGTTTCAATCAATGGGGAAGAAACAAGATACGTCAGGCATTGATGCTTAAATCCATACCATCTGATAAAATAGAGTCGGCTTTTCTTGAAATAGACGATAAAGAATATAGAAATAATATAGCTCGCTTGCTCGAAAAAAAGAGAAAGAGTATTAAGGGGAAGAATGAATATGAATGTAATACTAAACTTATACGATTTGCTTTATCAAGAGGATATGAAATGAATGAAATCATAAAATGTATAAAAATTAATAATGCAGATGAAGCATTTTTTGACTGATATATGGGATTTTATTTTTCCTCGCTGTTGCGTATTGTGTGGTAAGGGACTTCTTCGCGACGAGAAGTCTATATGCACAGTCTGTCTTTCTGAGCTTCCACGAACAAAAATGCATGCAATTAAAGATAACTATGTAGAGAAGAACTTCTGGGGGAAATTTAATATTGGACGAGCTACCTCTTTTTTTTACTATTCAAAGGGAGGAAGTATAAGAAAGCTTTTGTATGAACTAAAATATTATGGTAATAAAGGAATAGGCATAAACTTAGGGAGAGTTATGGCAGCCGAAATGATGAGTAATGGTTTCTTTGACGATATAGATGTTATTATTCCTGTGCCTCTTCATCCAAGAAGACAGAAAAAGAGAGGTTATAATCAAAGTGAGTGCCTGGCCTTTGGCTTATCTTCTATCACTAGTATACCAATGGATAGTTCATCTTTAATAAGAATACATGAAAATGAAACGCAGACACACAAAGGCTTGTATGATAGATGGGTAAATGTACAAGGCCTTTTCGTATGTGTTAATCCTAATTTGTTTGTGAATAAGCATATACTAATTGTAGACGACGTCCTGACAACGGGTGCTACTATGGTATCTTGTGCCGATTCTATGGCCGAAATAGAAGGCCTTAAGATAAGTGTTCTTACTTTAGCCGTGGCCGGAGAAACTTAGTTTTATAAAATAAAAAGAAAAATAGGATGACTATTTTTTTATCAATTCAATGTATTTGCATATTTTTGCGATATATTTATCAGATACACTAAAGTTATGAACACGTTAGAAAAATTATTCGCAGAGAAATTATTGAAGATCAAGGCTATAAAATTGCAGCCGGCTAATCCTTTCACATGGGCATCGGGATGGAAGTCTCCTTTCTATTGTGATAATCGTAAAACTCTTTCATATCCTTCTCTTCGTAATTTTGTAAAACTTGAAATCTGCCGCTTGGTTCTTGAAAAGTTTGGTCAGGTTGACGCAATAGCAGGTGTTGCTACCGGTGCTATTCCACAAGGCGCACTTGTTGCGGAAGAATTGAATTTACCATTCGTGTATGTTCGCTCTACTCCTAAAGATCATGGCCTCGAAAACTTGATAGAAGGTGAACTTCGTCCTGGTATGAAGGTTGTTGTAATTGAAGACTTGATATCTACTGGAGGAAGTAGTTTGAAGGCGGTAGAAGCTATACGTCGTGACGGTTGTGAGGTTATTGGTATGGTTGCTGCATTCACTTACGGTTTTCCGGTAGCAGTAAAAGCCTTTAAAGATGCTCAGGTTGATCTGGTAACTCTAACAAACTATGAAGCTGTTCTTGAGGTTGCACTTCAGACTGGTTATATAACAGAAGAGGACGTAGACGTACTTGATTCCTGGAGAAAAGATCCAGCCAATTGGGATGCTCGTAAATAAAAGAAACTTATAATAATATATTAAAAAGAACTTTTCGGGATATTAATTTAATCCGGATAGTTCTTTTTGTTTTATTCCATATACTTATGTCACAATTTGAAAGTAGTGTAAAAGTAGTTCCATTTAATCAGGAACAGGTTTATAATAAACTATGTGATCTTAATAATCTTGCTTATCTTAAAGAGCGTCTAGACGCTGTAAAGAGCCAGGTAGGAGATAAGATACAGAATATAGAATTCGATCAGGATTCATTGACGCTAACCGTTCAGGGAATGAATGTTACTCTTCGTATCATTGAACGTGAACCTTGCAAATGCATAAAGTTTGAAGGTGATAAATCGCCTATACCACTTAATTTATGGATACAGATTCTTCCTGTAAACAGCAATGAAGCAAAACTTAAGGTAACAATACGTGCCGAAGTTAATATGTTCATGAAGGCTATGGTTTCAAAACCACTTCAGGAAGGAGCCGATAAGATAGCCGATATGCTGGCGATGATTAATTACCAATAAAACTTGAAGAGATGGCACAGAAACTTTGGGAAAAGAGTGTACATGTAAACGAAAATATAGATCGTTTTACTGTAGGAAAAGATAGGGAGATGGATCTTTATCTTGCAAAGCATGATGTTATTGGTTCTATGGCACATATAACTATGCTTGAAAGTATTGGTTTGCTTACCTCATCCGAACTTGCTCAGTTACTAGATGAACTAAAGAATATATATTTATCAGCCGAAAATGGTGAGTTTGTAATCGAAGATGGAATTGAGGATGTGCACTCACAAGTAGAACTTATGCTTACGCGTAAGCTCGGAGATGTTGGAAAGAAGATACATAGCGGCCGTTCACGAAATGATCAGGTTCTTCTAGACCTTAAGTTATTTACTCGTACCCAACTTAAAGAGGTAGCCGAGGATGTTGAACAGCTTTTTAATACTCTCATCTCACAGAGCAACAAATATAAGAGTGTATTGATGCCCGGATACACTCATCTTCAAATAGCAATGCCATCATCATTTGGATTATGGTTTGGAGCATATGCCGAAAGTTTGGTAGATGACATGCTTTTTCTTCAGGCTGCCTTTAAGATGTGCAATAAGAATCCTTTAGGATCGGCTGCTGGTTATGGTTCTTCTTTCCCGTTAAATCGTACTATGACAACCGAACTACTTGGATTTGATTCCTTGAACTATAACGTAGTTTATGCACAGATGGGACGTGGCAAGATGGAAAGAAATGTTGCATTTGCATTGGCCTCTATTGCGGGTACAATTTCCAAATTGGCTTTTGATGCATGTATGTTCAGTAGTCAGAACTTTGGTTTCGTAAAACTTCCGGATGAATGTACTACAGGATCTAGCATTATGCCTCATAAGAAGAATCCAGATGTGTTCGAACTTACTCGTGCTAAATGCAACAAACTTCAATCTCTTCCACAGCAAATAATGATGATAATGAATAATCTTCCTTCCGGTTATTTTCGCGATTTGCAAATAATCAAGGAGATATTTCTTCCTGCATTTAAGGAGCTTAAGGAGTGCATCGAGATGACAACTTATATTATTGACAAGATAAAGGTTAACGAGAATATTCTTGATGACGATCGCTATCTATATATATTTAGTGTAGAAGAGGTAAATCGTCTTGCTTCGGAAGGAATGCCTTTCCGCGATGCTTACAAGAAGGTTGGACTAGATATAGAGGCTGGTAACTTTACTCATGACAAAAAAGTTCACCATACTCACGAAGGAAGTATAGGAAATCTTTGCAATGATAACGTGGTAGCTATGATGAAGAATGTTGTTGAGGGATTTAATTTTGAAGGTATGATGAATGCCGAAAGAAAACTACTTAACAGATAAAATTAAATATTATGGAATACACTCCGTCCGATAATCGTTATGAAAACATGAAGTATAAGTATTGCGGGAATAGCGGACTTATGCTACCTATTGTTTCGTTAGGGTTGTGGCATAACTTTGGAAGCGTTGATAGCTTTGAGAATGCGACTGATATGATAAAGTTTGCATTCGACAATGGAATAACTCACTTTGATTTGGCAAATAACTATGGTCCGGTTCCTGGTAGTGCGGAATATAATTTCGGAAAGATACTTAAAGATAACTTCAGTGGGTATCGTGATGAAATGATAATATCATCCAAAGCTGGTCACGAGATGTGGGCTGGTCCTTATGGAGGCAATAGTTCACGTAAAAATATCATGGCAAGTATAGATCAAAGTCTGAAACGTACCGGATTGGAGTATTTCGATATTTTTTATAGTCATCGTTATGATGGTGTTACTCCTGTAGAAGAGACGATGCAATCTCTTATAGATATTGTAAAAAGCGGAAAAGCTCTTTATGTAGGAATATCTAAATATCCACCGGCGCAAGCATGCAAGGCTTACGAAATTCTTAGAAATGCAGGAGTTCCATGCTTGATAAGTCAGTATCGTTATAGTATGTTCGATAGAATAATTGAAGATGAAACATTACCTCTTGCTGCTAAATATGGATCTGGTTTTATCGCATTTTCGCCATTGGCACAAGGTATGCTTACAAATAAGTATTTACATGGAATTCCTTCTGACTCTCGTGCTGCTAAAAGTACTGGATTCCTGAAGACTAATCAGATAACAGATGAAAAGGTAAAAAAGGCCACTATGCTAGATGAGTTGGCTGCTAAAAGAGGGCAGACTTTGGCCGAAATGGCATTGGCATGGGTCTTGAAAGATGAAAGAATGACCTCTGTAATAGTTGGAGCAAGTTCGGTAAAACAACTAGCAGATAATCTTAAATCACTAGATAATCTTAGTTTTAGTAAGGAGGAACTTGATAAAATAGAAGAAATTTTGCGATAAAAAGTAAAAAATATATTGAAAGTTTTGGATATAATAGAAATTTCTATATCTTTGCACCCGTTAAAACAAGCGGAAATAGCTCAGTTGGTAGAGCATAACCTTGCCAAGGTTAGGGTCGCGAGTT
>USAN01000011.1 GCA_900552645.1 uncultured Bacteroides sp.
CTACATTAAGTTCTATAGAAGTATTTATGGTTACAGTAATAAATAAAAATCTCCTCAGCTTTAGTGCCAATAGTTCTTATGGCACATCAAACCGAGGAGATATATTTCGAAATAAACTTTCCCTACTTGTTGAATCCCGTTATATCATCATAGCTATTTAGCAATAACTGATATTTTACGAATCCCCCACTCTTCGAAGAGTACTTGGTATAAATGGCAGTTACATTGCCTGTCTGTCCGTCTGTTGGCAACGGCTGAAGTGAGAAGTTAGAGTAACCGCTTACACGTATTATATAATTTCCCTGTGTAGTAGATGTTGCTCCTGCATATCCAAACCACGAAGAACCATAGTAACGGTTATTGTTGTAGCTATAGGCATAAGTAGGTGTAAGTCCCTCCTTACTGTAATACTTGGTAGTATAGGTGCCTGTAGTCGATCCGTTAGGATAGGTTACTTCCAGATAGTTAGGATAGGTTTCACTATCAAACACTCCTGCATTGTATGTAAGGCCTTCAAAACGTACCAGTCTACCCAAATCAGCATCTGTAATAGTCTTGTAGGTGCCGGAACTTATCACAAGCGTATCGGCTGCCGTAAGTACTCCCGATGCACCTGGAAATATATGGTCGGCCAACTCTATCTTGGTCTCCAGATTTCCGTTGGCATAACCGTCGGCAATCTCTTCGGCAGTAGGTACGGACCCTACGCTAAGCATATATCTGTAGCTACCTACGGCCAGTCCCTTCAGCTTTACGAATATGGTCTGCCCAATCTGATAATCCACATAGTTACTTGCCATAAGCTTCAACTCTATGGCCGATTCCGAGCTCTCGTCGTATATGTACAGTGACTTATACACATTCCCTGCGCGGTCGCTCGATATAACCTTGCCGCTTATCATGTAATCGTCGGTTATCTCTATATACTTTGCAAGCGATGATGCCCCTGTTCCATACTTATCATAGAACATCTGTTTCAGCTGTTTTATAGAGATCATCTGCGACCCGTTAAAATCGGATTCACTCCACACCTTGGCCGGTGCAGGATCGTCAAAGTTGTTGTAACAGCCTGCAAATGAAATGCACACCACGGCTGTAATCAACATATTGAATATCTTATTCTTCATATTTTTATATTTTACTTTCCGGCTCTTTAAAAACGGAAATAGACGTTAAGATAATATGTCGTTCCAAACATATAGAAATATTTTGCATCGAATGCTTCGTACTTCTGAATGCTCTCTTCCTTGTTCTTGTAAAGGCGTATCTGTTCGTAACCACCCGATTTTATATTCTGGTCGTTCAGCAAATTGTTTACATCCAGGTTGAATCCTACCGTATACTTTCTGTTTATGTACCAGTTCTTTCCTATGCTGGCGTTCATTACAAATGCGTGACTGAACTCTTCCTGATGACGAAGGTCTTTTATCTCCTGTTCGCTCATGTTGGAAGATAGAACTTCATCGGTACGATATATAGGGTTCATGGACAGATACATGTTGTTGTAGTAGTTACCGTCCAACGACAAGTATATGTTGTTGCGTGTGCGATACGACAAACCAAGGTGAGCTGCTGTCTGCGGAGTACTTTCTACACGGAAGTTCTTCCAGTATACCCTGCCTTCGTTCTGTATTGCACCACTATTATCCTGTATCTGCACATAATGCGGATTATTGTCGTATGTATACTGTCCCCAGCTCAGTGCACCGTTCAGTTGCAGTCCTTCGTACAAAGGAATAGATGCAGCCAGCTCCAGTCCGAAGTGCTTCTTGTCTATTCCGCTCATGGCAAAGTTAGAGTATGTAGCCTCTATGTCGTCATAATACGATATAACCTTCGATTCGTCCATAAACTTGGTATAGTATCCTGTTAGGCGTGCCTTCAAATCGCCAAGGCGAAGATTGTAGGAAGCATCGAAACTTAGTATCTTTTCGGACGATAATCCGGGATTTTCCTGATTACGTGTACGTGGCGAAACGAATGCATACTGAAATACAGGAGGCTCCTGAATCCATGCTATGTTTGCCTCGAAAGAGTGAGCTGCCGAAAGCTTGTACAGGAAGTTACCCTTCAGCGTATAGGTAAAGTTGTTTATATTCTTCGAGTCGCCTTTCGAGTCGTCAAGGAACAATCCCTTCTGCCATAATCCATGGCGCCACATTGTATTGTGTCCTACCTGCGCACCCAGTGTAACGTCCAACTTCTGTATTGCAAAGTTGTACTGTCCCCATACGTTTACGTCAAATACGTTACCGTAATAGTTATATCCATACCTGTCGCCCTTTACTGCAGCCCGTGCATGTCCGTACTTGTTGTAATAATCCATATCATTCTGATAAGGTATAGGGTTCAGTCCGGCATTGTCGCGTTCGGCAAACTTGTCTACATCTACCCAGTAATCGCCACCCAACAGGTCTTTTACCTCACTGTAGTAAGATGTACGGTTACGACGCAATGTAACTCCGCCCAGCACCTTGGTATTGTTGCGGAATATGTGCGAGAACTGAGTTGCAAAGTTAAAGTCCAACTGATCGGCATGACGTTCTTCTATCATATTCATAGAGCGATGACCACTTCCGTACGTCTCGTCTACCGGCTGATTACGGTTTATCTCGTACAGATGATTCCAGTCTATATGGCGTATATCGTCTGTATTAGTGCGCCATGCCTCGTACAGCCATGCACCCGTAGTGGTACCGTTGTAAAAACTTGGCATGTAGCGATAGTAATCAGGACGAGGATCAGGACCTGCATACCATGTAAGCGACGAGTAACCGTTCTGTCCGAATCTGAAAGATGCAGCAGCATTAAGTTGCGTGCGGTCGTCTATATCGAATGTATAATTCAGCATAGCAATAGGTTCGTGGAAGTTGCGCACACGTGCGTTCCTTCGCTTCCCATCCTGCCATCCCCAGTTAGGATTATAGTAATTATTACCTACAAGATCGTATGCCTCCTGTGTGGCAGCCTGCTGTGTACCACGCTGTGTAGGTGCACCCAGCAAGGTAAGTGCCAAACGGTGCTGGTCGTTAAACCTCTTCTCTACAGCAAGGAAATAACCAAATGCATTGTAAAATACTCCGTGCACATAATCATTGCCTCCCTGACGGGTAGAAGCCGATACTGCATACGACCATCCGTTGTCCTGCAATCCCGAAGCATAGCTTACCATACCTCTGAAACGATACATGGCATTGCCATTTACGAAGCTTGCACGAAATCCCTTGCGCATCTGCGAAGGCATGGTATTAATGTTGGTAGAACCACCAATCGTCCCTACCCCCATATTTCCCATCACCATTCCCGAAGTCACCTCCTGATTACGGGTCATATCGTTCAGTCCGCTCCACAATGACCACGGACCATATCCGCTCATGGCATCATTAAAGTATATACCGTTCAGGTACGTATCCGAATATTGCGAATCATATCCGCGCACGTTAAAACGCATCTCGCTGAAGTTGTAAGATGCAATATTGTTAAACACATCCTTCGAAGCCGACAGTGATGTAGGAAGATTCTGCGCATCCTCCATCGTTTCGTTGTCGAACTCGGCAAATATGCCATCGTCCAGATTAGCCACATTGCGATCTACCGCCATTATAGCATTAACCTCTCGCACTGTGCCTGCCACTCTTACGGGCAGATTCAGCGTTTCATACTCGGGCGCCTCGAAAGTCAGCATATATTCGCCCGGCTGCAGGTTATTGAATTCAAACTCACCCTTATCATTGCTTATCATCCGTTCATCTCCCGGCGATAGGTTAATCTTTACATTCTCTATACTATTTCGGGTAGTACGCGATACCACCTTTCCCTTAATACCTCCGTTTTGTCCGAAAACCACCGCAGATATAAGGCACAATACGAAAACAAGTAATGTTTTTATCTTCATAATCTATTCTTTTTTATTTTCCAATAAAGATATATACCGGCAAGTGGTCACTGAATCCTCCCTGGAAATTATTGCCCACGTATGTACGCAGAGGATATCCCTTAAACTGCCCCTCCTTCTGTATCAGATAAGGCTGCCTGAATATATTACCGTAGTACTTCGAACCGGGTGCCTTCAGCAGTCGGAATGTTCCGGGTTCTGCATTTACAAGATTTGAAGATACCACCATATTGTCGAATATATTCCATGCATCGCCATAAGCCAGTGTTCCATATCCGGCTTTCAGCATCTCTGCATATGGTGCAAAGTAATCATCGTCTTCCACATCCTTTATCTTTGCCTTTGCATCAAATCCGTCGGCTATACTCTTGTCGGTAGGATCGTCATTGAAGTCGCCCATTGCAATCACCTTCATACCCGGATACACCTGCACCATCGAGTCGGCAATCTCCTTCATCTGTTCGGCCACTGCTATTCGCTTATCCTCCGATGCATCCTTGCCTCCAAGTCGTGACGGCCAGTGCGCCACCATAAACAGGAATTGTTCTTTATCTATCGTTCCCCACATTGTCAGTATGTCTCGTGTACGGAAGTTGGGCATTCCCGGTACAACAGTCCTAAATGCCTTCTCTCCCTCTATCCTGAACACATCGGGCCTATACATAAATCCCACATCCACCCCTCTTGGGTCGGGCGAGTCGTGATGCACAATCCTGTAATTTGCCGGTGCCATCTTCTTTGTTGCCACAATATCTTCCAGTATACTTCTGTTCTCTATTTCGCACACGCCTATCACCGTAGGATACTCCTTATCCATGGCAGCTATGTCGAAGAATACCCTCTCCATATTGCTCAGTTTCTTCTCATATTTGGCATCGTTCCACTTCTTCACTCCCTCGGGTGTAAACTCCTCATCGTATATATCGGGGTCTCTTTTAGTATCGAAAAAGTTCTCCAGGTTGTAGAACATTATCTTGCGCGGCTTCTGTGCCCATCCTGTAGCGACAAGCAGCAGTAGCACTGTAAATAATAAAAGTCTCTTCATCGTTTCATCAGTTTATTCCCCATTGCGACGGTATGTTCTGGCTCTTTACTGCAGTCGATACCAACGGGAAGAAATTAAATCCTGTCTTTGCCTCAATGTTTGCCACCGAGGTGCATATTGAAGTGGGAGGCTCAATGTTTCCATACGACTTCTGGTCTACCCAGAATCCAATGGATATAAGTTCGCTGTCGGTACAGTCTTTAATGGCCTTACCGCTGTTTCCACTCTTTGTCCTTAGCAATACCTTGAAATAGTTTGTAGGTATAGGCACCACGTTTCCTGCTCCGTCTGTAGTTGTTGTTGCTCCTGCTCCGAAGTAGGCGCCGGTTACTACATACAGTGTATCCGAACAGCGGTTTGCACGTACCTTTGCTTCAAGTTTGGCCCACATATCCTGATTCAGCCTGTTTAGCTGCGGTGTCATGTTGCTCATGTAGAATGTCTGTGCATTCATCTCGTTGGTAGCCAATCGGTCGGCCGATGGAATCTGATGTCCTCGGTCATAGTTGCCTCCATACGATTTTGTTATGCAGTCTGCCTGATAATTGTCGGGTATGAACGGATCGAATGCCCATGCATCGGTACGGCTTATATTGCCAAGGTATGCACTGTGCAGTGGATATGCTACCCATAGTGCTGCCTCCCTGCTCTTGTCGAAGCATATAGAGTAGTTACGTATGCTCTTTTGATTGAGTGTGGAGTAATGTGCCACATATACGTAATTGGCATTTGTCTTCTGCGAAGGTATTTCGGGCCACGAGTTGAATGCCGGCAAATTTTGCTGCGATGCTGCTATCTGGCTAAGTTCAAGTGTCTGGCTCGCCTCTCCCCCGAATGTAAAGCTTATGGTTGCATTGCGCTGTGCACTGCCGGTGTTGGCACTGTAATATACATAAAGTATGTTCAGTCCTGCCGTTATGCTTCCGCTCTTTGCAGTCACGCTCGCACTGTTTCCGAATGAGCACCATGAAGTTCCCTGGGTTATCTCGGCACTCCATGTTGTTCCTTCCGCTCCCTCTATCATTATAGCCGAAGAAGCCGCTTCGGAAGTCACCGTACCCGAACTCTTCCAGTACACGTTGTTCTGCTGCGAGGGGTTGTCCGAGCTGTCACTTCCGCATCCCCATGTCCCTGCCATAAGCAGGGTTAGGGATAATATACGGAACAGATATATCAATCTTATCTTTTTCATTTAACTGTAACTTTTATGGAGTCAACATACAGTGCACCGGCCAGGTTGTTCATTATATTAAAATAACTGTAACTGCCTGTGCTCAAATCGAATGTCTCGGTATATACTTTAAATCCGTTCACAGTTTCGCTGGTAACAGTAGGTGTAATGGCAGTAGTAGCAGGATTGGCTGCCGTGCCTGCATATAGTGTAAATGCAGGATCGTAAGTACTGCTTTCTACCACCTTCAGTGTAAGTACTATAGTCTGCATGTTGTTTATGGCTGTAACGTTGGCTATTCGTCCCTGCTTGGTATTGTCGGTTGCATTACCCTGCATCTGTATTCCGCCTCCGTTTGCTGTAGTAGCCACGCATATCTTCACTCCTGTAAAGTCTATGTTGTTAAACTTCCATGTATACCATGTAGCTGCATCGGCAACCGACTGAGTTCCGTAACTGTTTGTAGGAAGCGAGTTGCTGCCTGTCATTCCGCTTATTATATCGGCCGATGTCATTGTAAATGATGATCCTGTAGTACCGCCACCGCCCGATGTTCCGTTAAATGCGCTTACATCGGCTATATTGCGTGGTACAAGCTGTGCCGCATTCTTGTTTACCGCTGCAAGTCCGCTTATGGCAGCTGTCTTTACCACATACGATACGTTTACAAACTCTGTTGCACCCTTCTTACAGAATACAGTAAAGTTTTGTGACGATGCTGTAAATGTATGCGATGATATTCCTCCGGTTGTTGCCCACACCCCTGCTGCATCCGGTGTAGCATTCTGTATTGTCACTGCCATTCCCTGGTAATCTGCCAGTTTATCGGGTGTAATTACCACCGGTGTTATCGTTGCCGTTCCTATCTTTTCAATAGTAACCCATGTAGCATCCTTGCTGCCTGTTACTTCATACAGTCCGCTGTAGTTCACCAAGTTTGCCAGTCCCTTCAGCAGTGTCACTTTAACAAGATCGCCTTTGTTTACCTTTATGGCAGTAGGTTCTACCTGACTTCCGTAAAGTGTTATTCCATTACCTTGTGCAGTAGCGCCCTGAGTAGCCAGTATAAGGTTATTGAAAGAGTAGTTTCCGCCTGTAGTATCGTTCTGCACAACTGCCTGGAAAGTTCTGTCGGCCGTAGCGTCAAGTACTGTTTCGGTTGTTGTCATCATTGCTATCATTTCAGGAATGGTAATGGCCTTTGCTTCCGAAGGAGTAGTGCCGCCGCTTCCAAGGTCTACTTCCGTACCGCCTGTTCCTGTAGATAGATTTATATCGTCCAGTCTGTATACAGAACTTTCTGTAGCAGTAAATCGGATATAAAGCGAACCTGTGGCCTTTTTCAATGTAAAGTTCGAAGTAGCTCTAATCCAGTAAGGTTCCTTGCTATCGCCTCCATTGCTTGTATAGGTAATAGGTGTCCATGAAGTACCATCGGCGCTCAGTGCCACGGTAAAGTTGGCAGGGTTGAAGGTATTGATGTAACCACTACCGGTGTTCTTCGATTAGCTTGCACTGAAAGTAAGCTGAAGATTAGTTTCGGCAGATGTAAGCGAGATATTGTTTACATTGAATATTGCATTGGCTGTTCCGAAGAATATTTCGTTATGGCCCGATGCCCCGTCAAACGATCCGCTGTTTGCATTGCCCGATGCACGTACAGATGTATTTGTACCTGTATAGGTAACTGTCGATGCACCTGTTCCGGTATTGTTCCATCCTGTATATGCTCCTACCAGCGGATATGGGCTTGATACAGCCTGAGTGCCGGCAGTTTCATTCAATATGGTAACTTCAGGCGCTACTGTTCCGCTCTTTATCACAACAGTTTCGGCCATAAGTACACCTACTTTGTTGGATATGGATATGGTTATGCTTGCTTCATCATTGATGCCTGCCGGTATGCTTACCTGAACCTTTGTGTTGCCGCTTCCCGATGTCTGCGAAATGGTAACCCAGCTCTTATCGGCCTGTACGGTAGCGGTCCAATCACGGTTTGTGGAGATTTCAAAATAATTCTGACTATCACTTACCGGTTGTCCGTCATTACCGAAAGTTAATGTTGCAGGAGTCACATTAAGGTAAGGAGCCTCCGTATCGTCATTGTCGTCTACGCAACTCGCAACAGTACCTGTAAGAGTCACGAGCAACAATGCGTAAAATAATTTCAGAAAATTTAAATTTTTCTTCATTGTCTGGTTAGATTATTTGTGAAACATATAGATTTATTTTTTTCTTTTTAGGTTAGGGTCATTATTATCATAAAGAGATTACCTTATTTATCCAATAACACTATTTAAGCCTTCTTTGTTTTCACTTTTTTAATCTCACCAAATTATAAGATTAACTCTTTTATCTTAAAAAAATAACAACGTTATAATACTTCCAGTCTATCTTACTGTAATGTATTTTCCATAAAAACATACTATCACAATACTATAAAACAAAACTGCACCCCTAAAGT
Source organism: uncultured Bacteroides sp. (assembly GCA_900552645.1). Classification (GTDB taxonomy): domain Bacteria; phylum Bacteroidota; class Bacteroidia; order Bacteroidales; family Bacteroidaceae; genus Phocaeicola. The sequence goes on from USAN01000011.1 coordinate 8,576, forward strand.
TGTACAGCCAACTTTAGGGGTGCAGTTATAAATAAGTTCTTCCTATATATCAATACAGCAATGTTCCCGATATGCACCAGTAGCTATTGCTTCCACCTTCGGGTGCGCCCTGAGGTATTGCTACTGTAATGGTGTGTTCGCCTGCCTCCATATCGCCCAGGTATATATATTCGGGTGTAGTTACGGTTCCGGGGCACCAGTTAGATCTGCTCAGGTCGGATGAGCTGAGACCGTTAGAGAAGTTGCCCGAACATGGATTAAGGTTTCTGTATGTACCGCAATCATCGCGCCATGGCACGAATGTTATCACCTTCTGTCCATCCAGCATTATAGTATTTGGTTTCTGGTTAAACTCATCACCATTGCCCCAGCCGCCATGGCCTGTTGTAAAGTACAGAAGTTTGGCATCCTTTACCGGCTCTTTCAGTGTAAATGTAGCCGTCAGCGAATCGCCTCTCATAAACAGAGGATACTGCTGTCCACCCTGTTCCAGGTAGTTTACGGTGTTAAACAGTGGCATTGTCCTGTACACTCTTTCCGATTCGCTCGGATAGTATTTCAAACGTACAGACACCTTGTGTCCCTTTGCATCCCAGTTGCCTATATAAGCTCCTATCCACGCCTCGCCTTTCAGTCTGTCGGCCAACTGTGTCACATCGCTCTTGTAAAGCACAGAATCCACCCAGTCCTGTCCCGGCACCTTGTTGCCGTTAAACTTGCGCACGCCAAATCCAGTAAAGAAACGCATCAGTTCTACCGGTACATTATACTCATTATCCGATACCAATCCATGATATTCGTTGCCGTCATTAGCCTTAAACGAAGGCATTTCATTAAGATTTCTCATTGCATCAAGGAAAGATAGCTTCTTGTCTACCGGTATCATAAACAGCGATCCTGTACGGTCGTAAGCATCACCGTCCGAGTATTGAGCCAGTTCTACAAACACCTGTCTATCCTTTACATTCTCGGGCAGTTTTACCTTCTTTAGTATTATAGTACCACCGCCTGCCTGGTACATCTCGCCGTCCTTCAACGATTCGGGCAGTTTGGCTCCGTTAAAGCATACCGCCTGCTGATCGAATACCGGTACAGTAATAACGCCACTCTGATTTATAGCATACTGCAGGTCGGATGCATCCATAACCTCACCCCATGAAGCAGGAAGCAGCTTTACAGCTTTCTTCAGTGCCACCATGCTTACCGCCTCCTGAATGCGGTCGCCGTTGCGCACCACCTTCAGCACCAGTCCGTCGGGCACTCCTACCCCGGCCTGTGGCGTACCTTTAAAAGGCAACTGTGTAGTGTACCAAATCTCTATGGTATTCGAATTTATGGAAGTACGCATAATCTTGCAGTCCAGGCCTAAAACCTTGCCTGTACCCACCTCCGTCATTCCTTTTCCGAATTCGAAAGGAGTAACAGACGAAACCACCTTCCCATTGGGAAGAGTAGCCATTCTATACGCATTGCGGGTATTATAATCAATGTAAGAAGTAGTCTTCAGGTCGCCTTCGCTTACAGTATCGGCACTCTCCAGCAACTCTTCATTGTTGCACAAAGTCATAATCATATTACTGCCTGCAGGCTTACCCTTATATATATTCTGATAGGTAACCTTTACGCCGGGTGCATTTTTCAGTTTCTTTTGAAGATTGCCACCACAAACATCGGTAGCAGATACGAGCAATGCTGCTGTAAACAACAGCATAATTTTAAGTTTAGATTTTTTCATCAGTTAGTTTATTTTTTTACTATATTACTTATGTATCTTAGTATAAGATAAATTAAGTACAAATATAAAGCAAAAAAATATAAAACCTCATCTAATACATTACAATAGTATCATTATGCTACTTTGAAAATCTACGTGGGAATAATGCCCAGAAGCATGAGCCCTCATTTTCGGTACTTTCAAATCCGATTTTGCCTCCTAATGCATCTACTATAGCCTTGCATATAGATAGTCCCAGACCTGTACCCTGGGCAAAGTCGTCCAGTTTAGAGAAGCGCTCGAAAACCACATCCTTCTTGTCGGCAGGAATACCTATTCCCGTATCTCTCACATAAATCTTTATCTCATCGTCGTAAGGTTCGAATCCACACACAATCTTTCCCTTCACCGTATATTTAAAGGCATTCGATATAAAGTTAGTAAACAGTTGTATAATCCTGTTTCTGTCCATATACGCCATACACTCGTTGCATGGAATCTCCACCATAAATTCTATATTCATGTTCCTGTTCCTAAATTGCCAGTCAGTATGCAGTTCACTCACAAGTTCGCAGAAGTCAAACTCCTCGGGCACCATCTCTACAGTTCCCGATTCTATTTTTGAAAGATCAAGAACATCCCCTATCAGTCTAAGCAGAATCTCATTGTTGTTGTTTATGATATTCATATACTCCATGCGTTCCTCCGCTTCATCAGTATTCTGCAGCAATTCCGAGAATCCAATTATAGCATTCAAAGGAGTACGAATTTCATGACTCATATTGGCAAGGAATGCCGATTTCAGTCGGTCAGACTGTTCCGCCTTCAGCTTGGCCTGCTCCAGCTCCTTTATCATCTTTGCCCTTTCGGTAATGTTGTCTATCCTCAATACAGCCGCTTCAATACCGTTTTCGCCAAAAATGGGAGTAGTCTGAATCTGAAACACATTCTCGCCCAAAATCACTTTTCTTTTCCATGTTTCTATCCTTCCGGTCTTGTTGGCCATCGGACAATCCTGGCATGCTATACATTCTCCAAAAGCCATATGGCAATTACTGCCCACCTCAAACACCCCTTCCGGCAATTTAAGTCCCTTCATATAAGAGAGATTGTTCCACACCACCTTAAAGTCGGCATCTATATATACAATCCCCGACGATGTATTATTCAGAATAAGTTCATTTTGATGATTAATATGCATCAACTCGGCTTTTGCCTCATTCAAAGAGATTTCATAAAGCTTCTGCGAAGTAACGTTTATTGTCACCCCGTAAAGAACGGTATAACTCTCGTTATTATCATTAACAGTTTCGGCTATTCCTCGTGTTTCCCACCACTCTATACCATCTGGCTGCAATGTTCTGTATACCATATTAAATTCGCCTTCTCCTCTATCTATGTAATCCGTCAATATATTAAGGTAAGCCTTTCTGTCTTCCGGATAAATAATCTGCATACATTTTTCTATAGTACTTACATCCGCAATATCATCCACTCCACAACGTCCTGCCTCTCCGTATGTAACAGTTCTATTTCGGCCGTCTATATTCCATGTAAAAGCCTTGAATGCAGGCAGTGATACCGACACCGCCTTCTGTGTCTGCATCATCTTCTGCTGTTCGGTTATATCTACCCTCGATATCAGAGCATGACTTTTGTTATCATACTCTATTGCAATCTTCTTTACCAGAGTTGTTTTTACACCTCCATCCTTAAATTCAATAATTTCCGAAGCATTGTAATCATTACCGGTCTTAATAACAATTTTATTTACATCAGCACACTTTTCTCCTATATCCTTTCTGTATATATCTGTCGATCTGCATCCCTCTACTATTCCAAACACACTCTTTGCTTCATAATTAGAGTATACAACTTCATTATATTGAGGATTAACTATATATACCGGAATAGGTAAATAATCTAATATATACTGTAAATTCAACTGTTTTTCCTTTAATTCCAAGGCCTCATTCATCTCTTTCGTTATATCCCTTCTGGTGCCCGTAATATATTTTATTTTATTATTTTCATATACAGACATCAACGAGCATGAATACCATTTGTACTCTTTAGAGTCTATACTGAATCTGAAATTTATTATATCCTTATCTATTTCTCTATTAAGCAGAGACTTTATCGTAGAAGGGAGAATATCTTTATCATCAGGATGAACATAACTCATATATTCATTCATTGTAATTTTTCCGCCCTTTATACTTGGACCATATAAATACTCCAAAGTTTGGGTTTCATAATTATATCTCCATGCCGCCATTTGTCCTGCATCCAGTGCCAACTGCATGCTTCTTTGCAACTCTTCTATTTCCTGATTATAGTTTATTACATCCGTAATATCATTAACTATTCCATATACAAATTCCACCTCTCCTTCTGCATTCATATTAAAGGATGATGTAACATTACATACTCTTTTTTTATTTTTTTCTCTATATATATTTATAATAATATCGTCATTCTCTTCCCCTCCAATACATTCAAGTATATATCTTATAACTTTTCTTCTATCTTTCAAATCTACATACTCCAGAATACTTTTAGGGGTAATTTTTATTTCCCGGCCATCTTTAAATTCTATTGTTACAACATCATGCTTTATATTATATTCCCACTGAATTATTTTAGTAGATTTCAATGCCATTTTAAAACGCTTTACTCTCTTTTCTCTCTCTTCAAGGCTCTCGGCAAGTTCCTTTTTAGCTTTTTGAGCAGCCTTTCTATGCGTATAGCTCAATATCAATGCCATAATAGTAACTATTACCAAAATTATTAATACTAAGAAAAAGGTAAACCAACTATCTTTATCTTTAGTCTCTTCAATCCACTTATCATATAGCTTACCTATAGTTCCATTATTATTTAAAGTCTTAATTACATTATTAATATTACTTATCAAAACCCCATCTCTCGAAGCTATAGATAATCTTAGCGGTTCAAAGTTGGAATTAGATATCTTTAAGTCATAATTATCAATATATCGTTTATAATTATTCAAAGTATGACTACCTATAACCATGTAATCGGCTTCATTATCGGCTACCATCCTAATGCCTATAGGTTCAGTAGAAACATCAATCACATTTATTAGAGAACTATCTTTTATGCTTTTAATTTTATTCTCGGATGTAGAACCCTTACGTACTACTACAGTCTTATCAGTAAGATCCTTCAATCCGAAAAATTTTCTTTTTTTTGTACTTATAATATTATAATTTATAGAGGTATAAGGAATACTAATATAATTATTAAGCTTATTATTTATGGAAAAAACTGAAATTATTGACAAATCACATTCACTTAAAATAATATCATTAATGTTTTTATTGTCGCCCATAAATAAAGAATCAATATTATAAACTCTGTATTTATAAGGACTGTCCAGTTCCAGCATAATTGCCTCTATAACTTCTACCGAAAATCCACACATATTACCGTCATCATCCATATAAGAGTATGGAGGAATGTTGCTAAAACATCCTATTGTAATCGTATCTTTTTTTTGGGCAAAAGAGGTATTTATACAAAAAATTAATGTGATTAGAAATATAATTTTCTTCATATTATAAATTTACAGATAAAACATAATACTGAACAGAATACCTTTCAACAGCATATATGTATAGAAATTAGACTAAAAAAAATGGTAAGATTGCTTTTAAATAAATAATTTATATTAGAAAAATGCCAATAAAATTAGTTCTGAATCACAATTGTATGTTATCGTAGTTAGATATAAATATGGTAACAAAAAAACATGCATACTATTTAATAATTTTATATGTTTTACAAATATATAAAAAATATATAAAATTAAAAAAAACAACATGCAATAACCGGTTTACATCAATAAAAAATGATTAAATCCCTAGCATTCCGATTAATATACATTTTTATATTGCAAGATATAATTAATATCAACCCGAAATAACTATACAGCACATATCCATATCATTTTGTTAAAATCCATCCTGGCTAATCACTAAAAAAAGACAACGAAATTATGCTTTTGGCACAGAAAGTACAATAATCATTAATATGGAATTTAATTAATAATAATTACACAAACATAGAATCACAAAATCGAACTTATATATATTTTCGCTCGTTTTTCAAAAGATTTGAAAAGATAGCCTAACGAAACGAACCTATTTTGTTTGTAACAGCAGACAAAAGTCTACAGTTAATATTCGACTAGCTGAGTAATAACAGTAAAACTACTTCACCGAGACAGTAGTAAACAAGCTTTACCTTACAACGTTTCAAACCTCAAAAAAACCATTTATGAAAACTTTAAAATTTATTGGAGCAACCGTAATAATGATTATTACTGCTCTTACATTGTCGTATTGCCATAACGACGACGATGATGACGATAACGACTCCGACGTTAATCTGGCCATGCTTCCGGGCACCTGGATATCTACAAACCAAAGAGGACACGAGAACTATGGTGGCGAAGAAGATTCGTGGAATGACAATTACGACCCCAATAACCCAACGGATGGCTGTACGAAAATTGTAATAACAAATACCTCGGGCAACACTTTCCAGGTAAAGCAATACGAATATGAATCATCGGGATGGGGCACCCCTGCTTCGTATAGTGTAACAGTTACCAGCAACTCATTTACAATGACCCAAGGTACCGAAACAGCCAAAATAACTTTCCTTCAGCTTAATTCAACCAATATGGTTATAAACAGAATAGCAAGCGGCACAGAAGATGGCATAAAGTTTACCAGCGAAAGCGAGACTACATACAAAAAGATGAATTAAAATAATAATAGATATTGAAAAAGAGAAGAGTCACAAATTATTGTGACTCTTCTCTTTTGTCGGGGTAGCGGGATTCGAACCCACGACCCCCTGCTCCCAAAGCAGGTGCGCTAACCGGACTGCGCTACACCCCGAATGATTTGTTGTGTTTTGCTTTATTGTTCGTTAGTTCCTTAAAGCGAGTGCAAAGGTATAGCTTTTTTTTATATCTGCAAATTATAAGGCTATTATTTTTTTCAATATTTTCAGCAAAAACCAACAACAAACTGTTTGTCAGCAACATAGAAAGCTGTTAAAAATTGTATTAAATCAAGAGCATTTCCAGTAGAATAAGAGAAGAACAAAAAACAAGAAGAAGAATAAAAGAAAAAGTACGAAGGATTTAAAAAAAATGGATGAAATATAGTATAAGGGGATGCAATGGCAGTAAGGGCATATATAATGCGTAGGATGAAGAAAGAATTAAATTGAACAAAAAAAGGTGTAATATCACTATTACACCTTTCCAAATCTTAGTTTTTACCTAATATTTACAATCACCTTTTATATTTAACGTTTTATATAATCTGAGGTATTATATAAAAAATAATATGGCCTTATTATTTCAAAAGTTTCTCACCAATAATTTTTATCAGTTCGGGTTTTGGCACCACTCCCTGTCCCATAGACGGATTGCCTGTCATTGGTACATATAATAATGTAGGCACACTCTTTATTCCGAATATAGAAGACAATTCCTCCTCTTTATCTACATCTATCTTATAGAAATACACCTTGTCTGCATACTCCTTTGCAACCTCTTCCAGTATAGGCCCCAATGCTTTGCATGGACCGCACCATGTTGCGTAGAAATCTATTACACAAGGTTTATCGCCAAGATATTTCCAATTTTCAGGATCAGCCTCAAAATTATCTACCTTCTCAAGGAACTCTTTTTTGGTCAAATGAATTATATCCATAATGTTATGATTTATATTATCAATAATATCTTAACAAGAGAATATCGTAAAAGGTTGTTCTTTTTCGTATTATTTCACATTACTTTTCCAATTCACTGCCCTCACTTTTGAATCCGTTTTTCATTTTCCCGTAAAAATCGGCTCCGAACAATACCCATGCTCCGGCTCCTGCCACTGCCAGGAATATAAAGCCCACCATTATCATCATGCGGCTTGTGCCCGATGGTTTGAGCGGTACTGTTGCAGGCTCTACAATCGCAAATACGGGTTTCGCCTCCTGCACTTTTGCTCTTGCCATCTGCAGCTGGGTAGCAACCTGCGAGTATACCTGATATGCCAGATTCATTTCGTTCATCAATCTTTCGCGTTCTGTAAGAACACTCTGAAGAATCACACTCTTATTGGCATCCAAATATTGTGCATAGTTTTGCTGTGCAGTATAATAATCTTTCTGTCTCTCACTGTATAGCTTCTCAAGGTAGTTGCAGTCGTCTTTTGCCTTCGATACACGATATGCAGTAATATACTGCTGCAGCTTGGCAATTACAGTATCGGCCACCTGTGCCGCAACCAATGGGTCCTGAAGCGTAACGGTTACGGTAGTAACGCCTGTCTTCTTGTCTACATCTGCAGTAAGCGACTTTTTCAGTGCTTCAACCTTTGCAGACTCCTTTTTGGTAAGTCTGAAAGGATCTATCTTTGCATTCTTCTCTTCTAAAATAGAATCGTCGAATATACTCTTTACCAATCCTATTGCCATACCCGGTGCAGCCATCACTGTTCCCCACCATGGCGATTTTTGCTCTTCCAGATACTCCGACAGTGGCATTGGCTTTGCCCCCTTATCATCCATCTGTACCTTGGTATCAAACAATTCAAGTATGAATGGAGTAGACGATATTATTTCAGGAAAGAGCAACACATTAAGTGCATCATTGTCACTTCCCATGCTCATACCACCCATTCCCAACATTGATGCCATACCTGCCAGACTGCTCTTACCGCCATCCTTTCCAGCTTCGGGCGATAGCGTCATCTGTACCGTATACTGTTTTGGAATGCTCAGTGCTATAATTATACCTACCACCATTCCTATGGCTCCCATCTTTATCAGGAACTTTCTTTTGCTCCACAACTTGCGTGCCAGCTCCATCAGGTCAATCTCCATTTCGTCGTCCTGTCCTGCTTCGTGATTTTTATTGTCGTCCATATATTTCTTATCTTCACTCATGGCACCTTATTTTAGAATATTAGCAACAGATGCGGCAGTAAGTCCCAACGAACCTATAGAGGAAGCTATTCCCAATATACCTGCCAGTCCCATACCGTTCTTCTTCTCCTTTGTAGGAACAATAATCTCGCATCCCGGTTCTATCTGTCCTCTTCCGCTACCCTTCACCTTGGCCACCTGCCCATTCATATATACTATGAATGCACGGCTCTTACGTGCCTGGTTAGAGTATCCTCCGGCCTGACTTATATAGTACTTCAGACTTTTGCCGTTACTGTATGTAACAGTATTTGGCATCATCACGGCACCGTTTATCTTAATCGTATTATCCATTACAGGCACTATCAGGCGGTCGCCCTCACGCAATACTATATCGTAAGAACTTCCAGGAGATGCAATAGCCTTCTCAAGGTCTATACCAACACTATATATACTATCCATATTCAGTTTAAGCGAGTCAAGGCTCAGCTGATTCTTCTCGCGTGCCATAAGCTCGTACACAGCCTGCATTCTCTTTATCTCGTCGGCATTTGCCACACGCATCAGTTTTGCGCCTCTTACGTAAGCATAAGGATTTACCCCTCCTGCCCTCTTCACCAACGACGAAAGTCTCTCATTCTTCAATGTAAGCACATAAGCACCGTCGTACAGCACCTCGCCTCTTACCGATACCTTCTTCTGTTCAGAATATCCCGGACTTCTTCTTACATACACCTCATCGTAAGGCTGCAGTACAAAACCCTGCTCGCCATCAACAACAAATCCGTCCTTCAGTGCAAACGAGAACAACTGCGCAGTCATTGGGGTAACCACCGTACTCTTACTGTCCTTTATGCGTCGTGCCACATCAACCCTTACAGTCGAAGCCGACTCTTTCAGTCCGCCGCTCTGAACAATCAAATCCTCCAGCGTCATGTTATCGGCATAAGGATAACTACCGGGCTGCATAATCTCGCCTGTTATCGAAATATTTCCCAACTCCTCTATATCATGAATACTTGGAATGAAAAGCACATCGTAACGCTGCAGCATCACATCGGGCTTCGTTCCGTTCATTATACCCTTAATATCTATTGCCAACACCTCGCGTGTAAAATCCTCGCGCTGACGCTGCAACACTGCTCTACCCGAGAAAGCATCAGGCATCAGTCCGTCGGCCTTCTTTACAAGTTCGCGTACAGTATTCAGCGTACCGCCATACTGGTAAATACCCGGACGATAAACAGCACCCTTCACCTCTATCTTATTCTCAAAGCGATCCAATATAGGTTCTATGGTTACCACATCACCATTCTTAAGTTTGTAAACAGAATAATCTATCTCGTCTACAGTATTAATTTCATACTCCTTGCCATTCTGGCGCACCACCCTTAGCGAGCGCGTATATGCATCATCCTGAAAACCACCTGCATATTTCAGCAGCGTCTTCAGCGTTTCATTTTTTGTAGTCTCGTACTTCATAGGGCGCTTTACGTTACCCTCAATCTTTACAAGAGCTTCGTAAGGAGGCACCATTATCACATCACCCTCCTGCAGACGAATATCATCGGCAGTAAGTCCCTTCAATATAAAATCGTACACATCTACAGTAGCAACCTTATGTCCGTGACGCACCACGTTAATATTTCTCAGGCTACCAATGCCACTCACTCCGCCTGCCTTGTACAGTGCATGAAAAACAGTCGAGAAAGAAGATAGCGAATATGTACCCGGCTGCACCACCTCGCCCATTATGTTCACCTGTATTGTGCGAGCGTTGCCCAGTGTAACCTTCATCTGCGAAGCAGGATTATTAGGATCGTCTATACCCGTATATATCTTGTTCAGCACCTTGCGCAAATACTTGGTAGCGCCCTCTATGCTCATCCCGTTCAGGTTTACAAGACCTATGTCGCCAATGTTTATATTGCCGTCCGGCGATATAGTCTGTCTTATGGTAGTCTGGTTAGTACCCCAAATATCAATTATCACCTCATCGCCCGGTCCCAGTCTGTAATTTGCAGGAGTTGCAAGATTCATGCTGGGCTCGAAGCTCAAATTCTTTGTATTAAAAATATTGCGTCCGTATACATCATCCTTCCTATCTACAACATCGCCGTTCATATCTATAGCCGATACGTTCTCTGTCTCTTTCGTAAAATTAAACTTGCTGTCAATGTCATTATCTTCTGCACCTCTCACTCTGGCACGTGTAGTTTCGCCCTCTGCGGTGGTACCTGTTACAGCATTCTGTTTTTCGTAAGCATTCTTCACCCTCACAGCCTGCTCCTTGGTTACACCCCTTCTTGCCAACTCCATGGCTATTGCCTTCTGGTCCTTTCCCTGTTGCATTGCACTCTTCACATACTCCATAACCTGCTGGTCGCTCATACCCTGTTGCGCCAATACGGGAGCCATGAAAACAAATGACAAAATAAGAATAGTTAAAAGTCGTTGTTTCATACAATAAATATTAAATTTCCGTTTCAAGCCGCAAATATACCTATTTAATATCAAAATCATGACAAAAAAGGGGCCGCTTTTTTTATCAAAGCGACCCCTTTTAACTTACTTAGTATCCTCTTCGGGCAAACTATCTTTCCTTTTAAACCTGAGCAGCCATATAAGCAACTCAAGAACCTTCACCAAAACCGTCTTCATATTACCTCCTTTCCGGTAAATTTTACTTAATCTTAATCTTCAATATTCTCTGCTCCGTCGTCTTTAGGAGTCTCTTCCCCGGTCTCTTCGGCAACTGTCAGCTTGGTATACGAAATGCTGCCCAGAATCTCCTTTAGCACACTTCCCGGTCGGAAGTTTATTCTTGCCTTGTCTATGTACGAATCATTGAAGTCCTTGATAGTCGATGCCCCACGGCCGCTCACTCCAATCTGCAGCGAACCAAGTTCGGCAATTCTCACAATTTCACCGGCTTTAAGCGCTTCTATTATCACATCTTCCAGTGCCACAAGCACCGCCATTACATCGGCCTTGGTAACAGTACAGGAGTTTTGGATTCTCACCGCCATTTCGCGGGTTGTAACATCCCCTCTTGATTTTACTCGCGCATAGAACTTAGGAGCCAATTCGGGGTTTGAAGGATTTTTCTTTGCCACTACGGCATACGATACTACTTTTTTCATAATCTTTACATTTTTAATTGTTATACACTTAATTAATTCTCTGTGATCACAATGCAAAGATATATATGTATAATTTGTCAGTGTCTCAATTTGTCGGCCGTTGTCGTATATAGAGACAACTTGGTCATACTCTTCTCAGTTTGTCTTTCATTTACTTGCATATTTAGTAAATTATCATTATCTTTAAACAATAATAAAGGTACTAATACGACTAAAACTCTTTAATAATGGACAGCACTCCCTATTCTAAATTCGAATTGCGCACCTACACCAAAATGGAACTTGCCGAAATGTATTGTCCCGATCGTGTAAATCCACGTTCGGCCATGAAAACGTTCAATCGCTGGATGCACTCTTCGCCCAGGCTGCTTGAAGAACTTCATGCAGTGGGCTTCAATCCCCGACGCCACAGTTTCCTAAAGCGCGAAGTAGAGATTATAGCAAAACATTTGGGAGATCCTTTATGATTGTAGCTTTCTATTATAAATTTACTTCGCATGGCACCCATGCCCAGAAAGTAGAGCCTTCGCCCTCTATGCTGTTCACGCCTATACGGCCATGCTTGGCATCGACAATAGCCTTGCATATAGCCAGTCCCAATCCAGTGCCCTGAGCAAAAGTATCCAATTTAGCAAAGCGTCGGAATGCAAGCGTCTGCTTGTCGGCAGGAATACCTATGCCGGTATCTTCTACATAAATGCGTACACCACCGTCTACACACTTATAGCCCATCTTTATGTAGCCCTCTACAGTATACTTAAGCGCATTGGTAAGGAAATTGCCCAGCAGCTGCCATATGCGCGAGCGATCCAAATCTACCATACATACAGAGTATGGCACCTCTATGCGCATTTCAATGTCGGGGTTTGTGCAGCGCTGTCTGAATATCGTGAAGGCCTCGTTAAAGAGTGCCGTCATATCAAACCATTCGTTCTTCATCTCTATGAATCCCGACTCTATCTTCGACAAATCCAGTATATCGTTTATCAGTCCCAGAAGCTGTTCATTATTGCGGTTCACTATATCCATGTACTGCTCTCGCTCGTGAGGGTTGTCTGTTTGCTGCAACAAAGACGAGAAACCTATTATGGCATTAAGCGGAGTACGAATTTCGTGACTCATATTGGCCAGAAACGCACTCTTTAGCTTATCACTCCGTTCGGCCTTCTCTTTCTGTTCCAAAAGAATCTGCTGCAGCTTCATATGTTTAGTATTGTTCACCCTTATACACAGATACTTAGTCACCTTTCCGGCATCATCATACTTGGATGGCCGTCCCTTTACAGTACAGTACTGCCAATCTTTTTCGTAAGGTACCTTTACCCTTACATCAAATTGAAACGGCGAGTTTATTCCCATCTGCATTATATCGAAAGCACTTGACATATCCGCTCCGTTAAAATCATCCTCGTGCACTACTTTCTTTATATCATCTATATTTATATTGACCGACTCTTTATAATCTATCATTGGTTCATTGAATACCGTAGAGGTTTCTGTAGCACAATCATACTCCCACATTGACATTTCGGCCGTTTTTATGGCAAATTTCATATTCTCTACCATCCCTTTCAGTTCGCGGTCCCTATCCTCCTTTATTTTCTTTCTTGATATGCATGTAACTACCACCACCACTACAATCAATATGCCCGATATAACAATTATAAATATTACGTTCTGCCTGTATTCAGGTTCGGCATCGGGATAGAACCACTTATTCTGTATTCGTTGGTAGGTACCATCATCCTTCAGTTGAACCAGTGCCCTGTTCAGTTTTTTTGTCAGATTGGCATCTTTCGTAACAAAGCAGCTGTTTAGCCTCGGTATTCCTATATCCACCATATCAAGATTATCTATACTATTTGTATAGATAAGCATTCTGGCCAGAGAAGCAGGCATAATCATACAGTCTGCATCACTTTGATAAAAATGCATCATGCACTCTTTTATATTGTCTGATTCAATTATATGCTGTTCGCATCCCGCATCCTTAAGTATATCTACTATCAATTCTGCCCTGGGTACTATAATTCTCTTTCCCTTCAGATCACTTAGTTTTGACGGGTGCAAGTCATCCTTTCTGCACACCACCTGATAATTCAACACACTATGTTCTGTAGAGAATCTATATTTATCGCTCCGTTTATCGCTATACAACATTCCCGACAGTATATCGGCTTCATTTTCATCCAAAGAGTTCTTTGCACTTTCCCAACCAGTAAGTCTGATAACGTATGGCAGCTGAGCCTTTTCCATAACAGCCCTTGTAAGTTCTATGTTAAAACCGTCCGGATGACCATGTTTATTTATAAATTCGAATGGCGGATAAGCACTATCGCCCATTATTACAAGAGGTTGAACATCTCTGCCCCATACAGTGCTGCATGCAAGCATAATTAAACTATACAGTAGTATATATCTATTTTTCATAAAATCTGTTACATAATATTACTATATTCCTGCGTATGGGTTCATATTCTGATTCTGCCATAAATACTTTTTTTTAAGAAGATAGCAAAATTAACCGTTTGTTTTGAAAAAACAAACATATAGTCTTAAAGAAATACTGCCTCTTCACAGAGGCAGTATTTCTACCACTATAAGTCATGATCCTTAGATCTAACTTACAATCACTATGTATTTTATAGCTCGACTTTACCTGTTTCGCATGGCACCCATGCCCAGAAAGTAGAGCCTTTACCCTCTATACTGTTTATACCTATCTTTCCATGCTTGGCATCGACAATAGCCTTGCAAATAGCCAGTCCCAGCCCGGTGCCCTGAGCAAAATCGTCCAGTTTGGCAAATCTTTGAAACGCAAGCGCCTGCTTATCGGCAGGAATACCTATGCCGGTATCTTCTACATAAACACGTATACCCCGTCTACACACTCATACCCCATCTTTATGTGTCCCCTTACAGTATACTTAATTGCATTGGTAAGAAAATTGCCCAATAGCTGCCATAAGCGCGAGCGGTCCAGCTCTACCATACATTTAGGATATGGTACATCAAGAATCATCTCTACCTCAGGATTGGTGCAGCGCTGCCCGAAAGTCATGAAAGCCTCGTTAAAGAGTTCTGTCATATCAAACAGAACATTCTTTATCTCTATCAGTCCCGACTCAATTTTAGAAAGGTCCAATATATCATTTATCAGCCCCAACAACAAATCGCTATTGTGATTCACTATATCCATGTACTGTTCTTTTTCTTCGGGATTCTGTGCATACTGCAGCAAAGAAGAGAATCCCACTATGGCATTGAGAGGTGTACGGATTTCGTGGCTCATATTTGCCAGGAATGCCGATTTCAGTCGGTCGGATTTTTCGGCTTCCTCCTTTGCACGCTTCAATTCCATATTCATATCGTGTATTTCCGTAATATCTGTAGCCACTCCAAGAATAAGCAATCGGCCGTCGGTAGTTCTTATTACCGATTTCACTATATGCCATGTGCAGTTTCTGCCTACCAGTTTGCGTGTATAATTATAAGACACCACCCTCTCGCCATTCATCAACTTCTCGTCAAAATCACGATAATAGTCGGCTTCATCCTTACTGAAAATGTCATAATCGGAGTATCCCACCACACTGTTCTTATCTATTCCTACTATAGTACAGTACATATTATTTGCCATTATATATTTGAATTCATCCTGAGAGTCCTTCATATATACAGCACCCGGTATTCTGTCTATCACCTCATTAAGGAACATATTTGCCTTAAGTGACTCCTCGCGTGCCTTCTTAATCTCTTTGTTAATCAGTTTCAGCCTGTTCTGTGCCAGCAAATTTGAAGTTACATCCGAGAATACCGCTATATATCCTTCATTCCTGCCATCCAGATTATGAACAGTTGCAAAGTTCACGTTGAAGAATCTTACACCTTTTTTCCTACTGTGAATAAAGTTGGCCTGACGCGCCTTATCAAAATTATATGTAAGAGTAGCAGAGAATGTCTCGCCCTTTCTAAGCTTCGACAATACATCCTTATCAAGATTAGGACTGTCAAACAGCGACTTTCCAATTATATCCTCCTCTTTTTCCAGTCCCAAAATCCGACGACCTTGTTTATTTATGGCCGTTACATTTCCATCTGCATCAAACCTCTCAATTCCCAAGGGCATATCGTTGTATATTGTGTTCTTTAGTGCCAGTAATGAATCGAGTTCCGAGCCCGATATTTCCGTTGTCTCCATATAATCATTCTATTTGAGCCACTAAATTATTTCAAAAACAAACGTTATACAAATTTTCACATAAAAATAATAGTAAACAGCATGACAAAAAAGGTAATTTTTTATAAGAAACAAGATTATTACATATAAGCATTACTGTTCCAAATATCCTGAAACACCTATATATCAGTCAATAGCAGACTTTAAAATATCCCTTAAAAAACCTGTTAAATAAAGAGTTTTTGAATAAAAAGGTTTTTGATATACTATCATCAACTTTTCTTTTTATCGTATTTTCATGAATTTTAAAAAACAAATTCTAATTATTAAAAAATTTATTACAAAGTCTCTATTTTTCATTTTTATGCACTTATATTCCAAATATCACACTTCCGCATACTATTTTAAGCAGAATTTTCCTTCACCCCTGTTTGGCCGCATAAAAATAAAAATCGATGGCATAAAAATAAAAATCGGTGGCGAGAAAATATTTATTTCAGGCCACCGATCGTGTCATTATTTTTCATTGGAAAAAGTTGGTTGTTTAAGTTATAAAATTACCTGTGTCAGGTATCAAGGTGTCACTTTGGCACAAAAATCCACTCGACGATCATCTCTTACGGTAGTGTTTATCGGTCTTTTCAATGATCCCTACCTTCACAAAACCGGCTATATATCGAATTGCCGTAGACTTACTGACACCTTCTTTTACGGCAAAATTTACAAAATCCGAAAAGGTAAATTTGTAAGGCATATTTACCAGTATATAAGTAGCTTTATGAAACTTTTTAAGTGTAGGAGAAGTTCCCGATTTACTATTGCGTTCATTTAGCGACGCCAGGTTAAGCAGAGTATGCTCCAGCATAACCTCTATAATACTTATGGCACGCTGCAAGTCATCGTCCGTACATTTATACTCCGAAGTATTCCATTGCGGCCCACACT
Organism: uncultured Bacteroides sp.; assembly: GCA_900552645.1. Taxonomy (GTDB): domain Bacteria; phylum Bacteroidota; class Bacteroidia; order Bacteroidales; family Bacteroidaceae; genus Phocaeicola. The sequence continues at coordinate 25,524 of USAN01000011.1, forward strand.
TCCTGAGTGCTGTAAATATAGCAGCTATACGCATACACATCTGTCCATGACGATACACCACTGCCAGGGCATCATCCACCCCCTCTATCTTCACATTATTCAGAATTTTGCGGAACACCTTTGTATGCATTGCCCACTGCTCTTTGGTAAATACCACCCTTGTAGGCGAGGTAAGCAGAAAATGGTGCATATCAAGTACCTCCTTTCCTATTTCTCCAATAAACTTACGGCTGTCTATCTCGCCCTCTTCGGGTGGAGCAGCCGATCGCCATACAGGTTCGCTACGAAAAGTATACATCATTATACGGCTCAGCAATCCATCTTCGGCCGATGGTATAAGGTTCAGGAACTGTCCCGGTGTTCCTGTCATGCATATAGACATCTGCGGACACTCCACCTCTACCTTCTGATCGTCTATCTTGAAGAAACTCTCTACGGGTTCATTCTCGAACACCAGTCGCAACAGTTCGCTAAACTGACCGTAATCCTGCCTGTTGGCCGAAGTAAGAGACTCAATTTCGGTAGCATTTATTACACAGCACAGACTACCGTTGCCATCCAATACACTTATAAGCTTTGCCTTCGAAGTATTTGGCGCCATCTTTATGTACACCAATTTCGGTTTTTCGGGCTGATCAACCTTAAATTCAGTCTTATTCAGGATAGCCCTTCGTCGTGCCAACTCCCATTCCTGCATCTCCCTTCTGTACTCATTCATCTTCTTCTTGTTGGCCCACATATAATGCCTGTGCACTGCAGTAGATATTTCGGAAGCAGAAGCCATAATACCCTTACCCGATCCGGCAGGCGCATTTATCACCACAAACAGATTAATCCTGCACTCCTTCTTATGGTAATTAAACGTTACATGAGGCAAACATGCCGAAAGATTTGAAAGCATAGAGAGGAGCATGATATCGCGTTCGCGATCTGTACCTGCAATACTCAAAGCCCTCTCCATGAACTCCGGTAAATTTTGAAACACATTTTCGGGAAAAACCGGAGTTTCCGACCTTAACTTTTCACCCTTTTCCTGCTCATTTTCAAGAAATTGCGAAGGGTCTTCGGAGTCAATATGTGCCAAAGTGACACCTTGATACCTGGAACCATAGTTATAACCACTCAAAATTCTGCTTTCCACATCGTATGCCGTAACGTCTCCACCCGCTAAACGTCTTTGTGCAATGGCAATTACCTGAGCCACCTCCAATTGCGAAAATTCATTACGTGCACACTTCCTTCCAAGCTTCATAAGAAAATTGTTGCGGTTACCTTTTACAAACACATTGTACACCAAAAACGCATCTACCAACTGCTGTGGCGTAGACTTCTGAAACCCGTTGGGTCCATTCTCGGTGCTGGGTTGCTTGGGCTGTTGTTCATCCTCGTGCGCCACCTCAATACCCTCCAGTGCTACCGCATCGGCATTGAAATAAAGATTGGGATCGTAAGAGTAGAAACATAGCCTGTTGCGATTTACACAACTCCTGTCGGCTTCGAACCCTAACAGCTCCTTAATAAGCAATAGGCCCCTTCGATACAAAGCTTCATACCCCACGGCATCGGTAGCCCCAACCGAAACCAACACCTTCAGTCCATTGCCCGATGGACTAAGGAAGAGCGCCATCACCCACGGCTGCTCCGTAAGTCTGCTTCTAAACTCCTCGATTCTGTTATCACAACCATCCAGATCGAAGCACGCCAGTCCCGACACCGTAGCCATCCTGTCGGCCGTATGCCTGTCGGGGCTGGTACCTGCAAACATAATAGCCGGCAAATTAGATTTCAGTTGTTTTGCATCCTGCATGCGCTGTTGAGCCAAAGCCAGACGCAAGCCATCAATTTGCAGTTTGTACCTGCCCACCTTTATATCATCAAGAATCTGATGAAGATGAGCCACAATAGGAGTACGACTCCTGATACCTTCATACACCGAACAGCGATGAAGGTCCATTTTTAAATTTTCCATAAATTATATGTATTAATGCCGTCACCCGACGACCGATTGTTACGAGAAATTAATTTTAGTTAATTTCAAGAATTATGCTACAAATGTCGGGCGTAATATTTTAATATGCAATAGCGGTCTTTACATAGCAAACAGAATGACAACCCCCACACAATAGCTTCAGAAGCACATTGTACAGGGGTTGCTATATAATTTAACATCAAAAAAAAATTTCATTTTATTTTTCACTTCCAATGTTATTTTTATAAAAAACAAAGATTTAACATCGCAAGGTTACAGGTAAAAATAAGAGTTAATACTCTACTCCTTTTCTTTTGAATCTATCATTTTATACTTTTTAGGTGCTTTAATCAGATTATTTTGAAGCTTGTATATTGTACGAAAATTCTTCTTCATAACAGATTCAGCCTTCTTTATCTCTTTTTTCGTCACCTTTTCTGCATCAGCATTGCATATAAAACTGTCTTTCTTTCTGGTCTCTTTAATAAGTATCCACATACGAAAAACTCTTGCATACTCAGCTAATATGAGTTTGACTAATTCTTTGAACTTTTTCATTTCTACGTTTGAAGGAACAGTGTCCTTTTTAACAATTTCCTTCACTATTTCGATGGCTTCATCAAGAATATAAAATCTTTCTGAAGCTTTATTTGTTATTTTCATAAATAATATATTTTATGGGGAAGGAAAAATAAAACAATCTTTTTTGTGGCAATTATATCACCGTTGTAGTTAAGGATAAATTAGTTAAAGGTTGCAAAGATAGTATAAATTAAAGAGGCTACAAAGATTTGTTTTATAATTTTTAGGATTTAATTTTAACGTTTAAATTATCAAATTTACTTTAATATTAATTTGCAGTAAGATAAAATCTTTATACATTTGCAGCGATATTTAAAAAATGCTTCTGAAATAGAAGTATATTTTAACATCAAAATGAATGGAATTTTAGGGGTTAAAAGAGTTGATCGAGAGGGTGAAATACACTTTTCGGTGTCCCCAGATAATGCAATGACGCTAAACAAACAAGACATAAAACAGTGGTATCCCATGCGTGTAACATACTCGCGTGAGATGAAGATAAAAGCTTTACTGGACGAAGCCGGTATAGACAGTTTTATACCAATGCATTATGTAGAGAAAACTATAAAAGATAAAACAACACGAAACTACGAGCCTGTAATTCATAACCTCATATTTATATATGAAAGCAGATCGTGTATAGACAATCTAAAATCAATTTCACTCCGTGAGCTCCGTTATATAATGGACAGAGAGAACCACTCACCTATCATTATCCCTACAAAACAGATGGACGACTTTATAGCTGTTGCCGCTACCGACGACGAGCAGACCATGTATCTGGATGCACAGGATGTTGCACTTAAAAGAGGCGACAGAGTGCGCATACTATCGGGTATATGGAAAGGAGTAGAAGGCAAGTTTGTAAGAATAAAGCGCGGACTGCGAGTTGTAGTAGAGATACAGGGAATTATGGCAATAGCAACTGCAAGTCTTCACCCTTCGCTGGTGGAGAAGATAGATGTGTAATTAAGATCTAAACTAACCTATTTCGACCTATTTTTATGATTACATTGAACAGATTTAACCGATTTGTAAAGTACGCTATAGTACTTTGCGACATCATTGTGCTGAATATAATGTTCCTTCTTCTATACGAAATAAAGGATATATATTCCAGCGAAGTGGTATTTTCGGGATCATTATTCAGCATTATGGGCAAGATAAGCGTAAGCTACTTTGTGTGTACTTATTCTACCTATGTAATAGACGAGCAGACAGCCCTGTCCATAATAAACATAGTGAGAAGGATATCTCGAAGCATGGCTCTCTTCTCATTTCTTATCTTTTCTCTGCTTATTTTTGCCGACGGAACAGAATTCTCCTATTTCTTCTTCATCGGTTATTTCGTAATCTCATACTTTACACTTATTCTTGTACGTCTTCTTATAAGAGACCTTATAACTACTCTTACCAACAGACGCAAAAAATCTATAAAAGCTATATTCCTGGGCAGCAGCAACAATCTGTTAGAGCTGTACAATGCCATGCAGAGTGCAGCCACAATAAACTTTACCATGGAGGGCTACTTCGACAGGGAACCCAATGAGAGAATGAACAGGATATGTCCTTACCTTGGCAAGCCCGAAGAGGCACTGTCGTACATACAGGAGCACAGGGAGATAGATCATGTGTACTGCGCATTCCCTTCGTCTATGAAGGATGTAATAATTCCGATAATAAACTATTGTGAGAACAACATTATAAGATTTTACAGCGTACCAAATGTGCGCAATTACCTGCATCATAAAATGTACTTCAAGCTTATGGGCAACGTGCCATTGCTTAGCCTTCACAACGATCCTTTGGCGCAAAGCGACTCGAAGCTATTGAAGCGTATATTCGATATTGTAATATCGTCTACATTCCTTATGTTGTTCTACCCCATTATATACCCTATCTTTGCCATAGCCATCAAGCTCTCTTCGCCGGGCCCTGTATTCTTCAAGCAGAAGCGCAACGGACTTAATGGCCGTGAGTTTGAGTGTTATAAATTCAGAAGCATGAAGGTAAATGCCGACAGCGACAAGATTCAGGCTACTAAGGACGATCCAAGAAAGACAAAGATTGGCGACTTTATGCGCCGCACCAACATAGACGAACTGCCACAGTTTATAAATGTATGGAAGGGCGATATGAGTATAGTGGGCCCCCGTCCTCACATGGTGAAGCATACCGAAGAGTATTCCAAGCTGATAGATAAATATATGGTGCGCCACTTTATAAAACCCGGCATTACAGGCTGGGCACAGGTAAGCGGCTTCCGTGGCGAAACAAAAGAGATAGAGCAGATGGAAGGCAGAATTCAGGCCGATATTTGGTATATGGAGCACTGGAGCTTGTGGTTGGATATGTATATTATGTGGAAGACTGGGAAGAATATGGTTTGTGGGGATAAGGAGGCGTATTAAAAAGATTAAATTCAATTAGATTAGAAGAAATAAGTATAAAAATATAAGGTATGTCAAAGAAAGAAGAATTGAAAGCTCAGATTTTAGAGCTTACAAAAGAATATTACGCAGAAGTTCACGGTAAGAAGAAAGAGTTCGAACCGGGAAAAAGTTTTGTAAATTATGGAGGCCGTTATTTCGATGATAAAGAATTAGTAAACCTTGTTGATTCATCATTAGATTTTTGGTTAACAGCAGGTCCTTGGGCACATAAATTCGAAGTTCGCTTTGCTCAATGGCTTGGCGTAAAACATTGCGCACTAACCAACTCAGGTTCGTCTGCAAATCTTTTGGCATTCTATACTTTGACATCTCCACAACTTGGAGAAAGAGCTATAAAAAGAGGTGATGAAGTTATAACAGTGGCTTGTGGATTTCCTACTACTGTCACTCCTATTATACAATATGGTGCTATACCTGTATTCCTTGACATTACAATTCCTGAATACGATATAGATGTAGCACAGCTTGAATCTGCACTATCACCGAAGACAAAAGCAGTAATGATAGCACACTCATTGGGTAATCCATTCGACTTGCAGGCTGTAAAAGATTTCTGCGACAAGTATAATCTATGGTTAATAGAAGATAACTGTGATGCATTAGGATCGGAATATACTATTAATGGAGAGAAGAAAAAGACAGGTACTATTGGAGATATAGGTACAAGTAGTTTCTACCCTCCTCACCACATGACAATGGGCGAAGGTGGTGCCGTATATACCAACAATCCTTTATTAGACAAACTTACTCGTTCTTTCCGCGACTGGGGTCGTGACTGCTGGTGTGTAGGTGGAGTGGATAATACTTGTAAATACCGTTTCAGCAAGCAGTTTGGCGAACTACCTGTGGGATACGATCATAAATATGTATATTCTCATTTCGGATTCAATCTGAAAGTTACAGATATGCAGGCAGCTATTGGTTGTGCACAATTAGAAAAGCTTGATGATATAGTTGAAGCAAGACGCAGAAACTTTAAAATTCTTCGTGAGGGTCTTGAAGGAACTTCCCATATTATCCTTCCTGAGCCTCAGAAGAATTCTAATCCAAGTTGGTTCGGATTTCTTATTTCTGTAAAAGAAGATGCACCATTCAGTCGCAATGACCTTGCTCAATATCTTGAAAGTAAGAAGATACAGACTCGTAACCTATTTGCAGGAAATCTATTAAGACATCCTGCTTTCGATGAAATGCGTAAAACAGGCGAAGGTTACAGAGTTATTGGAGATTTGAAAGGTACAGACTTTGTAATGAATAATACACTTTGGATTGGAGTATACCCGGGCATGACCGACGAGATGCTTCAACATATGATAAACACTATAAAAGAATTTTGCAAATGAAAGCGGTAATTTTAGCAGGTGGTTTTGGCTCACGTTTAAGTGAAGCCACCAACCTTATTCCTAAGCCAATGGTAGAAATTGGCGGTAAGCCAATTTTATGGCATATAATGAAAACATATAGTCATTACGGAATAAATGAATTTATAATTTGCTGTGGTTACAAACAGTATGTTATAAAAGAGTACTTTGCTAATTACTTCCGTCATAATTGTGATATGACTGTAGACCTATCTAATAATAGTGTACAGATTCATGATAACCATTCGGAAAAGTGGAAAGTTACAATGATAGACACTGGACTTAACACAATGACAGGAGGCAGAATAAAACGCATACAAGAATATGTAGGCAATGAACGTTTCCTTTTAACTTACGGTGATGGTGTAACCGATTTAAATATAGAAGATACTATAAAAGCTCATGAGAAATCGGGAGCAAAAATATCAATGACTGTATTTAAACCGGCAGGAAAATTTGGATCGGTAGAGATAGATTTGGATTCAAATAAAGTATTATCATTTCAGGAGAAGCCTGATGGAGATAGGAATTGGGTTAATGCTGGATATTTTGTATGTGAACCTGAAATATTTGATTATATTCCAGAGAATGATGATTCTGTTATATTTGAGAGGGGCCCATTGGAAAACCTTTCTAAAGACGGAAAAATGAATGCTTATAGACACAAAGGTTTTTGGAAACCAATGGATACTCTTCGTGATAACACAGAACTTAACGAAATGTGGACTAAAAATCAAGCTCCATGGAAAGTATGGTAAATATAAATAACATAGATATATTTAATAACTTCTATAAAGGAAAGCGTGTACTCATTACAGGACACACAGGATTTAAAGGAAGTTGGCTAGCTATATGGCTACATTCACTTGGTGCAAAAGTTGTTGGAGTAGCTAAAGATCCTTATTCTGATAAAGATAATTTCGTATTATCTGGAATAGGCAATAAAATAGAAGCAGATCTTCGTGCAGATATCTGTGATGGTGAAGAGATGAAAAAGATATTTAAGGAATATAAACCTGAAATTGTATTTCATCTTGCAGCTCAACCATTAGTAAGATTAAGCTACGACATTCCTGTAGAAACATATCAGACTAACGTAATGGGAACCATTAATATAATGGAGGCTATTCGTGCAACAGATAGCGTTAAAGTAGGTGTAATGATTACTACCGACAAATGTTATGAAAATAAGGAACAAATATGGGGATACAGAGAAAACGAGCCTATGGGTGGATATGACCCCTACTCTTCTTCTAAAGGTGCAGCAGAAATAGCTATAAACAGTTGGAGAAGAAGTTTCTTTAACCCTAAAGATTATGGTACAAAGCATCATGTAAGCATTGCTAGTGTAAGAGCCGGTAATGTAATAGGTGGTGGAGATTGGGCATTAGATCGTATTATACCCGACTGTATACGTGCTATTGAAGCCGGAAAACTTATAGAGATACGTAATAGGAAAGCTGTTCGTCCATGGCAGCATGTACTTGAACCATTAAGTGGTTATATGTTGCTTGCATCGAAAATGTGGAATGAACCAACTAAATATTGCGAAGGATGGAACTTCGGTCCTCATGCAGAAAGTATAGCTACTGTATGGGATGTAGCTAATGGTATCATATCTAACTATGGCAAAGGAGAACTGAAAGATTGTTCGGATTCTAATGCTGTGCATGAAGCTAAATTATTAATGCTTGATATTAGTAAGGCTAAGTTTGAATTGGGATGGGAACCAAGAATGAATCTTGATGAGTGTGTGGAGATGGTTAGTGATTGGTATAAGAGATATGATAAAGAGGATGTAATGCAACTCTGTATAAATCAAATAAATAAATATATAAAATAATGGAAAAATTATTTTTAATTGGAGGAAGTGGATTTATTGGAAAAAATCTTGTAAGATGCTTATCTTCTTATTATGATATTTATGTCTTTGACAAATACATAGATGATATATATTTTAAAGATTATCCTAGTGTAGAGTGCATTAGGATGAATCTGGAATCAGATAAAATTGATTTTTCTATTCCATCTCCAGATTATATAATAAATTTAGCTTCAATCGTTACAGCAGAGAGAGATTTAGCTCTTTTTGATTCGCTAATTTCTTCCAATCTAAAAGTTTTATTAAACTTATATGAACGTTTTAAAAATGAGTCTAATTTAAAACTTTTCATTCAGTTTGGAAGTTCAGAAGAATATGGTAATGAAGGTTCACCATTTAAAGAAGAAAATAGAGAATCACCTAATTCACCTTATGCATTGGTAAAACAATTGACAACAAATACTACTTTAATGCTACATCGTAACTATGGCTTTCCTGCAATGGTAGTACGACCTGGCAATTTATTTGGAATTGGACAGAATCCAAATAAATTTATACCATACATAATACAACAATTAAAGGAGAATAAAGAACTAAATGTATCCCCATGTGAACAGAAAAGGGACTTTATTTATGCTGATGATTTTGCTAATTCAATGCATGAATTAATGCGTAATTATAATAGCTGTATAGGAGAAATAGTAAATGTTAGTAGCGGCGATAGTATATCATTAAAAAATATTATAGAATTATATCGTAAAGAATTGAATTCTACTTCTATCATAAACTATGGTTCATTGCCATACCGAGAAAATGAAGCTATGGATTTAAAATGTTCTATAGATAAATTAGAATCTCTTATAGCAAATAAAAAGACAGAAAACAGATTGTTAGAATATTTAAATAAATAAATATTATGAAGTATTTAATTACAGGAGGATGTGGTTTTGTTGGAAGTAACTTAGCTGCAGAAGTATTAAAGCGCAAAGAAGAATTAATTATCGTGGATAATCTATTTAGACATGGCAGTAGTGCCAATCTCGAATGGTTAAAATCGATAGGAGACTTCAAATATTATCCTTATGACACTCGCAATATTAATGATATTGAAACTGTTATAAAGGAAACAAAACCAGATTATATATTTCATCTTGCTGGTCAAGTAGCAATGACGACTTCTATTGCTAACCCACGTCTCGATTTTGAAACAAATGGAATTGGCACATTCAATTTGTTAGATTCTGTAAGAAAATACTCACCAGATTCTGTAATATTATATTCGTCAACAAATAAAGTTTATGGAGATTTTGAATATTTACATTTTAATGAAACGGAAACTAGATATATATGTGAAGAATACCCTAATGGTTTCCCAGAAACTATTTCTTTAGATTTTCATTCTCCATATGGCTGTTCAAAAGGATGTGCAGATCAGTACCTATTAGACTTTCATAGAATATATGGACTAAAAACAATTGTTTTCAGACATTCTTCAATGTATGGTAGCAATCAACATGCAACTTATGATCAAGGATGGATAGGTTGGTTTTGTCAAAAAGCACTTGAAATAAAAAACAACACGCTAAAAGAGCCTTTTACAATCTCTGGAAATGGGAAACAAGTCAGAGATGTTTTATATGGTTCTGATATAGTTAATCTATATTTTAAAGCTAAGGATATAAAAGAAGCATATGGCCAAGTTTTTAATATTGGTGGTGGTATAGAGAATAGTTTATCTCTATTGGAATTATTTAGTATGCTAGAAGATAACTTAGGTATAAAGATGAATTATAAAAATATTGACTGGAGAGAAAGCGATCAGAAAGTTTTTGTAGCTGATATAAGTAAAGCTAAAAATATTATAGGTTGGAAACCTAGTATTTCAAAAGAAGAAGGAATAAGAAACATGATTGAATGGTTAAAAAAGATAGAATAATGGATAATAATGAAAGAATTGAAATTTATATTTCTACAAGAAATAGACCAGACACTATATTAAAGTCTTTAGATAGTGTCTTAAATCAAACCTATAAAAATATTGAAATAATTGTATCTGATAATTCTACTAATGATACAACTTATGAATTACTGATTAATCATAAAGATTTTAATAAAATCAAGTATATAAAAAGGAATCCAACTTTTGACTGCTTTTCACAACATCTAAACCAGATTAGAAAAGAAATAAAAACAAATTATTACATGATATTCCATGACGATGACGAAATGTTACCAAATATGGTTGAAGTTTTATATAATAATATAAAAAAAGATTCAACTATAGCTGCAATTGGTAGTAATGCGTATACTATAAGATATGGAAAGAAAAAAGGATTATTTTTTAAATCTAATCATGATGTCACAATAAAGGAACAAGATGATTTAATATACAGATATTGTAGTGGCAAGGAATTTATAGCTCCATTTCCTTCATATTTATATAACAAAGAACTTGTTGGAAAACTTGAAAATATATATTCCCATGGTGGAATGTATTCAGATGCCTCCTTTTTAGTTGATTTATTAAATAATGGCAAAATTTTAATTCTGAGAAAGCCTTTAATGAATTGGTATATTTATAGAGTGTGTTTAAGTCATAGCCATAATTATGAGCAATACTTTTCATTAATTAATTATTTTCAGAAAATTGTAAAAGATAAATCCGCAATTACTAATATAAGAATATATAATATATATAATGAAGCTATAATAAGTGCAGATGGCAAAAGAAAATACAAATTTCGTAAAAATATATTTTTTATTCTGTTAAAATACTCTCCATACAACTATTTCTTAAAATATATTATAAAATTGATACATATCAAATGATAAAAAAAGTATTAATACTTAGCAATAGTTCTATTCCACTGGATAGACAGCTGTCCAATCATAATTTCCTTATCAAGGATATATTATTTACAATAAATTCTAATAGCGACTATGATTATATAGTTGTTATAGACGATATTCCAAATGATATAAAAGTAAATATTTCCAAAAGTAAATGTATATTGTTTACCGGTGAGCCACCTTTTGTAAAATTATATCCAAAAAAATTTAGAAATCAATTTGGATATATATATACATGTCAGCAAAATCTTATTAAATGTAAGAATACGTTTCTATCAAATCCTCCCCTACCATGGATGACTGGTATTAAACTATTAAAAGGTACACACACTACAGATTTAAAATATGCGTATTTAAATTACAATGATTTTATTAAACCATCGAATCAAGATAGAATAAATAAAATTTGTTTGATTACATCAAATAAAAAACTTACAAAAGGACATAGACAACGTGTTAATTTTGCCATAAAATTAAAAGAAGCTCTTCCTGATTTAATTGATATATATGGTAATGGATTTACGAATATGCCAGATAAGTTTGATGTTCAGTCAAAATATAAATATTCTATTGTCATTGAGAATTGTTCATATCCAGACTATTGGACAGAAAAATTAGCTGATACATATTTAGCAGGGAGTTATCCAATATATTATGGAGCAAATAATATCAATAATTATTTCAAAGAGACCCAGCTTTCAACAATTAACATCCTTAATTTTAATGAATCACTACAAACAATAAAAAGAATTGTCTCTGAAGATTTGTACTCCAATAGAATAAACGAAATTGAAGACGCAAAAATTATGGTATTAGATAAATATAATTTATTTAATATGGTTACCGAATGTATTGAAAAACATCCTAAAGATGAAAATTCATGTCGTATAAATGAGCTCAAACAAATTAGATATAGTATAATAGAACGTATAATCCAGAGAATAATGCGACTCCTATGATAAAAAGAATTACATCAAATAAACTTTTTAAAGATTTGTCATGGTCTTTTATATCAAGTATTATATGTAATTTATTGCAATTTGGATTAATTTTTTTTCTCTTACGTTTATACAGCAAGGAAGAATTTGGTCTATGGGCTAGCATAACATCAATAGCAGCAGTAATAATAACTGGAGATTTTGGAATTGTTAATGTTTTAAGATTTATAGTATCAAGAGAATCTGCAAAAGGAAAAAGAGGAAATTATATTGCTAGTCAATATTTTTATTCAGCCATGATTTTTTTATTCACTTTTACAATTATTGCTTCATTAACATTATTCTTTCTTAGAAATAATATTCCAATAGAATCATTGTTTAAGACTGACAATATAGTATTAAAAGCACAGAGTAAAACTGTATTCCTTTTTGTTCAGTTTATATTTTTACTAAATCTTCCATTGGGTCTTGGTATACCATTATTCTTTTCCTATGGAGAGACAAAAATTTATGTTATAATAAATTTGACAAAATCTATCATATCATTTTTAACAGTTGTTGTATTAGGGTTACTAAGCACATCAATTGTTTTTGTTTGTATCGCATATTTTATTATTAATGCCATCATTACTCTTTTAGGTACATGTTTTTTTATATATAGGAGAAAATGGTATTCATTTGTTTTCTGTAAGAAAAATATTATAAAAAAGAATAAGGAAATGTTTTCTTCTGGGATTAAATTCTTAGGAGTTCAATTATCTAGTAGTTTTATCGCAAATATTATAACAATATATGCGAGTTCATTTCTTGGATTATCCGTAGCCGCCAATGTAAATATCGTGCAAAAGATATTTTCTTTTATTGGAGGTATATATCAAAGTTTATTTAATCCAATATGGGGAGAACTTGGAAGGCTTTATCAAAGCAAAGAACTAATAAAATGTAGAAAATTGATACAGAAATCATTATCCTTAACTTGTATATATTTTACTCTAGCTGTAACTTTTGTTACTATTCTAAGAAAGATATTTATTATTGTTATTGCAGGAAAATCATTTGATATTTCATCAAGTATATTTATTTCAATAGGCTTATTCTTTATGATTAGATATATTTTTGAGAATGCTTCTCTCTTCCATAATGCCATTAACAAAATGAATATAATATTTTTTGGATATATAATAATGGCGTTATATTCTTTCTTTATATTACCATATATTATAACAAACTATGGAATAATAGTTATGATTTTAAATATTGTTTTAATATGGACAGTATTAACTGTTTATACCTATATTGATATGATTAATAAAACAAAGACTTATGAAAATTAAACTATGTTGCCCTTTCTATAATGAAAATCTAGTGGCAAAAATAAATATTGCTGAAGCATCAAAATTTGTTGATGAAATACATCTTACAGAATGTAATAAATCATTTAAATATAAAGAACATAATTATTGTTTTGAGAAACAATCAGATAATAAGAAGTTATTTTACCATCAAATAGACGGTAATAAACTATATAAAAGACCAAGAAAATATATTCCACATATTTTCTTAAATCCTATTAGTAAATGGATGAATCATATTTGTTTCGACACAGCATGGTATAATGAGGGAGTTTCAAGAAATAATTCATTGTGGAATAGCGAATATTCTGACGAAGACATAATAATTCTATCAGATATTGATGAAATCATTGATTATAAATATTTTGATGAAATTATTGAGTCAACAAAAAAATATGGAATAGTTACAATAAACATATATTTTACGATGTTCTATTTTAATTTATTTTGTAATAAATGGTCGGGACCCCAAAAATATTCTTATAGAATATTTTGTGTTAGAGGTGACATAATGAGAAAAAGATTCTTCAATGATTCTGATTTTTTAAGAAAGCAAGGAGAACAATTTCACCTCCTTGATGAGGTAAAATGTCTAGATGGAATGAGAGGATTCCATCATTCGTGGTTGGGAGATGAGAAATTTGTTGTTAATAAATTAAAGTCCTATGCACATACTATGGATAATCATTCATTAGAGCTCTATGATAATGCAGGTAATATAAATATAAATACTATAAAACAACATATTCAGAATGGTATTTCAATATTTGACAATTCAAAACTTGAAATAAACAATGAGATAAAACTTTTAAAAGAAGTAGAAAATATAAAAAAGGAAAATCCTACATTCTTTATCTAAGAAAATGAGACTAAGATTAAATAATAAATACTATTTGTATCCTTTTTTACTTCTAACCATTCCAATAGTCATTGATACTCTAACAGGTATAGGGAGAGGTAACGATGGAACTGGAGAAAGTAAAGTTGGTATTTTATTCAGAGGAATAGTTATATTATTATCCATTCAATATCTTTATAAATACAGATATGCAAAATATACATTTTCATTATTAAGTATTCTATTTTTTTGCCTATTATTTCAAATTGTAATACAATTATCCTCATTTTCTATTATTTCGCAAACAACTAAAATATTATTTTTATATTTTAATCTAGCTATACTATTAAAGTCTAGATATTTTAAGAACACATCATATATTGCTGATTGTGCAATATATTATGGAGTAGGTGCTTCAATTATCCTTTTAGTTTGTCATTTTTTTAATTTAGGTTATACATCTTATACAGATGAAACCTTCGGAACAAAAGGATTCTTTGTTGCTATGAATGATGTTGGTTTAAGTATAATACTATTAAATGGTCTTTCTCTAATGTATTATGAGAAAACTAAACAACTAAAATACTTATTATATTCTGTTATTATGTTTGTAGGATGTGCTTTCGTAGGAAGTATGGCATGCTATGGCGGATCATTGATTCTTATTATTTTATTTATTATTAGTCTTTTCTATAATTTTAAAGATTTCAAACCATCAAAGAAACTTAAACTAACAATAACATCGACTTTGTTGTTAATATTATTTTATGCTATTGGAGCTATTATTATAATAATTCAAGAAGATGCCTATTTATCTTCTAAATACGATGATATATTTGAAACATTATCACAAGTTTCTGGAAGAGATTTCTTGATTAAAGCAGGAGTTAAGGTAATGAATCAATTTAGTCTATCGGACTGGATATTTGGACAAGGGGAAACATTTAATGTTAATATTCAACATAGATTACAAATGGGTGCGCCAAAAGCTATTGAAGTAGATCAGTTAGATCTTTTGGGTAATTATGGATTTTTTTTCTCTTTTTTAATTCTTATATTTCCTATAATACATTTATTAAAATCAATAAAATTATTCTTTATATATAAATCAATAGATTATTATTGGATCTGTATAGGATTAATTATATTTCTTGGTCACTCATTTTATGGGGGACATGCTTATACAAGCCCATTAGTGCAGACATTTTTGGCTGTATATATTTATCTATTATTAAATCTAAAACAAAATAATTACAAATAATGAACATACTGTTTTTTACAGAAAGTGGTTGTGGTGTAGCAGCAATGCTTGTACAACAATATTTATCATTAAAGAAAATAAATAAGAGTAAGTCCTTTGCTGTAATAAGCTCTGAACAACAGCAAAGTGGACTTATAGATACAATAAAGGATAATGGAGATTATCTTTTATTAGAAGGTCTTGAGAAACATAAAAATTTTAATTATCACAGCAAAAAATTAAGAAAATACATAATTACCAATGAAATAGATTGTGTACATGTACAAACTAATTGGGAGCTTATACTCATTGCTTATACAAAATTATTCCTTAAAAGAAAAATAAAAACAATATATACCGTTCATTCGTTCAGAAATCATAAAAATTTTGTTGAGGCGTTTGTCTTCAGATTATTAATAACAATTATTTTATTTTTATTTGCTGATAAAGTAATATGTACTTGTCATTTTTTAAAAAGAAAGTTTTCTATCCTTAGTTATAAGATGATATTACTACCACTTGGAGTATCTAATAATTACTTTATAACTGAGCCTATATTTAATGACTCAGCAAAAATTTCATTAATTTACCCTGCTGCTTTTAGAGTAGGGAAAAATCAAGAAATGGTAATAGAAGCATTTGCCGAATATATAAAAAGGAGTAATGATAACGAGGCTATTTTATATCTTCCAGGGAGTGGTGAATTATTTGAAACTGTAAAGGAATTAGTAAAAGGCAAAGGACTTGAAAAACAAATCATATTACCGGGGATATGTTCCATATCACAATTAAAAGAATTGTACGCTAAGTCAAATATTGCAGTTATTGCTAGCAAATCTGAAACATTTGGACTCTGCATAGCAGAACCTTTTGTATTAGGTAAATGTATCCTAAGTAGAAATGTAGGAGTAACACAAGATATAATTGTTAATGGTAGAAATGGGTTTATTTTTGATAACTCAGATGATTTATGTGAAAAACTACTCTACTTATCAAAAGATTATAATATAATAAAGAATATTGGATTTAGAAACTTTTCAGAAAAGAGCATTTTCAATTGGGATAGTATTATGAAAAAATATATTGATATTATTTCATAATGCTTTAAGTTTAAACGTAGTTAAAAATAACAACAATAATAATATGCACCAAAGAATTCTTTTCATCCTCCATCTACCTCCTCCTATACATGGTGCAGCAATGATGGGGCTATATATAAAAGATAGCACTATTATAAACGAGAGCTTTGAATGCAAATATATAAATCTCACTACAGCAAAAGATTTACAAGATATAGGAAGAATTGGTATAAATAAAATTAGAACATTTATATTATTACTCAATAATATAAAAAAAACAGTAAAAGAATATAGACCAAGATTAGTTTATGTTACGCCTAATGCTTGTGGAGGAGCCTTCTATAAAGACTTTATGGTTGTACTACTTTTAAAAATAATGAATTGCAAAATAGTGGTTCATTATCATAATAAAGGTATATCTACCAAACAATATAGATTTATAGATAATATTCTTTATAAGATATTCTTCAAAAACATAAAAGTAATCCTATTGGGTGAACCTCTATATGATGATATAAAAAAATATGTAGATAGAGAAAATGTGATGATTTGTCCTAATGGAATACCCGAATAATTATGAATAAAACATTTAATATCCTTTTTCTAAGCAATATGATGAAAGAAAAAGGAGTCTGGACATTAGTTGATGCTTGTAAGATTCTTATTGATAAAGGATATAATTTTAATTGTATTTTAGTAGGAAAATGGAGTGATATTACTGAAATTGAATTTAATAAGACTATAAATAAATATTCTTTAGACAAATATATCACAGCTGTAGGTGGAAAATATGGTAGTGAAAAAGATTATTATTGGAATTCGACTGACCTATTTGTTTTCCCTACATTTTACAGTAATGAATGTTTCCCTTTAGTTCTATTAGAAGCTATGCAGAAACATAAAGCTTGTATAAGTACATATGAAGGTGCAATAAGTGATATAATATAGGATGGTATTACCGGTTTCCTTGTTGAGAAAGAAAATCCTATTGCATTAGCTGATAAAATAGAAATACTAATTAATAATCCTGAACTTTGCAAGCAAATGGGTGAAGCTGGATATAGGAAGTTTAAAAGCGAATTTACACTTGAATGTTTTGAAAAGAATATGACTAATATTCTTAATAATTTATTATCGGAATGATTAATCTTAAAAACATAAAGATATTGGGTAGTATAAGTTCATTGAATACATTACCTAATAGAAAGCTACTTATCAACACCATAAATGCTCATAGCTATAATACTGCACTAAAAGACTCGAAATTTGCAGAAGCACTAATTAAAGGTGATGCATTAATACCGGATGGTGCAAGTATAGTAATGGCATGTAAATGGTTGAAGGCAAAATATCAGCCTACCGAAAGGATTGCGGGATGGGATTTATTTCAATTTGAGATGAATAAACTAAATGTTAAAGGTGGTAAATGTTTTTTTATGGGTAGTAGTGAAAAAGTTCTTTCATTAATACGTGAAAAAGCTACTATAGTTTATCCGAATATTGAAATAGTAACCTATTCCCCACCCTATAAGCCTGAATTTACTGAAGAAGAGAATAATGCTATAATAGAAGCTATAAATAAAGCTAATCCTGACTTATTATGGATTGGTATGACTGCTCCAAAACAAGAAAAATGGGCTTACGAGAATTGGAATAAGCTAAATATACATTGCCATTGTGGAACAATAGGTGCCGTATTCGACTTCTTTGCAGGTACTGTAGAACGCGCTCCTATCTGGTGGCAAACACACTCATTAGAATGGTTATATCGTCTTATAAAAGAACCTAAGAGGATGTGGAGGAGGTATATTATAGGAAATATATTGTTTATTTGGAATGTAAGTAAAGAAAAAAAATGTAGCTTTAAATCGAAAAATAAGAATAATGAAAATTATTAATTTCTATATGGATAAATTCTGCTTAATTAATAATGAATTTAGCACTATTAGCTTTTTAGTATTTTAATGTTATTTTTAGGATATATAATTATAATGCATCTGATTTCGGATTGCATTTTCAATTAACAAAATAGATATGACAAAAAATCCTTTTTCAATCTATGACTTTCTTGGTTATGTATTTCCAGGAGCTGTCTGTATTATATTTATAAATTTTCTATTATTAAAAGATAATATCACAACATTAAATGATGGGATAGAGGCTATAAAAAGTATTAAATTAAGTTTAGACACTTCAATTATTATAATCCTGTTGTCTTATGTAATTGGTCACATTATGGCGTATACATCTTCTGTAATTGTAGAATCTTTCATAAAATGGAATTATGGATATCCATCAGAATATTTATTAAATGACGTTCATGATAAAAAATATTTTGACAATAAAAATGATATTATAATTCAATCATGGCATATAATAGTTTTTATTATTCTTCTTCCTATTAGTGTTCTTAATTATATTTTTTCGACGCGACTTGGTGGCAGAGAATATTTAATAAAACAATTAGACGATTTATTAAAAGAATGTATAAATATAAAATTTAATTTATTAATGAATAAATTAAATCTTTCTTTAAACGACGACTATAGAAAGTATGATTACACTAGAATTATATATCATTATATTTATGAACATCATGATAATCATTGTAAAAAAATTGATAATTATGTAGCTTTATATGGTTTTCTAAGATCTCTTACACTTATATTTTGTTTTATTTTTTGGATAATCATCATATCTCAAGCTATATTAATTATACCAGTTTTTATAAAAACTATTTGTATCTGTGGAATTGTAAATATTTTATTTAATAAACATCTATATATGTTATTTTTTGCTGCTTCGCTAATGATAAGTTTTTATTTTGATATAGTTTCATTGAATTTATCTATCCCTTTACAATTTAGTCCATTAATATTTATTTCTCTTATAACAATTACATTGTTTAGTTATATCTCTTTTATGGGATTCGCTAAATTTTATAGAAGATATACGTTGGAATGCTTCATGTGTTTAATTACTGACCCAAATATTAAATAAAATGAAAACAAAATATTTTGTAAATTGCAAAGCTGTTTTTCAAGGAGGTGGCTGTAAGACCATACTATACATTGGGGCATATAAAAAAGCATTAGAATGTGGAATATCATTTTCTTCTGTAGCAGGTACTTCAGCAGGTGCTATAATTGCAGCATTAATTGCAGCCGGTGCAACACCTGATAAAATGATTGAAATATTAAAGAATATAGATTATGATAGATTGTCTCCTTTAAATAAATATTCATTATTTATATATAAAATATTCAGATATCTACATATACCGTCCTTACCAGTTATTTTTTTTTTATATAAGGCTTTTAAAGAGAAAGGTTATAAGGATAATAATTATATTGAAGAATTAATTAATAATGAATTAATTAAATTATTAAATAAGGAAAAAGGATATAAGGTAACATTCAATGATTTAAAGATACCATTACAAGTGGTAATATCTGATATTAAAGAACAACAAGTAATTATTAGAGATAGTGGTTATGTAAGTGAAGCTATAAAATGTTCCTGTGCGATTCCTTTTGTATATAAAGCTGTAGATGATAGATATGTAGATGGAGGTTTAATAAGTAATTTACCAATTTTCGTTTATAAAAATCATGATACTGAGTATGATAAAATACTTGCTTTTATACTAAAAGAAAATAAACTAAATAAAATAAATTCATCAAAAGATTATTTTCTTAGATTAATAAGTACAGGCATTCATGGAACTACGAATATTCAAAATCAAATAATACATAATTGTTCGTATGTCACTATACCATGCGAAAAAATTGATTTATTAGATTTTAAAAAATTAAAAAATAGATACTTTATTACAAATGCTATAAGAATTGGTGAAAAAGCTATGGATAGTTTTGTTCAACAAGAAAATAATATTATTGAAGATTTAAATAATAACAATAATAACAATAATATATTAAGAGGTAAAGCAAAATTACGGGTGTTCGTTTCCCATCAAATTTTAGGTAATCCCCAAAATATGATTATTTCTTTCAAAAACACAAAATGGGTATGGGAATTATTTCCTTTGTTACTTTATATAAAAAATAATAATATAAATCTAATTATTTATACCGAAGAATTTAATTCTAACAATTATAAAAAAGAAAAAATAGATAGTGAATGGAAGAAAGAAACGAGTAGAATACAACTTCTTCAGTATCTAGGATTTGAGATAAATATAGTGAAATTACTTCCTGTTTATGGATATTTTTTTAAATCTAATAATTGGACAGGAGCTGTTTCAGTATATGATAAGAATGAAGTATTAGAAAGTGTAATTTATAATAAAAAAAGAGATAATATATTAATACAATTATGTATTAACAGAATTTTAGAGAATAAAAAATCTTTAGAGCTATTACCTATTAATAATATAGCTATAAAGGTTATTGATGAGAATATAATCATTAAGAAAATATCTGATATATACTATTATAAAAATTGCAAAATTTATTATGATACCATAAAGGTTGAAAATCTTCTTTTTTTAACGAAACAAGTTATGGGATATAAATATAGAAATATAGATTATTTTTTTAATCTATATAAAAACAATAATATTTATGAATTTGAAGCATCTGAATTTATTTTTGCAAATAATAAATCATCTTTAATTGGTCCAATTGTTTTAGAAAAATATGATGACAAATATTTCGTAATAGAAGGAAATACTAGATGCATTTATGCTTATAAAAATAGAATTAAAGAGTTAAAAGTTTTAATTGTAGAAGGAGTCACTACTCCTTTACCTTCAAAAGGCAAATTTAAAATAAACGAAGTATTAATAATAGATTCCGTTTCTGAAGGTGATCAAAGATATGAATCATGGGATTATAAACTTTTCAGACCCATAGAAAGTACTTTAAGACCATATGATTATTTAGATTAAAATATATAAAAATGAATACTATAAATATCATAAAAGAGATTCTAATAAACAACCAAGAAATAGAATATATATATATTCATAATTATCCTTCTCAGCAGCTATTACAATGCGTTATATCCTTTACAGAAAATGATATAAACCATTTTAATAAGGCAATGGAGATAAGAGATAAATATCATCTACCTTTTTGGGATTCAATAATGTTAAGTAGTTTTTATGAAGAAAGATATTCTAAGAATTTCTTTAAATATGCCACACATCATAATACAAAAGATAAATTTCTTATTATTAATAGGGATAAAATAGATGAATTCATATATAATAATTCTCTAATTAATATAGCATTCAATTCTAAAATCATTTTATCAAATATGGAAACAAAACATATTCCATTATTTGATTTTCATATTCCTGTTAATAATACAAATCTCAATATTATTAAAACTGTATTAAAAGAGCTAAATATAAAATCAGGTTATATCGTAAATAGTGGAGAATCTTATCATTTTATAGGTAATTATTATATTGATTATAATGAATATAAAACTATATTATATAAAGCATTATTTTTTTCTCCTATCATTGATAAGAATTGGATAGCTCATCAGTTGATAGAAGAATCTAGTTCACTTAGAATAGGCTATAAACATAATATATTACCAATACTAATTGAAAAATATAATATTATATAAAATAACAATAATATCAAAAGTCCTTACAACATGCTTTTACCCAGACAGAACAACATATATAAATCAAAAAAGAATAGTAAGCACTCACTATATGGATCTGGATATTTAATCAAAAAAGTTCTACTTTCGATAAATTTTAAAATCGAAAAATATGAATATTAGTTAATTTTACAGTGATTTTTTATTCCGTTATCAGACGGAAGCCGCTCCAAAAAATCCATTAATGTTTATTTAATAAGTGAATGCTTAGATTATCATAATTTAATTCGTTAGTATAGTGATAATAAAAAGCAGATTCGTTCGCAAGAGATGAATGATATAATGATTAGTCCTGTAATTGTAAAACCTTCAACTGAATGCAAGACGCAGTTTGCTGATGACTTACTATTAAATATTGGTCCTCATTTGATTTATAGCAAGTGAGGACCAATATTTTTATAACGCACCACACTCAAGATATGCTTTGGCAAGTTTTTGATCGTACTTATTAAGGGCATAGCCGGGACCGTTATATTTACTTGCAAATGTTTTCCAATCTTTATTGGCAAGTACGGGCAAAAGAGAGGAGTTCCTGATATATTCCATAAAGAGCTGCAACTGGATGAGCTCGGTTTGCTGCATCTTACACACGAAGTTCTCTACGCTTGCTTCGCTGCACATGCGGTAATTGAATCCCATTATCTGAAACATGCCCCAACTGGCCGACCGAAGGGCGGCACCACGGTCTATTTGTATGGCGCGGTTAAGGCGAGTGTACTCTCCTACTCCGCCTTTGTAATGCTGCTTGGTCCATTTGGGATATAGTATATCTTCATTGCCCAACGCATAGGTGGCAGGATCTTTGCCAATCTTCTTTAATTGAGACCAAAAGATATGGCCTTCGAATAGGATGATGGGACGGTCATCGCTAAGAAAACCTCCCCTACCTGCTGTTTCGACCTTTTGGACTGCCATTATAAGGGCAGCCTCGAGATTGTATGCCGATGCTAATTGGCGCACATCTTCAATGCTAAGTTTTTTTGTTGTATTCATAGATATAGTATATTTGTTGTATATAAAGATAATGATTTTAATAGAAGATATTAGACATTTATCACTTTTATATAGCTGATTTATAGCAGAGAACATAAAAATATTTATATTTGCACGGATACAAATACAAATTATAACATTGATTATGGGAATATTTATCAATATTTGTAGAGAGAATTAAGAAAATTACTAAGACACAATAATCATATTTAATAAAACCCCATTTGCAATGAAGCAAGTGGGGTTACTTTTTATAACCTGCAAACTAAAGATAGGCTTTGGGCAATGCCAACAAACCACATCTTCAATACTAAATATTTTTGTCTTTTTGAAGTGAATAAATAAATTACTTTTATTTGAACTGCTCACTTTATAAAATATCATTTTGTAACTTTTTTCTTTAATGAAAATTATTTATATAGACTCTCTGCAATAATTGATAATTATCGATTATTTGTGGGGAGTTTCTTATTTCTTTTATTTTATGGTTAAGATAGCATATTGATTATTATATGTAAAGAATATAATAACTTTGCGCCCAACAAAGAAACAATTATTACTTTATGAAGATCATTAATAACGAACTTCTTTATTCTTTGTCTATACAAAGTAAAGAGAATAGTGAAATGAGAGCTAAGTATTGCCTGAATGTTAATGAAGAGGGTAATGCCAGAAAGGTTCTTAATGTTATGGAAATGGGCGCGAAAGTACCGGTTAATGTAAATGAGAATGGCGACGAGACCATTATTGTACTGAAGGGTAAACTGAAGGTGAATATTTATAATGATGATAAGGAGGTGAGCAGTGAGGTGTTTTTAGATCCGAAGGTGGGTAACTACGGGCTGGAGATTCCGAGGTGTGTGATGCACAATTTAGAGGTATTGGAGGGAAATACGGTTGTACTACAAATAAAATAAACAGATAAGCATATGTGTGGAATTGTGGGATATACAGGTAAGCGAAAGGCTTTTGATATATTGGTAAAGGGACTGCACCGACTGGAATATCGTGGATATGACAGTGCAGGAGTGGCATTGGTGAGCGACAGCGGCAAACTGAACGTTATTAAGGCTAAGGGGAAGGTTGCGGAACTGGAAGCGGCGGCACGCGATAAGGATTGCAGCGGTGGTACGGGAATAGCGCATACGAGATGGGCTACGCATGGTATTCCGTCGGAGGTGAATGCGCATCCGCACGTATCGCAAAGTGGAGAGATTACGCTGGTGCATAACGGTATTATAGAGAATTATGCTACGCTGCGCGAACAGCTTAAAAAGCGTGGATACTCATTTAAGAGTGAAACGGATACGGAGGTGCTGGTGCAGCTTATAGAGTATATTCAGAAGAAACACAATACTGACCTGCCTGCTGCGGTGCGAATTGCACTGAACAAGGTTATAGGGGCGTATGCTATTGTGGTGATAGACAGTAAGAATCCTGAGGTGCTGGTGGCGGCAAGGAAATCGAGTCCGCTGGTGGTGGGCGTGGCCGATGGTAATACGGAGTTCTTCGTGGGATCGGATGCATCGCCTATTGCCGAATATACTTCGCACATGGTGTATCTGGAAGATGGTGAGGTGGCGGTTATGGAGTGTGGCAGGGAGCTGCTTATTACTACACTGAACAATAATAAGGTGGAAGCGAAGATTAAGGAGGTGGAGATGGACCTGGGACAGCTGGACAAGAATGGGTATGCGCACTTTATGCTGAAGGAGATTTTTGAACAACCCGACTGTATGAACGACTGCATGAGGGGACGATTGCTGCCTAACCATAAAAGGATTGTGCTGAGTGCGGTATCTGAATATAAAGAGAGGCTGCTGGCGGCAAGGAGATTCATTATTGTGAGCTGTGGCACCAGCTGGCATGCGGCATTGATAGGGAAACAACTTATAGAGGATTTTTGCCGAATACCTGTGGAGGTGGAGTATGCTTCGGAATTCAGATACAGGAATCCGGTGATAATGAAGGATGATGTGGTGATTGCGGTGTCGCAGAGTGGCGAGACTGCCGATACACTGGCGGCTATTGAACTGGCGCGTGAGAACGGGGCTATGGTATTTGGTATTGTGAATGCGGTGGGATCGAGCATTGCGCGTAATACTGATACGGGAACGTACATTCATGTGGGACCGGAAATCGGGGTGGCATCTACAAAGGCATTTACAGGACAGGTTATTGTGCTTACAATGTTGGCGGCGGCACTGGCTAAAGAGAAGGGTACGATAAAAGAGAGTGTTTATGAGGAGATTATAGAAGAGTTGGGCATTTTGCCCGAGAAGATGAAGAGGGTGCTGGAGAAGAAT
This sequence comes from uncultured Bacteroides sp., assembly GCA_900552645.1. GTDB lineage: Bacteria > Bacteroidota > Bacteroidia > Bacteroidales > Bacteroidaceae > Phocaeicola. The sequence goes on from USAN01000011.1 coordinate 50,947, forward strand.
GATGAGATTGAGATTTTATCGAAAACTTTTACTTATGCTCATAACTTTCTTTACCTGGGACGTGGATGGAATTATCCGGTGGCGCTGGAGGGGGCTCTGAAGCTGAAGGAGATTAGTTATATTCATGCCGAGGGGTATCCGGCTGCCGAAATGAAGCATGGACCTATTGCACTGGTAGACTCGGAGATGCCGGTGGTGTTCATTGCACCGCACTATAATCTGTACAAGAAGATATTGAGCAACATGCAGGAGGTGAAGGCCAGACATGGTAATATTATTGCTATAGTTACCGAGGGGGATACAGAGGTGGCAAACATTGCAAAGACGGTTATTGAGGTGCCCAACACGCTGCCGTGCCTCTCGCCTATCCTGACGGTTATTCCGCTGCAGCTGTTGGCGTATCATGTGGCAGTGCAGAAGGGACTGAATGTAGATATGCCAAGGAATTTGGCAAAAAGCGTGACGGTAGAATAAATAATGGAACTTTTGATGCACTATGAGGATCTTTTTTGTTAGTTTTGCAAAAATAAAACACAAAAAAGCTAATTTATAGTGAACTTAAAGATATTGCACACGAAAGACCTTGCATGGAAACTGAGAATGTTTTCATTGCAGGGCTTTTTGCTTTTAACGGGGGTATGCAGCGCACAGAAAAGTGTGAATACTATGATAGAGATGACCGGAATGGCAGGAAAGGGAGACTATGCACCATTATGGCTTACGGCCAACAGGGATGGTATTTCGACAGTAGAGAACAACTATGGTTTTGTAAGGGGCGGAATGAGGTACTCTAACCGCATGAGTGATGACTGGACGATAAAGGCCGGAATGGAACTGGTAGTGGGATATGACCTGGAACGTACTTTCATGATAGGCGAACTTTATGGTGAGGTGAAGTATAGGTGTTTGAACCTTACGGTGGGAAGCAAAAAGAGGAATCCTGAACTTAGAAATGCGATGCTTACAAGCGGCGGACTTATTGAGGGAAATAATGCACGACCTGTGCCGCAGATAAGAGCCGGAATTGAAGATTATACTGCTGTTCCTTATACTAACAGATGGCTTAATATTAAAGGGCATGTGGCATACGGACGTTTTGCCGACAATGAATGGCAACGCAGATTTGCTGCACAGGGCACTTTTTATACAAAGGATGTTCTTTACCACAGTAAGTCTCTTTTCTTTAAATTAGGAAGGAAAGAGAAGTTTCCTGTTGAACTGGAGGTGGGATTTATTGGTGCGGCACAGTTTGGTGGCGAGAGGTATTTGAAAGGAAATAATGTGCCTGTAGATAAGATGCCACATGAGGTAGACGACTATTTGCGTATGCTTTTTGGAGGCGAAGGTGGTAAGAAATCGTTGGGCGGAGAGCAGACCAATGCGCTGGGCAATCATTTGGGAAGCTGGAATTTTGCAGCAACGGGATATATTGACAACTGGAAAGTGAGGGGGTATTATGAGCATATGTTCGAGGATGGCAGCGGCATGTTCCTGGGATATGGTGCATGGAAGGATGGACTGTTGGGGGTGGAACTGACTTTTCCTAAAAAGGGATGGATAGATGAGGTGGTGTATGAGGTGATAGGAACAAAGAGGCAGACGGCAAGCATTATGAGCGAAGGATGGACAGATATTGTACACGAGGTGATAATGGGTAGAGATAATTATTACAATAACTGGGTTTATCTGGCATGGCAGCAGAATGGTATGGGACTGGGTAATCCTTTGCTTACATCTCCTTTGTATAACGATAATAATCAGATTGCATTTATGAACAATCGTATAGGGGGGCATCATGTGGCTATAGCGGGTACTCCTTTCAGGGAGTGGACGTACAGGGCTATGGTTACTTATACAGAGAACCTGGGGACTTATTTTACTCCTTTCGACAGCAGGAGATGTGAGTGGTATGGAATGATGGAGATTGGTTATGAACCGATAGCACTGAAGGGATGGAAGTTTACAGTAAGCGGTGCAGCCGACAGGGGTTCGCTGCTGGGAAATAACGTTGGCATGATGCTGTCTGTAAAGAGATGTGGCATTCTTAATTTTAAATAGTAATGAAGAGATTTATATTATATATTGCAATTGTGACTATGGTGATGACAGGATGCGCCAAGGCGCCTGTTAACGGCAAACTGGATGGGATGTGGAAGATGACAGGAATGGAGATAAAACATACCGGAGAGATTAGGGAACCTGAAAGGATTTTTTTCTGTATAGAGTTGCATAGCATTGAGGTGAGCGACAAGGGAGGAAATGCCGGAACTTTTATAGGATATATGGAGAAGAGGGGAAATGAAATGATGGTAGAGAGGTTTGTAGACGGAACAGGAGTGCTGGAAGATGACGAAAGACTGAAACCATTCGGTATGAACAGACTGAAAACGGATTTCAATATAGAGCATGTTACCGACAACAGACTGGTGCTGAGTAGCGACTATGCCAGACTCTCTTTTAAAAGGTTTTAACTTATAACACTGAACTATTAAAAATATCAGTTGTTCTAATCTAAATTTAGAATAGCTGATATTTTTTAATTTTACTAAACATAACTATGAACAGAAGATCAAAATTATGCTTATGGAGTGGCGTAACATGCTGCTTTGTAATGATGCTTGGAAGTGGATGCACCAAAAGTGATATTGATATTATTCTTGACAACGCCAACGGGTTCGGAACTTCGGGAACGGTAAAAGATAGTACGGGTACTAACGGTTCGAATACCAAGCCTGATACTACTAACAACAATACGGGGACCGCAAAGAAAACCATGTACTTTACAGCCAACGTGGTTTCAATGCTTTCAAGATCGAGGGCTTCGGAGACCGAAACGGCACCTATAGGGGCAGGAAGAAACGTTACTGTATATACATACAGCAGCAATAATCTTATAGAGAGCAAACAGTATACTACTACAGTGGGCGAACTGAACCCGGTAGATGGTACACAGATGATTGTACCTACAGGTACTTACTCTTTTTATGCTGCATGTGTAAACACACCTACAGGAGATGCAGTACCTGTATTCAGCAGCGGAAAAGCATCGGGATTGAAAAATAACATAGACTATGTGTGGGGAAGCAAGAATTCTTTTACACCGTCTGATAATGCGAACAATGTGTCGTTTACTCTTACACACTCTTGTACTCAGGTTATTGTAAGACTTATTCCTGCTACAGGTATTACGGTGCAGGATGTAACAATGGCCATTACTCCTTCAGATCCTACCGGATGTATATGGAACTTGATGAACGGACAGATAGCTCCTTCTACAGCAGTACTATCGGATACTCAGAATATGGGGGTTACAAAGACCGACTCGGGTACATATGGACAGCTTACCATGATTCCGCTATCATCATCGGGTTCGCTTACAGCAAACTTTACAGCAAAGGTTAATTCGGAGAGTGCGGCAAGAAACTATACGCTGGCATTGCCTATGTCGTTGGTACAGAATAATCTGGCAGCAGGAAGCTCGTATATATTTACTGTTACACTTAACCTGAACAATGTTACATTTAATAATGTAAGCATAACCAACTGGGTGTATGTAAACGTGAATGGCAACTCTCCTATTATTCCTTCTCAATTATAATTCGTTACAGGCATGAAGAAGATTGTAGCAATAACCGCAATGGGACTGATGCTGCTTACGGCAGCATGCACCAAAACTGATATAGACATTTATGTGCATAATGGTGATAATACAAGCGGTAGCATGAATGGATCGGCAGGTATTGACGGTATTGATACACTCTTCTTCTATCCGCGTGTAGAGACGGAAAAGTCGCGTTCTATAGAACCTTTTCCTAAGGGATGCAGCGTTACAATATATTCGTTCAACGTGAACGGAGAGGATGTGGGGAAATGGAATTACCGATCGAATACAGTAGGAAGCATAGATCCTGTGGGAGCCGATGCAACGGTGCCTACAGGGGATTATGAATTCTATGGAGTATCGGTAAAATCGTCGACAACACCACCTACGTTTGTAGATAATAATACATCCGACATTAAGAATGGAATAGATTATTTGTGGTGCAAAAGCGGACTGCAACAGGTGAAGTACAATAAGACTACCGTACCGCTTATTTTTAAACATGCAGGGGTACAGATTATTATATACTTTACAATGGCTACGAGCAAGGACTCTATAATTAGTGTGGGTGATGCACTGATGGACGCACCGCAAACCGGAAGCAATAGTTGGAACCTGCTTACGGGTAATATAACTGCAAGTACTTCTATGCTGAAATCTAATATTAAAATGGTGCCAATGGGGAACTATGGATTATATCAGTTCATTGTGCCGCTGCAATATAATGGATCGCTCCTTATCTACTTCAGTCTAAAGACGGTAGGAAATGCAGGGTATACAAACTATAAGATTGAACTGCCTGTGTATCATAAATATTTTCAGGGGGGATACTCGTATGTATATACGGTTCAGATTAAGGATAATAATGCTAATTTGGGCGATGTGAATGTGTACCCGTGGAAAGAAATTGAGATGGAATGAGAATAAAGTGTAATAGTTATATAAGGATTATTGTAATGTGTGTGATTACTTTTGGAATGGGGGCATGCACAGAAAACAATGTAAGCATTGACTTGGACGAATACCTTAAAGGAAATGAGGGATTTGTAACGGACAAGAATGACAGTGTGAATAGAGATACGGTTAATGCCGCACAGAAGGTTGACTCGATAGTGTCATTGGCACTGGAAGTGGGATTTCAGGGACAGAAGACCTTTGCAATGAGCGACTTTACAGTAAGTGGGGAAGGAATTACTCCTTATCCGAAAGGATGCTATCTGCATATTTATATCTATAAGGCAGGCCATTATCCTGGATTCGGACAACCGGTGGGATTTGGAGTGTATCATGCATATGCCGATGGGTATGTGAGTTCGGTATATACACCGCCAAGTATAACGCCGGGATATTACAATCTTTATGCAGTGGGGGTAAGAAACTTCGCAAGCGACAAGACGCCTTCGTTTAGTTCGTTGACGGGATATGCTTTCGATCTTTACAATGATTTGGATTATGTGTGGTGGAAGATGGAGAACGTGCATATAACGAAGAAGAATAATGCTATAAAGATTTTCTTCTCGCATGAGTGTGTGAAAATAAAACTAAACTTTGAGGTAAGCAGCGGACATACGCTGAATGCACTGACTCATGTGGATATTAATATGGGAAATCCAAACGATTGTATATTTGATCTTGCAACAGGAGATATAATGGCGGCTTTCAGTAATGCATACTCACAGCAGATGCTTACATTAGATGGTACATCGGCCGAGGGGTATATGTTGCCGTTTACTACATTCGAAAGCAGAAGGTGCATGGTGAATGCTACTGTAGATGGAATAAACAAATGGTATAGCCTAAGTATTGAAGTGCCGAGAAATTATAAGTTTCAGGCAGGAAATTTTTACATTTATAAAGTTATTCTGGAGTAGATATTTCCTTGTAATGTTATTTTTTTTTAATTTTGCCACCTGACAGACTAAAATTAAAAATTAATCTTAAAGTGTTAGGTTATGAGTAATAAAAAGATTGCCCTTATATCGGGTATTACAGGTCAGGATGGTTCTTTTCTTGCTGAGTTTTTAATTGAAAAGGGTTATGAAGTACACGGCATTCTACGCCGTTCGTCTTCTTTCAACACAGGCCGCATAGAACATTTGTATCTTGATGAATGGGTACGCGACATGAAGAAGGATCGTTTGGTGAATCTTCATTATGGCGATATGACGGATTCTTCTTCTCTTATCCGCATTATTCAGGAAGTTCAACCTACAGAAATATATAATCTTGCTGCACAGAGTCATGTAAAGGTTTCGTTCGACGTACCTGAGTATACTGCAGAAGCTGATGCGGTGGGTACACTGCGTATGCTGGAAGCGGTAAGAATTCTTGGTATGGAAAAGAAAACTAAGATTTATCAGGCTTCTACTTCCGAATTGTTCGGTCTGGTGCAGGAGGTTCCTCAGAAGGAGACTACTCCTTTTTATCCTCGCTCGCCATATGGTGTGGCAAAACAGTATGGTTTCTGGATTACGAAGAATTACCGCGAAAGCTATGGCATGTTTGCGGTGAACGGTATTTTGTTTAACCACGAGAGTGAACGACGCGGAGAGACTTTCGTTACAAGAAAGATTTCGCTGGCTGCTGCACGTATTGCTCTGGGATACCAGGACAAGCTTTATCTGGGTAACCTTAATTCGCTTCGTGACTGGGGGTATGCCAAGGATTATGTAGAGTGTATGTGGATGATTCTGCAACATGATGTGCCTGAGGATTTTGTTATTGCTACTGGCGAATATCATACTGTACGCGACTTTGCCACACTGGCTTTCCGCGAAGCAGGAATAGAGCTGGAATGGAGCGGAGATGGTGTGGACGAAAAGGGTATTGACAAGGCTACAGGAAAGGTGGTTGTGGAGGTTGATCCTAAATACTTCCGTCCGGCAGAGGTGGAACAGTTGCTGGGAGATCCTACAAAGGCACGCACGGTATTGGGATGGAACCCAAGAAAGACTTCGTTCGAAGAACTGGTGAAGATTATGGTACAGCATGACATGAAGTTTGCCAAAAAGCTGCATTTGAAGGCTGATTTGGAGGATTGATGATGATTGACAGGAATTCGAAGATATTTGTAGCCGGACATAACGGACTTGTTGGTTCGGCTATATGGAATAACCTGAAAGAGAGGGGTTACAATAATCTGGTGGGAAAGAGCCATAAGGAACTGGACCTGCTGGATGGGGCTGCAGTAAGGCGTTTCTTTGATGAAGAGAGACCGGATGCAGTGGTGCTGGCAGCTGCACATGTGGGGGGCATAATGGCCAACCTGCAGTATAGGGCCGATTTTATTTATAAGAACCTGCAGATTCAGCAGAATGTGATTGGCGAAAGTTACCGCCATGGTGTGAAGAAGCTGCTGTTTCTGGGAAGTACATGCATTTATCCGCGCGATGCGGAGCAACCAATGAAAGAGGATGCTCTGCTTACTTCGACGCTGGAGTATACCAACGAACCTTATGCAATTGCCAAAATAGCCGGACTGAAGATGTGCGAGAGTTTCAACATTCAGTATGGCACTAACTATATAGCGGTAATGCCTACAAATCTGTACGGACCTAACGATAATTTTCATCTTGAAAACAGCCATGTGCTGCCTGCTATGATTAGAAAAATTCATTTGGCAAAGTGCCTGAACGAAAATGATACGGAGGCGGTAAGGAAGGATCTTGACCTACGACCGGTAGAGGGTGTGGATGGAAAGGCTGCAATGGAGGATATTGTGAAGGTGCTGGCTAAATATGGTATTACCAAAGAGGCGGTAACACTGTGGGGAACAGGAACGCCACTGCGTGAGTTTCTGTGGAGCGAAGAGATGGCAGATGCCAGCGTGCATGTGCTGCTGAACGTGGACTTTAAAGATACTTATACTGAAGGGGCGAAAGAGATTCGCAACTGTCATATAAATGTAGGTACCGGCAAAGAGGTAACCATAAGGGAAGTGGCCGAAAAGATAATGAGAGAGATAGATTTTAAAGGTGAGTTGAGATGGGATGCGGGCAAACCCGACGGGACTATGCGCAAACTGACAGACGTAACCAAACTTAATAACCTGGGATGGCACCATAAGGTGGAGATTGATGAGGGTATTCATCGACTTTACGACTGGTACCTGAAGGGTATTTGTATTAATCATAAGAATTGATGGAGGTAATTAAAACGGATATTGAAGGAGTGGTGATTATAGAGCCACGAATTTTTAAGGATGAACGTGGATATTTCTTCGAATCGTTCTCGCAAAGAGAGTTTAATGAGAAGGTGGCCGAGGTAACTTTTGTTCAGGATAACGAAAGCAAATCGGCTTACGGGGTAGTTAGAGGACTGCATTTCCAGAAGCCTCCTTATACGCAGAGCAAACTGGTGAGGGTGATAAAGGGTGCGGTACTGGATGTGGCGGTAGATATAAGAAAGGGATCGCCTACTTATGGAAAGCATGTGGCGGTAGAGCTTACTGAAGATAATCATCGTCAGTTTTTTGTACCGAAGGGCTTTGCACATGGTTTTGCGGTATTGAGCGAGACTGCGGTATTCCAGTATAAGTGCGACAATTTCTATGCACCACAGAGCGAGGGCGCAATTGCATGGAATGATGAGGAACTGGGTATAGACTGGAGAATTCCTGCCGATAAGGTTATTCTTTCGGATAAGGATAGACATCATCCTTTGTTGAAGGATTTGGAGAGTCCGTTTTAAGTATGTTTAATATTAAGAATATAATTATATGAAAGGAATTGTATTAGCAGGGGGATCGGGCACACGCCTCTACCCTATTACTAAAGGTGTGAGCAAGCAACTGCTGCCTATATTCGACAAGCCAATGATTTATTATCCTATATCGGTGCTTATGCTGGCAGGGATAAGGGAGATTCTTATTATATCTACACCATATGATCTTCCGGGATTCAGGAGATTGCTGGGAGACGGAAGTGATTTCGGGGTGAAGTTTGAGTATGCCGAACAGCCATCGCCCGATGGATTGGCCCAGGCATTTATTATTGGAGAGGAATTTATTGGAGACGACTCGGCATGCCTTGTATTGGGCGACAATATATTCTATGGTCAGAGCTTTACAAGAATGCTGAAGGAGGCGGTAAGAAATGCAGAGGTGGATGAGAAGGCTACTGTATTTGGATATCATGTAAGCGACCCGGAACGTTATGGCGTGGCCGAATTTGACGAGCAGGGGAATGTACTGAGCATTGAGGAGAAGCCTGCAAAGCCTAAATCTAACTATGCGGTAGTGGGACTGTACTTTTATCCTAACAAGGTGGTGAAAGTGGCAAAGAACATAAAGCCATCCGAAAGAGGGGAACTTGAAATTACTACGGTAAACCAGGAATTCCTAAATGACGGCGAACTGAAGGTGCAGTTGCTGGGACGTGGATTTGCATGGCTTGATACAGGTACGCACGACTCGCTTAGTGAGGCATCGACCTTTATAGAGGTGATTGAGAAGAGACAGGGCCTGAAAGTGGCATGCCTGGAGGCTATTGCATACAATCAGGGATGGATAACTGCCGACCACTTGAAGGAGGTTGCAAAACCAATGATGAAAAATGAATACGGTAAGTATTTAGTAACACTGGTAAAAAATATTTAAATTTAGTGTTAAAATGCTATTGCCTGTAATTTATTTATTTTAGAATCAATACATTAGTATACTTTCTTTAATTTAGTAATAATTGTAAAAAGATTTATCATGAAACTGATAACTAAACTTTTTTTGGTTTCGGCTGGTTGCTTGATTTATACATCATGTTCGACCAAGGATGATATCTACGAGGAGCCTAAAACTCCTGAAATTAATTTGGAAGAGTATGCTAATTCGTTCTCGAATTATACTACTGTTGACATAAATATCACTTCTAACATTAAGAATGCGGTATTTTCTATTTATCTTGAGAATCCATTCAAGAATGGCGATTTCTCCGGCGAACCTGTACTTACAGCGGTGACTCCTATAAAGACGTCTCTAAAGGTGCCAAAGGATGTAAAGACTCTATATGTAATGGGTAATGGCGCTATGAAGGAATTTGCAACAGGAAATATTAACCTGGATGACGTTATTACAGGTTCAAGAGCCTCAACTACTTCGCTGCCACCTCCTGTGGTACTGGCTGCATACGCTAAATATCTGCCTCTTAATCATATAAATGTAAAAGGCGATAATTTGTATAAATGTACAGATCTTGTTGTAGAAGCGGATAATAATGTGATATTCTTTAACAGCAAGCTGTTTAATGTAATAGACAGACTGCTGGAACCTAAAGTTTGGTTGTACTCATACCCTACTTCAAAGATGAATACACTTACTACAAGTGATTGTACATTCTATGGAGTAGACAAACAGGGAAACATGATTACAGTTCCTTACAGTGGAGTTGCTGATGGAACGGCAAATAATCTGCTATCGGCAAGTAACGATACAGGAAACAAGTATGCCGACCTGGGACCATTCAACAAGGGTGTGAATCTGGGATTTGTTATTATGGGTCCGTGGGGCAAATTACAGTTCACGACTCCGGCACTTAATACACGCAACTATATAGGTACTGTTATTCATTATGGAATGAACGATAATTATACCGTTACCAAGAAGGTTATTGGAGGTGCTATTTTTAGTTGCTCGGAAGATGGTTATAAATTCAAGGTTGTGGGAATGTCTATGTATGACGTGAATAGTTGTTTTTATAATCCCGACTATAATGACTTCTTATTCTCGATTGTAACCGATATGCGTACTGCAAACGAGATAATTACGAACCCTCCTACAACAGATGATGATTACAGGACGGAGATTGGAATTATTATGTTTGAGGATAACTATCCCGACCATGGCGACTTTGACTTTAATGACGCGGTGGTTCAATACAAGGTTAAGGATTACTATAATTGCGCCAATGGCAAAAAGGATATTTGGACAAAATTATTGGCTTATGGATGCGACTATAATAATACATTCGGGTTCCATGATAAATCGGGCTATGTACCTTTCTTCAATAATATAACAGGATACGTGAACGTAAGGAACGAAAGTCTTGACTTTACTAACAGACCTACAATATCTAAGACTCTTTATGGCGACGTAAAACCTTATCTATATAATGGAAATGGTTATATATTCGATACTAATTATAATACGGGAGATTTTCCTTATGTACTTATAATTCCGCTAAAGAGCGAGAATGATACTGATTTTGGGTGGTGTGTAGAGAAAAACAGAATTGATGCGGTTTATCCTTTTGCAGCTCCGAGAGCTACAAATTGGTATACTACTCCTACAGATGCAACCAAGACTATAAATAGATAGGCTAAATCTAATATAAAAATTCACAAAAACAGCCTGATGCAGTGATGTATCGGGCTGTTTGTATTTTGGGGAGAATATGGTATGTCAATAATTGGGGTATTCAGTGAAATAATACAGGAAAACATTTCGTTTTTTTGAGCTATATCTACAATAAGTATTTAGTGCCCATCAATTTATATTTATAGGCGGTCGATTTATATTTAGTACCCATCAATTAATACTTTTTTAAATAGTGAGTTCTCTGTTATGTAATGAATTTACATAACAAAAAAAGCTCCGGAATTATCCGAAGCTTTTGCGGTGCGTACGGGACTCGAACCCGTGACCCCATGCGTGACAGGCATGTATT
>USAN01000012.1 GCA_900552645.1 uncultured Bacteroides sp.
ATAAAGCAGTTGACGGGTTATACTTATTATATCTAAACCGGTTTACATATTTATTCAACAATTCGGTTTTAGTTGTCAAATATATGAAATATACTAAATCTATTACTATGAAGTGTGAATGATGTGTGAATGATACAAGAGTAATATTCACACATAATCAACTAAATACCAATACATTGGAATTGTGAATGATGTGACATTAGTTTTAATTATTGGTATAGATAGTCAACTATTACACATTTTAATAAAGGAAATGTATATAAATTTAGTATACTTCATACATATAAAATGAACATAAATTAAGTCTATATAAAAATAAAATAGATAGAAATAAAACCGAGCATTTATTTTATCTAATATCTATTAACTTATGGGTCTGCAAACTCAGTCTCCACTTAGGATGTTCAAGTATATATTCAATAACTTCAGTTGTATTCTTGCACGAGCATGGCTGTAAAAAATGAAATTTTGCAGCAATTGAAGAGTACACATCCAATGACTGACCGGTATACACCACTTTAATCTCATCTATTTTCTTTACCTTAATAACTGTGCCCTCCTTAGGAGAACATGTTACCCAATCAATATTTGTCGGTAATTCACATGTACCATTTGTCTCTATACATACAAATCGTCCCACATTCTTAAGTTTTGAAACAAATTCCTCATCAACCCACAAGCTAGGTTCACCGCCTGTAAGTACAATCATAGTTGAAGGATAACCTATTATCTCGTTTATTATCTCATCATCGGTCATCAAAGTTCCCATTTCGTGAACAGTATCACAAAAACCACATTTAAGATTGCATCCGGAAAATCGAATAAAGACAGCAGGAGTACCGGTGTAATAACCCTCACCCTGCAAACTGTAGAAAATCTCGTTAATCTTTCTCATATACCACAGTATTACCTTCCGATTCGCGAACCTCTACCTTAAAACATGTAGTTATTTCATCACAAATCCACTTTGCTATATTTTCGGCAGTAGGATTAAAATCAAATACCTCATTCAAGTTTCTATGATCGAGTCTACTCATAATCTTCTCTTTTATATGAGTAAAATCAATCACCATTCCATCTGAATTCAATTCATTTGAACAGCAATAAACTGTTACTATCCAATTGTGACCATGTAAATTCTCACATTTACTTTTATACGACAACTTCAAACTATGCGAAGCTGAAATTTCCATTCTTTTTATTACAGTAAACATACAATTTAATTTTATTAAAAGAATGTATACCTAATGTCACCTCGGCTACATTGATGCAAATATAACTCATAAAAAAAGAATAATACAAAAACATAAAAAGCTTTTTCATTAAATTGAACTATCTTTGCACCGATGAAAGCGTTACTAACATTTTTAGGTATAATATCACTAACGTTGGGAATAATCGGAATAGTAGTTCCATTATTGCCAACTACTCCATTTCTGCTTTTGTCGGCCGCTATATTTTTTCGCACCTCACCCAAATTATACGAGTGGCTCATTAATCAAAAATATTTAGGCACCTACATCAGGAATTTCCGCGAACATAAAGCAATTCCACTACATGCAAAAATCATTTCGATAGCATTGATTTGGATTACGTTGGGATATTGTACCATATGCATTACACCAATTATATGGTTAAAGTTTTTTTTCGTAATTTTAGCTATTTCCATTTCGTGGCACATATTATCTTATAAAACTTTTAAATAATATATGTTTAAATTGTTTTTTAACGTTATGCAATAAATTCTTATAAAAATATTTTCAAGTTTAATCCTAATCATATATATTTGTGTACAATTTTAGTATAGAATGACTGAAGAAGATAAACAGCTATTAAATACTTTCGAAGCCAGACTTAGACATTTTATGTTTTTGCATGAAGAATTAAAAGAACATAACTCTAAGTTGGAAACGATTCTTTCCGAAAAGGAAGATGAGATAGAAAGTCTTAAACAGAAATGTAAACATTTGGAAACTCAATATACTAATTTAAAAATGGTAAGGACACTCAGTATTTATGACAATGATATTAAAGATACAAAAAAGAGACTGTCCGACCTTGTGCGTGAAGTCGATAAATGTATCGCTTTATTAAACCAATAAGATAAAACGATGCTATTATGGACAAATTGATGAAGATACATTTACTGATTGACAATGAGCGCTATCCACTTACCATCCCACGCGAGGATGAGAAGTTGTATAGAGACGCTGCCAAGCAGATTGATAATAAACTAAACAAATACCGTAGTACTTTCCCGGACTTTTCTCCGAGTAAATATTGGGCTATGGTTGCACTTGAGTTAGCTTTTGAAAATACATCCTTGAAAGACAAAAATGACACACAACCTTATATGGCGAAAATAAAGGAGTTGACAAAAGATATAGAGAGCATAATTTACGAGAAGAATAAATAAATAGTTTATAATTAACAAATGATATTCACGCACGCCTAAGCCAAGAATTTATTATTCTTGATTAAGGTCGTGCTTTTTTATTTATATAAATTAATAACAATGGTAACAACAGTAATAATAGCAATTGTTTGTTTCGCTATAGGTGGAGGGTTATCGTATGTGCTTTTCAAATATGGCTTGAAAGCTAAATACGATATCATCATAAAGGAGGCTGAAACCGAAGCCGAAGTAATAAAGAAAAACAAACTTCTGGAGGTTAAGGAAAAATTCCTTAATAAAAAAGCCGATTTAGAGAAGGAGGTTGCAATAAGAAACCAAAAAATCCAACAGGCAGAGAACAAGCTTAAGCAGCGCGAACTTATGTTGAACCAAAAACAAGATGAAGTTCAGCGTAAGCGTAATGAGGCTGAAGCTATCAAGGAAAATCTTGAAGCTCAGATGGGAATAGTTGAAAAGAAAAAAGATGAGCTTGACAAACTTCAGGCGCAAGAAAGAGAGAAACTTGAAGTTCTTTCAGGTCTTTCGGCAGAAGAGGCTAAAGAGCGTTTGGTAGAATCTTTAAAAGAAGAAGCTAAAACTCAGGCAGCATCTTATATAAATGACATTATGGACGATGCAAAGCTTTCGGCTAACAAGGAAGCAAAACGCATCGTTATTCAATCTATACAAAGAGTGGCTACAGAAACTGCAATCGAGAATTCGGTTACTGTATTCCATATTGAATCGGACGAAATCAAAGGTCGTATTATTGGACGTGAAGGTCGTAACATACGTGCTCTTGAAGCTGCTACCGGTGTTGAAATTGTTGTTGACGATACTCCAGAAGCTATTGTTCTTTCGGCATTCGACCCAGTTCGCCGCGAAATTGCTCGTCTTGCGCTACACCAACTTGTAACAGACGGTCGTATTCATCCTGCACGTATTGAAGAGGTTGTTGCAAAAGTACGTAAACAGGTAGAAGATGAAATTATCGAAACAGGTAAACGTACTACTATAGATTTAGGTATTCATGGATTACATCCTGAACTTATTCGTATTATCGGTAAGATGAAATACCGTTCTTCATACGGACAGAACTTATTACAGCATGCGCGTGAGACAGCCAATCTTTGTGCTGTGATGGCTTCCGAACTTGGATTGAATCCTAAGAAAGCGAAACGTGCAGGACTTTTACATGATATTGGTAAAGTGCCTGATGAAGAACCAGAGTTGCCACATGCACTTCTTGGTATGAAATTAGCCGAGAAATTTAAAGAAAAACCTGATATTTGTAATGCAATTGGTGCTCACCATGATGAAACAGAAATGACAAGCTTACTTGCTCCTATCGTACAAGTTTGTGATGCTATTTCGGGAGCTCGTCCTGGTGCACGTCGTGAAATTGTAGAAGCATACATCAAACGTCTTAATGATCTTGAACAACTTGCAATGTCTTATCCTGGTGTAACGAAGACTTATGCTATCCAGGCAGGTAGAGAACTTCGTGTTATTGTAGGAGCTGATAAGATTGATGATAAGGAAACCGAAAATCTTTCTACTGAAATAGCTAAAAAGATTCAGGATGAAATGACTTATCCGGGACAAGTAAAGATTACAGTAATACGCGAAACACGTGCTGTAAGCTTCGCTAAATAAATAATAAGTATTCTTATAAATTAAGAGCCATCCCCATAAGGATGGCTCTTAATTTATAAGAATACTTATCTAACAATATCAATTAATCAATTCTTTTATCTTACCTTCCATTTCCTTACCGTTTAAGTCTTTATTGAACCCTATAGAATGGTACCTTATTATACCATCTTTATCTACTATAAAGAACTGAGGTACGGATGTATTTTCTCCACAAAAATTCTTAAACACATCATTATTACCAATTAGAAAGGGATAGTTTACTGAATTCTTTTCTATATAGAATTTAATTTGACTTGCACTTCGTTTCCAACTCTCAATAGCCAAAACCTGTAAATCTTCTACAGAATATCGGTCTCTAAGATCATTCAGAAAAGGTATTGAGATCAGACATGGACCACATCCTACTCCTGTAAATTCAATCAACATTATCTTTGAGTTAGACTTGGATGAATAAAATTTCACATCATTTGAATCATATAATTCGAAATGTGCCATTTTTTTACCAATCAAAGAATTCGCTTTATTATCTTTTTTAGTCTGCTTGTCATGAAACCATTGCACATCATAATCGGGTTGAAAATAATTTCTGACATCAATGCTATCAATATTAAGTTGGTTAATTTTCACATTATCGCATCTTGCTGAATTCATTCCATCATATCTGGTCTTCATATACTTATATGGCAAACTATCATTCTTATTTATCCATAATTCATAAATCATTGTAGGATCACTACATAAATGAAGTGGATCTTCCATTTTATAGTCTCGACCAAAAAACTCTACCATCTTATCTTCATTTATAGTAATCTTAAAACAAAAATCATCTGTATCCTCTTGCAATGATACAGAAATAGTATCTTTAGTATTTAACGCATAATATATAATACTCTTAGTATAGTTAAAAAAAGGAGCACTAAGGGGACGAAACGGAATTTTCCCATGAGGGTGAGGTGTTTTTATATAATCATAAACTCTAATCATTTTTGATTCTTTGTAAACAGTAGCTTTACGATAGCCATCATACCCGAAACTAAAGTCTTTATATTCTTTATCATTCCATTTTAAAAGTGAAGAACCTATAGTAGTATCTTTGGGATTGATCATTTCAATCTCGTGACTTGGAGATAAGTAATTAACTATCGTATCTCCATTTATTTTATAACATACATGAATTATATAATCCGCATCATGTATTCCATTAAGTTTGTTATACACATTGATTAAAAGATTATTATTTCGGTTTTGTGCATAAGAGTCCGTATTCCATTGGAATACAAGACTCAATATTATAAGGATCCATTTCATCATATTACATCGTTATTATTGATAATATACTAATTTCCACCTCCAGATGATGATCCATTGCTACTTTCGCCTGCTTTTGTATCATCATTCACTATACTCCTCTTAGCTTTCTTTACAGCCGCCTGTAATTTGCCTAATCTATAACTTATATTGAACCCATAATATCTCATCGGAGTTTTTGAAGAATAATAAGTGGCGTAATGTCCTAACTTCTCACTATTAATCATGCGCGTCTGTTTAAATGTTACGTAATGAGTAAACGGATTCTGAATATTTGCAGATATCATAAGACGTTTCTCTTTTAAGAAAGAGCGGTTAATATTAAGTCCATAATAAAACATAGAACCACTCTCTCCTTGCAAAGAGACTCTCTTTGAGTACCCTCCGGCATTAAGGTTCAGTTTAATATCAAGAGGCAAAGTCTGCTGTATTCCTCCCCAAAAGTTACCATTCCATCCATGATTAGATAAATTTAGAGGTGCCTTGCTGCCATAGTCTACATAACCTCCATTAAGATTAGCATTAAAACGAGTAGTTTTCGTCATGCTCCAATTAATGTAGGCCGACATTCGTATACGCTTCTCACTACCAATATTATCAAAAGTAGTATTCTGCACACTATACTCCTTACCATCTGTACCAGTATCTTTAGTTATAAAACTGTACTGCTCGATACTATTGTTTACAAATGAATAGTTTAACGACATATTAACACTAAATTTTGGAGTAAAATTGCCATAAGTAAGAGATATATTATGAGCTTTCTCAGGGTCCAAATCAGGATTTCCATATCTTATATTAGAAGGGTCTGTCCTGTTGATAAAAGGGTTAAGATAATAAATTGACGGGCGACTTATACGCATATTGTACGAAATTTTTATATTCTGTGTATTGCTCAATTTAAAGCCTAAATTGGCCGAAGGAACTATATTATTAAAGTTTGCATCAAAATCCTTAGATCTGTTCTCATTATACTTTACGCTCATAAATGAGTGTTCGTAACGTAATCCTGTTTTAAAAGAGAAATTCTTGACAGCAAACTTATATTCACCATAAGCCGCAACTATATCATAGCGCTGATCATATTTTGAACTTTGATCTTGGTTTTCGAGAAATCCCTCACCTTTATCATAATAATTCTTACTGTCACTACTATTGAGCCTAAGAATATATTTTGTACCGGTATTTATAGTATGTTTCTTTGCAATAGGGGTAGTATAATCAAGCTGAAACGTATGTTCATCAGTATTCTCTTTTGTCTTATAATGCATATCAGTCAAAGCAAATGGATAATTTTTTATATTATCATAATATGTATAACTGCTATTATCACCGGGATTAGAACTTAAACGATAAGAAAAAGTAAGCAGCTTATCTTTATTACTCTTGAAAGAATGCTGATAATCAAAACCTACATTAATATCCTTTTGTGAATTATCACCATATCCATCAACATCATAACTATATACAGATTCATGATTAACATTACTCATGATAGTATTACCTTCATTTCTTCCATTAAAATCATATCCCCATAATCCGGCCGAAAATGTTACTAAATTCAGAGAATCTATTTCATAACTACCCTCCATCGAGCCATATTGAAAATTCCCACTATTTTTAGAACTGTAATTACTTTCAAGATACTTATTAGTATCATCATCAAACATTTCTCGTAGTTGATTAGAATACGCCCTCTCTCCATCTTGATGATTATAAGAGTAATTACCTGTAAGAGTAAACTTTCCCAGTTGGACAGTTCCATAGGCACCTGCATTCATTCCACGATTGCCTGCTCCAGCTTTCAAAGTAACATTATATCCTTCCATCTTTGTCCCATCATCGGTTACTATGTTAAGTATTCCCGACAATCCTTCGGCATCATATTTTGCTCCGGGATCGGTTATTACCTCTATCTTCTTGATGGTATTTGCAGGCATATTTTTAAATATATCCTTAGGATTCTTACTCATCATACTGTTAGGTTTATTATTTACATGCACCTTAAAATTACTGCTTCCATTAATCTGAATATTATCTTCTCCATCTACAGTTACCAATGGAACCTTTCTAAGCATTTCAAGAACTGTATTAGTCTGAGACTCGGGATCTTCCTTTATATTGTACTCTATCTTGTCTATATCCGATTTAACTAATGGCTTAGCAGCAACTACCTCTACACCCTTAAGCATCTCGCTAGATTCAGAAACTAGTATTTTCCCTAAATTAACAGAAGGCTCATCGGCCGATAATCTGAATTCTCTTGATATATTCGATTTTCCTACAGATGTAAATGTAATTATATAGGTTCCACTAGAAGGTAGTTTTTCATTGAAGCCACCATTAACACCTGTAACATTAAGTTTTATAGGCTTCTTTATATTATTCTTTAATGCTATTCTTATTGTAGCATAAGGTTCGCCATCATTAGTAAGAGAATCGATTAATAAACCTTTTACACTATAAATGGTATTATTTTTTTGAGCTTGTGCACCCACTCCAATGCTTACGAGCATCAGAGAACAGATAATAAAAAAGTTTCTCATGTTTAGAATTTTAATTATTTACAATCCTGGTAATTATAGTATGTATAAATAAAAATAGATCATACTATTTTTTATTATTCTTGAAGAAGTTTTCCGCTTTTATCTTTTTTATTTTCCTCTCAGCTTCAAGATATTTTGTAGTTACATTATCCTGTTTTTCTCCATTTTCATTTAACTTCGTATAACGCATATCCTTTGGTACCGATGCCATATATCTTTCATAAAAAGAGATAGCATTATTATAGTCCTTTTTATAATAATAGATATCAGCTATCTTATTCAGTAATGAGTAATCCTTATTTATATTGAATAGCATCTTCATTACTTCCACTTTCTTCGTGGCATTTTGTGAATAGCCATAACAGTCGATAAGTCCTTTATATAGCCATATCATAGTGCTATCAGTAGGTACAGTTACCTCTACCGCTCTCTCCATATACTCCTCTCCATCTTTTTTCCATGAAGTACGCACACACGATTTAGCAAGATAATATAGAATATTTACATCATTAGGACTCTTCTCGACTGCTTTTATCAAATTTTCGTAGGCTCCGTAAAACCAGTTATCACCATAATAAGATAATCCAAGATAATAATAGGTAGAAGCACTATTATCGCCTGCCAACTTAAGACTCTCATAACGCTTTATTGCATTTTTATAATCACCTTTAAGACAATACGCTCTTGCATTTTGTCTGTTAATGCTTAAATTGGTAGTATCTTTTAATCTATACTTTTCAGTAATACTTATAGCATCATCATATTGTTTATTATTATTAAAGATATTAGCGATATGCATTACCACCATATTATCGGTAGAGTCGCGCCTATAAGCCATACTGTAACTAATAAAATCATAAGGGATATTCTGATTATTTTCGTAAGCTAATCCTAAATATTTATAACCTATAGCCGATATTGTATCCTTTGAAAGCCATTCATGACAGGCACTTATAGCACTATCATTCTTCTCGGCTATTATTAATGATTTTATCTTCTGTAAAAGGAAATACCGGTTGTTCGGATTAATACATTTTGCTTTATTATATAATTCGGCTGCTTTCAAATTGTTATTGATAAGCTTATAACATTCGGCCAATCCTACGCAATAAGTTAAGTTTGTACTATCCTTACAACTCAAGGCATTTAGTTCATCTATAGCCTGATTATAGCGATTCAAAGCTTTAAGCGAATTAATTCTTGTCATTACACAAGCAGAGTCACAATGATTATCGGTTAGCAATATTACCTTCTCAAAATCATAGCTCTTATATGCAGATTCTATTTCATTTGTATTTTGTGCCCATATAACCATTGGTATGAAACAGAGACAGAAGATTATAATCTTTTTCATTATGACTTCTTTAAATTAATAATAACTACCCCATCTTTTGCTTCAAAACCATATTTCTTTATTATTTCGGCAGGATCTTTAATTACAGAAATACTCTCTATATTATTACCATCAATTGAATTAATTTCATCGGATGATTTTTTTTCACCGTTTACAATAAATAATGGTTTCTTATTTGAAGTAATATTCTCCATTTTTATAACAGATGCTTTATTGTCAGTTTTTTTATCAAGACTGAATTTTATCGGAACAGTATATTTTACATTTACAGCTTCTCCCCTCTGAGTACCAGGTGTCCATTCGGGCATTATATTAACTACCCTCAAAGCTTCGGCATCAAGCTGCTCATCTATACCCCTTACAATAGTTGGATTTATAATCTTTCCATCTTTTCTTACAACAAACTCAACTATAACCCTACCTTGAATTCCCTTATTTTTTGCTTCAATAGGATATTTTATATTCTCTGCCAAAAACTTCAAACATTCACCCATACCTCCTGGGTATTGGGGCATTGACTCTACCACCATAAATGTAGGATCATTGGGAGTTACTGAAGTTTTAGCATCATTTATTGAATTCTCGTCAATATTGACTACCTCTTCGGAAAGCACTACTTTCAAAGAATTCATTTCACCTTTAATCTTTATCTGCTTTGAGTTCATTCCTACAAAAGAGACAAATAGAGTTTTACCAACAGGAACATCCAATGTAAACTCTCCCTTTTTATCAGATATAGTACCCTTTGTCGTCCCCCCTATAATCACATTAGCTCCTACAATAGGTTTACCTGTATGATTTGATATTACAGTTCCGTGAACTTTAACATCACTTTTTGGCTGTGATTCAACACTTTTAACCTCTATATTTTCTGCAATAGAAGTTAAATCACTAACTTTGACAATCGAAATCTCATCAAATTCTTTAGAGATTTCGGGACGTGCAAAAGCTGTAACTGCAATAACAGTAACAGGAAGTACATAAAGGTACTTCATACGCGCCCATGGATTTGATTTTCTTTTAATCATCATACCAATACGCTTTTTAAGTGAATTGTGATTAAAGCTGTTGGCCATAGAGTAGAGCCTTGTGCCAACAGCTTTTTTAATTAATAACATTTGATATTTCTTTGCATCTATGCCTTGGTTAAGAACCTCTTCATCAGCCTCATACTCATGAATATTCTGTAATTCTTGTTTCAACAGCCATGCTGCCGGATTAAACCATTGAAAGAATATACATATATCGGCTACCAAAAGATCTATTGAATGAACTTTGTGTATATGAGCTAATTCATGAGTAAGTATCTCGGTTCCATTTTCATCATAATCTTTTCGTGACATTACAATAAATTTCAGCCAACTAAAGGGTGCTATATCCTTATTATGCAATATCAATACTTCTCCATTTTCCATTCGGATCCTACTGCTTTTATTTACGAGCAACAGCATATTAATTATAGAGTAAATATTACGTATGAAAAAGAATAATATCCCTAATAAATATAGAAGTAGAATAAAGGTAGACCATCCGAATTGCACATCATTATCTAACGAATCGGTAATAACAGTATTATGATTCATTATAATATAATCTTCAATTGATATAAATTGATTATGTAATTCTGTAGGAGAGCTTACGGTAAATTCGATAAAAGGAATTATAAATGAGAGTAGCAATATGCTTAACAGTCCTATTCTATTTATTCTATGAAAAGTTTCTTTGCTAAGTAACAATCTATAAAACAGATAGAAAACTGCCAGGCAGATGGATGATTTTATAATATAAACCAATAGTGTTCCCATAGTATTTAGATTTATTTATTTGCTTTTTCTACATCGTTAATCAGCTGTTTAAGATCATCGAGAGATATATTTTCTTCCTTTACTAAAGAAGAGACTACGCCTAAATACGAATTATTAAAATATTTGCTGATTACTCCTTTTAAAGTGGTTTTCTTAAAATCATCCCGACTTATCTTTGCAAAATACTGATATGTATTTCCAAATGTATTATGAGATAAATAACCTTTTTCTTCTAATCCGCGTACTATTGTAGATAATGTATTGAAATGAGGACGAGGCTCATCATAAAATTCAAGTATCTGCTTGACAAATAGAGGACCTTTCTCCCAGAAAAATCCCATTAATTCTTCTTCTTTTGTTGTAAGAGTTTTCATAAAAAAATTCGTTTTCACAAATAAACTAATTTATTTAGTTGATAAACTAAATATTATAGTTAATAGAAACTAAAACTTGTAGTTTATAGAATTAAAAGTGTTGAATAACACTATAACAGTAATGAAATTCAATCTATTAGAAAATAAATATGAGTTTTTATATAAAGAAAAGAGATACTCCGATAACACTTATTACAGCTCCTACTATTTCTTTTAAAGTAACTTGCTGCTTAAATATTATATGAGCGGGCCAAATAATTATTATAGGTGTAAGAGCCATAAGTGTAGATGCGATTCCGGTTTCAGTATATTGTACCGCCATAAGTGAAAGTGAAACTCCTATAAAGGGACCTGTAATAGTAGCCCATATAGTAGCCTTCATTCCTTTTTTATCTTTAAGTGATTCGGGAATAGTCTGGAACTCCTTTTTAAGTCCCATTATTATTAAAAATCCTATGCTACCGATAATAGCACGTATAAATGTAGATGAGAATGGAAGAATAGTATTTATATATTCTGGATTCGAAGCTGCCGAAATAGAGTAGTAATTCATTCCTACTTTACTTAGGACTAATCCTATACCCTGACACATGCCTGCGCCTATCCCGAAAAGGACTCCTTTTAGTGGTAGTTTAAGACCTAGTATTTTTGAAGTACCCTTATTGAGTACCGACATTCCAATACCGAATAGTGTTACCACCATTCCGCATATTGCCATAAACGACAACTGCTCGCCAAGCAATACCCATCCGAAAAGAGCAGCAGATAAAGGAGCCAAAGTCATAAAGAGTTGTCCAAAACGCGAACCTATAAGAACATAAGAATTGAAAAGGCAGTAATCGCCAAGTACATATCCTACAAAACCAGAAAGTGATAACCATAGCCATGTAGAGTAATCGGTATATTTAGGAAATGGAGAACCGGTAAATATAAAAATAGCTATTGCCAGCATTCCTAAAGAGAGAAACATTCGCAATACATTAAGTTGAAGCGAGCCTATTCTTTTACTTGCAACTTCGGCACACAATGCAGTTATTGTCCACGAAAATGCTACACATAGCGCTATAGATTCTCCAAAATAGTTCATCGGGCTTTAAATTTTGCCGACAAAGATAATATTAAATTTAAAGAGTGCGTCAAAAATGTCTTTTTTGCGATCACGCATTTAGGCCTTGACACACTCCTTATAGTCATATCATCTTGATTGTTACAATACTCTGAATACAAATAGTAATAAAACCGGACTTTTCTATGTATTCTTCCTATAATATATTTATACCTATTATTTCTGTTAATCTCTTAAAATTATCTTGTAACCTCAAAATCAATCTTCTCTCCATCTTGACTGTTAGTACCTATCCATAATGTAAACTCACCAGGTTCTATAACCTTTTTCATCTCTTTATTCCAATATGCCAATTTGCTCATTGGAAGAGTAAATGTTACAGTCTTGGTTTCACCCGGATTCAATGTTACACGACTAAAATCCTTTAATTCCTTTACAGGACGCGTAACCGATCCTACTTTATCCTGAACATATAGTTGTACTGTTTCTGTACCTTCGCATTTTCCGGTATTCTTAATATCAATACTTACAGTCATAGTACCATCTACATTAAATTTATTTCCCGATGCTTTTATATTACTGTAATCGAAAGTAGTATAAGACAAGCCAAAACCAAATGGAAAAAGAGGATCGAATCCGGCATCCATATAAAATGAAGTACATCCTAAAGAGGTCTGTCCGGCTTCTATAGGTATCTCATTAATAAGAGTCTCCTTCCTGCTTGCAGGACGGCCGGTATTATTATGAGCATAATATATAGGAATCTGACCAACCATTTTTGGAAAAGTCACCGGAGTCTTACCACTAGGTGCAACCTTTCCGAAAAGGATATCGGCTATAGCCGGACCACCCATGGTACCTGGATGAAATGAGTATAACACCGATGAAGATTCATCTACCTCCTTACCTATAGTCAACGGACGACCCGCCATAACAACTGTAACTAGAGGTTTCCCTGTCTTTGCCAAAGCTTCTATCATTTCGGATTGAGCACCTCGTAGATTTAAATCGGCAAGTGAATGAGCCTCACCCGAGAGAATAGCCTCTTCTCCAACAAAAGCAACCACTACATCTGCACCTTTTGCTACATTAACAGCCTTATCTATTCCAACTTTATTATTATCACGGCTGAATGTCAAACCCGGTTCATATACTATTTGAACATCATTGCCATACATTTCGCGAATAGAGTTTAGTGGAGTCTGAGTTTTATCTTTTTCACCGTCGAACACCCATGTTCCAAGCTGATCGTGAGGAGCATCTGCCATAGGACCAACAATTGCGATTTTTTTTACTTTATTGGTAATAGGCAAAACATTATCATTATTCTTCAGAAGAATTATAGACTGCTGTGCACACTCTTTTGCCTTTTCAAGGTTTTGGGGTGCATATTTTACATCCTGAGAAGTTACTACATAAGGATTATCAAACAATCCAAGTCTAAATTTCAGGCGCAAAACATTGCGAACAGCATCATCAAGAGTTTTTTCTGATATCTTACCTGATTTAATTAATTCTTCAATATTCTCGAGATAAGTACCACTAACCATTTCCATATCTACTCCGGAATTCATAGCTAACATGGCCGCCTCCTTACGATCTTTGCAAAATCCATGTAAAATCATCTCGCCTATTGAAGTCCAGTCCGAAACGACCATTCCATCATATTTCCATTCATCACGCAATACATCTTTAAGTATAAATGAATTTCCCGTAGAAGGAATTCCGTCATTATCATTGAAAGAAGTCATGAATGTTCCGCACCCAGCCTCGGCAGCTGCCTGGAATGGAGGCATATAAACATTTCTAAGCACACGCTCTGGAATCATTGTAGAATTATAATCTTTTCCTCCTTCGGCAGCTCCGTAACCAATAAAATGTTTTGCACAAGCCGCAATTGAGGTAGGATTATCTAAAGATATACCCTGATAACCGTTTACCATAGCTACACCCATTACAGAAGTAAGGTATGGATCTTCTCCAAAGCTTTCGGCCATTCTTCCCCACCGTGGATCTCTCGAAATATCTACCATAGGCGAGAAAGTCCATCGTATGCCGTCCGATGAAGCCTCTATTGCAGCCACTCGGGCACCTTCTTCAACTATTTTCGGATTGAAAGTTGCCGCCTGCCCCAATGGTATTGGAAATATTGTTTTATATCCATGAATCACATCACGCGAAATAAGCAACGGTATATGTGCCTTTGACTGATTTATAGCAATATCCTGTATCTTATTTACAAGTTCAGCATCATTGAGGTTAAGTAATGATCCAATTTGATCTTTACGTACTATTTCTGTCAATTCATCTATATTTTGTCCAAAACTTTGCTGATTAAGCTGACCTATTTTTTGCTGTAAAGTCATTTTCTCTAGCAATGAATCAATTCGTGCCTCGATAGTGTTTCCACTTTTATTTACAGAAGAGCATGAAAATAAAGAAATTAAAAACAGGTAGCCTGCTAAGAGTTTTATTTTTCTCATTATCTATCTTTTTAACTATTTTACAAACTGAATTATTAATTTACTTTTTCTGGAACACACGTACATAATCTATCTTATAAGTTGCAGGAAGAACACTCTCGTCTACTCCTTGAGCACCTCCCCAATTTCCTCCCCATGCCAGATTTAATTTGATGTAGAAAGCAGCATTGAAAGGCCATGTACTTTTATTTCCTTTCTTGTCATTCTCAAAATAGAAAAGCTCTTTTCCGTCTATATAAGTCTTTATATAATCTTCTGTCCACTCTAACGCATAGACATGAAAATCGGATTGGGCAGTAGAAACAAGTATCTCTTTAGTTTTTTGGGTTCCCAAAGTATGATTGTACAATTTACAATGAATGGAAGAAGAGCAGTAGTTTGCATTGTAACCAACCTCCTCCATTATATCTATTTCTCCATCATCGGGCCATGCTGTAAAGTTCTTGGGCATCATCCAGAAAGCCGGCCATGTACCTTTACCAACAGGCAACTTTAAACGTGCTTCGAAATATCCATACTTCCAGCTTTGCTGAGTATTCATTCTTATAGAATATACCGTACCATCAACTTTTTTACATATTATATCGAGTATTCCGTTACTTACACTTGCAAGATTTTGATTATTATGGCTTCCTGCTACATAATTCTGTAGTTCATTATTTCCCCAACCTCCTGCACCGGTTTCATACCACCAGTTATCTGTATTTGGGGTTGTGCCACTATTAAATTCATCATTCCAGACTAATTTATATCCATCGGGTACTGTTATGGTTGGATCTACTGGCATTTCGGGCATTCCTGCCTGCTTAACAGTGATCTTTGCTCGGGCTACACCGGCTTTTACAACTACCGTACCCTCGCGTGCAATGGTAGTAGCATTTGCAGCCACGTTAACCGAAAGTTTTCCATTGTTACTACCCGATCCAGATACTGTACATTTTATCCAATCATCATCGCTATAGGCACTCCATTCGCGTGAAGCCGTTACGTTAATATCGATAACACTCTTCTCATAATGTGAAGTTATCTCTGTTGGCGAACAGCTTACTGAATCTTCCGAAACAGGATCGCCGCTACTACTGCTACATCCTATAAAGCTAATAATAGGTATGAGCCATGTATATAAATTAATCATTTTCATAATTCACCTAGCATCTTTACTTTTATGTTTACAAATTAGTCCTTATGTTTTTGCAATATGATATCTTTAATCACTATATCTGTTGCAGCAGGATTACCCCCAAAGTCGAATACTAGCTTTGCCTTTGTTATATCTGCTCCTTTTTGTTTAATAACCTTTAAAACAACATCTTCGCCTGCGGTAACATCCTTCCTCTCAAGAAAAAGGAATATATTGTCATCATCATTCTGGGCCATTTTAACAGTTACACCCTTTATATCATTCGATGCTTTTATTGTTACACGGAAATCATATTCATTGGTAGCCGAAGTTGCCAAAGCATCAGTTATGAAGGTTACCTGATTTTGCCACTGGTCCATTGTCGCACTAGGGAACGACATTGAATAACTATTGCCGTCTACAGTAATCTTAGGATCAGGAAGCTGACTCCATCCAGGAGCATAATAGAAAGTATTAGTATATGTTATTCCATTCCATAAGTTATCCGGACTATTTACACCACTCCATGTAGGTTCGGGAACCGAAGGTGCTGTAGGCACTACCGTTCCGTCGTCATTAGAATGATCCTTAAATACAATATTTTCGACATTTATCACAGTATTCTCTTTATTACCACCAAAATCTAGAACCATTTTAAGACTTGAGATATCCAGTCCTTTCATATTACTCTTGTAAAAACATACAGGTTCATTGGCAGTAAGAGCTATTGTTTCTGCACAGTAAAATATATTATCATCACTTCCATCTACCAATTTTACCATTACATGAGGATGATCAGTGGTGGAAGTAAGTATAACAGAAAAGTCATAATTCTTATCGGAAGATGTAGAAATATTAGTTGTAGTAAGCATCTGTGCTTGCCAAGTATCGGTAGTTGCCGAAGGTAATGTTATAGTAAATGCACCATCTACAAGAGAATATGCAGGATCGGCTATCTGGCTCCATCCTGGAGCATACCAGAATGTAGGAGTACCTATAGTAGCCTTTGTCCATAAATTATATTCACTTTCATAAACGAATCCACCAAAACCTGTCATCTTAGTTTTGTCTATATGGAACGTTTTTGTTATAGTTCCGTCACTTACTCCGTTTGCATTGGCTATCTTTATATCGACATTGTAATCGCCAGCCTTACGGTAATACTTAGTCATGGAAAACTGAGTAGAGTAACTTTTTCCATCTATGATCCATACAGGTATTACACCTTGCTTGGCATCAAAATAGAAATGAGCATTGTTAGTTTCTTGATCAACTTCTATCCTAACCGCGTCGGCATATTCGGTCGCAATCGGAATATTAGCTTCAGATGGCGAAGCATAATCTTCGGGTGAACAAGAAGTAAAGCCAAAAGTACTGATGAAAGTAATTACAGCTGCACTTATGTATTTATATATTTTTTTCATAATGATTATTCTTTATAATTTAATAATTGTTCTGAGTTAAAGTTCCCTGTGCAGCATCAATCTCTGATTGAGGTATTGGAATATACTTTTTGGTGCTACTCCATGTATTGGTACGGTAATTATAACTATCTGGTACTAATACTGTATTTGCCTTTCCACTACGAACCAAATCCCAATAGCGCTTACCTTCGCCTACAAACTCAAGATGACGTTCATTCAATATATTGTCTACTGTTGGTTCTATTTCTGTTACTAATCCAGCACGTTTATGGACTCTATTAAGATATTCCTTTGCATCACCTGTACCAGCACCTCGTGCTATAAGTTCGGCTGCATTAAGAAGCGTTTCGGAGAAACGATAAATTCTAAGGTTATTGTTATAGTTCAAATCGGCATCAGCTATCTGGTCCTTATTATCACCTGTATGAGCTGTATATTTTTCAAGGAAAAAGCCTGTATCTTGATAACGCCTCTTATAGTTGCCTGCAGCAGCTGCATTCCAGCATGTAGCCTCGCGTCGAACATCATTTTTAGAGAACATTTCGTAAGTTTCCTTTCTTACCGGACAGAATCCCCAACCATTATCGTGACCATCTGTGCCATCTGCCCAAGAACTAGGACTTATAAGACGTGGCAATACAGTACCCCCTGCAAACAAAGGGTTACCCCATGAGCGTGCAGCATTGTCGTCCTTATAATTAACCTCGAATATCGATTCGGTACCCCATTCGCCCGATTCTTTGAATATAGTAGTATAATCGGGAATCAAAGAGTATGATCCGCTGTTTATTATCTCCTGCATATATTGTAGAGCCTTTGAATATCGGCTTTCGTCATTCTGATACATCACAATCTCGGCATACAGCATATATGCCATGGCTTTTGTTACTCTACCATAATTTGACGATGTTTCCTTCATTGGAAGAGCATCAAGAGATATTGCAGTCTCAAGATCGGTTATTATCTTGTCATAAATCTCGTCTGCCTGATACTGTTTTGCCAGATACGGAGCTTCGAGGTTTGTGTCGAAATATGGAATGTTACCCCAGAATTTCCACAACCAATTATAATAGAATGCACGAAGCGTACGCACTTGAGCTTCATAATAGAGTTTGTTCTTAGCAGTTATATTATCACCTGCCCATCCTATGTAGGTAATGACATCATTGCAGCGCTTTACTCCAGAATATGCTACAGTCCACAATCCTGTAACGGTATTTGTAGGAAGAGCTTCATAATTCATTAACATATGCCATGCTTGATTATCATTCTTATCGGCTCCTCCTACCCAAATATCATCGGCCATTATATCACTCATTATATTTACTGGATTATAAGTTCCCATAGCCCAATCTGGCCAATGAAGGGGGTCATAGGCAGCCACTACAGCTTCCTGAACATGAGCATCGGTAGTAAAATAAGTATCAACTGTTTCCTGTGTAGGAGATTGTACCTCGAGAAAAGACTCCGAACATCCACTGCATAATAAAGTAGATGCAAGAAATGCAAGACTTATATATTTATATTTTTTCATAATTTTCTTTATTAATTAGTGATATGAATTAGAATGAAATGTTGGCTCCTATTGTCCAAGTCTTTGCCTGTGGATATACTCCACGGTCAATGCCCAAAGAGGTACCACCAGATGAAATTTCAGGATCGAACCCATGATATTTGGTGAAAGTAAGCAGATTCTCGGCAGCAATATATAAGCGTAGAGATGAAATAAGGCACTTACTTGTTATAGAGAAAGGTAAAGTGTATCCTAATTGAATATTCTTTAGACGCAGATAACTTCCATCATATATATATAAGTCGGATGATTGCCAGTTTACATTATCACCAAGTACGAAGCGTGGATATTTGCTTGATGTTCCTTCACCGGTCCAACGTCCTAGTAGCCATGTAGGAAGATTACTGCTTGTTATATCCGTACGTCTAGTAGCATCGAATATATCGTTTCCTATTGTTCCTTGCCACATCATGCTAAAATCGAAATTCTTCCAAGAAGCATTAACGTTGAAACCATAAGTCCAGTCTGGCATTCCCTTACCAATATCTGTACGGTCATTATCATCTATCATTCCGTCATTATTAAAATCGACAAAGCGTACATCTCCTGGAACTGCATTTGGCTGTATCATTCCTCCATCTTTGTTAGTATATGCTGCAACCTCAGACTCATTTTGGAATATGCCTGCGGTTTTGAATCCATAGAAATAAGGGAAAGGCTTTCCATTCTGAGCACGAGTTATCGTACCTATTCCCTGAAAAGAGTCTAGATTAGCCCATCCTGAATCATTACCATACTCTATAAGTTCATTTTTAAGATATGTAAAGTTACCGCCAACTCTGAAATTCCAATCCTTTGCAGTGAACTTGTAAGCCGCTTCAAATTCGAATCCACTATTTTTCATCTTTCCTACATTACCAAGTGGCTTTGATTCACCTACGTATGATGGAATATTCATAGTCATAAGCATTCCATTTGTCTTCTTATGATAATAATCGGCAGTAAATGTCAACGAGTTGTTGAAAAGTCCGAAATCTAATCCCATATCAAGCTGTTCAGACTCTTCCCACTTCAAGTCAGGATTTGCAAGTCCACTGGCCTTAACACCATTTACCATATTTTCTCCTGATCCAAATATATAATTGTTGCCAGTAGAAGTTAATACTGTATACATGAAATTTCCTATATTCTCATTACCATTCTTACCCCATGATAAACGAGCTTTTGCAGAAGTAAGCCATTTAGGACGTTGTTCCATGAATTTCTCGTTAGTAAGATTCCAACCTAAAGAAAATGATGGAAATACTGCATAGTGATTGTTAGATCCGAATCTAGAAGAACCATCACGACGGATTGTAAACTGCAGCATATATCTCTCATCATAATTATAACTTGCACGTGCAAATAAAGAAGCGAGACTTGCTACTGCGTTAGGTCCACCGTAAACTCCCATCTTTCCATCTTCCTGCAAACCATTGCTTGCATCTATATAAGGACGATCATAATTTATTATGTTATAACGGTTACCTCCAAGATAAGAACCAGTATTCTTCTTGGCCGACTGCCCAAGCATTACCGAAAAAGTATGTTTACCTATTGTATTGTCATACATAAGCAAGTTTTCAAGTTGCCATACAGTACCATTCTGCCTATTTGAATATGCATTAGATTGTGTAGCCTTATTATTTGCAGTTAGATAATAAAGCTTAGTATATCCATCATATCCCCAATATGCCTTATCTACACCATAAGATATCTTGTATCTAAGATTATTCCAAATATTAAGTTCGGCAGAAAAATTTGCCACGAATTTATCACTCCAGTTCTTGTTTCCTGGCAATGACAAACTTGCAAGAGGATTTACCATCTCATTGTAATCTGATCCTGCAAGTGTATAAAGTTTACCGTTAGTTGGATGATACATAGGAGTAAACCCATCAAAATCCTTGTAATAATCAAGCTGTGCTGCGGCAGCATCTCCTTCGGCATATACAGAAAGTGTAGGAGAAAGAGAAAGCGCACTTCCTAAAACAGAACCATAAGATGAGTTAGTATCTATACCTTTACTCTTTATTCTGGCATATGAAAGATTTGAAATTATAGTAAGCTTATTAAGCCAACTACGGTTTTGGGTATCATCAAATATAGTGTATGTAGTATTACTACGCAAAGTCAAACGGTTATAATTAGATCTATTATAATTGCCACCTATAATACCTTCCTGATCATAATATCCCAATGAAAGCAAATAATTTACCTTTTCGGAAGCACCGCTAATACTTACCTGATGATTCATTACAGGAGCATCGTAGTTGAATGTCTCTTTTTGCCAGTTGGTTCCCTTACCAAGAGAATATGGATCATTGAATTTAGGAGCCATCCCTGCATTCAGTGCACCTTCATTCATCATTATAGCATATTCTGTGGCATTAAGAACATCGCGTTCCTTCCATGGCCTTTGCCATCCATAAGAGAAATCGTAAGTAATCTTTGCCTTACCTTGCTTTCCGCTTTTTGTTGTAACAAGGACCACACCATTGGCAGCACGTGCTCCATAAACTGCACCCGAAGCAGCATCTTTCAAGACTTCTATAGAAGCAATATCATTGGGATTAAGATAGTCAAAACCTCCTTCTATAGGCATACCGTCTACTATATAAAGAGGATCGGAGTTGTTAATTGTACCTATACCACGAATTCTTATCTGTGAAGCCGCTCCAGGCTGACCTGATGAAGAGGTTACAGTAACACCAGAAGCTAGTCCTTTAAGTGCATTATCGGCACGTAAAGGTGATCCCATCGATAAATCATCACCCGATACTTTTGCTATTGAAGCAGTAACCACACTCTTTTTCTGTACACCATATCCAATTACCACTACTTCGTCAAGTGTCTTGGTATCTTCTTTCAATATAATATTTAAAAGAGAAGAAGAAGCTTTTACCTCTTGTGGAAGATATCCTACAAATGTAATTTCGATTGGAGAGCCCTGCTTTACGTTAGAAAGTGAGAAATCGCCATTTAGATCGGTAATAGTACCATTGTTAGTTCCCTTTACAAGTACGCTGGCTCCAATTACAGGTTCGCCGGTGGCATCCTTTACAACCCCCTTAACCGTAAGTTGTTGTGCAACCATGCTGGCAGAGAAGAAAAATAACAGGCATAATATAGACAGATAATATCTACTTGCCCGTTCTAGATTAGGTTCATTTTTCATAAATAAAATTATTAAAGTTAACACTTAAACGATCTGATTTTTGTGACGTAAAGATATATTAAGGATATAAGTCATAATATATCAGGTAAAAGCTATAAGTAAATTTACATTTTTACTATCACCTTGACCATCAATTACTTAACTATACTACTTAAATAAAAAAAAGTAAACTTTAACTATAAGTTTGGAATTTCTAATTGTTACTTATTTAGCTTAGACTTAAAGCATTTTTCCCAATGAACGTACAGTAATGGCAAATTCATCTTTTGGTACAATAGATTTATTTCGTGTTTTAAGACGGTTGTTGTAGACTGTCTGAGGAGAACAATGAAGAAATTCGGCAATTTTCACACTATCGTTTATACCAAGGCGTACTAAGGCGTATATTCTTAATTCGGTATTAAGCAGTTCGCCATCCTTTAATATAATTCGCTCGTCGGGTTGAAGCAAGCTATTGAAATCATTTACAAAGTCTGGGTAAACATTCAAAAAAATAGCATCAAAGTTATGATAGAATTCTTTCAGTTCCTTTTGAGCTATAGTAGGAGTATCTGTATATTCCTTTATTTCATCAAATTGTTTTGCTTTTATTTTACGATTTATGTTCTTTCGGAATTCATCGAGCTTACTGATGTAGTTCGAACATAAAGCAAATACGTATCCTATATACTCTTCTTTTATGAAGTTCGATTCACTAAGCTTATTGTTTGTCTCGGTAAGTTCATCGTTCAGCAACTTTAATTTGCTGTTAACCTCTTCAAGCTGTTTCTGAGTCTCGGAAAGTTCGTTAAGATGAACGCTTAGCAATGAATTGGTCTCATTAAGTTTTGAACGAGAATAAGATAGATGTTTCATCTGACGATATATATATAGTATTGCCGTAAGAAGAATAGCCAGAAGAATACTTACTATTATAAGCGACCAATGTAGCCTAGACTCTTGAATCATACTCTTCTTCTGATAAGCCGTATGTATTGCATCCTGCCTTGCAGAAATGCTAACTACACGCACTCGGTTAGGATAAAGAAGTGCCGATTGCAGACAATAATTTATATATGAATAGGCTCTATCTATATCTCCCAAACTAAACATTGTCTGAGCAAGCTCTTCCAGTGAAGCAATATCTTTGTTGGCTATACGCACGTCTACTATTGCTGAGGTTATCATATACTTTAGATATTCACTCTGCTGATTGTCTTCTTGATAAAGGCGTGCAAGTATATATGCGTTCATTGCATCCCAACGCGAATCCATTTTAGATGATACTAGTTTTTGTGCAAGGTCTTTCTTTATTGATTCCGTATTATCCAAACCAAGAAACTTCCATCCTTTATACCAAAGAAAAGAAGGATCTTTAGGAGAGAGTACTGTATATATTGAATCTTTATATAACTGTTCTTTTTTATAATATTCATCTCGCATGTTATTGCCATCACCAGAATATTGTACAAAATGTGAAAATAGATATATCATCTGTCCATAATAATCTCCTTTTAGTTCCATATTAAGAGATTGACCACTTATATCCTCTAGTTCATCAAAAGCTTCCTTCAGAAGACCGGTAGCCGACAATATAAAAGATTTCTTTATTTTCCACTCAATAAGCCATTCTTTATTGTTAAGCTGTGTTGCTATTTTTTTGTTTCTGTCTACATATAATGAAGCCGAATCTGCATTGAAGAAGAAGTATTCGTCATACAGCATTTTATTAAGCCAATAAGCCTCTTCAAGATTACGAACTGAAGATTTTTGTTTTAATAGCTGTTCTATTTTATATTCTCTGTTCTGTGCGTATACCTCTTTTCTTGATATCATAGAATCGAGTGTAATTAAGAGAGATTTAACTTCTGCATCATATTGAGCAAAAGAATAATTTGAGCATAAAAAAAACAATAGTAACGACAGAAGATGTTTCATAGACTCTTAAATTAAGGAATACAAATATATAATTTCCTCAAAGCCTATTATAGTAAAATAAGAAAAAAATGACTTAAAGATTTATTTTATCTTCAAGAGCAATTCGTGCACATTCATATCCCTCTTCGTATAAAGCCTGCAATTTAGGTATATCTGTAGTAATTCTGTCTACTTCAAGTGGTTTAAACGGCCGAATTACCAATATTTTATCCTGTTCTTCCAGTCTTTCAATAAGCTCTAGCTGTTCATCATAAATTTTGCATCTCTTGCTCAATACAACTCTAAGACGAGGATATTTCTTATATATAAATGATGGAATTTTCCTATCCTTCTCATCACTTCGGTAACCTTTATTACGAGTAACGACTA
The DNA here is from genome assembly GCA_900552645.1 of uncultured Bacteroides sp. Classification (GTDB taxonomy): domain Bacteria; phylum Bacteroidota; class Bacteroidia; order Bacteroidales; family Bacteroidaceae; genus Phocaeicola. Next base: position 24,548 of record USAN01000012.1, read on the forward strand.
CTACATTCTTTTTATATCCCTTCTGGATAGAGCGCATTACGGGTATTGAATCTACTATTCCACCATCCAACATTGGAACACCGTCTATATATACTATTGGACAAACAAAAGGAAGACTGCTAGAAGCACGGGCTATCTCGACAAGTTTCTTCATATCATCTCTCTCTTCAATATAACATGCCCTACCAGTCTGACAGTTTGTGGTTACCATTTCAAAATGAGATCTATTATTCTTATACGTTTCAAAATCGTAAGGTAAGATTGATTCGGGAAAATCCTTGTAAAGAAGTTCCTGATCAAGAATACTATGATTGCGCCATAAATGCTTAATTCCTATATAATGATATTTATCAAGAAGATCAATATTACTGAATTTTGCTCTTCCTCGCTGTCGCGACATATATGATAATCCGTTGCAGGCTCCTGCCGAAACTGCAACACTATATGGAAACCAAATATTATTATCCATCATATAATCCAGTACGCCGCATGTAAAAACTCCGCGCATACCTCCACCTTCAAGTACTAATCCAGTTCTATCGTCTATTCTCATAAGTAGTCAGAAAACAATACTACAACTATTAAAGTTCATGGCAAAGTTATCTTTTTATTACAATTATAACGGTTTTTTTAGAATTAAATATATTACATTTGCAAAACAGTTTTATTCGATTTTAAATTAAAACTTTACTAACTATGTTCAACTCTGCAACTTATCAACATCGCCGCCAGGCATTAAGAAAAAAAATAAGAAATGGTTTAATCTTGATTTTAGGCAATTACGAATCGCCAACAAACTATCCCGATAACACTTATAAATTCCGCCAAGATAGTTCTTTTCTCTACTTTTTCGGGCATTCTCATCCCGGATACGCAGGTATTATAGATACAGATTCGGGAGAAGAGTTTTTCTTTGGAAACGATGTTGACATTGACGATATTATATGGATGGGGCCACAACCTTGTATAAAGGACATTGCGGCACAGGTTGGAGTTGATAAAAGTTTCCCTTTCAGTAAATTGAAAGATAAGATTTCGGCGGCTATTTCATCGGGAAGAAAAGTTCATTTTCTTCCTCCATATCGTCATCATAATATGATGCTACTTGAAGAGCTCACGGGTATCAAGGCTTCGGAAACAAAAAAATATGCGTCAGTAGAACTAATTAAGGCTGTAGTAGACTTGCGTTCTGTTAAGGAATCATGCGAAATAGAAGAGATTGACTTAGCATGTAACATTGGATACGAAATGCATACAACCGCGATGAAACTATGTAAACCAGGAGTTAAAGAGCAATATATCGCCGGTGTGCTTGAAGGCATTGCAGCTTCTTACGGAAGCATGACATCCTTCCCTACAATACTTACTCAGAATGGTCAGACTCTTCACAATCATTATCATGGAAACATACTTGAAGTTGGAAGAATGATGCTTACCGATGCTGGAGCTGAAAGAGTAAGCAACTACTGTTCGGACCACACACGTACTATACCTGTAGGAGGCAAGTTTAATTCTCGTCAGAAAGATATATATAATATAGTATTAGCAGCTCATGACAAGGCTCTGGAAATATCGCGACCCGGAATAACATATAAATCAGTTCATATTGAAGTGTGTAAGGTACTTACACAAGGGCTGAAGGATATAGGTTTGATGAAAGGTAGCGTAGAAGAAGCAGTTGCAGCAGGTGCACATGCACTATTCTTACCTCATGGACTAGGACATATGATGGGGCTTGATGTTCATGATATGGAAGACTTAGGACAGAAGTATGTTGGTTATGACGATGAAGTACGTCCTTCGGAACAATTCGGATTATCGGCACTTAGAATGGGAAGAAAACTACAGGAAGGTTTTGTTATAACAGACGAACCCGGATGTTATTTCATTCCAGCTTTGATAGATAAATGGAAACAAGAAAAACTGCATACAGATTTCCTTAATTACGATGCTATAGAGAAATTCAAAGATTTCGGAGGTATCCGTCTGGAAGATGATATATTAATTACCAAGGAAGGATCAAGATTTACAGGAGAGAAACGTATTCCTATCACAATAGATGAGATAGAAAATATAATGAAAGAGTAAAAAACAAATTATGAAAAGATTGACATTAATTGCTGCACTTGGACTTTTTGCTATAAGTTCAGTTGGTGCACAGGAAGCAAAAAAAGACACGACTAAACAGGAAGGTTTTGTCTTTACTACAGTGAAAGAATTACCTATCACTTCTATTAAAAACCAGAATCGTGCCGGTACTTGCTGGTGCTATTCAACAATGGCATTCCTTGAATCAGAATTACTCCGCATGGGTAAAGGTGATTATGATTTTTCGGAAATGTTCATAGTATATAACACATATCTTGACCGTGCACAGGCTGCTATACGCACTCACGGTGACGTTTCTTTCTCTCAGGGAGGATCTTTCTATGATGTACTTTATGGAATGAAAAATTTCGGCCTTATACCTGAATCAGAAATGCGTCCTGGAGTAATGTATGGTGATACGCTCAGTAACCATACAGAACTTTCGGCAGTAACAGATGCTATGGTTAATGCACTAGCTAAAGGTAATCTAAAGAAACTACAATCTACACCACAGCGTACGCCAGTATGGAAAGAAGCACTTACAGGCGTGTATGATGCATATTTAGGAAAACGTCCTGAGAAATTCACTTATAAAGGAAAACAGTACACTCCTAAATCATTTTTCGAATCTACAGGACTTAATCCAGATGATTATGTATCACTTACATCATTCTCACACCATCCTTTCTATGAACCATTTGTTATAGAAGTACAGGATAACTGGCGTTGGGCTAAATCATATAACCTTCCGATAGACGAACTTATGGAAGTTTTCGATAATTCAATCGCTAAAGGTTACACTATAGCATGGGGAGCCGATGTAAGTGAAGAAGGATTTACTCGCGATGGTATTGCAGTTATGCCTGATAACAGCAAGATTCAGGAATTGAGCGGATCTGACATGGCACGTTGGTTAAAACTTTCTCCACAAGAAAAGAAACTTACCGCAAAACCACAGCCTCAGAAATGGTGTACACAGGAAGATCGCCAGGAAGCATACGATAACTGGGAAACAACAGATGATCATGGAATGCTTATTTATGGTACAGCTAAGGATCAGGAAGGAAATGACTATTATCTTGTAAAAAATTCATGGGGAAAATCCGGAAAATACAACGGAGTATGGTATGCATCTAAACCATTCGTACGTTATAAAACCATGAACATTATAGTGAACAAAAATGCTATTCCTAAAGAAATTGCCAAGAAATTAGGCATTAAATAAGATATAGCATATTTAAAGTCTACCGCTAAATCTATAAAATATATATAGATTTAGCGGTTTTTTTTATTTGTTTTTTCTAACTTTACAAATTGAACAATATAATGAACATCTTTTTACATTTATTATATTGGTATGAGACTGGAAAAAGAAAAAACAATATATAAAATGAATCACAAATGGAATTATCAACCTCCTACACAAGAATTTACAGAAGCAGCTAAAGCTTTAGGAAAAGAGACCGGAATTGGTCCAATTCTTTCCAAACTGTTACTTGAAAGAGGAATAACCTCTGCTGCAGAGGCTAAAAGATTCTTCCATCCCCAGCTTAATGAGCTGCACGACCCATTTCTCATGAAAGACATGAGCAAAGCGGTCGACCGGCTGAATCAAGCTATGGGAAGGAAAGAGCGTGTGCTTATTTATGGTGATTACGATGTAGATGGAACTACTGCAGTAGCTCTTGTATACAAGTTTATAAGACAGTTTTACTCAAATATTGATTATTACGTTCCCGATCGTTACAATGAAGGTTATGGAGTTTCAATAAAAGGTATAGACTATGCCTTCGAAACCGATGTAAAGCTTATAATTGTACTTGACTGCGGAATTAAAGCTGTCAATGAGATTGCTTATGCAAAAGAAAAAGGCATAGATTTCATTATATGTGACCATCATGTACCCGATGATGTATTACCTCCGGCAGTTGCCATACTTAATGCAAAAAGAATAGATTCTACTTATCCTTACGAACATCTTTCGGGCTGTGGTGTAGGATTCAAATTTATGCAGGCATTTGCTTTGAACAATGGTATAGAATTCTCTCAACTTACTCCTCTTTTAGATTTGGTGGCCGTAAGCGTAGCATCGGATATAGTTCCAATAATGGGAGAAAACCGGGTACTTACATTTCATGGACTGAGACAATTAAACTCAAATCCAAGCATAGGCATAAAATCTATTATAGATATTTGCGGACTGAATGAAAAAGAAATTACAGTTAGCGATATAGTATTCAAAATAGGTCCGCGAATAAATGCATCAGGAAGAATACAAAATGGAAAAGAAGCTGTAGAACTACTTATAGAAAAAGATTTTTCGGCTGCCCTAGAAAAAGCCAACCAAATTAATCAGTACAACGAAACAAGAAAGGATCTTGACAAGAGTATGACTGAAGAAGCCAACAATATAGTTGACGAACTGGAAGGATTATCAGATAGGCGTTCTATAGTTCTTTTTAATGAAGATTGGCATAAAGGAGTAATTGGAATAGTAGCTTCGCGACTGACCGAGATATACTATAGACCTGCCGTAGTACTAACACGTACCGATAACATGGCTACAGGTTCGGCACGCTCGGTTGCCGGTTTTGACGTATACAAGGCTATAGAACACTGTCGCGACTTGCTCGAGAATTTTGGTGGACATACTTATGCAGCCGGCCTTTCAATGAAAGTAGAGAATGTTGAAGAGTTCAGACGCCGATTTGAAGATTATGTTTCCAATCATATACTGCCAGAACAAACATCGGCAATGATTGATATAGATGCCGAAATAGATTTCAGAGACATAACTCCAAAATTCCATTCCGATCTTAAAAAATTCAATCCATTCGGTCCCGACAACAGCAAACCTATATTCTGCACTCATAACGTATATGATTATGGAACAAGCAAGGTAGTAGGGCGAGATCAAGAACATATAAAGCTTGAACTTGTAGACAATAAATCGAATAACGTAATGAACGGAATAGCTTTTGGACAAAGTTCTCAGGCACGATATATAAAAACCAAGCGCTCTTTCGACATATGCTATACTATAGAAGAAAATAGTCATAAGCGAGGAGAAGTACAATTACAGATAGAAGATATAAGACCAAGCGAAGATAATTAGTTTACTAAAATATAATCAAGATTCATGACTTATCACGAAATTCTTAAACAATATTGGGGATATGATAATTTCCGAGGTATTCAAGAAGATATCATAAATAGTATTGGAGAAGGACATGATACTTTAGGCCTTATGCCTACTGGAGGTGGTAAATCAATAACATTTCAGGTCCCGGCTCTTGCAAAGCCGGGATTATGTATTGTAATAACACCTCTTATTGCACTGATGAAAGATCAGGTGCGCAACCTACGTGACAGAGGCATAAAAGCTCTTGCCATTTTTTCGGGAATGACGCGCGAAGAAATTGTGATTGCACTCGAAAACTGTATATTTGGCGACTATAAATTCCTTTACATATCGCCAGAACGATTATTTACAGAAATATTCCAGACCAAGCTTAAGTCTATGAACATAAGCATGATTACGGTCGACGAATCCCATTGTATATCACAATGGGGATACGATTTCCGTCCGGCTTATCTAAAGATAAACATATTAAGAGAGATACTTCCCAACGTACCTATACTTGCACTTACTGCAACCGCAACTCCGGAAGTAGTAGAAGATATTCAGAAACAGTTAGGATTCAAGGATGGTAGAGTCTTTAGGATGAGTTTCGAAAGAAAAAATCTAGCATATATAGTCCGCGACACCGACAACAAGCAAGAAGAGTTACTTCATATACTATCAAGAATTCAAGGATCGGCCATTGTATATACACGTAACCGCAAACGTACCAAAGAAATTGCCGAATTGCTTAATCAAAATAATATTACTGCTACATTCTATCATGCCGGGCTGAACAATGCATTAAAGGACAGCCGACAGAAGAGTTGGCTAACCGACGAGACCAGGGTGATGGTAGCCACAAATGCATTCGGGATGGGAATAGATAAGCCAGATGTAAGAATAGTAATTCATGTAGACTTGCCAGATTCGCCAGAAGCATACTTTCAGGAGGCAGGACGTGCAGGACGAGATGGTAACAAAGCATATGCCGTAATGATGTTTTCGAAGAGTGACAAGACTACATTGCTAAAACGAATACCAGACACTTTCCCTGATAAAGATTTTATTAGAAAAATATACGAAGACATAAATTACTACTATCAAATGGCTATGGGCGATGGCACTGGATGTACATACGCTTTCGACATAGATGAGTTTTGCAGGAATTTTAAACATTTTCCGGTACAAACCGATAGCGCACTTAAAATACTTACCCGGGCAGGATACATTGAATATACTGACGAACAGGAAAATGGATCTCGACTTATATTTACAATGAGAAGAGAAGAATTATACAAACTTCAGAACAATGATGTAGATGTAGAAAAACTTTTAAATGTAATATTAAGATCATATACTGGATTGTTTACCGACTATGCATTTATAAATGAGGATGCATTGGCATTACGTACCGGACTGAGCAGGCAGCGTATATACGAGATTCTTATAATGCTTACCAAACGCCATATACTTCATTATATTCCTTATAAGAAAACTCCATATATAATATATACTCGTGAACGACAAGAAACTTCACGCATTATATTATCTAAAGATATATACGAAAAGAGGAAAGAGAGCTATCAAAATAGAATTGATGCTATGATAGAATACTGTACCTCGACCGAGAACTGTAGAAGCAGAATGCTATTGAAATACTTCGGAGAAAAGAACCAAAATAACTGCGGTCAATGCGATGTATGTCTTAAAAAGCATAACTCCGGAATAAAAAAAGGAGAATTCCAGAATATAGAGAATGAGATAAAAGAATTGATAAATAAAAATCCTATGTCGAGCGCAGATCTATTATTTGCGTTGAAATATGACCATAAAAAAGCGCATAAAGTCATTGACTATATGCTTCAGGAAGAAATTATACATATAAAAGATGGCATTATTTCAATATAATATTAATTTTGTTGAGAAAAATAATTAAAACAATATCATAAAATCTATTATTACATGAATATATTAAAGTCATTATTTGGTAACAGTTCCCAAAAGAATGAAAAAGAAAAAACGGAAGAGAAAAATTTCGACATACTTAAATATGATGGCGTAAGAGCGCAACATATAGGAAAAATTGAATACGCTATAAGATGCTTTGAAGAAGCAATAGCCATAAAGGAAGATATAGAAACCATGAACTTCCTGGCTAATGCATACATACACAACAATCAATTGAACGATGCTCATGAAATATTAAACAAAGTATGTACCATAAACGCCGAAGATGCAAAGAATTTTCTGGCACTGGCTTCAGTATGTTTCTTGCAGGAAGATTATGATAGCATGCAAGAAGCTACACAAAAAGCAATCGCTTTGGATGATAATAATCCTCTTTCCTACTATCTATCGGCAAAAGCTTACATAGGACAAAACAATGATATAATGGCTATTGCCATGCTTACAAAGGCAATAACGCTAAAAGAAGATTATACTGAGGCTTATCTATTAAGAGCCAATACACTTAATAAGATGAAGCAAACAAATGATGCACTAGCCGATATAGAGCATATTCTTTTGATTGATGCAGATGAAGAAAATGCATTACTACTTAAAGGAGAAATTCTTTCGGACACCGAAAATACAGATGCAGCACACGAATGCTTTAACCATGTATTGTCAATAAACCCTTTTAACGAGAAAGCTTATCTGCTTGGAGGCGAACTATATGTAACTTACAAGGAATTGGATAAAGCAATCGAGCTATATAATGAAGCAATCGAAATAAATCCGAATTTTGCAAGAGCATATCATGAAAGAGGTAGAATCCGACTTCTAAATGGCGACAAGGACGGATCGGTAGAAGATATGAAAAAAGCATTGGAACTTGCACCGGAAAGTGAAAGCAAAATAAACGGAGAATACAATAATTATGATGATATTACCAAAAACGTACCTTGGTAATAAGGTAAAAACATCGTACTATTAAAAAAGAGCCTGTATACCAATTAAAAATAGAGTTAGTAGAAGTTAAGTTTACAACTACATAAACAAAAAGTACCATTTTAGACCTATATTTCGGAATCTAAAATGGTACATTTTTCTTTTCAAGAGGTACTATTGCTTACAAGTATATAAATTCATATTGTAATTTATATACGTTATGGCTAACTCTTTTATTTTTCAAAAGTTCTGATATCCTATAAAACTTTATAATTAAAATACTCTAGAATATGCGTCCACACAACCTAAAGTTTATTACCGGATATGCAGTTATCTTATATAAAGTCTTTACAATCTCTTCTGAGTCTCCATCAAAATTTTGCTCTTTAAGCTCTATTCCATTACAATATATGCTTGGTTTTCCCCAAAACATAACTCCCATATCCATCATAAACCCTACTCTTTTTCTTGGTACGGCACGGCCAAATCCTATTCCAATATAAGGCTTAAAGGAATTAGTCTTTATAGATGCATTAAAATTACCTTTATTGTCAGGAGTAAGAAAATATTTACCCAATTCAATACCTATATTTTCAATACGGTTATTCGGATTCTCTTTATTCCATTCATCTATTAAAATATTGGCATCATAAATTGACTTCAAAGAGCCGTCTTCCTTATTATAAACTTCTAATATGCCCGAACTTCCAATATATGTTCCGGCAGTAATATGAAAATTACTTCTTTTAAATGGATAGAAATCTACAAGTATCTTGGTATTTTTCATCAATGTCTTAAACTCACCATCTATGCTTGAAGGAATATTATCAATATACTCGTATACCTTTTCAGGAATTGAATAACTCGATATATCCAATGAACTACCTACAGTAAAATTAAGCATCATATCAAAGCCACCTCTAACCTGGAAATAATTGTTCAAAGGAGCAGCAATATCTATTCCTAATCCTGTAGTCCCAACAGATACTCCTATGCTAAGATGATTGAAAAATTTGTTTTCATTGCATTCTTGAGCGTTAACGGTGACAAGATTCACAAAAAGGAATCCAATTAATAATTTTAGTTTTATCATTATATTATTATGTTAATGTTTACATTCTGCAAATTAACAACTTTTTATTTATATATATATTATTTACACAAGAATATATACTGTTTATTATGGCTTTATTATAAATAAAGTGTATTTATAATCTCAGTTTACTATACTAATAATTAAATTAGATTAGTACATTATAAAACTTCATTCTAATGAAGTTTAGATTTCATTCTAATGAAGTTCAAAATTCATTAGAATGAATTTCAGAATTCATATTAATGAAGTTTGTTAAGTCATTAAACAAAACAACTTATTTACAGGTAATAGTGATGTTACTTATATGTAGTTCTACACCAAAAATGGCTACTATTAATATTACTTATTAAATAGATTGGGTTTTTCGATTCTTAATTATCCTAAAAATTAGCTCTTTTATAAGCTTCCAAAAGTTGAAGCATAGCCTTCTCTAGAACAGAACGTGGACAAGCTGCATTAAGCCTCATAAAACCTTCTCCCTCAGATCCAAATATGGTACCATCATTAAGTGCCAAATGAGCACCGTCTACAAAAAACTCATTCAATTCCTTTTGAGACAAATTCATCTCTCTACAGTCCAACCATATAAGATAAGAGGCCTGGGGTGGCATAGCTTTTATTTTAGGAACATTATTCTTAAGATAATCATCTACATAATTTATATTGCCCTGAATGTAAGCAATACATTGGTCTAACCAATCGGTTCCATTACTATATGCAGCCTGTACCGAAAGAAAAGCAAATACATGCCCCATGTCAAGTTCGCCTGCATCGACAAACTTACGAAATTTAGTAAGCAGTTCAACGTTAAATATAATTGCATGTGAAGCCGCCAGACCCGGCATGTTAAAAGCTTTGCTAGGCGACATGAATGTAATGCTGTTCATTCTAGCCTTATTACTTACTGTGGCAAACGAGAGATGTTTGTGTGGGGGTAGCGTTAGATCGGCATGAATTTCATCTGATATAACTAATACTTTCTCTTCGTAACAGATATTGGCAATAGCTTCAAGTTCTTCTTTTTTCCATACCACTCCTCCAGGGTTATGAGGATTACATAGAATAAACATACTACACCCTTTTACATCCTTTCTAAAAGCATCGATATCCATTCTATATCTGCCATTTTCCAATAATAAAGGATTAACAACCACAGTACGGTCATTGCGTTCTGCAATCCATCGGAAAGGATGATATACAGGAGGCTGAATCATTATTTTATCACCTTTTTTCGAGAAGCAGTTTATTGCCATACCTATACCAGGTACAATACCCGGAACGAAAGTTATCATCTCTTTATCTACTACAAGTTCATAACGAGTAGATATCCATTTAATAATTGAATTGTAGTAGTCATCACTCTTTATAGTATATCCAAGAATTCCATTCTCGCACCTCTTTTTTATAGCTTCAGTAATAAAAGGAGCCGTTTCTAAATCCATGTCGGCTACCCATAAAGGAATAAGGTCCGTACGTCCCCATATATTTTTCATATCCTCTATCTTGACTGCATCTGTACCGGTGCGATCTACTACCCTATCAAAATCATATTTCATTATATTGTCCGTTTATTAGTGATGTTCAAATATATACAATTTATCATTTCAGCGATAAATGAAATCGATTCTTAAAGCCATAAAAAAGAGATTAAAAGAAAATTATCAAAAAAAAATCGTTTTTTATTTGTTTTTATAATAAAATAATTACTTTTGCATCGAAATCATTAACAGAAAGACCAAAATGAAATCATTGTATAATACATACTTCTTTTTCTTTTATTACTTTTACTTTAGCAACAAAGTGAAGCGGGAGTTTGTATGTATACGTTAAAATGTAAATAAATAAAATGAAAATAACAACGAAATCCCGCTTCAAGGCTTGAAGTGGGATTTTTTTTATAATATACAATAATGAAGAAAGTAGCAATACAAGGAGTTCCGGGTTCATATCATGATATAGCAGCTCATAAGTATTTCGAAAATGAAGAGATAGAATTGATATGCTGTACAACTTTTGAGGAAATTTTCCATAAAATGAAAGCCGACAGCACTATTATAGGAATGCTTGCAATAGAAAACACAATTGCAGGCAGTCTTTTACAGAATTACGAACTGCTGCGACAAAGTGGAATGACAATTGTAGGCGAACATAAGCTGCGTATTAAGCATAGTTTTGTATGCCTGCCCGAAGATGATTGGAATACTATTACCGAAGCAAACTCACATCCGGTTGCCCTGGCACAATGTCGCGAATTTCTTCAGCAGCATCCATCGGTAAGGGTAGTTGAAGCAGATGATACTGCAGGAAGTGCTGAAATTATAAAAAGAGAAAACCTTAAGGGACATGCCGCTATCTGTTCTAAATATGCAGCACAACTGTATGGTATGAAGGTATTGCAGGAAGGTATAGAGACTAACAAGCATAACTTTACAAGATTTCTTATAGTATCGGATACGTGGAAAGCCGATGAACTGAGGGATAGCAACAAATCCAACAAGGCGACTATAGTATTCTCTTTGCCTCATAGCGAAGGAAGTCTGTCACAGGTTCTTTCTATATTTTCTTTCTATAACATAAATCTTACTAAGATACAGTCACTTCCTATTATAGGTCGTGAATGGGAATACATGTTTTACGTAGATATAATATTCAATGATTATCTAAGATACAAACAAGCTATTGATGCTGTTACACCACTTACCAAAGAACTTAAAATTTTAGGAGAATATGCAGAAGGCAAATCAACCATATAATGTGCAGCCGGCTCAAAGACTGGCTAATGTGAGTGAATACTATTTTAGCAGAAAGCTGAAAGAAGTGGCACAAATGAATAAAGAGGGAAAGAATGTTATAAGCCTCGGAATAGGAAGTCCGGATCTTCCTCCTTCTGAAGATACCATAAAAGTATTGTGCGAAACAGCAAGTCGTCCTGACGTACATGGCTATCAGCCTACAGTAGGCATTCCCGAGTTGAGGGAAGCTATGGCAAATTGGTACAAGAGATGTTACAATGTAGATCTTGATCCTTCTACAGAAATACAACCTCTTATAGGTTCGAAAGAGGGTATACTGCATGTTACACTTGCATTGGTTAATCCAGGCGACCAAGTATTGGTTCCAAATCCCGGATATCCTACATATACATCGCTCAATAAGATACTGGGAAGTGAAATAGTAAATTACAACTTAAGAGAAGACAATAATTGGCAGCCCGATTTTGAAGAGCTTGAAAACATGGACTTGAGCCGCGTTAAGATAATGTGGATAAACTATCCAAACATGCCTACCGGTGCGCCTGCTACATTAGAGCTATACCAGAAGTTGGTAGATTTTGCAAAGAGGCATAATATTGTGATTGTAAATGATAATCCGTACAGTCTTATACTTAATAATAAGCCTTTAAGTATACTTAATATAGATGGAGCAAAAGAGTGTTGTATTGAATTTAATTCAATGAGCAAAAGCCACAACATGCCTGGCTGGCGCGTTGGAATGATTGCAACAAACTCTACTTTCATTCAGTGGATTCTGAAAATAAAGAGCAATATAGACAGCGGAACTTTCCGCCCTATACAATTGGCAGCCGCTCAGGCCTACAAGAATTCGGCCGAATGGCACGAAGAGGCAAACATAAAAGTATATAGTCGCCGTCGTGCTTTGGCCGAAAAAATAATGGAAGAACTAGGATGTAAGTTTGATCCATCTCAGGTAGGAATGTTTTTATGGGGAAAGATACCCGAGAACTATTCGGACGTAGAAGAACTTACAGAAAAGGTACTTCACAAAGGAAGAGTATTCATTACACCAGGATTTATATTTGGAAGTAACGGAAAAAGATATATACGAATCTCACTGTGTGCCAATGAAGAAAAACTGGCCGAAGCATTGGAAAGAATAAAACGAATAAATTAAAATATTACTATATATGGAATTAGAATTGAAACCAATAGAATTGGAGGGTGTAGAAAGAAATCGCCCAATAGTAATTGCAGGTCCCTGCAGTGCTGAAACAGAAGAACAGGTAATGAAAACAGCTAAACAACTTTCATCGAAGGGGGTAAAGATTTTCCGTGCCGGAATATGGAAACCACGTACTAAACCTGGAGGATTTGAAGGTGTAGGTGTAGAAGGTCTAGCGTGGTTAAAGCGAGTAAAGGAAGAAACAGGTATGTATGTTTCGACCGAAGTTGCTACAGCCAAACATGTGTACGAATGCCTTAAGGCAGGAATAGATGTTTTGTGGATAGGCGCACGTACTACCGCCAACCCTTTTGCTGTTCAGGAAATAGCCGATGCACTTAAAGGAGTAGATATACCGGTATTAATAAAGAATCCTGTAAACCCTGATCTTGAATTGTGGATTGGTGCATTCGAGCGCCTTAATGGAGCTGGTTTGAAACAACTAGGAGCAATTCATCGCGGCTTTTCATCGTACGACAAGAAAATATATCGTAATCTTCCTCAGTGGCATATTCCTATCGAACTTCGCCGCCGTATTCCTGAATTGCCTATATTCTGTGATCCAAGCCACATAGGTGGAAAGCGCGAACTAATTGCTCCACTTTGTCAGCAAGCCATGGATCTTGGATTTGACGGTCTTATAGTAGAAAGTCACTGCAATCCGGATGCAGCATGGAGCGATGCATCACAACAAGTAAATCCAGATGTTCTTGATTATATTCTTAATCTTCTGGTAATACGTAAAGAAACTCAAACAACCGAAAATCTTGGTGAACTTAGAAATCAGATTGACGATTGCGATAACCAGATCATAGAGATACTTTCTAAACGTATGCGTATATGTCGCGAAATAGGTACATATAAAAAAGAGCACGACATGACCATCCTGCAAACAGGACGTTACAATGAGATACTAGACAAACGTGGAGTGCAGGGAGCACTGTGCGGTATGGATTCTGATTTCATAAAACATGTATTCGAGGCCATACACGAAGAAAGTGTACGCCAGCAAATGGAGATAATAAATAAATAAAAAGGAAATAAGACGATGAGAATATTAGTATTAGGAGCCGGAAAAATGGGCTCCTTCTTTACAGACGTATTAAGTTTCAAGCATGAAACAGCAGTATATGACGTAGATCCTAAAAGATTGAGATTCGTTTATAATACATACCGCTTTACTTCACTCGAAGAGATTAATGAGTTCAAGCCCGAGCTCGTAATAAATGCTGCGACTGTAAAATATACTCTCGATGCTTTTAAACAAGTTCTGCCGGTTCTTCCAAAAGACTGCATTATAAGCGACATCGCGTCTGTAAAGACCGGATTGAAGGAGTTCTACGAAAACAGCGGATTCCGCTACGTATCTACTCACCCTATGTTCGGACCTACTTTTGCAAACCTCGATAAATTAAGCACCGAAAATGCCATAATAATAAAAGAAGGCGATCATTTGGGGAAAATATTCTTCAAGGATTTATATCAGGAACTGGGACTTAATATTTTCGAGTATACATTCAGCGAGCACGACGAAACTGTGGCTTATTCATTATCTATTCCTTTCGTATCTACATTTGTATTTGCAGCCGTAATGAAGCATCAAGATGCTCCAGGAACTACATTCAAACGACATATGAAGATAGCAAAAGGTGTATTAAATGAAGATGATTATCTACTACAGGAAATATTATTCAACCCTCGTACCCCCGAGCAGGTTGAAGGCATAAGAACTGAGTTAAATGAACTACTTGACATAATAAACAAGAAAGATGCAGATGGGATGCGTGCCTATCTTAGCAAGATTCGAGAAAAGATTAGATAGTCTCTAATCTTTTAATATATTCCATTTAATACAAAATGTTTTGGGTTTATCGTCTATATTTGTAATATATTAGATGATGAATCCAAAACTTCTTTTTATAACAACATAAAACCTAAACAATATGAATATGAAGAAATTTTTTTTTTCGTTTTTAGCATTTTCTTTATGCCTCAACCTATATTCGAGGGATATTACATATAATATCAGCGAATTTGGCATCATTAAAAACAGCACACAAGACTGTTCTTTACTTTTTAAAAATGCTATTAAAATGATTAAAGCCAACACTTCGAGAAAAGATAAAATAACTATCAATTTTGAAGATGGAACATATAATTTCCATGCAAGCTCTGCTACCGAAAAAGAATACTATATTTCAAATCACGATCAATTAAATCCGAAAAAAGTTGGACTCGCCCTAGAAGAGTGGAACAATCTTACAATTAACGGAAATGGAGCCAACTTTATATTTCACGGAAGAATGCTTCCTGTAGCACTTGTAAATTCAAAAAACTGTACTCTAAAAAATTTTAGTATTGATTTCGTAAATCCTAATATAAGTCAGGTAAAGATTTTAAACAACAGTAATAAAGCAGGAATTATAGTAGAAGTTGCTCCATACGTAAAATACAGAATTACTCCCGATTCAATATTCGAAGCATATGGAGATAATTGGAAGATACAACCTCAGTGGGGAATTGCTTTCGAGGAGAAGACAAAACATCTAGTATATAATACAAGTGATATTTTCATACCTGCAAAAGGGGTCTTCGAAGTTTCACCAGGGATTCTCCAATTTCCAAGATGGAAAGATAGTCGCCTTATACCAGGTACAGTAGTTGCTATGCGCAGTTGGGAACGTCCTACCCCAGGTATTTTTATGGATAATAACAAGAATACCTTCTTGAACAATATTACCATTCATTATAGTGAAGGTATGGGATTACTGGCACAGTTATGCGAAAATATTACACTAGACCATTTCAATGTAAGTTTGAAAGGCAAAGATGATACACGTTATTTTACTTCTCAGGCCGATGCTACACATTTTTCTCAATGCAAGGGAAAAATATTGTCAGTAAATGGATTTTACGAAGGCATGATGGATGATGCAATAAACGTACATGGCACCTATCTTAAAGTCATAAAGAAAATAGACGACTATACAATATTAGGAAAATACATGCACGATCAGGCTTGGGGCTTCACATGGGGAAATAAGGGAGATAAAGTACAGTTTGTACGTTCAAAAACAATGGATATTGTAAAAGGCACTAATAAAATTGCCGAAATAATCTCTTATGATAAAAAAGAGACAAAAGGAGCAAAAGAATTTCTTATAAAATTCAAAAGCCCAATAGACAAAAGTATAAATATGAACGAAAGTTATGGAATAGAAAATCTTTCGTGGACACCAAAAGTAACGTTTAGTAATAATATTGTAAGAAATAATCGAGCACGCGGAGCACTGTTTAGCACCCCCAAGAAAGTAATTGTAGAAAACAACTTCTTCGATCATACATCTGGATGTGCAATACTATTATGTGGAGACTGTAATGGATGGTATGAAACCGGTGCATGCAAAGATGTAATAATAAGAAAAAACAGATTCACAAATGCGCTAACAAATATGTTTCAATTCACAAATGCAGTGATATCAATATATCCCGAAATACCAGATCTTGAAAATCAGACTACATATTTTCACGGAAATAAAAAAGGAGCCATAAAGATTGAAGATAACATTTTCGAAACATTCGATATTCCTCTTTTATATGCAAAATCGGTAAACGGATTGATATTCAGAAATAATATCATAAAAAGAAATAATGAATACAAACCTTTTCACTGGAATAAAGAAGAAATAATGCTAGAACGTGTAATAAATGCTGAGATAGATAAATAATTTCAGTCTATAGATATGATATTGAAGGTATAAAATAAAAAAAGGAGTACCGCTGTACTCCAACCTTTGTTAACCTTAAATCTAATACTATGAAAAACACAATGCAAATATACAGAGTTTTATAGTATCTGCAAATAATACAAATAAAAAAACATGCTATATAACACTATTTAATACTTTAACTATGTTAATATAAAATATGTATATTAAGTTTTAAATTTCTATATATTACATTACTATTACTAAATCGGCCTAAAATACTATTTTTGTGTTTATTATTGTTAATATCCAAATAATTATTTATGCTTTAAAACATATATCCAAATAAAATAGTTATCTTTGTAGTGTAATTAAAAGAATAAATATAAACCGTTCTTCAAACGGAAGAACACAAAAAGACGCAATTATGGAAATGAAAAAAATGAATTCAACAATCGAGATGTTACAGTACCAGTTAAAGAGATACAAAGCAATGAGAAAAGGTGCTGCATGCCAAGCTTTACAAATTAAGCTTAACAAATTAATGAGCCAACAGGTACACGCCTGAGGCTTTTTTTTTGTCTTATTAATTAACCCTCCCCTCTAACATTTGGGGTAAAGAAAGATGACTATATGTTTATTACTTTAAGTGTTTAATTATACCCTCACATATAATCAACTGTATTTCAACGTGTTTTACTTATGTTTTATGTGAAGGCAATATGTATCAAACTCTTATATAGTAATAAAGATCTACTTTACACTCAGTTTTAATTCTGTGTAAAGTAAATCTATTTATAGTCAGCTTATAACATTATAAATCGACCTCAATCTATTTTTAGTCGACAGAAAAAATAAATTGAAGGCCTTCGATTTAAAAATGAAGGCCTACAAATATTTATATCTTATTCTCTTACCAGTTCTATCCTTTTAAAAATATCTGCTATCTGTTGCGGAGAAGATGAATTAGATAATTCCTGTTCTATTTTCTCTGTATCCTCTTCCATACATAGAACATTTGAACAGTCAAGAATATGAGCTAATTCTATAATAATACTATTCTTATTAAGCTTTCCTTTTTTATATTCCTTTTTAAAATACCTATTTACTTTCAGTACAGAATTATATATTATAGGCTTTATAATTTCCTTACCCGAATCCGAAAATCCTATGCTAACTTCGTATTCACGATTATAATTAGCATTGAAAGTATTCCATTTTTCTTTTAAAGCTTCACCAATAAAATGATCTTCTTCAAACGTTGGTTTTACCGAAGGAATATCTCCATATACATTTAATTTATAAACAGCAGGTTTTGTAGCCGGTCTTTTCTCTGTTGTTGCAATGTTATCTTTTTTATGATCTTCATTAACAGAAGCAATAATATTACTGATTCCCATAAACATTAATGCAAGAATAAAAAAATGTCTTTTCATAAATTATCCTGTTTAATAATTATTTTTTATGCCATATAAGTGATATACTAAACTCATCTCCCCCCATTTGTTCTTTGGCTATCTGATAGTTTTTCATATTTGTACGCTGTATTGAAGCCGGATATTTAAATCTTTTAGGCATATTATTACCTTGCGCTATCCCCGATCCTCTTGGAATAGTGGGCAATCCTGTACGGTTATACTCAAACCATTGCTGATAATCACAGAAAAAGAGCGAATAGAATTTTTGTTGCATTATTCTTTCAAAAGTACCATCATAAGCAGCTTTTTCATTTTCAAAATAATCATCAGGTATTACAGCACCTACTTGAGTTGCGGCTGCCTTTACTCCATTTTCGTAGGCAGTTTTTGAATTGGCCACAATTATATTTTTTTGTGCAAGTTCGGCTCTAATAAACTCTATTTCGGCATACGACATAATCATTAATTTCATTGGAGCTTTGCAGAAATTTTGATTTGGCAATGATGCATTTGCACTCGGAAGAACAGAATATCCACTTTCTATTCCATAAAAACCTAATACTCCATCGTTAGTAACTTTAGTGGCAAAAATTGGCAAACGAGGATCATTCCATTCATTAAGAGGATTAATAAAGAATTCCGAATATACTTTATATGAACTAAAATCTTGCGGACGTGTCAATGGAGCCTCTTCAGGAGCAACTCCTGAAATAGCTAATAATGCCGATTCTTCATTAGAAGTAAACACCGGATACTTGTCAGGATTATCAAACATTTTCTTAAGTTCCTCGGCAGCATTCATTCCATCTACATCAAGTACCCTTAATAAAATTCTCATTCTTAATGAATTTGTAAATTTTTTCCATTTTAAGATACCATCCGAAGAGGTTGAACTTGTTCCATATAGTAATTCAGCCGAGCTATTATATTTTAATCCAGTAGTAACATCATACATATCATTTGCTAAATCAAGTTCGGCTATCATTGACTTATAAATATCCGCCTGTTTATCAAATTTAGGTGTATAAAGCTGTTCATCTCCTTTACAAGCCTCTTCCATAGGAATATTTCCAAAAGCATCGGTAAGTATCTGGTAAACCCAACATTTTAAAGTACTGGCTATTGCAATATAATTAGGTTCATTATACTGTACCGCCTTTTTATTCATTCCCTCAATATTATTGAGCCATTTATAGTAGTTTGTCCAGGTACCATCACCGGCAGCATCACTTAATATCCACCAACCAGCTCCACTTGTACTGCTTGTAGACACTACACTTTGCATTACATGAAAAGTATAACTGTTATATCTGTTCCAATTATATGAGGCCATTCCATAAAGAATAGGATTAAGAAAAGTACCCGGATTTGCCTCATCTAGGCGTGTAGGGTCGGTATTTAGCTCTTCGAATGAAGTACAAGCATTTGTAACAAATAGAGCTGTAATCAAGATGAAAATATATTTTATTACTTTCATAATTTAATTTTATATTAAAATGATAAATTGATATTTAAGCCAAAAGTACGAGCAGAAGGCAATGAACCTGTTTCTATTCCTGTAACAATTGAACTTCCGTTAAGTGCAGATAACTCTGGATCGAATAAAGGATAATCAGTAAGGCATGCTAAGTTACGTCCATATATTCCTATCGAAGCTGAAGATATGAAAGTCTTCTTTAGTACCGACTGTGGAACAGTATAATCAAGTCGTACTTCACGCAACTTAAGATATGACGCATCAAATGAATTAGTCTCTACATTGGCAATTCTATAATACTCTTTATAATAACTTTCTACAGTTATAACCTTTGTATTTGGACTATAACTTCCATCGGCATTTGCTACTACTCCCGGTGCAATCATATATACTCCATCAAGTGGTTTTAATCCGGCAGCTGCAATACGTGGATCGTCGGCACTCATATAAAACTCTGTACCCGGAAGACGTCCGTTCAATGTTTTAGTAAGTTTACCTTGTTCACACATTTTATGATGTGATTGTGAATATATTTTGCCTCCTAGTTGGCCATCCAATTGAATTCCTAGTCTTAATCCTTTATACGAAAAATCTGTATTTATACCACCTTTAAAATCAGCATAAGCATTTGCTATAAATTCTATTTCTTCGGGACGTTCAGGTAATCCATTTTCACCTATTACCACCTCTCCATTCGAATTTCTTTTTAGTTTATATCCCCACAAATCGCCTGTACTTCCTCCTACTGTACCAATTATTGATACACTTCCGATACTGCTTATAAGCTGATTTTCGTCGGCCCCTTCTGATAAGGAAAGTATCTTATTTTCATTTCTAGACCAATTTACACCTATATTCCAAGTAAAATCACGATTTCTGATAGGTGTAACATTTACAGCAAGTTCATATCCTCTATTGCGTACACATCCTGAATTTATTGTTGCACGTGTATACCCTGTAGTAGGATCCATAGGAGCATCGAGTATTTGATTCTTTGTCTTATTATAATAGAATGTAAAGTCGACATTCAAACGGCTATTAAACATTCTCAAATCTAATCCAGTTTCCCAATTTGTAGAAATCTCGGGCTTGAAATCAGCATTATAAAGAGTTCCATTCATAACAGCCGAACCGGGGAAGTCACTTATACCATAATAGGCCGATGTTTTGTAGGGATCGGTATCATTACCTACCTGTGCATATGAAGCACGCACCTTAAACATATTTATAAATGAAGGTAAAACCATCAATTTATCGACTAAAGTACTTAAACTAACAGAAGGATAGAAGAATGAGTTATTTTTTAAAGGAAGAGTAGACGACCAATCATTTCTACCGGTTATATCCATAAATAATTTATCACGATAACTAAGATTAGCAGCGAAATAAAGACTATTTACAGCTTTTCGTCTTATAGTACTAACAACCTGTGGAGAAGACATACCATTAGATAGTTTATAATCGCCTGGATTTATCAATCCGATAACTGAAGCCGACAGTGCATCATAATTTTGCCACATCATATTTCCGCCCGCCGAAGCATTAATGTTAAGTCCCATAGGCAACGTATTATGATATGTAATTAATGCATCACTATTTATTTCATAATCAAATATATTCTGTTTCTTAAAATATCCTTTTCCATATACCACATCACTTATAGGACGATGCTGTTCACGCTGGTCTGCATTCATCTGTATACCCGATCTTACCATGAATTCAAAATATCTGTTTATTTTTAAGTTTGCACTTATTGACGAGACATTAGAATGTTTTTGAGATGGGTTTTCAGCTTCATTAAGAATAACAAATGGATTTCCTATATAAGAGCTATAAGGTTGTAATTGTACCAAATTTTCCATTCCATTACGCCACATAGGACGAAGCCAATCAAGATTAACATTAGGGTTTTGAAAAATAAGAAAATACGATATCGAATTGCTATTATATCCTAAGGCCGGTACATTATCGACTTTACGATAAGTATAAGACGACTTAAAATTTAGTCTTAGTCTGCGAGACACTTGTTGTTGGGCCGACACAGAGGCAGAAATCCTTTCATATCCTGTATTTGGAAGCATCCACTCATTTTTGCTATGAGTTACAGAAGCACGGAATGAACCCTTATCCGACTTACCGGTCAACGATAAAGAGTTTGTTATAGTATAACCTGTCTGAAACAAATCTTTTCTGTTATTTTTATATGCTACCCATGGAGTAGCCTCTTCAGCGCGTGTTTGAGATACAGGATCAAACTGATAATATAGCTTACTGGCATCAAACTTTGCTCCATATGCACTACTTGTTCCACTTGTAGATTTATTACCATTGCCGGCTCCATACGAATAGTACAGTTCGCCTTCGTATTCAGTACCTGCAGCACCAATATTAGATGGCAGTCCCTGGCCAAATTCATATTGATAATCGGGCCATCTCATTACATTATCAACACTAATATTGGCACTGTATGATACCCCAATTCCCTTTTTTGTATCTTCTCCCGATTTTGTAGTTACAAGAATAACACCATTAGCTGCACGTGTACCGTAAAGAGCAGTAGCACTTGCACCTTTTAGTATTTGAATGTTCTCTATATCATTAGGGTTAAGATCGCTAAAACCATTACCATAATCTATAGAAAGCTCACTGCTTCCTCCAGCCCCGTATGCAACACCAGGGTTACTCATAGGGCTACTTAAAGGAACTCCGTCAACTATTATCAGTGCACCATTACCATCTTGATTTAGAGACACATCCCCACGCAAGGAAATTTTAGTCGATCCTAACGGTCCACCAGCCGAAGATATACTTACCCCAGCAACTTTTCCTTCGAGTGCAGCCGACCAGTTAGAAGGCATTGTCTTCATCACATCATTTCCTTTTACAGTCTGTGTAGAATATCCCAACCCCTTTTCCATACGTTTAATTCCAAGAGCAGTAACAACCACATCATCCATTAACTGAGAATCATCCTCCATTTTAAGATTAATATTATCGTTACCCGAATAAATTATGTCCTTATTCTTATATCCTACATAACTATAAATTATTACATCCTTCTTTTTTACAAGAGTTCTGGATGATTTTAAGCTATAGTTACCATCCACATCCGAAACAGTTCCTGTTGTTTCATTACCTTTAATAAAAATTGTAGCTCCAATTAAAGGTTCATTATTATTATCTGTAAGTTTTCCTGTAATGATAGTCTGCGCACAAGAAGCTATTGCCACACTTAAAAACACACCTATCAGAATAAATGTCCTGAAACATCTATCTATAATACCTTTTATACCCATTTTCAATTAATCTCCTAGTTTTATATTAAAGTTTTATCGTATAATCAAGTGACTTATTTTTGCCTATAATGAAGTTTGTAACATTAAAATTCATATCACCTCCGTTTATTCCATTTGTAAAACCTATTTTTATAGTATGGCGTGTATGAGGTTTTAATGTATATTCCCGGAAATATACTAATGAAGAATCATGAGGACCTTTCTTTAGGATTAATGGGATATCTGTAGTATTAGTAATCGATAAAACTACACCCTTTTCGTTGCGGCTCTTCTCCTCTACATTTATACTTTTAACAAAAAATTGAGTCAACAACTCTTTGCGACCAATTACCATATTTTGATACCACACTGCTGTATTACATTTTTCAAGAGCCTCACGTATACCCTTCTCACTCCTCTCAGAAGCAAATACAAAAGTCATAGTTCTGTGTTCACCCTTAGCAAAATCATAATCAGTCTGAATAGGTTGATGAATATCGGATGTACCAATCATCGCAAGATTCTTTTCTATACACCATTCCACAGCTTCGGGAGCATAAAGGCGTCCATTTGCTACTTCAATTCCATGCATACAACCTTTATTATATAATTCAGTATGCTCCTTCCACCATAAAGTAGAATCAGGTTGCTGACGATCCCAAGAAGGATGATTCCAGAAAATAAAAGCATTCTGTTTTTTTGCTTCATTGTATGCATCAATATATTTATCCTGTTCCAAGGGGTTAGAATCATTAATAAATATTGCATTTGAATGACCCGGAGCCATAGGACGTGTAATTTCACTACCTTTTATAAGTATGATACCTAAATTATCGGCATACTTCTTACAAATTTCATAAGATCTGTTATGATCGGATGTAATATCCTTTTTATGAGGACGATATTCTATATGTTCGGTCAATGATATAGCATCCAATCCTTCTCTATAAGCTTCATCAGCTCTTACAGTTGGCCACACCAACCCATCCGAGAAAACTGAATGCATATGAAAATCACATTTAAGAGTTATTAGATTGTCAATATTGGGAACCTTTATATCATTGCGTGTTTGAGCTTTCCCGTTAGATAAACCAGTGATAAGAAAAAGAGAAATAAGAAATTTTGCTTTCATTTTATAATTATTTAAAATTTTCAGCAAAATTAATAGTAGAGTATTTCCTAGTAGTTGCTTTAATATTACATTAAAATTTCACATCTATTGTAATATAATGAGTAAGACATAAAAAAAGATGCTACACATATTATGAAGCATCTTTTTTATATAATATGATATATAATATTATTCTCTAACTTCCCAACCCAAGGCACTTGCTCCCAATACAGCAGCGTCTGCATCTTTAAGTTCAGAAACTAACAATTTAGTTTTTCCGGCAAATATTTTCAATATATTTTCGTCAATTGCTTTTTGAATAGGCTTCATTATATAATCACCAGCTTTGGCTAAGCCACCGAAAAGTATAATTGCTTCCGGACTAGAGAAAGCTATAAAATCAGCCATCGCTTCACCAAGAATATTGCCTGTATACTGGAATATATCCTGAGATAATTTATCACCACGAATTGCAGCATCAAATACATCTTTTGAAGTAATTTCTTCTGCAGGAATATCTCTCAACAAGCTTGTTTCAGAGCGAGCTACAAGAAATTCACGTGCAGTACGTGCAACACCTGTTGCAGAGCAATAAGTTTCAAGGCATCCTTTACGTCCGCATCCGCAAAGACGTCCGTTTTCACGGCGGACAATTACGTGACCTAATTCCCCTGCAAATCCATCATGACCATATACTAACTGACCGTTGATAACAATTCCGCTACCAACACCAGTACCTAATGTAATCATTATGAAATCTTTCATACCGCGTGCCGCACCATAAGTCATCTCGCCTATAGCCGCTGCGTTAGCATCATTTGTAAGAGCTGTAGGTACACCTACTTTTTCTTCAAACATAGCAGCCAAAGGAATTATTCCTTTCCAAGGAAGGTTTGGAGCAAATTCGATAGTTCCGCTGTAATAGTTACCATTAGGAGCACCTACTCCCATACCTTTTACTTTACTTACTCCGCCAACAGAGTTAATAAGAGGAATTAGTTTCTCGCTTACAGCTTCTACATAATCTTCTATCTTTGAATATGATTGGGTCTTCACAGAATCGGTAGCCAACACATTACCACGTGAATCTACAATTCCGAACACAGTGTTAGTACCACCTATATCCATCCCTACTACATAGGGCTTTTCCATACCTGTTACCATGATATTTAATTTTAATTTAGGGTTAGTTATTTCAGACAAAAATACTTAATGTAGTAAGAGGTAACAAATATTTTTTATATTTTTTATTACTCCATTGCAACTTTTCGTACATTAGCTACGTCTACTTAACATATACATATATTATCACACATAATGATACATTTAAAAGATATAAACAAGACCTACTTCAACGGAGCGCCACTACATGTATTGAAAGGTATAGACCTTGATATAGCTCGTGGAGAGTTTGTTTCCATCATGGGAGCATCTGGTTCGGGAAAATCTACCTTACTAAACATACTTGGCATACTCGATAATTATGATTCGGGAGAGTATTATCTAAATGATGTACTAATAAAGAATCTAAGTGAAACAAGAAGTGCCGAATATCGTAACAATATGATAGGATTTATATTCCAATCTTTCAATCTTATAACCTTCAAGAATGCTATGGAAAATGTAGCACTACCATTATATTATAAAGGAATAAGCCGAAAAAAAAGGAATTTGATGGCCTTGGAATATCTTGAAAAACTAGGACTTAAAGAATGGGCTCATCACATGCCTAATGAACTTTCTGGAGGTCAGAAACAACGTGTAGCTATAGCACGTGCTCTGATATCAAAGCCTCAAATTATCCTGGCCGACGAACCTACAGGAGCCTTGGATAGTAAAACATCCGTAGAAGTAATGGAAATTCTTAAAGATTTAAATAAGAATGAGGGCATGACAATCGTAGTAGTTACTCATGAAAGTGGAGTGGCCAATCAAACTAACAAGATAATACATATAAAAGATGGTCTAATTGAGAGAATAGAAGATAACATAGAGCACAATGCTTCGCCATTCGGGCAAAATGGATATATGAAATAATTCAATTATGATAGATTTAATACAGGAAATATATAGTACAATCATACGCAATAAGCTAAGAACATTTCTTACCGGATTCGCAGTTGCATGGGGAATATACATGCTTATTGTACTTCTTGGAGCTGGAAATGGACTTATCCATGCTTTCGAAAGTAGCTCTGGAGATATGATAATGAACTCGATGAAGATTTATCCGGGTTATACTACGATGCCTTACAAGGGGCTATCAGAAGGACGACAGATAAAACTTAACGAGAGAGATATGGAGATTACTCAAAATTTTGGGGATAATGTAGAGAGTGTAGGAGCGACATTAGATCAGGGAAATGTAAACCTTAGCAACGGACAAGATATTGTAAATATATCATTTACCGGAGTAATGCCAAATTATCGTGCAAGCGATCCTCTTAAAATGGTAAAAGGAAGATTCATAAATCAACCTGACGTTGACGAGAAACGCAAATCAATAGTATTGCATGAAAAGACAATTGAGATGCTATTCGGAGATAAAAATGCCGATGTTATTGGAAAATATCTTAATGGAAGCGGATTAAAATATAAAATTGTAGGAGTATATACAGACCAGGGCAGTTTCTCACCCAGCGCATATATCCCTTATTCTACTCTAAAATTGGTATACAACAAATCAGATAATCTGGGCACACTAATATTCATAACCAAGAACTTAAATACTATAGAAAGTAATGATAAGTTCGAAGATAAATACCGCACGGCAATTGGTTCACATCATCAATTTGATCCTACCGATAAAAGTGCCATATGGATATGGAATCGTATGGAAGATTATCTTCAGCAGCAAAACGGAAGCAATATAATTAAAACAGCCATATGGATTATAGGTCTCTTCACTTTGCTTAGTGGCATTGTAGGTGTCAGCAACATAATGCTCATAACAGTTAAGGAACGTACCAGAGAATTCGGAATACGAAAAGCTATAGGTGCCAGACCACATTCTATATTATGGCTAATTATATCTGAAAGTATAGTAATAACCACCTTCTTTGGATATATAGGAATGTTTGCAGGAATAGCCACTACGGAATATATGAATAAGGTTGCGGGCAATAAAGTTATGGATGCAGGAATATTTCAGGCAACCGTATTCGAAAATCCTACTGTAGACATTAACATAGCAATACAGGCTACACTCACTCTTATAATAGCTGGAACTTTAGCTGGTTTTTTTCCTGCACGCAAAGCCGTTATGATCAGGCCTATTGAAGCACTTAGAGCAGATTAATATCATGAAAATAGATTTAGATAAATGGGAAGAGATATTTATTACGATTACTCGTAATAAGACTCGCAGTTTTCTTACTGCATTTGGAGTATTCTGGGGAATATTTATGCTGGTAGCATTAATGGGAGGAAGTCAGGGTGTAAAAGATATGTTAAGTTCAAACTTCGAAGGATTTGCAACCAACTCAGGATTTATGGGAACAAACAATACTAGCAAGCCTTATAAAGGATTCAAGAAAGGACGGTTCTGGGATTTAGAGAATAAGGATGTTAAGCTTATAAAAGATAATGTACCCGAGATAGATCTTATAACTCCTACTCTTGCTAAATGGGGAATGACAGCTTTTTTTGCCGAAAATAAAATAAGTTGTACTCTTAAAGGTGCATATCCTGAATATGACCGAATAGAGACTCCCAAAATAACTATAGGAAGATCTATAAATGATATTGATGTCAAGGAACAGAGAAAGGTATGTGTAATAGGAAAGCGAATATATGAAACGCTTTTCCCACATGGCGAAAATCCATGCGGGAAGTTCATTAGAGTAAATGGTATATATTATAAAGTTATTGGAGTGAATAATAGTTCAGGAAATATGAGTATTAATGGTAACTCGCGTACAAGTATAACAATTCCATTTACCACAATGCAGAATAATTATAATTTCGGCAATAAAATAGGACTACTTTGCTATACAGCAAAACAAGGACATCCTATTTCTGAAATACAGGAGAAAGTTGCCACTATAGTAAAGGAAAACCACTTTATTCATCCTGATGATAAACAAGGAGTTATCATGGTAAATGCCGAAGCCATGTTCAGCATGGTAGACAATCTATTCAAGGGAATAAATACATTAAGTTGGATGGTAGGTTTAGGAACATTACTTGCTGGTGCAATTGGTGTAAGCAATATTATGATGGTAACAGTAAAGGAGCGTACTACAGAAATAGGAATAAGACGTGCCATAGGCGCCAAACCTAAAGATATACTAAAGCAAATTCTTTCAGAAAGTATGGTAATTACTATAATGGCAGGAATGGCAGGAATATGTTTCGGAGTACTTATTCTTCAGATGATGGAGATGGGTACTGCACAATCCGACTCACCTGGACATTTCCAAATAAGCTTTTGGATGGCTATTTTGGCATGCATCATCCTTATGGTACTTGGAATGCTTGCAGGTTTGGCACCTGCCTATCGTGCAATGTCCATCAAACCAATAGAGGCAATCCGCGACGAATAAAATAGGCTATTCATCTCAAAAGAGTAAACAGAATATTAAACATAGAAATAATAAAAAACATACATATATGAAAAAGTTCTTCAAGATTGGATTATTAGTTGTTGTAATACTAATTTTTTTAGGAACCTTTATGTTCCTATATCAGAAATCACAGCCTAAAGAAATTGAATATGAATTATTCCAGGCAAAGACAGGCAATATAGAAAAGAATACAGTAGCCACAGGTAAAATTGAGCCACGCGATGAAATATTGATAAAGCCTCAGATTTCTGGAATAATAGATGAAGTTTACAAAGAAGCTGGCCAAACTATAAAGCAAGGTGAAATAATAGCTAAAGTTAAGGTTATTCCAGAGTTGGGACAGCTTAATTCGGCCGAAAGTCGTATTCGCCTAGCTGAAATAAACTCTAAACAGAGTGAAACAGACTTTTCAAGAATGAAAAAGCTTTATAATGACAAATTAATAAGCAGTGAAGAATTCGAAAAGAGTCAGGTAGCTTATAAGCAGTCACGCGAAGAACTTCAGACCGCAAAAGACAATCTTCAAATCATAAAAGAAGGAATAACAAAAAACAGCGCCTCATTCAGTAGTACATTAATACGTTCTACTATAAACGGACTTATACTAGATATTCCTGTAAAGAAAGGTAACTCTGTAATTATGAGCAATACTTTCAATGATGGAACAACTATTGCTACCGTAGCAAATATGAACGATCTTATATTCCGTGGAAATATTGACGAAACCGAAGTTGGAAAGATACACGAAGGGATGCCTGTAAAGATAAGCCTTGGGGCTCTTCAAAATACAAGTTTCGATGCTACCTTAGAATATATTTCGCCTAAAGGAGTTGAGAATAATGGAGCAAACCAGTTTGAAATAAAAGCAGCCATAAAGGTTCCTTCAAATATAACTATACGTTCAGGTTATAGTGCAAATGCCACAATTGTCCTTGAGAAAGCAGAAAAAGTATTAACAGTGCCCGAAAGTGCTATAGAATTTGAAGGAGACACAACATATATATACTTAATGACAGACAGTGTACCCGAAAAGAGATACAAGAAGACTCAGGTCAACACCGGAATAAGTGATGGTATAAATATAGAAGTAAAGAAAGGATTGAAAATCAATCAAACAGTACGTGGACCTAAAAAAGAAATTAAGAAATGAGACATAAAATAGTAATAATGACTCTCGTCACCACCTTCACTCTTCCC
Source organism: uncultured Bacteroides sp. (assembly GCA_900552645.1). Taxonomy (GTDB): domain Bacteria; phylum Bacteroidota; class Bacteroidia; order Bacteroidales; family Bacteroidaceae; genus Phocaeicola. Next base: position 54,455 of record USAN01000012.1, read on the forward strand.
TCTTTTGCTCAGGAAGAGTGGGATCTTAAGAAATGCATTGATTATGCAATAGAACATAATCTTACGTTAAAGCAGCAAGAGGCTACAAAACAACAGAGTGAAGTTGAGCTTAATACTGCAAAATGGAGTAGACTGCCTAACCTTAATGGAAGTGTAGGACAAAGCTTTAACTTCGGCCGAGCACTTCAGATGGATAATACATATGCCGATCGTAACACAAAGAATTCAAATTTCAATTTAGGAACAAATGTACCATTATTTACAGGATTCCAAATACCCAACAATATAGCCTTGTGTAAATTGAATCTGAAAGCTGCCGTAGAGGATTTAAACAAGGCAAAAGAGGATATAAGCATTCAGGTTACATCTTATTTCACACAAGTACTCTATAATGATGAATTAGCTAAGGTCGCTCATAATCAAGTAGAGCTTAGTAAGGAACAGTTAAAACTTAAACAAGCATTTTTCGAAAACGGAAAAGCATCACAAGCAGAAGTATATGAAGCGATATCTAGAGTAGCACAAGATGAAATGTCAGCTGTACAGGCAGATAACAACTATCAGCTAGCCATATTAGACTTGACTCAACTTCTTGAACTTCCTAGTCCCGAGAACTTCGGTATTACTGTACCTAAGATAAGTGATGGTTTCTCTACAATAACTTTACCAGATAATGTATTCAATGAAGCTGTTACAACAAAACCGGTAATCAAAGCAGCTCAATATAGATTAGAAGGTGCCGATAGGAGTATAAGAATAGCGAAAAGTTCATATTATCCACAATTATCTTTCGGAGCCGGCCTCGGTACAAATTATTTCTATGTAGCAGGACAAGATAACCAATCATTTGGCACACAATGGCATCAAAATTTTAGTAAATACATATCATTCAATTTGAGCATACCAATCTTCAATCGTTTTGAAGTTAGAAATCGGGTGAGAAGCGCCAAAATTCAGAAGACCGCCTTAAATTGGAAACTTGAAGAAGCCAAGAAAGGATTATATAAAGAAATACAACAAGCTTATTATAATGCAATAGCAGCCGAAAGCAAATACAAAAGTAGCAATACTGCTGTCGAAGCAGCTGAAGCTTCGTTTAAACTTATGAGCGAAAAGTATGCAAATGGCAAAGCTAATGCAACTGAATACAATCAGGAAAGAACAAACTTATTAAAAGCTATTTCAGATAAAATTCAATCTAAATATGAATACTTGTTTCGCACCAAAGTGCTAGATTTCTATAAAGGATTACCACTTACAATGTAATAACGATTTTATTTATCAAGTAGTGTCAATATTACCAGAAAATAACTAATTTTGCAGCCTAAAATAATCTTAGTGTTTTATGAACCAAAGGATTAATAAGGCTGCAATTATTATTTCAGCCGTATTCATTTTACTATGTATAATATTATTTATAAACAAAAATAATATTCTGCATTACATTGTCGACAATAAGTTAGATGGCTTAAGGAAAGAATACAATCTTTCTATTCATTATGACAAACTAGAAATGGTAGGACTAGATGAAATACAGTTAAGGAACTTTTCATTAGTGCCAAACGATCGTGATACAGTTATTACATTAAAATCGTTTACCATAGATCTTAATCCACTAGCCCTACTTGGTGGACGTATTGAAGTATACAAAGCCTATGTAAACGAACTCAATCTAAATTTAATAAAGAAAGATTCAACATCTAATTACGACTTTCTATTCAAGAAGAAAGATTTAGAACAAGCTACGCAAGAAAACGTCATCGACTATTCTTCAAAGACAAAGAAGATATTATCATTAATATTTGGATTACTTCCCGAAAATGGTGAAATTACAAAATTCAATATACTTCAGCGTCGTGATTCATCATACACACACTTTACCATACCTGATCTTATTATTAAAGAGCGCCATTTTGACGGCAACATCTTAATAGACGATAATGGAAAGTCGGATCAATGGCACACTAAAGGTTATATTAATTCACACAATAAAGAGTTGGAAGCTTCAATATATCCATTCTCTAATACCAAACATATAAATATTCCCTATATAAACCGCTATTACAATGCAAATGTAGGCTTCGACTTCATATCTTTCAGTCTAAAAGCAACTGATAATTTTTCTGGAGAAAATCTTAATGGCAATGCATTGATAAAAGGACTTCATCTGTTTCATAAACGTCTTTCTCCAGATACTATAACGATCAATAAAGGAGAGTTATCATATAATATAAACATAGGTAAGAACTCTTTTGAGCTAGACAGTACATCGACAGTAGTATTCAATGAACTATCATTTCATCCTTATATAAAAGTTCAGAAAAATAAAAAATGGCATATTACTACAAGCATCAATCAACCATCATTTAATGCACAGGTTTTATTCAATTCATTGCCAGCAGCTCTATTCCAGCATTTGCAGGGAATAAAGACTACAGGAAATCTTTCATATAATTTCTTGCTCGACATCGATTTCAATAATATTGATAGTCTAAAATTCCATTCAATACTAAGAGGTAAAAATTTCCATATAAAGGATTATGGTAACAGCGACCTTACAAGAATGAACAGAGAATTCAGCTATACAGCATACGAAAATGAACGTCCTGTAAGAACATTCAATATAGGAAGATCCAATCCAAATTTTCGGACACTTGATAGTATCTCTCCATTATTAAAGAATGCCATACTGCAATCCGAAGATAATGGATTCATGTATCATAACGGATTTCTTCCAGGAGCAATTCAAGAGGCTCTTATTTATGATTTCAAAGTAAAAAGATTTGCTCGTGGTGGAAGCACCATATCTATGCAATTAGTAAAGAATGTATTCCTTACACGACATAAGAATATTGCCAGAAAACTTGAAGAAGCACTTATAGTATGGCTTATAGAGAATCAGCATATAACATGTAAGGACAGAATGTACGAAGTATATCTTAATATAGTAGAATGGGGACCACTCATATATGGAGCCAAAGAAGCATCGGAATACTATTTTGGAAAGGAACCAATAGATTTAAATCTTGACGAATCTATATTCCTGGCTTCACTAATACCACGTCCAAAACAATTCAGGTCATTCTTTAATCCAGATGGAAGTCTGAAAAACAACCAACAAGGATTCTTCCGGCTTATAGCCAATCGTCTAAAACATCGTGGAATCATATCTGAATATGAGGCAGATTCAATATATCCCATGATAACGTTACGAGGAAAAGCAAAAAATGACATCATTATTTCGGATACGTTGAAAGTAGATACAACACTTGTAAATGCAGATATTTTTCCTCTTCCTGAATAATTACTTATTTAATATAAATAATTGAACAAAGATTATAATAAATAAGTTATGGAATTGATTTATATAAGTAGATTTATATAAATTATCAATACTTAACTTAAAGAATATAATTATGGTTGAAGATTTAGATGAGAAACTCTTTAAAGAAAAGATTTTCAATTTTGATGAAGATTCAGATGCTCCAATGCTAATCAACAAAGATACGATAATCGAATTCTGGGTTACTTGGTGTCCTCATTGCAAAGCAATGGTTCCACGTTATGAGATGGTCAGTGAAGAATTTCCGCAGATTAGCTGCTATAGGATCGAGTTGGAAAAACATCCAGACTTAGCAAAGTTATTCAACGTAGCTAGTTTTCCTACTTTCATATTTATAACTTCGGCAGGAAGAGTTGAAAAATATGTTGGAGAAATAACGGAAGAGGAATTAGCTCATATGGTAAAGGAAGTATTTTGTGTAAAACCACAACAATAAAATAAAGTTAATAAGGTATCAGCACAGTAACTGATACCTTATTAACTTTATTTTGATATCAAATATCACTTAAATGGTATAAAGTCAAGTGATATAGAATTAACGCAATGGCGAGTATTCTTATAAGTAAACCCTTCTCCTTTAAATACATGTCCTAAATGAGCTCCACATTTAGCGCAAGTTATTTCAGTCCTTCTTCCATCTGCATCTACTGTCCTCTTTACTGCTCCTGGTATTTCATCATCAAAAGATGGCCAACCACATCCAGAGTCAAACTTATCATCAGACTTATACAAAGGTGCTCCACATTGTTTACAAACATACGTACCTTTATCATTAAACTTATAATATTTTCCGGTAAAAGGTCTTTCAGTACCCTTATCAATAATGACACTTTTTTCTTCTTCTGTAAGTTTTTTCATATATACTCCTTTTTGCTTATTATTCTGAGCCCATACAGAACAGAATAATAACAAGTTCATAATTAAGAACAATATAATATTTCTCATAAAATATTTTATATTATAACAATAATCTATTATTGCATGTTTATTAACTTTATATTAATATAAAACCGTTTTATTATACTTGTAGCAAAGCATCAATTACATGATTACAAAAAGCATTTATAAATTTCAAATTCTTTTATTGTAGAGAGTTCTCGAGAATGATTTA
>USAN01000013.1 GCA_900552645.1 uncultured Bacteroides sp.
CATAATATAAAGCGTGAATAATCTGTGAATGATATGAGGGTAATGTTCACACGTAATCACCTAACTAACAGCGTTGTGGAATTGTGAATGATGTGAACATATAAATACTATATTGTAGAATTTATACATTAAGATTAAATGCAAGGTAACCGTTTCTGCTATTATATATTGCTAATTAAACAGAAACGGCCAATTATTCATTTCAACATACATCTATAACTAACCGATAAAACACAAAAAAGGACTTAAATCTTTCGATTCAAGTCCTTTATATAAAAGTATTTACAGATTATTCAGCAACTACTTCAAAAGGAATTTCAACAGAAACCTCTTTGTGAAGTTTTACAATCGCCTTGTAGTTACCAACCTCCTTAACAGAGTCTTTAACTACAATAATCTTTCTATCAATTTTATGACCAAGCTTTTCAAGCTCTTCAGCAATCTGGATGTTACCTACAGAACCAAAGATAGTACCTGTAGAGCTAACTTTAGTTGCAATAGTCAAAGCTACTTCCTTCAACTGTTCAGCCAAAGCTTCAGCATCCTTTTTGATTTTTTCCAATTTATGAGCGCGTTGTTTCAAATCTTCAGCAAGCATTTTCTTTGCAGCTGGAGAAGCGATAACTGCTTTTCCTGTAGGAATAAGGAAATTACGACCATAACCAGATTTAACTGTCACAATATCGTTTTTATAGCCTAAGTTTGCTATATCTTCTTTTAAAATTATCTCCATACTATTCCTCCTTTTTATTTCATCATATCTGTTACAAATGGAAGTAACGCCAAGTGACGTGCTCTCTTAACCGCCTGTGCAATACGACGTTGGAACTTCAAAGAAGTACCTGTAATGCGACGAGGAAGTATCTTACCTTGTTCGTTCAAGAATTTCTTCAAGAATTCAGGATCTTTATAATCGATATACTTAATACCGCTCTTTTTGAAACGACAGTATTTTTTCTTTTTAACATCTACTGAAGGTGGAGTTAAATATCTAATTTCTGATTGTTGCTGTGCCATGATTAATCCTCCTTTTTAGCTGATTTAACATTTCTTCTCTTTGCAGCATATTCAGCAGCATATTTATCCATTCTGAATGTCAAGAAACGGATAATGCGCTCGTCACGACGGAAATTAAGTTCTAATTTCTCTATTACTTCAGGAGCTGCGTTAAACTCTATCAACTGATAGAATCCAGTTGATTTTTTTTGGATTGGGTAAGCCAACTTTTTCAATCCCCAATTTTCTTCATTGATAATCTCTGCACCTTCGGCAGTAAGAATACCTTTGAATTTCTCTACCGCTTCCTTCATCTGTGGTTCAGATAAAACGGGAGTTAAAATGAAAACGGTTTCGTATTGATTCATACTTACGTTAATTAAATTATTAAATAAAAAATTGAATTCGGGCGCAAAGATATAGATTAAATATTAAAATACAAACTATTACCATCATTTATTCAATAATAAGATTTATGTTTTTCACATTACATTTTTGATTTTACTCTTTTTTATTACTTATTAAGTTCAAGAAATCGTATATTTGCAAAGTTGCTTAAACAATAATTATATGAGAGAACAATTAGGTTTCGACATTCAACTGCTCTTTGCTATACTTAATGGAAAAGTATCAGCTGCCATAAACCGTAAGCTTAGCCGAAATTTCAGGTTGGGTAATTTAGAAATAACTCCCGAGCAATGGACAGTTTTACTATTCTTATGGGAAAAAGATGGAGTTTCTCAGCAAGAACTGTGCAATGCTACCTATAAAGACAAGCCAAGTATGACTCGCTTAATAGATAATATGGAGCGTCAGCATCTTGTAGTAAGGATATCGGATAAGCACGATCGTCGCACCAATCTTATTCATCTTACAAAGACTGGAAAGGACTTAGAAGAAAAGGCGGTAATAATTGCAAGTGAAACGTTAAAAGAGTCGTTATCTGGCATAGAAGAGGAAGAACTTAATATAAGTCAAGATGTATTGAGGAAAATATTTATAAATACAAAAGACTGAAAGATTTTCCATAAATTCATTTTTTTTTCTACAAATTATTTTCTTGATTATAGAATTATGCTTTAATTTGTAGACAGTAACAATAAGAAAATAATAATCTATTAATAAAATACACACATGAAAATCTTACTTAAAAATCTTGGACTGATAATGATGATAATCGGTGCAGCTATTTTGATCGGAATCTTCTGTGCAGGAAGTGATGCAGTTAACAACAATATGGTTCTTGGTTCATCTGTAGGTCTTATAGTAGTCGGATTAGTTGTTTATATCATATTAAACAAGAGAATTACAGACTAGTAATTACGTTTTTAAATAATTAAAGCCCGATTTTCATCGGGCTTTAATATTTTATTCAACTTCAGGAGTTATAAGTTTATATCCTTTTCCGTGTATATTGATGATTTCTATAGATTCATCATCTTTCAAATGTTTACGAAGTTTTGTGATGTAAACATCCATACTTCTTGCATTGAAATAATTATCATCAATCCAGATTGTCTTAAGCGCAAAATCTCTCTGTAAGATTTCATTTGCATGAGCACAAAGCAATCCTAAAAGTTCAGATTCCTTAGTTGTAAGTTTAGTATTCTTGCCATCGATTGAAAGAATTTGTTTCTGAGTATCAAAAATAAACTTACCAATCTTATAAACATTACTTTCCTTGTTTTTCTTTCCTCTTACACGACGCAGAATAGCTTCAATACGGAATGTCAATTCTTCCATGCTGAATGGTTTAGTGATATAGTCATCAGCACCAATCTTAAACCCTTCCAATATATCTTCTTTTAAAGTTTTAGCCGTAAGGAAAATAATAGGAATTTCTGCATTTGCAGTTCTAATTTCCTGAGCTAAAGTAAAACCATCCTTCTTAGGCATCATAACATCCAATACACAAAGATCATACTTGTTTTTTAGAAAAGCTTTATATCCAGCTTCTCCATCAGGACATAATTCAGCAGAATATCCTTTTGCTTGCAAATATTCTCTTAATAGCATGCCAAGATTCTCATCATCTTCGCATAACAAGATACGCAATTTCTCGTCCATATTATTCATTTTTTAATAAAGGTAATGCAATTATAAATTTTGTTCCCACATTAAGTTCACTTTCGGCACGTATAGTACCTTTGTGATCTTGAATTATTTTCTTTACATACGCCAATCCCAATCCAAACCCCTTCACATCATGAAGATTACCCGTATGTACTCTATAAAACTTGTCAAATATCTTTTTCAGGTTCTCTTTCTTTATACCTATTCCATTATCTTGTATAGACACATAAAGCTTACCTGATTCATTCCATGTACGTATATCTAAAAGCAGATCACCTTCGGGCTTCTTATATTTAACTGCATTGTCAAGCAGATTAAATATAACATTAGTAAAGTGCATTTCGTCCACAAAAATATATGGATTTGCCGCACTAAGCTCTGAAGTTATCTTGCCATTATATTTTTCCACCTTCAATGTAAATGTATTTATAACTCCTGCTATTAAATCATTTGCATTGATATCCTTCATCTTAAGAGCAGCTTTCTGCTTCTCAAACATTGACATCTGCAACACTTTTTCTACCTGAAAGCGTAATCGCTTTGTCTCATCATTTATTACCCCCGATATGTGCTGAAACATAGCGGGCGATTTCGCCACAGCCGGATCCTTCAACATTTGAGCTGCCAATGATATTGTAGAAATAGGTGTTTTAAATTCATGTGTCATATTATTGATAAAGTCATTCTTTATCTCGGTCAACTTCTTCTGACGGAATATTATATATATTGTAAAAATAAATGTTACCAGCAGTACAAATGTAAAAATCAGTGATGGTATCATAAATTTAACAGAACTGAATATATAACTGTTCAATGTAGGGAAGTGAATATTTACTACTCCCATTCTTGCCGGCGGATCATTCCTGAAAATCACACGTGAATATGTATTTTCACTGCCTTCGTCGGTAAAGTCGGGACAACGGTAAACTTCGGTTCCATCACGATCCGTTACGCTGAAGTGATATGGAATATCTATTCCATTATTCAACAGTTCGGTTTTCAGAAAAAGGTCAAGTTGTTTAAAATTGACTCTTTTCTTCAGTGGCTTGTCACTGGCTGTATACAATATATTATAGACCACTTCGTCGAGCAATGCTCTTTGATATACATATCTGTCCTTTATTATCTCCTGTAAAGTCTTTGAAGTCTGCGGAATATTCTTTCCTGTAGAAATTATAGCTTTTGGTATACTTGACGGCTTTACTTTACTTACTCGCATTTTAAGCTCAAAAGATGTATATCCAGTCAATCCTTCACTACCAATAGTATAGTGATGGCTATGTTCTACAATTTCGCTATCTTCTTCCTTTTCTTCACTTATAATACTCTCTTTGGATAACTGTGCCGCCTTTTCGGTCGTCACTACATCATCTTCAAGATATTTTTTTGTTTCAACTAATTCTACATTTTTACATGCAGAAACCAAACTTCGCTGAACAGATTCATCAAACTGTTCTTTACGCATCTTTACCATTTCTTCTATATACCTTACCTGTAAGTAAAGCAAACTTAGAAATGAAAGACCCATAACTATACTCAATATCCAGATTGTAGACTTTTTCATTCCAGCAAAATTAAAGATGTTAAATACGTCAACATAATTACTTAACCTTAAGTTATCATTAATTTTTTATTATTAACTGAAAAAGTCACTTCAATTAAAGTAATAAACCGACAACTATAACAAATTTTATCTCTTTTTGGTTTACAAAAATAATAAAAAATTAAAACTATATCCAAATAAAAGTCATCTAATTTTAAATCAGTTTATATAAAAATAGGTGTATTTTAACAAATACACCTATTATAGTTTATAAATTCAACACTTTACTATTCTTCTTTACTCTCCTTAGCTTCAAATTCTTTCATTAATTTTTCTTGAATATCGGCAGGCACTAATTCGTAACTTGCAAATTTCATAATAAAAGAAGCTCTACCTCCAGTAAGTGAGCTTAATGAGGTTGAATATGATGACATTTCTTTTAAAGGAACTTTAGCTATAAGTTTTTCATATCCATTTTCACTACTCATGCCCATTATAAGACCACGACGTCCTTGCAAATCGCCCATTACATCACCCATTTTATCACTTGGAACAAACACTTCTACATCATAAATAGGTTCAAGAATCTTTGGTCCGGCATTCTTGAAAGCTTCGCTGAATGCATTTCTTCCTGCAAGCATAAATGATATTTCATTTGAATCGACAGGATGCATCTTACCATCGTATACAATAACACGCACATCACGTGCATACGAACCCGTAAGCGGTCCTTGTTCCATTCTACTCATAATACCCTTAAGAATAGCCGGCATAAATCGTGTATCGATAACACCACCAACTACACTGTTTACAAAAACAAGCTTACCACCCCATTCCAAAGGAATTTCTTCCTGGTTTTTAAGAGTTACCTTAAACTCCTGTCCATTAAATTTGTAGGTATCTGGCAAAGGCATCCCATCATAATATGGCTCTACAATTAAATGAACTTCACCAAACTGTCCTGCTCCACCAGATTGTTTCTTATGTCTATAATCAGCACGAGACGCTTTTGTTATAGTCTCTCTGTATGGAATCTTTGGTTCTTCAAACTTTATCTGAAGCTTCTCATTGTTTTCCAAACGCCATTTAAGAGTACGTAAATGGAATTCACCCTGTCCATGAATTATAGTCTGTTTAAGCTCCTTTGACTGTTCTATTATCCATGTAGGATCTTCCTCACGCATACGATGAAGTACAGCCATCATCTTTTCAGTATCAGCTTCATTCAAAGGTTTTATGGCTCTGGAATATTTTGAATTTGGATATTTAATGAAATTGAATTTATTGTCGCAATCCTTACTATTTAGGGTATTACCTGTTTTAACATCCTTTAATTTAACAGTACATCCTATATCGCCAGCTTTCAGTTCTGTCACTTCTTCACGATTAGGGCCTGCACATATAAATAACTGGGCAATCCTCTCTTTTGATCCTCTGTCGCCATTTGTAAGATCATCACCTTCGTGAACTGTCCCACTCATTACCTTAAAATACTGTACGCCTCCTATATGAGGTTCTACTCCAGTTTTAAAGAAGTAAAGAGAAGTAGGACCATTAGAATCTGGTCTTACAACTTCTCCTCGAGTATTATGTATAGGGGGCATTTCATCTACGAAAGGTACAACATTACCCAAGAATTCCATCAGTCTACCTACTCCCATATCCTTTCCCGCACATACACAGAATATCGGAAACATTCCTCTTGCAGCTAATCCCTTTCTTATACCTTCTCTCATCTCGTCTTCAGTTAGAGTCTCGGATTCAAAGAATTTCTCCATTAATGTTTCATCATTTTCCGCTGCAGCTTCTACTAATATCTTGTGCAGTTCCATAGCCTTATCTTTTTCGCTGTCAGGAATATCCTCGATAGTAGGTGTACCACCATCAGGACCCCATGAATACTTCTTCATAAGAAGTACGTCAATAAGTTCATGGAAATTTGCTCCAGTTTCTAAAGGATACTGTACTTGAACGACTTTCGGACCATAAATAGACTTAAGTTGTTCGACTACATTATCATAATCACACTTTTCATTATCAAGCTGATTAAGTAAAAAGATAACTGGCTTACCTAGTTTCTCTGTATATCTAAAATGATTCTGAGTACCTACTTCAACACCATACTGACAATTCAATAATAAAATAGCAGTATCTGTAACATTAAGTGCAGTCATTGCTGCCCCGACAAAATCATCACTTCCGGGACAGTCTATTATATTGAGTTTCTTTCCATTCCATTCAACATGAAATACAGTCGAAAAGACCGAATATCCATATTCCTGCTCTACAGGAAAATAATCACTTACAGTATTCTTTGCAGTTATTCTGCCACGACGTTTTATAATACCACTCTCAAAGAGTAAAGACTCTGTGAGAGTGGTTTTACCGGCTCCATCATTACCAAGTAAGGCAATGTTCTTAATTTCGTTTGTCTGATATACTTTCATGATATATAAGATTTAATTATTAATCATGGGATATGAGTATCATATCTCCTTTTTCAGTTTCGCAAATTAAATAATTAACATAATATAAGCAACTTAAGATGAGGTGTTACTAAACTATGTTTTTGAGCATTATAGAATTTATAATATAATTCCTTATTTTATAAATTAACAATTTCAATAGTAACATTTTACAATTAATTTTTGTTGAAAAATGTCTCTACAAGTTTATCATTTAATTTGTCATTAATTAAGCTATCGTAAGCAAAAAATATTATAGCTTTGTGTACAAAACATTTCACTAAAATGGCAGGAATTTACATACATATACCTTTTTGCAAAAGAAGATGCATATATTGCGACTTTTTCTCGACAACACAGAGTGAACGAATAAACGATTTTATCAGTTCTTTATGTAACGAATTAGAGCTTCGTAAAAAGTATCTTGACAACGAGTTTGTACATACCATATATTTCGGTGGAGGAACTCCATCTCAATTAAAGGAAGAACATTTCATAAAAATATTCCATACTATAAATAGATTATATACAGTTGTACCCGATGCCGAAATTACAATAGAAGTAAATCCCGACGATATAAATAAAACTTATGTATCTATGCTGCAGAAATTCCCATTCAATCGTATAAGTATGGGGATACAGACATTCGATGATGAAACTCTGAAACTGCTTAAAAGACGCCACGATTCAAAACAAGCTATATCAGCATTTCATATACTAAGAGATGCAGGATACGACAACATAAGCCTAGATCTCATGTATGGACTTCCAGGAGAAACTATGAATAGATGGAAAAGCGACCTAGAAACGATAATACAACTTCGCCCCGAACATATATCGGCATATCACCTTATATATGAAGAAAACACCGAACTGTGGATGCTTCGCGAGAAACATAAAGTAGAAGAAGCCAATGAAGATCTGAGCGTCTCAATGTTTTCCTTATTAATAGAGCAATTGCAAAATGCCGGATATGAGCATTATGAAATATCAAATTTTGCTCTTCCCAATCTTTATTCACGCCATAATTCAAGCTATTGGAAAGGAATAAAATATATTGGATGCGGTCCTTCGGCTCATTCCTACAACATAAAATCACGTCAATGGAATATATCTTCTCTAGATAAATACATAAGTTGTATAAACAACAATGAGTCATATTACGAAACAGAAGAATTAGATACCCCTACTCGTTACAATGATTTTGTCTTAACTTCCATACGTACAAAATGGGGAATGGATCTAGAAAACCTGAAAAGTCTTTTCGGAGATAAGTATTACAGCTATGCTATAAAGATGGCAGCCCCTCATATAGCAGAAGAAACTTTGGAAAGAAATGGAAATATAATTCGACTTACCAAAAAGGGCATATTCATATCAGACGGCATAATGAGCGATATGATGTGGGTTTAAAAAAAGAGCAGTTTCAAAATATTGAAACTGCTCTTTTTAAAGTATCTATTTTTTATTTAGCCAAGCTATAAATAACATCCATTACCTTACATCCTATTTCATCAGCCTCTTCCATACTCTTGGCCTCTGAATACACACGTATTATAGGTTCGGTATTACTTTTGCGAAGATGTACCCACTTATCAGGAAAATCTATCTTGACTCCATCAATATCATTTATATTTTCATCTTTGTAAAGCTCCTTAACCTTTTCAAGTATAGCATCAACATCTGTATCGGGTGTAAGATCAATTCTATTCTTTGCAATGAAATATTCAGGATAAGTAGCACGCAGCTCACTTACCTTCTTGCCTTCGTGTGCCAAATGACTCAAGAAAAGAGCTATACCAACTAAAGCATCACGTCCATAATGAGCTTCTGGATATATAACACCTCCATTACCCTCGCCACCTATCACAGCATTAGTCTGCTTCATCTTTGAAACCACATTAACCTCACCTACTGCAGATGCATTATATTCTTTGCCATATTTAGAAGTAACATCTCTTAGTGCACGAGTAGAGCTCAAATTAGATACCGTATTTCCAGGAGTATGTTTAAGTACATAATCTGCCACCGTTACCAACGTATACTCTTCTCCATACATTTTGCCATCCTCGCATATCATTGCTAGGCGATCTACATCAGGGTCTACTACAAAAGCGACATCAATTCCGCCCTTCTTCATAAGTTTCATAATATCGCCCAGATTCTTTTCCAAAGGTTCCGGATTATGCTGAAAATTACCAGAGGGATCACAATAGAGTTCTTCAATATGCTTTACTCCAAGCCTTTTCAATAATACAGGAAGTATTATTCCACCTACCGAATTTACACAATCTATCGCAACACTAAAACCAGCTTTTCGGATAGCCTCTACATCAACCAGCTTTAATGCCAGTACACTGTCTATATGTTTTTCGTTGTAAGTATCATCCTCTCTATAACTTCCAAGATCGTCTACCAATGCATAGTCAAAACTCTCGTTGGCTGCAATCTTAAGAACCTCATTACCCTCTTCCTGATTCAGAAATTCACCATGCTCATTAAGAAGTTTAAGTGCATTCCACTGTTTCGGATTATGACTTGCAGTGATAATTATTCCCCCCTGAGCATTCTCCATAGTAACAGCAATTTCTGTAGTAGGCGTAGAAGCGAGACCGATGTTTACTACATCGCACCCCATTCCCATCAGTGTACCGCAAACAATATTCTTTACCATGTCGCCCGAGATACGTGCATCGCGTCCGACTACAATCTTACATTTTTCGGCTTTACTGTTTCTCTTTATCAAGGTAGCATATGCCGATGTGAATTTTACTATATCCAGTGGGCTCAAGCCATCGCCTACCCCTCCTCCTATAGTTCCACGAATGCCTGAAATTGATTTAATTAAGGTCATTATTCTAATTGATATGTGATTTCATAAAAACAAGGGAATACACTTCCCGATGCAGTAATCTGTCCCTGGCTATGAGGAACTATAAGTTTAACTTTAGATCGTCCCGATATTTGGCGTCCTACCTTTATATAACTAAAAGGAAGTAACCATCCACCAGGAACTGCACTGCTGTAATAAGTACTCATGATACCGCTTATAAATGTACCCGAATAGCTATCTCCCGACTTAGTAAGTCTAAATTCATCGGGATGAGGAGAGAAATTTGAAAGTGTATTCAATGACAAAGTATCTGTAGTTCCGTCCGAAAGTATTTTTTCTTCAACGTATCTGGCAAGAATATTGTAACTACCATCCTCAAGGACTTCACCTTCGCCGCGCTTTACAATCTGCATGTATACACCTTTGTCAGGAATAAGTACATATTCATTCTTTTCAACATTTGTGACTGTATCCTGTTCCAGGAAAGTTTCAAGGCTTATTACATTTATGTTTTGTTTTTCTATGTAACGCTGAATGGCTTCTTTTTCTTCTTTTTTCATTTCAGCGTATGTTTTGCCGTTATTACATGACTGGAATATCAATCCTAACAAAAAAACAGAGACAAACAGTATACTTATTTTCTTCATTATTATGATTTTATATTTATGGACAAATGTAGTAAATAGATAATTAAATAATTACTCTTTAACAGTTAATAAATCTTCATATTTCACCAAAGCTTGTCTAAATAGTGAAATAGCTTTTTCCATGGTATCATACACTTCGCCTCCAGATGCATTCAAATGACCTCCTCCGTTAAAGAATTCGGCAGCTACCTTGTTACATGGAAACTTACCTACCGATCTCAATGACACTTTTATCATATTTTTCTCAGTATCTTCTCGTAAAAACACAGTAAACTTTACATTTTTTATAGAAAGAGGTATATTTACAAATCCTTCTGTATCGCCCTTCACATATTTGAATTTGCTCTGTTCTTCTTTTGTAAGCCATATTAAAGCAGCATTAAACTTATCGAACACCTGCATTTTCTCGTACAGTACATATCCCATCATTTTCAATCGATCTTCCGAGTATGTATTGTAAACTTTACGATAAATCTCATCCTTATCTATTCCTTTAGAGAGAAGAGAGCTTATGATGTAATAAATTTCCTTATTATTAGAATTATATGTAAATCCACCAGTATCGGTCATCATTCCTGTATATATACACTCGGCCCCTTCTATTGTCATCTCCTCAAAATCGCCCAAACGAGTTATCAGTCTGAATATAAGTTCTGAAGTAGAAGAGATTGGCGGATGCGATATTGTTATATCACAGAATGGTTCGGGATTAAGATGGTGATCTACCATCATTTTCCTGGCTTTCGAAGCGGAAACACAATCTTTTACTCCATCAATGCGCGATAGAGCATTAAAATCCAGACAACATATCACTTCGGCATCTTCTATCATCTTAGTGGCGAAATTCTTATCTTTGTCATATCTAATTATCCTATCAGCTTCGGGCATCCATTTCAGGAAGTCAGGAAATGCATTAGGCACAACTATGTTTACCTTTTTGCCATACGTTTTAAGAAAATGATATAATCCCAAAGATGAACCTATAGCATCACCATCCGGAGATACATGTGTAACAATTACAATCTTATTATATTTATCAAACCACTCTTTAACTTTATCAATATTGGATTGGTCTATTATTTTTGAAAGCATATAGTTTATAAATTATTTAGTCGGCAAAAATACAAATTTATTTATTCATTTAAATAATAATCTTATAATAACCTTGTTGGGAAAGGTCAATATATTCAATTCCAAGTTCATCACACTCTTTCCTGTAATCTTCCAGCCGTGTAGCACTAAGTCTGGAATCAAGTATAATTTTTTTTATATAAAATACCTTTTGCAGAGATGTTATCGAGTCATAATATCTATAGTTTATATACATATAATCTATATTCATAGGTAACGGTGCCATACGCATACGCCATCTATTATCGTACACTACACAGAAATTCATACCGCGCCATCTAACAATTCCCTCTTTAGATACTATTTTATCATCATTATAAGAATCTATTACAGTTATCTTATCCAATTTATTTTTGTTCACATATTCCTTTACACTATAATGAATATCATTCATCTCCTTTTCATCTATAGCAGTTGTCAAATAATTCCTACCATCGTTTTCTATAAAATGGAATGCACTATTGCCAGCATTTTTATACACCACAGCATGCGGTAGTAATCTAGATTCAACCCTATTTACAGCCAGAAGTAAAGAAAAACAAGAAGCCACCCCTATAAATATCAAAATAAAGACCCTCTTTCTATACATTAACCACAGCATAGCACACAATGCAACAATATAAAATAGAATCAGCTCGGCTACAGATATGCTAACCCCCTCAATCACCGCGAAAGGAAGAGAACTTATATTATGAGTAAGCCAATTCTGAACACTCAACAATAAACTCAACATATAATGTAATCCAGCAAAAGGTACTACAAACGATATAAATGTAAAAATCATAATAAGCATTACAAGAAAAGATGAAAATATATTCGATATGAAAAAAACAACCGAGAAGTTCGAAAAGTAATATATAACCAACGGAGCTGTACCTATCTGCGCTGCAACAGACACTGAAATAATTCCATATATTTTTCGTATGATATAATTATTAAAACTGAACAATTTGAAAAATGGGCGAGACAGCAACAGTATAGAAATAACGGCCATATAAGACAGCTGAAATCCCACATCAAAAAGATAGAAAGGATTATAAATCAGCATAACCATTCCCGATACAAAAACAAGATTAATACCATTCCTCTTCTCTTTTCCCAACAAGGTAATTTCAAGTAGCAAACACATAATCACGGCCCTTACCAACGAGGCCGAAAGTCCACCCACAAAAGCAAAAGTACACAGTACTGCAGCTATAATAAAGAATCGAACCATTCTAAATGCAAACCTTCTCTTCATAAATCCAAGAAGCAAATCCAATATCATAAGTAGCATTCCAATATGCATGCCCGACAAGGCAAGAATATGTGATAATCCGGCATTCGAATAATCACTTTTCATCTCATCAGTAAGATAACTCTTCTTGCCAACTGTAATAGCCGACAACAGCGCCAAAGACTCATCTTTAATATTCCACTCCTTATACTTTTCAACAATTTTACTGCGAAGTAACATAGCATTTTCCTTAAAAGACAATGATTCTGCACTCTTCAATAAACACATTTCTCCTTCCGACAAGAAAACAGTGCCCGAAATGCCATTATGATATAAATAAGATTTATAATCAAACTCGTATGGATTACCGTTATTTTTAGGCAATTTTATTCTACCATAGAAAAGTATCTCATCACCCGGTCTCAATTCTCGCACTATCGAATCGTTTGCTGTATTACAAAGAATGCTTCTGTCCTCAACATAAATAATAAAACGGTTATACTTATCCTTCCTTTCAGGTTCATCACCCACTACCCCCTTATACACATTACATTCATTAGACCATTCCGTCCTCACTTCATTCCATTTAATAGATGTTGCCATACTACCTACAGTAAATGCAAACATCATAGCAAATATCCCGAATAAGTTTTTAAATTTATCAACTCGACTTCTAAACAATGCCAAACATATTAACAGCAATATTCCCAAAGCAACAATATGCCATTCAATAAACCCATCAGGCTGCATAAATGTGTCAGAAAAAAATATCCCGACTGCAATACAAATTGCAAGTCGGGACATTGGTGATAAAAATATCTTTTCTGCACTCACCATAATTCCGGAAATTAAAGTTGCTTCATTCTATGAATCATATCAACCATATCTGGCGCCTTGAAGATTGAGTTCCCAGCCACAAGCACGTCTGCCCCTGCCTCTACAAGTCTTTTTCCAGTCTCGAGATTAACACCTCCGTCAATCTCTATCAAAGCATGCGAGTTTGTACGATATATAAGTTCACGAAGTTCTTTTACCTTCTCGATAGTATGAGTTATAAACTTCTGCCCTCCAAATCCCGGATTTACACTCATAAGAAGAACCATATCCACATCTGCTATAATATCTTCGAGCATGAATACCGGTGTTCCGGGATTAAGAGTTACTGCCGCCTTCATTCCTGCATCTTTAATTTGTTGAATTACACGATGAATATGAGGGCACGCTTCATAATGCACATTCATCATCATAGTTCCTAAATCCCTTACCTCATTAATGAATTTTTCAGGGTTTACAATCATCAGATGCACATCCAACGGTTTCTTGCATAACTTTGCAACATATTCCAGCACAGGGAATCCAAATGAAATATTAGGGACAAAAACTCCATCCATAATATCAATATGCAGCCAGTCAGCCTCACTATTATTTATCTTATTGATATCCTCTTCCAGATTACCAAAATTGGCCGACAACAAGGAAGGTGAAATGATAGGGTTAGCCATAATTTTATATCTTTTAAAAACTTAGAACAAAGATAATACTATTTCGTTACAGCCTCCTTATAAATTATCAATTATTTAGATAAAGAGAATCTCACTCCCAGCTGAAGATTAAAGTTAAATGGCTTTTCTTTACGTATTGTCTGCACTTTACTGCCATCGTCAAAGTAGTACACAACTCCGGGTTCTGCATATATACCAAATCTGTCCGTTACATTTAATTGTGCGCCAACAGTAGCCCCAACCGACCATTGCAGTTTTTTTATCTTCAAGTCTTCCTTCTCGGACGAAGTAATATCTTCGGCACCATAATAAAGAGTTTCCAGTTTACCCGATATACACTTTTCCACCTCACCTCCGGCCGAAGCATAAAGTGATACAAGCTTATTTTTCCATATATTTCTCTTTATTCTCACAGGAATACCAATATAATTAAGAGTCTGTTCTTCCTTATAATAAGCCTCCTCTCCTCCCGATTTCAGCGATGAAGAAAGATAAGTATAATTAACTCCACTCTCTAATGCCCAATTCTTATCAATATCAAAATCTACGGTAATTCCAAACGTAACAGGCATCTTATGCTTTATATCCGAATTAACCTTATTAGTTCCCAGATTACTAAGTACCACCTGACTGTAAGGACTATTATCTTTATAAGAATTAAGTTCCGAGCTACTCACAGCAGCATCATTGCTTGCAGCATAATCGCTTCTAGTAATACTTCTTAATCTTCCATAGCCACCATAGCTTGATGAATAATTCGATGTCACGCCACCTCCATTCACTCCTATGCGCCAGTTACGTTCTGTAGTTTTTGGCGAAGCCTTGAAATCAAACTTCTTTTTTGCCGTTCTATAATTAACGTTATCATTACTTTCGGTTCTCTTTTCAGGCTCTTTAACTACCGTTTCCTCTATTACATCCTTACTACTATTTGTTGTTTCATTCTTTTTATCAGTCCACATATTGTCGGGGACTTCCCTCTTTGAAGATTTCGCAATACATTTTTCAGTTTTCGCTACCACTGCAAGCCTATTATCTACAGTATTTTCATTTTGTTGAGCAACACCTACCGTTGTTTTCTTTGTAAGCACGTCATTGTTTCCAATATTTTCATTAATTCTCGATACAACCTCACGGTTACTCTTTATATAATCTGCCGAAGAAGAGTCCCATAACAGTACAGTCACGGAAGAGGCTATACACACTGCAGCAAAAGCAGCTATACTCTGCCATTTGCGCCATAATGGAATAACCTTTGGAGTAAGATCCTTTTCAATCCTATTCCATAGGTCATCAGGTACAGGTTCGGAATAATCCTTCATCTGTTCGCGCAATGATTTTAACCATTTATCCTTTTCTTCCATCTTCATTCTTTCTATATTCTTGTACCTTCTTCATCAGTAAAGTTTTGGCTCTATAAAACTGTGAAGAAGATGTACGTTCTGTTATCCCTAATAAACTACCAATCTCTTTATGACTTTTTTCCTCGAAAACATACAGGTTAAAAACAGTTCTGTATCCATCTGGCAATTCCTTTACAAATTCCATAATCTTTGCCGGTGAAATGTTTGCGAAATCGTCATCATCCTCATCTGCCATATCCGGCAATTCCTCCACTAATATCTCATTATTATCATGTCCTTTTTTCCTTAAGAAAGTCAGCGCCTCATTAATCATAACTCTTGTAAGCCATGCCCTAAGCGAACCTTCTCCACGGTAAGTAAATTTATCCAGCGATCTAAAAATATTTATAAATCCATCGTGCAATATATCCTGTGCTACCTCTCGATCCGTTACATATCTTATACAAATGCCCATCAATTGGTGCGCATACTGCTCATACAATTGCTTGCGTGCGACATTGTCACATTTAAGACAACGCCTAACAAGTTCCTGTTCATTCATATATTTATTAACTAACACGTGTGTTTTACCTATTAAATGATTAGAGTTCGAAAATACTGCTTACATTTCTAATATTTTTTTCATTAACTAGTTTTAACAATGAATAATGCAGTAAAAGACAAACAATCACATTTATTCATTGTAACTACAAAACAAGAACTATATGAAAAAAATTAGACACTTTATTTTTGCAGCAGCAGTAATGGCTTTATCTCCTATTATGCAATCATGCCTTGACGATGACGATTCTACTCCTTATTATTCTGAACTTGGTACAGTTATAAGTAATTCGGAAAATAATAAATCTCAAGTAAAAGGAGACGAATATGGAATTTCTACAATTACCAACCGAGACATTCTTAAGTCATTTAAAGTAGACAGCGTAGGACAAAGAATGCTGTATACATTTGTTGAAGACAAAAACAACGACAAAGATAGAGTAGACTCAGAAGTATCAAAGCAAAATATAAGAATATACGATATATATAAAGTCTTAACCAAGAAAATGAACGTTCTTGATAAAGACACCGAAGAAGATATATACGGAGACGATCCAATAGCAATTACAGCTAAATACGTAAGCGAGGCTCACCTAAATATCCGATTTCAGGTAAGAGGTTCAAATTCTAACATTCGTCACCGCATAAGCCTTGTAGGTACACCCGATGCTGCACCAAATGCAGATGGCGTACTAAATCTAGAATTCCGTCACAACGACGAAGGCGACAGTCCTTACGAAATTAAATGGGGTTTTGTATCTTTCACACTCGAAAGCATACCAGGTTACACCGAAGGAACCCTAAAGAAAATAATACTTAGCTACAATTCTTTTAACGAGAAACAAGAGAAAACTGAAATAGATATAGAGAAAAAGGATGAGACATCCTTTAAAATCAAAGATTTCCCCAACACAAAAACTAAATGATGACTGGAGTAACCGCGCCCAATAAAATGAAGGCGCGGTTATTTTTTTAACAAAGAGTTTGTATCACAAGTTTAGTCCGACTCTAATTTTATGGTAAAAAAGAGCCTTCTGCAAATTTTCGTCTATTGGCTATGGTAACACCATATTCTGGTCCTGTCATTCTAAATTCGAATATTGGTAGTCAAACAAAAAAAAAATAGCGTCGTTTAATTATAAACGACGCTATTTTTTGTATAATAATCCTATTCCACAAAATTATCTATTCCCGAGCGATAACCGCGAAGAAAATCTTCCACATTCATTCTCTTTTTTCCGGCTAACTGCAGTTGCAATATATTTAAGAAGCCATCTTTAACTGCAATTCTGAAATACGATTTCTGATCGGTATCTATACTTCCAATCTTAAGTAAATGCTTGACATATACCTTTTCTGTATGATATATTTTCAATACCTGCCTAACACCATTATCGCTACACAATTCGGTCCACGCTGCAGGATATGGCGACAATCCTCTTACAAAGTCGTATATCTGTTTTACGCTCTTGTTCCAATCTATCCTACATGTTTCTTTGAATATTTTAGGAGCAGCACGCAACTCTTCAGTTGCAGCCACCATATCCTCCTGAGGAATAGCTTTAACAGTACCGTCAATTATTGCATCTACAGTTTCAGTAACTAAATCTGCCCCTAACATCATAAGTTTGTCATGCACTATTTCTACATTATCTGTATCTTCTATGGGAATTCGTACCTGTTGAATTACCTTGCCGGTATCTATCTCATGCTTTAGGAAGAAGGTAGTAATACCCGTTTCTTTATCACCATTTATTACAGCCCAATTTATAGGAGCTGCACCACGATATTGAGGAAGCAGAGATGCATGAAGATTAAAGGTTCCGAATCGAGGCATATTCCAAACCACTTCGGGCAACATTCTGAAAGCAACTACAATCTGCAAATCGGCATTCAATGAACGAAGTTCCTGCACAAAAGATTCATCCTTCAGTTTCTCGGGTTGCAATACTTTTAGTCCCTTCGATACTGCATATTCCTTTACCGGACTAGGCTGCAATACACTTCCATGACGTCCTACAGCCTTATCGGGCATAGTAATCACTCCTACTACATTATATCCCCCCTCAACAAGTCGTTTTAAACTCTCGACTGCAAAATCGGGAGTTCCCATATATACTATCTTTAAATCTTTCTTTTCCATATATCTTATTTAATCTTCTGAAAAATCGACCAACACCTGACGGTAAGAGTTAAATATCTTCGATTTCGATACAAAACCTTTATACTTTCCATTTTCATCAATCACAGGAAGATTCCAGGCTTTTGTATCATCAAATATCTTCATAACCTCCTCCATAGAATCGTTTATATTTATGCGTGCCGGTGGAGACGTCATAAACTTCTCGACCTTAAATCTATGATATAACTCCTGGCGAAACATTATGTTTCTTATATCATCAAGAAATACAATACCCAGAAGTTCGCCGTGTTTATCTATAACAGGAAAAATATTTCTTTTGGCCTGAGATATTACCTTTACCATCTCTCCCAAATCCATATCAGGACTTACACTGTCGAAATCTGTTTCGACTATACTTCCTATATTCATGAGAGTAAGGACAGCCTTATCCTTATGATGAGTTATAAGTTCTCCCTTCTTGGCCAGTCGCATAGAATAAATACTATGTGGTTCGAATACAATTATAGTAAGATATGCACTTACCGAAACCATCATAAGCGGCAGAAACAAATCATATCCTCCGGTAAGTTCGGCTATAAGGAATATTCCTGTAAGCGGTGCATGCATTACACCCGACATTAGGCCTGCCATTCCCAGCAGTGCAAAATTCTTTTCGGGTATGTAAGGACCTATATGCAACTCATTGCATAAATGTGAAAATACGAATCCGGTAATGCATCCCAGGAAAAGACTTGGAGCAAAAATACCACCGCATCCTCCGCCACCGTTGGTAGCACTTGAAGCAAAAACCTTGAAAACTATAATCATGGAAAGGTAAACCAACAGTAAATTATCAAATCCGTAGAATATTGATTTGTTCATAACCTGATCCCAATCATGATTATTTATACCATTCAGCAACAACTCTATAGTATCATATCCCTCACCAAATAGTGAAGGAAAAAGAAATATAAGTGTACTAAGCATTATACCCCCAATAGTCAGTTTTATGTATGGATTACTGAACTTGCCGAATATATTTTCTATCAAATTCATGGAACGAGTAAAATACAGAGATACTAATCCACAGGTTATTCCAAGAAATACTACCGAAGGAATCCTTTCCATAAGAAAAGGTTCATCCATATGGAATTTGAACATAGCTTCGGGCCCTGTAAGTATATACGACATGGTAGCAGCAGTAACGCACGATACCAACAAAGGCAATAACGATGCCATTGTAAGATCAATCATCAATACTTCTAATGTAAAAACCAGTCCCGCAATAGGTGCCTTGAATATACCTGCAATTGCTCCGGCCGCTCCACAACCTACCAGTAGCATCAAGGTTTTATGATCCATTCTGAATATACTTCCCAAATTAGACCCTATAGCCGATCCCGTAAGAACAATAGGAGCCTCGGCACCCACAGATCCACCAAAACCAATAGTTATGGCACTGGCAAAAACCGACGACCATGTATTATGTCTTTTTATTCTGCTCTGCTTTCGCGAAATAGCATAAAGTATCTTTGTAACTCCGTGTCCGATATCGTCTTTTACAACATATCTTACAAATAGTCCTGCCAGGAATATACCTACTACCGGATAAACCAGATACAACCAGTTAACCCCCGTAGAGTCAAAATTTTCTGTAAGGAATTCCTTTATCCACTCAACAAGGAACTTAAGCATCCATGCCGCCAGTGCGGTTATTATACCTACTATAAAGCTTAGTATAAGTACAAAATGCTTCTCTTTAATATTTTTTTCACGCCATAGGAAAAAGCGTTGCAATAAACTTTTTTTCTCTTCCGATGCTTCGTACATTTAAAACTCCTTTACTCTCTAATAATCTTTATTTCGCCGGTTTTACCAAGTTTTATTATACTCGAAGGTTTAGGACGCGATGTATCGTCCTGTCGGTAGTTTACTATATAATCTACAGCCTGTTTAATTTCATCACTTATTTCATTGAAATTGGCCGCTCCGGGTTGTCCGCTTATATTTGCCGAAGTAGATACAATTGCCTTACGGAAACGGAAACATAGTTGTTTGGAAAATTCCTCGGATGTAACTCTTATACCTATACTTCCACCATCTCCAAGTAGATTTTGTGCAAGATTTCTTCCTTCATCATATATTATGGTTAGCGGTTTGGTAGTAAATTCTATCAGGTCCCATGCTACTTGTGGCACATCCCTTACATAAAAATCTACTTTTACATCGCTATCAACCAATACCAACATAGCTTTGCTATCCTCTCTCTTCTTTATGTCGTACACACGCTTCACAGCCTCCTCATTTGTAGCATCACAACCTATTCCCCAAACAGTATCAGTAGGATAAAGTATTACACCACCTTTTTGCATTACCTCGCATGCTTTCTTTATATCATCCTTAAAATCGTATTGCATAATTTTTACTATTAAAAATTGACAAAGGACAAAAGTAACAATTATTTTATTTATCTATCTGATTTCTTTACCGAAAGTGCAGGAAGAAATAAGAACACACTAATAACAGACATTATAAGGCCACCAATAGTACCGGCTGCCAAAGGAAACCAAAATGCCTCTTTGTCCTGACCTATCATAAATGGAATAAATCCTAATACGGTAGATACAACTGTAAGAAACACCGGAACCACTTTGGCATTCCAGGCCTTGGAAAATGCCCTATAGGAAGACAGACGCGGAAAGCGGACGCGGATGGAGTTGTACTAATTGAGAACATATATAGCCGCATTAACCGTTATACCGCACAGAAGCACGAACGAGGCAAAGCCATCCTGATCGAAGTTCAAATCGAACAGGTAAAATGTGAGGAACACTCCAATGTATGATATGGGTATTACGAAGATAATAGCCAAGGGCTGCAATAATGAGTTGAACAGAATGGAGGTGATGAAGAATATAATTGCTATGACAACCAGCAGCAACAGGTATTGCGACTTGTCCTTGTCTCCCCAGTTCCACGATTGCTGCTCGTCATCGGCGGTATAGCCCATAGGTAACCTGGCATTAAATTCTTCGAGGTCCTTCTTCAGAAGTTTCCTACCCTGCTCGGCCGATCCTATGTACTCGTATTGCAGACAGAGACGAAAACTAGCAAATTATCGTCTCATATATATGAAACGATCGCCCCACTATTATAGAACGATCGTCTCATATATATGGGACGATAGGTTCATTATAGTGGGACGATAAAAAATAGAAATAAAGTTGCAGATTTACTTCTATGTTATTCCAGCCAGTTATGCATTCTTTCCCGAACAGCTTTCGATTCGTTAAGTATACGGATAAACTCAAGTGCAGAGTGTTTGCGATAGACATCTTTCAGCATATGTATGCATCCTTCCATCTGATTATTGGGTACATCCAGAGGGATTGCAACCAAATTTGGTTCATCGTGAATGGTAGCTTCAGAAAGTATAGTAACCAGATTGCTCTCTCGAATAAGCTTAAGAAGAATATTCACTTCATTAAGTTCTATACGAATTTTCATATTGTAATCACGTTCGGATAGCATATTTTCCAGAGTATTTCTTGCCTGAAGTCCGCGACTGGGCAATGCCAATTCGTAGTTTTCGAGTTCGGGCAGAGTTATTTTTTCGAGTGATGCAAGTTGATGGTTATTATGAACTATTACAGATAGATGATTATCGAACATAATATGCGATTCTATCTGTTCAAATTTATGAGTGGGACGAAAGGCAAGTACAAAATCTACCTCACGTTTCTGAAGCATTATCATCAACTCGGACATAGTCTTATAGAAAATATTGAGCTTAACCTGGGGATAACGCCTCATAAATGATATTACACTCTCTGTAAGTATGGGACTGAACGTATAGGTTACGCCAATATTGAGCGTGCCGCTTAGAAGTTCATTAAGATCTCGTATTCGGTCAAAACAGGTCTCGGCCGAACGAATAGTAGAATTGGCATAAGGAAGAAGTTCTTCTCCTGCCTCGGTAAGAGTTACTTCGTGGCTGTTTCGCTGGAACAGCTGTACCCCCATCTCGTTTTCAAGCTGCTTTATCTGCTGCGAAAGTGTACTCTGTGTTATGAATAAGGCTTTTGCAGCCTGAGAAAAGTTTAGCGTTTCGGCTGCTTTAGAAAAATACTTCAATTGTCGTAACTCCATAATTAAATATATTATCGTGTAGCGTTAAATGATATTTTATTAAATAGGAATATAGGAACCGTAGCACCTATAACCAGTGCAACTACAATAAAGACACACGATAAGCCATTGTAGGAAAATAGATAGAAATAGTGTGTAAACATTTGTTCTTCCTTATTACTGAGACACATTATGAGTGCTTCTATTGTACGGTAAGCATACATTCCCGGTATCATAGGTAACAATGCAGGAAAGGAAAATGTTTCGGCGGGACATTTTGCATAGGGTACTAGGAACACGGCAAGTACGCCAATTGCAAAGGCTGCTACCAGACTGGATCCTATTATATGTACTTCGTAATATGCATTATGCATAAGGATATAACGGGTGGCATGACCTACCGCTGCTATAAGTGCACAAAACCCATAGGCCTGACGAGGAGGATTGCTGATACTTGCAAATCCTATTGCAGCTATTGCGGCAAAGAAGCCGTCTTGAAGTATTTCGAATATATAGTTCATAATTCTATTAAAACCATTTTATGTTCATAAGGAGCATACCTCCGCACAGTCCTGCCGAAAGCGACGCTGTAAGCACTGCAGCATTCATGAAACGACTATACGAGCTTACGTAATGACCATCCAGCAAATCGCTCACCGAATTTATGTAAGGAATGCCGGGTATGAGATATAGTACGCTGGTACCTAATGCCAGTTCGGGAGTAGTGCCAATGGAAAATACATAGCCTGCGGCACCAATTACTGAAGAGAAAAAGGCACAGCAAAAAAAGGTAAGGCGTATGTCCATTTTGTCTTCAAGCATTATTTGTTTTAGTCTATAACCAGCAAGAGTAGCAGTAAATACTATGAGCATGGATATAAAGTCTCCACCGAAAAGACGACAAAATGATGCATTTGCAAGCGAAGCAAGCAAAAGTACCATCCATTTGTTGGCCGGGCGTGTAGTTACTATCTTACTAAACAGTTCTTTTCCCTCATTGAAAGATGTCTTACCATCGGCTATTCTCCAACTGAGTCTGCTCAAACGGGTATTAATGTCAAAACTTATGCCTGTATGCCTTACCTTCTCGATATTGCTGTAAGAATGGGTATGACTTTCATTCCATACTACCATCTGGATATGTGCCGGAAGTATTACCATTTCGCTTGTAAGATTCCATGCTTGTACCATCCTTTTTACATTTTTCTCTATGCGTATGCAAGTAGCACCACAGCCTAGCAGCCAGGCGGCATATTCCGAAAGGAATATGCATGCCTCCTTTACCGAAGGCCCTGCCGGTTCTTTACTAGAGGTCGTCATCATCATAAGCATAAATAGAATTTTCGTCACAAACTTCTATTATCTTAGTGTCATTACATCCATGATGGCGCTCTTTCTGAATTAGTCTCAGTAACATTGCAAGTAAAAGAGCGCCTGTGGTTATAGTCCAAACTATCATCTGATTTTCCATATATCTTTACCTATTAAAAACTTGTGCAAAAGTAGAGTGTTATATGGGAGACTTATAATTTTTATTAATGTATTATTCGATAACGGCTATCGTTATTACCATATGCTGTTTAAAGATTTTTAGGTTTATATATAGCATTCCACCATGTATCGTCATTCTGAAGCCACTTCGCAAACCATGCAAATATAGTGTTTTGCCACTGTATGCGCTTGCCATAATCTACTATATGATGGTCCTGACCGTCAACTAGTACCATGGCTGTTTCACGACCCAAAAGTTTTAGTGCAGTAAACATCTGGATACTCTCTCCTACCGGTACATTCATATCGATAGCGCCATGCAAAAATAGTAATGGTGTGTGAATTTTATCGGCATTGAACAGCGGACTCTGTTTTACGAACAAGTCGACATCTGTCCATGGATAACTGTTGGCCATAGAAACCTCACTATATGAATATCCCCAATATCCTTCACCCCAATAGCTTGTATGATCGCTTATGCCGGCATGCGATATGGCTGCGGCAAAGATATCGGTTTTTGTCTGAAGATATTGCGTCATGAAACCACCATAAGATGCACCTATGCATCCTATTTTCTTTGCGTCTACAAAACTATGTTCTTCAACAAACTTATTAGTACCTTCTATTATATCTTCTGCCACACGACTTCCGGCTGTATTTACATGGCGAGAGGAAAATTCCTGACCGAAACCTGTGGCACCACTAGGTTCTATTACATATACTATATAACCAAGTGCTGCATAGGCATGATGTGGATAACGGCTCTCGAAATTGCGACTGGTTGGACTACATCCGCCGTAATAATTCACTATCATAGGATACTTTTTTGAAGCATCGAAATGTGGAGGAAGATAATAACGGCCATATATAGTATCGGCGCCAGAACTTATAAAGTTCCATGGATGACATTCGCCCAACTGGACGTTAGCCAGAATCTCTTTGCTAAGATCTTCGCGCAGAGTAGACTTTAACGTTTTTGAGTTAAGTAGGTACATGCGGTCCGAATTCGATGCGCTCTGCCCATAATAAGCAATGATGGAAGCAGAAGAGGCTACCGAGAATTTTCTTACTATATCTTCGGATACGTTTATCTGTTCTATCTTGAGTGAAGATGGATCAAGACGGTAAAGATTTACAAAGTCTAGGTTCTCGGCTGTAAAATATATATAGTTATCGGAACGATTCCATTTTACAGACTGAACATTAGGATTGAAATTGCGTGTAAGAGGAGTAATCTTTCTATCGGCAAGGTTCATTATGTACATCTGATTATCAACCATGCTGGGAACTCTTCCTTTTGGAACAGTACTTCCTATAGATCCCAAACATTCCGGCGAACCTGTAATCAATATTTTATTGCCATCGGGCGAGAATGAAGCATCCGATATAAAGCCGTCATTATCTACAAGAAGTTCGGTATTAAGAGTCTTTACATTCATTCTGTATATAGAGAATAATGTAGTAGGACGTGCAGTAAGACGCTGACGCGAAGTCATAAAGAGTATATGTGTGCCATCGGCCGAAACATCGGTTGGCCATACATTATTATATCCGAAAGTAAGTTGCTGCATTACTCCCGTCTTAAGGTCGTACTTCGAGATGTAAGAGCGGTTTCTCCAGCCTGGCTGACGATCATCGGGTTGTAACACCTGATATATCTCTTTTTTCTCTTTAGGTCCTTCCTGCTGCAAGGTATATAAAAGATATTCTTCGTTGGGCGATATGGTAAAATATCCTTCAGGAATATTATCTGCCTCTACTTTTTCATGACCTGTTGCAGGACTGACGGTGACAAGCTGGAGACCTTTTGACGACTTACGTGTATAATAATAACGGCTGTCCGAAGGCATCCATCTGATATTTTCGGTTCGCGTTGCCACTATGTTTCCCGAAGATATTTCGGTAACAGTAGAATGCGAAGATGTCTGACCGCCTGTGCGTGTGGTATTATAGTTTGTTATAAGATACTTGCCGTTTGGCGAAATTGATGTTCCCGAAAAATGCATACCATGAAGTACATCCGATATATTATAAAGGCGATTATTGTCTGTACGCAACTTCACCACTCCATTTTTTTCGGTCTCGAAACTTACTCTAAGTGAATCGGATTTTCCTTTTTGAGATAGGTATTTAATAACTAAATCGTGAGTAGATGGCTCAAGAGTTATATTATCATCCTGCTGTTTTACACCATCTACATATATTTGATAATCTTTCAAACCTTCTATCTTGATCTTTCCTTTTGTATATAACGTGTTTTCGAGGCGAAACCCTACAAGGTTCAATGAATAAGAGGAAGATGATGAAGGAAGTAGAGGTCCGTTCACTATTTTTCCACTCATTACACTATTAAGAGAGATGTTGCTATCAAGCAACTGTTGTGATGTGAAAGTTTTTGAATTTACATCTGTAGTATCTAACTTGAATGGAATATTTACCTGATATGGACCTACATGGCGGAAGGATGTTACATCTATTTTTTCGGCATGAGATACCATAGAGCTCAGCAATACACAAACAAACAATATCTGTTTTTTCATATTTATAGTAGTTTTGCTAACAAATATAAACAATTATTGCCATAGTTCAAGATTCAGAATATAACATACATATTTTTTTGTAAAGGATATGTAAAGGATATGTGAACATTCCGTGAACATTCCCGAAGGAAATGTCACACTGAGACAGCCCATAAACAGGGCGTTTAAACCATATTGTGACATTGTGGAATATAAAAACACAAAAAATAATCTCGGTGTATTTTATGCACCGAGATTACTTTTTCATATAGATTATATATTAAAATTCGCTAGTGAAATGGAATTTTATATGTTTAAAATCATTCTGAGCCATTTGCAGTACATAGTTACTGTCGGCTAGGAATACATCGCGCCCTTCTCGGTCTTTTGCCATGTATTGATACTTACGCTTCTTGAATGCCTCAAGCTCTTCGGCATCGTCGCTCTCTACCCAACAAGCTTTGTAAAGACTGATAGGTTCCCAACGACATTTTGCATTATATTCATTTTCAAGACGATACTGTATTACTTCAAACTGAAGCTGACCTACGGTGCCGATAATTTTACGTCCGTTAAACTGATTTATGAAAAGCTGTGCCACACCCTCGTCCATAAGCTGATCTATACCTTTGGCAAGTTGTTTCTGTTTCATAGGATCGGCATTTTCTATATACTTAAACATTTCGGGCGAGAAACTTGGTATACCACGGAAGTGAAGCATTTCGCCTTCGGTAAGAGTATCGCCTATCTTGAATGTACCGTTATCGGGTAATCCTATAATATCTCCTGCCCAAGCCTCGTCTACTGTAGTCTTGCGCTGTGCCATAAATTGTGCAGGTGAAGAAAAACGCATACTCTTACCATGACGAACATGATAGTAAGGAGTGTTACGTGTAAACTTGCCCGAACATATCTTGCAGAATGCTATACATGAGCGATGATTTGGATCGATATTTGCAGTAATCTTAAATACAAAACCTGAGAATTTAGGCTCGTCAGGATTAATATCGCGCTCTACCGCATGAGTAGCACGAGGATAAGGAGCTATCTGTACAAAGCAATCCAAGAGTTCCTGCACACCAAAGTTATTAAGTGCCGAACCAAAGAATACAGGGGCAAGCTGTCCCTCAAGATAATCTTCCTTGTCGAACTCAGGATATACACCCTCTATTAATTCAAGATCGGCACGCAACTTTTCGGCCAAAGGAGTACCTATATGAGTGTCAAGTTCAGAGCTATTTACATCTACCTCTACCTTTTCGGTCACTACCTGCTTGGAAGCCTGAAAAAGATTAAGATTATTTTCGTATATGTTATATACACCCTTAAAACGAGGTCCCTGCTCAATTGGCCATGAAAGCGGACGTACTGATATTGAAAGTTCCTCCTCTAGTTCATCAAGTAAATCGAAAGGATCTTTACCCTCACGGTCCATCTTGTTTACGAATATTATTACAGGAGTATTACGCATACGGCATACTTCCATAAGCTTACGAGTCTGACTTTCAACACCCTTTGCACCATCTACTACAATAATAACACTGTCGACAGCTGTAAGAGTACGATAAGTATCTTCGGCAAAGTCCTGATGGCCCGGAGTATCGAGTATATTTATCTTGTAATCCTGATAATCGAATTCCATTACCGATGTAGTTACAGATATACCACGCTGTTTCTCTATATCCATCCAGTCGGATGTAGCCGTCTTCTTTATTTTATTACTTTTTACCGCACCTGCTACCTGTATCTGACCTCCGAAAAGCAAAAGCTTCTCGGTAAGAGATGTCTTACCGGCATCGGGATGGGCAATAATAGCAAACGTTCTTCTTCTTTCTATTTCAGGATTCATTCTTATTTCTTTATCAATTCATTTATACAATCAACCAAACTTTCCTCCCAATGAGGAATTTCGATGTTATAAGTCTCTTTTATTTTTGTTTTGTCCAATACAGAGTAATTTGGACGTGGGGCTTTTGAAGGATAGTCTTCGGTATGAAGAGGTTTTACCTTGCAATTATTTATACCTGCTATGCGATGTATTGACTTAGTAAAATCGTACCAAGAGCATACACCTTCGTTACTGAAATGATAACGACCAGGAACTATCGCTTTATTTATAGCTGCAAATATAGCTACCGCAAGATCGCGAGCATAAGTAGGCGTACCTATCTGGTCGAATATAACTCCTAACGAATCGCGTTCGGTACCAAGCTTTATCATTGTTTTTACAAAGTTATTGCCAAATGGAGAATATAACCATGCAGTACGTATAATCATTGCATTATTACATTCTCTAAGAACAGCCTCTTCGCCGGCCAGCTTTGTAACCCCATAAACAGAATTAGGACAAGTGGAATCGGTTTCTTTATAAGGAATATGGTTGGTGCCATCGAACACGTAATCGGTAGAGACATGTATTATAGAACCGTTATTCGTTTGTACAGCTTTAGCTAGATATCCTACCGCTATATTATTAAGACGATTACAAAGTTCTTCATTATCTTCTGCCTTATCTACAGCAGTATAGGCAGCACAGTTTACTATAATATCTATTTTATTATCTTGTACAAAAGAGAGTACAGCTGCCTCATTGCATATATCAAGTTCGGCTATATCTGTAAAATAATAGTTGTACTCACGGTTGTCGTTTGCCAGTAAACGCATTTCATTTCCCAATTGGCCGTTTGCGCCGGTCACCAATATATTTTTCATTATAATAGGATTTTAGAATTCCAATTCTCCTTTTTTATCTTCAATATAATATTTAGCCAACATCCCCAAGAATGTTGATATAGCATCTTGTGCTTTTATTGTTTCTTCGCTTATCTCCTTTTTTTGGAGTTTTAAAAGTAATATTCCATACAATGCATCAAAGCATGTTGCAAGTTCAGGCTCTTCCTTATCGGCTCCTTTAGCGCGTAGCTCTACTATAAAAGGTAATGTTTTATAATAGGCAGCACTATAATATGGATATTTTGACGACCTAAGCAACTGTAAATGCAAATCGGTAAGCCAAGATATTATATTCTTATTAATCTGAAGATGTCCCTTCTCCATAACCCCTTCATCTCTCATCATATTGATAAGATCTTCGTACCACTTTATCATCTCTTTTCTTTGATCGTCAGTCAAAGGATAAGGATTAATAACATTCTCCTCTATCTTATTTATATCAAAGTTATTGGCACGAATCAAATCCTCTACCTGCCACATATAAATAAGATATTCGGCTATGTTCTTTTCTTTTAAAAGTTTGGATATATACATAATAATGAAATATTAAAATGTTTTATCAGTATAACGAGTTGCCTGATATTGTGTAAATAAAACCAACTACAGACAATACCATAACAATAATACCTATTATACGGTTCAGCATCCATATACCGCGAAGATTGAAGCGCCTACGTACCTTGTTTACCGAATAAGTAATGCCCAGCCACCACAAAAGGGCACCAAGAACTATTGCCAGATAACCTACTAGCTGAAAGCCGATAGGACTTCCCGGCATAACAAACGAGAATCGGGCAAACAAACCAATGAAAAGAAAAATAATAAGAGGATTGGACAATGTTACGAAGAAAGCAGTAACGAAATTGTGAAGATAACTGCCTGGAGTGGAAGAAACAGGCCGGATAGATTGTACAGGATTACTACGGAAAGTATATATACCGAATACAAACAGCATCACACTTCCTATTATTTGAAGAAGAACCTGATTCTTTGTCAGGAATTCATCCATAAAACTCATGCCATATCCTGTTATAAGAGCATATCCTATATCACTTAAAGAGGCCCCCAGACCTGTTACAAAACCATACCATCGTCCCTTGTTCAGTGTGCGCTGTATACAAAGTACCCCAACAGGACCTAATGGCGCAGAAACTACCACACCAACAATAAGTCCTTTCACCAACAGATCGAGTATGGTTACTTGTTCTATCCAATTCATGTTGCAAATATCATACTTTTTTACGAAAGTACCTATATTTGCCAATAAATTTCTTTCGTAGACAATCTCTTTTATATAACTTTGCACCTTGTTAATAAACAATTATATTTTTATTTAAGTATACGATTATTAATCAACTATAAAAGTCCTATGATCCTATTTTTCAGAACGGCCTCTAAAAGCGTTATAGCAACAGAGGTTAATCACGAACTGACCGCAGAAGACATAAACAAGTTATGTTGGCTGTACGGTGAAGCAGCAGTAGAAAACGAAGAAAACACTAAAGGCTACTTCATTGGTCCACGCCGTGAAATGATTACTCCTTGGAGTACAAACGCTGTAGAAATCACTCAAAATATGGGTGTTCAAGGCGTACAGAGAATTGAAGAGTATTTTCCGGTAAAAGATGAAAATGCCGAATTCGACCCTATGCTCCAAAGACTTTACAAAGGTCTAAATCAAGATATTTTCACTGTAAACAGACAGCCTGCTTCTATTATTTATATTGAAAACCTTGAAGAATATAATGAAAAAGAAGGATTAGCTCTTTCAAAAGAAGAGATGGAATATCTTCTAAAGGTAGAAAAAGATTTGGGTAGAAAGCTTACCGACTCGGAAGTATTCGGATTTGCACAAATCAATTCAGAGCACTGCCGCCACAAAATATTTGGTGGTACTTTCATTATAGATGGAGAAGAAATGGAATCTTCACTTTTCCAGATGATAAAGAAAACAACTCAGGAAAATCCTAACAAAATCATTTCGGCGTACAAAGATAATGTAGCTTTTGCCGAAGGTCCTGTAGTTGAACAATTCGCACCGGCCGACCATACTACTTCCGATTATTTCGTAATCAAAGATATCAAAACAGTAATATCGCTTAAAGCTGAAACTCATAACTTCCCTACAACTGTAGAACCATTTAATGGTGCATCGACAGGTAGTGGTGGCGAAATACGCGACCGTATGGGCGGAGGTAAAGGTTCATGGCCTATTGCCGGTACTGCTGTATATATGACTTCATACCCACGTACCGAAGAGGGACGTGAATGGGAAAACATTTTACCTGTACGTAAATGGTTATACCAGACTCCTGAACAGATACTTATTAAAGCTTCTAACGGTGCTTCTGATTTTGGTAACAAATTCGGTCAACCACTTATCTGCGGTTCTGTATTAACATTCGAGCATCAGGAAAATGGCGAAGAATATGCATTCGATAAAGTAATAATGCTTGCCGGAGGTGTAGGTTACGGAACTCAACGCGACTGTTTGAAAGGACACCCTGAAAAGGGTAATAAAGTAGTTGTATTGGGTGGTGATAACTATCGTATCGGTCTTGGTGGAGGATCTGTTTCATCAGTAGAAACCGGTCGTTACTCATCGGGAATAGAACTTAATGCCGTTCAGCGTGCTAATGCTGAAATGCAGAAACGTGCTTACAATGTGGTACGTGCATTATGTGAAGAAGAAAATAATCCTATCGTATCTATACACGACCACGGTTCGGCCGGTCACGTAAACTGTCTTTCGGAACTTGTAGAAGAGTGTGGTGGCGTTATCCACATGGACAAACTTCCTATTGGAGACAATACTCTTTCGGCTAAAGAAATTATAGCAAATGAGTCGCAAGAACGTATGGGATTGCTAATAGACGAATCGGCTATTGAACATGTTCAGAAAATTGCTGATCGCGAACGCGCTCCTATGTATGTTGTAGGTGAAACTACAGGAGATGCTCATTTTGCTTTTGAACAGGCTGATGGTGTACGTCCATTCGACTTAGACGTTGACCAAATGTTTGGTTCTTCTCCTAAAACTTACATGATAGACAAGACTGTAGAACGTCATTATGAAAATGTATCTTATGATGCAGCTAACCTTAACGATTATGTATCACGCGTACTTCAATTAGAAGCGGTGGCATGTAAAGACTGGTTGACAAACAAAGTAGACCGCTCGGTAACAGGTAAGGTAGCACGTCAACAGTGCCAGGGAGAAATACAGTTACCATTAAGCGACTGTGGTGTAGTAGCATTGGATTACAGAGGAGAAAAAGGTATAGCAACATCGATAGGTCATGCACCTCAGGCAGCTTTGGCTAACCCTGCAGCAGGCTCTGTACTTGCAGTATCGGAAGCTCTTACAAATTTAGTATGGGCACCTATGGCAGAAGGTATGGATAGCATATCTCTTTCGGCTAACTGGATGTGGCCATGCCGCGCTCAGGAGGGTGAAGATGCTCGTCTTTACACGGCTGTAAAAGCATTATCGGATTTCTGCTGTACTTTACAGATAAATGTTCCTACAGGAAAAGACTCTTTGTCAATGACTCAGAAATATCCTAATGGCGAAAAAATAGTAAGTCCGGGAACTGTTATTGTTTCGGCAGGTGGTGAAGTGTCAGACATAAAGAAAGTTGTATCTCCTGTATTGGTAAATGACGAAAAGAGCTCAATATATCATATAGATTTCAGTTTCGACGCACTACGTCTTGGAGGCTCGGCTTTTGCACAATCTTTAAACAAAATTGGCGATGATGTACCTACTGTACAAAACGCTGAATATTTCCGCGATGCATTCCTTGCAGTACAAGAGCTTGTAAATAAAGGTCTTATTATGGCAGGTCACGATATTTCGGCAGGTGGTTTAATCACTACTCTTCTTGAAATGTGTTTTGCCAATGTAGAAGGCGGTATGGAAATAAGTCTTAACAAGATAAAAGAGCATGATATTGTAAAAATATTATTCGCCGAAAATCCAGGTATCGTTATTCAGGTAAAAGATAAACATAAAGAAGAAGTTAAGAAAATACTTGAAGATGCCGGCGTAGGATATATTAAACTTGGTAAGCCTACAGAAGAACGTCATATTTTGGTGACAAAGGATGATGCCACATATCAATTTGGCATAGATTACCTTCGTGATGTTTGGTATTCTACCTCTTATCTTTTGGACCGCAAACAGAGCATGAATGGTTGTGCTAAGGAACGTTTCGAAAATTATAAAGAGCAACCTATAGAAACAGCATTCAACAAAACATTTAGCGGTAAGCTGTCACAATACGGATTAAATCCTGACAGAAAAGAGCGCACCGGAATTAAAGCTGCTACTATCCGTGAAAAAGGAACTCAATGCGAACGCGAAATGGCATATGCTTTACACCTTGCAGGCTTTGACGTGAAAGATGTTACAATGACCGACCTTACAAGCGGCCGCGAAACTCTTGAAGATGTTAACATGATAGTATTCTGTGGAGGTTTCTCTAACTCGGACGTACTTGGCTCGGCTAAGGGATGGGCCGGTGGTTTCCTATTCAACCCTAAAGCTAAAGCTGCACTCGACAACTTCTATGCTCGCGAAGATACATTATCACTTGGAGTATGTAACGGATGTCAGCTTATGATAGAATTAGGACTTATAAATCCTGATCATAAGAAGAAATCGAAAATGCTTCATAACAATTCTCATAAATTCGAATCTTCTTTTACAGGTGTAACTGTGCCAATGAATCAAAGTGTAATGCTTGGTTCTTTAAGCGGAAGTAAACTTGGTATATGGGTAGCTCATGGAGAAGGTAAATTCTCATTACCTTATGAAGAGGATAAATACAATGTTGTATTAAAATACTCTTATGACAAATATCCTGGAAACCCTAATGGTTCTGATTATGATGTAGCCGGACTGGCAAGTGCCGATGGACGCCATCTTGCAATGATGCCTCACCTTGAACGCGCTATATTCCCATGGCAGAATGCAACTTATCCTGCGAATAGAATAAGCAACGATCAGGTTACACCATGGATTGAAGCTTTTGTAAACGCAAAAACATGGATTGAAAGTAAGAAATAATACATTCCATTAAGTATAACACAAAAAAAAGAATGCAACCTTAAAAGTCTTTTTCTATTAAGTTAAAGACTTTTACAAGGTTGCATTTTATTAGTTATTATTTTGTTTTATAAATATTATTTACGATTTTTGTAATAATAAATATTTCAAGACATTTTATGAAAAAAGCATTAGGTTTATTGTTTTTCATATTTTTTGTTGCGATTTGTGGTCGTGCCCAGTTTAACCAATTAATAAGCATTGATGAAGGATTAAGTTCCCGACAGGTATACTCTATAGAGAAATGTACAAAAGGATATATGTGGTTCCTTACTCATAATGGAGTAGATAAATATGACGGAACCACTAATACACATTATGACCTTTCTGTGAATAATGAAGAAATAAATACTTCGCCCGATATAAACTTCCTAAAAAAAGATTCGAATGGCAATATATACGAATTAGGCCGAAACGGATATATATTCAAGTATGACTATATGAAAGATAAGTTCATAATGATATGTGATTTTACGAATCTTTGCAAGCAGCAGAAAATAATAAACGCCTCTTCAATGTTACTAGATTCAAACAATCATATATTTATGTCGCTTGGTAATAAACAATTTATTTTCAATACAATTACGCATAAAATAACTGAACTGCATACTACTATAAACGAAGAAATTATTGCATTTACCGAAATAAGCAAGAACATATATTGCATCTCTACTGCATACAAAGTCTATGTCATCAAGCTTGACAATCATACGCTAAAGATTAGGTATTCAATAAAACTGAATGAATTGGCAGGAGTGAATTATCTATATTTTCATAAAGACACACAAACTTTAGTGGTATCTACTCCATTCAAAGGGATTTTTCTATATAACATAAAGACTAAAGAGAATAAAAACATACAATATAATACTATAAATATATTCATAAACAATATAAGATCCATTCCCGGATCACCAAATGAACTGCTTATTGCAACTAACGGAGCCGGTATATACAAATTGGATATATTCAAGAAGGAGATGTCTCCTATAAAATATGATATAGATAATACATACGTTATAAAAGATATTTATGTAGATGAAGAGAAGAAAACATGGATAGCTGTATATCCCATAGGAATATTTGCAATACCTAATAAACCGTCACCATTCAAGTTGCATCAGTATTCATCGACCAACAATAACACTCTTATAGACAATCAGGTAAACTTTATTTATGAAGATTCCGACCATGATTTATGGTTTCTTACCAGTAATGGAGTGTCGTGTTATAAAAGAAAAGAGGATAGATGGATTAATGCTTTATCACATGATGATGTAGGTACTTCAGCTACAAATCATGTTTTCATTTCTATATGCGAAGTAGCTCCTGGATCTTTCCTGTTAAGTGGGTATATGTCTGGAGCATACCTTATAAGAAAAAAAGATATGATACCGCATTATTACAAGATAGTCGGTGACATCAAGACTGATATTCCTGATAAATACATAAGAGCTATATATAAAGATAATGAAGGAGTTATTTGGATTGGAGGTTATTCGCAGTTAAAAAAGTATGACATGAATACAAAAAAAATGGTATGTTATAATATTAACGCACCCATATCTTACATAACTCAACGCGATGATGACAATGTATGGATAGGTACTTTTAACGGAATATACTCTTTCAACAAAAAGAGTAAGAAGTTTTCGAATATACGACTTTCTTCAAAAGCTAATTATATAACATCTATATTGCAATATAACAAAGATATAACCTGTATAGCAACTAATGGAGATGGATTGTGGATATACGATAATAAAAGAAAAAAGCTAAAACAGTATCATAGAAGCAACTCCGGACTTAACTCAAATAATATATATACAATATTAAAAAATAAAAACGGTGATATCATAATAAGTACCGAGAAAGGAATAAGCAAGTTCAATATAAGCGACAAGCTATTCATTAATTGGGGATCCGATCAGGGACTTTCAATATCAAGTTTTAATCCTTCTTCTGGAATACTTACACAGGATGGAGAGTATTTTTTCGGAAGTAGCAAAGGTGTTATAAGCTTTACTGAAGAAGCTTTGATGCCTCATACATTCAAAACAAAGATGGTATTTAATAGTTTTAGCATAAAATACAAAGACGTTAAGCCGGGGGAATACAATTCGCCTTTAAAAATGAATATTGATGAAACTAAAGAACTTCATCTTAATTATGACCAAAACAGTTTTTCGTTCAAAGTATCTTCAATAAACTATGACAATAATTCCAATATATACTATTCATGGAAGCTTGAAGGATTCATAGACAAATGGACTCTCCCTTCGCAGGATAAACTTATAAGATACACAAACCTTTCACCGGGAGAGTATAAATTAAGAGTAAGAGCAATTTTAATAGACGATTTGCATACTATTCAGGAAAGGACTATAAACATTACAGTAGATTCTCCTTCCTGGGCATCGGCATGGGCTATTCTGTTATATATGACTGTAGTGCTTATTATAACTTATGGGGTATTCCGTTATCTATGGATTAAAAAAGAGAGCAATACATCTAAGGAGAAAATAAGATTTTTCATTAATACTGCTCACGATATACGTACACCTCTTACTCTTATTCAGGCACCACTGAATGAAATAAGAAGAAGTGAAAATCTTTCTCCTCAAGGAGTGAATAATATAGAATTAGCTATTAAAAATACTCAGAGTCTGACAGAGTTGGCAACCAATTTGATAAACTTCGAAAAAGAAGATCTTTATTCTGATTCGCTTATAGTCTCTAAGTATAACTTATATGAATATATAAACAATTATATAGAGGAGTTTATACCATATGCATTAAAGAAGAATATAAAGATAGATATACTTAATAATATAGATAAAGATACTGAAGTTTACCTTGACAAAAACAAGATCGACTCCATACTTAGAAATCTTATTAGCAATGCCATTAAATATACAGAGCCTAACGGATTAATAACTATAATTATCACAGTAAACTATCCTAATTGGACTATAAAGATAAGTGATACAGGCATAGGCATATCTGCACGCGACCAGAAAAAACTATTCAATTCTCTTTTCAGAAGCTATAATGCAACAAACATGCAAATTCCTGGTAGTGGCATTGGAATGCTTCTTACATATAGACTTATAAAGAAGCATCAGGGAACGATAAACGTTCATAGCAATGAAAATGTAGGTTCTACATTTACAGTATCATTCCCTATTAAGAGCAAGAAATATCATATATTACAAACAGAGACAACTGCAAAGACCGTACCATTGCCATTCTTCTACAAAGATTATTCGAACGGGACTACCCATAATTTCGATATACATAATGCTAATAGGAAGGATATATTGATAATAGAAGATAATATAGAACTAAAAAATTTTATAATCAACTCCTTATCAGCTAGTTTTAATATAACCGGAGCATCGAATGGCATGGAAGCATTAACTATGATAAAAAAGAAGCAGCCAGACCTTATAATATCTGATATCATGATGCCGGTGATGGATGGCAATGAACTTTGTCATAACATAAAGGACAATATAGAAACCAGTCATATACCTATTATTATTCTTACAGCACTTTCGGACAAGGATAGCATTATAAAGGGATTAGAAACCAAAGCTGACAAATATCTGACTAAGCCTTTTGACCTTGAAGTATTGAAGGCAACTATAAATAATATATTTGCAAACCGTCAAATTATAAAGGATTCTTTTGCTAAAGGAAACTTCAGCTATGTAAACGATGAGAACAGCGGTGAAGGCTTACTTAATCTTGACCAGGAGTTTTTACTTAAAGTTAATGAAAACATAAAGAAAAACTTAAGCAAAGATGTTAATGTAGAAACAATGTGTGGATACCTTAACATGAGTAGAAGCAGTTTTTACAATAAGATAAAAGCACTTACCGACTACACTCCAAGCGATTACATAAGAAAGATTAAAATGGCCGAAGCTGCCAGACTTCTTAAAAGCAAACGCTATACTGTAGCAGAAGTAGCCGATATGGTTGGAGTTGGAGACCCAAAGTACTTTACTGATATATTCAAGAAATACTACAAGGTTCCTCCAAGTATTTA
This sequence comes from uncultured Bacteroides sp., assembly GCA_900552645.1. Lineage (GTDB taxonomy): Bacteria > Bacteroidota > Bacteroidia > Bacteroidales > Bacteroidaceae > Phocaeicola. The sequence goes on from USAN01000013.1 coordinate 38,468, forward strand.
CATGAAACAGAATTAATATGAATTTTTATTTAGAATCATTTTCTATTTTTTTCAGAATAGGATTATTTACAATTGGGGGCGGATATGCAATGGTACCGCTTATACAGAATGAAATTGTTGACAAAAAAAAATGGATAAGTAAAGACGATTTCATAGATTTACTGGCTATAGCGCAGTCAGCACCAGGAGTATTTGCCGTAAATATAGCTATATTCATTGGATACAAACTACGTAAGCTTAAAGGTGCGGTGGTAATGACACTTGGTACAGTATTGCCCTCTTTTCTTATAATACTTGCTATAGCCCTCTTCTTTGAGCAGTTTAAGGATATTCCGTTGGTAGAGAATATATTCAAAGGAATACGCCCAGCAGTAGTGGCACTCATTGCTGTACCTACTTTTACTATGGCAAAGACCATAAAAATTAATCGCTATACTATATGGATACCTATAATATCGGCATTGCTGATATGGATGCTTGGCGTATCTCCTATTTATATTATTATAGCATCGGGTACATTGGGATATTTTTATGGAAAGTACAAACATAAATTTCTTTCAAAATGATTTTCTTATATATATTCTATACTTTCTTTAAGATAGGTTTGTTTGGATTCGGAGGAGGATATGCTATGCTTTCACTTATTCAAGGAGAGGTTGTAACACGATATGAATGGATAAGTTCTTCCGAGTTCACCGATATAGTAGCAATAAGCCAAATGACACCGGGCCCTATAGGAATTAATTCGGCAACTTATGTGGGATATGCTGCCATAGTAAATGCCGGTTTCCCAGAGTATATGGGAATCTTAGGTTCGGTTATGGCTACCTTTGCCGTTATTTTACCATCATTTATATTAATGATAATAATAAGTCGTTTCTTTCTGAAGTTTCAGAAACATCCTATAGTAGCTTCAATATTCAGCGGATTACGTCCGGGAGTAGTTGGTCTGCTAGCATCGGCTGCACTTGTATTGATGAATGCCGAAAACTTCGGCAATTTTCAGGATGACAAATTTCAGTTTTTTTCTAGTTTAATTATTTTTGGAGGCGCTTTTATTGCTACCTATAAATATAAAATAAACCCAATACTCACAATTATAATATGCGGAGTATTGGGTGCAATAATTTATTAGTAGAATATACTTATAGCTTTACTTTCTTCTTGGCAGCTTTCGATTCATTATGAAGGCGATCTAATGCAGTTACAACATATTGATACTGCAATTTGCCACCTCGGTAAGGTAAATTATAGAAAGAATCATTCGTAATTGCTACAATATGAGAAGCATCTTCGATATTTATCTTTTCTCCTTTCCGAAAACGGTAAACTACATACTGAACCGCCTTATCCATCTCGGTCTTGGCCTTAGGAGATTGCCAGAAAAGCACTGGACCATCGCTTGTCCATACAACCTTAACCTTCTTTACTTTTCCTGGAGCCTTATCGTCTATAAACGGTGATGTAGGAGGGATGGCTGGATAACGATGATATGAATTTACCAGCATATCTCGATAACCACCGGCATTATCGACAACAGCAGCCGCATACCATTGACAGCTACCTTGAACTGTTGGCAGAGATCGCTGAAGCTTCATCTTTGCAGTCATCTGATTTATATTTGGATTCTGAATATCGGCCTTATTTATGGTACGCATTACATCTTGTCCAATATATAAAGGACGATTCGCCGAATTTTTTGCCCACCAATTTATAAGAGTTTCATAATCGGCAGCTTTATGTCCTATCTCCCAGTATATCTGAGGGATGTTATAATCTACCCATCCATTGTTTACCCACATAAGTACATCGGCATAAAGATCATCATAGTTTTGCAGACCGTTTGTATTGCTTCCGTTTGGATCATTTTTTCTATTACGGTAAATTCCGAATGGTGATACTCCAAACTTCACCCAAGGCTTGGAAGCTCTTACTGTTTGGTATACCTCCTTTATAAGCATGTTTACATTATCACGACGCCAATCGTTACGATCAGCATATCCGCGTCCATATTGAGCAAAGCTTAAGTCATCATTAAACCTCTCGGCTGGATTAGGATATGGATAGAAATAGTCATCCATGTGCAGTGCATCAACGTCATATCTATCTACTATATCCTTTACTATCTTGCATATATACTTTCTATTTTCAGGCAATCCCGGATCAAAGAAAAGCTGTCCGTCATATTTTATAAACCTTTCTGGATTACGATTATACGGATGAATAGGCGACAACGCAGTAGTTCCCTTTGTCTTTGCTCTATAAGGATTTACCCATGCATGAAACTCCATGCCACGCTTATGACACTCGTCTATCATGAACTGCATCGGATCCCAGTAAGGAGTAGGTTTCTTTCCCTGAACTCCTGTAAGATAACGGCTCCATGGCTCGAACGAAGAGTTATATAATGCATCAGCCTCAGGTCTTACCTGAAAGATAATTGCATTAATACCTGCGCCCTTTAGATTTTCGAGCTGCGAAATAAGGAGTTGCTGCATTTTATCGGTGGACATTCCCTGAAACTGTCCATTTACACATTGTATCCAGGCTCCTCTGAATTCATGTTTTGGCGTGATGTTCTGAGCTTTTGTAAAAGATGAAATAACAACTGCTGCCAGTAATAGAAAAAGAGATTTTATTTTCATTTTGTTATTCTTAATTAAATACGCAGGCAAAGATAATAAAGTTTATACTTATCTTTGCATATTAATCCAAATTCAAAAGAATAATGTCTGAAAGTAGCTATATATCTATAAAAGGAGCCAAGGTTAATAACCTAAAGAACATCAGTATAGACATTCCAAGAAACAAACTTATTGTCATTACTGGATTGTCGGGCTCGGGTAAATCCTCTCTGGCATTTGACACTCTTTATGCTGAAGGTCAAAGAAGATATGTGGAAAGCTTGTCCAGTTATGCTCGCCAGTTTCTTGGTAGAATGAGCAAGCCTGAATGTGATTTTATTAAAGGTATTCCGCCAGCAATCGCTATAGAGCAGAAAGTTACCAGTCGTAATCCTCGTTCTACTGTAGGTACATCAACTGAAATATATGAATATATTAGATTGCTATATGCTAAAATAGGAAAAACATACTCGCCGATAAGTGGCGAACAGGTTAAGAAGCATTCTGTGGAAGATATTATAAAAAAAGTCCTTGAGTATCCTGAAGGAACCAGATATACTATCCTTGCGCCAGTTATTACTACTGAGGGAAGGACTATGAACGAACAACTTGAAAACAATCTAAAGCAAGGGTTTACTAGACTTGAGGTTAATGGAGATATGGTAAGAGTAGAGGATTATCAATATTCGGAAAAAGACACTCTGTATCAGCTGATAGACCGTATGACTGTAGATAGTTCAAAAGCTAGCCTAAGTCGTCTTGCAGATTCTGCCGAAACTGCTATGTATGAAGGGGATGGAAAATGTCTTCTACGGTTCTATTCTGCCGATGGTGATACACAATTATATGAATTTAGCAATAAGTTTGAAGCTGACGGTATTAAATTTGAAGAGCCTAATGATCAGATGTTTTCATTTAACTCGCCTCTAGGTGCATGTTCCAGTTGTGAAGGATTTGGTAAAATTATAGGTATTGACGAACATCTTGTAATACCAAACAGCGCACTTAGCGTATACGATGGTGCAGTAGTATGTTGGCGGGGAGAAAAGATGGGAGAATGGTTAAAAGAATTTCTTCATGAAGCTACTAGTCATGACTTCCCTATATTTACTCCATATTTTGAACTTACTCAGGAACAGAAGGATTATCTATGGCACGGACCACGTACGAAGGCATGTATAGATTCATTCTTCAAGATGCTTGAAGAGAACCAATATAAGATTCAATATAGGGTAATGCTTGCACGCTATAGAGGAAAGACTATTTGTCCTGTTTGTAACGGTACTCGACTAAAAAAAGAGGCATCTTATGTAAAGGTTGGAGGAAAATCAATCTCTCAACTTGTAGATATGCCTGTACAAGAATTGCAGTCATTCTTCAATAACATTCAGCTTGATTCTCATGATGAAAGTATTGCCAGAAGACTTCTTACTGAAATAAACAACCGACTGAATTTCTTAATGGATGTTGGATTAAGCTATCTTACTCTTAACCGTCTAAGCAATTCATTATCGGGAGGAGAAAGTCAGAGAATAAATCTCGCCACCTCTATAGGAAGCAGTTTGGTAGGATCTCTTTATATACTGGATGAACCAAGTATAGGACTTCACAGTCGCGACACCGACAAGTTGATAAAGGTATTGCGTCAACTTCAGCAATTGGGAAATACCGTAGTGGTAGTAGAGCACGATGAAGAAATTATACGGGCAGCCGACTATATTATAGATATTGGTCCTGATGCAGGACGCTTAGGAGGTGAAATTGTATATCAAGGAGACATGAAAGATCTTAAGAAAGGTAGCAACAGCCATACCGTTAAATATCTTCTTGAAGAAGAGAAAATACCTGTACCTCAATCACACAGAAGTTGGAACAATTATATAGAAGTAAAAGGAGCAAGAGAAAATAACCTTAAAGGTATTGATGTAAAATTTCCGCTTAATATAATGACTGTAGTTACAGGAGTGAGTGGATCTGGAAAAAGTACCCTTGTAAGAGATATATTCTATAAAGCACTTAAGAGAGAATACAGTGAGGTAAGCGATCGCCCTGGAGAATTTTTATCTATTGAAGGAGATATAAATCAGGTAAAAGATATAGAATTCGTTGATCAAAATCCTATTGGTAAATCATCTAGAAGCAATCCTGTTACATACGTAAAGGCTTACGATGAGATTAGAAAGCTATATGCCGACCAACCATTGGCAAAACAGATGGGATATAATGCAGGATATTTTTCGTTCAATACAGAAGGCGGACGATGTGAGGAGTGTAAGGGAGAAGGAACAGTCACTGTAGAAATGCAGTTTATGGCCGATTTAGTACTCGAATGTGAATCATGTCATGGAAAACGTTTTAAGAGTGACACCCTTGAGGTTAAGTACAAAGACAAGAATATATATGATATACTTGAAATGACAGTAAATCAAGCCGTTGAATTCTTTACCGAGAATAATCAAAAGAAAATTATAAAGAAGCTTCGACCTCTACAGGAAGTTGGATTAGGATATATAAAGTTAGGTCAACCCTCTTCTACTCTATCGGGAGGAGAAAATCAGAGAGTTAAACTAGCATATTATCTAAGTTTGGAAAAAGCCGAACCTACAATATTCGTATTTGATGAACCTACAACAGGATTACATTTTCACGATATAAAGAAACTCATGGCAGCTTTTGACGCATTGATAAAACGAGGCCATACCATAGTGATTATAGAACACAATATGGATGTGATTAAATGTGCCGATCATGTAATAGACTTAGGAGCAGAAGGTGGTAAGAATGGAGGGAATATAGTATGTGTAGGTACTCCAGAAGAAATAGCAGCATGCAAAGAATCATATACAGGTAAATTTCTTAAAGAAAAATTAGAAAACAATTAACAATAAAGAAGTAACCCTATTTTGTAAACCAAAAATATTAGTAACTTTGTCACATTCTTAAATAAAGTATATTAATTATACACTTATAAATAAAATAAAGAGATTATGCAAACTATTGACAATTACAATTTTGCCGGTAAAAAGGCAATTGTTCGTGTGGACTTCAATGTTCCATTGGATGAAAATGGTAAAATAACTGACGATACTCGTATCCGTGGTGCTCTTCCTACACTTAATAAAATTTTAGCAGACGGTGGAAGCATAATTATCATGTCTCACATGGGTAAACCTAAAAAGAATCCTGATATGAAGTATTCTTTAGGTCAGATTGTTGATGCAGTATCAGAAAAGTTAGGAGTACCTGTACAGTTTGCTCCTGATTGTATGAAGGCTGATGAAGCAGCAGCAAACCTTAAACCAGGTGAAGTTCTTTTACTTGAAAATCTTCGCTTCTATCCTGAAGAAGAAGGAAAACCACGTGGTGAATTTGCTACTGACGAAGAAAAAGCTGCAGCAAAAGCTGCTCTAAAACCTGCACAGAAAGAATTTGCAAAACATCTTGCTTCTTATGCTGATTGTTATGTAAATGACGCATTCGGTACAGCTCACCGTAAACATGCATCTACTGCAGTTATCGCCGATTCATTTGATGAAAACAACAAAATGCTTGGTTACCTTATGGAAAAAGAGGTGAAAGCTGTAGACAATATCCTTAAAGATATCAAACGTCCTTTCACTGCAATCATGGGTGGTTCTAAAGTATCTACTAAAATTGGTATCATCGAAAACCTTATGGATAAAGTTGATAACCTAATCCTTTGTGGTGGAATGGCATTTACATTCGCTAAGGCGCAAGGTGGTAAGGTAGGAAACTCACTTGTAGAAGATGACAAACTAGAACTTGCTCTTGACATTATCAAGATGGCTAAGGAAAAAGGAGTTAATCTTGTACTAGGTTGTGACTGCGTAGCTGCTGATAAATTCTCGAATGATGCAAATATTCAGGTATGCGAAGATAAGAATATTCCTGATGGTTGGATGGGTCTTGATGCAGGTCCTAAGACTCGTGAAGAGTTTAAGGAAGCTATCAAAGGTGCTAAAACAATCCTTTGGAACGGTCCTGCAGGTGTATTCGAATTTTCTAAATTTGAAGCTGGTTCAAAAGCTATCGCTGAAGCTATTGCAGATGCAACAGCAGAAGGTGCTTTCTCACTTATTGGTGGTGGTGACTCAGTAGCTTGTATCAACAAGTTTGGTATGGCAGATAAAGTATCATACATTTCAACAGGTGGTGGTGCTCTTCTTGAAGCTATCGAAGGTAAAGTACTTCCAGGTGTTGCTGCAATTACCGGAGAAGGTAAATAATATTATTATAATTCTATTGAAGAGCGTTTCTTTTCGGAACGCTCTTTTTTTTTATTATTATTTATGCATATATGCTTATTAGTAATCAACCACTAACCAATTTGAGTAATATAATACAAAGATTTATCTAAATCTCTTTTAATACAATGTAAATGCTAGGATATAATATTGCATTAATACTTATATATCATACTTAAATTCACAACTATAATTATTTGCAACTTTTACTATGATACTATATAAACATATAACTATTTTAATGTTTTTAGAGTATATATAGTGTTTTATTCTTACCATTATGAATTTGAATTATATATAACTTATTAAGTGGCGATATCCTTTTATAAACATTAATATTACGTTAAGTATTCATATGAATAAGATTTTGCATTTTATCAATGGTTTAAGCAAAATTATGACTACTTTTGCACATCCAATTGAAATAAACAATTAAATCATGAGTAATCAACGATACATGCAACGTGGTGTGTCGGCATCTAAAGAAGATGTTCACAACGCCATTAAAAACATTGACAAAGGTATTTTTCCTCAAGCTTTCTGTAAAATAATCCCCGACATTCTGGGTGGTGACCCTGAATATTGCAACATTATGCATGCCGACGGAGCAGGAACCAAATCATCACTGGCTTATCTGTACTGGAAAGAGACAGGCGATCTTGGTGTATGGAAAGGTATTGCTCAGGATGCTCTTATCATGAATATTGATGATTTGTTGTGTGTAGGAGCAGTAGATAACATACTTGTATCTTCTACTATAGGACGTAACAAGTTATTAATTCCTGGCGAAGTTATTTCGGCCATAATTAATGGAACTGATGAACTTCTTGCAGAACTGCGCGATATGGGTGTAGGAGTTTTCGCTACTGGTGGAGAAACTGCAGATGTAGGCGATCTTGTCCGTACTATAATTGTTGATAGTACTGTTACGTGCCGCATGAAACGTGCTGATGTTATAAACAATGCTAATATACGTCCTGGAGACGTTATTGTTGGTTTAGCGTCATACGGCCAGGCTACTTACGAAAAGGAATATAACGGTGGTATGGGAAGTAACGGATTAACAAGTGCACGTCATGATGTTTTTGCTAAATATCTCGCTCAGAAATACCCTGAAAGCTTTGACAAGGCAGTTCCTGAAGAATTAGTATACAGTGGTGCTCTTAGACTTACAGACAAAGTTGAGGAAAGTCCACTTGATGCAGGTAAATTGGTTCTCTCTCCTACCCGTACTTACGCTCCTGTAGTTAAAAAACTTCTCGATGCATTGCGTAATGAAATACACGGTATGGTTCATTGTTCGGGTGGTGCACAGACTAAAATACTTCATTTTATTGGAGATAACTGCCTTGTCATTAAAGATAACCTATTTCCTGTACCTCCATTGTTCCGTACTATTAAAGAACAAAGTGGAACATCATGGGAAGAGATGTATAAGGTATTTAATATGGGCCATCGTCTTGAAGTATATTTATCGCCAGAGCATGCTCAGGAAGTTATAGATATAAGCAAATCATTCAACATAGATGCTCAGATAGTTGGACATGTTGAAAAGAACGACAAGAAAGAACTTATAATAAAGAGCGAATTCGGAGAGTTTAAATATTAAAGTTGAAAAGATGAGATCAGTATGCATTTAGGTAATTACAATATTCTTTCTTTTATTAACGAAATACCATAAAGGAACATATATAAGGAAATTAAGAGTAAGTCGAACTATTTATATATTATAATTCACAGCAACTATTTTCTTGATAGCAGCATTTTAAATTATAATAGCTAATAGAATAAAAGCAGAAAACTTTACTTTTAAGATAATAATTGAAACATGTGTAATACTTAAGTGGTTATTGATTGAATATAATATATTATTTAGAAATATAATTGGTCTCATAAACTTTGGAATAAATAATTAATGGCTGAAAACAATACAATATTAGAAAAATTAGAAGGATTGGTAGCTAGATTCGAAGAAGTCTCTACCCTCATAACCGACCCTAATGTAATAGCCGATCAAAAGCGTTATGTAAAGCTTACTAAGGAATATAAAGATCTTAGTGATATTATGAATGCTAGAAAAGAATACATACAATGTATTAACGGACTTGATGAGGCAAAAGAAATAATCACTAACGAGACTGATCCAGAAATGAAGGAAATGGCTCGTGAAGAGGCTGCGGCTTGTGAGAAACGAATCCCAGAACTTGAAGAAGAGATAAAACTACTGCTTGTACCTGCCGATCCTCAGGATGACCGTAATGCAGTTCTTGAAATCCGTGGAGGTACAGGTGGAGATGAAGCTGCTATTTTTGCAGGAGATCTTTTCCGTATGTATGCAAAATACTGCGAATCAAAAGGATGGCGTCTTGAAATATCTAGTGCAAATGAAGGTTCATCAGGTGGATTTAAGGAAATAATATGTTCTGTTACCGGAGACAAAGTATACGGTACACTAAAATATGAGTCTGGAGTTCATCGAGTACAGCGTGTTCCTGCAACCGAAACTCAAGGACGAGTTCACACATCAGCTGCTTCCGTTGCAGTATTGCCCGAAGCTGAACCATTCGACGTCGAAATTAACGAAGGAGAAATAAAGTGGGATACTTTCCGAAGCGGAGGTGCTGGAGGTCAGAATGTTAACAAAGTAGAATCAGGAGTACGTCTTAGATATAATTGGAGAAATCCTAATACCGGAATAGTAGAGGAGATACTTATAGAATGTACAGAAACTAGAGATCAGCCAAAGAACAAGGAACGCGCCTTATCACGCCTCCGTACGTTTATATATGACAAAGAACATCAGAAGTATATTGACGACATTGCAAGCAAGCGTAAGACTATGGTATCTACAGGCGACAGATCTGCAAAAATTCGTACTTACAACTATCCTCAGGGAAGAATTACCGATCATCGAATAAACTATACTATATATAATTTATCAGCTTTCATGGACGGCGATATACAGGACTGCATTGATCATCTTATTGTAGCCGAAAACACAGAACGTCTGAAAGAGAGTGAATTGTAGTAAATATTTAACAACAAGAAAGAACATGAACAAGCAAGAATTGTTTGAAAATATAAAGAAAAAAAGATCATTTTTGTGTGTAGGACTTGATACAGACATAAATAAGATTCCTGAACATCTTTTAAAAGAAGAAGATCCTATTTTTGAATTCAACAAAGCTATAATTGATGCAACTGCTCCTTACTGTATAGCTTATAAACCAAACTTAGCTTTCTACGAAAGTATGGGAGTAAAAGGATGGGTAGCATTCGAAAAGACAGTAGAATATATAAAAACTAATTATCCTGATCAGTTTATCATAGCCGATGCAAAACGCGGAGATATTGGTAATACATCGGCCATGTACGCTCGTACATTTTTTGATGAGCTAAACATTGATTCTGTTACAGTAGCTCCTTACATGGGAGAAGATAGTGTTACACCTTTCCTTACATATGAAGGCAAATGGGTTATTCTCCTTGCGCTTACAAGTAACAAAGGCTCACACGACTTACAACTTACCGAGGATAAAAATGGTGAACGTCTTTTCGAAAAAGTTCTACGCAAATCACAGGAGTGGTCGAACGATAATAATATGATGTATGTAGTAGGTGCTACTCAGGGAAAAGCTTTTGAAGACATACGTAAAATAGTTCCTTCACATTTTCTTTTGGTACCTGGTATTGGTGCACAGGGAGGATCACTAGAAGAGGTTTGTAAATATGGAATGAACTCCGAGTGTGGCCTTATTGTAAACTCAAGTCGAGCTATTATATATGCCGACAAGAGTAAAAACTTTGCAAAAGCAGCCGAAACAGAGGCAGCTAAAGTACAAAAAGAGATGGAAGAGCAATTAAAAAATATACTTTAATTCTTCCATTTACATAATATAAAAATATCCGGAGACAACAACATATTTTATCTCCGGATATTATACTTTTTTCTCGAATGTCTTTTATTAAGTATCTAACGTAATTTAATGATAAAGAAAGCATGAGTGAAAGAAAAATAATAAACGATCCAGTTTTTGGCTTCATAAATATTCCGAAAGGTCTCCTTTACGATATCATATCACACCCTCTTTTTCAGAGATTGAACCGAATAAAGCAACTTGGCCTATCATGTGCAGTGTATCCAGGTGCCCAACACACACGATTTCAGCATTCTCTTGGAGCTTATTATCTTATGCGTGAAGCGATACGCAATTTAAAGGAAAAAGGTATTTTTATTTTTGACAGTGAGGCAGAAGCTGTAGAAGCAGCAATACTACTTCATGATATAGGACACGGACCATTCTCTCATGTACTAGAAAATACTTTAGTAAAAGGAGTAAGCCATGAAGAAATTTCCATAATGCTTATGGAAAGAATTAATGTAGATCTTAAAGGTCAGCTCAATTTGGCAATTCAGATATTCAAAGATGAATATCCTAAAAAATTTCTGCACCAGATGGTTAGTGGTCAACTCGATATGGATCGTCTGGATTACCTTAGTCGTGACAGCTTTTATACAGGAGTATCAGAAGGCAACATAGGTTCGGCCAGAATTATAAAAATGCTCAACGTAAAAAATGACCACTTGGTTGTTGACTCTAAAGGCATATATCCTATAGAGAATTTTCTGACTTCTCGCCGACTGATGTATTGGCAAGTATATCTTCACAAAACTTCTGTAGCTATAGAAAAAATGCTTATTAACGCCCTTACTCGTGCAAAAGAACTTGCATTCGAAGGTAAAGAGCTTTTCGCTTCACCAGCATTAAAATTTTTCCTCTACAATGAGATTGATCGTAAACGTTTTTTTAATGACAACGAGTGTATTGAATCATTTATAAAGCTAGACGACAATGATATATGGAGTGCACTAAAAGTTTGGTGTGACGAAGATGACATCATCCTTTCAACTTTGAGCAAAGGAATAATAGATCGTCATCTTTTCAAAGTAGAAATATCCTCACTTCCACCCGATAAGCACCATAAAGAAGAGATAGCCAATGATATATGCAAGAGTCTATCTATAACAAAAAAGCAACTTCACTATTTCTTTTCAATATCAGCAATAGAGAACAACATGTATAAGACAGAAGACGACAGCATAGAAATTTTATATAATGATGGTAGTACGAAAGATATTTCTGAAGCATCCGAAATATTCAATATCTCTTTATTATCGAGAAAAATGAAGAAATACTATACATGTTATTACCGCATTAAGCCCTAATACACCTTAAATAATTATGCTTTTATTCTAATATATAAAAAAAAAATGCGTAATTTGCGCAATTAATATGCGGTGGTTACATGATCTTGTAACATACAATACACCGATTTGAAATAATTTAGAATAAAAGATTACATAGTTATGGAGTTCTCAGCTAAACAAATTGCAGAATATATCCAGGGAACAGTTATTGGTGATGAAAATGCAACTGTCAATACATTTGCAAAGATTGAAGAAGGAATACCGGGAGCAATTTCTTTTCTATCAAATCCTAAATATACACATTATATATATGATACTAAATCATCTATTGTTTTAGTAAACAAGGATTTTGTTCCTGAACAAGAAATTAAAGCAACTATAATTAAAGTTGATAATGCATACGAAAGTCTTGCTAAGCTTCTTACTTTATATGAAAACAGCAAACCTAAAAAAACAGGTATAGATCCGCTGGCATATATTTCTCCTAAAGCAAAAATTGGTAACAATGTTTATATTGCTCCTTATGCATGCGTTGAAGATGGAGCAGTTATTGGAGACAATACTTCATTATACTCTAACGCAACTATAGGATGCAATGCTAAAATAGGTAGTAACTGCACTATTTTTCCCAATGTTACAATATACAATGATTGTATTATTGGAGATAATTGCATACTTCATGCAGGTGTTGTTGTAGGATCGGACGGATTTGGTTTCGCTCCTTCGGGCAATGGATATGAAAAAATCCCTCAAATTGGAATAGTAAAAATAGAAGATAATGTTGAGATTGGTGCTAACACATGTATTGATCGTGCTACAATGGGAGCAACTATAATAAGAAAAGGCGTAAAGCTTGACAATCTTATTCAAGTAGCTCATAATGTTGAAATTGGATCTAATACAGTTATGGCATCTCAATGTGGTATAGCCGGTTCTGCAAAAATAGGCGAATGGTGTATGTTTGGCGGACAGGTAGGAGTGGCAGGTCACATTAAAATAGGCAATATGGTTCATGTTGGTGCTCAATCAGGAATAGCTGGTAATACAAAGTCCAACCAAACTTTGATGGGATATCCTGCAATAGATTCGAAAAAATTTATGAAATCATCTGTCTATTACAAACAACTACCCGAATTGGCAGCGACAATAAACGATCTAAAGAAAGAAATAGAAGAACTTAAAAAACTAATAAATAACAAATAGCCCATGTTGAAACAGAAAACATTAAGAGGCAGTTTTTCTTTAAACGGAAAAGGTCTCCATACAGGAGTAAACCTGACGGTTACATTTAATCCTGCTCCTGATAATCACGGGTATAAAATACAACGCATCGATATTGAAGGCCAACCTATAATAGATGCAGTTGCAGAAAATGTAGGAGACACAACACGTGGAACAGTTCTCGTAAAGAATGGAATTAAAGTAAGCACTGTAGAGCATGCACTTGCGGCTCTTTATGCTGCAGGAATAGACAACTGTCTTATTCAGGTAAACGGACCTGAGTTTCCTATTTTGGACGGAAGTGCCAAATACTACGTAGAAAATATAAAAAGAGTTGGTATAGAAGAGCAGACTGCAGTAAAAGATTATTATATAATAAAATCAAAGATAGAATTTCGTGACGAAGCTACTGGATCTTCCATTATAGTTCTTCCAGATGAAAATTTCAGCGTAAATGCTTTAATATCTTACGATTCTAAAATATTATTCAATCAATTTGCTACCTTGGAAGATATGGAAAATTTCCCTACCGAGATAGCTTCTGCAAGAACATTCGTTTTTGTAAGAGAAATTGAACCACTTTTAAGTGCAGGCCTGATAAAGGGAGGAGACTTAGACAATGCAATTGTTATATACGAGCGCAAGATGTCTCAGGAAAATTATGATAAATTGGCCGATGTAATGGGGGTACCTCATATGAATGCCGATGAACTTGGATACATAAATCATATTCCTTTGGTATGGGACAACGAGCCAGCACGTCATAAACTTCTAGACATTATAGGAGATTTAGCTTTGATAGGAAAACCTATTAAAGGTAGAATAATTGCTACTCGTCCCGGTCATACTATAAACAACAAGTTTGCCCGTCAAATAAGAAAAGAAATAAGACTTCATGAAATTCAGGCACCTACCTATAACTGTAATGAAGCACCTATTATGGACGTTAACCGCATCCGAGAATTACTTCCACATCGCTATCCATTTCAATTAGTAGATAAAGTAATTGCAATAGGAGCTAATTATATAGTGGGTATAAAAAATGTAACATCTAACGAACCATTCTTTCAAGGACATTTTCCTCAGGAACCAGTAATGCCAGGAGTGCTTCAAATAGAGGCTATGGCTCAATGTGGAGGTCTTTTAGTTCTCAATTCCTTAGATGAACCAGAAAAATACTCTACCTATTTTTTAAAGATAGATGGAGTAAAATTCAGACATAAAGTTGTACCGGGAGACACATTGATATTCCGTGTTGAATTACTTGCTCCAATACGCAGAGGTATTTCTTCAATGAAAGGATATGTTTTTGTTGGCGAAAATATAGTATGTGAAGCCGAGTTCATGGCACAAATTGTAAAAAACAAATAAAATAAAATAGATGATAAGCCCATTAGCATATATACATCCAGAAGCAATAATTGGTGATAACGTTGAGATAGGTCCTTTTGTTTTTATAGACAAGAACGTTGTAATAGGCAATAACAATAAGATTATGCCTAATGTAACGATTCTTTACGGAGCACGCATAGGAGATGGAAATACCATTTTTTCGGGAGCCGTAATAAGTGCAGTTCCTCAGGATTTGAAATTCCAGGGAGAAGAGACTACTGCCGAAATAGGCAACAACAATACTATCCGTGAAAATGTTACAATAAATCGAGGTACTTCTGCAAAAGGCAAGACTGTTGTAGGAAATAACAACCTTCTTATGGAAGGAGTACATGTGGCACACGATGCTATTATAGGCAATGGATGTATTATAGGTAATGCAACCAAGATGGCAGGCGAAATAATAATTGATGATAATGCTATTATAAGCGCATCTGTATTAATGCATCAGTTCTGTCATGTAGGAGGTTACGTAATGATTCAAGGCGGCTCACGCTTTAGCAAGGATATTCCTCCTTATATAATAGCAGGTCGTGAACCTATAACATATGCCGGTATCAACATTATAGGATTGCGTAGAAGAGGATTCTCTAACGAGGTTATTGAAAATATTCATAATACATATCGATTAATATATCAATCGGGCATGAATGTAAGCGATGCAATAATAAAGGTGAGAGAAGATATACCAATGAGCGAAGAAATTGAATATATTCTTTCTTTCATTGAAAATTCACAACGTGGTATAATAAGATAATAAAGTTTTTTATATCTTTATGCCAATAAAACTAACTTAAACTATGGTTTACAGATTTACAATAATTTCTGATGAAGTTGATGATTTCCTCAGAGAAATAAAAATAGATTCGGAAGCCACTTTCTACAATTTACATTCAGCAATACTGAAAGCTACCGGATATAAAGATGATCAGATGACATCATTTTTCATATGTGATGATGATTGGGAAAAACAACAGGAAATCACACTTGAAGATATGGGAGGAACTTCTGAAGAAGATAATTACATTATGCGAGAGACTCCTTTGAGTACTCTTTTAGAGGATGAAAAACAGAAAATGATATATGTTTTCGATCCTTTGGCAGAACGTGTTTTCTTTATTGAATTATCTGAAATTCTTACAGGAAGTAATCTTACACAAGCTATTTGTTCACGAAAGAAAGGAGAAGCTCCTAATCAAACGATTGACTTTGACCAGCAAATGGCTACAAATACAGGTAATGTAGATCTTGATGAAAACTTCTATGGAGATCAAGACTTTGACATGGATGACTTTGACCCGGAAGGATTTGACATGAGCGGGAATTCTACACCAGAATCATTCGAACCAGAAAATTACTAATCTTGCTACATATAAGTGTATCAAAAATAATAAATATTATTTTTGATACACTTATTTATAATATCTCCACTCTTTTCACTCCATTTCATGAATAAAACTCTAATCATTCTTCTAGGGCCAACCGGTGTAGGTAAAACAGAACTGAGCTTATCTGTAGCCGAATATTTTGGAACTTCGATTATATCTGCAGATTCGCGACAGTTATACAAAGATCTAAAAATAGGAACAGCAGCCCCCACTCCCTCACAATTGTCACGTGTTCCTCATTATTTTGTAGGAACATTAAATCTTGATGATTACTATAGTGCTGCTCAATATGAAATAGATGCCCTAAAGAAGATTGAAGAGTTATTCAAGGAAAAAGATGTAGTTGTTCTTACAGGAGGCTCTATGATGTATATTGATGCTATATGTAAAGGAATAGATGACATTCCTACTATAGACAAGGATACTCGTGAGCTAATGTTGAAACGTTACGAGGAAGAAGGGTTAGAAACGCTGTGTGCCGAACTAAAGCTTTTAGATCCTGAATATTATAATATCGTAGATTTAAAGAATTACAAACGAGTAGTTCATGCATTAGAAATTTGCTATATGACAGGGAAAACGTATACTTCATTCCGTACAGCGATTCATAAAAAGAGAGATTTCAATATAATAAAGATTGGTCTTGTAAGAGATCGAGAAGAATTATATAACAGAATAAACAGGCGTGTAGATACGATGATAGCTGATGGCCTGATTGATGAAGCAAAAGAAGTCTTTCAATTCAGACATCTCAATTCTCTTAATACTGTAGGATACAAAGAGATATTCAACTATCTTAATAATGAATGGACACTTGATTTTGCCATTGAAAAAATTAAGCAAAATTCGCGAATCTATTCACGTAAACAAATGACATGGTTTAAACGCGACAATAGTATAAAATGGTTCAATCCAGAAAATGCTAAAGAGATTATGGAATTCTTAAAAAAGAATTGAATCTATTCTCAATACCTACAGTACTAATGTAGCAAAAATAAAGCTACAATAATTAGAAGAATCATACATAATGTATATAGTGCATTAATGTATCTCTTATAATTAAATAACAACAATATTACTCTATTGTAATAAAGACTCTAATAATATAGTCTTAACATAAAAAAAATGAGCTCGGCTTTTCACCGAACTCATATATATAAATCATAGAAGTTGACAAGCATTAAAACATAAATATTGCAGTACCTACCAAACGATTATTTGTAACAGAATGAGTATCTATAATTCTGCCGTTAGACTGCTTCAATGTACCATACCACGCAGAAGTCATATTATATTCAAATCCAAATTTCCAGTTAGGAACGTTATAAGTAAGCTCGGCACTTCCACTCATAAGCTGGTCAACATTAGTACCTGTTCCATACATTGTTGTAATTGCATTAGATGTTCCTAAATTCTTCATATACCCCAAAAACAAAGCAGGACGCCATTTCTTTCCATAAGCAATATTAAACCAAGTGCTGCTGTTACAGTTTGGAGAATACTTCTGTTCGCCGGTTTTATCATTAATTGATTTAACTCCATAGCCACCCAACATAGATACTTGAGTCAAGTTAGAACCTAATACACTTTTAGCTGCTACGTATAAATTATCATTACTATATTTCATGTGAACTTCATAAGATAAAGTCGTAATTCTTTCATTTACCTTATATACCATTTCATTATGTATCGATTCTGTTCTAGGCATTAAAGATATCATTTCTATACCTGCGCCTACCAATAATTTTGACGATTTATAATCAACTCCTACATAAATTTCTGGAATACAGCTATTTTTTATATAGTTCTGACTTTTCCCTGAAGGTCCCTGCGAAAGATACTGAGACTGCCATATTGCTGCTCCTGTAAGCTGAATATTACCTGAAAAATATCTATATCTGATTTGAGGTGCACGACTGAATGGCTGAAATGGAGCACCCATATTCAGGTTCAATACCTGAGGTGCAACTTCACCATATAAAGGATGCCAAGTCTGTCCCATCAACAATGAATGATTATTCCATGCAAGGTTAAAATATGCATGTCGTAATCTTACCACAGAAAATGACGAACCAGTTCCACGAAAATCCACTTCAAGTTTAGCCGAAGTATTTGCTTTCCATAACTGCGGCCCCTTTACATCTACTCCTACTCTTGAGTACAAATCATAAAATCCTCCACTAAATCTAGAATTAAGATCTTTACCATCAGCATCATAAACTTTATCTTTTGGATACATATAGAACAATCCATCTACACTTTCTTCATTAGCGCGGCTATTATAGAACAAGTCTGTTCTAATCTGTCCATAAAATTTATATCCAAACTTCTTTTGCTGAGCCTCTGCTCCTGCTGTAATTAAAAATACAATTATCAATAATACTATTTTTTTCATGAATTATGGGTGTTATAAAATCGGCCGCAAAATTACGACTTATTTTTAACAAATCTTACACTTTTTGAAAAAATAAAGTATATTATAACGCTTTTCATTTCAAATATAGTGAACTAAACATAAACACATTATTAAAAGAGAATATTATAAAATGAATATTCAAAACAAATTTTAGGTGAACATACTAAGTATATTATAATATTACGGTACACTATTTATTTATAATGTCACATCATTCACAATTCCACAACATTGATTATCAATTATTTACATATAAACATTACCCTCATATCATTCACACTTTATATTATA
>USAN01000014.1 GCA_900552645.1 uncultured Bacteroides sp.
GTTAATATTTAGTTATACATCATATAACTACTATATAGTATAGCTTTATTGAATTCATTTAAATCTATATATCTACATAATGCTTCAGATTTTACATTCTATTTATATGACATAGAGAAGTACATTTCTAACATTATACAATAAATGAAAAATAACATATTAGTTTTATATACGTGGAAAATTATAATTTTATATTTAGAAATCAATTTATACATCAAATTATAATATAAAATATATTTATAATGCATTAATATAAGAATATAACATATAATTGTAAATTAAGTGTAAATATAAATCTATTATAAATTATAGATTATAAAAAAAAACATCAAAAAACTTACATTTTATTTTGTGAATTAAAAAATATATCTACCTTTGCATCATAAAATATTGAAAGAAAACAAATGAATCAAAACTTTATACATATTATACTCTGTGGTATTATTATTCTACTGGAAAAATCAGTCGGAAGTGAGTGCTGTGTATGATATGTATATAATAATGATAGATATTCTAAGCCTTTCTCACTTCCAAGTGAGAAAGGCTTTTTTTTGTTAGATATAATTAAATAATGCATAAAGCTATGAGTGACAAATTATTTATTTTCGATACCACCCTTAGAGATGGTGAACAAGTTCCTGGATGTCAGTTGAATACTGTCGAGAAGATTCAGGTGGCCAAGCAATTGGAATCGTTAGGTGTAGATGTAATTGAAGCCGGATTTCCTATTTCAAGTCCTGGTGATTTTAATTCTGTAATCGAAATTTCCAAAGCTGTGACATGGCCAACTATCTGTGCGTTGACAAGAGCGGTTGAAAAAGATATTGATGTTGCCATAGAGGCATTGAAGTATGCAAAGAGAAAAAGAATACATACCGGCATTGGTACTTCCGAATCGCATATAAAATATAAGTTCAATGCTACTCGTGAAGAAATAATAGAACGTGCAGTTGCTGCCGTTAAGTATGCACGTCGTTTTGTTGATGATGTTGAGTTTTATGCGGAAGATGCCGGTCGTACAGATAATGAATATCTGGCCAGAGTTGTTCAGGCAGTAATAAAGGCTGGTGCTACTGTAGTAAACATTCCTGATACCACAGGATATTGTCTTCCTAATGAATACGGTGCAAAGATAAAGTATCTTGTTGATAATGTTGATAATATAGATAAAGCGATAATTTCTACTCATTGTCATAATGATTTGGGAATGGCTACTGCCAATACCATAAGTGGGGTACTTAACGGTGCGCGTCAGGTAGAAGTAACTATAAATGGTATAGGCGAAAGAGCTGGAAATACTTCTTTAGAAGAGGTGGCAATGATTGTAAAATGTCATAATGACATAAATATTGAGACTAATATAAATACTCAGAAAATATATCCTGTAAGTCGTATGGTTTCTAGTTTGATGAATATGCCTGTACAGCCCAATAAGGCTATTGTAGGTAGAAATGCATTTGCTCATTCTTCTGGAATACATCAGGATGGTGTACTTAAAAATGTGCAGACTTACGAAATTATAGATCCTAAGGATGTAGGAATTGATGATAATGCAATTGTACTTACTGCCAGAAGCGGAAGAGCTGCATTGAAACACAGACTTACCGTACTTGGCGTTAATATGGAGCAAGACAAACTGGATAAAGTATATGAAGATTTTCTTAAGCTTGCCGATAAGAAGAAAGATATAACTGATGATGATATACTTGTACTAGCTGGTGCAGATAGAAGTATAAATCATCATATAAAACTTGATTATCTTCAAGTAACAAGTGGAGTAGGAGTAAGATCGGTTGCAAGTGTAGGAATTAATATTTCTGGCGAACACTTTGAGGCGGCTGCCACTGGTAATGGTCCGGTAGATGCTGCTATAAAAGCTTTAAAGAAAATAATAAATCGTCAGATGACTCTTAAAGAATTTACAATTCAGGCTATAAGCAAAGGTAGCGATGATATGGGTAAGGTACATATGCAAGTAGAATTTGACGGACAAATGTACTATGGTTTCGGGGCTAATACCGATATAATAGCAGCTTCGGCAGAAGCATATATAGATTGTATAAATAAATTTAGAACTAATACGGAAAAATAATATGGCTAATACTTTATTTGATAAAATATGGGATTCACATGTAGTACAGAAGGTAGAAGATGGTCCAACTCAGCTTTACATTGATCGTCTTTACTGTCACGAAGTTACAAGTCCGCAGGCATTTGAAGGAATGCGTGCAAGGGGAATAAAATGTTTCCGACCTGATAAGATTTACTGTATGCCCGATCATAATACTCCTACTCATGATCAAGATAAACCTATAGAAGATACTGTTTCTAGAAATCAGGTTGAAACACTTTCTAGAAATGCAGCAGACTTCGGTCTTAATCATTTTGGTATGATGAATAAGAAAAATGGAATTATTCATGTTGTAGGACCTGAACGCGGATTAACATTGCCTGGTATGACTATAGTTTGCGGCGATTCACATACTTCTACTCACGGAGCTATGGGGGCAGTTGCGTTCGGTATAGGAACAAGTGAAGTAGAAATGGTGATGGCATCACAATGTATTTTGCAAAGTCGTCCTAAGACTATGAAGATTACAGTAGACGGTAAGTTGGGAAAAGGAGTTACTGCCAAGGATATGGCACTTTATATGATGGCTAAAATGTCGACTAGCGGGGCTACAGGATATTTTGTTGAATATTCCGGAACAGCAGTTAAAGAGCTATCAATGGAAGGCCGACTAACTTTATGTAACCTTAGTATTGAAATGGGAGCTCGCGGTGGAATGATTGCTCCAGACGAAAAGACATTCGAATATATAAAAGGTACAGAATATGCACCGGTTGGTGTAGAGTGGGAGAATGCACTGGAATATTGGAAAACACTTAAAAGTGAAGAGAATGCCGTATTCGATAAGGAAGTTAAATTTGATGCTGCCGATATTGAACCTATGATTACTTATGGCACTAATCCGGGAATGGGTATGGGAATTACACAGAATATTCCACAAGAGAATAATGCTTCATTCAACAAATCAATGGAATACATGGGATTTAAAGCTGGTGAATCTTTACTGGGAAAGAAGATAGACTATGTATTTCTTGGGGCATGTACTAACGGTAGAATAGAAGATTTTAGAGCTTTTGCTTCATTAGTAAGAAATAAAAAGAAAGCTGAAAATATAATAGCATGGTTAGTACCTGGTTCATGGATGGTAGATGAGCAGATACGAGAAGAGGGAATAGATAAAATTCTAGAAGAAGCCGGATTTGAAATCCGTCAGCCCGGATGCTCGGCATGTCTTGCCATGAATGATGATAAAATTCCAGCAGGAAAATATTCAGTTTCTACAAGCAACCGTAATTTTGAAGGACGCCAAGGACCTGGTGCACGCACACTGCTTGCAAGTCCGCTTGTAGCTGCCGCTGCTGCTGTAACTGGTGTAATAACCGATCCGAGAACATTAATGTAATCTACCTTACAAAACAAATTCTAAAGAAAATGAAACAGAAATTCAATATAATAAAAAGCACATGTGTTCCTTTACCTCTGGAAAATGTCGATACCGATCAAATTATTCCGGCTCGTTTCCTTAAAGCAACAACAAAGGAAGAAAAGTTCTTTGGAGATAATCTTTTTCGAGACTGGAGATATAATTCGGATGGAAGCATAAATGAAAATTTTGTTTTGAATAATCCCTTATATAAAGGTGAAATATTGGTGGCAGGCAAAAATTTCGGATCAGGATCAAGCCGTGAACATGCGGCATGGGCTATTGCAGGATACGGATTTAGAATTGTGATATCTAGTTTCTTTGCCGATATACATAAGAATAATGAACTGAATAACTTTGTATTACCGGTAGTTGTATCAGAATCTTTTCTTAAAGAATTGTTCGATTCTATATATGCAAATCCTGCGACGGAAGTTGAGGTGAATCTTCCAGACCAGATTATAATCAATAAATCGACTGGTAAGAGTGAACTTTTCGAGATTAACTCATATAAGAAACATTGTCTTATGAATGGTCTTGATGATATAGATTTTCTTCTGAGTAACAGAGATAAAATTGAACAATGGGAAAAAGTGTCAAAATAGAGATAATGGATACTACCCTACGTGATGGTGAACAGACAAGCGGTGTATCATTTGTTCCTCACGAGAAACTTATGATTGCAAGGCTTTTGCTGGAAGACTTGAAGGTGGATAGGGTAGAAGTTGGATCGGCACGAGTCTCGGATGGAGAATTTGAGGCGATAAAGATGATATGTGATTGGGCGGCACGTCGTAACCTCTTGCCTAAAGTGGAGGTGCTTGGATTCGTGGATGGACATTTGTCGGTAGATTGGATTCATGATACTGGCTGTAAGGTACTTAACTTACTTTGTAAAGGATCGTTGAAACATTGCACTAAACAGCTAAAGAAGACTCTTGACGAACATATACAAGATATACTAGAAGTAGTAAGTTATGCAGATGAAAAAGATATAAGCGTAAATATATATCTGGAAGATTGGAGTAACGGAATACAAGATTCGCCCGAATATGTGTTTAGACTTATTGATTCACTGAAAGATACGTCAATAAAACGATATATGTTGCCCGATACTTTAGGTATACTTAATCCGCTTCAGGTAATAGAGTATATAAGAAAAATGAAAAAAAGATATCCTTATCTTCATTTTGACTTTCATTCTCATAATGATTATGATTTGGCGGTAAGTAATGTTCTGGCAGCTGTACTTAGTGGGGTAGCCGGACTTCATACTACGATAAATGGTCTGGGTGAGAGGGCTGGTAATGCACCGCTGGCAAGTGTACAGGCTATACTTAAAGATCATTTCAAGGCTATTACCAATATAGATGAAAGTAAATTGAATGACGTAAGTAGAGTTGTAGAGTCTTATTCAGGAATTGTTATTCCAGCCAACCAGCCTATAGTTGGTGAAAATGTCTTTACACAGGTTGCAGGCGTTCATGCAGATGGCGATAATAAGAATAATCTTTATTTCAATGAACTATTGCCCGAACGGTTTGGCAGAAAACGTGAGTATGCTTTAGGGAAGACAAGTGGAAAGGCTAATATAAGAAAGAATCTTGCCGATCTTGGATTGCAGTTGGATGAAGAGTCTATGAAGAAGGTTACTGAAAGAATTATCGAACTTGGAGATAAGAAAGAACTAGTAACACAGGAGGATTTACCTTATATAGTATCCGACGTTCTGAAGCATGACGTTCTTAATGATGCTGTTCAACTAAAAAGTTATATAGTTACATTAGCTTATGGACTAAAACCTATGGCTACCATTAAGATAGAAATAAATGGTAAGGAATTTGAAGAAAATTCTACAGGCGATGGTCAATATGATGCTTTTGTACGAGCTTTGCGGAAAGTTTATAAGACAACTCTTCACCGAACATTTCCAATGCTTACTAATTATGCAGTAAGTATACCTCCTGGTGGACGTACAGATGCTTTTGTACAAACGGTTATAACATGGAGCTTTCAGGAAAAAATTTTCCGTACTCGCGGACTTGATGCCGATCAGACAGAGGCTGCTATAAAAGCTACTATTAAGATGCTAAACATTATAGAAAGCAGTTATAAGGGAAATGCATGATTAAAAAATAAGATACTAACAATAAATATAAATAACTATGAATTTCAAAATAGCAGTATTGGCAGGAGATGGAATAGGACCCGAGATATCAGTACAAGGTGTAAATGTAATGAATGCAGTATGCGAAAAATTTGGACACGAAGTAAACTATGAATATGCAATTTGTGGTGCCGACGCAATAGATAAGGTAGGCAATCCGTTTCCAGAAGATACTTACAATATATGTAAAAATGCCGATGCGGTATTATTTTCGGCTGTAGGTGATCCTAAATTTGACAATAATCCTAATGCAAAGATACGTCCTGAACAGGGATTACTTGCAATGAGAAAAAAGTTGGGACTATTTGCAAATATTCGTCCCATACAGACTTTTGGATGTTTGGTACATATGTCACCTTTGAAAAAGGAATTAGTTGAAAAAGCTGATTTTATTTGCATACGCGAACTTACCGGAGGTATGTATTTCGGAGAAAAATATCAGGATAACGATAAAGCTTTTGATACAAATATGTATACTCGTCCTGAAATTGAACGTATATTGAAGGTGGCATTTGAATATGCAATGAAAAGGAGAAAGCATCTTACAGTAGTTGATAAGGCTAATGTTTTGGCTTCTTCAAGACTATGGAGACAGATAGCACAGGAAATTGCACCTAGCTATCCCGAAGTGAAAACAGATTATATGTATGTTGACAATGCTGCAATGAAGATGATTCAAGAACCAACTTTCTTTGATGTTATGGTTACCGAGAATACTTTCGGAGATATACTTACTGATGAAGGCTCGGTAATAAGTGGTTCTATGGGATTACTTCCTTCGGCTTCTACTGGCGAAAGTACTCCTGTATTTGAACCTATTCATGGATCGTGGCCACAAGCTAAAGGACTTAATATTGCAAATCCCGTTGCACAAATATTGTCTGTAGCAATGCTTTTTGAATATTTCAACCTCAAGGAAGAGGGTAAACTTATTCGTACTGCAGTAGATGCATCTCTTGAGGCACATGTACGAACTCCTGAAATTCAGGTTGAGGGAGGAAAGAAATATGGAACCATTGAAGTTGGAGAATGGATAGCTGAATATATAAGAAAAGTCTAATTTGATATTTCTTATTGTGATAATATGTAAAGCCGACAGCTCTTTGTCTATAAAAGATAGAGAGTAGTCGGCTTTTTATTATGATAATGAGGTTATTATGTTTTTTTAGTTAACATAAATCTTATTCAATTAATGAATAAGGTAAATTTGTAGCTTCATTAATAATTAAAATTAAAAAATGAGATATATATTCACAACGCTCTTATTACTCTTCGCAACTATTTATATGAATGCGCAGAACTATAATGAAACTGTCGAGAAAGCACTTGCTGCTGCTAAGAAAGATAGCCTGGCCTTATCTGAGAAACTATTTAAGGATGCATTGAAATCAGATCCGGCCAATGTGCGTAATGCTTTGCTCTTTACTAATTTAGGTACAGTTCAGCGCCGACAAGGTAAAATTGAAGATGCCTTGAAATCGTATACTCTAGCTCTTAATATAACTCCTTATTCGGTAGTAACTCTATTAAATCGTGCTTCTCTTTATCTTGACAATAATCTAATGGACAAGGCTTATCTAGATTATTGTAATGTACTTGATATAGATAGGAAAAATAAGGAGGCACTTACTTTTCGTGCTTACATATATATGAATAGACGACAATATAAAGAGGCCCGAATTGACTATAATACAATGCTTCAGGAAGAACCCCGCAATAAAACGGCTCAACTTGGACTGGCTCTGCTAAATCAGAAAGAGATGAAATATCGTGAAGCTCTTGAGTGTTTTAATAGAATGATAACAGAAAATCCAAATGATTCTTCTTTGCTCAAGGCTAGAGCGAATCTTGAAATAGAAATGAATACACTCGACTTAGCTTTGCTTGATCTTGAAGCTGCTGCCAAAATAACTCCAAAAGATGGTGAAATTTATGTAATATGCGGTGATATATATATGGCACAGAAAAAAAATCGTGAGGCTTATGTAGCTTATGAAAAGGCTGTAAGTCTTGGAATTCCTCGTGCCGAACTTCACGATAAGCTTAAATCTAGTAAATAACAGGCATAACTATTTGCCTGTTATCTCTTTTATAAGTTTTACAAACTCTTTTCCGTATTTGTCTCTTTTGTATTCACCTATACCACTTATTTCGCCGAAAGCCTCGATAGTAGAAGGCGCATGTATTGCAAGCAAATGAAGAGTTTTATCCGAGAATACTATATAAGGAGGAATAGCTTGTTGATCTGCTAGTTTCTTTCTTAGAATCCTTAGTTCTTCAAACAGATCTTTGTTCTCGCCCTCGGTCGACATAGGTAGATTGAATAGTGCCGGTTCTACAGTTTTCTTTTTCTTCTTGGCTATATTTTCCTGCTTTTCTTCTCGGCGGATTACTACTAACATGGCCGGTTCTTTATTGAAAAGTATGTTTTTACCTGACTCGGTTATTTTAAGGTGATTATTCTCATTATAAGCAATTTCAAAATAACCTAAATTAAGCATCTGGAGAAGATAATCCTGCCAATCGCGAGCCGGAATGTCTCGTCCTACTCCAAAAGTTTTTAGCTTGCTGTATTCCTTATTTACTATATCCTGAGAATAATTACCACGTAATATATCAACTAGATTATGCGTACCAATCTGCTGATCTGTTCTTATAATGGCACTTAATGCTTTCTGAACAATTATTGTTCCATCAAAACGTTGTGGAGGGTTGCGACATACATCACAATGACCACAGTCGTGATCCATGATCTCTCCAAAGTAGTTAAGCAATATTCTACGTCGGCAAATATCGGCTTCTGCATATTGTTGCATTCGGTGAAGTTTTTCAAGATTAATATCTTGTTGCTTACTGTCCATTGCAAACTTGGTAAGCAGTACTAAATCACCTATGGAATAAAATAGCAGAGTATCACTGTCTAAGCCATCTCGGCCGGCGCGGCCTATTTCCTGATAAAAACTTTCTATACTTTTAGGCATGTTATAATGAATAACCCAACGTACATTCGATTTATCTATTCCCATGCCAAAAGCAACAGTGGCGCATACTACCTGAGTACGATCATTTATAAAATCTTCCTGAGCTTTGTCACGTGCTCCGCTACTTAAACCAGCATGATATATAGAAGCATTTATACCGTTTTTTCTTAACATTTCTGCTACGCTCTCAGTCTTGCTTCGACTCATGCAATAGATTATTCCACATTCTTTTTTTCTTTTTGATATGAAATCAAGAATAGCTTTCGACTTTTCTTTTTGCTGATATCCTCTTTTAACTTCAAGATTAAGATTAGGACGGTCAAAAGAAGAAATAAATATTTTTGGATCACGCAGATTAAGCTGAGAAATAATATCCTTGCGAGTTATTTTGTCGGCAGTAGCGGTAAGAGCAACAATAGGTACTGAAGGAAATTCATTTCTTATAGTTTTGAGTTGAGTATACTCGGGGCGGAAATCATGTCCCCACTGAGATATACAGTGAGCTTCGTCTATAGCAAACAAAGCTATCTTTATATCTCTTAAAAGAAAATTGATTTCGGACAATAACCTTTCCGGTGATATGTAAAGAAGTTTAATCTTTCCTTGTATACAGTCACGTTTTAAATTGAAGTTTTCGTTATCGTTATTTGTACTGTTTAAGGCACGAGCATAAATTCCGTTAGCTTGTAAACTTTCTACCTGGTCTTTCATCAATGATATAAGAGGAGATACTACAATTGTTATTCCATCCATCAATAATGATGGTAATTGGTAACATATTGATTTTCCACCTCCTGTTGGCATAAGCACCAACGTATCCTTTTTTTCAATAATATTCGATATTATATCCTTCTGTAGCGGTCTGAAAGTGTCGTAGCCAAAGTATGATTTTAATGTATGTAGCATAATGTTAATTAAAAAAATAATAGAATTAACTTTTACAAAGTTAATAAAACTTTGTCTCTTTACTATATAAATATATCATTAAATAATATTTTCAAATATGAAAGATTAATTATCTGCTATTATTGATATCGATTCTCAATTGTAGTTTATAGCTTGTTTTTTAATAAATTGGATAGAATTTGAGTATAAATTAGTTGTAAGTTTTTTGTTGTGATTATTTAAGAAAAATAATTAATAAAAAAATTTGTTTAAGACAAAAAGAATAATCATTTTTGCAGACAAATTATCTGTTACAGTAATTTAACTAACCAAAAAACTTATGAGCGACGCGGAAAATCAAAATTTAAAACAAGAGGGAGGGACAGTAAAAAAACGTCCTTATAATCTTCGGGAAAAAAAAGACAAGAAGGCTGCTTACAGAACACTGATAAGAGCTGAACTTGCTGATGAATTATACGACAAAATATTGAATATTGTTGTAGTTCAGAAAAAGTATAAGGATCCTAATTATTCGGCAAAAGATTTAGCAAAGGAATTGAAGACGAACACTCGTTATTTATCAGCAGTGGTTAATTCACGTTTTGGGATGAATTATTCATGTTTGTTAAATGAATACAGAATAAAAGATGCTTTACATTTATTGGTAGATAAACGTTATGCAGACAAGAATGTGGAAGATATTAGTGCTATGGTGGGGTTTGCAAACCGTCAATCTTTTTATGCGGCATTCTATAAGACTATAGGAGAAACTCCTAATACTTATAGAAAGAAAAACTTACCTAAATAATAAATGATACTTAACATGAAAAAGGAAAACAATTGTTTTCCTTTTTTTATTCAAACACAAATATTTAAATGTAATGAAGAAACAAATTTTAATGGGAGTGATAGGAGGGACTATGTTAATGAGTTGTGGTAATACAAAGACAGTATCTCATGATACTGACAATTTTAAATATACTGTAGAGCAGTTTGCCGATTTGCAGCTACTGCGTTATAAAGTTACTGGATTTGAAAATCTTGATCTTAAGCAGAAAGAGTTGATATATTATTTAACCCAGGCTGCATTGGAAGGTCGTGACATTTTGTTTGATCAGAATGGAAAGTATAACCTTGCAATACGCAAGATGTTGGAAGAAGTTTATGTATCATATAATGGAGATAAAAGTGATACCAATTTTGTAAATATGGAAACTTACCTGAAAAGGGTATGGTTCTCTAATGGTATTCATCATCATTATGCATGCGATAAGTTTGTTCCGGGCTTTAGCCAAGAATTTCTTAAAAAACAACTTGAAAATATTGACAAGGCAAAGTTGCCTCTTTGCGAGGGACAAAGTGTAGAAGAATTCTGCAATGAAATATTTCCTGTTATATTCGATCCCAAAGTTATGCCTAAGCGCGTAAATCAAGCCGATGGACAGGATTTAGTACTAACCTCTGCGTCAAATTATTATGAGGGATTAACCCAGAAAGAGGCTGAAGATTTCTATGGAGCACAGAAAAATCCTAATGATACAATGCCGGTTATGTTTGGAATGAATAGTCGACTTGTAAAGGAAAATGGAAAGATATATGAGAAGGTTTGGAAATCGGGAGGATTGTATGGTGCAGCAATTGATAAAATAATCAATTGGTTGCAGAAAGCGTCGCAAGTTGCCGAGAATAACAATCAGAAAGCAGTTATAGATAAACTTATTCAGTTTTATAAAGACGGTAATCTGAAAACATTTGACGAATATGCGATTCTGTGGGTAAAGGATCTTGATTCAAGAATTGATTTCGTGAACGGATTTACAGAGAGTTATGGAGATCCTCTTGGATTGAAGGCAAGTTGGGAATCTATCGTAAATTTTAAAGATATTGAGGCTACAAAGCGTACCGAAGCCATAAGTAATAATGCACAATGGTTTGAAGATAATTCTCCGGTTGACAAGAAATTCAAGAAGGAGACTGTAAAGGGTGTATCAGCTAAAGTAATAACTGCAGCTATTTTAGGAGGTGATTTGTATCCCGCTACTGCTATTGGAATAAATCTTCCTAACTCAAACTGGATTAGAAGCGTACACGGATCTAAATCTGTTACTATTGGCAATATTACAGATGCTTACAATAAAGCTTCTCATGGAAATGGATTTGCACAGGAATTTGCTTATAGCCAGAATGAAATTGACTTGATAGATAAATATGCTGATATTACTGATGATCTTCATACAGACTTACACGAATGTTTGGGTCATGGTTCGGGGCAATTATTGGCTGGAGTAGATCCAGATGCATTAAAGGCTTATGGGTCTACTATTGAAGAAACTCGTGCCGATTTGTTCGGGTTGTACTATTTACCTGATACTAAATTGGTAGAGCTTAATCTTACTCCTGATAAAGAAGCATATAAGGCTGCTTATTATACATACATGATGAATGGATTGATGACACAGCTGGTACGTATTGAATTGGGTAATAATGTAGAAGAGTCTCATATGCGTAACCGTCAACTTATAGCTAGATGGGCATTCGAAAAAGGAAAGAATGACAATGTGGTAGAGTTGGTTAAAAAGGATGGAAAGACTTATGTAAGAATAAACAATTATGAAAAATTACGTAACCTATTTGGTGAGCTACTTGCAGAAATTCAGAGAATAAAGAGTGAAGGAGATTTTGAAAGTGCACGTAGTATTGTAGAAAACTATGCGGTGAAAGTTGATCCTGAATTACATAAGGAGATTCTTGCACGTTACGAAAAGCTTCATTTGGCTCCATACAAGGGGTTTGTTAATCCTATATATACTCTTGTAAAAGATGAGAAAGGTAATGTAAAAGATGTGAAAGTTTCGTATGAAGAAGGATATGCAGAACAGATGTTGCGTTATAGTAAAGAGTATGCAAACCTTCCTTATATAAATGAATAATATGGATGTAAACCAAACAGTAAAAGATATTAAAGCGCAATTCCGTTTATATATGAACGGAATTGCTTCGCAAAGTATGCGAGAAAAAGGATTAGGCTATAAGTTGAACTTTGGTATTGAGTTGCCTAGAATAAAAGAAATAGCAAATAAATATGAGAAGAATCATCAGCTTGCTCAGGAATTATGGAAAGAAAACATAAGAGAGTGCAAAGTGATGGCTACTCTTTTGCAGCCAGTCGATTCATTCTATACTGAGATTGCCGATATATGGATGGATGATGTTCAGAATAGCGAGATAGCTGAATTGCTTTGTATGAATCTTCTTCAAAACTTACCATATGCATCACAGAAGTCATTCGAATGGATAGCTTCAGATAGGAAATATTATCAGTTTTGCGGATATATGGTAATGGCTAGACTTCTTATGAAGGGAATGGTTCTCAATGAAAGAGCCGAAGCTGAATTGTTAGATCAGGCTATTGTATCACTTCAGGAAGATGATATGCTTATAAAAAGAGCAGCTTCTACCGTAATAAAAAAGTTTGCTCATCAAAACAAGGATAATGCCAAAAAAGTGAATAAGTTTATTGCGCCACTTCTTAAATCGGCTAAAGATGAGACCGCTCTAGCAGCTGAGGATATAAAATTAGATATAGAATATTAGAATTAAGTTTTTATGTTATCATAAAAAGATTTAACTTTGACACCTGAACTGAGATCTGAAATGGAAGAGAATGTTAAAGATACAGTAAAGCAGATTCTTACAGACTATCTGCAGGCTAACAGGCATCGAAAGACACCTGAACGCTATGCTATACTCGATACTATATACTCCATTAAGGGTCATTTTGATATAGAAACCCTTTATCATTATATGGAAGATGAGGGAGAATTCAGAGTTAGTCGGGCAACCTTATATAATACTATTCTGCTTTTTATAGATGCTAATCTAGTAATAAAACATCAATTCGGTAATTCTTCACAATATGAGCGTGCTTATAATAATGAGAATCATTTTCATATGATATGCATGCAGTGTGGAAAAGTAACTGAATTTCAGAATGATGAACTTAAGGATGCTATATTCAACGCTAAATTCAATAAATTTTACCCTTCACACTATTCCCTATATGTATATGGAATGTGTCAGAAGTGTAATTTGGCAAAACGAAGGAAGAAAAATAAATAGATATTAAAAGATAAAAACATGAAAGTAGATGTCTTGTTAGGTTTACAATGGGGAGATGAGGGCAAAGGTAAAGTTGTCGATGTGTTGACTCCACGTTATGATGTAGTTGCTAGATTTCAGGGTGGCCCAAATGCTGGTCATACTTTGGAATTTGAAGGTCAGAAATATGTTCTCCGCTCTATACCATCAGGTATTTTTCAGGGAGACAAAGTCAATATTATAGGAAATGGTGTAGTACTTGATCCTTCGTTGTTTAAAGGAGAAGCTGAATCTCTAGAAGCTAGTGGACATGCTTTGAAGGATAGACTACATATTTCCAAGAAGGCACATCTTATACTTCCTACTCATCGTATACTTGATGCAGCTTATGAAGCAGCCAAAGGCGATTCTAAAGTGGGGACTACAGGTAAGGGTATAGGACCTACATATACAGATAAAGTTAGCCGTACCGGATTGAGAGTAGGTGATATACTTCATGATTTTGATAAGAAATATGCTGCGGCAAAAGCACGTCATGAGGCTATCTTGAAAAGTCTTAATTACGAATACGATATCACTGAGCTTGAAAAGCAGTGGATGGAAGGTATAGAATACCTTAAACAATTCCATTTAGTTGACAGTGAACAAGAAATAAATAATCTTTTGAAAGAAGATAAGAGTGTATTGTGTGAAGGAGCTCAAGGTACAATGCTTGACATTGACTTTGGTTCTTATCCTTTCGTTACTTCTTCTAATACAGTCTGTGCAGGAGCATGTACAGGTCTTGGCGTGGCTCCTAACAAGATTGGTGAAGTGTTTGGTATTATGAAGGCATATTGCACTCGTGTAGGTAGTGGTCCTTTCCCAACTGAACTTTTTGATGAAACTGGTAAGAGAATACGTGATCTTGGTCATGAATACGGAGCCGTTACTGGTCGCGAACGTCGTTGTGGATGGATTGATCTTGTTGCACTGAAATATTCTATCATGGTAAATGGTGTTACACAGCTCATAATGATGAAGAGTGATGTACTTGATGACTTTGAAACTATAAATGCATGTGTGGCCTACAAGGTTAATGGAGAAGAAGTAGATTATTTCCCTTACGATATTACTGAAGGTGTTGAGCCAATTTATGTTGAATTACCAGGTTGGAAGACAGATATGACAAAGATGACTTCGGAGGATGAATTTCCTGAGGAGTTCAATGCATATGTTACTTTCTTGGAAGAACAATTGGAAACTCCTATCAAGATTATATCTGTAGGTCCGGATCGTGATCAGACTATAGAACGATATATTGACTAACTAATATTAGTATATTTATATTAAAGAGCATCCTTACTCAAGGGTGCTCTTTTCTGTTTATATACATTGTCTTTTTCTGTGGAATAGTAAAAAATAGTAAGAGTAAGCATATGTATTATCAATTGCAAGAAATTTATTTTTTTATAGTATCTCTATGTGGTTTGAATTTAATCTTGACTTTTAATATTCCATTTCTCCCTATAAAGTATTTATAATGTCACATCATTCACAATTTCACCGTGTTGATAACCAGTAGTTTATGTGTGAACATTCCCCTCATATCATTCACACATCATTCACACTTAATAGTTGCCTCTCTTGTGTATTTTAAAGGTTCAATTGATGGGCACCAAATATAAATTGATGGGCACCAAATATAAATTGACGGCCTATAAATATAAATCGATGGGCACTAAACTATGGTTTAAATCCTTACAAAAGAGTTGCTACAAAATCTCACAGTTTTTATTTTTAAATATTTGCAATTATAAATTTATATTATATAAAATAATGATATTAAATTGATAATAATAATAAATATTGTTTAAGATAAAATTCGTTTTTTGTAAAAAATGGATTGGTATAGTATCAAAATGATATTTGATATTTATATATATAAAAATAAGATATAATATAATTATTTATTGTTTATGAGATTCTAATTAATATATAAGTGATAATATGTAATAAAATACTGTATTATAGTATTTAATTGTAATATTTATATAGGAAGTAATTGTCGTAGATGTAGGTCATAAAAATACTAAAAATAAAAATAAAATAGAAAAATGTTTGAAATAAATAAAAATTAGTATATTTGCATCGAAATAAATAAAAATTAAGAATAGGTTTTGATTGTTTAACTAAAAGGGAGATTTATGAAAGAAAGATTGTTTATGTTATTTGTATGCTTAGTGATAAGTATAGGTATAGTAACAGCGCAGACTTCAAAAGTAACAGGTGTTGTTACGTCTGCAGATGACGGAGAACCAGTTGTTGGGGCTTCCATATTAGTAAAAGGTACTACTACTGGTACTATTACAGATATTGATGGTAAATTTACTATCAATAATGTTCCTTCAAATGCTAAAGTATTGGTGGTTTCTTATGTAGGTATGATAAGTCAAGAAGTGCTTATTAAACCAGGATCGTTAAAAATAGTTTTAAAATCAGATGCTAAGGCACTTGATGAGGTAGTGGTTACTGCAATGGGAATTTCTAGAGAGAAGAAAGCATTAGGATATGCTGTAAGTGAAGTGAAAGGTGACGAAATGATTAAAGCAAGAGGAGGTTTGTCAAATCCTGTAAATGCTTTGCAAGGTAAAGTTGCCGGTCTTCAAATCTCTAGTGGTACTGGTTCTATGGGAGGCTCGTCAAAAATATTAATACGTGGTGTAAGCTCTATATCAGGAAATAATCAGCCTCTTTTTGTAATTGACGGTGTTCCTGTAGAAGGAACAGACTTTAACTCTACTGATACACAGCGTGGTGGAGGTGGTTATGATTATGGAAACTTAGTTCAAGATATTAATCCGGATGATATTGAAAATATATCAGTACTTAAAGGTGCTAATGCTGCAGCATTATATGGCTCTCGTGCAAATAATGGTGTTGTAATGATTACTACAAAAAAAGGGAAAAAAGATGAAGGTTATGGAGTTTCATTTAATACATCAATAGGTTTTGAAGTAGTCAATAAATTACCTAAATTACAAAGATTATATGGTGGTGGTTATGGTACTGACTTTGAACAGGTAGAGATTAATGGAAAAACATATAACTATCCTGATTATGCAACAGACGAGAGTTGGGGACCTAAACTTGAAGGACAGGATGTGCTTTCATGGTATGATCTCGCTAAATGGGAAGCTGCTGGTAAAATAGGTAATCCTACCACTTCTAAATGGGTTGCACCTGCAAATGATGTAAAGGATTTTTTTAAGACTGGTGTATCATTTACGAATAATATATCTATATCTCAGTCTTCCGATAAGGCTACCATGCGTATATCATATACAAATACAGACTTAAAGGGTTATCTTCCTAACAGCACAATGACCAAAAATGTATTTAATGTTTCGGGTAGTACTTTTAGTGCAGATAAGAAATTTGAGGCATTTACAAATGTTACTTACTTTAATAACAGAGCAAAAGGTCGTTCTGAGATTGGATACGGTGATAATAATGTAATGGTAAAGTTCGTACAGTGGGGACATCGTGAACTTGATATGAAGCAACTTAAGGATCTTTATATTTTTCCTGATGGAACACAAGCTTCATGGAACCGCAATGCTTGGGATGATCCATCTCCGGCTTATAGTAACAACCCTTACTGGACAAGATATATGAATTATGAAAACGATACGCGTAACCGTATTTATGGTAATGTAGGGTTTTCTTATAAGATACTTCCCGAACTAAAATTTCAGTATAAATCAAATCTTGATTTTTTTGTTGATAAACAGTATGAGAGAAATGCTGTAGGTTCTCAAGAACAATCTAGGTATAAAGAAATGTCACGTCAACAATATGAATTTAACAATGAGTTCATGTTAATGTATAATAAGACTTTTGATGAATTCTCTTTTAATGCTAATCTAGGTGCTAACTTTATGAAACGTAGATATGAATATATATATGGAGAAACAGTTGGTGGGCTAGCTATACCATTATTTTATAATCTGAAAAATTCTGTAACTCAAGCTGCATCTTATAATAGATTAGTAAAAAGAGGGATAAACTCTTATTTTGCAAGTGTAAGTGCAGGCTGGAAAAATATGTTGTATTTGGAAGCTACTTTACGTAATGATCACTCATCTACTCTTCCTAAAGAAAACAATTCTTATTGGTATCCTTCTTTTACAGGTAGCTTTATATTCTCGGAGCTTCTTAAAGACAAATATGAGTGGCTGAATTTCGGTAAAATACGTGCAGGATGGGCTAATGTAGGTAATGATACAGATCCATACAACGTTATTACTACCTATTCTCAATATACAAATATTGATTCTTCTACTCCTGGTTATAGATTGCCAAATACGTTGAATAATGCTGATTTAAAACCTGAATCAACAAATTCATTTGAAGTTGGTCTTGAGATGTCATTCTTTAATAATAGACTCGGATTTGATGCAACATATTATTCAACAGAAACTAAAAATCAAATTATTCCTCTTTCTGTTTCAGGAACTACAGGATATATATACAAAGTTGTAAATTCAGGAGTTATAACAAATAAAGGTTTTGAGTTGTCTTTACATGGAACTCCTGTAAAATTAAATAATTTTAGTTGGGAAACAACTTTAACTCTTGCTTCTAATAAAAATAAGGTAAAAGAACTCATTGATGGTGTAAATTACTATAGAATTACATCTGCACCATTTAAAGTTGAAGTAGGTGCAATGAAAGGCGAAGCCTATGGAGTATTGAGAGGTACAAACTATGTATTTGATAAGAATGGAAATAAGATGATTGATCCTGAAACCGGTCTATACTTGGCTACAGATGGTAATGAGAGTCTTGGCAGTATATATCCTGATTTTACAGGTGGTTGGACAAATACCTTTAAATGGGGTAACATCGATGCAAGTATATTAATAGATTTCTCTAAAGGCGGTCATTATTTCTCTACATCATATATGTGGGGTATGTATTCGGGTATGTTAGAGGAAAGTGCTGAAAATGGAATACGTGAGAATGGAATACTATTACAAGGAGTAATCGATGAAAATGGTACTCCAAATACTACTATTGCTGATGGACAGGCTTATTGCGAAGACTTTTATACCGGTCCCGCTGCTCAATCTGTATTTAAATCAGATTATATAAAATTGCGAGAAGTTAATGTAGGATATACTTTCCCAATGAGAAACAAGTTTGTAAAATCATTGAGAGTTGCTGCCTATGGACGTAACTTAGGAGTATGGGGGCCTGATACAAAGCACTTCGATCCTGAAATGATGGTTACAAGTTCCGGAAACGTACAGGGTATTGAAGGTGGTGCAATTCCAGGTGTTGCAAACTTTGGAGCTACTGTAAGTATTAAATTCTAAAATAGGGAGGATTATTTATGAAAAATATATTAAAATATTTATTGATTGGTGCAGTTAGTCTGTTTACCATAGCTTGTGAAAATATTGATACGCTTAATGAAGATCCTAACAATCCGGCTGAAGTACCTTCTAATATGTTAATGAGTGGTGCCGAGAAATGGATTATGGACAATGTATATGATAACTGGTTTAGTGGTCGTCAATGTTTAGTCTATTCTCAATATTGGTCGCAACGTAACTATACTGAAGAAGATAGATATCAGATTCGTGAATCGGTAAATAATAGTTATTTTAATTATTTATATATGGGTATAGCTAATCTTAATAAAGTAATTAAGATGAATACCGATGAAACGACAAAAAATACTTCTAGCGCATATGGAGCAAATGCAAATCAGATAGCTGCTGCTAAGATACTAAAAGTATGGTTGATGCAGGTAATTACAGATACATGGGGAAGTGTTCCTTATTCGGAGATTAGTCAATTGGAAGAAGGGGTAATTTATTGCAAATATGATGATCAGAAAGAATTATATACAAAACTTATAGAAGAACTTTCTGAGGCAGTAAATATGATTGATGAAAATGAAACAGCTTTCACTTCAGGAGATATTATTTATGGAGGGGATGCTTCTAAATGGAAAAAATTTGGAAACTCATTGAAATGTCGTCTTGCTATTCACATTTCGAAAGTGGATACAAACTGGAAGAAGTATATTCAAGAAGCATTGGCAAGTGGGGTTTTTGAAAGTAATAGTGATTGTGCTTTGTATAAATATTCTACTTCTGGTTCTGAATACTGTAAATTCTATGAAGGATGGTATGTTGATGGTAGAAATGACTTTACAATGGCCAAACCTTTAATGGATATACTTAAAGGTGTTAAGGATGATCTTAATGGTAAGTCTCATCCATTCGAGGGTATTGTCGATCCACGCTTAAGTTTATATACTACAAGTTATAATGGAAATTATAAAGGAATGCCATATGGTGCACCAAGCAGTACTACTGCAGGACTTCGTGGTGGAACCCCTAATTGGTATTACTATCCATCAGTAGTACAAAAAGCAGATTTTTCTATTCCATTAATGAATTATGATGAACTTTTATTTATTGTAAGTGAATATAAAAACTTCTCGGAAGAAGAATATAAGAAAGGTATTGAAGCTTCTATTACTCTTTGGATGAAGTTTAATGGTGAAGGGGCAGGTGTGACTCAGGAAAATATAGATTCATATGTAAGTTCTGTAGTTGCAAAGGGCGTAAATGCAGAAACAGTTGCTTTACAGAAATATATAGCACTATATATGAATGGTACTGAGGCTTGGACCGAGATAAGAAGAACCGGTTATCCTGAACAGATATTGCGTCCAGGTGAAATTACTGCTGTACTTAATGATAATAATATAATATTCAATCCATTATCAGAAGTTAAAGGTGATATTATAGCACGCGTTAAATATCCAACTAATGAAAGTTCATTAAATG
Organism: uncultured Bacteroides sp.; assembly: GCA_900552645.1. Classification (GTDB taxonomy): domain Bacteria; phylum Bacteroidota; class Bacteroidia; order Bacteroidales; family Bacteroidaceae; genus Phocaeicola. The sequence goes on from USAN01000014.1 coordinate 20,474, forward strand.
GTAGTAACTGGACTGAAGCAGTAAGCAAACTTCAGGATGGTACAAATAATTATTATTCAAAAATGTTCTGGGATGTAAGAAAGACTTCGTATGAACATCCTACAAATAAATAAGTAAATATTTTCATTCTAATATATAGATAAATTCTCTCTTAAAGATTATCTATGTTTGGGGAATATTCTCAGTGATGAGCGTATTCCCTACTTTTTTGTATTCATTAAAAGTAATATATTTGCATATTATTAAAAACTAAATAAAATGATTGAAAAGGGACTTATATATATAAGTGAGACGGTGGTATCGGTAGATAATAGCGCTAAGACTATTGGCTCGGGAGATTTGGATGTATTTGCAACTCCTGCAATGATAGCTCTAATGGAAAATGCAGCCATGAATGCTGTTGTAAACGAAATTCCTGAAGATTGTACTACTGTAGGAGGTATGATTAATACAAATCACGTAAAACCTACAGGATTAGGAGAAACAGTTTTTGCAACTGCTACTTTAGAAGAAATAGAAGGCAAAAAGCTTACCTTCAAGGTTGTGGCTAGAGACTCGAAGGGTATAATAGGTGAATGTACTCATATAAGATATATAGTAAACCGAGAAAAATTCATGAGTAAGCTTCAATAAGCTTACTCATTTATAAATTGTATATATCTGTATAGCTTATTGTAAAATGGATGTTTTGAAAGGGTATCTACATTACCCAATATTATAAGTTTCATCTTGGCACGAGTAATTGCAACATTCATTCTTCTTAAATCATTAAGGAATCCTATATTGCCACTTTCGTTTGCACGAACCAGGCTTATTATAATTACATCTCTTTCCTGGCCTTGAAAACCATCGACTGTATTTATTGAAATTAAGAATTTATATGGTTTGAAAAAGGAATCTTTTTTTATTAAGTAACGAATATATTGCACCTGAGCCTTATACGGTGAAATTATACCAAAATCAACTCTCTCTTCAAGGATTCTTTCTTTACTGATTTTGTTTATGTAATTCTTTAAAGTAGATATTGTAAGGAGAGCTTCTTCTTTATTTATCTTGCCATTTTCCTTGGTTATGGTTTCACTGAAATCGTTATCTTCATCAGATGTATTTATCCATTCCATAGAAGTGTCATAATCTAGAATTCCTCTGTATTTTACTTCGTCTGCTGCTTTTAGCATACCATTATAGAACCATTCAGAAGAAAAATGCATTATCTCTTCATTCATTCTGTACTGTATTTTAAGTAAAGAGATACATGATGGCTGATTGATTGCTATATTTTGCATTAAAGTATTGGCAAGTCCTTCTTTCATTGCTTCAATACACTTGACTGTTGGAGGCAACTGATAATGATCGCCGGCTAAAATAATGCGGTCGGCTTTCTGAATGGCTATCCAACATGCTGCTTCGAGAGCTTGAGCTGCTTCGTCAATGAACAATGTACCAAACTTCTGGCCATTAAGTATCTTGTTTGCACTTCCAGTAAGAGTTGAGGCTATAACGCGTGCTTCTGAAAATATATCGTTGTTTATTCTTATTTCTAATTCTGTAGCTCGATCTTTTAATGAATTAATCTTAATTCTATTTTTCTCACGATCATTCTTGTTGCTGCGTATTCTACTGTAAAGTTCACGAATGTTTCTTCTTATAATCCATAACTGTGAATAATCGGGATGATTCTCGAATCTTCTCTCATAAGTAAAAGAAAGCATTTTGTCATTAACTCGCGAAGGATTGCCTATACGAAGCACAGGAATACCACGATCTACAAGTTTCTCACTTATCCAGTCTACTGCCATGTTGCTCTGGGCGCATACCAATACTTGATTCTCTCTGTTAAGTGTTTCGTATATTGCCTCTACTAAAGTTGTTGTTTTTCCTGTTCCTGGAGGGCCATGAACAATAGCTACATCTTTGGCATGTAGAACTTTATTTACTGCCTCGTCTTGAGATTTATTGAGCCATGGAAATCTTATAGGTTGAAATGAGAACTCGGATATAGTAGAATTGCCATAAAATATATCTCTCAGTTCGGCTAAACGGTTATTCTTTGCATTTATAACTTTATTTAATGCTTCGAACATAAGTTTATAGCTGGTTTCATCAAAATATAATTGAATTCCAGGCTTAATAGCCGACTGTAATGAAATAAGTGCTTCGTTATCAGGTAATATAACGATCATTCTGTCATCGTCGGTGTAATTTACTATTGCCGTAAAACTAAGATAGTTAATCTTTCCTGATAAAGATTCTGTAAAAAAACATACAGTACGCCCAAATTCAAATTGGTGATCTGTACCTTTATCTTCGGTCCTTTCTACTTCAACAACAAGTTGGTTAAGTGAATTATAATAACTTCTTCCTATAGAAAGAGGATACCAACATATACCGTTGCTTATTTTCTTTATTATACCTATAGCTTCGGTTTGTTGTTTGAATATTTCTTTTTCATATTCATACTCCATTTTTAAAAGAGATTCATGCTTTATAAGAGTCCCTTTACTAGAAGTAGATTTAGTAATATTAGCTTTCACTGTTTACTGTTTCTGTTTTTTGTTCTGCCAGCATTTGTGCACGGCTCTTACTTTGTGTAACTATATATACTCCTAAAAAAACTAATACTACAGCTATTCCCTTTGCTATTCCAAATGTACCCATTCCTAAAATTATTGAAGTAGTAGTTCCCACTATCGGCTGTATATAATTATACATACTTATTACTGTAGGACGCAGATTTTTCTGACCTATCATCATAAGTATATATGCAAGAAATGTACCACATATTATTACGTATAATACACATAACCAAGCTAATGAAGGAATCGAACTAAGCTCTATTGCTGATACATTACTGTACGAGAATGGTATAAAGCAAATAGCTGCATAGGTAAACATCCACTTCATTAGAGTAAATATATTATAACGACTTATTAATCCTTTAAAAAGAGCAAGATAAAAAGAGAAACTAATTTGGGCAATTAGACATAATAAATCTCCAAGTATATTGCCATTGTTATTTCCTGCAGAAGAGGTGTTGCTTAATATCAGAGTAAGGGCTCCTATTGATCCTAAAAATATTCCTACGACTTTTTTTCCTGTTACGGGCTCTTTAAGAAATATAGCTGCTACAACCATAGTAGCTATAGGAGCCGTGGTAGTTACAATACTTGCATCAATTGGAGATGTTAGAGACAAACCAAATGTGAAACATCCCTGATTTAATACTATTCCTAACATAGCTGCAAAGAAAAGCATGAGCATATCGTGCGGTTTTACCTGCTCTTTTGGTGCGAAAATAGAAGCCAACCAAAAACAAACAGCTCCTCCGGTCATTCTGAAAGTAGCCAACGAAAGTCCATCAATACCATTCTCTAATGCCGTTTTACCTATAGGAGACATTAATCCCCACATTATAGCTGCCCCCAAAAGAGCTAGATGTGCCTTGTATTTAGTTAATGCCATATTGCGTTATAAAAAATTACGATGCAAAGATAGGTCTTTCTTTTAGGATTTAATATCTTTGTAAACAAGTAAATCTAATTTAATGATGAAAAAGCAAGCTGATTACATAAAGAGAATTGAGATAAACGGTTTGTGGAATAGAAAAGACATTGCTTGGAATTTACGTCCCGATGTAAATATCCTTAGTGGTGTGAATGGTATTGGAAAGAGTACCATTGTAAATAAATCAGTTAACTATCTCACTATTCTGGAAGGAGGCTCTCTTTCCAATGAGTCTAATCTTACTACCGGAGTTAAATTTATATTTTCTCCTGAAGATGCCAATTATATTCATTTTGATGTAATAAGAAGTTTTGACCGTCCCCTTCTGCACTCTGATTTGCTGGAAAAGATGGCCGATAAGAATGTCAAGACAGAACTCGATTGGCAACTGTACCAACTTCAGAGACGATATTTGGACTATCAGGTAAACGTGGGAAACAGAATAATAGAATGTCTTACATCAGGAAATCCTGAAGATGCAACTAAAGCGAGTACTCTTTCAGGACCAAAGAGAAAATTTCAGGATCTTATAGACTCTTTATTTGGAGAAACCGGAAAGAAAATAGTCCGTAAAAATAATGAAATAGTGTTTGAACAGGATGGAGATATATTATGTCCCTATCAACTTTCCTCAGGTGAAAAGCAGATATTGGTAATATTACTTACGGTATTGGTTCAAGATAACAGTCATGGAGTCTTGTTCATGGATGAACCCGAAGTATCACTTCATATAGAATGGCAAGAAAAACTTATCTCTCTTATTCGCAAACTAAATCCTAATGTCCAGATAATTCTAACTACACATTCGCCAGCTGTAATAATGAATGGGTGGCTTGATGCTGTTACCGAAGTAAGTGACATAACTAAATAAAACTATCATGGGGAAAAGATTATCCGAAAATCTATCTTCATTATATATTGAGGCAGCCAACTCTTTGAAACCTAAAAATAGTAGGAAAAAAATTGTGGCTTATGTAGAAAGTTATGATGACATATCTTTCTGGCGGTCTTTTTTTGCCGATTACGAAAATGATACTTATTGGTTTGAGGTAATGCTTCCATCGCAGACTACTTTGGCAAAAGGGAAGAAGACTGTGCTTATGAATCAGCTTGGACCCCAACTTGGCGATAATATGATTGCATGTGTAGATAGTGATTATGATTATCTTTTACAAGGAATTACACCGACTTCCAAATATATAATAGAGAATAAATATGTATTTCATACTTATGCATATGCTATTGAGAATTATCAATGTTATGCAGAAGGACTTCATGAGGTTTGTGTAATGGCAACTCTAAACGATCATCCTATTATAGATTTTTCTGCTTTCATGAAATTATATTCCCAGATTGCATATCCTCTTTTCGTATGGTCTGTATGGTTTTACAGAAAACATATTCTGAACGAATTTTCATTGCTTGAATTCTGTTCTTTCGTAAGAATAGAACAGGTAAGTATAAATCATCCTGAACGGGCTTTGGAAGTTATGGAAAGGAAGGTGAGGCACAAAGTTCAAGAACTAGAGCATAAACATTCGGCTGCTTTGGGTGAAATAGAAAGAATGAAGATAGAATTTAAATCACTAGGAGTAACTCCTGAAAATACATACATGTTCATACAGGGACATCATATAATGGATAATGTAGTAATGAAATTGCTTATTCCTGTATGTAATAAACTCAGAAATGAGCGAGAACAAGAAATTATGCATCTGGCACAACATAATATGCAGATGAATAATGAGCTGACAAGTTATCAAAGGAGACAATTAGATGTAGATATAATTCTGAGAAAGCATACAGCATATAAATTGTCGCCTTTGTATGATAGAATGAAAAACGATATTGAGAAGTTCCTACAAAATATAAAATAAAACAGATGAGAACCTTATTTCTGATATTAATGCTAGCATGTCTACAGGCATCATTCTGTCAAGAACAAATAGATTTAAGCGGTAAATGGAAGCTTTTTCTTGACTATAAAAATCAACATACTATTAATAATCCTTCAGAGATAGTCTTTGATGATTCCATATCTTTGCCTTCTAGCTTGGATGAATCACATAAAGGTATACTACAGGAATATACAACGACTGACAGACTTTCCAGAAAATATGCTTTTGTAGGAAAAGCATGGTATGAGAAAGATGTTGTAATTCCCAAGTCATGGAAAGATAAGAATATTGAACTAGTTATTGAACGTACCAAACCCTCTATGTTGTGGATTGACGGGAAACTGATTGGAGAGAATTCTATAATATCTGCACCTCAGAAATATATTTTATCTACTCTTTTATATCCTGGTAAACATACAATTACTATTTTAGTGAATAATGGTAATGATAACAAGTTACCCAATACTGTTGCTTCTTCTCATATGTGGAGTGAAGATACTCAGACAAATTGGAATGGCTTACTTGGTAAGATTCAGATTGTTGCAAAAGGAAAAGTAACTTTTAATAATGTAAAGTGTTACAGTGATATTGAAAATAAGAGAATAATAATAAAAGGATCATTGGTTAATCATACTAAGCTAAATGAGAGTGTAGTATTGAAAATTAATGATAAAACTATTAAATATAAGTTGATACCAGGTATAAATACTTTTTCCGAATATTTTATTCCCAATCGAGAAATCAACTTATGGAGTGAGTTCTCTCCTTCATTATATGATTGTAACCTCTCAATTATATGCAATGATGGAGTGACTGATACAAAGAATATAACTACAGCTCTTAGAACATTTAAGACGAATAAACGACATTTTCTAATAAATAATACTTCTACTTTTTTACGAGGAAAGCATGATGCCTGTGTTTTCCCGATTACCGGATATCCACCGATGGAAGTTTGTGAATGGGTAAGATACTTCTATATATTGAAATCTTTTGGTTTCAATCATGTGAGATTTCATTCATGGTGCCCACCCGAGGCTGCTTTTACTGCTGCCGATATGGCAGGGTTTTATCTTCAACCTGAATTGCCTATGTGGGGAGAAGTTGCAGATAGTATGAGTAATCCTGTAAATCAGTTCCTTTATCGGGAAGGTTGTGCCATTCTTGATGAATATGGAAATCATCCGTCTTTTGTGATGTTTTCAAATGGTAATGAATTATGGGGAAACGTTGTGGGAATACAAGCTCTTACATCCTCCTTGCGTAGCTATGATTCAAGACCACTTTTTACTTTAGGCTCAAACCATCATCTTGGATGGTTGGGTGAACAGGAAGATGAGGATTATATGGTTACTTGTAGAGTAGGTGGAGTGGAAGATTCCATTTATACTCCACATGTGAGGAGTTCTTTTTCTTTTGCTGATGCAAAAGATGGTGGTTATTTGAATGGGACATATCCTAATACATTGATGAACTTTGATAATGGAGTTTCATTCTCAAAGAAACCTGTAATTGCTCATGAAACAGGACAGTTTCAAGTTTATCCAGACGAAAGAGAGTTAAATAAATATATTGGAATACTTGAACCATATAATCTTAAGAAATTAATACATAATGCTATAGAAAATCATGGAGCAGAAAAAATAGAAAAATTTTTTAAGGCTAGCGGAGCATTGAGTGCTTTATGCTATAAAGCCGATATTGAGATGACTCTGAGAACAAAAAATATTGCCGGATTTCAGATGCTCGACATACAGGATTTTCCCGGGCAAGGGACGGCTCTGATAGGTATGCTTGATGCTTTTATGAATAATAAAGGAATAATAACTCCGGAAGAATTTAAAAGATACAATAATGTAATAGTACCATTATGGAGTTCGGCAAGATATGTATGGGATAATAATGAAAATATTACTGGTACTGTACAACTTTTTAATTATGATGCTACTACTATAAATGATTTAGATATAGAATGGACTCTTACTAACGAAGATGGAAAATCAGTGAAACAGGGAAATATAAAGGTTTGTAATGTTAAGAGAGGATTGATGAATTGTGGAAAACTGGATATTCCAGTTAATGATGTAAATAAAGCATCAATTATGAAGCTGAACATAAAAGTGGCCGGAACAGAGTATCAGAATACTTGGAATCTTTGGATATATCCTTCAAATGATAAAATAAAAGTAGGTAGAGATGTTAAATTCTTCTCTACAGTTGACAATAATCTTATATCATATCTAAATAATGGAGGTAAAGCTATCCTTATACCCAATTTTAGCAAATATGAATCCCAAACTGTAGGAGGCTTGTTCACTAATGATTATTGGAATTATTCAATGTTCAAATCTATATCCGAGAATGCCGGAAAAGCTGTATCTCCAGGTACGCTAGGATATTTAATAGATAATGAACATCCATTATTAAAAATATTCCCTACATCTTTCCATAGTGATTGGCAATGGTGGAGTATTGCCCGTATAACTCGTCCATTGATAACAGACAGTCTAAATTCAAAAATAAATTATATAGTAGAGGCTATAGATAATATACAAAGAAATCATTCATTAGGAGTACTTTTTGAAGTTAAAGTAGGAAAGGGGAGGTTGCTGATTTGTATGAGTGATATAGTGAATAATCGCATAAAATATAAAGAGTGTAATCAGTTATATAAATCAATATGTAAATATGTATCTTCAAAAGACTTTAATCCGGTTTCTACATTAACCCCAAGTCAATTACTATCTCTATTTAATGCTAATTATTATGATAATATCAAAGGTGTAAAAAATGTATCCTATGAATAAATTAAATATATTATTATGAAAAAGATCTTTTTTATTTTGTTATCCGTATTGTTCTTATCTACTACTGTAAAGGCTCAATACTATTCAAAAGAAGCAGGTGAATTAAAGATTCCTGCTCTGTTAAGTGATAATATGATATTGCAGCAGTCTTCACAGGTTAATTTGTGGGGGGAAGGAATTCCTGATTCTAAAGTTGTAATAGCAACATCTTGGAATAAATCAGAGAGTGTTGTGAAAGTAAATTCTAAAGGAAGATGGGAAACTAAAATTACAACTCCTTCAGCTACTTCGGCATCACAAACTATAACAATAAAGAATGGCGATAGAAGTATCAAACTTGAAAATGTTCTTATAGGTGAGGTGTGGTTTGGATCAGGACAATCAAATATGGAAATGCCTCTGAAGGGCTTCAATAATTGTCCTATAAACGGAGCAAATAAGGAAGTGGCATTGGCTGCCAACAATAAACTTGTCAGATATGTTACAATAAAGAGAACTGCTTCCGATACTCCGCAAGAATATTGCAATAGTGATGGTTGGAAAGATTGTAACTCTAATAATGCACCCGAATTTGGAGCAACTGCATACTATTTTGCAAAGATGCTTTCTCAGGCATTAGGAATTCCTGTAGGAATAGTAAACTGCAGTTGGGGAGGCTCTTCGGTTGAAGGATGGTTGCCTAGAGAAATTGTTGAAACTTATAAAGATATAAAAATAGGAGCGCCGGTAGATTATGAATTTCGTAAGCCTTTTATTATGTATAATGGAATGTTAAAGGCATCGTCGAAATATACGGTTAAAGGCTTCCTATGGTATCAAGGAGAATCAAATGTTGGTAAACCCGATTATGCTCAGCGTCTTTCAACTATGGTTGATTTATGGAGAAAAATGTGGCAACAAGGTGAATTACCTTTCTATGAAGTGGAGATTGCTCCTTATAATTATGGCGATGGTACATGGGGAGCACGCCTTCGTGAACAGCAGTATAAGGCACAGTCTATAATTAGTAATAGCGGAATGATTTCTACTAATGATCTTGTACAGCCATTCGAATTGAATCAAATTCATCCTATGGAAAAAGAAAAGGTAGGTGAAAGATTATGTAATATGGCATTGAATAATACATATGGTTACAAAACTGTTGGTTGTCGCGGTCCAGAATACAAAAATATGGAGACAGACGCAGATAAGGCACTTATATATTTTAATAATGTAGAAGCTGGATATAATAGAGCCGACGGAATAGAAGGATTTGAGATAGCAGGCGAAGATAAAAAATTCTATCCTGCAAAAGCAACAATGATGTGGCAAAAAAATTGTATAGTTGTTACTGCTCCAGAAGTAAAAACTCCTGTAGCAGTTAGATACTGTTTCAAGAATTTTCAAATAGGTAACTTATATAATATTTATCAGTTGCCTGCTGTGCCTTTCCGTACAGATAATTGGGATTAATATGATAACTGATTATCCTCTGCATATTTTATATGCAGAGGATAATATTAAAATACTTTAGTTAATATGAAGACAATTAAGTGTATAGGAGTATTAACATCCGGAGGTGATGCTTCCGGAATGAATGCAGCCATAAGAGCTGTAACTCGTAGTGCTATATGTAAAGGATTTATAGTTAAAGGCATTTATAGAGGGTATGAAGGATTGATAAATGGTGATGTTCATGAGATGACTACTCAGGATGTAAGTAGCATAATTCAACGTGGAGGTACAATATTAAAGACTGCCAGATCTGCAGATTTTATGACACCTGAAGGGCGAAAGAAGGCTTATGATACAATGCAGCGTGAAAATATTGATGCTCTGATTATAATAGGTGGCAACGGTTCGCTGGCTGGTGCAAAGATTCTAGCAGAAGAATATGATGTACCTTGTATAGGGTTGCCCGGAACTATTGATAATGATCTTTATGGTACTGATGTAACTATAGGGTATGATACAGCTCTTAATACTATTGTAGAGTGTGTAGACAAGATTCGTGATACTGCTACTTCACATGACAGAATATTTTTCGTTGAGGTTATGGGACGAGATGCAGGATTTCTTGCTCAGAATAGTGCTATAGCATCTGGAGCCGAAGCAGCCATAATTCCTGAAGATAGAACGGATGTTGATCAACTTGAGAAGTTTATTGGACGTGGCTTTCGAAAGACAAAGAATAGCAGTATAGTTATAGTGTCCGAAAGCCAGAAAGATGGAGGTGCAATGCATTATGCAGAGCGTGTAAAAAAAGAATATCCACAGTATGATGTACGGGTAACTATATTAGGCCATTTGCAACGTGGAGGTTCGCCTAGTGCAGGCGATAGGATATTGGCCAGCCGTTTGGGAGTAGGTGCAATTGATGCTATCCTTGATGGACAGCGGAATGTAATGATTGGAATAAGAAATAATGAAGTCGTATATGTTCCCTTCATTGATGCAATAAAAAAAGACAAACCCATCGATAAAGATCTTATAGGTATTCTCGATGAGTTGTCAATTTGAGAATTATATTATATAAGCGGAAGAATCTCTTCCGCTTTCTCTATTACGGCCACAGGATTATGTGCTTCAAGTTCAGTTCGAGGACGAAAGCCCCATGCTACTCCAACCACTTCTACATTGGCATTTTTTGCAGTTTCCATATCTACATTAGAATCTCCTACATATAATGTTTCTTCACGTTCAACATCAGCTTTTTCGATAATTTCATTTATGATAGAAGGATGAGGCTTAGATGGAACTCCTTCACGTTGACCTAGTACTTGTGTGAATTTTATGTTCGGGAAATAGAATTCTACAAGTTTGTCTGTAGCTTCCTGATATTTATTTGATGCTATTGCCAATTTAATACCCATTGCCTGCAATTTTTCCAGTAATTCTGGCATTCCATCATAAGGCTTACTAAGATCATTGTTGTGTTTGTTATAATACGGAATAAATTCCGATCGTATTTTCAATACATTTTCTTCAGTACGTTTCTCTTTAGGCAATGCTCTTTCAAATAGCTTGTTTATGCCGTTGCCTACAAAAAATTTATAACTCTCTATATCATGTTTGGGATAACCATATATAGATAATGCGTGGTTTGTAGCTGTTGCAAGATCTGCAATTGTATTGAGTAGTGTTCCGTCTAGGTCAAATATTACAAGTTTCTTCATATTATATCTTTATTTATATATGCAAAGTTATTATTTTTGCGTGCAAACAAAATATAATGGTTATGAACTTTCTGGAATTGGTAAAGAAAAGATATTCTTGTCGTAAGTATTCAAATAAAAAACCCGAACAAGAAAAGCTAGATTACATAATGGAATGTGTTCGTTATGCTCCATCTGCCGTAAATCTTCAACCGTGGAGATTTCGTATTGTTACAGAGAAAGAACAGTTGGAAGAGTTGTATAATTGCTATAAGCGTGAATGGATAAGAACTGCGCCGTGTATAATAGTGGTATGTGGAAATCATGAAGAATCATGGCACAGAAGATATGATGATAAGGATCATGCCGACATAGATGCTGCCATAGCAACAGAACACCTTTGTATTGCGGCAACCGAGCAAGGACTGGCCACTTGCTGGGTATGTAATTTTGATGTTATACTTTGCCGTGATTATCTTAAATTACCTTATCATATAGAACCTATTGCCTTGATACCAATAGGATATGCCGAAGATCAAATTGATGAAAAGAAAAGAAAATCTATTGATGAAATATTAATATAGAATTTAATTTATTAGTAAGGTTTAATTTAATATTCTGCTTATTTTAAATTAAATTGTTTATTTTTGAGAGATTATGTGTAAAAAGTACATAATCTCTCATTTTTTAATTAATTATTTATTTTATGGAAAACATAGGAATAGGATTGATGTTGATGGTAGTTGGTATGGCTACCGTTTTCGTTATTCTTCTAATTGTTATCTATCTTGGAAAATATCTCATTTATCTTGTTAACAAATTTGCTCCAGAAGAGACTATTAAAAAAGTATCTTCAATCAGTCATACTACAGATACCGGAGCAATGGATGCCATTAAGTCGGCAGTTGACATTTTGACTGCAGGTAAAGGAAAAGTAGTGAAAATAGAGAAGTTATAACCCAAAACAAAAGCGCGTAAAACAATGGAAAGAGAAGTAAAATTTAGTCTGGTTTTTCGTGATATGTGGCAAAGTGCAGGTAAATATGTGCCACGAGTAGACCAGCTAGTAAAGGTAGCTCCCGCAATAATCGAAATGGGCTGTTTCGCCCGAGTAGAGACTAACGGTGGAGGTTTTGAACAAGTAAATTTATTATTTGGTGAAAATCCTAATAAGTCAGTAAGAGATTGGACTAAACCATTTAATGATGTTGGTATACAAACGCACATGCTTGATAGAGCCTTGAATGGTCTGCGTATGAGTCCGGTTCCGGCCGACGTACGTAAACTTTTTTATAAAGTTAAGAAAGTACAAGGTACTAATATAACACGTACTTTTTGCGGACTTAATGATGTACGCAATATTATTCCTTCTATATCTTACGCTCATGAGGCAGGAATGATTTCTCAATGTTCATTATGTATAACCTTCTCACCGGTTCATACGGTAGAATATTATGTAGATATGGCACAACAGTTGATAGAAGCTGGCGCCGATGAAATATGTATAAAAGATATGGCAGGGATAGGCCGTCCTGTATCTCTTGGAAAAATAGTAGAAGGTATTAAAAAGATAAAGAATATCCCGGTTCAGTATCATTCGCATGCAGGTCCGGGATTTAATATGGCTTCAATCCTTGAAGTGTGCAAGGCAGGATGTGATTATATTGATGTGGGTATGGAGCCTCTTTCATGGGGAACCGGTCATGCCGATATAATAAGTGTACAAGCTATGCTTAAAGATGCTGGATTTAAAGTTCCAGAAATAAATATGGAGGCATATATGAAGGTTCGTTCTATGATACAAGAATTTATGGATGATTTTCTAGGATTTTATATAAGTCCAAAGAATCGTTTAATGAATTCATTACTTATAGCGCCCGGACTACCTGGTGGTATGATGGGAAGTCTGATGGCCGATCTGGAAACAAATCTTGAATCGATAAATAAATACAAGGCTAAGCATAATCTGCCATTTATGACACAAGATGAACTTCTAATAAAACTTTTCAATGAGGTGGCGTATGTATGGCCTCGTGTAGGTTATCCTCCTTTGGTTACACCATTTAGCCAATATGTAAAGAATTTGGCAATGATGAATGTAATGGCTATAGAAAAAGGAAAAGAACGTTGGGGAATGATCTCTGATGATATTTGGGACATGTTGCTTGGTAAAGCAGGAAAACTTCCTGGAGCCTTGGCACCCGAAATAAAGGAAAAGGCAGAACGTGAAGGACGTAAATTCTTTACTGGAAATCCGCAAGATAATTATCCAGATCAGTTAGATAAATATCGTAAAATGATGTGGGAAAAGAAATGGGATTTAGGACAGGATGATGAAGAATTATTTGAATATGCCATGCATCCAGCTCAATATGAAGCTTACAAGAGTGGAAAGGCTAAAGAAGATTTCATTGCCGACTTAAAAAAACGACGTGAAGAGAAAATAAATGCTGTTGCACCAATTGAGGAGAATAAATCAAAAATACTTACTATAGATGTAAACGGACAGCCTTATAGAGTTACTGTTGCTTATGGTGATGTAGATCCTTCAACTTTGAAGGAAAATGTCGAATCAACAGTGCCTTATCTATCTGTTGGCGAAGGTAAGGATATCCTTTCTCCATTAGAAGGTAAATTCTTTCTTGTTAAAAATGCGCAAGAAAATCCAAAGAAAATAGGCGATAAAGTAGCTAAAGGTGAAGTATTATGCTATGTAGAAGCAATGAAGACTTATAATGCAATAAGATCAGAATTTGATGGAACTATTACTGCAATTTGTGCAACACCAGGTGATACAGTATCCGAAGATGATGTATTAATGAAAATATTATAATGGAAGACATACTAGAAAAATTATATGAAATGACTGCTTTCAGCAATATTATTGTCGAACCGCAGTTCCTGATAATGTATGCCATTGCTTTCATACTTTTATATTTGGGAATAAAAAAGAAATACGAACCTCTTTTACTTATTCCAATAGCTTTTGGTGTACTTCTGGCTAATTTCCCAGGAGGGGGAATGGGAGTGACTCAAGCCGATGAAAATGGAATGGTTATGGTAAATGGTGTCTTGAAAAATATTTGGGAAATGCCATTACCTACTATAGCTCATGATTTGGGATTGATGAACTTCATTTACTATATGCTTATAAAGACTGGTTTTTTGCCTCCTATCATATTTATGGGAGTAGGTGCACTTACCGATTTCGGTCCTATGCTACGAAATCTTCGTCTATCTATATTTGGTGCGGCAGCTCAGTTGGGAATATTCACAGTTTTATTGGTCGCGATATTGATGGGATTTACTCCAAGCGAAGCTGGATCTTTGGGCATTATAGGAGGAGCAGACGGTCCTACTGCTATATTTACCACAATTAAGTTGGCACCGCATCTCTTAGGTCCAATTGCGATTGCTGCTTATTCATATATGGCATTAGTGCCTGTAATAATTCCAATGGTAGTAAATCTATGGTGCTCAAAGAAAGAGCTTAGCATAAATATGAAGGAGCAGGAAAAACTATATCCTTCATCGGTTGAAATAAAGAATATGAGGATTCTTAAAATAGTTTTTCCTATAGTAGTAACTACGGTAGTTGCGCTGTTTGTTCCAAGTTCTGTTCCTTTAATCGGAATGCTTATGTTTGGTAATCTGATAAAGGAAATTGGAAGTGATACATCGCGTCTTTTTGATGCTGCATCAAACAGTATAATGAATGCTGCTACTATTTTCCTTGGAATTTCTGTTGGTGCCACAATGACAGCAGATGCGTTCTTAAACTGGACTACAATAGGAATAGTAGTTGGTGGTTTCCTTGCATTTGCATTGTCAATAACAGGAGGTATTTTCTTCGTGAAAATTTTTAATCTCTTTACTAAAAAGAAGATTAATCCCCTTATAGGTGCTACTGGGCTTAGTGCTGTTCCTATGGCAAGTCGTGTTGCAAACGAAATAGCCTTGAAGTATGATCCAAAGAATCATGTACTTCAATATTGTATGGCCAGCAATATTTCCGGTGTTATTGGATCGGCTGTTGCTGCTGGTGTATTAATATCCTTCTTAGGATAATATTTGTTATATTATAATGGAGTGAATCAAAACTTCCTAAATATAAAAATCACCCAAATCGAAATCATATGTAGTGAATTTCATCCCATAAAGTTAAATCTAAAACTATTGAGGTGAAGTTCATTGCTAGGGTGATTTTTTAAAGGTGTGATTAAATACTTTCTTATTATTTAATCTTGTATTCAGTAGGCGACATACCTGTATGATGCTTGAAATATTTGCCAAAGAATGATGGGTTAGGGAAATTCATATAATATGCCACTTCTTGAATTGACATATTTGAATATTTAAGTAAGGCTTTTGCTTCAAGAATAACATAAGCATCAATCCATTCACCAGCTGTTTTTCCACTAACCTTCTTTATTACTGTCGAGAAATGCTTTGGACTCAAGAAAAGCTGCTCGGCATAGTAGTCTACACGTCTTTCCTTACGATGGTATTCAGTAACAAGACTTATAAATTGATTGAACAGTACCTCTTCTCTCTTTACAGGCTTTTTCTTCTCAGAGACTGATTCTGGATTAAGCCTATGCAAAATAGAACCAAGTTTATAAAGATATGCCCCCATAAGATGACGTACAACCTCAACTTTGAAGGTGTCGTTGCTTTTAAGTGTACTTTCAATCACATTATAAAAATAGTCTAGCTCTTTAACCTCATCGTCTGTAAGATGAAATACTGGATTATCCTTTAGTGAAATGAATAAAGGTATTAAATTATTAAGATTTATGAATATACTGTTTAGAAAATCAGATGATACTATGAACAGTTGAGATTGATGAACTCCAGGATACAAACTAGCCTGTAAAAGATCGTTTGGCGCACATATTACTATATCATTTTTCTTTATCTCATATTCTTTAAGGTTTATGCTTATTTTAGCCTCCCCAATTTTCCTGAGAGAAAAAATGATTCCATCTACTCTTAATGGATAGTTTAACAATTCATTTATATTCTTATCAGTATAATGTTCAGTATTATCTATTATAAGATCATCTCCTATACCTATCAATCCTGGCAACTTCTTCCTTATATTAGTTATGGATATCTTTCCAATCTCTTTTTGCATAATAGTTCTGATTTATAGGATTTTTTATTCTTCTAAGTGTGACAAATTTATTAAATATATTAATATTAAAAATAGATATAGAGGACATTAATTCTTAATTCTATTTAAAACACTATATTTGGCAAAGTTTTTGTATTTAAAAACTTGTATATTTAGAACTTAAAATTTAAAAAAGAACAAAACTATGTCAATGTATTGGATATTATTTATTGGAATAGCTCTAATTAGTTATATTGTTAGTGCAAGCCTGAAAAGTAAGTTTAATAAGTACTCTAAGATACCTCTGTCTAATGGTATGACAGGAAGGGAAATTGCAGAGAAAATGTTGCATGATAACGGAATATATGATGTTACTGTTACAAGTACACCAGGAATGTTGACGGATCATTATAATCCAATGAATAAGACTGTTAATCTTAGTGAAGGCGTTTATGGAAGTAACAGTGTGGCAGCAGCTGCAGTTGCAGCTCACGAATGCGGACATGCTGTACAACATGCACGTGCGTATGCACCTTTGAAAATGCGTTCGGCGCTTGTACCAATAGTTCAGTTTTCTTCAAGTATAATGACGTGGATACTATTAGGAGGAATATTACTGATAAACTCTTTCCCTCAACTTTTACTTGCCGGAATCTGTCTTTTTGCCATAACTACAATTTTTAGTTTTATAACACTTCCTGTCGAGATAAATGCAAGTCAGCGCGCACTTGCATGGCTTAACAGTGCTGGTATTACAAATTCATACAATCATAAAGCTGCTCAGGATGCTCTTAAATCTGCTGCATACACATATGTAGTAGCAGCTATAAGTTCATTGGCAACTCTTATATACTATATAATGATATATATGGGCCGTCGCGAATAACTGCCAAATTAGAAATATAAAAATGGAGTATTGCCATATGTAAAAAGGTAATGCTCCATTTTTGTTTTCAGGGAATTTAGCTTTATTCCTTTCCATGTATAAAATAATTAATGTAATTTTGTGGCTCAAAATAAATACTTTATAAGAATTATGGCAGCAAAACCAGGCATTCCAAAGGGAACCAGAGATTTTTCGCCGGTAGAGATGGCGAAACGTAACTATATATTCAATACTGTTCGTGAAGTTTTCCATCTTTTCGGATTTCAACAGATTGAGACTCCTTCAATGGAAAATCTTTCAACTCTTATGGGAAAATATGGAGATGAAGGTGATAAACTTCTATTTAAAATTCAGAATTCAGGTGATTATTTTAAGGGAATAACTGACGAAGAGCTTTTAAACAGAAATTCAGTTAAGCTTGCATCAAAATTTTGCGAGAAAGGATTGCGCTATGATTTGACAGTTCCATTTGCACGTTATGTAGTAATGCATCGTGATGAAATAAGTTTTCCTTTCAAACGTTATCAAATTCAGCCCGTATGGCGCGCAGATCGTCCACAGAAAGGACGTTATCGTGAATTTTATCAGTGTGATGCCGATGTAGTAGGAAGCAACTCTTTGCTGAATGAAGTAGAACTTATACAGATGATAGATCGTGTATTCCTTAAATTTGGAGTACGTATAGCAATGAAAATAAACAATAGAAAGATTCTTTCGGGTATTGCTGAAATAATAGGTGAAGCCGATAAGATAGTAGATATTACAGTTGCTATAGATAAACTAGATAAGATTGGTCTTGATAATGTAAATGCCGAACTGGCATCAAAAGGAATTCCTCAGGAATCAATTGAAAAGCTTCAACCTATTATTTTACTTAGCGGAACTAATGAAGAGAAACTTGAAACTCTTAAGAATGTGCTTGCTTCTAGTGAGATAGGGCTGAAAGGAGTTGAAGAGTGTGAATTTATCTTGAGTACTATAAAATCATTAGATATAAAGAATGAAGTTGAGTTAGACCTTACTTTGGCCAGAGGTCTTAATTATTATACAGGGGCTATCTTTGAAGTTAAAGCGTTAGATGTACAAATTGGCAGTATAAGCGGTGGTGGCCGTTATGATAACCTGACAGGAGTATTCGGAATGGATGGGATGTCGGGAGTAGGCATATCTTTTGGTGCTGATCGTATATTTGATGTACTTAATCAGCTTGATTTATATCCAAAAGAAGCTGTAAATACTACTAAACTTTTATTCGTTAATTTCGGAGAAAAAGAAGCGGCTTATTGTCTTCCTATACTATCAAAAGTTAGAAATGCTGGTATTTTTGCTGAAATTTATCCAGATTCAGCTAAAATGAAGAAACAGATGAGTTATGCAAATGATAAGCAGATTCCTTTTGTCGCAATAGCTGGCGAAAATGAGATGAATGAAAACAAATTCAATCTTAAAAATATGATTACCGGCGAACAGTCACTAATTACGACCGATGAATTAGTGGCTATAGTTGGAAAATAGAACTAATAATAAAATAAATAAGGCAGGCATCTTTTTGAGGTTTCATTTGCATCCTCTCAAAGATGCCTGTTTTGTGTCAATTTGTCAGTCTTGACATAATATGATCTAGTATTTGGGATTTGGCATACTTTTAGCAGTTAGTTTATCAGTTTAAAAACAATCAAGATTAAATGTATAACAAATAAAAGATAAAAACTATGAACATTAAACCATTAGCAGACAGAGTTCTTATTCTTCCTGCTCCTGCAGAAGAGAAAACAGTTAGTGGAATTATTATTCCTGATACAGCTAAAGAAAAACCATTGCAAGGAGAAGTAGTAGCAGTAGGCAACGGTACTAAGGATGAAGAGATGGTACTTCAAGTTGGCGATACTGTATTGTATGGTAAATATGCTGGTACAGAATTAGAACATGACGGAGTTAAATATCTTATCATGCGTCAAAGTGATGTATTAGCTAAATTGGGATAATAATTATAATAAATCAATCGTTTTAAATTAAAGAATCATGGCTAAAGAAATTAAATTCAATATGGATGCCCGCGATCTATTGAAAAAGGGTGTTGATGAACTTGCAGATGCAGTAAAGGTAACATTGGGTCCTAAAGGTCGTAACGTAATTATTGAAAAGAAATTTGGTGCTCCACATATTACAAAAGATGGTGTAACTGTAGCAAAAGAGGTTGAACTTGCTGACCCTTTCCAAAATACAGGTGCACAGTTAGTTAAATCGGTTGCTTCAAAAACAGGTGATGATGCTGGTGATGGTACAACTACTGCAACAGTATTGGCTCAGTCTATTGTTGGTGTAGGATTGAAGAATGTTACAGCCGGTGCAAATCCAATGGATTTGAAACGTGGTATGGATAAGGCGGTTGCAAAAGTTGTTGAATCTATTAAAAAACAAGCCGAAAAAGTAGGTGATAACTACGATAAGATTGAACAAGTAGCTACTGTTTCTGCTAATAATGATCCTGTAATCGGTAAACTTATTGCAGATGCAATGCGTAAGGTTTCAAAAGATGGCGTAATCACTATTGAAGAGGCTAAAGGTACTGATACTACAATTGGTGTAGTAGAAGGTATGCAGTTTGATCGTGGCTATCTTTCTCCATATTTCGTTACAGATACAGAAAAGATGGAGTGTGTAATGGAACATCCTTATATCCTTATTTACGATAAAAAAATATCTAATCTGAAAGATTTTTTGCCTATTCTTGAACCAGCTGTTCAAAGTGGTCGTCCTCTTCTTGTAATTGCAGAAGATGTTGATAGCGAGGCTCTTACTACATTGGTGGTAAACCGTCTTCGTTCTCAGTTGAAGATATGTGCAGTAAAGGCTCCAGGATTTGGTGATAGAAGAAAAGCTATGTTGGAAGATATTGCAGTACTTACAGGTGGTGTAGTTATAAGTGAAGAAAAAGGATTGAAACTTGAACAAGCTACTCTCGAAATGCTGGGTTCTTGCGATAAGGCTACAATCACTAAAGACAATACTACAATTGTAAACGGTGCCGGTAAGAAAGAGAATATTCAGGAACGTATAAACCAGATTAAGGCTGAAATAAAGAATACAACTTCTGATTATGATAAAGAAAAACTTCAGGAACGCCTTGCAAAATTATCGGGAGGTGTTGCAGTTCTTTATGTAGGTGCTGCTTCTGAAGTTGAGATGAAAGAAAAGAAAGATCGTGTTGATGATGCATTGTGTGCAACACGTGCAGCTATCGAAGAGGGTATAATCCCTGGTGGTGGTGTAGCATATATCCGCGCAAGTGAAGACTTGGAAGGAATGAGAGGTGACAATGAAGATGAAACAACAGGTATTGAAATTATCAAGCGTGCTATTGAAGAACCTTTGCGTCAGATTGTTGCAAATGCAGGTAAGGAAGGTGCTGTAGTAGTTCAGAAGGTTCGTGAAGGTAAAGGCGACTTTGGTTACAATGCTCGTACAGATTCTTACGAAAACTTGCATGCAGCAGGTGTAGTAGATCCAGCTAAGGTTGCTCGTGTAGCTTTGGAAAATGCGGCATCTATTGCAGGAATGTTCCTTACTACAGAATGTGTTATTGTAGAAAAGAAAGAAGATAAACCAGAAATGCCAATGGGCGCTCCGGGAATGGGCGGCATGGGCGGTATGATGTAATTCTGTTCCATAATAGTTATTGATAAAAGCTCTTTGTCGTATATTCGGCAGAGAGCTTTTTTATTCTCAGTATGGACTTTTTTCTTATTTGTTTTTATTATATCTTTGATTTTCTAATAGTTATATAAAAATTATTGTCCTTACTTATATTATAGTATAATTAAATGGAACTACAAAAATTTGAACGTCAACTACGATTGATGATGCTACTTACACAAAATCGCAAATACACTCTTGAAGATATTGCCGAAAGACTTGAAATGAGTGCTCGTAATGTATATAGATATATCGAGGCTTTTAAAATGGCAGGGTTTATAGTAAGAAAAATTGAAGGATTTTATTCTCTAGATAAATCTTCTCCATATTTCAAGGATATATCTAGTTTAGTACATTTTACAGAAGAGGAGGCTTATATCTTAAAAAGAGCTATAGAAAGTATTGACGGTAATTCTTCTCTAAAGTATAATTTAAAGCAAAAACTATATAAGGTTTACGATTACGATATATTATCCGAAATTGTTGTAAGAAGCGGCATTGCCGATAATGTTCATAATATATATGAGGCAATAAAGAACAAGAAGCAGGTTATATTTCATCAATATAAGTCGTCGCATAGTCATGGTATAACAGATAGAGTAGAAGAACCGTTTGCCTTTACAACAAATAATAATGAAATATGGTGTTACGAACCCAATACAAATACCAACAAGTTGTTCAAGGTTTCTCGCATATCAACAGTCCAGGTATTGCCCAATGACTGGAAATATGAAGATTTTCATTGTGAGGGATATACAGATATATTCCATATTAGTAGTAGCAACCGTTTTTCAGTGAAACTACGTTTAGGAATAACTTCTGCAAATTTGCTGATAGAAGAGTTTCCTTTGTCCGAGAAGTATATGATAAAAGAGGACGAATATCATTGGATATTACAAACGGAGGTTTGCAGATATGAGGGAATAGGACGATTTGTTTTGGGGTTGATTGAAGATATTGAAATAATAGAATCGGATGATTTTATAAAATATTTAAGAGAGAAGAGTTATAATATATCGAAAAAATTATTTTTTTGACGTACTCTGTCAATTTGTAGATGTTTCTTTGTATCATAAATCAAAAACAGAGAACAATTATGAAAAAGGAACTTCTATTTAAAATATCTTTTATAGGCTGCATGAAGCTTTATATTAAGAATCTTGCGGATAGTTATGCACAGCTTTTTTCTTTATTTCTTGGTGAAGAAGTAAGTACTGCTAATGTAATGCGAATAACAAATGCCATTCTGGCTTTCACCATTTTGGTATTTTCGTATGGACATGCTTTATACTCTGTAATATTCCTATGCTGGTTTATTCTGGCCATCAATAGTTGCAAGAAGGCTGGAATTAAATAATATAACCCCCAAAGGATTCCTTATAAAAATTGAAGTGCCCCCAAAAGTTAGATAAAACTTTTGAGGTGCAGTTCAAAATAATTCTTGGGGGGCTTTGTTTTTTGAAGATATATTGTTTTATTTATCCTAATTTTAATCTTCTAAATTCATTCTCGAAGTTGGGGGTAAATATATTCTTTCCTAAATTATCTTTTATGTCTTGTATAGTCCAGAACTTACCTCCATTAAGTTCTTCGCTTGGATTTATATTTCCGTTATAAACAGTCTTAAAAGTAAAGACTAATTCTTTTTCACATTCCGATTCAAATACATACGAACCTAATTGTTCGGGAGTAAATTCTTCTATACCTAACTCTTCTCTAACCTCTCTTCTTAATGCTATATCTATACTTTCTCCCAAATCTACGTGACCTCCTACTGAAGTGTCCCACTTTCCCGGCTGAATATCTTTCCAGTCCGGACGTTTCTGCATATACAATTCGCCTTTACTATTAAATACATGAAGATGTACTACAGGATGTAGTTTTTTGCTACCATCATGACACTCCCCTCTAGTGGCTGCTCCTATAATGTTGCCTTGATCATCTACCAAAGGAAACATTTCGTTTTTGTTATCACTATTCATACAGTTTAATCAAGGAATTAATAAAGAACTATCTCCATAACTTAGAAACCTGAAGTTATGAGATAGTGCATAATCATAAACTTTTTTCCAATCACCTTTAAGGAATGCCGAAACCAGAAGTAGCAATGTGCTTTGTGGTTGGTGGAAATTGGTAACTATCTTTTTTACTATCTTATAATCATATCCCGGAGCAATAATAATTTGTGTACTGCTATGAAGAGTCTCCATTCCATGTTTATCAAGATAATCAAGTATATTCTGCAAAGACTTTATTGGAGAAAGTAAATTATCATATTCGTAAGGCATCCACTGTTTTACATGTAAATTCTCTTCTGTAGCATCCATATTATTCTGTAGGCTACAACCTATATAATAAAGACTTTCAATGGTGCGTACCGATGTAGTTCCCACAGCTACGGTAGCGGCATTATGTTCAATAAGTTTCTTTATTGTATCTCTATTTACAGATATATATTCCGTATGCATTTCATGTCCCGAAATTTCTTCACTCTTTACAGGTTTGAATGTTCCGGCACCCACATGAAGAGTTAATTCTTCACGATCTACTCCTTTTTCATCAAGTGCTTTTAATACTTTATCTGTAAAGTGGAGTCCGGCCGTTGGTGCAGCTACCGATCCCTTTATCTTAGAGTATACAGTTTGATATGTCTCTTTATCACTCTCTTCTGTATCTCTATTTAAGTATGGCGGAATGGGCAATTCACCTACTACTTCAAGAATCTCGGCAAAAGTTATTGAATTATCATCCCATTCAAAGTCTACCTTATGGCTAGTACCATGACATTCACCACGCAATGCCGTTACAATTACTTTCTTACCTTTTATCTCAACTTCTCGTTTAAGTTTACCCTCTTTCCATTTCTTTAAATTGCCTATCATACAGTACCAACTGCATTTCTGTGTTTGCTGAAAAGATAGAGCATAATCGGCAGGTATAGCAGGTTCAAGGCAGAATACTTCTATTAGGGCGCCGGTATCTTTATGAAAATGTAAACGTGCCTGAATAACTTTGGTATTATTAAAAATCATCAGTTCACCCTTATCAATAAAATCTGGTAAAGATGTAAAAACAGTTTCTTCAATTACTCCTTTATTATATATAAGAAGTTTCGACTGGTCGCGAATATCCAATGGAAACTTGGCTATTCTTTCATCGGGAAGCGGATAGTTATATTCGCTTATTTTAATATGTTTAGTATCTTCCATCACTTTTTCTTTCATAATTAGGGCAAAAGTAGCGATATTTGCCTTAATTAAAAAAGGAATAATATGAAAATAGGAGATAAAGTACGTTTCCTCAGCGAAATAGGTGGAGGAATCATTAAAGGATTTCGTGGCAAGGATATTGCCTTAGTCGAGGACGAAGATGGATTCGATATTCCAATGCCCGTACGTGAATGTGTGGTCATTGAAACTGACGATTATAATATTAAAAGGAAGACTGTATCTAAGCCTGCACCTCAAGAGATAAAAAAAGAAGAACGTCCTATTTCTTTTCGTACTCCTGAAATGAAAGGAGGAGATGTACTTAATGCTATGTTGGCCTTTGTACCACAAGATA
Organism: uncultured Bacteroides sp.; assembly: GCA_900552645.1. Taxonomy (GTDB): domain Bacteria; phylum Bacteroidota; class Bacteroidia; order Bacteroidales; family Bacteroidaceae; genus Phocaeicola. The sequence continues at coordinate 45,079 of USAN01000014.1, forward strand.
TTAAGTCTATTTCAAATACTATGTTTGATACATATATAATAAACGATAGTAATTTTTTCCTTTATTATACATATATAACGATAGAAGGCAAAAACTGCCGTGTTAGAAGTTATGGCATGATTGAACCTAATACCAAAGAGTTTATTGAGGAGTTTGATAAAAGTATTCTTAATGAACTAGAGCATGTAGCTATTCAGCTAATAGCATTCAAGGATGATAAAAGTTTCTTGTTGAAACCTGCTGTTAGTGTACAATTACGAATTGATACAGTCAAATTCTATAAGCTTCATACTTTCCAGGAAAGCATTTATTTTGAAGATCCATCATTAATATACGATATAGTAAGAAATGATCAGGTAAGTCGTCAGGTTTTTGTGTCTGCTCAAGAGATAAAGGAGGCTATATTAGTAAAGAAGGAGGATGACATGCCCAAAAATAGGACGGAAGTGAAGAAGATAAAGAATGATATTTTAGAGATTGATCTTCATGCAACCCAGTTGATTGATAATACGAATGGGATGGCACCTAAAGAGATTTTAGATTATCAGTTAGACTACTTTAGAAAGGTTCTTTTTGATAAACAAAATAAAAAAGGTCAGAAAATAGTATTTATTCATGGTAAGGGTGATGGTGTATTGCGTAAGGCAATATTAGATGAGCTTAAGTATAAGTACAAGAGTTATCAAAGTCAAGATGCTTCTTTTCGCGAATATGGATTCGGAGCTACTTTGGTTACAATAAAATAATAAAATAATAAAAGGCTCTCGGTGTAGGTATAACGAGAGCCTTTTATATATATAATATTTACAATTATCCTTCTTTTACTTTTGCGAGGCCTACGTTTTCTGGTTCAATGAACAGATATTTGTATCCTACGCGAATGCTTGCAAGTGGTAATTCTTCAAGACGAGCTCTACGAACTATCAATGCACACATATCATGTATCTTTCCATCTACATAACCTATCATTTCACTTTCAGTGGTATTGTCCGATCCATAAGATCCTATTCCCTGTGATACCATTATAGGACTTTCACTTCCTTCTTTATCCATTCCTATAGCAATAGCTGCGTATACCCATATTGGTCCGTGAGCCATAACTTTACGTGAGGTGAAGCGGCGTATTTCTCCATCTTCAATTTTATGTTTGCAGCAGCAACCTTGTGTTTCGTCAGCTATACCTAAACCATAAACAGGAACTTTATTATCTGCAGCATCTACAGGCTGTTCAAACAGAACGGTATCGTCAGCTTTAGGATATACAACATGATAAATGTCTATATTCGGATTAATTTCATCCTGAACAGCAGCTTCCAATGCTCCTGTAGCTAATTTAACATCAAGATAATTTCCATTGAAGTTAGTTTCGTATACAGTTTCTGTCAAAGCAGAGTTACTTGTTAATTTAAATTCTTTCATAAGTCAAGGTTTTTTATATTATAGTTTTTATTTCCTCAACAAATTCCTACAAAAAAAGATTTTGAAAATGAATATAAAGTTTATAAAAAAGATGGTACTCAAATGGATTTAGTATATAAAAAACATCAGTTAGTTGATTTTAATTGATTTGTAATATTCCTTATCATACATTTATCAAAAAAAATTATGTATAGTTATCTGGAGAGTATATTATCAAAATATCCTGTAATAACTTTGAATGATATGAAAGAAGTTAAATTAATGAACAGGACTGATACTAAATTCATCACTACGTGTAGTGTGTTGATGAATATACTGTGGCAGGCACGAAACGACTATATGGTTCAGAATGTAAACTGTTGTCTTAATTCGTCTTATTCTACTACATATTATGATACCGATGATTGCAGTATGTTCATGGATCATCATAACGGAAAATCTACAAGACATAAAATAAGGATACGTTCATATATTGGCTCAAATTTAATGTTTCTCGAGATAAAGAGCAAGAATAACAAGGGACGCACCGACAAGAAAAGAATAGAGATAGATTGTCCGGGTATAACTTCCAACTATGAAAAGGATTTTATTGCCGCCAATTCTCCATATCCTCCGTTAATGCTCAGAAAACGCCTTGTAAACCGATTTAACCGTATAACACTTGTAAATATAGAAAAAACCGAAAGAGTAACTATAGATACAAACATTCAGTTTTATAATTCATGTACCGAAAAAGAGTGCAAGCTTAATAATCTTGTAATAATTGAATTAAAAAGGGATTCAGAATGTTATTCATCTGTAATGAAAATACTGAATGATAACAGAGTGCATCCATCCGGCTTCAGCAAGTACTGTATAGGAAGTGCTATTACCAATCCCGATTTAAAGCAGAACAGATTTAAAATGAAGTTACATTATATAAACAAACTATTAACTCAAATATAAAAAATAAAGATATGGATTATTCTGAAAATTTTGAATTCCTTGATACTCCTCTCTTTGACGCGACCGATTTCTCTCAGTTAATGCTAAGGTTTGCCTTCAATTTAGTAATGGTATGGGTTATTATTCATTTCCTTTATTATAAAAAGAGTCGTCGAAGAGATTATTATTTTACCTTTGTACTTATAAGTATAAGCATATTTTTTCTTATATTTCTATTGGGAAGTGTAAAACTGAAAATAGGATTTGCTTTAGGATTATTTGCCATATTTGGTATAATAAGGTATCGTACCGAATCAATGCCTGTACGCGAAATGACCTACTTATTTGTAATAATAGCCATTTCTGTAATAAATGCATTGGCGCTTACAATAAGTTACATTGAACTAATCACTACCAATTTATTGTTTATTATAAGCATTTGGGTATGTGAAAGTAACCGATGGCTCAGGCATGTATCATGCAAGCTTGTGCAATATGACAAGATAGAATTAATAAAACCCTCACACAAAAAGGAACTTATAGATGATTTGTGCAAACGTACTGGGTTGGATGTGATTCGTGTTGAAATAGGAGCAATTGATTTCTTGCGTGATATGGCGGTTCTTAAGGTTTACTACGAACCCGAAACTGATGAAATAAACAGTATTGAGACATTAATTAAAATTCCTCGAGAAGAATGAAAAAGATTATTATTGTGCTATTCGCGCTTTTCCTTTGTGGAGAAATTAGTATTAATGCCCAATCTCAAGACTTCGGTATATGGAGTACGATAGGGGCAAAGAAAAAACTTTCTAAAAAGCTTACTGCATCGGGTAATGTCGAGATGAGAACGCGTGATAATGTAAAATCGATAGACCGATGGTCGGGTACGCTTGGAATGTCTTATAATATATTCAGGTTTCTTAAAGTAGGTGGCGAGTACTCTTATTTATATTCGCATGAACCTACTCAGGTTACCGCAAAAAACAATATTATACCAGATTATTGGTATAGTCGTCACCGTGCAACTGTGTCGGTTACAGGAAGCTATAAGATAAACAAGCTTACATTATCGCTTCGCGAAAGATGGCAGTATACATACAGACCTCACAAATATGTTGACAAGTTTGATCAAGATGGAGTTACATCCAAGGAAGATGAACTTGTAAAGAGACAAGGAAAGAATACATTCAGAACCAGACTGCAGATGGATTATGAAGTATTCAAGGGCTTGCTTAATCCTTATGCTTCATGTGAGTTTTATCACGGAGGCAATGGATTGGAAAAAACACGTTATACGGTTGGTGCTTCTATAAAGGCTACCAAACATAATGAGTTTGATTTATTTTACAGATATCAGGATATGAGTGATGACGATGAGGTTCACGGTCATATTCTTGGCATAGGTTACACGTATAAATTCTAAATGCTTTAAAAACAGTAATATGATTGATATTATTAAAATATTGTCTGTCGGCATACTTTTGTCGGCATGTACCACTGATGGCCCTATATCCGAAAATACCGATAATGGAACGGATGTTCCTAATCAGCCCGGAAACTCTTCATCGAACGATACTTCGGGCGATTTGCTTGAAAGTTTTGACGTTACTTTCGATAAATCAGTCTTAGAGGAGACTGCCGAGACTATTCCTACCGACAAAAATGATGCCGCTTATGATGATTATGTAGAGAACTCCTCTTTTAATGTAAAAGTAGTGATAACATTTTCGGAAGGAGGTGTAACTGTCGACAATCAAACTCAGGGAGTTTCTGTAAGTAAGGATGGTGCAAATGTAACGATCACATCTACTGCAAAAGCTGTAGAGTATATATTGAATGGAACAACATCCAATGGATCTTTCAAGATATATAGTGATAATAAATTCAAGATTACTCTTTCGGGAGTTTCGATTACCAATCCTGTCGGGCCTGCTATAAACATACAGTCAAAGAAGAGGAATTTTATTGTATGCGATGCCGGAACTACAAACAATATAACCGACGGGACTGCATACACTTCTGTTCTTAATGAAGATATGAAAGGTTGTTTATTCAGTGAAGGACAGACTATATTCAGCGGTTCCGGTATTCTAAATGTATCGGCCAACTATAAGAATGGCTTGTGTAGCGATGATTATATTCGTTTTAGAAAAGGGGTAAACATAAACATTACTTCTTTGGTAGGCAATGGTATAAAGACAAATGACTGCATGTTTTTAGATGGCGGAGTTATTAACGTAGAGGTTAAAGGTAATGGCGCCAAAGGACTTTCTACAGATGGCTATATGCAGATAAACGGAGGAAGAACCATGATACTTACAAGTGGAGGTGGAGTATTTGAAGATAATGATGTAACAGGATGTGCAGGTATTAAATGCGACAGTATACTTACAATAAATGGAGGTATTATAGGAATAAAAAGTACAGGTGACGGAGGGAAAGGAATAAGTTGCGATCAGAATATGTTCATAAACGATGGAACTGTAAAGGTTATAACTACAGGCTCGGAATATATTTATGGCAAATATAATACATCTTCAAAAGGAATAAAGAGTGATGCAAATATAACTATAAACGGTGGAAATATTTTGGTTAAGACAAATGGAGGAGAAGGAAGTGAAGGGATTGAGAGTAAGAATATTATGAAAATTGCTGGCGGAAATGTGCTGGTGTCGTCTTATGATGACTGTTTGAATGCATCGTCCAATATAACTGTTACGGGTGGAAATATATATGCTTATAGTTCGGCAAATGACGGAATTGATTCAAATGGTACGATGAATATATCGGGAGGAGTTATTGTTACATCGGGTACACAGGTGCCCGAAGAGGGACTTGATTGTGATCAGAATACTTTTATCATAACCGGAGGTATAGTAGTAGGAGTAGGAGGAGCAACAAGTACACCAACTGCAAGTAAGTGTACACAGCCAACAATAATTTACGGCGGAAGCGGAAATTCTGGTAATTACATATCATTGGCCGACTCGAATGGTAATAATGTTCTTATATATAAGATACCAAGAAACTATTCTCAGATGACACTTCTTGTTTCATCACCATTATTATCTAAAAACTCTACATATACATTGTCTTCGGGCGGAACACTAACAGGAGGAACGGAGTTTCACGGACTTTATACCGGCGGTACTTATAAAAACGGAACTTCTTTGGCTTCGATAACGCTAAAAGATATGGTAACTACTTCTGGTACCACAAATGGAGGTAACGGCGGAGGAATGGGCGGTAATCCTCCAGGCGGAGGCTGGGGATGGTAAATAGTAGATAAAAATAGGCATTTGGTCGATTTGTTTTTTATATAAATAGCCGAATGTCTATTTTTGAAATAGGCAAATATAAAAAGCAATGAAGCATTTAGCTAAGCCACAGTTACATGAATTATTTATTTATTCCGTTTTATGGATTGTAGTTTTTATATTTCCACTTTTAGATAATGTAGTGGGGTATGATAATGGAATAGATAAAACATTTCAATGGAAAATGACTTTTAGAGCTTGGAATGTAATAGTTCCTTTTTTTCTACTTTTTATATTGCATAACTTCTGGCTTCTGCCTCATTTTCTATTAAAGAAGAAAATAATATTATATACAGTATCAGTAATAACGTTTCTTTGTCTGTTCGAATCATATAATATATTTATAAGTAATGAACCTAAACAGTTTCGCCATAACATAGAACGTTTCGACGAAAAGCCTCCTTTCGATGAGTTTAATGAACCGCATAATGACTACCATGAACCGCATAACAATTATCATACTCCTCCCTTACATAAAAGAGATGAAATAAAGGAAGAACCCCATGTTCCTGTAGGTCCATATATACTAAATATAGTAATAGCTTTATTGATGCTGGGACTTAACATAGGAATAAAACTTCTGTTCAAGTCGCACCGAGATGAAGAAATTCTTAAGGAGCTTGAACATCATAATCTAGAACAGGAGCTTGAGTATCTTAAGTATCAGCTCAATCCACATTTCTTTATGAATACTCTAAATAATATTCATGCATTAATTGATATAGATTCAACTAGGGCAAAGTCTACTATAATAGAGCTATCTCAATTAATGAGGTATGTACTTTATGAGGGTACCAATATTAGTATAAGCTTTGTACGTGAAATGGAATTTCTTAAGCATTATATAGCATTGATGAGGCTCCGTTATACCGATAAGATAGATATCGAGATTCACTTTCCCGAAATTGATTATGATATATCCATACCACCACTTTTGTTTATCTCTTTTGTAGAAAATGCATTTAAGCATGGCATAAGCTATCAGCAAGAATCTTTTATTAGGATAAGCATTGATATAGAAGGGGATGAACTGTTTTTTCGATGCGTAAACAGTTGTCATAAGAGTAATTATGATCCTGCAAGTGGTATTGGACTTGAAAATGTAAAAAAACGATTAAAGTTGCTTTATGGCAGTAATTATCTTCTAAATATAGAAAAGAAGGAAAATATATTTGATGTCTTACTCGTAATACCAATAAATGCATGATAAGATGTATGGCAGTAGATGATGAACCTTTAGCACTGGAACAGCTAAAGAGTTACATCTTGCAAGTACCGTTTCTAGAACTGGCTGCTTGCTGTATGGATGCTTTCGATGCAATGAAACAGATTGCTTCGCAGAAAATAGATGTAATGTTTATAGATATAAACATGCCCGATTTAAATGGTATGGATTTAGTGAAAACTTTGATAGATCCTCCGCTTATAGTATTTACTACTGCTTATTCGCAATATGCAGTTGATGCATATAAAGTTGATGCGGTAGATTACTTGCTTAAACCTTTTGGATTGGACGATTTTTCGAGAGCAGCAAATAAGGTAAAAAGACAAGCCGATTTAAAGAGTGGTATGTCCGACACTTCTTTCAATATAATGGAACAGTCGATATTTGTGAAATCTGACTATAAGATTATAAAAATTGAACTTAAGAATATACGCTTTATAGAGGGGATGAGTGAATATTTAAGAATTTTTGTTGAAGATGATGCTAAACCTATAATAACACTTCTTAGTATGAGAAAGATGGAAGAAAGACTTGCATCCAATTTTTTCATGCGTGTACATAGATCATATATTGTAAATTTAAAGAAAGTGCAGGAGATAAATAAACTTCGCATTGTTATGGATAAGGACCATTATATACCAATAGGAGATATTTATAAGGATAATTTTTTTAATTACATAAATAATAAGTCAATAATGAAATAAATATTTGGTTCCCATTTGGTTATGTAAAATATTAATTATTCATTTGTGATATTAAAATAATATCAAATTCGAATAAAACTATGAACACAAAAGAATTTGCCTTCAATGACTTTATCTGTAATGGCTTTACTGCTTTATTATTTAATCTTCTTGTTATTCCTGCATTAGGAGTAGTTTCTTTCTTCTTTTTAAAAAATTGTTTATGGATACTTATACCTATTCTAACAATTCTAACCTTAGTGTTTTTTTGCATGATGGCAGGATTTATGTCGTTAGAGCCCAATGAAGCTAGAGTTATGGTGTTTTTTGGAAAGTATAAGGGTACTTTCACCAAGACAGGATTTTATTGGGTAAACCCTTTTATGGATAAGAAGAAACTTTCCATGCGTGCCCGTAATCTTGATGTAGAACCAATAAAAGTTAATGATAAAATTGGTAACCCTATTCTTATTGGACTTGTATTGGTATGGAAGTTAAAAGATACTTATAGAGCTATGTTCGAGATTGATGCACAGACTATGGCCGACAAAGGTACTGGACAGGTAGGAGTAACTGTAGCTGGACGAATGACTGCTTTTGAAGATTTTGTACGTGTGCAGAGTGATGCTGCATTGCGTCAGGTAGCAGGAGAGTATGCTTATGATAATACTCCACACGAAAAAGATGATTTAACATTGCGTAGTGGGGGAGAAGAAATAAATGAACAGTTGGAAAAAAGACTTAACGAACGTTTGGCTATGGCAGGTATGGAGGTTATAGAAGCAAGAATAAATTATCTTGCATACGCACCCGAAATCGCTGCGGTTATGTTACGTCGCCAACAAGCTAGTGCTATAATCACAGCACGCGAAAAAATAGTAGAAGGAGCAGTGTCTATGGTAAAAATGGCTCTCGATAAACTTTCTGCCGAGAATGTGGTTGAGCTAGATGCCGAAAAGAAGGCAGCGATGGTAAGTAATCTCTTGGTGGTTCTTTGTGCCGATGAGCCAGCTCAACCTGTTATAAATTCGGGCACTTTAAATCATTGATGATTAATGACCAAAAAAGAGAGAATTAAAAGTTATGTTCTCAGAGTTGATCAGGAGACCATGGAGGCAATAGAAAAGTGGGCGGCCGATGAGTTCCGCTCTACTAATGGACAACTTCAGTGGATTATAACCGAGGCATTGCGGAAAAGTGGCAGAGTAAAGAAGATAAAAAGTCATAGCATAAGTAATAGTGTAGGGCATAATAATAGAGAAAGTAATGTGGAAACAAAAATGAACTCTGATAAAACTGAGAACAAAATTTAAATGCTTGAATTAATAATTTCTATAATTATAATAAAATAGTTGATTGATTATATGAAGAATTTAGTGATTTCAGTTTTAATGTTTTGTACGTTGCCGCTGGTAGCTCAAAACAGAATTGATGATGCCAAGAAAGTACTTAGATACGTAATAGAACAGAAGGGAGATTCTGTGTGGAATTGGGGAAATGATGTATTGCAGGAACAAATTACTCCAAAGGCTATAGGTGAGATAATTGGTCAGTTATCGGCTACTGTAGGAAAATTAGATTCTATTGGAACATGGAATCAGGATTATGCTAACAATAATATGATTTATTATACCGACCTGAAATTTGAAAAGACTAAATTGAGGTTTCTTACAGGATTTGATAAGGATGGGAAAATAAATAATCTGCTTTTTATGGCCGTTCCTAATAAGATAGCCGAAAAGCCAATTGCATACGATAGTCTTAGAATTTCAGAAAAACCGGTTGTCGTAAACTCTGGAAATGTTAAACTAAACGCAACTTATACTGTTCCGGTAGGCAGAGCTAAATTTCCTATTGTAGTTTTTATTCACGGGTCGGGACCAAATGACCGCGATGAAACTATAGGATCGAATAAAATGTTCAGAGATATCGCTCTTGGATTGGCCGAAAATGGAATTGCTAGTTTGCGTTACGATAAGCGCACCTTTGCTTATGCTGGAAATATAGAAGTATTAAGGAATATCAAGACCCCCGAAGAAGAGGTTATTGCAGATGCTTTGGCGGCAGTTCAGCTCGCTTCCTCCTTAAAAGGAGTCTGTAATGATAGTATATATTTATTAGGGCATAGTCTTGGTGGCTATCTTTTGCCACAAATAGCATCAAGATGCAGTAACCTTCACGGAATTATAATTTGTTCAGGAAATACTCGTCCTATAGAGGTTCTTTTAAAGGAACAGATTAACTACATTTACTCTTTAAATGGAAAGGTAGACGAGAGTAAAGTTAATGAAGATGTAAAAAAACTTATGGGAGCAATGCCTCAAAGTTATATTGATTATCTAAAACAGTATGAGCCGGTTATTACTGCTTCCAAACTAAATATTCCTATTCTTATATTACAGGGTGAACGTGATTATCAGGTTACAATGGCTGATTTTGGATTTTGGAAATTAGGATTATGGAATAAAAGTAATGTAACAGCCAAGTCGTATCCTAAGCTTAATCATATATATACTGAGGGAGAGGGACCTTCTACTCCATTTGAATATAATCGAACTGGTCGAGTTCCTTTATATGTAATAAAAGATATTGTAAATTGGATTAGATAAATTTTATACAATTCACTAGAAGAATATTATTATAAAGTATACTGTCATTATAGTAAAATATTGTTTTGTGTAATGCTCTATTTTTTATTCAGAAGTTTTGATATGCTCATATAATATTACATTAATTGTTAGACTATTTAAACCTATTAATTTCCAACTTATAAATAATGATCATTTAATATATGTATACTTATATAATAATTATTATTCTATAAGTATACAATTGCATTAAATAAAACTTTATTATAATCGTTAGTTGTTTAAAACAACAACTTGACACATTTATTGATTGGTTCGAGTATCTTATAATAGTTATTCGCGTGAAAAAAATAATCGATGGCCTTAAAATATATTTTTTACGCGT
>USAN01000015.1 GCA_900552645.1 uncultured Bacteroides sp.
AATTCTAGGTTGATTTGCAATTTCTGATAGATTATTTTCAGCTCACTCTCTCCGCGCGGGGAGCGCCCTAGTGGCAAGGGGCTGGAGGGTAATGTTCAGAAAAGTGTGTATGTTTTATTTCTTAGTCATAAATATTTCTCAAAAATATAATTATTTCATCTCAATAAAAAGCTTTGACTCAAGGAAATTATAAATTGGATATTTAAATACATCTTTATTCATAGCCACATTGCCAAGCAATAATAAATACTGTAATTAAAACTAATGTCACATCGTTCACAATTCCAAGATGTTATTAATCAAGTGATTACGTGTGAATATTCATGCAATAATATTCACAGATCATTCACACTATATACTCATTATTCAAGTTGACTAGATTAATATTAATGCCTATATGATATTGTTCCATATTTGCTATATTATTTAATTAATCTTTTATAATGATTTAGTAAACTCATTGTTAAGAACTTAAATAGTTAATAGTTGTTTGTAACAGTATGTTATTTACGGTTTGCTATTTTAAATTAACGAATGATGAATGAGATGAAAGTTGGCTATTTTGTTCCTTGTTATATTGATTCCTTAGCGCCAAATGTTGCTAGATCGACATTCGAATTACTTAAACGATTGAATGTTGATGTTCATTTTATTGAACAGGCAGCTTGTTGTGCGTTACCATTGACGGATATGGGATATCAAAAACAAGCATGTATGTTGGAAAAGAATCTTATATCCATATTAGAAGGGTATGATATTGTGGTAATTCCTTCTGGAATATGCACCGAACAGATAAGAAATGAATTCGATGCAGTAGAACAGACTCCTGAAGTGATTAAAATAAGAGAATCAGTTTATGATATAGTCGAATTTCTGCATGATGTTATTAAAGTTGAAAGTTTACCATGGGCGCATTTTCCTCATAAGGTGGCTCTTCATAATGGTTGTCACTCTTTACGTTATTTGCATCATGCTCGTCCTACAGAAATAATGGAGCCTAATTTTTCAAAGACAGAAGATTTGTTACGGTTAGTAGATGGACTTGAGGTTGTTTATGCCAAACGTAAGGATGAATGTTGTGGATTCGGAGGTACTTTCTCTATTTGGGATAAGGCATGTTCCGGACAAATGGGACTTGACAAGATAAATGATTACATAAGTCAAGGTGCACATTATGTTACTTCTGCCGATTTTTCTTGTCTTTTACATCAACAAGGGGTTGCCAAGAAGAATGGAATAGATATTAAAGCGTATTACATTACCGAAATATTAAATGGAGATGTTTGATATGAAACAGGTGAATCAAGAAAAAAATGGTGCTAAGTTTTTGGCTGATACTGCCCATTGGAAAAGTCACGATAAATGTCTGTGGGATGCAAGGATGCGCCGAGATGAAGTTGCAAGTAATATACCGGAATGGGAGGAAATGCGATCTTTGGCTTCCCAGATAAAAGAACATACATTGTCTAATCTAGATTATTATTTAGAAGAGTTCGAGAAAAATGCTATTTCGCACGGGATACATGTACATTGGGCTATTGATGCAAAAGAGCATAATGAGATAGTATATAGTATCTTTAAGGAACACGAAGTTAAGATTGTTACTAAAGGAAAGTCAATGTTGATGGACGAATGTGAGATGCGAGAGTACATGGGCGAAAGAGGTATACAAATCTTCGAAGCAGATTTGGGCGAAAGAATTCAGCAACTCAGTAATGAAAGAGCTTCACATATAGTTATGCCGGCTATTCATAAACTACGTGGAGATGTATCAAAGCTTTTTGCCCAACATATGGGAAGCGATCCTAGTAATGATGATCCACACTATTTAAATGGGGTTATGCGTAAAGATATGCGCAATAATTATATAAAGGTAGATGCAGGAATGAGCGGGGCCAACTTTGCAATTGCCGAAACGGGTGGAATTGTGGTGTGCACTAATGAAGGTAATGCAGATATTAGTGCAAATGTTCCTCCATTATATGTGGTAAGTGTAGGTATAGAGAAACTTATACCACGCGCTTCCGATCTTCCACTTTTTATACGATTATTATCACGTAGTGCATTAGGCTTCCATATTACTCAATATACATCTCATTATCATGCACCAAGAGAAGGGCAGGAAATGCACATCGTAATAGTAGATAATGGTAGAAGCGAACGGTTGGCTACTCCTGATTATTGGGAAGTTCTTAAATGCATAAGGTGTGCAGCATGTCTTAATACTTGTCCGGTATTTAGGCGTACTGGTGGATTAAGCTACGATGCATCATATATGGGGCCAATAGGTATAATTCTTGAACCAAGTTATGATCTTCATAGATATGCCCAGCTGCCGTATGCGTGTACTCATTGCGGTTCATGTGGTAATGTTTGTCCTGTAAAAGTTCCTATTCCGGAATTAGTTTTCCGTTGGCGCAATATTATTGTTGATAAAGGAGAAGACTTGTTAATGCATAGGATGGAAATGAATGTTGGAGCACAAGTTCTTAAGAATGAGTATACATTGTCATGGGCAGAGAAATTTGCACTTTCGGCATTGCGTCATACTCCTAAGTTTATACTTAACTCTCCATTGGATCCATGGGCTGCAAAGCATGATGTACCTGATGCCCCACAGCAAACTTTCCGAGAGTATTACAAACAGCAACAATCTGAAAAAAAATAGTATCATGAGAGATAATATATCATCATCCAGAGAAATTATTCTGAAGAAAGTAAGAGAGGGAAAACCTAAGGAGATAAAGTTGCCCGATGTGCCATTGTATTCTTATCCTGGCAACTCGTTGGATAGTTTTATATCTAATTTAAAATCATTTGATGGTAATGTAATAGAGTTTGCATCACGTAATGAAGCTATAGAATGGCTCGAGAATAATATTGATAGAAATAATAATAATATTTTCTCGGCCATTGTCGATTATCATGGAAATAAAGAATTGTCGGATTTTAAAACTCCTCATGAGGCACATGTAGTTGATATTGCCATAGGAGAAGGGGTATTGGGAGTAGCCGAAACAGGATCTGTATGGGTTACCGAAGAGTCACTGGGGCTCACTGCTGCTGCATTGTTCTCGACAGATCTATATATTTTGTTAGATAAGAAGTCCATAAAGTCGGGATTACATGAGGCTTATAAAAATATAGACTTAGCCAAGCATCAATATGGGGCATTCTATACTGGTCCATCTGCAACGGCCGATATAGAGGCTGTACATGTAACAGGAGCGCAAGGTGAGATAAGTCTTACAGTGCTATTGTTCTAAATTTTAGGAGTAATAATTTGGTGCCCATCAATTTTTTTTTTCTCAGCACCAACTTATTACTTTCTGCCCATCAATTTTTTTTTGGTGCCCATCGATTTAACCTTTTAGCAATCCATATCAGCTAGTATGGGGAAATTACCGTGGTGACAGTCTGGGTATAACAATCTATCTAGTTTTCGAAATTATAATACTGAATATAGTATCGTTGAATGAGGCTTCGACTTTAAGACCACTTTTCTGGCAGATGTTCTTTACAATTGTAAGACCCAATCCCGTCGAATCTTCGTGACTCGATGTACGGTTAAATCGGGCAAATAGATCTCCTGCCGGAATTTTGTGATGATAAGGATTTGATATTTTTATCATATCATCCGAAGTTTCTACTTCTATATATCCTCCTTCACAGGTATATCTTACAGCATTGACAATAAGATTCATTACCAGCCTTTCGGCAAGTATCCTATTCATTTCCATAATGAAAGGTCTGTTGTAGTATTTTCTAACCTCTATAGATCTATCTTGCAGCAAATCTTCATAGGTGCCTAGATATTCGTCGGCATATTCATTTAGTAATATCTTCTCTACGGTGCCAAACTGATCGTTGTTTATGCGTGCTATTAATAACAACGCACGGTTGAAGCGGGTCATATGACTTACGGTACGCTGCATGTCGCGAATTATTCCAAGCGATTTCTCGTCACCAATATCATGTTGTTGCAGCATATCCAGCTTCATCTTTATTATAGAAAGAGGTGTCTGCATTTCATGTGATGTATTCTCAATCAGCTCTTTTAGCGAGTTGTAGTCATTATGTATCTTGTTCATCATTTCGGATACGGTAGTGCCCATCTCGTCAAACTCGTCTATACCGCACTCTTTTATCTTAGATGGTTTGGATCGTTCTATTCTGAATCGTCTTAGCTGAATAAGAAGGTGATAAAAAGGCTGCCACAATATTCTGGTATAATATGCCGATACTAATGCCGATGATATAAGGAATAGTAAAAGGAGTATAAGTAATGACATTATTACAGCCGACATCAGATCATCTTCTTCAAGTGTAGGCTGACTTAGTAGAACCTGATAGTTATTGTTTCCTGTATTTACATTGAACTTAAGCACTCTATATACCACTCTCTCTTTTTCATACTTACTGTATATTAAAGAGTCATAAATTGCATATTCCTTATTGTTATCTATATTGTTATCTATATTGTTGTCTATCTCATTGAACATTAGACGACTGTGCTTTAATTCTATATCCTTAAGTGAAGGAATAGTGTCATTCAGTGCAGCATATTCCAATATTTCTTGTTTGTATTCATTAAGTACATCGTCGGTCGATCTATGAATGGAATGTCTGAATATATAGTAATGAGTTATGCTTCCTATTATAAGAACAATAAGAAAAGTATAGATAGTATATTTCCAATATATAGATGTAAGTTTCATAAGTGTTCTAATGTTCTGTAAATTTGTATCCAACGGCATAAACCGTCTTTATATAATCTGTTGCACCGGCATCAAGAAGTTTCTTTCTAAGATTGCGTATATGTGTATATACAAAGTCCAGCGAATCTGCAGTTATTCCCATCATATCTCCCCATAGATGTTCCACAATAGTCTCTTTTGTAAGAATTCTTTCGCGATTCATCAAAAGAAAAACGAAGAGATCGTATTCCTTTCGCGTAAGTAATATCTCTTTGTCTTGTACAAATACACGGTGAGATTCCATGTTGATTCTAAACTCACAGAATACAAAGTCGTTATGGCCTTTGAACTTGCGTCGTCTTATAACCGACTTTACTCTTGCGTTAAGCTCGGGCAAACTGAAGGGTTTTGCCAGATAGTCATCTGCTCCTATGTCAAGTCCTTCTATCTTATTATCTATCGAGCTAAGTGCCGAAACTATTATTATTCCGCAGTCAAGGTTTTTTTTCTTTATATGTCGTATTATGTCAAGTCCATTTCCGTCAGGTAACGTTATATCTACCACTACACAATCATATTCATACAGTTCAATCTTCTCTATAGCCATCGTATAGTTATGTGCATATTCAGTTACATATTTTTCGGCATTGAAAAAACCTACAATAGCGTTTGATATTTCTCGCTCATCTTCAATAATCAATATATTCATAGAGGAAAGGTTAATGATAATATTACAAATATAATCTAATTATCATAAAGAATCAACTATATATATAAAATCTGATTTAGTTACAAATCTTCAGAATTACTTTAGATTTGATCCCTTAATTTGTCCAAACTAAACTAAAGAATTCAATTATGAAAAGAAACATTAATCTTGCGGGATGGCTCCTTGGGGCATCAATAATTATTTTTTCTGCCTGTTCAAGTGATAGCGACGAGAATAGCGATATTCCTGGAACTATTAATCCTGAAAATCTACCAAAACCTGTAGTTATATCATTCAATCAGCAGTTTCCTAATGCTACTAATGTAAAATGGATCGAGAAGAAAGATTATTATGTAACTACATTTAACCTTAAATCAAACAAGTCTCGTGCAGATGTTATAAATCCAACTCATGAAGCTTGGTACACTCAGGAAGGTAAATGTAATATGAGTGAACAAGATATATCTGTAGAAGATTTGAAGTTGCAATATGCAAAAGTTTGGGATGCTTTTAATAATACTTCTTATGCAAAAGACGGATATGTTATTGATGATATTGATTTGTTGAAGCATAATTTGAGTGAAACTGGAGTTGCAGAATTAATATTCAAAATTGAAGTTGTAAAAGATAAGGTAGAGTATGATCTATATTTTACCGAAAATGGTTTGTTGGTTAGAGAAGTACTTGACGAAGATGATGATGATGATGATGAGAATCTCCCATGTCCGGAAGTGTTGATAAAATTTATCTCACAGAATTATAAGGATGCGGTTATCGTGGACTTTGAAGAAGAAATTAACGAAGATACAAAAGCTTTGCAATACGAGGTAGAAATATTAAGATCTCTCACTATAAATAATATAAATATTAATGTAGAATATGAATTGTCGTTCGACAAGGATTATAATTTTATAGGAGGTGAGATTGACCTTGACGATAAGCTCGAGGCAGAATTTGTAAAAGCATTTGCAAGTCAGCTTCCTAAAGAAGAACTTGATAAAATAATAGCTATTACAGGAGAAGAAGATCCTTCTAAGTGGGATATAGAGATTCGTGAAACCACAGATCATAAGATAAATATCTTTGTAGAAGTGGAGGATGAGGCCGGCAATGAACAATTAGTATTGATAGCAACCATAAATCCAACTGATTTTATTATCTAGCCTTAATTATGACTATGATACCTAATTATTATAATTTGAAATAATTATTAGGTTTGATTTTTTTGGGGTATAGAAAGGGACTGTTCTATTTTTAGAATGGTCCCTTTTTTATCGTTATTAGTTACTATTATTCAGTTAAACTGAAAAAAAAGCCAGAACGTTATATATTAAATGTTATAAATGGTATAGTAGAATGATTCGTTAACAGGTAAAATTATAAACGGTATTAACAGAGGTATAGTAGTAAATAAAAAGGCCTAATTCTATAAAAGAATTAGGCCTTTTTGTGGTGCCACCAGGAATCGAACCGGGGACACAAGGATTTTCAGTCCTTTGCTCTACCAACTGAGCTATGGCACCATCGTTTGTTTTGCGATTGCAAAGGTAGTGAAACTTTTTAAAAAACCAAACATGTCGCTATAAAAAACACTGATAATTGAGCTTTTCTGCCATTATCAGTGCCTTTTTAAAATATTTTATGATTTTAATGGATTCCACCCTTGAGCTTTAAGTTCCATTTCATTGCCGTCTCGTGTAACTAAAGCACAACCAAGTTCGGGCTTGGTTATATGGCCTATAACTTTAATACCTTTCATGGAATCTACCTTATCATGTTCCGTAAGAGGCACAGTAAATAACAATTCATAATCGTCACCACCATTCAATGCGCAAGTGGTTACATTCATATTGAACTCTTCGGCCATGACTGCAGTTTGATAATCAATAGGTATTCTATCTTCATATACTCTACATCCGGTATTGCTCTGCTTACATATATGCATAAGTTCGGACGACAAACCATCAGAAATGTCCATCATGGAAGTAGGAGTAAGACCCTCTTTGGCCAGAAGTTCTATAATGTCTTTGCGAGCTTCTGGTTTTAATTGACGTTCAAGTAGATATTCTTTACCTGAGAAGTCTGGATTAGCTTCCTTCGCTCCTTCAAATACGGCCTTTTCACGTTCTAATAGTTGAAGTCCCATATATGCAGCTCCCAAATCACCACTCACACATATAAGATCGGTTGGGTTAGCATGATTCCTGTAAATGATCTTTCCCTTTTCTCCTGTACCAATACATGTAATGCTTATGGCAAGACCTGTTACAGATGCGGTAGTATCTCCTCCTATAATATCAACATTATGAAGTGTGCAAGCTAGTTTTACACCATCGTAAAACTGTTCAAGATCTTCTACGCAAAAACGTTTAGACACCGCCAGCGATACTGTTATCTGTTTAGGAGTGCCGTTCATTGCGTATATATCCGAGAAGTTTACTATGGCAGCCTTATATCCAAGATGTTTCAAAGGAGTGTATACAAGGTCGAAATGTACCCCTTCCATCAACAAGTCGGTAGTAACAAGTACTTCTGTATCCTTGAACTCAAGTACGGCAGCATCGTCGCCTATGCCATAAAGAGTTTCCGGATTCTGAGGCTTGATATCTTTAGTGAGATGATCTATCAGTCCGAATTCTCCTAGGGTAGATATTTCTGTTCTGTTAGTTTCTTGCATTTTAATTAGATCTGTTTATTAGTTCACGCATAATTTCAGTCATTCTTGGCTGAGCTTCATCGGCTGCAATCTGAACTTCTTCGTGCGATACTTCTACTATCTTTCCTATTACACCAAGATCGGTAATAACAGAGATTCCGAATACTTTAATACCGCAATGGTTAGCTACGATTACTTCGGGTACAGTAGACATACCTACTGCATCGGCTCCAAGAATATGGAACATTCTGTATTCGGATGGGGTTTCGAATGTAGGTCCTTGAGTTCCAAGGTATACTCCATGTTGTACCTTTATGTTCTTTTCTTTTGCTATTTCCATAGCTTTCATAATAAGATCCTTTGAATAAGCTTCGTGCATATCTGGAAAACGTGGCCCATATTCTATGTTTTTTCCTCTTAAAGGATGTTCAGGGAACATGTTTATGTGGTCGGTTATTATCATGAGATCGCCTATGTCGAATGATGGATTCATGCCTCCCGAAGCATTTGATACGAATAGAGTTTTTATTCCAAGTTCACGCATTACACGTATTGGGAATGTAACCTCCTGCATGTTGTATCCTTCATAATAATGGAAACGTCCCTGCATTGCCATTATATCCTTGTTGCCAAGTTTGCCGAAAATAAGTTTTCCGCTATGTCCCTCTACTGTAGATACAGGGAAATTAGGAATTTCTTTATAACTTATTTCGTATTTATCTGTTATTTCATGTGCCAAACTACCTAATCCGGTGCCAAGAATGATGGCGGTTTCAGGATTAGTATGCATCTTCTCGCGAAGAAAGGATGCTGTTTCTTGAATTTTTTCTAACATAGTCGGTTATATTTAAATTAAAATTGTCTTGCTGATCGAATAAGAAGCTGATTTCTACCGGCAATATATAAATGTAAGGTCTCAATGAGTTATCGAGATCAGGATGTGACGATAATCTTACAGCATCTTTTTCAGTAGTTATTATCATACGTTTTTTATCGGGTAATTGTTCAAAATTATCTTTTATTAATTTCAAGTCTTCCCTAGAAAAATCATGATGATCACTAAATGATAGCGAACTAATGTTGCTGTTATGCTCAGAAAGATCGTCTATCAGCTTTGCAGGCGATGCTATGCCTGTAACAAGCAGTATGTTTATATCCTTCTTTATTGCTGACAAAGAATACTCCTTGCCATCGTGGTCTATGTTATATAGTTTACCATACGATAGGGTAGTAAAATAAAGCTCCTGAAAAGGGAATAAATCCATTTTTTTTCTGAGAAGATTTACATTAAATGGGGTAAGCTGTGAAGGGCATTTGGTAATGATCACTATATTGGCTCTTCCTTTACCTTTTTCGGATTCTCTCATTCTTCCTGCAGGAAGTAATGCGTCGTCGCATAACATTCTATTATAATCTACCAGTAAAATGTTTAATCCGGGCTTTACGTAACGATGCTGAAAGGCATCGTCAAGAAGTATAACTTCGGTATCTGCACTTCGGCGAGTTATGCATAGCATCTCTATTCCATGACATCGATTTTTGTCAACTGCCATATGAATTGAAGGAAACTTATGTTTCATTTGATATGGTTCGTCACCAATCTGTGAAACGTCGGTATCTTCAGATGCTAATACGAAGCCTTTTGATTTTCGTTTGTAACCGCGGCTAAGTACGGCTACCTTATAATTATTATGCAATAACTTTATCAAATATTCTGTATGCGGAGTCTTTCCGGTTCCTCCTACGGTAATGTTTCCTACCGATATAATAGGGATGTTGAATTTTTTCTCTTCGTATATTCCCCAGTCAAACAGTTTATTACGTAGCCATACCCCGATTCCATATAGTGCAGAAACGGGGTATAACCACTTATGTATTTTTATAAAGTTATTATCCATTAAACTATTTAATATTCAATTCAAATGGCAGTCGCGTTTGCATGCGATCCGCATCTTTCAAATATTGAAGGAATTTCACTCCATTGTAATATTCGCCGAATGAACTTTGAAGGCGTGCGTCTATATAGTTATCTTTCTTGTTTTTAAACAGATTTGAAAGGAAATTTTCTTTTGCAGGATAGTTTATTACTGTATAGTCTTTAATCTTTGCTTTTTGTGCTGCCACGGCCATTGCTTTTTCAATTCCTCCCAACTCATCTACCAAGCCATTCTCTTTTGCCATGATTCCTGTCCACACTCTTCCTTCGGCAATCTTCTCAATTGCTTCAACACTCATTTTGCGACCATCGGCACAACGCTTAACGAATAGTTTATAACCGTTGTTTATGTAGTTCTGCATGGCTGCTTTTTCATTCTCGTTCATAGGACGATTTATGCTTATCATATCCGAATACTTGTTAGTCTTTACAACGTCAAATTTAAGTCCAAGTTTTTCAGTAAGCAATCCTTCCATATTAGGAATCATTCCGAATATACCGATTGAACCGGTAAGAGTAGTGGGATCGGCAATGATATAATCGGCTGCACATGAAATGTAATAACCTCCAGATGCTGCATAGTCGCCCATAGATACTATTACAGGTTTTTTCTCTTTAAGTCTTATTACTTCATGCCAAATCTGTTCAGATCCAAAAGCGCTGCCTCCCGGTGAGTTTACGCGCAATACAACGGCTTTTACATCATCATCGTCACGAAGGTCGCGAAGATCAGCCATAACTTTTGCAGGATTAATTCCTGATTGATCGGCAGCTACCGACTGGCCTATTTCGCCATATGCATAATATACTGCAATAATGTTGCCACTTTTATCTTTAGGAGTATTCTTTTTTACGTTCGTCATTTCTGAAAGTGACAAGGTACGAAGACGATCGTCTTCT
The DNA here is from genome assembly GCA_900552645.1 of uncultured Bacteroides sp. Classification (GTDB taxonomy): domain Bacteria; phylum Bacteroidota; class Bacteroidia; order Bacteroidales; family Bacteroidaceae; genus Phocaeicola. Next base: position 10,899 of record USAN01000015.1, read on the forward strand.
TTTCTATCTGTAAGTTTCTTAAGATAAGTTACCACTCCATCCTTATACATTAAAGTATCTGCCATGTTACACTTAACATAATAGTCAGCTTGCTTCAAATCCATCATCTGATTTGCATAAGAGTTAAGAGAATCTACAGATATTTTTCTAGAAGTCGATACATCGCTCAAAACCTTTCCCCACATTGATTCAAGTAAAGCGGTAACCTGTTCGCGATTAGCCTCGCTCATTCCGGTGCTTATGAATGGTTCTACAGCCGATTTGTATGTACCTACCTTGAATACCTGCATTTCTATGCCAAGTTTTGATAATAAATCTTTAAAGAATATAGGCTGAGATGCTAAACCGTGCCATGAAATAGTCCCCTGAGGATTTACAATCAACTTGTCGGCTACGCTTGCCAAATAATACATGCCTTGACTATACTGATCGGCATAGGCAACGATAAACTTCTTGCTTTTCTTGAAATCAAGCAACGCATTACGTATCTCTTCCAATGAAGCAAAAGAAGCCGACAGATACTCGGTATTAAGATAAATACCTTTAATATTTTCATTTTCCTTGGCTTTCTTGATAGATGAAAGAATATCATCTAATCCATAGGATTGGATGTCTTCGCTCATTAACAGATCTTTAAATGGATTATCTTCTGAACGTTCCAGAAGTTCTCCTTTTAATTCGAGCATAAATACCGAGTTTTCTTTGACTTTTGTTTCAGTTTCGGCAGAACTCATTATTCCTACTACTGAAATGATGCCCAAGATAGTGAAGACAACCGCTGCAAGCACAATACCTGTAAGAGTTGCAAAAGTGAATTTGATAAAATCTTTCATTTGCGTAAGTGCGTTATGTTAATAATTAGCAAACAAAAATAAACTATAGTTATGAAAAAAGCAAAAAAGAATGTATAAATTGGTGTATGGAAAGAAGTATAACTATTAATTATGCACCAATTTGATAATTAAACCTATATTTGCTTCATAAAAACAACTTTTAAGTAAACATAATAGAACACATATATGAAAAAACTTTTGTCATTACCTCCTAATCTAGTTGATTATTTTCACAAGATAGAAGGAGTAAGCAGAGATGAGTGGTTTTGCACTTCTGACCCTTTAGGAAGTAAACTAGGATCAGGTGGAGGGACAACCTGGTTACTTGAAGAGTGTCGCAAAAGTGAAGCTGGTGGAAGTAATTTGCAGGAATGGCTCGCAAGTGAAAAAAGAATACTTCTCCATGCCGGCGGACAGAGTCGCCGTTTGCCTGGATATGCTCCATCGGGCAAGATACTTACTCCGATACCGGTTTTTAGATGGGCAAAAGGTCAGAAACTTGATCAGAATCTGCTTGCATTGCAACTGCCACTTTATAATAAGATAATGGATAAGGCACCATCTTCCTTGCATACTCTTATTGCAAGTGGTGATGTTTACATACGTGCTTCAAAACCTTTGCAGGAGATACCAGAAGCCGATGTTGTATGCTATGGCTTATGGGTAGATCCCTCTTTGGCGAAGAATCACGGTGTATTCCTTTCTTCCCGCAGTAATCCCAACGAATTAGATTATATGCTTCAGAAACCTTCTGTTCAGGAGTTGGGCAGACTTATGCCTACACATTTATGTTTAATGGATATAGGTATATGGCTTCTTAGTGACAAGGCTACCGAACTTCTTATGAAGAGATCTGTCAAGGATGGCAAAATTGGATATTATGATATGTATTCAGAGTTTGGACTGGCATTGGGCAATAATCCAAGAATTCAAGATGAAGAGTTGAATAAACTTAAAGTTGCAATATTGCCTTTACCAGGAGGGGAATTTTATCATTTCGGAACAAGTCGTGAACTTATATCTTCTACGCTGGCAGTACAGAATATTGTGGCCGATCAGCGCGAAATAATGCATCATAAAGTCAAGCCTCATCCAGCTATGTTTGTTCAGAATGCTGTAGTTAAACATCCGCTTACTTCAGATAATTCGGAGATATGGATAGAAAATAGTTGGATAGGCGAGAAGTGGAGATTCTGTAAACAGACTATAGTAACTGGTGTGCCACGTAATGATTGGGAAATTGATATTCCGGCTGGAGTTTGTGTGGATGTAGTACCTGTGCGCAAAAAAGAGTTTGTAGGTCGTCCATATGGTTTTAATGATGCATTCAAGGGAAAACTTGATGATGAAAGTACTCTCTTTATGGGGATTCCTATAATGAAATGGTTGGGCTACCGTGGTTTGAAGGTTTCTGATATTGATAATTCACATGATTTACAGGCAGCACGTATATTTGCCGTTTGTGATAATACAGATAAACTTGGAAAGATACTTAGATGGATGATTTCTGAACCTGATTTCGAAGAGGGAGGGAAATTGTGGATGGAAGCAGAAAAATTGTCGGCCGATGAACTTTCGGCACTAGCCAATCTTGAACGTTTATACTGTCAGCGTGAGCTTTTTCGCTGTGGCAATTGGAAGGCTATTGCTGATAATTATGAGAGTAGCGTGTTTTATCAGCTTGATCTTAAGGATGCGGCGCAACAGTTTGCTCAACATAATATTGATATTCCAAAAGAGTTGCCTATTACGGCTCCTTTAATGACTAGAATAAGTGATAGCATGTTTCGTGCAGAAGTGCATCGTTTGAGGAATGAGACTAACACTTCATACGAGGCTGATGCTTTCAGGCTTATGAGAGAGGGGTTGACTCAGAGAGCGCTGGCCAGAAAGCAGCAGCCGGTTATGTCGGTGTATAGTGATCAGATAGTATGGGGAAGGAGTCCGGTAAGAATAGACCTTGCAGGTGGTTGGACTGATACACCTCCCTTCTGTCTTAATGATGGAGGAAATGTAGTTAATATTGCAGTCGAGCTAAATGGTCAGCCTCCATTGCAGGTGTATGTCAAGCCGTCAAAAGAGTATAAGGTTATTCTGCGATCTATAGACTTGGGTGCTATAGAAATTGTTAATACATATCAAGAGCTTTCCACTTTTAATAAAGTAGGGTCACCATTTTCAATTCCTAAGGCTGCTTTGGTTTTGGCAGGGTTTCAACCCGGTTTCTCGACCGATAATTTTTCTTCTTTAGAAGAGCAGCTAAAGAGTTTTGGAGGTGGTATAGAGATTACTTTGTTATCAGCAATACCTGCAGGGTCAGGGTTGGGAACAAGTTCTATATTGGCATCTACTGTATTGGGGGCAGTTTCTGACTTTTGTGGACTGAAATGGGATAAAAATGAAATTTGTAACCGTACTCTTATACTTGAACAGCTGCTTACAACCGGTGGTGGATGGCAGGATCAGTATGGAGGTGTGCTACATGGTGTGAAACTTCTGCAGACCACAGGTGGAATGGAACAGAATCCTCTTGTAAGGTGGTTGCCTGAATTTCTTTTTACAGATGATGAATATAGTAAGTGTCATCTTCTATATTATACCGGTATTACACGTACGGCAAAGGGGATTCTGGCGGAGATAGTACGTGGCATGTTTCTTAACTCGCATAACCATCTGTCTCTTCTTAATGATATGAAGCAACATGCACTAGATCTTTACGATTCTATTCAACAGGGTAATTTCGAGGAAATGGCTCATATGGTGGGCAAGACATGGGAACAGAACAAGTTGCTGGATGCTGGTACTAATCCGGCTCAAGTAGAATATATAATAGATAAGATAAAAGATTACTGTCACGGATATAAGCTACCTGGTGCAGGTGGTGGAGGTTATCTTTACATGATAGCAAAGGATCCGGAGGCAGCGGCAATTATAAAGGTAATACTTAATTCGTCACAGCCTAATGCGTGTGCTCGCTTTGTTGATATGACTCTGTCGAGGACAGGATTACAGATAAGTAGAAGTTAATTTTTTAATTATATACATAAAATGAAAAATGAAGGATATAGAATAAAAGAGTATGGTATGCCTGTAAAAAGGTTTTGTCAAACACTAGATTTGCAGGATAAACCTGAGATGATTGCTAAATATAGATATTTGCATAGTCAAGAGGCTATATGGAAAGAGATAATGGATGGAATCCGTAAGGTGGGCATTTTGGAAATGGAAATATATATATTGGATAATAGACTTTTCATGATTATAGAAACACCGATTGACTTTGATTGGGATATAGCTATGGCAAAATTGGCTACTCTTCCAAGACAAGCCGAATGGGAAGATTGCGTGGCTCAGTTTCAGAAGTGCGTGCCAGGTTCCTCCTCTTCCGAAAAGTGGAGAATGATGGAAAGAATGTTCCATCTTTATTGAAAATATTTGTAGTTACTTATTGTTTTTATATTTATGAAGAAATTTTTTATTGTTCTACTTATAGGTTGTACAATATTAAACGCTGATGCAAAAAAAATCCTTCCACCTCTTATGGGATGGAGTTCATGGAATACATATCGTGTAAATATTAATGATGAACTTATAAGAAAACAAGCCGATGCTCTTGTAGAGAAAGGTCTGAAAGAGGCTGGATATATATATGTAAATGTCGATGACGGTTTTTTTGGATGGCGCGATGAAAATGGAAAGATGCATTCTCATCCGGAACGTTTCCCTAATGGAATGAAGCCTATCTCTGACTATATACATTCTTTAGGTCTTAAGGCAGGAATATATTCCGATGCAGGAGGTAATACATGTGGATCTATATATGATAAGGATAAGAATGGAATAGGATCTGGATTTTACGGCCACGAACAGATAGATATGGATCTATATCTTAAAGAATGGAACTATGATTTTATAAAGATAGATTATTGTGGAGCTCTTGAACTTGGACTTGATGAAGAGAAGAGATATGAGGCTATTTACAATGCAATAAAAAATACCGGACGCGATGATGTATCTATAAATATATGTCGCTGGGCTTTTCCGGGAACATGGGCAAAACGTTTTGCCAGATCGTGGAGAATAAGTCCTGATATAACTCCGGAATGGTGGTCGGTAAAGAATATCATAGAAAAGAATATGTATCTTTCGGCATATGTGGGCAACGGACATTACAATGATATGGATATGCTTGAAATAGGTAGAGGGTTAAAACCTGAAGAGGAGATAGTGCATTTTGGAATGTGGTGCATCATGAGTTCGCCTTTGCTTATAGGATGTGATATGACCAATATTCCTAAATCTTCGCTTGATTTGCTTAAGAATAAGGAATTGATAGAAATAAATCAAGATCCTCTCGGACTACAGGCATATGTATTGAAACATGATAATGAAGGATATGTGTTTGTAAAGGATTTGAATAAGAAAAGAGGTACTAAAAGGGCTGTTGCATTTTATAATCCTACCGATAAACATATTTCATTGTCAGTGTCTGTTAAGGAACTTGGATTTGAAGGTTACGTAAAAGTAAGAGATTTAGTTAATCATATTGATAAGGAAAAGAGTGACGGTGATATAAAGTGTATGCTTAAACCTCGTAGTGCTGCTTTTTATGAGATAAAAGGCGATGAAAGGATAGAACCTTCATTTTATGAAGCCGAATGGGCATATCTTCCTTGTTATAATGATTTGGGAAAGAATTCAAAGCTGATAAGATATTCGGCAGATGCATCATGTTCGGGTAAAATGAAAGTTGGCTATCTGGGCGGAAGTGATGAGAATTATGCCGAATGGAATGAAGTATATAGTAAGGAAGGTGGCAAATATGATATTACAATAGATTATGTATGTGATGATATAAGAAAGCTTGATCTATATGTGAATGGTATAAAAACAGAGATAACTAATCTTATTTCCGGAAAAGGAAAGAAAGCTTCGGTTACGGTTCCGGTTATATTGAATAAAGGGTATAACGTAATACGTATGGGTAACAGTTATGCTTGGGCTCCAGATATAGATTGCTTTACTTTATCGGCTAAATAGAAAGTGCTGCTTAGAAATAAAAATTAGTTTGTCTAACAGGTATATAAATTACAATATGAATTTATAATCTGTAAGCAATAGTTCCCATGAAAATAAAAAAGTACCATTTTAGACCTCACTTCGTAGTATAGGTCAAAATGGTACTTTTTATTTATGTAGTGGTAAACTGTAACTTTTACTAACTCTATATTTTTACTTGTTAGATAGGCTTGTTTTGTCAATCTGCTTGTTGTGTAGGCCTTTGGTATGAAGACTTATATATAAATATCGAATTTTTAATGAGAAAAAACGATTTTTCTGCAACGTTTAGTAAGATGATATCGTCTAACTCATAAATAAGGGAATAAAAAATATATATAAACTAAAACCAAAATCTTATGAAAGCAATAGTATTTTTTAAAATTATGTTTGTCACTGCAGTAATGATAATTAGTATTTCCGCAGTCAATGCAGGTACACCTCAGCGAATAACTAATGATGAAGTAGATAGTTATAATCATGTTACGGCAAAGATGGTATACGATAAGAATGGAGAAAATTTAAAACCTGTATATCGTTTTGAATTTAAGTATGATAACTCGGATAGAGTAGTAGAGAAAAAAGCATTTAAGTGGGATGGATTCGGCTGGAGTGATTTTTATGTAATGGTGGTTAAATACTCGGGAAATGAAGCCAGTATAATTCATTCTATGTGGAATGACAAAACAAAAAAATATTCGGAAGTAAATAATTATACATGTAATGTAGATGACGTTGACGAATCGTTGAAATAATAAAAGAAGGACTAAAGTGATACTCTCTATGACTTTAGTCCTTTTTGTTATCACAAAGTTTAAAAACTTTAAGTCTTAGTGATATGACTAATATATTTTATGGGCATTACTAACTGAATTGGCCGTTATTCTTAGTAAACTTCATTATAATGAATTCTGAACTTCATTTAGTTGGATTTTGAACTTCATTTAGTTGAATTATGAACTTCATTATAATGAAGTTTATTATTGGTCCCGATAAAAAAGGTTATTTGTGCAGTCTAATTAGATTGTTTCTCGGCCATAAGACGTTCGTATACTGCTGGAGGCAGAAAGAATCTTACATCTTTTCCCAAGTTAATGCTTTTGCGTATAAAAGTAGAGCTTATTTCAATTATTGGAGAATCGGCAAGTATTATACTTCCAGGAAGTGTACTTTTGTCTATATGGTATCCTTCTCGAGGGAAAACTATTATAGGAAATGTTGATTTTATTATCTCCGAATCCTTCCAGTTATGAAAAAGATGCCAGTTGTCGGCCCCGATAATAAGAGTGAATTCTCTATCTGGATATGTTCTTTGTAAAGCAGTTAATGTATTTAGAGTATATGAAGGACGAGGTAGTGAAAATTCAAAATCTGAAACCTTGAACTTAGGATAGTCCACTATGGCAAGCTGCATCAATTCAAGGCGCAGTTCATCGGCCATAAGTGAGGAATGTTTTTTTAGTGGATTGTGAGGAGAAACCATAAACCAGATTTCATCCAATCCGCCAAATTCGCACAAATAGTTGGCAATGGCCAGATGACCAATATGTGGCGGATTGAATGACCCTCCGAAAATGCCGGTCTTTACTTTAACCTTTTCTTCCATTGTATAAAGTTAAAAGCCTGACCAAACATAACAATGAACATGATTACCGCTATGATCCACTGTTTTCTTTCAATAGCCAGATAACCAACACCGATAGCTGCTATCCCTATAAGGACAGTTAGAACTATCATCCATCGGGCAACTTTCTTCTTATTCATTTTATTTGTTTAAAAAGTTCTTTATTGTTTCAAGTGCTTCTTTCTGAGCCTTTTCAAGGTCGTCATTTATTATGACCTTATCAAATTTAGGAGCGAATTCTAGTTCGAATTCAGCTTTTGCTATGCGGCTCTCTATTACTTCTCGAGTATCAGTGCCTCTACCCTCAAGTCTTTTTCTTAACTCTTCTACAGATGGCGGCTGAATGAAGAGAGAGAGTGCACGGTCGCCGTAATATTTCTTTATGTTGCATCCGCCTACAACGTCAACGTCAAAAATAACATTCAATCCTTCGCTAAGCTGCTTTTCTATAGGAGCTTTCAATGTGCCGTAAAATCTGTCGGAATAAACTTCTTCATATTCAAGAAATTCATTGTCGACAATTTTCTTTCTAAACTCGTATGGAGTAAGGAAGAAGTATTCTACACCGTTCTGTTCAGTTCCTCGCGGTGCTCGGCTAGTGGCAGAAATAGAAAATGCAAGATTAAGATTCTGAGTAAGCAGATAGTTTATTATAGTAGACTTTCCCGAACCTGAAGGTGCTGAGAATATTATAAGTTTTCCTGTCATTTGTTCCGATTACATTACGTTTAAAACCTGTTCCTTTATCTGTTCAAGTTCGTCTTTCATCTGAACTACTACATTCTGCATCTGAGCATGATTTGATTTACTGCCGGTAGTGTTGATTTCTCTTCCCATTTCCTGAGCTATGAAACCAAGCTTCTTTCCTTGTCCGTGTCCTCCTGCCATTGTTTCGCGGAAATATTTCAGGTGATTTGTAAGACGCTGCTTCTCTTCGTTTATATCAAGCTTCTCGATATAATATATAAGTTCCTGTTCAAGGCGATTCTTGTCATAATCAACGCTGATAGTCTTTTCAAGGGCATCGGTTATTCTTTCACGTATTTTAGCAACACGTTCTATTTCGTATGGTTCGATAGATTTCAACAATCCTTCTATATTATCAATCTTTTCTGTAAACTTCTTTTCTAGAGCACTGCCTTCCTGCTTACGGAAGTCAACAAGGTGCTGAATAGCCTCTTCGACTGCAGCCTTTACTGTAATCCACTCTTCCTCTTCAAGTTCTTGAACATCTACCTTAGTAAGTACATCGGGCATTCTAAGAATAGTAGCAAACCAATCTTCGGGTACAGGTATTCCGGTTGTATCGGCTATTGTTTTGATTTGATTGTAATAATTCTCAACCAATGAAGCGTTGATAGGAGTAGCTGTATTAGAAATTTCTTTCTCAACCCATAAACTAAAATCCACTTTACCACGTTCTAATGATTTGGAAATCATATTTCTTATTTCCATTTCTTTTTCTCTGTATAGTGGAGCAATACGTGTAGAAAGGTCTAAAGTTTTACTGTTCAGCGACTTTATCTCTACATTAATTTTTTTGTCTCCGAATATTGTGGTTGCTTTACCGTATCCGGTCATTGATTGTATCATAACTTATATGTTTTTTTGCAAAAGTAATGTTTTTATGGAAATTAAGAATGAATAAAAGTGTATATTTGCAGATTATATAAAGAAGTAACTCATTATGTCTTGTATTTTACATATTGAAACATCAACAGAGGCATGTTCTGTAGCCATAAGTGAAGATGGTATGGCTATCTTCTCTAAAGAAGATTTAAAAGGTCCGTCTCATGCAGTACAATTGGGTATTTTTATTGATGAAGCATTATCCTTCGTAGACAGTCATGGAATGCCGCTCGATGCAGTGGCAGTAAGTTGTGGGCCGGGTTCATATACGGGACTTAGAATAGGGGTGTCCATGGCAAAGGGAATATGTTACGGACGTAATATCCCACTTATAGGACTTTCTACTTTGGAAGTATTGTCAGTCCCTCTTCTTCTTCATCATGAACTTCCCGATGATGCACTATTGTGCCCTATGATTGATGCGCGTAGAATGGAGGTATATGCTGCAATATACGACAGAAGTTTGAAGATTGAGAAAGAAATTTCGGCCGATATCATTGATGAGACTTCATATAAGGAATATCTTGACAGAAAGCCTGTATACTTTTTTGGAAACGGAGCAGCTAAGTGTATGGAGATAATAAATCACTCCAACGCTCATTTTATTGAAGATATAGTGCCTCATGCAAAATGGATGTTCCCACTAGCCGAGAAAGCAATGATAAATAAAGACTTTAAGGATGTGGCTTATTTCGAGCCTTTTTATCTTAAGGACTTTGTAGCTTCTAAACCAAAGAAATTATTATAACTAATATATGGAATATAATACCCAGCAAAGAAAATTGCCACTTCCTGAATATGGAAGAAGTGTTCAGAATATGGTGGATCATGCACTTACTATAGAAGATAGAGCCCAGCGTCAGAAATGTGCCAATACTATAATAAACATAATGGGAAGCATGTTTCCTCATTTGCGTGATGTTCCCGATTTTAAGCATAAACTATGGGATCATCTGGCTATTATGTCCGATTTTAAGCTTGATATTGATTATCCTTATGAAATTGTAAAGAAGGAAAATCTTGCAGTAAAACCGGAACGCTTGCCTTATTCGCAAGGTGCCATAAAATACAGACATTACGGATCTATAATCCAATGCATGATAAAGAAGGCTGTAGAATATCCTGATGGAGCTGAAAAGAAACAGTTAATATCTATGATAGCGAATCAGATGAAGAAATCTATTCTAAGCTGGAACAAAGACGGAGTAGATGATAATAAAATTTTTAATGATATGAAAGATTACTCTAATGGAGAGATAGTTCTTACTTCAGGAGATATTCGAGTATCTGAACCTAGAAACTATTATCAGCAAAAACGTCCCAAACAAAATAACACACAGAGAAGAAAATATTAACGAAACTCCCTGATATATGGCATCATTTGTAATAGAAGGAGGTCACAAACTCCATGGCGAAATTACACCTCAAGGAGCAAAGAATGAGGTACTTCAGGTTTTATGTGCTACCCTTCTTACAAAAGAGGAGGTTACAATACATAATATTCCCGATATTCTTGACGTAAACAATCTTATTCAGCTTATGCGAGATATGGGAGTGAAGGTGTCCAAGATAGGAGTTGAATCGTATACTTTTAAGGCCGATGATATAGATATAAACTATCTTGAAAGCGAAAAATTTCTCAAGAAATGCTCTAGCCTTAGAGGTTCTGTTATGCTTATTGGTCCGTTGTTGGCACGCATGGGTGAAGCCATGATATCAAAACCGGGTGGCGACAAGATTGGCAGACGCCGACTAGATACTCATTTTATAGGAATTCAGAAGCTTGGTGCCTCTTTTGTTTACGATGAGACCAGAAGCCTATTCCGAATTACAGCCGATAAATTGAAGGGTACATACATGTTACTTGATGAAGCTTCTGTTACAGGAACAGCAAACATAATAATGGCTGCCGTTCTAGCAGAGGGGACGACCACAATATATAATGCAGCATGCGAACCATATCTACAGCAGCTATGCAAGATGCTGAACGGTATGGGGGCAAAAATATCTGGCATTGCATCTAATCTTATTACTATAGAAGGCGTAAAGGAACTTCACGGATGTTCGCATACGGTATTGCCCGACATGATAGAAATTGGTTCTTTCATAGGAATGGCAGCAATGACAGGAAGTGAACTAACAATAAAGAATGTTGCTTACAATGAACTTGGAATAATTCCTGATAGTTTCAGACGTTTGGGGATAAAAATAGAACATAGAGGAGATGATTTGTATATTCCTGAACAGGATCATTATGAAATAGAATCCTTTATTGACGGATCTATAATGACAATAGCAGATGCACCATGGCCAGGACTTACGCCCGACTTGCTAAGTGTAATATTGGTGGTGGCTACTCAGGCAAAGGGAAGTGTGCTTATTCATCAAAAAATGTTTGAAAGTCGTCTGTTCTTTGTAGATAAGTTGATAGATATGGGAGCACAAATAATTCTTTGCGATCCCCATAGAGCTGTAGTGATAGGACATGATCATAATTTTCTGCTTCGCGGCGGTAATATGACATCACCTGATATTCGTGCAGGAATTGCTCTACTTATAGCAGCAATGAGTGCCGAAGGAATTAGTAAAATACATAACATCGAGCAAATAGACCGCGGTTATCAAAATATTGAACAAAGGTTGAATGCGCTAGGTGCACGTATAACAAGAATTTAGTTATGATAAAGAAAGATGAAGTCTTTAAGATAGGAATTTTCAATAAACCTCATGGGATAAAAGGAGAGCTATCCTTTACATTTACCGATGATATATTCGACAGGACAGAATGTGACTATCTGGTATGTTTACTAGATGGAATTTTTGTTCCTTTCTTTATAGAAGAGTACCGATTTCGTTCGGATACTACTGCATTGGTAAAACTTGAGGATATTGATTCTGCCGAGAAGGCAAGAATGTTTACTAACATTCCTGTATATTTCCCCAAAAAATATGTTGATGAAGAAGAGGATGAAGATGAAGATATTCATACTTGGAACTTCTTCATTGGATTCAAAGTAGTAGATATAAATAAAGGTGATCTGGGCGAAATAGTAGCTGTGGATGACAGTACAATGAATGTTCTGTTCTCTATAGAAAAGGATAGCAATGAAATATTGCTGCCAGCTCATGAAGAATTTATAGTGAAATTAGATAAAAAGAAAAGAATTCTTACTGTCAATATTCCCGAGGGATTGATTGAATAGAGAAATTTATGAAAAAACAGATAGCAATTTTAGGATCAACAGGTTCTATCGGTTCGCAGGCTCTTCAAGTTATTGAAGAGCATTCCGATTTATATGAGGTGTATGTGTTGACTGCAAATAATAGCGTTGACTTACTAATAAGTCAGGCTCGCCGGTTTTTGCCAGAAGCTGTTGTGATAGCAAATGAAGATAAATATCTACAATTGAAGGAAGCGCTAGCCGATCTGCCTATAAAAGTTTATGCAGGCGAGAATGCTATATGCGAGATTGTTCAGTCAAAACCTATAGATATTGTATTGGCATCGATGGTTGGATATGCAGGATTGCGTCCTACGATGGAAGCTATAAAAGCAGGAAAGACTATTGCTCTTGCCAATAAGGAGACCTTGGTGGTGGCCGGCGAACTTATTAATTCTTTGGCTAATCAATATAAAGTTCCTATATTGCCTGTCGATTCGGAGCATTCGGCTATTTTTCAATGTTTAGAAATGAATAACAAACTCGAAAAGGTTATACTTACAGCATCTGGAGGTCCTTTTCGTACATTTTCGATGACACAGCTTGCTTCGGTAACTAAAGAGCAGGCATTGAAACATCCAAACTGGGAGATGGGGGCGAAAATAACTATCGATTCGGCAACGATGATGAACAAAGGTTTTGAAGTCATAGAGGCAAAATGGCTTTTTGGGGTTCGTCCTCAGCAAATTGAGGTGGTTGTTCATCCTCAATCGGTAATACATTCTATGGTGCAGTTTGAGGATGGTGCAGTTAAAGCGCAACTGGGAGTGCCAGATATGCGACTTCCTATTCAGTATGCTTTCTCTTATCCATATCGTTTGAAGTCATCTTTCGAACGATTAGATTTTACACAGATGACAAATCTTACATTTGAGCAGCCTGATATAAAGCGTTTCCGCAATCTTGCTTTTGCTTACGAAGCGCTTGAAAGAAAAGGGAATTTGGCATGTATAGTAAATGCAGCCAATGAAGTAGTTGTAGATGCTTTTCTGAAGGAAAGAATATCTTTCTTAAAAATGAGCGATATTATAGAGGAGTCTATGTCGAAAGTCTCTTTTATAAGCAATCCTACTTATGATGATTATGTACAAACCGACAAAGAGGCACGTAAGTTTGCCGAAAGTATTATATAAATAAATAATTGATTTATAACCTATAAAGTAGTTTTTAAAGATGGATACATTCTTAATTCGTGCTCTTCAGTTGATAATGAGCCTTTCATTGCTGGTTATCATTCATGAGGGAGGACATTTTCTTTTCTCGCGTATTTTCAAGGTTCGTGTAGAAAAGTTCTATATATTTTTCAATCCTTGGTTCTCTTTATTCAAGTTCAAACCAAAGAATAGCGATACAGAATATGGAGTGGGATGGGTGCCACTTGGTGGATATGTAAAGATAGCAGGTATGATAGACGAGTCTATGGATACCGATCAGATGAAACAGCCTGTACAACCATGGGAGTTTCGTGCTAAACCGGCATGGCAAAGGCTTCTTATTATGATAGGAGGAGTAATGATGAACTTCTTTCTTGCATTATTCTTGTACTCGATGATTCTTTTCACATGGGGTGATTCTTATGTGCCACTCCAAAATATGAGTCATGGTATGAAATTCAATGAAAGAGCTAAGGAGATAGGATTTCAGGATGGAGATATATTGCTTCGCGCAGACACCAAGAAGTTAGATCGTTTTGGAATGGATATGCTTCGTGATATAGTCGATGCCCGTACAGTTACTGTTTTGCGTGAAGGAAAGGAAAAAGAGATATACATGCCCGAGATTGGTTTGCTGGACATAGCCAAAGATGATCCAATGTTCATAAGTGAGCTTATTCCAAATGTAGTTGATTCTGTCTTGCCTAACTATCCATTTGCAAATTTAGGTATACAGAAGGGTGATACTCTTCTTGAAGTTGACAATAGAGCTATAAATTCATGGAATAGTTTCATACAGGAGCTTGATGGCTTTCAGAAAGATGCTTCTGTTAAGGGTAGCAAGAATGCTACTTTTCAATTGGTATATTCTCGTCAAGGTGTAAGAGATACGATGACTGTAACTACAGATTCATTATTTAAGGTTGGTGCTATTCCGGTCCTTCCAAACTATAAGGCTTATACTCGTACATTTGGTTTCTTAGAATCGTTTCCTGCTGGAATCCAACTTGGCGTAAATACATTGAAAGGATATGTAAATGACATGAAATATGTATTCACTAAAGAAGGTGCAAAAAGTGTTGGTGGCTTTGGTACGATAGGAAGCATTTTCCCTGCTCAGTGGGACTGGCATCGCTTTTGGAGTATGACTGCATTTCTGTCAATTATACTTGCTTTCATGAATATATTGCCAATTCCTGCTTTGGATGGTGGCCATGTATTATTCCTTCTTTATGAGATAATAGCACGCCGCAAGCCTAGTGATAAGTTCATGGAACGTGCACAGATGGTAGGGATGTTTTTGTTGTTTGCGCTGCTGATATGGGCAAACTTTAATGATGTGATACGATTCCTATTCTAGAATGAGAAATTAAGGATGCATTTTATAAAAAAGATTTGCCCCAAAGTTGTAATCAACTTTGGGGCAAATCTTTTTTATTTTATTAAATGTGAATATTAGAAATATACTCCAATACCAATCTTGAAACCTAGTTTACTATAGTCAGATGTGTGATCTAAACTCCAATCGTAATATATTGCAGGTTCTACGGTAAGATATCTATTCAGAAAAAAAGCATATCCTAGTTCTGGAGTGAAACATACAAGATTTTTTTTGTTTTCTCCGTTAGACAGATGCTTGTAAGCCATTCCTACTCCTCCGTAAACTCCACAGTTGCTTAGGTAGTATCTTACTTGTGCTCCTGCACTTGTTTCGTCCATTCCATGTTCTACATATTCTCCCTTGAAATTTATTACTAATGATAGATTGTCTGCTATAAATGCTCCTCCGGCTGCATTGAAGCCAAATTTAGTTCCTTCATATTTGCTATGTGAAAGATCAAGTCCGGTAAGTGATGCATTTACATACCACGTATCTTTTTCGAATTGTGCATAGGTCGATATTGCTGTAGCCATTATAAGGGTCAGCGTAAGTAAGATTTTTTTCATAAGTTATGTTTTATTTATTTTCATTTTTGTTTTCTCTTTCTCGTTTTCTCCTTCTTTCCTGTGCTCTCAATACCAGCCATAGTAAGAATATTACAAGATATGAAGATCCTACTACTATTATTTTTTCCGTATCGCCAATATTGTGGTTACGTGGAATGAAGTAAACTGCCATACCTGTTGCATATATTAACAGTGCTATTGGCAACCATATTGATTTCTTAAATTTTCTCATAAACCATGCAATTTTGTTTCTTATACCAATAAATGAAAAATAAAAGTGTTATAAATGTAATTACTCCGCCGGCAATGTAAGATACTATAGAAGGTAATCCAAGACCTTCAGGTGCGATACATATATATGTAAAGCATACAGATGTCATGAACAGAGCCGGTATAAGTGTTATAAAATAGTTTGTTTTTATTCTTACAAGATATACTGTAACGGCCCAAAGGGTAAATACGGATAGAGTTTGGTTGCACCATGCGAAGTATCTCCATATCATGTCGAATCCTGAAGCATCTTCCTGACTATATAATAATATTCCTATTGTTATTGTAAATATAGGTATGCTTATAAATAGTCTTTTTTTTATACTCTTCTGATCGATATGAAGAAAATCGGCTACTATAAGTCTTGCAGATCTCAGTGCTGTGTCGCCACTGGTAATAGGAGCCGCAATAACTCCTAGTATAGCCAGCAAGCCTCCTACGGGTCCTAACCAGCTGCGCGTTATACTGTCTACTATTATAGATGCATTGTTCTCACCGTATCCATTTGAATGAAAAAAGTATGTAGCGGCGGCAGCCCATATCAATGCTACTATTCCCTCGGTTATCATTGCTCCGTAAAATACCGGCCGACCATATTTTTCGTTCTTCATGCATCGTGCCATCAATGGCGACTGAGTAGCATGGAAACCGCTTATTGCCCCACATGCTATTGATACGAACATTATAGGAAATATGGGAAGCGATGCTGGATGTGTGTTATGAAGACCGTCTGTTATCTCGGGTATTACCGGATGATTCCATAGAAGTGCAATAAGTATTCCTAATGCCATGAAAAGGAGTGCGAATGCAAACAGCGGATAAATCTTGCCAATGATCTTGTCTACAGGTAAAAGAGTTGCCAGTATGTAATATGAGAATACTACAATAATCCAAAAGGTAGCGTTCATATAATCGGGAGTAAGTTTTGCCAATAATCCCGCTGGACCGGCAACGAATACTGCTCCAACCAGTATCATTAGTATTACAGTAAATCCTCTCATTACCTGTTTTGTAGTCACACCCAAGTATCTTCCTATAATTTCGGGAAGACTTTCACCGTTATGACGAGTAGAGAGCATTCCCGACAGATAATCGTGTACTGCACCGGCAAATATCGTTCCTAATACAATCCATATATAAGATGCACTTCCAAACTTGGCTCCCATTATTGCTCCGAAAATAGGACCAAGTCCGGCAATATTGAGGAACTGAATCATAAATATTTTCCAGGTAGGAAGAGGTATAAAGTCTATACCATCCGCCATAGATAGCGCAGGAGTCTTTCTGTTTGTGTCCGGAGAGAATACCTTCTCAACATATTTTCCATATACAAAATATCCTCCAATAAGGATAAGTAAGGCTATTGTAAATGTTATCATTGGTTGATATGTTTATTTTCACAAAAATAATTAATTAAATGATTACTTCTTATATTTGCATCAAAATTAAAGACAATGCGGACATTCATTATAACTTTATTACTATTGTTTTCTCTAGGAGTTAACTCTTATTCTCAATCAAAACATGAAATAAGAGCAACTTGGCTTACCACATTGGGTGGAATGGACTGGCCACGACAAAAGGCTACTAATGCGACTTCAATAGATAAACAAAAAAAGGAGTTGTGTAATTTGCTGGATAAGCTTAAAGAGGCAAACTTCAATACAATACTACTGCAGACTAGACTGAGAGGAGACGTGATCTATCCATCATCTTACGAAACATTCTCGGAATGTCTTGCTGGTAGAACCGGTCAGAATCCTGGATATGATCCTTTAGCATTTGCTGTTGATGAGTGTCATAAAAGGGGTATGGAAATTCACGCTTGGATAGTTACTATTCCAATAGGAAACAATCGTCAGGTAAAACTTCTGGGTAGAAATTCGGTAGTGAGCCGTCACCGCAAAATGTGCAGACAACATGACGGCAGTTGGTACCTTGATCCAGGTAATCCCGAAACTAAAGATTATTTGGCAGGAATGGTAAGAGAAATAGTCGAGAAATATGATGTAGATGGCATACATCTGGACTATATTCGTTATCCCGAGAAGGCCGAATCATTTCCTGATAGAGATACCTATAGAAGATATGGTAAAGGAAGAAATATAAAAGATTGGAGAAGAGATAATATAACCGAAATAGTAAGAAGAATATATGGTGAGGTAAAGAGATCAAAACCTTGGGTAAAGGTAAGTAGTTCGCCGGTTGGGAAGTATATGGACACCGAACGTTTCTCATCTAAAGGATGGAATGCCTATAATATAGTATATCAAGATGCGCAAGGATGGTTGAAGGAAGGGATACAGGATATACTTTTTCCTATGATGTATTTTAATGGTAATAATTTCTATCCTTTTGCACTCGACTGGAAAGAAAATAAGGGTAGTAGATGGGTGGTGCCCGGACTTGGAATCTATTTTCTTTCGCCATCCGAGAAGAACTGGCCACTTGATGAGATTTCGCGTCAGATATACTTTACACGTAAATACGGACTTGACGGACAGGCATACTTCAGAACTCAGTTTCTTCTGAATGATACTAAGCAACTGTTTAGTGAGCTTAAGGAGAATGTGTATAATTACAAGTCACTGATACCTCCAATGGTATGGGCAGATAGTATTCCACCAACGTCACCGGTTATAGGTAGCGTAAAATCAAAGAAGGATAGCTTCATTATGGAATGGACTCCGTCCACTGATAATACAGGCTTGCCAGTAAGATATGTTCTTTATGGAAGCAACTCTTTCCCGGTAGATATAAATAAGGCATCTAATATCATAGAGAGTTATATTGATGGTAATTCATATTTGTATCGTCCGGTTAATCCTTGGAATAGTAAGGTATATTTTGCGGTTACTGCTATAGATAGATATGGAAATGAAAGTTTACCTCTGCATCTAAATGAGAAGATTAGTATAAAGTGTAATTAATCTTAACGATCGGTACTCTTCTGAAAAACTATACGTGGAGTACCATCGGTTACATATATTATTCCACATCTTTGAAACTTATTTCTTAAAAGTACCTCTTGCATTATGTTGTTTACCTCATGAGTGTCAACTCTTATGTTGGAATAATAAGTAAAACACCATTTAATGCACTTTTCGGCTACTCCCCTTATACTTCCGTCAGATGCAAGTCGGTGAATCACGGCATAAGGTTCCTCGTTAAGCCAATCTCCATCTTCTATATAATTGTAAGTAGGATCGTTTCCATATATAATGCAGAATGTTGCAGCAATCCTATTATCCTCAATGCATACCATACAGTGGCCGCTTTCTATCTCATCCATGATAAGTTGCACGGATGGATATCCATTTACCCATTGTATATTATTCTTATTCTCCCTCATATAATTACGGGCTTTATCAAATATCTCCATAATGAATTCTATATCATTATAGGTAGCTTTTCTTATTTTCATAATCTTTATTTTGGAACGGAGAACAAAAATAGTTAAATCAACAATATGCTATTTATATTTGTTTATTATAATTAAAATAAATAATTCCATTTTGCATTATATGAAAAATATCTTTCTCTATAAGTGGCAAGTATACATAGTAGGTATAATTCCGTTGCTCCTTATATTTTTTTTTAGAGATTTTACTCCTGCCAACGAACTGAGATATTTAAGCATAGCCGACGAGGCTATAAATCAAGGTCATTTTTTTGCTTTCTATTATCATGGGCTTCCATACACAGACAAGCCTCCTTTGTACATTTGGCTTGTTATGCTATCTAGATTAGTTGGCGTAGAACAAAATATGCTTGATTTAGGTATCTTCTCGGTGCTTCCTGCATTTATAGTGATATATATAATGAGTAGATGGATAAAGAATGAAGTCTTGGAGAAATACATGTTATGTGGTCAGTATATGTTGATATCTACTGCATATTTTATAGGAGCTGCTTTGGTTATAAGAATGGATATGTTTATGTGCATGTTTATAATACTTTCATTGTATATATTCTATAAAACTTATCAAGACCCAGGTTATAGAAAAGGGTTTTGGCTATTTCCTCTTTGTATGTTTGTTGGATTATTTATCAAAGGACCTTTGGCTCTTATATTTCCTATAGTGTCAATAATTGCATTTCTTATTGTAGTAAGACGTCCTAATTATATATTGAAGTATCTTGGGTGGAGATTATGGATCATATTGTTTATATTTTCGGGTATATGGATATTTATGGCATGGATGGAGGGTGGTGATTTATATATACACGATCTGTTGGTAAAGCAGACTCTTCATAGGGCGGTTAATGCCTTTCATCATCAGAAACCATTCTATTATTATTTTATGGTAATATTCTATGTGTTGGCTCCATGGATTTTGTTCTATATTTCTATAATATATTTAGGCATAAAGAGACACCTTGTCGATACAGACCTAAAGAAGTTCTTTCTTACGGTAATAGTTGTAGTATTTGTAATATTATCTTTCATAAGCTCGAAAGTAGATATATATATGCTTCCATTAATACCTTTTGTTACATTTTTTTCAATACTGATTCTTCCTGATGTATCTCATAACAAGGCCATAAGATGGAGCTTGTATATTCCATTTGTTATTGTATCTTTTGCATTTCCTGTATATCTTGTAATGTCATATTACAATAATTTTCTTCATGATTATGTACTATACTTGGCAGTAGCTGTCTTGTCGGCCTCATCTTTTCTATCTATAATGTTTTTAAGGAATCATAAAATGATAAAGTCAATTGAATGTTTCTCTATAGGACTCTTTATTTGTCTATTCATAGGATCATTTTCCTTACCTAGATTGAATGGATATATTGGATATAGAGAACTAGCCAATAAGATAGAAGCGGTAAGCAGTAAGAATAAAATAACTACTACTTATACCTATAGATTGAAAAATGGAGGCGATATAAGGGTTTATACTAATCATCCAATAATAATGCTTGATGAAAGTACAATAGGTAATGTAGATATTAAAGACGGAAAATCATTATTGGTATTTCCTCTTAAATATATTAAGCACGATTCTCTTCTTATATCTAAAATAGAAGGAGGAAGGATGATTAGGGTAGGCAATAATGCTATATTGCTTTTTGATAATTAATATTATAATAATAAGTAATTCAGTAATTTTGTTATAAATCCTTTTATAAATCTTATAAAACCTATTATATAAATTATCAATAATATAGAATAATGGGATTTTTATATAATTTTGTATTTAAGATAAACGATTAATAATGGTCAATATTATTAGAAGAGGATACAACTGGTGTAAGCGATTTCGTTACAGATGTGGTTATGGAGTTCATTCACCATCCGATTTTTTCTTGATTACATCTGTCATATACGAAAGTAATCCATATTATGCGTATGAAACTTTGAGCAATATAAGGTTATACAATAAAAAAATACATTACAGAAGAAAAGTATATAAGCTTATATTCAGACTGATAAACTATTATCAGCCTTCTTCTATAATAGATTTTTCGGATGATGATAACATTACTCTGCAGTATATGCATGCTGCAGCTCCTCATACAAAGATTTACTCGATCAAAGAAGATAATAGTAGTGATGTAATAGAACAGTTTAGAAAGAAAATATCTTTAATTGATAAAATAGGGCTTCTGCACATTGGCAGCACTACCAACTACGAATTGGTGGTTGAGAATGCACTTTCACATATAAGTCATAATAGTGTAATAATTGTCGGCGGAATATATTCGTCGCGAGAAAAAAGAGAGTGGTGGAAGAAACTGTGTAATGATTCTCGATGTATAATAACATTCGATTTATATGATGTGGGAATAATTATGTTTCCCCAAAAAAGATATAAGCAGAATTATATTGTTAACTTTTTATAATATATTTATGGGTAAGAGTAATATTTATACTAAAACAGGCGACAAGGGCACTACTTCTCTAGTAGGAGGAGTACGAGTACCCAAGACTCACGTTAGGTTGGAGGCTTATGGCACAGTCGATGAGCTTAATTCTCATTTAGGATTACTGAACAATTATCTTACAGAAGATCATGACCGTAATCTTATATATTACATTCAGAATAAACTGTTCTCAGTTGGATCTTATCTAGCTACCGACCGTACAAAAACTCCTTTGCACATTGAAAGTAGAATATCGGCCGAAGATATTGAGAAATTAGAGAAGGAGATAGATGAAATAGATGGAATGCTTCCCAGGCAAACTACCTTCATATTGCCCGGAGGGTGTATTGCTGCATCGCAGGCTAATGTGTGTCGTACAGTGTGTAGAAGAGCAGAAAGAAGAATAATATATCTTAAAGAAACATGTGAAATAGAGGAAGATATAACTACATTTATAAACCGTTTATCTGATTACTTATTTATTTTATCTAGAAAATTGAACTTATTAACAAATACAAGTGAAATTTCTTGGAATAAAAGTTGCAAATGAGAAAAAATATAATACTTTTGCGCCCATATAAGAAAAAATAAAGATATTTTAAATTTTAAAACGGGAAATGCTATGTACTGGACATTAGAATTGGCCTCGAAACTGGAAGATGCTCCATGGCCTGCTACAAAAGACGAGTTAATTGATTATGCAATGCGTTCGGGCGCTCCACTTGAAGTTATAGAAAACTTGCAGGAAATGGAAGACGAAGGTGAAATTTATGAAAGTATTGAAGATATTTGGCCTGACTATCCAAGTAAGGAAGATTTCTTCTTTAACGAAGAAGAATATTAAATTTAATAATAAAATATGAGCGGATGGCTAGTGTCATCCGCTTTTTATTTAATTTTGTTCCAAAATTTAAAAAAATATGAGAATGAAAAAGAGTGTTAGTTTATTGGCTTTTGTAATTATGTTATTTATTGCATTGCCATCATCTGCGCAACTTAGCTTTGGAGTAAAAGGAGGTCTTAATCTTTCTAAACTAGACATTTCAAAAAGTGGTTTGAAAGGTGATAATAATACAGGATGGTTTATTGGTCCGATGGCCGAATTTACTATTCCTATTATTGGTATAGGTGCTGACGTGGCTGCATTATATTCGCAGACTAAGTTGGGAGATAGTAGTCAGGATGCGACTTATAAAACTATAGAAATTCCAGTTAACCTTAAATGGACTGCTGGCTTAGGAAGCATGCTTGGAGTGTATGTAGCAGCTGGTCCGCAATTTGGATTTAATGTAGGAAACAGTTTGGATTCATATTTTCATATGAAGAAGAATACTACCACATTCAATGTTGGTGCTGGTGTTAAGCTTATACGTCATTTACAAGCCGGAGTAAATTATAATTTTGCTCTTAGCAATACAGCAAAGATTGTGATAGATGATGAAGTGTTTAAGGCAAAAAATAATACTTGGCAAGTTTCTTTAGCATATATCTTCTAATATAATTTGTATTTTTGCGGCATGAAGAAGTTCGTTGATGTAATATTGCCGCTCCCTATTGCAAACCTTTATACCTATTCTCTTCCAGATTATATGGAGGATAAGATAGAGAAAGGTTCTAGAATAGTAGTACCTTTCGGTAAGAAGAAATATTATACTGCTATTGTGGCTAAGGTGCATTATTCCAAACCCGAAGGATATGAAACGAAAGATGTTGAAGAAGTACTTGATAGCAAACCTGTATTGCTTCCTTCTCAGCTTGATTTCTGGAATTGGATTGCATCATATTATTTATGCACTCTTGGAGATGTATATAAAGCAGCCATTCCTTCGGGCATGAAAATTGAAAGTGAAACAATTATTGTTTTAAATAAAGAGTATGAAGCTTCTGTTCCTTTGCCAGAAAAGGAACAGAAGCTTCTTGATATGTTGCTTACCGATAGTGAACAGTGTATTACTCAGTTAGAAAAGAATAGTGGCATAAAGAGCATACTTTCTGTTATAAATTCTCTTCTTGACAAGGAAGCAGTATTTATAAAGGAGGAGCTTAAGCGTAGTTATAAGCCTAAGATTGAAACCAGAGTTAAATTCTTCGATAACTCTATAACCGATCAGCAGCTGCATGATATATTTAATAATCTTCAGAAAGCACCAAAACAGTTGGCCCTATTAATGAAGTATATTGAACTGTCAGGATGGTTCTCGAATAGGAATGAACTTAAAGAGGTACAGAAATCTGTACTTATTGAAAAAACTGGAGCATCTTCTGCTATGCTAAATGCTTTGTGCGACAAGAATATTCTTTGTGTATACTCACACGAGATAGGAAGGCTGACGAAAGAAAATGTGTCGCTTTTGGAATTGAATTCTCTTAATGAATTTCAACAAAATGCATATGATAAGGTATTGCAGCAATTCAAAGAAAAAGAGGTATGTCTGCTTCATGGAGTAACATCAAGTGGTAAGACCGAAATATATATTCACCTTATAGAGAAAGCTATTAAAGAAGGAAAGCAAGTACTTTATCTGTTGCCCGAAATAGCTCTTACTACTCAGATAACCGAACGATTAAAGAGAGTATTCGGCAATCGCCTTGGAATATATCATTCAAAGTTTCCAGATGCAGAACGAGTAGAGATATGGCAGAAGCAGCTAAGTGATAATAGCTACGACATAATATTAGGTGTACGTTCTTCTGTTTTCCTTCCATTTCGAAATTTAGGCTTGGTTATTATCGACGAAGAGCATGAAAATACTTATAAGCAGCAAGATCCTGCTCCGCGTTATCATGCCAGAAGTGCAGCTATAGTACTTGCATCAAAATTTAGAGCAAAGGTGTTACTAGGAACTGCTACTCCATCAATCGAGACTCACTTTAATGCCCATAACGGAAAGTATGGATATGTTCAGCTAAATGAAAGATATAAAGATATAGAACTTCCTGAAGTAGATCTTGTAGACATAAAGGAACTTGCACGCCAGAAGCTAATGAAGGGACCTTTTTCACAACATCTTATTAAAAAGATAGGGGAAGCCCTTGATAAGAAGGAACAAGTTATTTTGTTTCAGAATAGAAGAGGATATGCACCTATGATTGAGTGTAATGTGTGTGGGTGGGTACCTAAATGCAAGAATTGTGATGTAAGTCTTACTTATCATAAAGGATTAAATGAACTTACTTGTCATTATTGTGGATATACATATCAGATACCAAGATCGTGCCCGGCATGCGAAAGTACAGAGCTTATAAATCGAGGGTTCGGAACAGAAAGGATAGAGGATAGTATAAAAGAAGTATTTCCCGATGCTCGAATAGCACGTATGGACCTCGACACAACCCGTACTCGTAGTGCTTACGAGAAAATTATATCAGGATTTGAAGATGGAAAGACAGATATTCTTATAGGTACTCAGATGGTATCTAAGGGACTCGATTTTGATCATGTAAGTGTTGTCGGAATTCTTAATTCAGATTCACTTCTTAATTATCCCGATTTTAGGAGTCATGAAAGAGCTTACCAGCTTATGGCTCAGGTGGCCGGGAGAGCAGGTAGAAAAAATAAGAGGGGATTGGTAATATTGCAGACAAAATCGCCCGAACTTCCTCTTATTGATCAGGTAATTAGAAATGATTACGAAGGAATGTATAATGATCAGTTGGAAGAAAGACAGATGTTTAAATATCCTCCATATTATAGATTAATATATGTATATCTTAAACATAGAAAAGAAGAGATTGCCGAAGAAGCTGCAAAAACTATGGCAGCCATGTTAAGAAGTGGACTCGATAATAGAATATTAGGACCTGACAAACCTCCGGTTGCAAGAGTGCAGAACCTATTTATACGTAAAATCGTTGTAAAGGTGGAGTTTAACATCTCTTTTACAAAGGTAAGAGAGTATCTTAAGGATATTCAGAAGAGTATTGTTGAAAATGAGAAATTTCGTTCTGTTATGGTCTACTATGATGTAGATCCTATGTAAAAACTATATATAATTATATATGAAAAAAATATTATTTGTTTGTCTTGGTAACATATGTCGTTCTTCTACGGCAGAAGAAGTAATGAAGAATATTATATCGAAAAATGGAATGAAAGATGATTTCATGATAGATTCTGCAGGTATTTTAAACTATCATTCTGGCGAACTTCCCGATAGCCGCATGCGAATGCATGCAGCACGAAGAGGTTATAATCTTATTCATCGTTCACGTCAGGTTACTACAGACGATTTTTATGAATTTGATATGATTGTAGGAATGGACGATAGAAATATCTCTGATTTAATGGACAAATCGCCCGATTTGGATACTCAAAAGAAGATATATAGAATGACTGATTTCTGTATTAATAAGTGTGTAGACTATGTACCCGATCCATATTACGGTGGGGAACAGGGCTTCGAGAATGTTCTAGATATATTAGAAGATGCATGCTACGGACTATTTACTTCTTTAACTCGGGATAACTGATACGAGTGTGATACATTGTTTTCAGTTTTTCCTTGAACTCGGTTTTAACTATTGATATATCCTTGAATGTAATAGGACATTCCTTGAAGTATCCTTCGGCTACTTGACCATCTACTATTTTGTCTACAAGTATACTTATGCTATCTTCCGTATATTCGGCAAGGCTTCTTGAAGCAGCTTCTACAGAATCGGCCATCATAAGTATAGCTTGTTCCTTTGTAAATGGATTTGGTCCTGGATAGGTAAACAAGTCAATGTCTATATCCTCATCGGGATGTTCGTTCTTCCATGAAATATAGAAGTATTTGGTTTGTCCCAATCCATGATGAGTTCTTATAAAGTCTTTTATTACTGTAGGCAGATTATGCTTGTCGGCTAGTTTTATACCATCTGTTATATGACTTATTACTATCTGCGAACTCTGTATGTAACTTAGGTTCTTGTGCGGATTTACTCCAGACTGATTTTCGGTGAAGAATGCCGGATTTACTGTCTTTCCAATGTCATGATATAGCGCACCTGTTCGTACCAGCTGACTCTTGGCCCCAATCTTGTTGGCTCCTGCAGAGGCAAGATTGGCTACCTGCAGTGAATGTTGAAAAGTGCCTGGAGCCACCTCCGACATTTCACGAAGTATGTCATTGTTTATATTAGATAATTCTACTAATGTAACGTTAGATGTAAAACCAAAAATTTTCTCCAATACGAATAATAACGGATATGCAAAAAGAAGGAAAATCCCATTTATCATGAAATAGATATACATTCGTGTGTTCAGCTTCATTAAATCGTTCTCGTTTATGAGCTCAAGAGAAAAATAAAGCAGAGTATACATAAGGAATATGATGAAAGCAGTTCTTATAAGCTGCGATCTTTGTGACAACTCGCGGAGACTGAATATTGCAACCATTCCGGCGGCTACTTGCAGTAATATGAATTCATAAGGGTAATGAAGGGTTATTGAACAGAGTAATATAATTGTAGAAAGTACCATGAAAGCTGTACGAGAGTCAAGGAAAACTCTTACAATTATAGGAATCATTGCAAATGGGATTATGTATACAGTAAGTATATTCTGTTCTACCATTATAGAAGTGAGTACAGGAAAAAATACAATAAGAGCAAAAAGTAAAGTGAGACCACCTTTGTGACTATAGTAATCCTTGCGGAACAACTCTAGGTAAATCATGAAACATAGAATAAATATACTTACAAAAAGAATCTGACCTCCTATGGTCATCCTTATCTTACTTACCGACTCTCCTTTCTTGTTCCACTCTTTGTGTAGCGATTGTAATATATTAAATGTGTGTTCGTTAACTATTTCTCCTCTATCTATAATCTTCTGTCCGCTCATTACATATCCGTTAGCCCATGCTATATTGGACAGTAAGTCTTTCTTTGCTGCAACCGATTTTCCCTTATCAAATATTATATTTGGAGTTATGTAGTTGTTTAGATTACATTTTTGCAGCAAGCTCTTGTTATAATAAGATGTATCCGAGTTTAGAACCATCTCGTAAGCCTGAGTTACGGTAAGAAGTTTTTCTACAGGATAGCTAGATGCAGTGGTATTGCTTACTATGCGTATATTGCTTACTTTGTCTTGCTTTAGCTTTTTCATTTCATTTCCGTCAACGATACCTACCGAGTAAACCTCCTTAAGCAGTTTCTCAATGTAGCTCAAGTAATTGTGGCTGGGAATTATGAACTTAAGACTTTTTCCATAATCTTCTTTCAATCTTTCCAATGCATTCCTTTCGGTATTCTTTTCCAGCATGAAGTATGGTTGGAATGTAGCTAGCAGACTATCCTGTTCTTTCTGAACCTGAGCCTCATTTTTGTAAATGGGAAAATCGAATGAAGCCTGAAGCAATCCATACTTCCAAGGCTTGTTTATATCGAATTGATAATTAAACTTTTCTTCCTGTGGCAGGAAACATACAATAACTGTAACAGTGGCAATAAAGATGAGCGTTTTGTAAATTAAATCTTTATTAAAAAACCATTTATATTTGGATATACTATGCATGTTCATATAATTTTGGCCGAAAAATAAGAAAAATACGGGAAATTTAGTTTACTTTTGCCTCGTATTTTATATAAAACTCAAAATGTCAGAAAGAAAAGTTAGAGTACGATTTGCTCCGAGTCCTACAGGAGCATTGCATATAGGTGGTGTACGTACTGCCTTATATAACTATTTGTTTGCGCGTCAACACGGTGGAGAATTAGTATTTCGTATAGAAGATACGGACTCAAATCGTTTTGTACCAGGAGCCGAGGAATACATTTTGGATTCTTTTAAATGGTTAGGCATAAATTTTGACGAGGGAGTCTCCTTCGGTGGAAAATATGGACCTTACAGACAGTCTGAAAGAAGAGACATATATAAGAAATATGTCCAGATATTGCTAGATAATAATAAAGCTTATATAGCGTTTGATACTCCTGAAGAGCTTGAAGCAAAAAGAAACGAGATCTCTAATTTTCAGTATGATGCTTCGACAAGGATGAGTATGCGTAATTCCCTTACTCTTTCAAAAGAGGAAGTAGACAAACTTATTTCTGAAGGAAAACAGTATGTAGTTCGCTTTAAGATTGAACCCAATGAAGAGGTTCATGTAAATGATATAATTCGTGGAGATGTTGTAGTAAACTCATCTGTACTCGATGATAAAGTATTATATAAGTCGGCCGATCAACTTCCTACATATCACTTGGCAAATATTGTTGATGATCATCTGATGGAGATTACTCAGGTTATACGTGGGGAAGAGTGGTTGCCATCTGCTCCATTACATATATTACTTTATAAGGCTTTTGCTTGGGAAGATACTATGCCTCAGTTTGCTCATCTTCCTTTGTTGCTTAAACCAGATGGAAATGGAAAGTTAAGCAAACGCGATGGCGACCGTCTAGGTTTCCCTGTTTTCCCATTAGAATGGCATGATCCAAAGACTGGTGATGTCTCGTCGGGATATCGTGAAGCAGGTTACTTGCCAGAAGCTGTAATAAACTTCCTTGCTCTTCTAGGGTGGAATCCTGGTAACAATCAGGAAATAATGTCTTTGGATGAACTTGTAAAGTTGTTTAACCTTAGTCATTGCAGCAAGTCGGGAGCTAAGTTCGACTTCGAAAAGGCTAAGTGGTTCAATCACGAGTATATACTCATGAAAGATAATGAAGAACTGGCCGAAATGTTTATTCCTGTACTGAAGGAACATGGAATAGATGCTCCTAAAGATAAGGTAGTTACTGTAGTAGGTCTTATGAAGGATCGAGTAAGCTTCATGAAAGAATTGTGGGACACTTGTCGTTTCTTCTTCGTGGCTCCCGAAAGTTATGATGAAAAGACAGTTAAAAAACGCTGGAAAGAAGATTCGGCAGAAAGAATGCTGGAACTTGCATCTGTGCTCGAGGCTTTGGATGATTTCTCAATCGCAAACCAAGAGGCGGTAGTAATGAAGTGGATAGAAGATAAGGGATATCATTTGGGCAATATAATGAATGCTTTCCGACTGACGTTGGTAGGTGAAGGAAAAGGTCCTCACATGTTTGATATATCGGCAGTACTTGGAAAAGAAGAAACTTTGAGACGCATTCGCCGAGCTGTAGAAGTGCTCAAGTAATACGTTTGTCATGTTTTATAATTTAGCAATATATATATATTTGTTTGGAGTAAAAGTAGCAGCTCTATTTTCTTCAAAACCCAGAAAAATGATTATGGGACATCGTGATGTTTTCGGTGTCCTTAGAAGAAGTATTGATAAGAATAAAAAATATATATGGTTTCATGCCGCTTCATTGGGAGAATTCGAACAGGGAAGGCCGTTGATAGAATATATTCGTAAGAACTATCCTGAATATGGTATTCTTCAGACATTTTTCTCACCTTCAGGATATGAAGTGAGAAAAAATTACAAGGGAGCAGATATCGTATGTTATCTTCCTTTTGATACACCTCGCAATGCAAGAAAGTTTGTATCGCTTGCCAATCCTTACATGGCTTTTTTCATAAAGTATGAGTTCTGGCAAAATTATCTTAGCGAACTTAAGAAAAGAGACGTGGCAGCATATAGTGTATCTTCTATATTTCGTCCTAATCAGGTATTCTTTCGCTGGTATGGCAAGAATTATAGTAAGGTGCTATCTATGTTTGACCATCTTTTTGTTCAGAATGAGATATCTAAGGATTTACTCTCTTCATTGAACGTTAACGATGTTACTGTAGTAGGTGATACTCGCTTTGACAGAGTTATAGATATTTGTAATGATGCAAAGGAATTGCCTTTGATAAAAAGCTTTAAGGATAATAGCCTTACACTAGTTGCCGGTAGTTCTTGGGGTCCCGATGAAGATATATTCATAAAATACTTCAATGAGCATCCTGAACTTAAACTGGTAATTGCTCCTCATGTAGTTAATGACAGTCATCTGAAAGAGATAATGGATAAACTTAAACGTCCATCTATTCTATATAGCGAGGCAACCGAAGAGAATGTAAAGAAAGCTGATTGCCTTATAATAGATTGTTATGGTTTGCTATCTTCTATATACAGATATGGAGATATATCGTATATAGGTGGTGGTTTTGGAGTAGGCATACACAATGTTCTTGAAGCAGCAGTTTACAGTATTCCTGTTGTATTTGGACCCAATAACAAGAAGTTTCGTGAGGCTCAGCATTTATTGGAAAATAAGGGTGGATTTGAGATTACCGATCAGCAAAATTTTGATATGTTGATGAATAAATTTATAAATCAGCCTTCATTCTTATCGGAAGCTGGCAGTGCTGCCGGTAATTATGTGAAGAATAATTCAGGTACTCTGGAAAAAATCATGAAATCTATAAAGCTTTAATACATACTAAGCTTATATAATGAGATGCTTAATAATAGAAGAAGGTGCAGTAACTAATAGCAGTACTGCACCTTCTTCTATTATTATAAACTAATGTCACATTATTCACAATTCCAACTCGCTGATGGTTAGGTATATATGTGTGAATGATGTAGTCATAATATTCACATATCATTCACAGAAATATTGAGGCAATTTGGTGCTGACCAAATTATTTTTTATGCTGACCAAATATTTTTTGGTGCCCATCGATTTTTTTTTGGTGCCCATCGATTGGAAGATTAATTATTACTATCTATTCATTAATATTTCTTTGACCTGCTTTATAATATTATACTCGGTATGTTATAACATCAGACCCTTTATTTATTATCTTCCGCCTTGAACCAATCCGAATACATCAGATATCCATTGGCTATTTTTTCATTAAGTTCTCTACTCTGCTCTGGTGGAATTTTTTTTATGAACTTTGCTGGAACGCCAGCCCATAACGAGCCAGGTTCTATGACAGTATTGCTGAGTACTAAAGCACCTGCAGCAACAATAGCACCTTCGCCTATTACAGCATAGTCAAGTATTGTAGAACCCATTCCTATTAATGCTCCTCTTTCAATCTTTGCCCCATGCACTGTTACATTGTGACCTATAGAAACATCATCGCCAATTTCTACTACCGATTTTTCATATAATGTATGAATTACTGTACCATCCTGAATATTTACACGATTACCTATACGTATAGGATTAACATCGCCACGCAAAACAGCATTAAACCATATGCTGCTTTTTTCGCCTATGATTACATCTCCTATTATAGTAGCATTGTCTGCCAAATAGCAACTATCTGCTATTATAGGAGTGAATCCCCTCACTGATTTTATTAAAGCCATATAATTATTTTATTAAAGGGGAAGTCGCCTCTTTTAACCATTCTTCTATATCATTATCTACTAAAGGAGAGATTTTATCGTATACACTCTGATGATAATCATTAAGCCATTTTATCTCTTCGGTGGATAATAACTCTACATCAATTCCTTCCTTATCTATAGGACATAGTGTAAGAGGACTAAATTTATAGAATTCTCCGAACTCTGTACTTTTTGATCTTACTATCAGCATAGTATTTTCGGTTCTTATACCATATCGGCCAGCTTTATATATGCCGGGCTCGTTTGTAATTGTCATTCCAGGTAGAAGCAATGCCGGCATATGGTTCATTCTGAATTGGTGAGGTCCTTCGTGCACATTTAGGCAACACCCAACGCCATGACCGGTACCATGCATATAATTTATCCCATATTTCCACATAGGCATTCTTGCCAGTACATCAAGCTGTGTGCCGCATGTGCCATAAGGAAATTCGGCCATAGAAAGATTTATCATACCTTTTAAAACCAAAGTATAATCTCTCTTCTCTTCTTGAGTAATATCTCCTAGAATTATTGTTCGTGTAATGTCTGTAGTGCCATCTAGGTACTGTGCCCCACTATCAAGAAGAATCATTCCTTCAGGTTTCAACTCTTTGTTACTCTCTTCATCGGCTTCATAGTGAACAATAGCTCCATGTTCACGATATCCAGCAATTGTATCAAAGCTTATACCAATAAAATTATCTTGCTCAGTTCTGAATTCAAGTAATTTATCGGTAATAGAAAGTTCGCTCTCATTTCCATTTTTTACGGCATACTTAATCCAATGAAGAAACTTTACCATAGCTACGCCATCGCGAAGCATAGCGTTCCTGAATCCATGAATCTCTACGTCGTTCTTTATAGATTTAAGGAAAAGAACAGGAGAAAGGATAGTATGACTTTTACCTTCTAGAATTTCATTTACAGCTTCATTTATATTAGGTGAAATCTGAATAGGGAAATTTTCTGCCGAAAGATTCTTTAAATCCTCTTCAAGCGAGAAGTATGACTTGATATTTATATTATTTTTTCTTAGATACTCTCTTACTTGGGGTGTAAGCTTCTTATCAATTATATATAAAGATACCTCGGTTGAAGTAATAAGTAGATAGCTTACAAAAACAGGGTTACAATGTACGTCATTTCCGCGAAGGTTAAGAGTCCATGCTATTTCATCGAGGGCAGAAATAAGAATAGATTGCATCTCGTTTTTCTTCAAATTCTCACGAATTATGTCAATCTTCACTTCGCATTCCATTCCCGAGAATTTAAGATCGTGGATAAAAATCTCGTTAAGAGGAAGGGAAGGACGCTCTTTCCATATATCAATAAAAGGATCTTGAACGCATTTTATTACAATATTTTTAACTTTAAGTTTGTCTCTCAGCGAGTTGATAGCTGAGGCGCTGTTTACCCAACCATCAATGCCAACAGTGCTACCAGGTGCAATTACATTATAAATCCATTCGTCTACAGTAGGAGTCTCCGGTAATTTGTCCTTGAAGAGAATGATGCCTGTATCTTTCAGTTGTTCTTCGGCCTGAATAAAATATCTTGAATCTGTCCACAAACCGGCTTTGTCGCGCGTTATTACAACTGTTCCTGCCGATCCGGTGAATCCGGATATCCATTTTCTAGATTCCCAATATTCAGGAATGTATTCTCCGGAATGAGCATCGGTACTGGGAACAATAAAAGCATCGATATTGTTAAGTTCCATAAAATTCCTGAGCTTAAGAATTCTGTCTCTTATATCTTTTTTCATACATTTAAAAAATGACGGTTAATAAGCAAAGATAATATTTATATGTTATTTTAAATAAATAATTGTGGAAAGTTTTGTGAATAAAGAAAGTATGTGTAATTTTGCGCCGCAATTTGACTAGAAAAAATTTAGTAACTATATAATTAACAAATTAAAGAAAAATGATTGTAGTACCAGTAAAAGAAGGCGAAAACATAGAAAAAGCGCTGAAAAAATTCAAAAGAAAATTTGAAAAAACAGGTGTTGTTAAAGAATTAAGAGCAAGACAGCAGTTTGATAAACCATCTGTAAAGAACAGACTTAAGATGGAGCGTGCTGTATATGTTCAGAAATTACAGCAAGTAGAAGAATAATTTACTTCGATTTTCTTTGAGTAATTGAATTCTTTTCATATATTCGTTGCTGAATAATTGAGTAACGTTTCTTATGATGATTGATTCTTTTTTGAAATTTCTTCGTTATGAAAGGAATTATTCCGATAAAACTATTGTAAGTTACGGAACAGATCTTTTGAAGTTTGAACAGTTCTTTAAAGAACAGGACGAAGAGATAGATTTTACGACTCTTGATGCGGATATTATTCGTAGATGGATAGTTGATATGATGGATAAAGGTTATACTTCGACATCTGTTAACAGAAAGTTGAGTACACTGCGTTCACTGTACAAGTTTCTATTGAGAAAAAAAATAGTATCTGTAGATCCTACCTTAAAAATTGTGGGTCCAAAAAACAAGAAGCTTCTTCCGGTATTCCTGAAAGAAGAGGAGATGGATCGTATAATGGATAAGACCAATTTCAAAGATGACTTTGAGGGTTGTAGGGATAGGCTGATTCTTGAAACATTTTATGCTACAGGCATCAGGCTTTCGGAGTTGATAGGGATAAAAAACAGTGATGTTGATCTTTTGGGTTGTCTTCTTAAGGTAACCGGAAAGCGAAATAAACAGAGGCTTGTTCCTTTTGGTGAAGAATTAAGAGACGATATAAAAGAGTATATTAGAGTAAGAGACGAAGATATATCTTTGGAGAAGCAATCCGGATTTCTATTTATTGCGGTAAGTGGAAAACCTTTGTATCCTTTGAAGGTTTATAATTTAGTAAAACGTGGTTTGTCGAACTTTGTAACTGTAAAGAAGAAGAGTCCGCATGTTCTTAGGCATACCTTTGCAACATCTATGCTTAATAATGAGGCATCTTTGAGCGCGATAAAGGAGCTGTTAGGGCATGAAAGTCTTGAGACGACTCAGATTTATACACATACAACTTTCGAAGAACTTAAAAAAGTATATGAACAAGCTCATCCAAGAGCATAAAAAAAAGGAGGTAGTTATGGAAATAAGAGTTCAAGCTATTCATTTTGATGCATCTGAAAAACTCGAAGATTTTATTCAGAAAAAATGTAGTAAACTAGAAAAACTTTGCGACGATATAAAGAAAGTAGAGGTGTTATTAAAAGTCGTGAAACCGGAAAGTGCATTAAATAAGGATGTTAATATAAAGGTTCTTGTACCTAATTCGGAGTTTTTTGCCGAAAAGGTAAGTGATACATTTGAAGAATCTGTTGATGTATGTATTGACGCTCTTTCTAAGCAATTGATGAAATATAAGGAAAAACAGCGTGGTAAATAAAAAAGTCACTAAAAGTTTTTGCTATTTAAAATAAATGTCTAACTTTGCAGCCGCTTAACCCTTAGTGGGTTTAGGCTGCAAAAAAGAGATAAGCCTCTTTAGCTCAGTTGGCCAGAGCACGTGATTTGTAATCTCGGGGTCGTTGGT
>USAN01000016.1 GCA_900552645.1 uncultured Bacteroides sp.
AAAAAATATATTTTAAGGCCATCGATTATTTTTTTCACGCGAATAACTACTATAAGATAATAATAATAGATAGAAGAGTATATCTTTTAAATATAAGGACCTATATACTATGAAATAATTGCTTATTATATTATATATGATATTTTGTAACATAAAACATTTGATAAAATGCAGTAATTACATATTAGATTTGATAAAAGTTTATTCTATAAAATTCAACTTAGATTTTATTAAAATCAGTAATCAGTGGAGGCGTCTAAAAATAAAAATATATTTAGTAGTAGTTACAGTTTACAACTACATAAATAACAAGTACCATTTTGACCTATATTTCGGGGTCTAAAATGGTACTTTCTTTCTTTTCAAAACTATTGCTTACAGACTATAAATTCATTTTGTAATTCATACACTTGTTAGACAGGCACACCTTTTCCATCTTTATAAAAAAAAGAAATACCATATATAATTAATATATAAAGATGAGTTTACTCTTATTGATTAGAATAGACTCCATACAACAGTAAGTCCTGCCATAACAATTGCAACCATACTCATAAGTTTTATCAGAATATTAAGACTCGGACCAGATGTATCTTTAAAAGGATCGCCCACAGTATCGCCAACTACAGTTGCTTTATGTACTTCACTTCCCTTACCGCCAAGATTACCTTCTTCTACATATTTCTTGGCATTATCCCAAGCTCCACCGGCATTTGCCATAAATATTGCAAGAACGAATCCACTACCCAAACTTCCTACTAGAAGTCCAATAACACCCGGTATACCGAAAATTACACCAGTAACAACCGGGGCGATAATTGCCAACAAAGAAGGAACTACCATCTCATGCTGTGCCCCCTTAGTAGATATCTGTACACATCTTTCATAATCAGGTTCGGCATCTCCGGTAAGAATTCCTTTTATTTCGGTAAATTGTCTTCTTACCTCTTCTACCATCTTCATTGCTGCACGTCCTACAGCATTAAGTGTAAGTCCGCAGAAAAGAAAAGCCATCATACTGCCCAAGAATATTCCTGCCAATACACGAGGGTTCATCAAACTAACAGAATAATATTCCATGAAATCTAGGAAGGTAGCATCTTTAACAGCAATACTATCGCCATTATTGAAAACTAAGTCTAGAGTTCCTATACGAGTAAGTCCTATACGTATCTCTTCAATATATGAAGCTAGCAGAGCCAGTCCGGTCAATGCAGCAGATCCAATTGCAAAGCCCTTACCTGTTGCCGCCGTAGTATTGCCAAGAGAATCGAGAGCATCTGTACGTCTTCTCACTTCGGCACCAAGATTAGCCATTTCGGCGTTACCGCCGGCGTTATCAGCAATAGGTCCGTATGCATCGGTGGCAAGAGTTATTCCAAGAGTAGACAACATTCCCACTGCCGCTATACCTATACCATATAATCCCATAGCCGAATTTGAGAAATCAAACTGTGATGCCAAAAGATATGATGCTATTAAACCTATAACTACTACGACCACAGGAATAGCTGTAGATAACATTCCTAATCCTATACCCGAGATTATTACAGTTGCTGCACCGGTCTTTCCACTTTCGCTAAGTTTCCTAGTAGGAGAATAAGATTGTGAAGTATAATATTCTGTAGATCGACCTATTATTATTCCAACTATCAATCCCACTATGACGCATAATGAAATATTAAACCAGTTATTTAACTGTAAAAGCCATAATATAAGGAATGTGGCACCTATTATTAATATAGAACTCAGATTCGTACCCACCGCAAGTGAGTTGATAAGATCTTTCATTTTGGCATCATCCTTAGTACGTACTGCAAATATTCCGATTATAGATAAAAGTATACCCACTGCTGCTATTAACATCGGAGCTATTACTGCCTTAAACTGCATTTCAGTATCGCCGCTGTGAATAAATGCTGCCGCGCCAAGTGCAGCAGTTGCAAGTATTGATCCGCAGTAACTTTCGTATAAATCAGCTCCCATTCCGGCTACATCTCCTACATTATCACCTACATTATCGGCTATTGTTGCGGGATTGCGTGGATCATCTTCAGGAATATTAGCCTCTACCTTACCTACTAGGTCGGCCCCAACATCGGCAGCTTTAGTATAAATACCTCCTCCTACACGTGCAAATAGTGCCTGAGTAGAAGCTCCCATTCCGAAGGTAAGCATTGTAGTGGTAACAATGCATAGTTTAGCAGTAGGAGTTATAGCATCGTCTGGTATTACCGCATTTAGCAATAAATACCAGAAAGAGATATCAAGTAATCCTAACCCTACTACTACCAAACCCATTACGGCTCCGCTTCTGAATGCAATCTTAAGTCCGGCATTTAATGAAGTACGAGTAGCATTTGCAGTACGTCCAGATGCATAGGTAGCAGTCTTCATTCCAAGATAACCCGATAAGCCTGAAAAGAAGCCACCGGTAAGAAAAGCAATTGGCACCCATGGATTCTGCACACCAAAACCATAAGCCATGATAGAGAAGAATATGACTAATCCAAAGAAGGTCCAGCCAACAATTTTATATTGTTGCCTAAGATAGGACATGGCACCTTTACGTACCGCTGCAGCAATTTTAATCATTAAAGGAGTGCCCTCATCCTCCTTTTTCATTTGTTTGTAGAAATACCATGCAAAACAGAGAGCAATAATTGAAGATACTGGACAAAGCCAGAAAAGCAATCCGTACATAGAATTAGAGTTTATGTTATTAACCACATCGAAGTTATAACATAAATACATAAAATGCAATAATTATTAAGAGAATAAAAAGATAGAAAGATAATAAATTGGATAGGGGATAAAAATATATTAAACATTATCTATTTCATCCTACGTAATAAAAACATTTCTATAAATATATTCTATCCCCTAATTATACTTTGAAGAAGTAAAATTAGGGATTTATATCTTATTGAAATTTACCATCTGTTTCAATATTTTGACTATTTGTATCATAATCCAATTTTCTATATTTTACAAATAGCTCTTTTGGCGTACATTTAAAATTTCTTCTGCAAAATCGATTAAACTGAGAAGGATCATTTATACAGGTAACTTCCATCAAATCTTTTATAGTAGTTTCAGGATATATGATTTTCTCTATAAGTATGTTACATACCTGTTTTTGATACCATGCATACGGAGTAGTAGTAAAATTTTCTTTAAAAGCTCGTATAAAAGTAGACTTACTCATGGAACTTCTGTTTATTACTTCATCCATTGATACACCTACTTGCCATTCTCGTAATATAAACTGCCTGAAGTCGTAATTCTGTCCAATTATTGGATAAAGAAAATTTGATATCTCCTCCTTTTTATAGAAGAAACGCAAATACATAAAAAACTCACGGTGCTTTATTTCATGAAAATGAGTACAGTTTACTCCTTTTTCCAAACAATAAGAAAGTGTCTTTGCATACTCATTCAATGGATATACCATTTTAAGAGGTTCAAATTTGTAAATACTCTTTCTGGCATATATCTCTCCCTCTTCTAAAACATGCCTGTCACATCCGCTTATAGGACTTTCAAACGTAAATAGAAGTACTTTAGCCTTCTCTGAAATAGAATATGAAAAACTTGAATGTTTTGCAAGAAATATAATCTCATTCTTCATTATATTGCATGTTAACGAATGGCTTATATAATTAATCACACCTCTTCCTTCCAGTAAAAATATGACTAAATTCTTATCAAGGTTAACTATTGACTCGGTAGAATTTTCGTCCAACACTCTATAAGTAAATCCATATTCTATATTATGCATATAATTGTTGCATGAAATATGCTCGCCTACATAATATATTTTATCTGATAGTATCTTTTTCATAGATATAGATATAGTATTGTTTTAAATATAAGAATAGAGAAGACTATATAGTCTTCTCTATGTTCCATACAAATGCACGCAAGCCCAGCTGCTGTGTATCTTCATCCATCCTATGTAAGGCTTCTAGTAGAGGATCAACCTTGTGGTCCTCTACTACTGTCATTATTGCCGAACACATTGATGGCCACGCATGGCTTCCGTAATGTGGTTCTCCGGTCTTACTTCCTCTACCTTGAACCTGTTGCAAATAACTAAATCCGCGACAGTTCTGACGGTCAAGCAAAGCTAATATGCGTTCATAGAACGCCTGATCGAAAGTTATAAATATTGATTTCATTGCTAATTTTTCTTTAATTAATCTTTTGCTGCCTTCAACATCCCATTTTTATGAGACTGATAGTAATTGTTTAGTTCTCGATTGTTCTTTATATTCTTACGGCTACGTTTAATTCCTTTACCTGCAAAACTACAGTACAAAACCGGAACTAAGATAAGTGTAAGAATTGTAGATACCGTAAGACCACCTATTACAGAAACACCAAGTGGCTGCCACATTTCGGATCCTTCGCCTCCACCTATTGCCATAGGCACCATACCTAGGATAGTTGTAAGAGTTGTCATCAAAACCGGGCGTAAACGACTCTTTCCGGCTGTTACTACGGAGTGAACAACCGACATTCCACGTTCGCGACAAAGTGTAATATAGTCAATAAGTACAATACCGTTTTTCACCACAATACCTATCAACATAATTCCACCCAGCAAGCTCATTACATTAAGGGTTGTATTAGTTATGAACAGTGCCATAAGTACGCCACTGAATGCAAACGGAATAGAGAACATTATTATAAACGGATAGGTAAGAGATTCGAACTGTGCTGCCATTACTATGAAAACCAATATTACAATCAATATACCTAATATACCTAAATCGCTGAATGAATCTTTTTGATCTTCGTATGAACCTGAAATCTGGATATTAAGTCCGGCAGGAAGATCCATTTTCTCTATTATTGTCTGACCCTCGGCAACTACGTCTCCCAAAGGCGCTCCGGATATTACAGCAGAAACTGTTACTATACGTTCACGATCCTTACGTTCGATTGTAGGAGGTGCAGAACGTTCTACAACTTTTCCAACGTCTTTTACCCTTACAGCTTTGCCTGCATTATTATATATAAGTATGTTTTCGAGGCTACCTATACTAGTTCTAAACTGCGGAGCATATCTTACCTTTATATCATATTCATCGCCATCTTCACGATAGTAAGATGCTACATTACCATTTATACGGTTACGTAGATACATTGATGCAGTGGATAGATTCAAGCCGTGTAAAGCAAGTTTTTCACGATCAAAGTCAACCTGATATTCTGGTTGATAATCCTGACGACTTATATTAACTTCGGATACACCTTTAACCTTAAGTAATTCAGTCTTAAGTGCAGATGCCGCTTTATCGGTTTCAGTAAAATTGTATCCATAAATTTCGAAGTCGGCAGTAGACTGTCCTCCCATTCCTCCATTATTACCTCCCAAAATAACCTGTGACTTGTCAAGTTCGGGATAAGCTTTCAAGTCATCACGAAGTTCATCGCACACTTGTGCAAGCGAGATATCTCTTTGATCCGGATTATAAAGATTAATGTTAAATGCTATAATATGGCTACCGTTATCCTGCATTGATGCCCAAGTATTATCGGTATCTGCCTGCCCCACTGTATAGTTGCACACTCTCATCACTCCCTTATAACGTTCCATCCATTTACCTGTCAATTCTTGTGCAAGAGCTTCGGCTCTTTCTACACGTGCACCAATTGGAAGCTGAAGTTTTATAGATATACGGCTATTATCCTGTGATGGGAAGAACTCAGTACCAATAGATTTTGCACATAACAAACTAAGTACAAAGAATCCAAAACAAGATATGATTACTGTCTTACGGTGACGTACAGCCCAGTTAAGTCGCTTTTGATACCAATTATCTAATCCATTAAGTGCATTCACAATAGGCGAATAAAGAGTAACGAATGTCTTGCTCTGTTTCTTTTGAAGACGAAGCAACTGTGAACATAACATCGGAGTAAATGTAAGTGCCGAGATTGTAGAAATTGTCATAATAACACACATCATCCATCCTAGCTGACGGAAAAGTACACCAGACATACCCGAAACCATTGTTAATGGAAAGAATACTGCAATCATTGTAAGAGTAGAAGCTACAACCGAAATTGCTACCTCATTAGTACCATGAATAGCTGCCTGCTTAGGTTCGGCTCCTCTTTCTATATGAGTCGTAACGTTTTCAAGTACCACAATAGCATCATCAACCACATTACCTATTGCAATAGACAGACATGAAAGAGAGATTATGTTAAGTGATCCTCCTTCAATGATTCCAAGATATATAAATGAAGCAATAAGTGATAGCGGAATTGTAATACATATAATTACAGTAGCACGCCAGCGACCAAGAAAAGCGAATACTACGAATACTACGAATAGAATTGCAAACATGATAGTTTCGCTCAAGCTATCAATCGTGTTAAGAATATTATCGGATGTATTGACAATTATTCCTAACTTAACGTCGCTTGGCAAACTCCTCTGAAGTTTTGGAAGTTCCTCCATAACCTTCTTCGAGATGTTTACAGAATTAGC
This sequence comes from uncultured Bacteroides sp., assembly GCA_900552645.1. GTDB lineage: Bacteria > Bacteroidota > Bacteroidia > Bacteroidales > Bacteroidaceae > Phocaeicola. The sequence continues at coordinate 6,506 of USAN01000016.1, forward strand.
TCCCGACTGTTTCTGAACAACAATCATGGCGCCCTGAACACCATTATTATATGTCTTTTGTGCACGTTCCTCGACAGTATCCTTTATTACAGCAACATCTTTAAGATATATTGATGCACCATTATAAGTACCTACTATAATATTGCGCATATCTTTAGGATCCTTGAATTCACCTTCAACACGCAATGAATATGTGTTACTTCCTATATCGAAGGTACCTCCGGGCGTATTCTTGTTCTCGGCACCTATAATAGAACTTATAGCTTCAATAGTAAGATTATATGCCTCCAACTTGCCGGGATCGCAATATATATTTATCTCGCGTTTAGGTGCACCACTTATTGAAACAGTACCTACACCAGGTATGCGAGCCAACGGATTGACTACGTTATCATCAAGAATCTTGTATAGAGCCGGTTGACTCTCTTCGGCTTGCACTGACAATAATAATATAGGAATCATGTCGGTACTAAACTTGAATATAATAGGTGTACCTACGCCATCGGGTAGCTGCGAACTAACCATATCTAACTTATCGCGCACATCATTTGTAAGCACATCTATATTATGACCATACTCGAATTCCAAAGTAATCACAGATATATTTTCGGACGACTTTGAAGTAATGTGTTTCAGATTACTAACTGCATTCAAGGTATTCTCGAGTGGTCGTGTAACATTATTCTCTATATCAGACGCACTGGCTCCTTGATAAGAAGTCATAACCATAATAGTATTCGTCTCAATATCCGGATATAGATCGACCGGTAGTTTTGATAAAGAGAACAAGCCAAATATCGCTACTGCAAGAAAGCACAGCGATGTCATAATCGGTTTTTTAACCGCTCCTTCGTATAAACTCATAACTCTCTATTATTATTTTTCTACTTCTACTTCAATTCCATCTGTCAATCGTGTATGGCCTGCTACTACTACTTCAGAATTATTTTCAACTCCTGAAACCAATTCGTATTCATCGCCAAGACGACGTCCTAATTCTACTTTATTGTAAGATACCTTACCTCCGTTGAATACATAAACATATCTGTCGCCCGAACCTGCACGCTTTACTATAGCCATGTCTGGAACAACCACATGATTTGACGTACCAAAATTCATGGTGACACGTCCGAACATACCTGGACGTACACGCATGTTTGAGTTAGTAAGTTTTACTTCTACAGGGAATGTGTGAGTTTCAGAATTAATAGTAGGATATACAATATTTACTTTTCCTTTAAACACTTCATCACCATACACATCGAATTTAATGTCCACTTCCATTCCTGTCTTTACTTTAGGAAAGTAACTTTCGGATACATTTATAATCAATTTTACCGGAGCAATCTGCTCTACAACCAACACAGGATTGGTTGCCGAAGAGTATAAATCGCCATTATCAAAGTTACGCGCAGTAACAATTCCGTTTATAGGACTAATAAGCTGAGTATTCTCTAGAAGATTCTTATATGAAGTTGTCTTTACATCAAGATTCATCTTCGCAGCATCCCATTCCGATTTAGAAGCACCACCTACCTTATATAATTCATCAATACGCTTGAACTCTATTTTTTGGTTATCTAACTGAAGTTTTAATTGTTCGAGGCTGGCTGCATCCATCTGTACTAAAAGTTGTCCTTTGCGTACATTATCTCCAACCTCAACAAATATTCTTGATATTCGTCCTGGAGATGTGGGTGCTATATTATTCTTTGCTTCGGCCTCTACAGTTGTAGTATATTCTTCTGTCTGTGCCACATCACGCGCTGTTACAGAAGCAAGTTTTACAACTGGTTTAGTATCTGTAGTAGTATTGGTAGTTTGCTTGTCGCCACTACCTGTACATGCAGTTAAAAAAACTGTTCCAAACAAAATAATTGAGTAAAAACTCTTTCTCATATTCCTTATTATTTTATGTTTTATGTTTATTCTTTTATCAATGTATCGTCACCGGTAACAAGGTCTAAATCGGCCTTAGATACAAGGTAATCGTAAATAGACTGGTTGTAAGTAAGCTTTGACTGTGTAAGTGCAACTTCCGAGCTGTTAAGTTCAAGTATAGTACCCTTTCCTACTTCATATCTCTTTTCGGCTATCAGTCTTCCCTTCTCTGCCTGCAGTACAGCCTCCTTGTTACTTACTACCTGTTCGGTACTTGCAGCCATGTTGTCAAGATAAGTAGTAGCTTGCATTGTAAGCTGTCTTTTTGTATTTATTCTATTTTCGGCAAGTTGCTTCATCTGAATTCTGGTCTGTTTTATCTTTGTAAAGTTACTTCCCTTAAATAGAGGTATGCTTAGGTTAAGTCCAAGAGTAGAATATGGGTTCCACATATAATCCTTGAACTTGAAGTTATCATTCATTGAAACATATACATACTGAAAAGATGCTGCAAGAGTAGGCATAAAGTTAGTATACTGCAACTTCAAATTCTTCTTAAGAATTTCTTCATTTATGTCAAGTTGCTTCAATGAGCTGTTATTTGTAAGATTTTGAGGATCTGGAAGAGCCATACGCTTAAACATCTCCATTTCATAATCTTTTAAGTTCCCATCAATAGTAACGATTATATCGGGATTCATTCCCAACAGAACCTTAAGCTGAAGAGTTGCAAGATTTATGGCATTGCGTGCCGATACCACGTTGGGTTTTAGACTGCGCATCTGTACTTCGGCACTAATCTTATCATATTCACTTACAGTACCTTGATTAAACTTTGCTCTCACTATATTGTAATTATCCTCGCTCTGTTTGTAGCTTTTAAGCAATACATCATAACTATCCTGAGCTAGCAAAAGCTGATAAAAAGCTTTAGTAACCTGATTTACCATATCAAGCTTAGAAGAACGCGACTTCTCTACAGCTAGTTCTACATCACTTTTAGTCAGTCCGATACTTTTATACAATGCCGGTGCAAATACCGGTAAACTTATAGACAGACCACCGCTATACGTATTGTCGGTGCCTACTTTCATAACTTGACCCTGCATTGCAAAAGACTGTTTCTCGATGGCACGTGAATAGCTTCCTACCAAAGAAGCTTCGGGTAACAATCCGGCATAAGCCTCTTTTTGACTTACCTTCTTCAACTCTATCTCCTTTCCGGCAACCTTTATAACCGGGTTATCATTCAAAGCAATCTTTATAGCTTCGTCTAACTTTAATCTTAAAGTATCTTGAGAATAGATACTTTCAGAACAAAAGGTTCCTCCTATAAACAATAGGATAAAAATCTTTCTTCCTTTCCAAAAACTCATACTAAATCATTATTAATTAATACTTTATGTTTGTCTATTTTATTTGTTCCAGAAATTTATTTACGATAGTCAGCCCCTTTTCAGTCGACACGCCACGCAAGTGCATGAATGCGATATTTTGATAAATATCAACTAAAGGATATTTATCTGAAAGCTTGGACTGTAGAAGAAAATCCATCTCTTCCATCATTGCCACACGTATAATTTCATAATTTACATCATCCCGGAAAATGCCCTGACGTATACCTTCATTAAAACACTCTAACGCCATAGATGCCATTTCATCACGCGTTTTCTTAATAAATTTTATAACCGAAGGATATTTGTTCATATCCTCAAAAAAACGTTTATTTATCTTTTTGAATTCTTCGACATTTCTTTCATAAAGTACTAGAATTACTTCGAGTACATTTTCCGATTTTTGGTATACTTCCTTTATAAATTGCTGTGTTTCCTGTGAATGTGTCTTTACTACCTCTAACAATAGTTCTTCTTTATCATTATATATCTCGTATAGCGTTCTTTTGGATATAGAAAGAGCATTTGCAATATCATCCATTGTAACAGGACGTATTCCTTTTTCACAAAATGCTCTTGATGCTTCCTCTAATATTCTGACTTTTATCTCATTTCTTTCTTCTTTTCTATTTCTTGATTTATCCATTTTAATTGTTTAGTGAACAAAATTATCATTTATTTTATTATTCCTAACTTAGAATTTCGTATAAAACATATAATATTATTAATTTCCTTACTCTTTGGTATCTGCTGTTCTATTCTCTCTATAGCATCAGAAACTGACGTGTTTGCCTTATAAATCAAACGATACGCATGCGCAATCTGCTTTAGTATAATTTCGGATACTCCTTCGTGCTCTAGTATAATTGAATTTATACGATAGAAAGAGATAGGATTATGAGCTGCTATTATATAAGGAGGTATATCTTTGGTAAAACTACAACCACCCTGTACCAATGAAAATGTACCGAGACGGGTATTACCCTGCATCAATACATTTGATGTTAAGACTGCACAATCCTCTACTACACAGTCGCCCGATATCTGAGACCCGTTTCCTATTATACAACGGTTTCCTACTGTTACATCGTGCGAAATACGAGCTGCCTGCATAATGAAATTTCCGTTCCCAATTCTTGTGGCATTTCCAGCATTATTGGCTCTTATTATTACTGCATTTTCTCTTATTACATTATTGTCGCCTATTATAACATGAGTATAATCTCCTTTATATTTAAAATCCTGCGATACTGCAGCTATAACCGCACCATTATATATAGTATTGCCATTACCAATTACTGCCCCATTCATTATACTAACATGAGGCATTATAACATTATTATCTCCTATTATTACATCTTTGTCTATATAGGCAAATGGATGTATTGTTACATTCTTCCCAATTTTTGCAGATGGATCGATATAAGCTAAAGGACTAATCATGACTATATTAATTTAAAGTTTCACTATTATCTGGCACCTCCTACAGCGCTATATAAATTTATCACAGACTGTAATATCTGACATCTGTCGGATACTTCATTAAGTTGTGAACTTAATAAAGACTGCTGTGCTGTAAGTATTTCAAGATAGGTAGACTTACCTGCCTTGAACAGTTCTTTCGTCATATAAACAGCATTTTCCATTTCTTTCTTCTGAGCCATATGTTTTTGAAGTTTCTGAGAAGAAGATTCATACTGATACAATGCATTACTAACCTCCTTGCCGGCATTCAAGATCGTTTGCTGATAATTCATTAAGGCTATCTTTTCTTCATCTTTTGATACGCGAAGATTGGACACTAACTTACCCCTGGCAAAAATAGGCTGAGTAAGTGAAGCTGCTGCCTGTGCTATAGTCTTTGCAGGATTCATTATTGCTGAACCAACATTGTTAGTCCATCCTGCACTACCGGTTATGGTAAGTGAAGGATAGAATGCTGCTCGTGCCTGATTCGTCTGGTAATAAGATGCAGCAAGAGCCATTTCTGCTACTTTGACATCGGGACGATTAGCCAACAACTGCAATGGAATGCCAGCCGAGATATTTTCGGCTATCTTTTGATCGCTCAAGACCCCTCTCTTTATAGAATGAGGATTTTCTGCCATAACTACACACAATGAGTTTTCCGTCTCGACTACCTGTCTCTTTAGTTCGGAAAGCGATGCTTCGGTCTGATAAAGCACTCCACGACTTTGAGACAAAGCTGCCTCATTAGTCATTCCAGCTTCTTTCATTGCTTCCATAGTACGAACCGTCTCCTTTAGAAGTTTTATATTATCGGAAGTAACTATTACCTGCTGATCAAGCATAAGCAAAGAATAATACGCATTTGCTATATTTGCTATAAGCTGAGACTGTACAGCCTGTCTATATGCCTCACTTTGCAAAAGACTCGCCTTTACTGCTCGGTTGGCATTAAGCAATTTGGCAAAAAGGTCTACCTCCCAGCTAGCAGATACCGGTAAAGTATATGTAGCTATCAAGGATGATCTATCAAAACTGCCTAAATTACCATTCGGTGCAAGATTTAATGAAGGTAAATATGATAGTCGTGCTGCGTTTAATTTAGACTTAGCCTCATCTAATCTTAATATTGCAGTCTGAAGATTAACGTTATGATTAAGTCCCTTTACAATCAGTTCCTGCAAAAGAGGATCAGTAAAAATATTTTTCCACTCAATGTTACCTATATTCAAAGTATCGTTAGTTCCATATTTCTCGATATATGAAACAGGTGCCCGATATACCGAATCTACTTTTATATCATCGGGTCTTTTATATGATTTGTATATATGACAACTACTTAACAGTATTGTCATTCCAAATAATAGTATTATCTTTTTCATAATGACAGTTTTAATTACGCGAATACTGTTCTATTTCGGAAGCCATTTCGCTGTCGTCCAAATCTTTCCACTCTATAGGCTTAACCTTTTCCTGTAACCATTCAAAAACCACAAACAGTACTGGTACAATATATATCTGCAGAATCATACCTATCAACATACCTCCTATAGCAGCTGTTCCAAGTGTTCTGTTACCATGAGCACCTACACCGAAAGCAAACATCATAGGCAATAATCCCACTACCATTGCTAGTGAAGTCATAAGAATTGGGCGCAAACGGGCAGAAGCTCCAAGTACAGCAGCCCAAGATATACTCATTCCCTGCTTGCGACGATCTAAAGCAAACTCTACTATAAGAATAGCATTCTTTGCAAGAAGCCCCATAAGCATGATTAATGCAATCTGCATGTATATATCATTTGACATTGAACCAAGTATCATCTTCAGCGCCGAGATATTACCCAAGGCACCCATTCCATTTACGAATAAGAAGCTTCCTACAAGGCCAAATGGAATTGACAACAAAACAGAAAGAGGCAAAAGGTAGCTTTCATACTGAGCACTCAAAAGCAAATATACAAATACGAAGCAAAGTACAAAGACTATTGCAGTAGTACCTCCTCCATTCTGGGCTTCTTCACGTGCCATACCACCTAATTCATAGCTATATCCTGACGGAAGTTCCTCTTTTGAAACCTCTTCTATAGCCTTTATTGCGGCCCCAGAGGTATATCCTTGTGCTGGACCTACCATCACTTTCATTGATGTATATAAGTTAAAACGGCTTATTATATCTGGGCCATATACTTTCTTTATACTCATGAATTGACTTATAGGAGCCATTAAATCGCCATTTTTTATCTTTATATTGTTTAGTGACTCAAGATTCTTGCGTTCATCCGGTTCGGCCTGAATCATAACTCTATACATTTTACCGAAGCGATTGAAGTTAGACGCATATAAACCACCGTAATATCCTTGCAATGTATTAAGAACATCGTTTGGCTTGATACCTGCCTTCTTACATGCAGCCGCATCAATGTCTACCATATATTGCGGGAACTTCGGATTAAAGGAAGTTTGAGCAGATTTTATTTCAGGACGTTCCTGAAGTTTCTCAAGATAATTCTTAGTAACATCATAAAATTTATCAAGACTGCCACCAGTCTTATCCTGCATATTTAGTTCAATATCGCTGGAAGCCGAATAACCCGGTATCATAGGAGGAGTAAAGAATAGTACCTGAGCGTCTTTTACTATTTTCTGTGACCTCATGAACAGAGAAATATATACCATATCTGAATTCTGGAGTAATGATCTATCTTCCCACGGTTTTAACTTTATAATCATAGATCCATATGAAGGGCCTTGTCCGCCAAGAAAACTGAATCCACCTATAAGAGTTCTTGATTCTACTGCAGGATCGGCAGCCACAAGACTATCTACACGATTAAATATTTCAAGAGATCTTTCTTGTGAAGTACCAGGAGGAAGTGTTATAGATCCCATTATTGTACCGGTATCTTCATTAGGTACCATACCGGTTGGAGTTATATTCATAAAAACTATCAACAATACAATTGATGCACCGACAAGTACAAAAGAAAGTGTCTTTCTGTGAATGAAATATATTACACCCTTCTTGTATCTCTTCAATATCTTGTCGTAAAAAATATTGAAAGAACGATGAAAACGATCTATAACCGAAAGCTTTTTATTTTTCTTATTAGCATCGTGAGGTTTAAGGAAAAGAGCACATAAAGCCGGACTCAACGTTAAAGCATTAAGGGCCGAAATACCTATGGCAATAGCCATTGTAAGACCAAACTGGCGATAAAATGTACCGGCAGTACCACCTATAAAGCTAACCGGAATAAACACAGACATCATTACTAATGTAATTGACACTATAGCACCTCCAAGTTCGCTCATGGCATCTATAGCAGCCTCTTTGGCCGACTTATAACCCTGATCGAGCTTGGCATGCACACCTTCTACCACCACTATAGCATCATCTACCACTATAGCAATCGCTAACACCATGGCACACAATGTAAGCAGATTCAGACTAAAACCTATCATCTTAAGGAGGAAGAATGTACCTATAAGAGCCACCGGAATTGCTATTGCAGGAATCAACGTTGAACGAAAATCCTGTAGAAATATATACACAACAATAAATACAAGAATAAAGGCCTCTATCAAAGTTTTCAACACCTCGTGAATTGAAGCATATAGGAAGTCGTTTGCATTCAATGCTATGTTCACTTTAATTCCCGGAGGTAATGTTTCCTTAGCATTATCAAGCAAATTTTCTATATTTGATATAGTTTCTGTTGCGTTTGTTCCTGCCATCTGATAAACCACACAAGTAACTGAATTATGACCGTTTACCTTAGATACCATTGAATAAGCCAGACGACCCATTTCTACCTTAGCTATATCTTTAAGCTTAAGTACTTTTCCATCGGGAAGAGCTTTAATTACAATATTTTCAAATTGTTCAGGTTTCTGCAATCTTCCCTTATACTTTATAGTATACTGAAAAGTTTGATTACCTTGTTCGCCAAACTGCCCGGGAGCAGCTTCGATATTCTGTTCAGCAAGCGCATTAGAAACATCAGAAGGAATAAGCTTATACTGAGCCATTACCGAAGGCTTAAGCCATATCCTCATAGAATAATCCTGACCAAAAACACTAGCATCACCAACTCCCTTCACACGTTGTATTTGAGGAATAAGATTTATCTTGGCATAGTTTTCAATAAATTCCATACTATATTTATCTTCCGAATCGTATAATGAGAAGACAATAAGCATTGAATTTTGGCGTTTCTGAGTTATAACACCAACTTTAGTTACCTCGGCAGGCAATAATCCCTGAGCCATTGAAACACGATTTTGAACGTTTACGGCTGCCATATCTGGATCAGTACCTTGTTTGAAATATATATTTATCTCTCCACTACCATTATTAGAGGCCGTAGAAGTCATATAAGTCATATTTTCTACTCCGTTTATTTGATCTTCAAGAGGAGCAATCACAGAATTAAGCACTGTAGCAGCGCTTGCTCCTGTATATGTAGCTCTTACTGATACTGTTGGAGGAGCTATATCAGGATATTGAGAAACAGGAAGAGTTACCAATCCAATTATACCAAGTATAAGAATCAAAATAGATATAACCGTTGATAATACGGGCCTATTTATAAATTTATCTAATTTCATCTTTCTCTAATTATTTAAATGCTGTAGCAAAATTTCCTTCTTTCTGATCTTTGAGAGCCTGCTTGTATTTAGCCTCTTTCTGAGAAGGTGTTATAGGAGTTATTTTCTGACCATCCTTAAGATTTTGTATCCCTTCGGTAACGATTTTATCTCCTGGTTTCAAACCTCCTGTTACTATATAATACTTCCCGTCATCCAAGGATGATATTTTGATCTCAACATTTTTTATTATGTTATCCTTCTGAAGTACATATACAAACTTCTTGTCTTGTATTTCAAGAGTAGCAGTCTGTGGTATCATTATTATATTATTCATTGAGTAAGGAAATATAATATTTGCAGTACCACCACTTCTTAATATATTGTTCTTGTTTGGGAATAGTGCGCGCATGCTTACCGAGCCTGTACTTTGATCTATAACTCCGCTTACAGCATCTACTGTTCCGTCTTCGTTATATATCGTTCCGTCTGTAAGTTCCAACTTTACAGGAGGCATCTTTTTAAGTTCATCTATCAAATTATTACCGGCTTTAGTCATCTCAAGCAATTGCTTTTCTGTCATAGAAAAGTATACATATACATCTCCTATTTTTGACACAGTGGTGAGAGGCTGACTTATTGATGGAGATACAAGGCTTCCTATACGATAAGGGAATACTCCTACTACTCCGTCGGATGGACTTTTAACACAGCAAAATCCTAAATTCTGGTTTGCACTTATAAACTGAGCCTCGGCCTGAGCCAAATTTGCCTGAGCAGAAGTAAGCTGATTCAAAGCTGTCTGATATTCAAACTCACTTATGATGTTCTTATCATACAGACTTTTTTTCTGCTGCTCCGTAAGCTTAGAAGTATTTACACTAGATCGTGCCATCTGTACTGCAGCTTTAGCCTGACGTACTGCAGCCTCATATTGAGTTGGATCTATCTGAAAAAGAGGCTGATTCCTTTTCACAGAAGCACCTTCATCGACATACAACTTTACTATTGTTCCCGAAACTTGTGGTCTTATTTCCACATCTTGTTCACCTTTTATAGAAGCCGGGTAAGAAGTATTCTGCTTAGCAGAGGTTACCGACACTGGCTGTACAGCATATTCATCATCTCCCAACTTCATTCCTCCCTTGCTATTACCGCAACTTGTAACAGAAATTCCTCCGATTAACATAAATAGCGTTGCCATGCTTGAATAAAAAATCTTAAATCTGAATAACGCAATTTTCATAATACCTATATAGTTAGATTGTTATTATAATCTTTTAAACTACTCTCTACGAAAACAGACAAATTAGAAAACTTTTACTTTTGATTTAGTTTTTTCCGGTGCAAATTTATTAATTCTTTCGTTATACAATAATTACTTCATATATATTTAACTATCTATAACCTTAAATCTCAGAGTATTCAATTATAACGTTAAAACTATTTAGTCTTATAAATCTTTATTAATATTATTCAAAAACAATCTGTATTATTTTAAAGTATTTTCGCTTCGATTTATAATATTATTTGTAGATTTGCCTCTAAATTAACATAATACACTAAATCACATTTAAATGGTTAAAATAACAAAAGAAGCTGCTTTACTTTACCATTCGCAAGGTAAACCAGGGAAGATTGAAGTAGTACCAACTAAACCATATAGTACTCAGACTGACTTATCGTTAGCATATTCTCCAGGAGTTGCTGAACCATGTCTTGAGATTGAAAAAGATGAGCAGAAAGCTTATGATTATACCGACAAAGGAAATCTAGTTGCTGTAATATCGAATGGTACCGCGGTTCTTGGACTAGGCGACATAGGTGCTTTGGCAGGAAAGCCTGTTATGGAAGGAAAAGGTTTGTTATTCAAAATATATGCAGGAATAGATGTTTTTGATATTGAGGTGAACGAAAAGAATCCAGAAAAGTTTATTGAAGCTGTAAAAGCTATCGCTCCTACTTTCGGAGGTATAAACCTTGAAGATATTAAAGCTCCTGAATGTTTTGAGATAGAAAAAAGACTCAAGGAAGAACTTGACATTCCTGTAATGCACGATGATCAGCATGGAACAGCCATAATTTCATCTGCAGGCTTGCTTAATGCTCTTCAGGTAGCCGGAAAAAAAATAGATGAAGTTAAGATAGTAGTGAACGGAGCTGGAGCATCTGCAATATCTTGTACAAAATTATATGTTTCATTAGGAGCACGTAGAGAAAATATACTGATGTTGGACAGTAAGGGAGTTATTACAAGCGATCGTCCTAATCTTACTGAAGAAAAGAAATTCTTCGCTACAGACCGGAGAGATGTGCATACTCTGGCAGAAGCAATTAAAGATGCGGATGTGTTTTTAGGATTATCAAGAGGAAATATACTGTCACAGGATATGATAAGAAGCATGGCAAAAAATCCTATAGTTTTTGCACTTGCAAATCCTACCCCTGAAATTTCATACGAAGACGCAATGGCATCACGATCAGATGTACTAATGTCTACAGGCCGCTCCGATTATCCAAATCAGATAAATAATGTAATTGGTTTTCCTTACATCTTCCGTGGTGCACTTGACACTCAGGCTAGTGCTATTAATGAAGAGATGAAACTTGCTGCTGTACATGCAATAGCCGACCTTGCAAAGCAACCTGTTCCCGATGTAGTTAATGAAGCTTATCATGTAAATAACTTTACCTTCGGACCAGAATACTTTATTCCAAAACCAGTTGACCCTAGACTAATTACAGAAGTTTCTATGGCTGTAGCCAAAGCTGCAATAGAATCGGGAGTAGCACGCAAACCTATTACAGATTGGGAAGCATACAAAATCCGTTTAAAAGAATTAATGGGTCAAGAAAGCAAGCTTACTAGACAGTTATATGAAACTGCAAGAAGAGACCCTCAAAGAGTTGTATTTGCAGAAGGAATTCATCCCAATATGCTTAAAGCAGCTGTCGAAGCAAAATCAGAAGGTATATGCCATCCTATATTATTAGGTAATGAAGAACGTATAGAGAAACTCGCAAAAGAACTTGAAGTAAGCCTTGAAGGAATAGAAATAATAAATCTTCGCCACGACAGCGAATCGGAAAGAAGAGAGAGGTATGCAAGAATACTTGCTGAAAAGAGAGCACGTGAAGGCGCAAACTTCCAGGAAGCAAACGACAAGATGTTTGAAAGAAACTATTTTGGTATGATGATGGTTGAAACAGGCGACGCAGATGCTTTCATAACAGGACTTTATACCAAGTATTCAAATACAATAAAAGTAGCTAAAGAAGTTATAGGAATAAGAAAGGAATACAAACATTTTGGAACCATGCATATATTGAACTCCAAAAAAGGTACTTATTTCGTAGCAGATACACTTATAAATCGTCATCCTGATACCGAAACCCTTACAGACATCGCAAAATTATCTTACAATACTGTGCGATTCTTCAACCATACACCTGTAATGGCTATGTTGTCATATTCTAACTTTGGTACAGATACGGAAGGAAGTCCAGCTAAAGTTCATCAGGCTGTAGCACAACTACAACAAGAATTTCCCGATTTGGCTATAGATGGTGAAATGCAAGTAAACTTTGCTTTAAACAAAAACTTGAGAGATGAGAAATTTCCATTTACAAGATTAGTGGGAAAAGATGTGAATACATTGATATTTCCTAATCTAAGTTCGGCAAATGCATCCTATCAATTATTGCAGTCAATGAGTGAAGCTACCCAAGTAATAGGTCCTATTCAAATGGGTTTAAACAAACCTATTCACTTTACTGACTGTGAAGCTTCGGTAAGAGACATAGTGAACATTACTGCAATAGCTGTAATAGATGCAATTGTTGACAAGAAAAAAAAAGCTAATATTTAAAAAATAAGCTGAGTAGATTAATAATTATATCTATATTATACCGACTATCTCTTTGATTGATAGTCGGTATTTTCTTTTTATATATAATTTATTCATGACTATCATTATGAAATTATATCTGTATTAAAACCCAGCTTTTTTAAAATTTCAATTTTATCATTTTATTATTTTTCCTCTATTCTAGTAACACAACGACACATATATTATATTTAAATTACTTTTATTAATTTTCATGTATATCTATAAAAATAATCTTTTATATGTTTTTTTGCCAACTTTTTATTCAATCTATTATTTTTATTCTGATTTTATTTATAATTTATTGTTTTTGCAAAATATTATATATATTTTTGTCTCCATAAAACAACAAGATAAATTATATTTATTAACAACAAAAGAAATAGATTTCTATGAATGCATCAAAAGTATTAGATGATCTTAAAAGAAGATTTCCTAATGAACCTGAATATCATCAGGCAGTAGAAGAGGTACTTGCAACTATTGAGGAAGAATACAACAAGCATCCTGAATTTGACAAAGTTAATCTTATTGAAAGATTATGTATTCCTGATAGAGTATTCCAATTCAGAGTGACTTGGATGGATGACAAAGGAAACATTCAGACAAATATGGGATACCGTGTTCAACACAACAATGCTATTGGCCCTTATAAAGGTGGTATCCGCTTCCATTCTTCTGTAAATCTTTCTATATTGAAGTTCCTTGCTTTTGAACAGACATTCAAAAATTCTCTTACTACTCTTCCAATGGGTGGTGGTAAAGGTGGCTCAGATTTCTCTCCTCGCGGTAAATCTAATGCTGAAGTTATGCGTTTCACTCAATCATTCATGTTGGAATTATGGCGTCATATAGGTCCTGAGACAGATGTTCCAGCAGGTGATATAGGTGTTGGTGGCCGTGAAGTAGGTTTCATGTTTGGTATGTACAAGAAGCTAGCTCGTGAATTTACAGGTACATTTACAGGTAAAGGTCGTGAATTTGGTGGTTCATTAATTCGTCCGGAAGCTACAGGATATGGTAATATATACTTTTTGATGGAGATGCTTAAGGCTAACGGTCAGGATCTTAAAGATAAAGTATGCTTAATATCAGGTTCTGGAAATGTTGCACAATATACAGCAGAAAAAGTAATAGAACTTGGAGGTAAAGTTGTTACTATGTCCGATTCTGATGGTTATATATATGATCCAGAAGGCATTGACAGAGAAAAACTTGATTATATCATGGAATTAAAGAATCTATACAGAGGACGTATCCGTGAATATGCTGATAAATATGGTTGTAAATACGTAGAAGGAGCTAAACCTTGGGGTGAAAAATGTGATATTGCTCTTCCATCGGCAACTCAGAATGAACTTAATGGAGATCATGCACGTACATTGGTAGAAAACGGATGCATGGCAGTTTCTGAAGGAGCAAACATGCCTTCTACTCCAGAAGCTATCAAGGTATTTCAGGATGCTAAGATCCTTTATGCTCCTGGTAAGGCTGCTAATGCTGGAGGAGTTTCAGTATCTGGTCTTGAAATGACACAAAATTCAATTAAATTAAGTTGGAGTTTGGAAGAAGTAGACAACAAGCTTAAGGAAATCATGCAGAATATACATGAGGCTTGTGTAAAATACGGAAAAGAAGAAGATGGTTATGTAAATTATGTAAAAGGCGCAAATGTTGCTGGTTTCATGAAAGTTGCCAATGCAATGATGGCACAGGGCGTGCTTTAATATATTAATAATAATATTATATTTTTTAAAAGATGTAGATGAACTCTACATCTTTTTTTTGTTATTATATAAAAAGAGTAAATTTGCATGTTTTTAAAGACTTAAAATAAACTTTTAACTATGTATATAAAAAAAGCGTTAAGCATAATAGCTATATTATTGTCTATAACTTCCTGCATAAAAAAGGAAGCTCTTAATGCGGAAGCTGACATACTATCATGTACAGTACCAACAAATATTCTTATAAGAGAACCTGTAATACAGAACAACAGTATAACAATACGGATAAAAGATGGCACTGAAGTAAGTGCTATAGCTCCCACATTTACTCTTACCCCTGGTGCTACAATAGAACCGGCAAGTGGAACTGTACGTGATTTTACCACCCCACAAAAATATACTGTAACATCACAAAATAAAGAATGGTCAAAAACCTATACAGTTACATTTACAACAGAACAGATTCCTACTATTTATACCTTTCAGGATACAATAGTTACTCCAGAGAGTAAAGGGCAGTACTTTGTAATGGTAGAAAAGACAGACGGATATATGATATGGGCTAGTGGAAATCCTGGATACAAATCATCGGGTATGGCAAAGAACCCATATGATTATCCTACAGTACAAGATAGTATAGGAGGAATCGAAGGAGGTAAATGTGCTAAATTACAGACTAAGTCAACCGGCGCTTTTGGAAGTATGGTAAACATGCCTATTGCAGCTGGCAACTTATTTATAGGATCATTCGATGGTAGTACTGCTGTAATAAAACCACTAGCATCGACTAAATTTGGACTTCCATTCTATCATGAGCCAACCTATATAACAGGATTCTATAAATATAAGGCAGGTGAGAAATACATGGACAAGAAAGTTGAGGTACCTGGTAAAAAAGATATGTTCAGTATTTATGCGGTATTCTACGAAACAACTGAAGAAATAAGGACACTCGACGGATATTTTAAGGCAAATGGATATACTAGTCCAAACCTAGTTGCATTAGGAATGATAGAAAATCCTTCCGAGACAGACGAATGGAAACTTTTCACCATTCCTTTCAAATACGATTACAATAAAACCATAGATAATAATCGTCTTAAGGGAGGGGGATATAATGTTTCTATCATATTTACTTCTAGTGTAGATGGAGATAACTTCGCCGGCGCAGTAGGAAGTACATTATATTTAGATAAAGTAGAATTACATTATAAAAACTGATATGAAGAAATATATACTTACAATAATACTTTTAATTACATTCATAAGCATATTTGCTCAGAAGGACCGTAATAATACATTATTAAAAGCTGCTTTAAACGGAATTGAATATGAAATAAAAGCAGGATGGAACATAGGTGGTACAACTCCTATCCCATTGCCCGAAGAGATACGCTCTATAGATGGATATAATCCTACTTTATCACTTACTCTGCAAGGAAACATGACTAAATGGTTCGGACAAAGTAAAAAATGGGGTATATCAACTGGATTAAGACTAGAAAATAAAGGAATGATTACTAAAGCTACCGTTAAGAATTATAGCATGAAGATAATTGGAAATGGAGGAGAAGAAATATCAGGATATTGGACAGGAGGAGTAAAAACAAAAGTAGAGAATTCATGTTTGACAGTACCATTACTTGCAGCCTATAAAATATCTCCAAGATGGGACATAAAAGTCGGTCCTTATATTTCATATCTTATAAACGGAGACTTTTCTGGTCATGTATACGAGGGATATCTTAGAGAAGATGATCCAACAGGTCCTAAAAGAGAGTTTACAGATGGAAAGATTGCAAACTATGATTTCAGCAATGAACTTAGAAGAATGCAATATGGAATGCAGATTGGTGGATCATGGAAAGCTTTCAGTCACTTTAACATATATGGTGAATTCACATTCGGAATGAATGATATATTCAGAAGTAGCTTCAATACAATATCATTCAATATGTACCCTATATTTCTTAATCTGGGATTTGGATATGCATTCTAATACTACACATTATATTTAATATAACACCTCTTTCATATATAATATATGATGAATATCTCATAAAAATAACAATAAAATAATATCATTTTTATTTGGTTTATAATATAAACCAATTTATATTTGCAATGTATTAATATAATAAACAACCTATAGGTCTTATTGTTACCGTCAAAAGTATTTCTAATTACAAACTATTTAAAAGCATAATTATTATGAAAGAGAAAAAAATTAATGAGCAAGAAAGCTTAGAGCTAATTACTCTTATGATCCAGAACACTCGTAAAAAGATTAACGAAAACTCAGGAGTACCATTTATTATATGGGGATATGTTACAGTTATAGTTTCTGTATTCGAATTCTTTGTTATTTATTTAAACATGAATAATAACTTAATGTGGGGATGGTTCTTAATACCAATACTAGGATGGTCGCTGATGGCAATTTATTGGAAAAGAAAATCTGCCACCAATTTACCTACCACTTTTATAGACCGAGCAATAAGTAGTGTATGGATTGTGATTGGAATATCATCATTAATAGCTTTTCCTGCTGCTATATTATATAAAATAGGTATATTATTCATGATGACATTGCTTATGGGAATAGGTACTGCAATAACCGGACTTATTATAAAATATAACATTTTAACCATAAGCGGTTTTATCGGAATTATTGGTTCTTTGGCATTTTCACTACCTTTGTCAATAAATTCTCAAGCAAGTAATATTTTGATATTTGCCATAATATTTACTTTGATGATGATAATACCCGGACATATTCTAAATTCAAAATCCAAAAAACAATGTTTAAAGAACTAAATCCTTTACTACATTCTGAATTACGCCTAGCTATAATGTCAATTCTTCTAGGGGTAGAAAGTTCGGACTTTGTCTTCCTGAAAGAGCAAACCAAGGCTACATCAGGAAACCTAAGTGTACAGATTGATAAACTTTCTACAGCCGGTTATATCGAGATAGAGAAAACTTTCAAGGGGAAGATGCCATGCACTATATGTCGAATAACGAATGCAGGACGAGAAGCCTTCGAGGAGTATGTAGAGGCACTGCGGAGCTATATTAATGTAAAGTAAATATAGTTATAGACACTTCCAAACGTACATAGTAAAATATAAATTGAAAGTGTTCGTTTCAAAATTGAGCGCATTCGATTCTTAATCGAAGGCGCTCAATTTTAAAAAGCAGACGTGAAAATAAATCCCTCGTCTGCTTTTATTATATTCTAAAACTACATTGTTACTATAACCACAACAGCTTTATTTCTACTACAATGGAGTTGAACATATACTGCCTTCACACACCGCACTTTCATAACACACTTATTACAAGTTATTTATACCCATAAAAAGTGTGAAGGTTATATTTTACACTAATTTTGTGGAAGTAGCACTACACCAACTTTCTTCTTCCCATCCATCTTTACTACCAATGGATTTTCAAAACGTACATGCCTTACAAATTTAGTCTCCTCTACTGCCGGTTGGGTATTTAAGAAATCCTGATTATATATACCATCATTGATATATGAATTTATTGTGAAGTACCCTACCCCAAACGACGTTAGATTTTGGAAGAAATGAGTGCCTTGACTAGGATCTACTCTATAATTATTAAGACCAGCCTCGACAATAACCCTTGCCGCAGATATGTGGGGCCATTTAACCGGTATTCCTAACCAAGTATCACTGCTTCCCCACCTACCGGGACCCACCAATATATAATGCTTCCCTTCATCTAGAAATTTCTTATTAATCTTTTCTATTTCGTATGCTATAGCCTGATTGTTAGAGGCGCTGTAATTATCAGTTTTCACATATACTATATCAACTATATCCTCCATAACTCCATGCCCCAAAGAATTTTCACTTTTCAATAGAATTTTATCATTCTCTATCAAGCTTAAATCCTCATCCAATACAGCTTTGATATCAACCATTGGACGAATCTGCAAAAGATAAAAAACTCCAGTCTTCTTTTGTTGGTTAAGCGTCACGGCAAATTCTATTTCAACAGCTCTTCTCATCTCACTCTGACCATATTCTTGTACCAGCTGCAAGATATTAGCCAATGGAAACACATCATGATGAAGTACATTGGCAAAAGTTATAAGTTTTCTACCTCCTGGATATATTCCATCTCTTATTATCATATCATAAGGATCGTAGGTCGATGCAATGAAATGCAAAGATCCATCATTTTCTGCTTCTTTTACCGGTAGTTTCAATAAATTAAAACCATCATCCAAAGAAAAATTATGCCCTGTATTCTTTAAGTCTAATGCATAAAATCTAGTTTGAGTTTCTCTTAATGCAATATCAACCTCACTTGTCTGCAATATCTGATTGGGATGATAAGGACACATTCTTAAAGTCAGTCCCCCATCAACTATATACTTACCAAGTCCAAGTGCTAGACTAACAGTTCCCTCTTCTGCTCTTTCATCACCTATAGGATAATAATTCAACGATCGTGCAACTCCTGAAATTGAAGGATAATATCTATCTCCGTATTGTGTACCTACTACTTCCTGAAGGATAACTGCCATCTTCTCCTGATCAATAACATTACTGGTTGCCTGCATATATGCTTTGCTATCTTTGTAATATACTGAGGCATATACACCTTTTATAGCATCACTCAACATTCTTAGCATTTCATACTTATCCTCTATATAAGGTATCATATAGGTAGAATATATACCGGCAAAAGGCTGATAATGTGAATCTTCCAGCAAGCTAGAAGAACGTATTGCTATAGGAGCCTGAACAACGTCAAAAAAAGCAAAGAAATCCTCTATTAATCTATCCGGAAGCTTAGCACGTAAAAATGCGTTAAGAATAGTTTCATCATCAGCATCGCTCAATGCTATCTGATATAGACTGTTGCTATCCATAAACTCATCAAAAATATCAGTACATAATACAACTGTTTTTGGTATTTCTACAGTTGCATTTTCAAATTCATCAAATTCGGCATGACGTTTTACCATATTATCAATAAAAGCCAAACCTCTTCCTTTTCCTCCTAAGGATCCTTCGCCTATTCGTGCAAAATTAGAATATCTATCAAATCGATCACGTTGAAAAACTGCAACCACACCTTGATTTTTCATCTTCCTATATTTCACAATTGCCTCGAAAATTATGCGACGATGTGCATCAACATCTTGCAAAGATTTCCAGGTAATTTGCTTAAGGAATTCGGCTGGTGGAAACATCGCTCTTGAATAAAGCCATCTTGATACATGATTGCGACTTATATGATAAAGAAGAGACTCTTTAGGAATAGCAAATATTATATTCTGTAATTCCTTTAAATTCTTTACTCTAGCTACTTCTTCCAATGTGTCTGGATTACGAAATATAAAATCGCCGAATCCAAAATCTTCCGATATGATTTCTCGTAGATCTATATTCATTTTCTTTGAATTCTTATCTACGAAACTCGCTTCATATTTACTTGCATATACTTTATTGGTGGCTTCGGCCGATTGTAATATAAGAGGTACAAATGAATCGCGTTTCCTTATCTCGGCAAGCAATTTTACTCCAGCCAACGGATCTATCTTTCCATTCATAGGATAACGAACATCGGTTATAACTCCTAATATATTATTTTCGTATTTATTATATAAAGTCAAAGCTTCCTCATAATTACGTGCAAGTACAATCTTTGGACGTCCACGCATGCGAAGAGTACGCTGATGAGCATTCAGAGCCTCAGTTGCAAATTCCTGACTCTGTTGCAAAACAAATTTGTAAAGATTTGGCAATACAGATGAATAAAACCTTATAGAGTCTTCAACCAATAATATCATCTGAACCCCCACCTCATTTATATCATGTTCCAGATTCATTTTATCTTCTATAAGCTTAATTATAGATAGCAGAAGATCGGTATTTCCAAGCCAGCAGAATACATATTCAAATATACTGAGGTCTTCATGTTCCATTCTGGCCGTAATTCCATGTGAAAAAGGAGTCAATACAACTAATGGAATATTGGCATATTTAGCCTTTACATTCTTTGCGATTTCGAATGTATTGCTATTATCCGAACCAGGCATACATATTATAAGATCGGTGTTATTATTTTCAAGCTGTCTCCAAGTATCTTCTTCAGTAGAAACTTGAGTAAAACGAGGAGGATAGCGTAGGCTCAAATCTGTATATTCATTAAACAGTTTTTCATCTATGCGACCATCATCTTCAAGCATGAAAGCATCATAAGGATTGGCCACAAGTAATACATTAAATATACGTTTTGTCATCAGGTTTACAAAAGAAGTATCCTTGAAATAAAGCTGATTCAATTTTAATTTACTGAGCATGTTACAAATATTAAGAAAAAGTTATATAGCAAAATACGTTAATAAAATCATTTTATGCAACTTATTTACGATAAAACAGAGAGTTATATAAAGTACTTATTTTTAGCTATTAACATTTTATCACTTTACACTTCATTTTTTGCCGAAATTATTTTGCTGTTTTATATAATAATATACCTTTGTAGCATAAATGAATTTCATTTTGTCAAATCTTTAAATATTTATAGATATGGATATTAATAAAATTATGACTTCTCTTGAAGCCAAACATCCTGGTGAATTAGAGTATTTACAAGCTGTAAAAGAAGTACTCCTATCAATTGAAGATATATATAATCAGCATCCCGAATTCGAAAAAGCTTCGTTAATAGAAAGACTGGTAGAACCAGATAGAATCTTGACATTCCGTGTGCCTTGGGTAGACGACAAAGGAAAAGTACAGGTTAACTTAGGTTATCGTGTACAGTTTAACAATGCTATTGGCCCATATAAGGGTGGTCTTAGATTTCATGCATCTGTAAACTTATCAATATTAAAGTTCCTGGGATTTGAGCAGACTTTTAAAAATGCCCTTACAACATTACCAATGGGTGGTGCAAAAGGTGGTTCTGATTTCTCGCCAAGAGGAAAAAGCGATGCAGAAATCATGCGTTTCTGTCAGGCATTCATGCTTGAATTATGGCGTAACATAGGTCCAGAGATGGATGTACCTGCTGGCGATATCGGTGTAGGTGGTCGAGAAGTTGGATATCTATTTGGAATGTATAAGAAGCTAACTCGTGAATTTAACGGAACCTTTACAGGAAAGGGATTAGAATATGGAGGTTCACTAATTCGTCCTGAAGCTACAGGATTTGGTGGATTATACTTTGTAAAAGAGATGCTGGACGATAAAGGAATAGACATTAAAGGTAAAACAGTTGCTATTTCAGGTTTTGGAAATGTTGCATGGGGAGCTGCCACAAAAGCAACCGAACTTGGTGCTAAAGTAGTTACCATTTCAGGACCAGACGGATACATTTATGATCCAAACGGAATTAGTGGAGAAAAAATTGATTATATGCTTGAACTAAGAGCATCGGGTAATGATATAGTTGCACCATATGCCGAAAAATTCCCTGGTTCTAAGTTCGTACCAGATGCTCGTCCTTGGGAAGTAAAGGTAGATATTGCACTTCCTTGTGCCACTCAAAATGAATTAAATGAAGAAAACGCTTGTAATTTAATAAAAAATTGCGTTCTTTGCATCGGAGAAATTTCCAACATGGGTTGTACGCCTGAAGCAATAGATAAATTTATTGAAAATAAAGTACTATATGCTCCCGGAAAAGCCGTAAATGCCGGCGGAGTTGCAACATCCGGACTTGAAATGACTCAGAATGCAATGCACTTGAGTTGGACTGCTAAAGAAGTTGATGAAAAATTACATCAAATTATGCACGAAATCCATGAACAATGCGTTAAATACGGTAAAGAAGCAGATGGTTACATTAATTATGTGAAAGGTGCAAACATAGCCGGATTTATGAAAGTTGCTCATGCAATGATGGCTCAAGGAGTTGTTTAAAAGACATTTAATAATATATTAAATAAAGAAATCTCGTTTAGTTGTATTTGTATTTTGTATTGTAGCGTACGCTGATCCGCCTGTGAAGGTAGGTCAGCGTCATTTTTTTATAATATTTCCATTCTTATCTTTTTATTATTATATTTGTACACAAGAATTCTTATTTCTATAAATACAAAGTAAAAGACAACAAAATAACACACAATGCAAACATACAGAGCTATTATAGTATTATTTATACTATATTTCCAATTTTCCTGCAATAATTATGATTTAATTCCGGGTATCAATGAAACAATACTTATTACAGGAAACATTTATAAAAATATATGCTCTAGAGGTTCTACCGAAAATACTAAATTAAGTATTGGCAGTCAAATACTCTTTAATTCTACAGGAGGATATGTATCGTCAAATGAAATATTGTTTTATGATGGAGAATATTGGAGTAACTCAAAAGATTTTAAATGGAATGAATTAAATAAAGACTCCTTATATTATACAGCCTTATATCCTATATTAAAAGAAAATACATATGATAAAAATACGCTTTATGAAAACAGTAAATTAAAAGACATATTATATGCTACAGGAGAAGCAGGAAATAAAGATATTATTTCATTAAAATTCTCGCATATATTCTCTAAGTTGAGAATAATACTTTCGGAAAGTATAAAAAAAGACTTAGTTTTTCTTGAACTTACAGTACCATATACAGTTGAGCTAATTGATACAAAATCCCTGAAAGTATCATATACTGAAGAAAAACAAACCATAAAATTTGAGAATGACAATAGTTCATATTACGAACTGATTATTCCCTCTACCTATATTAATTCAATATCAATCAAGCTAACTTACCCAAACGATACAATAGAAAAAGGAACTTCAGGTACAGATTTTAAGCCAAACAATCTCTATGAATGTAGAATAAAATCTATTGAAGATGAAATTGGAATAAAGAGCGTAGAAGATTTTATCATATTTACAAAACTTATAAACAATATAGATTATCAAGGGACGAAAACACTTGAAGATTTTTATATAGAAAAAGATGGAAGAAAAATATACCGTTTATTAGCAGATCTTGAATTTACAGAAGATGAGTGTAACGAATTAACAGCAATAGGTAATAACACTCATAATAGATTTGACGATATTTTCGATGGATTGAATCACACAATATACAATTTAACTCCTCCTTTATTTGAAAGTAATAAATATAGTTTATTTGGCCATCTCACTTCAAGGGTTGTTATTAGAAATATTAAAATAAACAATTCAGTTTTAAATGTTCAGCAAAAAAGTAGTTATGTTTCAATATTATCATTCCTAAACATTGGATTAATTGATAATTGCCATATAAGCAACTATGAAATCAGCATTAATCAAGAAACTGAATTTGGATTTATAGCCTCTCAAAATTCCGGAAGTATTATAAATTGCAGCATTACAAATTCTATAGTAAGCGGTAATTTAAGTACCAAAATAGGTCTTATTACAGCATCTTCCAAAGGATATATATTAAACTGCTTTACATCAAGCAATACCCTTACTTATTCAAGTTACAATTCCTCTACATATATAGCAGGAATATGTGGAATGGAAATAGAAGCAGAAAAAACGATAATAGAAAACTGTTATGTTAAGTGCAATTATCTGAAAACTACATGTATGTATCAAATTATAGGAAAAGTAAAGAATTCATCAATAAAGAATGTTTTCTTTAATAACCTAGCTAACACCATTCCACGGTGGGAAAATTCACCACCATCAAATTCAAATGTTTCCCAATACAATGAAAAATTCTATTATGCAGATGGTACACGATCATGTCTTGATAAATTAAACTCATGGATTGAAATAAACCAATCATATTATCCTGAATTCTCATTTAAGAAATGGATAGTTGGAAACTCAGAAACGCCGGCTATTTTTGAAGATCCTACATGTTAAATAACAATTTATAATTATCTTTTTTCTATTTATTTGTTATATATTTTATAATCATATTATTTACAACGAATAAATTATTTCTTATTTATTATAAACTAATATTTACTATTATGAAGAAGTATTTAGCAGAGTGTGTCGGAACTATGGTACTTATATTGATGGGATGCGGCACCGCAATATTCTTTGGATGTGAAGCCGGAACAGCACAAGTATTGGGGGTGGCATTGGCTTTTGGATTATCTGTAGTAGGAATGGCATATACAATTGGAAATATATCCGGATGTCATGTTAATCCTGCTATTACCCTTGGAGTATGGTTATCAAAAAGAATGTCGGGTAAAGATGCTATTGGATACATGATAGCGCAAGTAATTGGAGGTATTATAGGATCAGCTATATTATTTTCTTTGACATCTACAGGAAGTTATGGGCCTTCTACATCAACAGGGGCCAATGGATTTCATGATGGAATGATGTTGCAGGCTTTTATTGCTGAAGCTGCATTCACTTTTGTCTTTGTACTAGTAGCTTTAGGTTCTACCGACCCTAAAAAAGGTGCAGGGAATTTTGCAGGTTTGGCAATAGGTTTAACACTTGCATTGGCAAATATCGTAGGTATTCCTATTACAGGTGCATCTATCAATCCAGCAAGAAGTATTGGTCCGGCTTTATTTCAAGGAGGTACTGCATTAAGTCAGTTATGGCTATTTATACTTGCCCCATTTGTAGGTGCAGTATTATCGGCTATCGTTTGGAAAATTCTAAGCTGTGACTGTGAATCTAAAAAATAAAAAATATCCTCGCTTATATAGCGAGGATATTCCTTTTAAGACAAAGTCCTTATTGCAATATAAATATCTTAATTATAATGCGCCCACTTCGTTAAGAGCAGCATTTGTCTTGCGTACTGCATCAGCACTAGCAGCAAATTTAGCTTTTTCTTCTTCGTTCAAAGGTAATTCAACTATTTCTTCGATACCGTTCTTACCAAGTATTACTGGAACACCACAACAAATATCCGACTGACCATATTCGCCTTCAAGCATTACTGAACATGGAATCATCTTTTTCTGATTGTGAAGAATAGATTCTACAACAAAAGCTCCTGCTGCACCTGGTGCATACCAAGCAGATGTACCTAATAATTTAGTAAGAGTTGCTCCACCTACCATTGTAGCTGCTGCAACTTCCTGAAGTTTTTCTTCAGACAAGAAGTTTGTTACAGGTATACCTTTGTAAGTAGCGAAACGAGTCAAAGGAATCATTGTTGTATCACCATGACCACCAATTACCATACCTTCTACTTCATTAGCATTACATTCCAATGCCTGTGATAAGAAATATTTGAAACGTGAGCTATCCAAAGCACCACCCATACCAATTATTCTGTTCTTTGGTAAGCCAAGAGATTTCAATGACAAATAAGTCATTGTATCCATTGGATTAGAAATAACAACGATGATAGCATTTGGAGAGTATTTTAATATATTCTGTGCTACAGATTTAACAATACCAGCATTAACACCAATCAACTCTTCACGAGTCATACCTGGCTTACGTGGAATACCCGAAGTGATAACAACTACATCTGAATTTGCAGTTTTTTCGTAATCATTTGTACAACCAACAATGGTAGTATCGAAGCCCAAAAGCTGAGCTGTCTGCATCATATCCATTGCTTTACCTTCTGAAACTCCCTCTTTAACGTCAAGCATTACAACTTCGTCCGCCACTTCATTAAAAGCTAGAACATTTGCGCATGTAGCACCTACGTTACCTGCACCTACTACGGTTACTTTTGACATAATATAAATTATTTTATTTAAAGGTTGATAATAAAATTCCTTTTTGAAAACATCGCAAAGTTACAATGATTTCTTTATTAGAGAAAAATTTCCATAATTATTTTTTAATAGTAATAACAATTTATTGTATTTTTGCCGCAAATTCAAATTAGACTATGGATAAGAATAAAAAACTTGTTATCGTTATTGTACTTCTCATTATAATTATTGGTGGAGTTTCTTTTTATGCTTTTCAACAACGCAAGGAAAACAAGGAGATGACCCAACTTTTTGCTTTAGACAAGGAAGAAATGGAAAATGAGTATAATTCTTTTGCTACTCAATATGATGAGCTTCAGGTTCAGATAAACAATGATTCGCTCCGTCAAAAGCTTGAAAGTGAAAAGTTAAAGACACAAAGATTGCTTGAAGAGTTACGTCAGGTTAAGACAAGCGATGCTGCCGAAATAGCCAGACTTAAAAAGGAGTTGAAAACTGTACGTGCCGTACTTCGTACTTACATAATTCAGATTGATTCTCTAAATCGTCTTAATGAAGCTCTTACTACAGAAAATAAAGAAGTAAAACAGAAATACACCGAAGCTACGGTAAAAATAAATAATCTGTCGGCCGAAAAGAAAGATCTTAACGAAAAGGTTTCATTAGCTGCCCAACTAGATGCTACAAATATAGGAGTAACTCTTAAGAACAAACGTGGTAAGGTAACCAAGAAAGTAAAGGATGTGAAGAAGATTGCAATATCTTTCTCGATAGTAAAGAATATAACTGCAAAAACAGGAGAACGTACTCTTTACATACGTATTGCAAAACCCGACAACGACATATTGACTAATGGTGAAGGTACTTTTAGCTACGAAAATCGTCAGTTAAGCTATTCTATAAAGAAATATATAGAATATAACGGTGAAGAACAGAATGTAACTGTTTATTGGGACGTAGAGGAATATTTGCCGGCCGGTACATATAATGTATATATATTTACAGATGGTACTATGATAGGCCAGCAGTCATTCAGCATGAATTAAAAAATTAACTTACATACGAAAGATATGATATAAAGAGAAATCGACTAGTCGATTTCTCTTTATATCATATCTTTTTTTCATGCATATTTAAACTATATAATCTTTTGTTACTATATTTGCACTGTTGCATAAGCAACTGTAAACACATAAAGTGAACGCAAATGATGAAAAGAATTATAGGCTTATTTTTATTATCTTCTATTACCTCAGGTATTATGGCTCAAAGAGTACTGAGCCTTGATAGTTGTCGTAATCTGGCAATCAACAACAATAAAGAGTTGAAGATGTCTGCCGAAAAAATTAATGCAGCACACTACGAACAAAAGGCTGCATTTACAAACTTCCTTCCTAAGATAAATGCAATGGGTACCTACATGCGTACTCAAAAAGAGATCTCATTACTAAGTAATGATCAAAAAAGTAGTCTAAGTAATTTGGGTACAAGTTCTACTACAAAACTTTCGGAAGCTCTACAACAAATAGCTACAGCAAATCCTTCTCTTGCTCAACTACTTACTCCGCTAGCTCCGCTCATACCTGAGGTGGGGAATGCTCTTAATGGAATTGGACAGGGATTGGTAGATGCCCTTCATACAGATACACGAAACATGTATGCAGGCGCAGTAAGTCTTACACAACCTGTATACATGGGAGGAAAGATTACAGCATACAATAAAATAACTAAATATGCCGAAGCTTTGGCTCATACTCAGCACAACGCCGAACTTCAAGATATAATATTAAGTACAGATCAGGCTTATTGGCAGGTAATTTCGGTAATAAACAAAAAAAGATTGGCAGAAAGTTATCTAGATCTTGTAAAGAAACTTGATTCTGATGTAGAAAAGATGATAAAAGAAGGAGTTGCAACAACAACTGACGGATTAAGCGTAAAAGTAAAAGTCAATGAAGCTGAAATGAATCTTCTTACAGCGGAAGATGGAGTGAGCTTGTCAAAGATGGTACTTTGTCAGTTATGTGGGATGCCTATAGATACGCAAATAACCTTATTTGATGAAAACATAAAAGAAATTAATACTACTGTAGAAGAAGTAAAGGGAAACGTAGACTTAGCACTTACAAACAGACAGGAACTTAAAAGTTTGGAATATGCAACAAAAATTTATAACCAGAAAATTAATATAGCACGTTCTGAGTTTCTTCCCTCTTTAGCAATCACTGCCGATTATATGGTAACTAATCCTTCGCTTGTAAACGGATTTGAAAGAAAATTCCGTGGTATGTGGGCAGTAGGTGCACTGGTAAAGATACCAGTATGGAATTGGGGAGAAATGGGGTATAAGGTAAAAGCTGCAAAAGCTGAAGCTAATATTGCTAGATACAACCTAGAAAATATAAAAGAAAAAGTAGAGTTGCAAGTAAACCAAGCTACTTACAAAGTAAACGAAGCTCAGAAAAGACTGGCCATGGCTACAAAGAACATGGAGAAAGCCAATGAAAATCTTCGTTATGCAACACTTAGCTTCTCGGAAGGCATAATACCAACAAGCAACGTACTAGAGGCACAAACTGCATGGCTCTCTGCTCAGTCAAGCAAGATAGATGCTCAGATAGACGTCCGACTTACAGAGGTATATTTAAGAAAATCAATGGGAATATTAAAATAAGAATAAGATATGGCAATAAGATCACAGAAGAGCAATATATTGCTTGCATTAATAACGTTTACAGGAGTAATTCTTATAGTAGCGATTATTGGATTTTTTACATTAAGTAAAGGTCCGGAAATAATCCAGGGACAGGCCGAAGCCGACGAATATCGTATATCCAGTAAAGTTCCTTCAAGAATACTGGAATTTAGAGTAAAAGAAGGAGATAAAATACAAAAGGGAGATACTTTAGTTATACTTGAAGCACCTGAAGTTAAAGCCAAACTATCTCAGGCCGAAGCAGCACAGGAAGCAGCACAGGCTATTAGTGAGAAAGCACAGAGAGGCACACGCCAAGAACAGTTGCAGGCGGCTTACGAAATGTGGCAAAAATCTAAAGCCGGTTTGGAAATAGCCGAAAAATCATACAATCGTGTGAACCGTCTTTTTGAACAAGGAGTTATGTCTGCTCAGAAAAGAGACGAAGCCAAAGCTCAGTACGATGCCATGATAGCTACCGAAAAGGCTGCAAAATCACAATACGACATGGCAAGAAATGGTGCACAAAGAGAGGATAAAGCTGCAGCTGCAGCTCAGGTAGCCCGAGCAAAAGGTGCAGTAGAAGAGGTTAATTCATATATAAATGAAACTATTCTTATATCTCCTTGCGACGGAGAAATTTCAGAAATATTTCCCAAGGTAGGTGAATTGGTAGGTAGTGGCGCTCCTATTATGACAGTATCCAATCTTAATGAAATGTGGGTAACATTCAACGTACGCGAAGATTTCCTAAAAGGATTTAACGTAGGAGAAACAGTAAGCGCATATGTACCGGCATTACAAAAAGAAGAGAAGTTTAAAATTATTTACCTTAAGGATATGGGAACTTATGCTGCATGGAAAGCTACAAAAACTACTGGTCAGTATGATCTGAAAACTTTTGAAGTTAAAGCAGTGCCTCTAAACAAGATTCCACAACTTCGTCCCGGAATGTCAGCAATAATAGAAAAAGAACAATAAAATAGTAAGAATGTCTATATTAAAAGATATATATATAATAGCAAAACGCGAAACATTAAGAATTGGTAGCAGACCACTATATCTTTTTTCAATGATAATAGCGCCTTTGTTCTGTTATATATTCTTCACCACTCTTATGTGGAGCGGCTTGCCTTCGGATATGCCTGCCGGAGTAGTAGATATGGATAACACATCTACTACCCGAAGCATAATACGTAAGCTAGACGCATTCCAACAATTAAAAATTGTAAACGAATATCCTGATTTTGCAGCTGCCAGAAAGGCCATGCAAGAGGGAGAAATATACTCTTTCTACTATATTCCGAAAGGAACTACTCAAAAAGCGATGAGTAGCAAGCAACCTAAGGTTTCGTTCTATACAAATTTTTCTTACCTGGTGGCCGGTTCGTTACTTTACAAGGATCAAAGAATGATGTCGGAATTGGCAAGTGCAGGAGTAACACGAGCAGCTTTAAGAGGTCGAGGCCTTACCGACGATCAGATAGTTTCATTCATACAACCTATAACTATAGATACTCATGTATTAAACAACCCCTGGCTTAATTACTCCATTTATTTAAGCAATACTATAATTCCTGGAATACTAATGCTTCTTATATTCCTAAATACAATATATACTATAGGTAGTGAACTGAAAGCTGGTACTCAAAAAGAATGGCTAAAGCTAGCCAACAATTCGATGAGTGTAGCATTGTTGGGCAAACTCCTGCCGCAGACTTTAATATTCTATCTTATGGCTGTACTTTACAATGTTTATTTATATGGATTTCTTCACTTTCCATGTAATGGAGGCATACTACCTATGCTGTTTATAGGTTTCATCATGGTACTGGCATCGCAAGGATTCGGAGTCTTTCTAATTGGATTGGTACCATCGCTACGCCTTGCATTAAGTATGGGATGCTTATGGGGAGTAGTATCATTTTCCATGTCGGGCATGAGTTTTCCTGTCATGGCTATGGATGCTCCATTACAGGCTCTATCTTATCTATTTCCATTAAGAGAGTATTTCCTGTTATATGTAAATACTGCACTTAACGGATATCCTTTATTAAATGCATGGCAGCCACTTGTTATATTAATGTTATTCATATTATTGCCTTTAACAGTTATAAGAAGACTAAAGAATACCATGACAAATTACATATACATTCCATAATTTACAGAGGATTAAATGAAGAAAAAATTAAAGAACATAATACACGAGGGATTCTCGGACTTATTACTTATATGGATGAGTGAGCTGAAGGCTGTAATAAAAGACCAGGGAGTATTGATCTTTTTTGTACTCGTTCCTTTAGGATATCCATTACTGTATACTTATATATATAATAATGAAGTAATACGAGATGTACCTGTAGCAGTAGTAGACAATAACCGTTCGGCCAACAGTCGTGAGTTCCTTAGATTTATTGACGGCACGCCCGATGTAAGTATAGTAAGTTACTGTTCGGACATGGACGAAGCTAAACAATCCATTAAAGATGGAAAGACTTATGGAATTATTTATATTCCAGAGAGCTTTACCAGCGATATAATACATGGCAAGCAAACAACGGTGAGTCTTTATTGCGACCTTAGCGGAATGCTTTACTACAAGGCTATACTTACTGCAGCAACAAATTCATCGCTTGTAATGAACAAAAACATAAAGATAGCAAAATTAGGAAATACAACCGACAAGCAGGATGAGATAAGCACTGCGCCCATTCAGTACGAAGATATATCTCTCTTCAATAGTCAGAATGGATTTGCAAGTTTCCTTATTCCGGGTGTATTGATTCTGATTATACAGCAGACTCTTCTTCTGGGCATAGGATTATCGGCCGGTACAGCACGCGAGAATAATAAGTTCTTCGACTTAGTACCTATGAGTCGGCATTACCATGGAACCCTTAGAATAGTACTAGGTAAAGGTTTGTTATATTTCATGATATATGCCATTATGAGCATATATGTACTTATACTTGTACCTAAAATGTTCAATCTAAATCAGATAACCGATCCATATACTTTAGGAGCCTTCATCTTCCCATTCTTACTTGCATGCATATTCTTCTCGATGACCTGTTCTGCTTTTATTCATCATCGCGAAACGTGCATGATAGTATATATTTTCACATCAGTCCCTTTACTCTTCATATCGGGAATATCGTGGCCCGGAGCAGCCATTCCTGAATTTTGGCAGATTGTTTCGTATATATTTCCATCTACATTCGGTATAAACGGATTTGTACATATTAACAATATGGGTGCCAATCTAAGAGATATAAGTACTCCATACATTGCACTATGGATACAGGCAGCAGTCTATTTCATAACCACCTGCTTTGTATACCGTTATCAGATTGCAAGAAGCAGGAAACATGCTTATGCAAGATATAAAGAGATAAAAAATAAGAGAAAAAGAGAAGACCTTAAGTTATAAAATCTATTTTATAACTTAAGGTAAGAAGACATTCCGCTACTTTTTATTACCTTCGCGCCATTAATAATTCAAAAGACAAAGCATGAAAGATTTTTTTCTGATACTTAAAAGATTTGTACCACCATATAAAAAATATCTTTTCCTTAATATATTGTTCAATGTACTTTCGGCTATATTGAATATTTTTTCATTTACCCTTATAATACCAATACTACAAATCCTATTTAAGATACAGGAAACAAGTTATAGTTTCATGGCATGGGATTCGGCTAATTCATTAAAAGATATAGTAATAAACAACTTTTATTATTATGTAACCACTCTAATAGAAAGTTACGGAGCAAGTACTACATTATTGCTACTTGGCCTTTTTATGGCTATAATGACTTTCATGAAAACAGCCTGTTACTTTCTGTCATCGGCAACTTTAATTCCAATAAGAACCGGTATAGTAAGAGATATCCGCGTAAAGCTATATAATAAGATATTAAGCCTGCCACTAGGATTCTTTTCCGAAGAACGAAAAGGTGATATCATGGCACGTATGAGCGGCGATGTTAATGAAATAGAGAATTCTATAATGTCTTCTCTAGACATGTTATTCAAAAATCCTATTCTTATAATATTCTATTTCGGAACTTTGATAGTAGTTAGCTGGAAGCTTACAATCTTCACACTGGCTGTACTTCCACTTATGGGATGGATTATGGGTAAAGTAGGCAAGAAACTAAAAAGAGGCTCTTTGATAGCACAAGGCCAGTGGAGCGACTTGATGTCTCAACTAGAAGAGACTTTAGGCGGCCTGAGAATAATAAAGGCTTTCAATGCCGAAAAGAAAATGGGAAACCGATTTCTTGAATCGAACAATTTATTTAGAAATACTATTGGCCGAGTAAACATACGCCAACAGATGGCTCATCCTATGAGCGAGTTTCTGGGAACAATACTAATTGTAATAGTACTTTGGTTTGGAGGAACTCTTATCCTTAACAACAATAGTACTATAACTGCTCCATCTTTTATATTCTATCTTGTAATACTTTACAGTGTTATAAACCCACTTAAGGACTTTTCAAAAGCAAGTTATAACATCCCTAAAGGACTTGCTAGCATGGAGCGTGTAGATAAAATACTAAAGGCCGAGAACAAAATGAAGATTAGTTCATCTCCTGTTCATATCGGACCTGTAAAAGACAAGATTGAATTTAAAAATGTATGCTTCAAGTATGCTTCAAAATGGGTTCTTGAAGATATAAATCTCACTATAAAGAAGGGCCATACAATTGCTCTTGTAGGACAGTCGGGATCGGGTAAATCTACATTGGTAGATCTTATACCACGCTATTACGACGTACAGAAAGGAGAAATTCTTATTGACGGAGTAAACGTAAAGGATACCACACTTTATGATTTACGCGCAATAATGGGTAATGTAAATCAGGAAGCAATCTTGTTCAATGACACCTTCTTTAACAATATCTCTTTTGGTGTAGAGAATGCAACAATAGAACAAGTAATTGAAGCAGCCAAAATAGCCAATGCACACGATTTCATTATAAGTAGCGAAAAAGGATATGATACCATGATAGGCGACCGTGGTGGCAAATTGTCGGGCGGACAGCGCCAACGTATAAGCATTGCCCGAGCAATATTAAAGAATCCTCCAATACTTATATTGGACGAAGCAACTTCGGCACTAGATACCGAAAGCGAAAGAATGGTTCAGGATGCACTCGAGAAACTAATGAAGAATCGTACAACGATTGCAATAGCACACCGTTTGTCTACAATCAAAAATGCAGATGAAATATGTGTAATGCACGAAGGCAGAATAGTAGAGAGAGGAAAGCATGATGAACTATTAGAGCTAAACGGATACTACAAGAAGCTTTGCGATATGCAGTCTTTTTAAACTCTATAATAATTAATAAGAAAAGGGTATAAAGCAAATGCTTTATACCCTTTTCTTATTGGAATAATTTTAAGTTTCAATGAAGGATTATTACTATTGTAATAGTTGTAACTTTCCACATAAATAACTGTATTTCTCTATACATATTAATGATTCCATTCTAATGAATTTCGAAATTCATTAGAATGGAGTCTGAAATTCATATTAATGAATTCTAAACTTCATTAGAATGAAGTTTGTAAGTAGTCTGCACTAACACACTTAATAATACGTGAGTTCGACGAATTCAAAAGAGTTTAAGTTGTGTGTCAATAGTTCTTTCAA
>USAN01000017.1 GCA_900552645.1 uncultured Bacteroides sp.
CTTCTTTTGTCATCATAATGCTTTGTTTTTAGGCAAAAATAAAAAGAAAGAAATTGGGATAAAAGATGCATTTCACCGAAGGCTTACGTTTATATCTCACTAAATAAAAGTCCCACATATATGAGACGATCGTCCCATATTAATGAAGCGATTTATTTTTCTGTATAATCACCGTTACTTCTTATTAGTTCTATAAGTTTTTCTACAGCATGCTCTTCGGGAATGTTCTTTTCGATGCACTCTTTTTTCTTGTATAGACTTACCTTTCCACGAGCTGCACCTACATATCCATAGTCGGCATCGGCCATTTCGCCTGGACCATTTACTATGCATCCCATGATTCCTATTTTAAGGCCTTTAAGATGTGATGTTGCTGCTTTTATCTTTGCTATAGTCGATTCTAAATTATATAATGTACGGCCACATCCAGGACAAGATATATATTCCGTCTTGCTGGTACGTATTCGTCCTGCCTGTAATATTCCGAAGGCTGTAGCATCTACGCTCTTTATATCTATATGACCTTGATTGAAAAGGAAGATGCCATCGCATAACCCATCAATTATAATAGCTCCCATATCTGCGGCCGACTTTATCTGCAAATCTTCTTTTTCGCTTTCCTGATAGAACTGGAAGAATATGACTGGGTTTTCAATTCCTTCATTCATAAGCTCGTGAACCATTCCGCGGTATTCTCCTAAACGGTTAGGATGATTGCTTTGTGCTATTATTACAACCTCAGGATGAACTTTTAGTGCTGCTATTACTTCGTCGTTCATTGCCATATATGGCATGAATAGAAATTTAAGATCTGCTTTGTTGTGATGAAGCTCAACTAACTGCTGATAATTGAATGCTGGATATGCATTATCCATTTCTGGGTTCCAACTGATATAATCTATTATATATCCACTTTTGTCAATGCGATTTTCGGGCAGTGATTGTCCGCTATATATATAATCGGGACAAAACTGAGCATCAACTTCTTTACTTCCATTAAGTCGTTCTGATACTACTACAGGAAGATTATCACCACCAATATTCTTTACGGCGCATGTCTTTCGTCTAACCGGTGACAGATAGTTGAATGTTTCTGCTTCCTTACCTGGAATAAAAGGATGATTTATACGTTGCGATATATAGTCAGTTAACTTTTTAGCGACAGGAATCTCTGCTTCTGGTGCTTCACTTAATGAAACTCTGATAGTATCTCCTATACCGTCCGAAAGTAGTGCGCCTATTCCAAGAGCCGACTTAATGCGTCCGTCTTCACCGTCTCCCGCTTCTGTAACACCAAGATGAATAGGAAACTTCATTCCCTCTTTCTCCATAACATCTACCAGTAATCGTACTGTTCTTACCATAACGACAGTATTAGAAGCTTTTATTGAAATTACTACATCTTTAAAATCTTCTGTAACACAAATACGAAGGAATTCCATGCAAGATTCAACCATTCCTTCGGGTGTATCGCCATAACGAGACATTATTCTATCTGAAAGTGATCCATGATTTACCCCTATTCTTATGGCGGTATTATTCTCCTTACAAATATTTAAGAAAGGTATGAATCTATCTCTGATTTTTTCAATTTCTGCCTTGTACTCTTCTTCGGTATATTCTAACTCCTTGAAAGTTCTTGCAGCATCTACATAATTTCCCGGATTAATTCTTACCTTTTCTGCATAATGAGCTGCTACATCGGCCACATTAGGGTTAAAATGTACGTCGGCTACCAATGGAGTATCATATCCTTTAGAGCGCAGGCTTATATTTATATTCCTAAGATTTTCTGCTTCGCGTATACCTTGCGTTGTAAGTCTCACATATTCTCCACCCGCATTGATTATTCGCTTAGCCTGCTCAACGCATGCTTCTGTATCCATAGTCGAAGTATTTGTCATACTCTGTATACGGATAGGATTAGCGCCACCCATAGGAGTGGCGCCAATATTAATTTCTTCGGTCTCGCGGCGACTGTAATTGAATAAATCCATTAGTTAGTCTTATATGCAAATTTAACTTCCTTCAACTCTTCGTTAGCTTTTACAATTTTGTTTTTAAGTCCTTCCTTGTAAGTTACCAATTTCTGAGCTAACTGGTCATCTCCCAATGCAATCATCTGTACGGCTAATATGGCAGCATTCATTGCACCATTTATGGCAACTGTTGCAACAGGAATTCCTGGAGGCATCTGTATGATTGAATATAATGCGTCCATTCCGTCAAGAACCGAGCCTTTTATAGGTACACCTATAACAGGTAGAGTAGTGTTTGCAGCTATAACTCCTGGAAGAGCAGCAGCCATTCCGGCAGCAGCAATAATTACTTTAATTCCGCGTTCAGCAGCATTTTTCGAAAATTCTTCGACTGCTTCTGGAGTACGGTGTGCCGATAAGGCATTCATTTCGAAAGGTACTTGCATTTCATCAAGCAGTTTGGCAGCCTTCTCCATTACAGGAAGATCTGAAGTGCTACCCATGATAATACTTACAATAGGTTTCATTCTTATAATTCACAATTTTAAAGAGAAATTCTCCTCTTATTCATTAATCAACTTTTTATATTCTGCTGCATCCAGCAAACCGTCAATTTCGGATAAATCTTCGGGCTTTATCTTAATGAGCCAGCCTTTTCCATAAGGATCTTGATTTACCAGTTCGGGCTGATCTGCAAGTTCTTCATTCTGTTCCAATATTTCACCGTTTACAGGAAGGAATAGGTCGGATATTGTCTTTACAACTTCAATTGTTCCAAAAACTTCACCTTTTTCAAGTTTTTCTCCAACAGTAGGAATATCTACAAATACAATGTCTCCCAACTGTTCTTGAGCATAATCTGTTATACCTACAAAAGCGTCTTCTCCTTCGATACGTATCCATTCGTGTTCGTTGGTGTATCTTACATTACTTGGAAAATTCATATTGTTTTTATTTTAAGGTTAATATTTTTATCTGCTCAAATAAACAAAATTCCTATGATACCACAAAACAATCCGACAATAAATCCGGCTAAAACTTCAAGTAGATGATGCTGTCTTAGTATCATTCTTGCAGTTCCGAGCATTCCTGATAACAAAATGAAAAAACATAGCCACCATATAGGATTGAATGAGAATAAGAAGCTGTAAGATAACAGCCCACCTACCATCATGCCACTGCTGGCTACATGAGTACTTATTTTCCATTTGAAGTTTATGATTGTACATAATATCATACATATAAGTGTGGCAACGATTATACC
Organism: uncultured Bacteroides sp.; assembly: GCA_900552645.1. GTDB lineage: Bacteria > Bacteroidota > Bacteroidia > Bacteroidales > Bacteroidaceae > Phocaeicola. Next base: position 3,244 of record USAN01000017.1, read on the forward strand.
AGCCATGTAACGTGGAAGATGAAGGCGATACATGGTAAGAAGGCATGCCACGTAACTAACTATAGTAAGCGCATAAGGTATAAAACGATTTTCGCGGTTGGATAGTCCTTTTATACCAAGTCCACTTATCTTTTGGAATAAATATATGGAAAGCATTGGCATGAATATAGTAAAGCAATATACTATAGCTAGCACTATAAGTTTGTATTGAATGGGGAGTATGCGAAGATAAGTAAAGAAGAATAGCATAAAAAATGCTACGAAAGGTACCATAAATGGGGTAAATATTGCCGAAACAAACTTGGAAAGATATATTAATGTCTTTCTTTCAATCAATGGTTCTATTGTTGGATTTTTCATCTTATTGTCTTCTTAATCGTGCTATAGGTATATTGAGCTGCTGTCTGTATTTGGCAACTGTTCGTCGGGCAATAGGATAGCCTTTAGCTTTCAATATATCCGACAGTTCATCATCCGTATAAGGCTTGTTGCTGTCTTCTTCCTCTACACACTCTTTTAATATTCTTTTTATTTCTCTAACTGATAATTCTTCGCCGTCCTGAGTTATGTAACCATCACTGAAGAAATATTTTAACGGATATATGCCGTAATTTGTTTGAACATATTTACTGTTACTCACTCTTGATATTGTAGATATATCCAAATGCGCTTTCTCGGCTACATCTTTAAGTATCATTGGACGTAATAATGATTCATCTCCTTCTACAAAGAATTGTTTTTGTAAATCTATTATTGTCTGCATTGTTGTTATAAGTGTATTTTGTCGTTGTTTTACGGCATTAATGAATCCTTGTGCAGCATCTACCTTCTGCTTTAGAAACATGAAAGCATCTTTAGACTCCTTGCTTTGGTTGTCGCGGTTATTGGCATATTCATCAAGCATATTAGTAAAGTTGCGGCTTAGTTTCAGATCTGGTACATTTCTGTTATTTAGACTCAGTGATATACTACCATCCTCGAAAGTGTCTACTATGAAGTCTGGAATTATCTGTTGAAAATTCTTGCCTATAGTTTCTCCCAAAGAGCTTCCTGGCCTAGGATTAAGCTTTACAAGTTCGTTTAAAGCTTCATTATATTCATTCTCCGTTATGCTTAGTTTCTGTATTATCCTCTCGCGATTCTTCTTAGTGAAATCGTCAAAGCATTTATCTATAATTTCCTCCTGAAGCTTTTTTGTTGATGATTCCTTTTTTCTTCTAATCTGCAAAAGAAGACATTCCTGCAGGTCGCGTGCTCCTATACCTGCAGGATCGAATTCCTGTATGCATTTCAATATATTTTCCAGTTCTTCTTCTGTAATGTATATTCCTCTATATATAGCAAGTTCGTCTACTATGTTATCAAGTCCCTTTCTTAATAGTCCGTCATCATCTAGCGAACCTATTATATATTCTGCTATTTCTTTCTTATCATCATCAATATCTTGCATGACAAGTTGTTCCTTCAGTATTTCATAGAATGATACAGCGTCCGAAAAAGGAATGTCTTCTGCCTTGTCGTCTTTAGAGTAGTTATTTTCCTTTAGCTTATAGTCAGGTATATCGTCTTCGGTACGGTAATCGCCCAAAGATATATCTTCTTCATCATATACACTGCTATCCCTTTCATCGTTTGAAGATAAATTCTCATCATTCTCTTCCTTGCCCTCCTCGAGTGCCGGATTATCAAGAATTTCAGCATGAACTCTTTCTTCAAGCTCGACAGTAGGCAATTCCAGTAGTTTTACAACCAGAATTTGTTGAGGAGATAATGTTTGAACCTGTTGCTGAAGTTGTGTTTGAACCTGACGCGAACTTTCTACCATATTTAAACCAATGAATTATCGAAATTAACAGCTGCAAAATTAATCAATATTTTAATATTATAATTCTTTTGATTATTAATATCTGAAACTGCTTCCTCCCAGAAATTCACGCAATAGCGAAGTAGGTGGTAATTCGTCATCCTGAATAGGTATGAAATATTCCAAAAACTTACGAAGTCTATATGCTTCTGAATACTCTGGGCGACTATTAGGTACCTTTCTTAGTATAGGTTCTACATAATCTTTGAGCACCGCAAGCTCATAAATAAGAGCAGAATTGAACATTGCATCTGCATTCTCTTGATATGGAAAGATCCATTTGTCTTCACCGGCTCTTACACTTGGCCATCGTGCAATAGTTTCCTCGGCCGAATATCCTCTATATTTATAGTCTCTTAAAATTCTTCTAAGAAGTCTATTGTCTGTTGTTGGTATATAGTTATGATTGTCTAAAAGTATGGTTGTTAGTGCCGATACATATATTTTATATATATTCTCGTTGGGGACATTAGGTATGAGTTCAGGATTAAGTGCATGAATACCTTCCAAGATAAGTATCATATTATCGGTTATTCTAAGTTTTTCGCCTTTGAACTCTCTTTTGCCTGTTGCAAAGTTGAATGATGGCAGTTCTACCTCTTCACCATTTAGCAGTGATTTTAATTGTTTGTTGAAGAATTCCAGATCGAGTGCATATAATGATTCATAATCGTAATCTCCATTTTCGTCACGCGGAGTATGTTGTCGATCTATGAAATAGTTATCTAGTGATATTGGATATGGTTTTAGACAGCTTGCCATTAATTGAATGCTTAGACGCTTGCTGAATGTAGTTTTACCCGAAGATGATGGCCCGGATATTAGTATCAACTTAACTCTTTTCCCATCTTCTCCACGTGCAATAATATCGTCGGCTATATGAGAAATTTTTTTCTCCTGAAGAGCTTCCGAAACATTTATAAGATTAGTTGCCTCTCTCATGTTGCAAGCAATGTTTAGGTCGCCTACTGTTTCTATTCCGATTATTTGATTCCATTTTCTGTATTCTTTAAAAGCATCGAGCATTTTTTCTTGTTTTACCATCTCTTCCAGGTGTGAAGGATTTTGTCTGTTAGGGACCTGAAGCAGAAGTCCATCGTAATATTTTACAATATCATACACTTTAATGTATCCGGTACTTGGCAGCAGACTTCCATAATAATAATCTACACTATCTTCGAGAGTATAATAAAAAGAGTAAAGAGAATCTGAAGTTTCGAGAAGTTTTACTTTATCCATCATTCCTCTTTTTCTGAATAATTCTACTACATCGGCTGTGTGCTCCTCAAAGCGATGAAAAGGTATATCGGCATTTATTATTTCCTGCATTCTCTTTTTTATTCTAATAACATCGTCTAGTCCAATTGGGCGTCCTATTCGTAAATCACAGAAATAACCTTTCGATACTGGATGCTCCAGAACGATTTTTCCGTTTGGGTATAAATCTTCTACAGCTTTGCAAAGAATAAAGCATAGTGATCTTACATATGTTCGCATTCCTGAAGAGCTTAGAATATCAAGAAATTCTATATCTTTATTGTTATATACTCTGTAATTAAGTCCTTCGACCTTGTTATTTACTTTTGCGCTGACAGGACCGTAAGGCATATTTAAATTAAAACCATTATAAATATCCAAAAGAGAGCTTCCAATTGGGAAACTTTTGAGAATATTGTTATTTTTGCAACAAATTTGTAACATAATTGAAGTATTTATTACTAATATAGAAATTGGCTGTTAATATAACAAATATTAATATTGGTTGTTGATTTCTATCAAACTAATTGATGATGGAGTATTCATTTTTTGATTTCTTAAAGTTACTCGGTTCGCTGGCTTTATTCCTTTATGGAATGAAGATTATGAGTGAAGGATTACAGAAATTTGCAGGCGATAGGTTGCGCAAAATTCTGACAGCGATGACAACAAATCGTGTAACAGGCGTTCTTACCGGAGTTCTTATTACGGCTCTAATTCAGTCTTCTTCGGCAACCACGGTTATGGTTGTAAGTTTTGTAAATGCTGGATTGCTTACCTTATCACAGTCAATTGGAGTTATAATGGGTGCCAATATTGGTACGACAGTAACTGCATGGATTATTTCACTGTTTGGGTTTAAAGTTGATATAGCAGCATTTGCATTACCGTTATTGGCGTTGGGAGTTATTCCTTTATTTTCTAAAAAAAGTTCAAGAAAGTCTATAGGTGAGTTCATCTTTGGATTTTCTTTTTTATTTATGGGTCTAGCATATCTTAAAAATAATGCTCCCGATTTAGGAAGTAATCCTGATATGCTGGCATTCGTGCAGAACTATACAGATATGGGATATCTTTCTATCCTTCTGTTTGTCTTTATTGGTACTATAATAACAATGATAGTACAGGCTTCGGCCGCAACTATGGCTATAACGCTCATAATGTGTGCCAACGGATGGATAAGCTTCGAACTGGGTGCAGCGTTGGTGCTAGGAGAGAATATTGGTACTACTATTACTGCAAACCTTGCTGCTCTGACTGGTAATACGGAGTCAAAACGAGCAGCTCTTGCGCACTTAGTATTCAATATATTTGGTGTAATCTGGGTATTGTGTCTTTTCAAGCCATTCACGATGGGAGTATCATGGATAGTAGAAGATATAATGCATGTAACAGATCCTGCAGTTGCTGTTTCATTTAAATTGTCGGCTTTCCATACTTGTTTTAATATTTGCAATGTTCTTCTTCTAATATGGTTTGTAAAACTGATAGAAAAAACAGTATGTAAGATAATCCCAATGAAGGAAACGGAAGAAGAGTATCGTCTTAGATTTATTACAGGAGGATTGCTCTCTACAGCAGAACTTTCAATTTTGCAGGCTCGTAAAGAGATAAATCTTTTTGCAGAACGAACCAGAAAGATGTTTGGTATGGTGCAAGATTTACTTCATACTAATAACGAGAGTGATTTCAACAAACTGTTTACTCGTATAGAGAAGTATGAAACAATAAGCGACAATATGGAGGTGGAGATTGCTAACTATCTTAATCAGGTATCAGAAGGAAGATTAAGTTCGGAAAGTAAGTTGCAGATACGAGATATGCTTCGAGAGGTTACAGAGATAGAGAGTATTGGTGATAGCTGCTATAATCTAGCGCGTACTATAAACCGTAAGCACAGAGGTGATATAGACTTTACCGATAAACAGTATGAACATATACACGAAATGTTCAAGCTTACGGACAACTCTTTGCGACAGATGATAAATCTTATTGAAGATAATCATCATTTGGTAGATGTCAATCAGTCATTCAATATGGAGAATGAGATAAATAATTATCGTAACCAATTGAAAAATCAGAATATTATTGATGTAAATAATAAGGAGTATGATTATCAGATGGGTGTACACTATATGGATATAATAGGAGAATGCGAGAAACTTGGTGATTATATAGTAAATGTGGTTGAGGCACACGCTGACGTGAAAGAGAAGAAAGCATAATAAGAATTATATCATATTAATGAAAAAATAAAATGGCATCGGAATATTCCGATGCCATTTTATTTAGTATATATGTGAGATATTATTTCTTATCTTTTTCAATACCTACAAGCTCAACTTCGAATACAAGAGTTGAAAATGGTTTAATCTGACCTGCTTCACGTGAACCATATGCAAGATCTGCTGGTATGAATAATTCATATTTAGAACCTACAGGCATCATCTTCAAAGCTTCTGTCCAACCTTTTATAACCTGATTAGCACGGAATGTAGCAGGTTCATTACGTTTGTAAGAACTGTCAAATTCAGTACCGTCAATTAAGGTACCTTTATAGTTAACCTTTACAGTAGATGTATCAGTTGGAACAGCACCTGTACCTTGTTTGATTACTTTATACTGTAAGCCACTAGCTGTTGTCTTAACGCCTTCTTTCTTCGCATTTTCAGCCAAAAATTTGTCGCCTGCAGTTTTATTTGCTGCATACTGTTTTTCAACAGCTTTTTCCTTGATAGCTTCTGCATGTTCCTGAACGAAAGTCTGAGCTTGTTCCATTGTAACAGGCATTCCTTTTTCTTGAACAGCAGCGATGAAACCTGCAAGGAAGTTTTCTTTGCTTAACTGAATTGTAGAGTCATTGCCAAATAACTGTTGGTTGATTCCTTCGAACATACGTCCGCTTATTTGCTGTCCTATTTGGATACCAGCCATATAAGCTTCATCTTTCTTAGTTGTTTTCTGAGAACCGGCTTCAATACCTTTGATGAATTCACTCATATAAGTAGTATCAACACCTAACTGTCCAGCAACATATTGCTTTAAACCTTGAGTATTGGTAACACCCATCATGTAAGAAAGAGAGTCTATTTCATTTTTCATGTTAGCTTTTGGAGATTGAGCTGTACATGAAGCAAGACTAGCTGCTGCAGCTACTGCAACAAAAAAACTGATTTTCTTCATTTACTTTTAAATTTTTTGTTCGTGATTATTATAATACTTCGATTAATTCTACATCAAAAATCAACGTGCTGTGAGGAGGGATAAGTTCTCCGGCTTGCTGTGCTCCGTAAGCTAATTCTGAAGGAATGAACAATCTCCATTTTGAACCTTCTGTCATAAGCTGAAGTGCCTCAACCCAACCTTTAATAACTTGATTAACTCCGAATACAGCAGGTTCTCCACGTTTGATAGAGCTATCAAAAAGAGTTCCATCAATAAGAGTACCTTCATAATGACATTTTACACGGTCTGAAGCTTCAGGTTTCTTTCCATTACCTTCCTGAAGAATTTCATATTGTAATCCGCTAGGTAATGTTACTACCCCTGGACGTTTTCCGTTTTCTTCAAGGAAGTTCTTACCTTTTTCTATATTTTCTGTATTAAGTTTAGCTTCAAACTCTTCAAAATACTTATTTACTATTTCACGAGCCTCAGTATGAGACATTTCGGTATTTTCGTGATTAAGTACGGCTTTAACAGCATTAGCGAAGTCATCAACATTAATATTCTGAGCACCCATGCTCAATAAATTTTGCCCGATTCCAAGACCGATGGCATAACTAAATTTATCCATAACTGTTTATTTAATAAGATGTTTTATTACAAAACATACAAAGGTAGATTTTTTATTTAAATGACCATGTTTTTAACAATTTAAAATTTCTTATTTTTGTTTGTTTACTAAAAAAAGGAGCATGAAATGAAAAATTTGGTAATATTGACTGGAGCAGGTATGAGTGTAGAGAGTGGTTTAAGTACTTTTAGAGACTCTGGAGGGTTATGGGATAAATATCCTGTTAGTCAGGTAGCTACAATTGATGGGTATGAAAGAGACCCTGAACTTGTTATAAAATTTTACAACAATCTTCGAAAACAATTATTAACTGTTTTCCCAAATAAAGGACATGAGATTATTGCAGAGTTAGAAAAGTATTATAATGTTGTTGTTATTACGCAAAATGTAGATAATCTTCATGAAAAAGCTGGTAGTAAGAAGGTAATTCATCTTCATGGGGAACTTACAAAAGTGACTTCAACTAAAAATCCTAATGATCCTAAATATATAAAAGAACTTTCGCCCGAGAATTTTGAAATAGCTATGGGCCAAAAAGCTGAAGATGGTAGCCAATTAAGACCTTTTATAGTGTGGTTTGGTGAAGCTGTGCCTATGATAGAGGAGGCTATTCAGTTTGCGCATGAGGCTGATATCTTTGTAGTTATTGGAACTTCCTTGAATGTTTATCCGGCAGCCGGACTTCTTAATTATGTTCGTCCAGGAGTATCTGTATATATAATCGATCCAAATAATGTGCCACTACCAAATAATTCAAACTATCATCTTATAAAAAAGGGTGCATCAAAGGGAATGGAGGAGTTAGAGAAAATATTAATATAATAAATTTGTATTAAACAAAAATATCTTATATTTGTTTTTAAAATCGTACTTAATATTAAAATATAAGAAAAATGAAGAAATATGTATGTATAGTATGCGGTTGGGTATATGACCCAGAGATAGGTGATCCAGAAGGAGGTATAGCTCCTGGTACTGCTTTCGAAGATATTCCAGACGATTGGGTTTGTCCATTATGTGGTGTTGGCAAAGATGATTTTGAAGCACAAGGAGATATTTTTGAACAAAAAGAACAATAATTTGGTATTATATAATTCCAATAAAAAGAGGTCTCAGTATAATAACTGAGACCTCTTTTTGATTATAATAGATTAGAATTTTATTCCTTATTAGGCTTTTCTGTCTTTTCTGGACGAGGTAATAAAACCTTGCGTGAAAGTTTGAACTTACCAGTTTTTGGATCTATGTCAAGTAACTTAACTTCTATCTCATCACCTTCTTTAAGTCCAGCCTCTTCAATCGTTTCAAGGCGTTTCCAGTCAATTTCAGAGATGTGTAGAAGACCGTCTTTACCAGGAAGGAATTCAACAAATGCACCATAAGGCATGATAGAACGAATCTTACCTGTATATACTTCACCAATCTCAGGAACTGCAACTATACCCTTAATAATACGTACTGCATCATCAATAGATTTTTTGTTTGTACCTGCAATCTGAATCTTACCTACACCATCTGCTTCTTCAATAGTAATTGTAGCACCGGTTTCTTCTTGCATACCTTGAATAATCTTACCACCAGGGCCTATTATTGCACCGATAAATTCTTTAGGAATAGTCATCGTTTCAATACGTGGAGCATGAGGTTTCAAGTCATCGTGTGGATGATCTATGCATTCTGTAATCTTGTCAAGTATATGCATACGGCCGTCTTTTGCCTGATTCAATGCCTTCTCAAGAATTTCGAATGATAGTCCGTCTACCTTTATATCCATCTGAGTAGCAGTAATACCGTTTCTTGTACCTGTAACCTTGAAGTCCATATCACCTAAGTGATCTTCATCTCCTAGAATATCAGAAAGAACTGCATATTTGTCTTCACCAGCATTCTTAATAAGTCCCATTGCTATACCTGATACTGGATTCTTGATATTTACTCCGGCATCCATTAGAGCCAATGTACCTGCACAAACAGTTGCCATTGAAGAAGAACCGTTTGATTCAAGAATGTCAGATACTATACGTACACAATATGGATAATCTGCAGGTATCTGTCCTTTAATTGCACGCCAAGCCAAGTGACCGTGACCGATTTCGCGACGGCCTACGCCACGAGAAGCTTTAGCCTCGCCTGTAGAGAACGGAGGGAAATTATAATGTAATAAGAAACGTGATTTACGTTGATCAAGTACATCGTCAATCATTTTTTCATCAAGTTTTGTACCTAATGTAACAGTACTTAATGACTGGGTTTCGCCACGTGTGAATATTGCTGATCCGTGAGGTCCAGGTAAATATCCAATTTCGCACCATATAGGGCGTATATCAGTAGTTTTACGACCATCTAGACGTTTACCCTCATCAAGGATGCAACGACGCATAGCCTCTTTTTCAACATCGTGATAGTAACGATCTATCATGCCGCCCTTTTCAGCAAGTTCTTCTTCTGTAAGCTGTGCCTTGAACTCATCACAAATTGCATTGAATGCATCTTCGCGAGCATGTTTATCTTTGTTTCCTGCTTCTGCAATAGCATAAGCCTTAGCATAACAAGCATCATAAACGGCTTTACGTAAATCTTCATCATTTTCTTCATGGCAATATTCGCGTTTAACAGTCTTGCCAACAGCTTCTGTAAGTTCCATCTGAGCTTTACATTGTACTTTAATAGCTTCATGTGCAGCTTTCATTGCTTCAAGAAGATCATTTTCAGAAACTTCATGCATTTCTCCTTCAACCATCATGATGTTGTCGTAAGTTGCAGCAACCATCAAGTCCATATCAGCTTTGTCCAGTTGATCGAATGTTGGGTTGATAACAAACTGACCATCTATTCGTGCAACACGTACCTCAGAGATAGGGCCTCCGAATGGAATGTCCGATACTGAAAGTGCTGCAGAAGCTGCAAGACCTGCAAGTGCATCAGGCATATCTACTCCGTCTGCTGAATAAAGAATAATGTTTACGTATACTTCGGCGTGATAGTTATCTGGGAATAACGGACGTAACGCACGATCTACCAAACGGCAAGTTAGGATTTCGTAATCTGAAGCTTTACCTTCTCTTTTGGTAAAACCACCCGGAAAGCGTCCGAATGCTGAATATTTCTCTTTGTACTCTACCTGAAGAGGCATAAAGTCTGTTCCGGGAACTGCATCTTTTGCTGCACAAACAGTAGCTAGCAACATGGTGTTACCCATGCGAAGCATTACAGAGCCATCTGCCTGTTTTGCCAGCTTTCCCGTTTCGATCGTGATTGTTCTTCCATCAGGAAGCTCGATCGTTTTAACAATTGGATTAATCATAAAAAATGTTTTAATATACTTTTCGTCTATAATTCTTGCAAATATAGACATTTATTATTCTAAATAGGTGAAAATGAGGTAAAAAGTTCATATTTGCCAATAATTTTTTATTTTAATAAGTAAGAAGCATCACAAAATGTTTGTGAAATGCTGAAAAGAAGTATCTTTGTAGGCAAATTTATTACTTAGAAACATTATTTATATTACACCACCTATAATGAAAAATAAATTATATTTCTTGATTTCTTTCCTGTTGATAGGATTATCTTCATGCGAGAATAAAATTGGCTTCAAGGTTAATGGCGAAATATCTGATGCCAAAGATAAAATGCTTTATCTTGATGAACTAGGGCTTGATGGTCCTGTTACATTGGATTCTGTAAAGTTAGGAAGTGCGGGCAGCTTCGAATTTAAGGGTAAGCGTCCAGAATCTCCTGAATTCTATAGATTGAGGCTTGATGATAAAATAATTAATTTTGCTATTGATTCAATAGAGACTATATCTATCAACAGTGATGGTAAGAACTTCTCTACTCAATACACAGTAGAAGGATCTGAAAATAACAAAAAGATTAAGGAACTTGTTATGTTGCAGATTGATTTACAAAATTCGGTAAACAAGCTAGCTTCAAACCGCAATGTTCCTGCTGGACAAGCACAAGACAGTCTGCTTTCTATGGTAGAGAACTATAAGAATACTGTAAAACGTAATTATATATTTGCTCAGCCTAATATGACTTATGCATACTTTGCTTTATTCCAGACTCTTAATGGTTATATGGTATTTGATCCTCTTAATAACAAAGATGACTTGAAATGCTTTGCTGCGGTGGCTACTAGTCTTAATAACACTTACCCTCATGCCGATCGTTCCAGAAATCTTTATAACATGGTTATAAAAGGAATGAAGAATACTCACGTACCTAAACAGAAACAGTTGGAAATACCTGCAGAGATGGTAAAAGAAGCTTCTATAATTGATATAAATCTTAATGATATAAAAGGTCGTTCTAGAAAGCTGACAGATTTGAAAGGTAAAGTTGTAATCCTTGATTTTACAGTTTATAACAACGCTATGTCTGGAACACACAATCTGGCACTTCGAGAACTTTATAATAAGTATGCTTCGCAGGGACTAGAAATATACCAAGTTTCTTTGGATGGCGACGAACATTTCTGGAAAACATCGGCCGACAATCTTCCGTGGGTATGTGTACGTGATCAGAACGGAAGTAATTCACAGTATATTTCTATATACAATGTGAACAAATTGCCTGCTATTTTCCTTATAAGTCGTGATAACGAACTAAAAGCTCGTGGTGAAAACATAAAGAATCTAGAAGAAGAGGTTAAAAAACTGTTATAAAAGCAATTACGTTTTTAAACATGTTATAAAGCATTTGGATAATCTTTGTTTTATTTAAATAAAGGTGTATCTTTGTACTACAATTTAATAATAAGGGTTCCGACATATAATGTTTTGATGTCGGAATTCTTTTTGTTTTTATATCGCTTTAAGGAATAATTATAAATATAAAATATAAGGAGGAAAAATTATGGCTTACATGTCAGAGGAAGGATACAACAAGTTAGTTGAAGAATTGAAGTATCTAGAGTCGGTAGAACGTCCTAAAATTGTATCAGCTATTGCTGAAGCAAGAGATAAGGGTGATTTGTCGGAAAATGCTGAGTATGATGCTGCAAAAGAAGCTCAGGGTATGCTTGAGATGAAAATAAATCAGCTTAAATCTACTATTAGCGATGCCAAGATTATCGACACATCTAAATTGACTGCTGACAGCGTACAGATTCTTACCAAGGTTGAGTTGAAGAACGTAAATACTGGTATGAAGATGGCGTATACTATTGTAGCAGAGAGTGAGGCTAATCTTAAATTAGGTAAAATTTCGGTTAATACTCCTATTGCAAAAGGATTATTAGGCAAGAAGATTGGTGATATTGCTGAAATTACTATCCCACAAGGCAAAATCAGTCTTGAAATAATGAATATTTCATTCTAAATCTAAATATAGGCAGATCTGTTATTTACGGATTTGCCTATTTAATTTTAAAATATATGGCAACAATTTTTAGTAGAATTATCGCAGGCGAAATTCCCAGCTATAAGGTAGCCGAGGATGATAAATTTTATGCATTTCTTGATATCAATCCACTTGTAAAGGGGCATACTCTTGTAGTTCCTAAAAGAGAGGTTGATTATATATTTGATCTTGAAGATGAAGAACTTTCACGGATGCATATTTTTGCAAAGAGAGTGGCAGTTGCCATACAGAAAAGCTTTCCTTGCAAAAAAGTAGGTGAGGCTGTAATCGGACTTGAAGTTCCTCATGCTCATATTCATCTTATTCCTATTAAAAATGAGTCGGATATGCTTTTTTCTAATCCTAAGTTAAAACTTTCTGATCAGGAATTTAAAGAAATAGCTTCAACTATAAATAGAGCCTGGGAAGGTGTAGAGTAATTTTTCCTTTATAATATAAATAAGGCATGAACATTTACAGTTCATGCCTTTTCTTTTGTAAAACAGTAACTAATTGCCTGATCTATATTATTGCAATTGAATTGAAAACCGTTGTCTATGAGTACTTGTGGAATTACTTGTTGGCCTCCCGGCATAATTTCGCCCATTTCTCCTAAAACTATTTTTTTTATAAAATCAGGAAAAGGTATCTTTATATAACTTTTCTTATATCTACCTATGGTATCGGCAAATTCTCTATATGTTGTTATGGATGGAGAAACACAATTTACTATTCCATTTATATTTTTATTTTCTATTATGAAATATATTGCATTGCATAAATCTCCTATGCTTATCCATGGGAAGTAGTTAGGAGTGGACGATAAATAAACCTCCATACCGAAAGAGAATGGTATCAATATTCTTGGTAATGCTCCTCCAAATAGTGATAATACTACTCCAAATCGGCATATTATATGTCTTATGTCTGGCGAGCACTTAGCGGCCTCTTCTTCCCATTTACGGCATACCGTACCAAGAAAATTATCAGAAGTGAGGTGACTTTGTTCGGTACAAGGAATTTCTTTAGGATAAATTCCTACTGCCGAGGTTGATATGAATAGTGATGGCTTTTTGGATAGCTGATTTAAAACATTGACTATCTTTCTTGTAGTTATGATTCGACTATTCAGAATTTCTTCCTTATACTTAGCTGTCCATCTATTATTAATTGATGCTCCGGCAAGATTTATTACTACATCACTTGATGCCAATCTGTTGTATAATATATCTTGGTTATGAAAGCAATCTCTCCCTAAAGGTATTATGTCATGCCCTTTGTCTTTTAAATATTTACTTAATGCAGTTCCAATAAAACCTGAAGCACCACTAATTGCAATTTTCATAACATATTTGTCTATTTTACTGTAAAACAAGTAAATAGACAAATATGTTTTTTATATATAGTATAATCTATACAAATTTTTCTCCAAGTTTTATCTTGACATCATTAACGAATTTTCTTATGGCCTGTTGATCGTCTTTCTTACATATAAGCAATACATTTTCTGAAGATGCTATAAGATATCCTTCCAAATCCTTTATGAGTGTAAGTTTGTTTTCGGATACTGCTATTATGTTGTTATTACAGTTGTATAACAAAGAATTTCCGTTTATAGATACGTTTTGATTTTCGTCCTTAGGTGATATTTCATACAAAGAATCCCAACTGCCTAAATCGGCCCATCCGAAATCGCATAATTCTACAAATACATTATCTGCCTTTTCCATTATACCATAATCGATCGATATGTTAGGACATGAAGCATAGTCTTCATTTTCATCTTTTAGTTTAACGCATATTTCGGGCATTAACTTTTCGAATGCTTCTATAATGGTATCATTTTTCCACATGAAAATACCAGAATTCCAATAAAATTCTTCGCTTTCCACAAAAACTTTAGCAAAGTCTAGTTCTGGTTTCTCTATGAAGGTTTTCACTTTATAGACATTTCCTTCAATTTTATCGTCAATCTGTATATATCCATAACCGGTTTCTGGCCGGTTGGGCTTTATCCCTAGGGTAAGAAGACATGCGTTACGATCAACTAACTCTAGACCTCTTTCGATAGCTTTCTTAAAGTCATCTTCTTTAAGTATGAGGTGATCAATAGGAGCAATGATTACATTAGCATGAGGGTTTATTCTTTGAATATGATAGGAGGCTAAAGCGATTGCTGGTGCGGTGTTTCTACGGGCCGATTCAAGAATTATTTGTGAATCTTCCAGCTCGGGCAGATGTTTTTTTACCAGATCTTTATATCTTTCATTGGTTGTAACAAGAATATTTTCTACAGGAACTATCTTTTTATATCTTTCAAATGTCTGTTGAATAAGTGATTGCCCTGTTCCGAATAAATCGAGAAACTGTTTTGGTAAAGATGCTTTGCTAAAAGGCCAGAAGCGACTGCCAATTCCACCTCCCATTATAACACAATAATTATTACTATTGGTCATGATAATTTAGATTTAAAAATTCATGCTAATATAGTACTATTTTCCATATCCTTATTGTTAATAGTTCTATAATTAAGATATTATTTATCTATTCTCTAAAAAAAATATCTATTAATTTGTATATATCAAAATAATTCGTACCTTTGCACCGCAATCGAAAATAAATGCCCAGATGGCGGAATCGGTAGACGCGCTGGTCTCAAACACCAGTGGATTCACTTCCATCCCGGTTCGACCCCGGGTCTGGGTACTTTAAAACCTCTATAAATAGCTAATAATTAAGCTTTTATAGAGGTTCTTTATTTTGTTACTGAAACATTACCGAAACAAATAGCGGCTCACCTGCAAAAGTTGGGGGATGTAACAAAAATGATTACTTTTGAACATTGTAAATTTTAATCTATCCCCCTTATGTATTTGGAACTACTTTCAGCTTTACTTCCAGAAGGAATATTAGAAAACTTTGTTATTAAAAGTGTTCAGAAGGGCACTCACCACATAGAAATTTATTTGGAAGAAAAGCTTGATACAAGTTGGGTTCCTGATGGAATGAAGGTTCATTCCAAAGGTTTCCATAAAAGCATTGTTATAAAGGATTTTCCTATTAGAGATAAGATGGTTCTTTTAAACGTAAGACGTCGTAGATGGGAGAATGTATCTACAAATGAGGAAATCAGGAGAGATTTCAGTTTAGTTGCTGATGGTACGCGAATGACAAGTGAGTTCGCATCTTTTTTAAAAGGTATATCTTGATAACAATCCTATAAGCTGCGCTTCTTTAGCAAAACAATATAATCTTGATTCCAATCAACTTCAGCGTCAATATAAGGAACACCTTTCCGATTATGATGATTGGAACCAAAAAGATCATTGCCGTGATTATATACTCTATACATCTAATATAGGTCCTTGTCTCTGTATTGATGAAACCTCTCTGTCAAACGGTGAGTTATATACTATAATAACCAATAAAGAAAGAGGAACTAAAGATAAATGCCTTGTGGCAATGATAAGTGGAACAAAGAGTGAGGATATTATTGAAGTTATAAATAAGATTCCTCAGAGTATTAGGAATAAGGTTAAAGAGGTTACTGTAGATATGGCTGCCAATATGCACCTAGTGATAAAACGTTGTTTCAGAAAGGCTGATTCTGTAGTTGATAGATTTCATGTACAAAAGCTTGCCCTTGATGGTTTGGATCAACTAAGAGTCTCAAGGAGATGGGAGGCTATCGATGATGAGAATAGAGGAATGGCACAAGCCAGAATAAATGGCATACAGTATGTTCCATCTACATTTGAAAACGGTGACACACTCAAACAACTGTTGTTACGTTCCAGACACCTTCTTTTCAAATCAAGAGAGAAATGGTCTGATTCTCAAAAAAAGAGAGCACGTATACTTTTTGGACTTTATCCTGAGATAGAGAAAGCTTACAATATAACAAATAATCTTAGATGCATTTTTAACCAGAGATACACTAAGGATGTAGCAAAAGCAAAGCTTGCCTTATGGTATAATAAAACAGAGGAGTTTATTGATGAATATAAAGAAATAAGATTTAAATATAAGAAAGATCCTACCAAAACAATTTCTAATCCATTTAATTCAATTCTAAACTCCATACAGTCTTATTCGGATAAGATATTAAACTTCTTCAACAACAGATCTACAAACGCAAGTGCAGAATGTTTCAACTCTAAACTCAAAGCGTTCAGAGCTGACATGCGTGGAGTGAGTGATATACCTTTTTTCTTGTATAGGCTAGCTAACATCTATGCAAGATAATGTTAAATATTTAAAGAGACTCCCCAACTTTTACTGCTGAGCCCAAATAGCTTTATTTATAAATTCCAATATAATTATTGCTCAATTTCAGCATGCTGATTTCTTATTATCAGGTGTCTAATGCCTTGTAATGTAGATACTAATTGAAAAGTGCGCCGTATTCTAATTGAAAAGTGATCCATTCATAATTCTGTGCAAAAGTAAAATATTAAGTTATTATTTGTTTTATTTCTCCCTCATTTTCTGCGTTTCTTTTAATCTGTAGGACTGTCCACTCATGTTTATCAGGTATGCTTTATGAGTTAACCTATCTACCATTGCCGCCACCAGTACTTTGTCTTTAATAATTTCATTCCACCTGTTAAATGCAAGGTTTGTGGTAATGATTGTAGCCTTTTTCCCTGCTCTGAGTGATAGGTGATTGAAGAGTAACTCTCCTCCTTCCTTATCGCAACTCACATATCCGAACTCATCACATACAACCAGGTCGTACTTTTCAAACCGTATTTGTAGTGTTCTGAGTGTTTTAGCGGATCTAGCCTCCCTAATTTGCGTAAGCAACTGTGGTACGGATGTAAATAGTACTGTGAGTTCCTGTTCACATGCTTTGATCCCCAATGCTGTTGCTATATGTGTTTTTCCAGTTCCTGGATTCCCATATAAGACAACATTCCTTCCCAGCTTAATAAAATCGAGTGTCTCTAGCTCAGGCAATGCCGTCCTGGCATCCTGTGGAAGTTCCTGCGTAATGAGCTCATGCATATACTTCATTTGCGGGAAGTTTGCGGCCTTGATACGTGCCCGTTTCCTGTTTTCGGCCCTTCTGTTACTTTCTTTGCGAAGTAACTCCGTAACTAAATGCAAATGGGTCCAGTTTTCCTCTGCCACCCTAGTAAGCAGGCTGCCCAATTCATCTCTAAAAGTGAGTAATTTTAACTCAGTAGCATATTTGTATGCCAGTTCTTTTTCTGATACCATAAATACTATATTTTGATGCTGTTATAAATAAGACTTTCATTATTTGCAGTTCCCATAAGTGCGGTGATACCTTCAGGTGTCCCCGTGGCTTCTTTCTCTATATTTTCTTCCTGTATGGTTAATAAGGTATGCTGGCCGACTCTTTCACTATCCTGTGTTGTCTGACCATGCAGCATAGCCTTTATTTGCTCGGCTGATACTTTTCTGACTCCACGCTTGGTAAGTTCCCTGTAGGCTTCCATGATGTTTGTTTGCGCAAATCCCTTCTCCTTGGCATATATCAATAAGGTAATAAATTCCTTGTTCTGATCGGAGAAGTGGTTCTGGTAAAGCTTCTTGATGCCATCGGGTGCATTGTGCCAAACCACCGAGTTTGTCAATGCACCGGGCTTGCGAAGCAATGTCCTGAGGTAATGTTCCAGTGTAATACACCAGTCTCCACTACTGTAACTCCTCTGATGGGAAGCGACCTTCTCCCGGCCATTGAGGATAACAATCTTCTCACTGTAGATTTTAACCAGCAGTTTTTCTCCCACCAGATTGTCGGGAACGGAGTAATGAACATTTTTCAGACTGATCGTAGATCATTTGTCAACCATATACTCCGATACCTCGAAGCACCCCATATTACCGGGAAAGGGTTTTAGGGAAGATAAGTCCGCCTGGAGACGGGGCGCTTTCTGGCTTGTGAACAAGCTGCCGCTTTCTTTATTGATACAATCACAAGTCTTGCTCAGATAGTCCTATGCGGACTGTATGTCTTTAAAACAATCGGTTATACAAAAGGCTTTTCTCCTGACAAACTCCACGCTCCGTTCCACATGCCCTTTTTCCCAACCGGCCCGTATATTGCAAAAGCGAAAAGAGAAGCGGTAAAAGCCCGACATCTTCAACAGAGATTCTGTGGGGTTCTTCTGCCCCGGCCCGACAAACTCCTTTATGGCTACCCGCATATTGTCATAGACCATGGTGGAGGGCACACCGTCTACATCCCTGAAGAAGTTCCGGTGCGACTCCATGAAGGCTAAAGTATTCTGATGTCGGAACAAATAAGCATACCTGCCATTGCTGTGACCGAAAGTGAATACCGCCAAATAGAATTTTGTCTTGACATCGTCTATGAAAAGAATGACTTCTCCCCAATCGAACTCGACAATCTCTCCGGGAACGTAGTACAGGCGGATAAACGCCTCGCTTTTCTTCTTTTCCTTAGCCGTATCCTTGGAACTGATGTAATTACAGACTGTCGCATAACCGATAAAATAACCGATTGATAATAAATGCAGGTGAATGTCTTTTTTTAGCATACGTTGTTTGCGCATGCCCATAGCGATCTTTATCGCGTTCTTATGCAGGCAAGAATCAATTTCATTCTTAATCTCCAAAGTTAGCTTACGAGGTTTACGCTTAGAACTGTCATAGTGCGGTTGGATGGTGAGCAGGTCACCCAAAGCATCATTCGGATCGGCACTGCACAAGGCTGCTTCATACTCTGCCAATACATCATCGACAGTGTGCCGACTGATATGTAACTCACGAGAGATGTGACGCTTGCTATAACCGTCTACTCGATACATGTGTATAATCGTTTGTCTTTCTACCATATTTTTCATTTTTTCCTTCACATATTAGAACATGCAAAGGTCGTTATTACTATTATGGTGGCGCACTTTTCAATTAGAATACGGCGCACTTTTCAATTAGTATCTACAAGCATTGGAAAGGGCAAGATTATTAGATGAGCAAGCTGGACAGCTAAGAGAACAAGCTAATAAGTTAGGAAAACCCTAAAGAATAGAGAATCGGAGTAGTTATCTTTCGCTGCCCCGACCTATCTTCATTTTATTGCATGTGCACTTAAAATGTAAATGATTTGTGTGTTATATTGACGGACGGTATAATTCAAACGTTTGTTTTTGATTGTACTTTTTTGTATTTTTGTGTATTGTCTACAGTATTAACCTTATAAACTATACATTTATGGACTTGGATAAAATAAAAGTAAATGAAACACATATTTGTGTTTTAAGGAAAAAGGATAATGAAGATGAGTTGTTTGTAGATTTTATTGAGCTTAAACTGCGAAATAATAATCAATTACTTGAACTTAAAGATATGTCCGAGAATGAGAATAGAAGTGTTCTTGAGCTTATTGACTATGTGGAAAATTCAACATTGAATGATTTAACTAAGTCTTTTAATTTTTGTGAATCATTGGGAGGTTCTTTTCAATCTTGTCCTTGGGTTCAGAAAATCAGTTATAGCGAATATCATAAATTATTGGAAGAATATGAGTTTGAAATAAAAAAAGCAAAAACTCAAGAGGATAAGGAAAAGGCAAAAAAGAGGAAACTGGATTTTGAAAATAGAAAAAGAGAAAACTTTTATAAACAAATAGCAAAACGTGTTATACCTTATTTGTTGGAGTGTAAATATGCAGAATTAGAAAAAGATGATTCTGTTTTAGCCTTTTCTCATAGGAGAATAGGTTGGTCTAAGCCTGAATTTCATTTAAGTGATGACTTGTCGGTTATTTATAAAACAAACTTTGGTTATGGAGCTTCTAGCTATTTTTATACAAATATAAGATATAAGGGGATTGATATTTTACCTTATTCAGATTGGATTAGATATTGGAGGGTGCAAAAAGAGGAAATAATCAGATATACTCGTAGACATTTATTGAATAATAATGAATGGATAAAAACAATGGATTTTACAGCAGAAATGTATAACTCTTCCGTTCAAGAACCAAGTCATTTTGTGGAAAATTGGATCATAAATGAAGTAGATGAAATGGTAAAAGGATTGGAAAGGATGCTTAATGAAAATAAAGATTATCAAGTGCTCAATAGCTATTTTCATAAAAGTAGTCCGATTTACTTAATGGGGCGAAAATTGATACGTTTCAAAGGTGAAAAGATATCAGGAGCTTTAATGTTTTTGGACAAATTGAAAGAATTAAATTCAATATATAGTGGTATAGAGTTGTATATAGAACGAATTATGAAATGCAATATGGATATTTATCCTAAATTGATTTTAGAAGTGAAACAAATGAATAATGAATTAGATGATTTGAACAAGAAATTGTCTGATATTTTGCCGATCTGGGAAAAATATGATAACAAAGAAAAGGAATATGATATTATTAGAGATAAAATATACGAGAGTGTAAAAACCGATCCACAATATCCTGATAATTATATTGTTAGCTGGAATGGAGGGAAAATTTTATACGTTTGGCAAAAAGAAACAGAGAAGCGTTTAATAGAGCAAAACCCAGAATATGTAGCTTTTAATAAAGAGTATATTGTAGTCAAAGAAAAGTATAATAATTTGAAAGATGAAATATACTATTTATCTTCTTTGATAAAAGAGTTTAAAGGTTATCAGAAAGCAATTTCGATACATTTCGCTCATGTTAATCGCTCCAGCGATTTGATTGCATAGCTGTTTGTGAGGGAGAGGTATTTGCACTTTGGGGCAGTAGGATGGTAGATATTAAGAGAATATAATAAGTTAATATATCTATGATGTAGGTACATGTTATATTATCTTTAGGCATGATTAATTATTAAATCATGCCGGAAGATTATACGCTTTTAGATATGAAATCTCTAATCTCTTCCTCGCTGGGTAATTGGATTTTGTATTTCTGCACAAAAATATTCGGGTCTAATCCAGCTGTGGCATACTTCACCAATGTATCTCCTTTTTCTGTACAAAGCAAAATACCGATAGGTGGATTGTCGTCAGACTGCATAACTTCTGTCTTATAGTAGTTGAGGTACATATTCAACTGTGAAGCATACTCGTGCCTGAATTTGTCGATTTTAATTTCTGCAATTATATGACATTTTAAAATCCGGTGGTAGAAAACGAGGTCGGCAAAGAAATAGTCCTCGTCTATTAAAATCCGTTTTTGGCGTGCTTCAAAACAGAAGCCATGTCCCATTTCGATAAGGAAGTTTTGCAAATTATCAATGATAGATTGTTCTAAATCATTCTCGGCTACCAAGGCTCGTTCATTCAGCCCTAAGAATTCTAATGTAATGGGAGTGTTTATTACATCAGCAGGCTGTAGTTGAACAACTTGTTGTTGCACTAATGCAGAAAGAGCCTCTTTATTCTTGGATAGTCCGCTACGTTCATAATAAAGTGAAGCTATTTGTCGCTCCAATTCTTTCACAGACCAGCACCCTCGAATTGTTTCCATTTCATAGAATGCACGTCCAACTGGATTTTCTATTTTAGATATGTATTTAAGGTGTGTATAAGGTATTTTATTGAATATCTTATTTGCTGGAATTTTCCAATCATTTCTTTGAATGTCAGATATTTGCAATTCGGCACTCGGCAAGTGCCGAATTGGTTCAGTGAATTCGGCAGTCAGTGAGTGCCGAATTTCGTTTCCTGACATAACATAGTGCAGAATCTCTTCTTTTAACTGCGGATAAACAAGATACAAACGTCTGAATTCCCGAAACCTACGCTCATTCAGTCCTTTAGTATTCAGTCGTTTTTCCAAATTCTTCAGAAGTTGTTCGCCGTATGCGGCACGGTCTTCTCCATGCTGCTCAAACTCAACAATATAACACCCCATTAGCCAGTTACGAGAGGTTAATGCAAGATTTACAGAATGTGCAGCTTGTGCTTGCAGTGTGTCCTGAATGGCACTGATGTGATTTACTAACGATTCAAAGTTCATATTTTGGTACTTTGTGCAAAGTTACAATTTTTATTATCAAAGTTTTAATTCGGGCAAGCTATTTATAGCCTCTTCTTTCAACTTATCTACAGCACGGGTGTATTTTTCCGTATGCTTTAATCCGCTATGTCCGAGCAAACTGGCTACTGTTTTGATATTAGCACCATTGTTCAGGATATTCACAGCGAATGAATGTCTTGCACAATGCCAGCTTATATGTTTGTCTATCCCGGCTCTTTTTACCCAACGCTTTACTGACTTGCAGCAGCTTTCGTAAGTAGGTAAATCGAATATCAAACAGCTTTTGTCTGCCGGAGCTTCGCCAATAATAGACAATAGACCATCATTTAGAGGGATAACTACACCGCTACTGGCTGAATGTCCTTTTGTCTTGTTTTGTTCAAACTTCAATAACCGATTAGCGTAATCCACATTCTTGTAAGTAAGATCTTTTACATCGCAGAAGCGCAAACCGCAGTATAAGCAGAAGATAAAAGCCCGTCTGATATTCGGGTTCTCGTTGTCATAATGGCAAGCCGCCAATTTTTGGATTTCTTCGGGAGAAAGTACATCTTTCCGTAGAATTTGCTCGTCCACTTTGCAAGTAACCGCTTTACATGGGTCTTTCAGCATAACATCGTGTTCGATGGCATAGCGGATAACTTTCTTGAAACGCTGATAGATACTTTTTGCACCCTCTCCAATACTTCGGGATTGTAGATAATCCACAAATTGAATCATCATATCTTTAGTGATAAGTTCGGGCTTGATGCTAAATTCATAGATAGGGTATTGCTCTTTCAGAAAATCTTTGAAACGGCTAAGGGCTATCTGCATCATCCGCAAATCTTTCTTTGTATAGCTGTCTATATAAGCTTGGAAGTAGTCTAAGAAATTTATAGTCCGGTCTTTCTTTAAGCGATAACCTAACATACTTTCTTTAAACTCCTGTTCACGTTCTGCACGTATCTTCGTGGCAAGCTCCAAAGTTTCCTTATTCTGCTGGCGTTCCGCAGGGGTACGTGGTTTTTCTATCAGATACAAACTAAGATTCTCTTTTCGCCTGTTGTGCTTTACCGAAAACTTTGGTTTGCCCTGCATCTTACCATTTTCATAGCACATTTGATTACCGTTTTCATCTAATACAGGCTTTTCTTCTCTGCCTAAATAGTATTCTAAATAGAGGCTAATCCTACCATCAGAGAGTTTATTTTGCTCTAATTTGGGATTTTCTTTCGTTTTATTTTCTATCTTTGCCATGTGTTAGTGGTTTTATCCCGTTTTGTGTACACAACTGGGAAGATTAGCTAAACAGTTGATTTTCTTTTGTTTTCTGATATTGCAAAGGTACGAAAGAAAATGAGAATTCAAAGTGTACTAATAGTGTACTAAGTAACAAAATAAGGGTATAAAATGGCAAAAATAGAGAATAAAGGAAAATGCAAATCATTTGATTATCAAATAATTACTTTCTCTTATTTGCCGATGATTTCGGTGCTTTGTACCGGGTCTGGGTACAAAGAAAAGAGTTAAGTATTGAAAGTTCAATCACTTAACTCTTTTTCTTTTACGTAATTCTTATATAATTGTAAAGGCTCAAGCAAAATTCGGGTCAACGGATATTTTAGGGGTAATGTTCAGAAAAGTGTGTATATTTTATTTCTTAGTCATAAATATTTCTCAAAAATATAATTATTTCATCAGTTGGGCATCGCACCATATATTTTTAGGACTATTATAAAAATGTACGGAATGTAAATCTATCACGAAATTGAATATGCTTTAGGAAATACTTAAACATTCTTTTCTGTAAAAGAACTGAATTCTTTCCAGTGCCATGATATTGTGTGAATGATATGTGAAATATAGCTATACATCATTCACGCTTAATGTGTTAAATATCAAAGTGTTGGAATTGTGAATGATGTGACATTTGTTTTAATTACAGTATGGTATAATAAGCTCATGCAATCAAGAAGCTTCCGGTAAATCATTCTCGAGAACTCTCTACAATAAAAGAATTTGAAATTTATAAATGCTTCTATAGTGAAATTTCATCTAATTACTGCTCAAATATATGTTACCATTCTGTCCAATGACTTGTTAATATTTAGTTATACATCATATAACTACTATATAGTATAGCTTTATTGAATT
>USAN01000018.1 GCA_900552645.1 uncultured Bacteroides sp.
GGATTTTTTGACAAAGACATACGATAAGTAGTGAGGATGAATTATGCAGGCTAAAGTAACTACTGTACCATATCCGCCCAAGAAAGCAAATGATGACCCAAGAAAGGCCGGAACCTTATACTTAGTTATAGAATGAAACAAGAGCGTACCTAATCCGGCAAAGAGAAGAGTAGCCGATACCGAGAGTCCTGTTATAGCAGGAACCAATACTGTTGCGCCAAACATGGCAAACATGTGTTGAAGTCCTAATAATACCATTTTAGGACGACCAAGAGAGCGGGCATCGAATATACCGTGCTCCGAAGAATTAGTGTTCTTCATTTAAATAGAATAATAATTATATAATAAATTCAGTTATAAGCCAAACTTATGAATATACATTATCAATACCAGCTTACTGCACTACCCGTATTACTTCTCTGATCCCATTTCAATGCATCTGTAAGCATACTCGACAGAGCCCTGATGCTGAAATTATAAGAAGTATATGGTTTAAGTACCACTCCACAACTCATTGTAAAGCAGTGAAGATCGCGAGTTATGTTGATTGTTGTCATTGATAACTCTTTTGTATTGAAATCATATCCTGATGTAGCATTTATATTCCAACGGCTACCAAGCTTCAAATTACCACTAGCATTCAAAGAGTGGGTAACAGAATATGGATAACGCATGCTTTTTATATTTATTTGCTTCGAACGGTCTTCGCGTATGCTGTAACTATAGCTAAGATTTACGGACCAAGGCATATTAAATGTAAGATATCCATCGGCATCAATCTTTGCCTTCTCGGTCTTTCTTGACTTCGACTTGTTCTCTTCATCTTTCTTTTCTTCATCACTATTCTCTTCACCATTCTCTTTACCTTTCTTTTTCTTGCTATCCTTATCTTCTTCTCCATCCTTTGGACCGAACCATTTAGACCAGCTATCATTGTTCAGGGTATAAGAGAAAGAGCCGCTATATCCTTGGAAACGACCAAAACGGCCATAAGACCATTCAGTTCTGTCGCCAACTACTACATTTCCGTTCTTGTCGAACTGATATGCATAAGTTGCAAAGGAAGCGTTCATATTGAAAGTATAGCTTTTGGTAAGCTTCAATCGAAGATTCATACTAAGGTCGCTCCATGGACGAACCTGAGCGGCTGTATTGTAAGAAAGATTTGCAGATAACTGATCTATAAGACTAACCTTACGTACGCCTGTAGTATCTTTATCCGATTTTATCTTCATCTCAACATTATTATCTACAGAGAAGTTAATTGTTCCCTGCTTTCCCCTACCAGGTACACCAAATATCATTCCTTCATATGGAGAATATTCTTTCATCTGAACCTCACCGTTTGAATCGGTATAAGTATAAGTATCATAGTATCCATAACGTGAAGAACCAAAATCAGGAGCATAACTAAAACTTACGGCAGGAGTGAATACGTGACGTATTGCCTCAATCTTGTCGCCGAACAAAGCTTTCCATGGCTTATAGAAGCCATAAAACTTGGTATTCATCTGAATGCTCATGTTATAATTATATACGCGATTAAATCCATTTATGGTATCACGTCTAACATTGTTTGTTGCTAATGCATCATAACTCTGTTCTATCTTTCTTGTATACCAACGTTCTGTATAATTAAAACTTGGAACTATGTTTATATACTTAAACATAGTAAAAGTGGCACTTATAGGAATATTATGCTGCATACCGTTATTCCAATTGCTTATACCCTGCTTCAATATCATATTGTCTCGAGTATTTATGCTGTTTGTAAGATGTCCGGTATACTGCATAGCAATTTTCTCGTACCATTTCTGTTCGCCTACAGCCTTCTTACGTTTGAACGGATATATACGATTAAGCGATATGTTAAGGTCGGGCAAAGTAACACTTATTGAAGAGTCGCGAGTATTCTGAGACAAGTTGAACGTACTAGAAAGATTAAGTCCTATTTCAGGAAAAGTCCTTGAATAGCTCACACTTGAAGTCTTAGTATTATTGGCGTACTGCTGAGGATTGTAAAGACTGCTAAGGTTACGGCGGTCATAACTGCTGGTTGCAAAATTCACATTTGCCGAGAAGGTAGAGTTTGGACTAGCCTTAGGATCCTGTCGATGATTCCATGAAATTTTGAAGTCCTTAGTTACAGTATAATCTGGCATATTCTTCTCGCCAGTCTTTGTTACAATGTAGCTTCCACTAAAAGCTCCACTGTATTTATAACGTGTATTATAATTTGACTGAGCCGAGAGTCCCCACGATCCTTTAGTAAATATTTCACCAAGAACCTTAAAGTCCATTCTGTCACTTATTGCAAAATAATATCCTCCGTCTCGAAGATAGAAGCCTCGATTCATTTCATCACCATATGTAGGCATGATAAATCCCGAAGAATAGCTACTGTTAAATGGAAAGAAGCCAAAAGGTATTGCTATAGGCAAAGGTACATCTTCTACGACTAGCTGTGCAGGTCCGAAAACAGCGTTCTTCTTAGGCTTAACCTTAGCCATTGAAAGTTTTAGGTAAAAGTGCGGATGGTTAGGATTATCGCATGTAGTATACTTACCGTTTTTCAAGAAAAGTTCGTCGTTTGCTCCTTTCTTTGATTCCTCACTTGTTATGTATCCTTCACCTTGTTGAGTTGTGATATTATTTATGAACCCTTTCTTTGTCTTGAAGTTATAGCGCATTATCTTTGACTCGTATGGAGTCTCGCCATCCTTGAATATTGGAGTTCCTTTCTCGACGCCGGTAGTATCCTTTACACCACGTGCATAAACGGTACTGCTGTCCATGTTCATGGTTATAACGTCCGAAGTAAGCTCTATCTTTTCGTAGTTAACCTTTCCGGCACCGTAAAGATGAGCATACCCTCCTTCTGTAAACACAATCGAATCGTTTGCTTCGTAAACTACCGGAGCATCTAGCGGAGCCTTTTTCTTCTTTACTGTATCCATGCGTAAAGAATCAACTTTAAGAGAATCAGTTTTTAGAGAATCCTTTCCCGATCTAGTATTATTGTTTCTACGTTGTGCACCTGACGAGATTGTTAGCAACAGTGCTGCTAAAAATAGAATAAAGGGTATTAATTTATGTAGTTTCAGTGGCGTCATTCTTTTTTATTTACGCTTTGAGGGGCAAAATTAAACATTCTACTCCAATAATAAACAAATTAGCCATATTTTAATTTATTTTTAAACCTTACAAGAATAAGTCGCACCATTTAATAAATCTGGCAGTGCCCTCCTCACCAAATCTAGAAATGCTTTTCAAAGCTTTATCTACGCTTTTTTCCTTATCAAGTTTAGTCTTAGAGAAGAACTTGTCGGCAAAACATATTACCTGTTCTTCCATAGATACAGGAATCATTTCGCGATGGGGCAAAGGCAAATTATTCTTTATTATATGTTCCATGGAAATGCCGGCTCCTGTATGACGTTCACATACCAAAGCTAACTTTTCATATCCCTCACTCCTTAGAATGTCGGCTCCAAGATATCCGTGACAGATATAAGGATGTATACCAAAACAGTATATGGACGGTGCATCGGTAAGGAATATTCCTATATCATGCAGCATAGCACCATATTCAAGAAACTTTATGTCAAGATTTAGTTCAGGATGTGCATCGGCTATCTTCAATGCTTTTTGTGTAACCGATATGCTGTGGTCTATTAGTATTTTCTTTCCTTCGCTTTCTTCAGGATAATATTTATTTATAATTGATAATGCACTCATTTTAAATTAAAATAATAAATTTGTGCAATATTACAAAATTATAAGCATATAGCATGAAAACAAAGACTCTTTTGCTTTGCTGTCTAATATTTATATGTAGTAGTATTTCTGCTCAATTCATAAAGACCGGTGCCGAACAGATGGACAAACTGCTGCCTTTACTTAAAGGTAAAAGAGTTGCACTTGTTGTAAACCACTCTTCAATAGTAGGTGATAAAAAGGTACATTTACTAGATACCCTTATAAGTTCTGGAATAAAGATTAAGAAGATATTTGCACCCGAACATGGATTTCGTGGCGATGCAGATGCTGGCGAGACTGTTCGCAATGGGAAGGATGTAAAGACTGGAATACCTATAATTTCTCTTTATGGTGCAAACAAGAAACCCACTATGTCACAGATGAATGGAATTGATGCTGTATTGTTTGACATACAAGATGTAGGAGCTCGTTTCTATACATATATAAGTACTATGCATTATGTAATGGAAGCCTGTGCAGAAAGTGACATTCCATTAATTATTACCGACCGCCCAAATCCATGCGACTATGTGGATGGCCCGATAAGAAAGAAATATCTTAAAAGTTTTGTTAGTCTGGATCCTATTCCTGTACTTCATGGATGCACTGTAGGAGAGCTTGCGCAGATGATTAATGGCGAAAAGTGGCTAAACAAGGGAATTACTGCAAAAGTTACTGTAATACCTGTAGAAGGATGGAAACATGGACAACCTTACTCTCTTCCTGTAAAACCTTCTCCAAATTTACCAAACGATCAAGCCGTTGCCCTCTACCCCTCTCTATGTCCATTCGAAGGAACAGCCATAAGCGTGGGTCGAGGAACCAAATTCCCATTTCAGGTTATAGGATCGCCCGATATAAAGATATACTCTTTTAGCTACACCCCACGTGCAATGCATGGCTTCGACAAAAACCCAATGTACAATAACATTCAATGCTATGGAAACAATCTGCGGCACATATCGGCTCCGAAAGGTTTTTCACTCAAGTATATCATTTCATATTACAATGAGTACAAAAAATACGACAAACATCATACTTTCTTTACTCGTCCACAATGGTTTGATGCACTTATAGGCGATCCGCAGGTAAGAAAGATGATAATTCAAGGAAAAAGTGAGGATGAGATAAGAGCAACATGGAAAGACGAATTGGAAAGGTATAACAAGATTCGAGAAAAATATTTAATATACTAACAACAAATTATAATACTATGCTTAAAACGTTACGTATAATAGCGGCATTATTTTCATTTACATTTATAACATTGCTGTTTCTTGACTTTTCAGGAACATTACACCAATGGTTCGGATGGTTGGCAAAAATACAGTTGGTACCAGCTATATTGGCATTAAATGCAGGAGTTATTTTCTTTCTTTTCATTATTGCATTTCTTTTTGGCCGACTATACTGCTCGGTTGTATGTCCGCTAGGTATCTTTCAGGACGCTGTAAGCTGGATAGCAGGCAAAATAAAGAAAAACAGATTCAATTTCTCGGCGGCACTATCTAAGCTGAGGTATGTAATGCTTTTCATTTTTATACTTTCACTTATAGGTGGAGCAGGTTTCATTGCCAATCTAATTGAACCTTACAGCGCTTACGGCAGAATTATATCAACATTATTCGCACCACTGTATGGATGGATAAACAATATTCTGGCATATTTTGCCGAAAGAGCCAACAGCTATGCTTTCTATTCTGTAGATGTATGGATAAAGAACTGGATAGTAATGGCGGTAGCTATAATTACAGTCATTATAGTATCGATTCTTGCATGGCGTCATGGACGTACTTACTGCAACACAATATGTCCTGTTGGGACTTTTCTGGGGTTAATATCAAAATACTCTCTTTATGCACCGGTAATAGATACATCAAAATGCAACAACTGTGGATTGTGCGGGAAAAATTGTAAGAGTTCTTGCATTAACACGAAAGAGCATTCTATAGATTACAGCCGTTGTGTGGTGTGCATGGACTGCATAAACAAATGCAAAGAGAGTGCAATAACCTTTACGCGCCGCCCCTCAAAATACTATGTAGCACCAGACGCACAGCTAAAACATACCGATACAAATAAGGTTGATTCTGGTAAGCGTAACTTTCTTTCGGTATCGGCTCTTCTAGCAACAACAATAGCAATAAAGGCACAAGAAAATAAGGTAGACGGTGGACTTGCTATAATAAAGGACAAAAAGAGTAGATCGGGTATGCCACGAATTACTCCTCCTGGATCTTTAAGCGTAAAGAATCTCACCAATCACTGCACTGCATGCCAATTATGCATATCAGCATGTCCAAATAAAGTATTGGTGCCTTCTTCGGCAATCGAATCGTTCATGCAGCCCGAAATGAAGTTCGACAAAGGATATTGTCGTCCCGAATGTACAGAGTGCTCTAGCGTATGTCCTACAGGTGCAATACGTCCTATAACAACAGCCCAAAAGTCGGCCATACAAATAGGACATGCCGTGTGGGTAGCATCAGACTGCATAGCATTCAAGGATAAGGTAAAGTGCGGCAATTGCGAACGCCACTGCCCCACCGGAGCCATTCATATGGTACATCCAGATGGTACGGACAATAGTGATATATTGGTTCCGGCTGTCAATATAGAGAAATGTATAGGCTGCGGTAGCTGCGAAAACCTTTGTCCGGTACGCCCTTTAAGTGCAATCTATGTAACAGGACATGAACGTCATCGTAACATCTAATCTTAAATCTGACTCATATGAAAGAAAACAACAATATATCAAGAAGAAAATTCCTAAAAATATTTGGCGGAAGTGTAATTACTACCGGAGCCATGCTTGCAGGCTGCAACAGCAAGTCGGACAACGTACACGCATTCTCCGATAGTGATGAACCTGTTCCTACCGACAAGATGACTTACCGCACTACCCCAACCACTCACGACAAAGTTTCGCTCCTAGGATATGGATGTATGCGCTGGCCATTGAAAGAAGATGTCAAAGAAAACGAAAACCCTATAGACCAAGAAGAGGTAAACAAACTTGTAGATTATGCACTGGCACACGGAGTAAACTACTTCGATACCGCTCCCGTATATCTTCAGGGATACTCCGAACGATCTACAGGAATTGCTCTGAAAAGACATCCACGTAATAAGTACTACATAGCCACAAAGATGTCAAATTTTGGCAACACAAGCCGCAAAGCTGCTATAGATCTATACCACAAATCATTCAAGGAACTTCAGACAGATTACATAGATTATTATCTGCTTCATGCTATTGGAGGAGGAAACGGAATAGATACACTAAAAGAAAGATTCTATGATAATGGAGTGCTAGAGTTTCTTCTAAAAGAAAGAGAGGCAGGAAAAATAAGAAATCTTGGATTCTCATTTCATGGAGATGTTAAAGTGTTCGATTACCTGCTTGCACAAGATGTAAAATGGGACTTCGTACAGATTCAGCTTAATTACATGGATTGGATAGAACCATTAGGAGCAAATATAGATGCCAAATATCTGTACGAAGAGCTTTCTAAAAGAGATATACCTGCAGTTATAATGGAACCACTTCTTGGGGGCCGACTTGCTAAGGTAAATGAACATATTGTACAGAATTTCAAGGAGCGACGCCCAAAGGATAGCAATGCGGCCTGGGCCTTCAGATTTGCCGGTTCGCCCGAAGGAGTACTGACCGTGTTGAGCGGAATGACATATATGGAGCATTTGCAGGACAATATACGCACATATTCTCCACTGCAGCCACTTACCGATGATGAAAAAGAATTTCTTGACAAAACGGCACGCGAGTTGCTTAAGTATCCATTGGTATCATGCACCGATTGTAAGTACTGCATGCCATGCCCTTACGGACTAGATATTCCTGCAATATTTGCACATTACAACTTATGCGTAAATGAAGGAAATACATCACAGAGTGCAAAGGATGAAAACTATGCAAAAGCACGCCGTGCATTCCTTATAGGATACGACCGAAGCGTCCCAAAACTAAGACAAGCAAGCCATTGCATAGGATGCGGAGAATGCGAATCTCACTGCCCGCAAAAAATAAGGATACCAGATGAGTTGCATCGTATAGATCAATACGTAGAAAAAATTAAACAAAATACTTTATAAATCAATTGCTTTAAAATAATTGTAAAATTGACCGCGTGAAAAAAATATTTTCACGCGGTCAATTCCAAATTTTATTCGATAAAAAATATTTTTGTCGCGGTCAATTCATAGTATATTTAAAAAGATATCAACGCTAATACAAAAACTACATAAAACGTTTAATATAAACATATTACAGAGAGCAGTTTTTTATTACTATAAACTTTCCACATTTACTGATTCAGTATTTTCCTTTTTCCTTTTCTTCCATAGTTGGTAACTATTAATTACATTTTGCCACACTACATAACTACCGGGTGCTACAGACGATAGCGGATTCAGATATGTACATGCCATCCATATTGCAAGAACCGTATTCTTCTGCCCCAAAGCTTGTCCGCCACTTATTCTGTCATTATAGTGACCTCCTATAATTTTTCCAAGAAGGAATTGAATAGCACATGTAAAAAGTCCTGCATATGCAAGATTCATCTCTATGCTTACAGGAGCACTACTATTAGCAAGCGATCTTACAGTCTGGCCGGTAACTATAGTAAGAGCTACTGCCCACAGATAAAAAGCCATTCCATGATATTTAAGCAGGAATTTATGAACCGTAGGAATAAAGTAACGCAAAATCATTGCCAGGAAGAAAGGAAATAACAATAATGGAAATACCTTGCTTAAAATTTTAAGGAAAGCTATCACAAAAGTAACATCAGAATGAGGTTCTACTAAAGGGAATACCAATGGAACAGCTACAGCAGCAAGTATATTGCATAATAATGTATAAGTAGTAAGAGTTGAAGGACTACCTCCCAGCTTGCCTGTTATAACAGCAGCTGCAGTGGCGGTAGGACAAATAAGACATACCATAGCACCTTCGAATATCACCTTATAGTCGGCATTCATAGGATAATATAAAAGTAAAAGTGCAATAACTCCGCTTGAAAGCGCCTGAATTAACAAAAGCCATATATGCCATGTTTTAGGCATAAGTTCCTTTGGTTCTACTTTGCAGAAAGTAAGAAGCAACTGTAGAAATATCAACGACGGAGTAAGAACTGCAATCAGCCAATTAACCGCTGGCTTTACAGGTTCAAGGAATGAAACTCCGGATAAAATAAAATAACCGATTACCCCTGTCAACATGGCAACCGGCAAAGCCCAATTCTTTAAAAATACTAACATATTATTCTATATATATATATTTTCATGCAAAGTAACATTATTTAAATTTAAATTCTATTCTATTTTTCTTCTTTTATGGCAAAAAACTTCTTTAATCAATAAAACTTTATGTATAAAGGTTAGTTTTCATTTAAAATATCTACATTTGCACATTATTTAATATGAAAAGAAACAGACTTAAAATAGTATTCTATTTTTGTGCCTTATGGCTTTGGTTACCATCCTTATGCTTTGTAGCAGAAGGAAGAGATTTCGTTGTCGTCATTGATGCGGGTCATGGTGGTAATGACCCTGGAGCTATAGGACAACGTGGAAAAGAAAAGAATATAAATCTTGAGGTGGCTCTTAAAGTAGGGAATCTTATAAAGAACAACTGTCCTGCTACCAAAGTAGTATATACAAGAAGTACCGATATTTTTGTTCCGCTAGACCGAAGAGCACAGATTGCAAATAATGCAAAAGCCGACCTTTTCATATCAATCCATACAAATTCTGTTGCCAAGGGAAGAAGTGTAAAAGGAGCCGAAACCTACACGTTAGGACTTCATCGTACTGAAGAAAACCTTGAAGTTGCAAAGAAAGAGAACTCTGTTATACTTATTGAAGACAATTATCAGCAACGATATGCAGGATTCAATCCAAACTCGGCAGAAAGTTATATTATCTTCGAATTTCTTCAGGACAAAAATATGGAGAACAGTGTAAAACTGGCAACCTATATACAAAAGCATTTTAAATCTACCGGAGGGCGAATAGACAAAGGAGTACACCAGGCCGGATTTCTGGTTCTGCGTGAAACGTCGATGCCAAGTGTATTGATTGAACTTGGATATATTTCAAACCCGGAGGAAGAAAATTTCCTTCTATCTAGCGCTGGTACTACACGTCTTTCCAACAGCATATACAATGCATTCATAAATTATAAGAGAGATTATGAAATAAAGGCAGGTGCAGCAAACAAAAGAAATAATTATGTAGAAGTAGTGGCATCCGACATAAAAGAAGAACCGACAGATACCACACAGGAAAAAGCAGATAATAGTATAGTACAGACTAAGGACTCTGTAGAACCAACTCCTACATATCCACCAACTGTAAAACCTACAAGAAACAGAAAAACAAACACTACACCAACAGAATCACAAAGCAACAATGCACCTATATTCAAAATACAGATACTTACCTCGGATAGGAAACTCCCGACAAACAGTAGTAAATTTAAAGGATTGTCGCCAGTAAGTTATTTTATAGAAAACGGAATTTATAAATACACATATCAGGAAAGTAAAGATTACAATAGCGTATTAAAAGTCAAAAGAAGTATAAACAGTAAATTTAAGGATGCATTCATAATAGCCTTCAAAGGTGACGAGAAGGTCAATATAAATGAAGCAATTAATGAATTTAAAAAGGGTAAATAAATATGAATTTCAAGTTAAGCAAGGAGATTAAAATAGGTTTGATAGGTATAATAGCATTATTAATTCTATTCTTCGGAATTAATTATCTTAAGGGTATTAACCTATTCCAACCAGCTAATTACTATTATGTTGAATACCACAACATTAATGGGCTGGCAGGTTCTAGTCCGGTGTATGCAAACGGATTCAAAATAGGTACAGTAAGAAGTATAGACTACAACTACAATAAACCGGGCAATGTAACCGTAAAAGTTGAGATAGATAAGAATATGCGTATTCCCAAAGGAAGCAAGGGCGAACTAATAACAGAAATGCTTGGTACAGTAAAGATGAACATGATACTTAATGACACTACATCTTACTATACACCTGGAGATACAATACCAGGATATACAAATAACGGACTTATGGGAGTAGCACAGAACGAACTTATACCACAGTTCGTGAAGATTCTTCCCAAAATGGACTCTATATTGTATTCATTAAATAAATTATTGGCCGATCCGGCCTTAACAAATACTTTACATAATACAGAAATTATCACATCTAATTTAAAAAATACCACAACTAATCTTAATAGGTTGATGAGTAAAGATATTCCTCAGATTGCAAACAACCTGAATGTAATTACTACTAATTTCGTATCTATAACAGAAGAATTAAAAGGTATAAAATACGCCGAGACTTTCAGCAAGATAGACTCGACGCTCAACAATGTGCAACTACTTACTAATAAGCTAAATAGAAAAGACAATACTATTGGTTTATTATTCAATGATGCAACACTATATCAGAATTTAAGCACAACTACAGCAAATGCAGCATCACTGTTGGAAGATTTAAAAGCACATCCAAAGAGATATGTACACTTTTCTTTATTCGGTAAAAAAGACAAATAAAAAAAGTAGCTAATTAGATTTTTTCTAAATAAAGAGATTGGGTAATTTTCTTACAATTTAGCCCAAACTACTGATAAAAGGGAGTATATAAAATTATAATTTATACTCCCTTTTTCTTTTAAGCAGTTCAATAATTATCTTTCTCTCTGATTATCAAACTTTTACATATTTGCAATACCTAAACAAACACACAAATAAAAAGTTTAATTCTAAATGCTTGAAATTAAAGCAGTTAGTTTATCAACAATAAAACCAAAGAAAACATGATTTGTTTTTATGAAAATAGATGGCGAAATTTGCAATAGTAGAAGTTTCGCTTTTTATAATAATCGCCTTATATGATTGAAAACGATCACGTCGTTTTATGGAAACGTTGTCTTGATATAATCAGAGACAATGTAGCAGATACGACCTTTAAAACATGGTTTGAGCCTATCGTCCCGCTTAAATACGAGGATAGAGCCCTTACAATAGGAGTTCCAAGTCCATTTTTCTATGAATTTCTCGAAGAGAAGTTTGTAGATTTGTTGCGTTCTGTCCTTTATAAAGTTATAGGGGAAGGTACTCAGCTTATGTATTCAATACTTACCGATAAAACCAATCATATAACAGTAAATATTGAAGGAACTACAAGATCATCAGCTCTTCCTAAGCCAACTACTACGAAGGAGGAAAATAAGGCTCCTAACTTAATGCAGGCTCCAGTAGTTCAAGATCTTGATCCACATCTTAATCCTAATTATAATTTTGATAATTTTATTAAAGGATCAAGTAATGAATTTTCAAGAACAGTAGGTGAAACAGTCGCAAAAGATCCTGCAAAGACCTTCAATCCTCTATTTCTGTACGGACCGTCGGGCGTGGGAAAGACTCACCTTACCAATGCTATAGGTACGCGAATAAAAGAACTATACCCAAATAAGCGCGTGCTTTATGTATCGGCGCATCTTTTTCAGGTACAATATACAGATTCTGTAAGAACAAATCACTTTAACGATTTCATAAGCTTTTACCAAACTATTGACGTTCTTATAATTGATGATATCCAAGAATTTGCCGGTGTAACTAAAACACAGAATACATTCTTCCATATCTTCAATCATCTTCATCAGAATGGCAAGCAGCTTATTCTTACATCG
This sequence comes from uncultured Bacteroides sp., assembly GCA_900552645.1. Taxonomy (GTDB): domain Bacteria; phylum Bacteroidota; class Bacteroidia; order Bacteroidales; family Bacteroidaceae; genus Phocaeicola. The sequence goes on from USAN01000018.1 coordinate 12,502, forward strand.
GACCGCGCGCCTGTAATGCTACAAGGTATGGAAGAACGCCTACTTACCCGATTCAAATGGGGATTGGTAGCCGAACTTGATAAACCCGATGTAGAACTTAGAAAGAATATTCTTCGCAACAAAATACGTCGTGACGGACTTACCATTCCTGAGAATGTAATAAATTACATAGCCGAGAATGTAAATGAAAGCGTACGCGAATTGGAAGGTATAATAAACTCACTCCTTGCACAGTCTATACTATTTAAGAGAGACATTGATCTGGATCTTACACAGAGAATTGTAAAGAAAGCTGTAAAATGCTCAGAAAGTAAGCCTCTTACAATAGAAGATATCATTGCAAAGGTATGTCATCATTACGATATCGAAGAATCGGCTATTCACACAAAAACCAGGAAGCGAGAAATAGTACAGGTAAGACAGGTAGCTATGTATCTTGCAAAAAAACATACTGAGTCTTCATCATCTAAAATAGGACAGCTGATAGGAAACAAGGATCATGCTACAGTGCTACATGCCTGCAAAATAGTAAAAGATCAGGTAGAAGTAGATAAAGGTTTTAAAGCAGAGATAGAAGAGATAGAATCTGAATTAAGAAGCAGATAAAACAATAATGGTGATTATATTCGATAGAAATATAATCACCATTATTGTTTGAAATTATTCTGAATATTAAGAATTATAACTTAAACCCCTGCTTTACAATAATTTTCTTTAATGATTCGCTCATAAACTCATTGTCCGACTTCTTATAACGTACATCAGTATATACCTGAGCCAATGTCTGCTTGTCGTTTTCTGTAACAAACTTCATACTCTCTTCAAGTTTTTCCTTATAATCGTAGATTGCATCAATATCTGCTTCTGTATAATCATTGTATGTTTCATTATGAATCAACGAATTGAAAGGAAGCCGATCAGGCTGTTCGGGAGTTTCTGCCGGATAACCTACCGTAATTGTAGTAATTGGCACTACAAGCGAAGGCAATCCAAGAACTTCGATTATCTTATCGGCATTATAAAGAGTAGTTCCCAGATAACATATTCCCAGCCCCTCCTCTTCTGCTAAAGTAGAAAAGTTTTCTGCTACCAGTAAAGTATCAATCGAAGCATTCATAAACGAAAGAAAATTATCATAGCCTGGCATTGCATTCCTTGCCTCACACCATTTGGTAAATCTGTTAAAGTCGGCACAGAAAGTAAGCACTACCGGAGCCTGCTTTACCATAGGTTGATTAAAATGAGCCGGAGATAACTTCTCTTTCATTTTTTCATCGCGAGTAACCACTACACTATACAATTGCATATTTCCCATGGTAGAAGCACGAAACGATTCTTCCAGAAGACTATTCAACAACACATCCGAAATATCATCTTTTTTATACTTACGAATGGTACGTCTGTTCTTTATTGATTCCATATTCTTTTTTTGCAAATATAAGAAATTATATAGTCTCTCAATTATTTATTTTATGATATTTATCTTTATAATTAACTTGATTCTTTTATTATTTTATATAACAGGCATTGAAATACAATTTTCAAAATAGAAAACTTTCAATAATTATTAAAAACCATTATCACCTATATATCAAATACTTACAAATTAATTTTGGACAACTTTAATTTTGTTGATAACTTTTTTCTTATTTCTTTTGTTTATTCGAAAAACATATATAGTTTTGTCAAGCCTTTGATTATTATAAGTCGGAACTTCTACAACATGACTTATTAATATTTTTAAAATCTATAATAAAAGTGGAAAAACAAACTTACACTTATGATGAAGCCTTTGAAGCATCATTAAAATATTTCAAGGGAGATGAGCTAGCTGCAAGAGTTTGGGTTAATAAATATGCAGTAAAAGACTCATTTGGAAATATCTTCGAAAAGTCACCGGAAGATATGCATTGGAGAATCGCCAACGAAGTGGCGCGTATTGAAGCCAAATACCAAAATGGGTTATCAGCTCAGGAATTATTTGATTTACTGGATCATTTTAAATATATAGTTCCTCAGGGAAGTCCTATGACTGGAATAGGTAATACTTTCCAGGTAGCATCTTTATCAAACTGCTTTGTAATAGGTATTGACGGGGAAGCCGATTCATACGGAGCAATTATACATATAGACGAAGAACAGGTACAGCTCATGAAACGCCGTGGCGGAGTTGGGCATGATCTTTCACACATTCGTCCTAAAGGATCACCTGTAAAGAACTCAGCTCTTACATCTACAGGTCTTGTGCCTTTTATGGAACGTTATTCTAACTCTACACGCGAGGTAGCACAAGATGGTCGCAGAGGTGCTCTTATGCTCAGTGTCTCTATAAAGCATCCCGATTCGGAAGCATTCATTGACGCAAAGATGACAGAAGGAAAAGTTACTGGTGCCAACGTATCCGTAAAGCTTGATGATGATTTTATGAAAGCTGCAACAAACGGTACTTCGTATAAACAGCAGTATCCTATAAATTCGGATGTACCTTCATTTACAAAAGAGATTGATGCATCTTCGTTGTGGAAGAAAATTGTACATAATGCATGGAAATCGGCAGAGCCAGGCGTACTTTTCTGGGATACCATCATTAAGGAATCTGTTCCCGACTGCTATGCTGATCTTGGTTATCGTACAGTATCTACCAATCCTTGCGGAGAAATACCTTTATGCCCTTACGATTCATGCCGTTTGTTGGCTATAAATCTATATTCATATGTAATGAATCCTTTTACTAAGGATGCATATTTTGATTTTGATTTATTCAAAAAACACGTGGCTTTGGCGCAAAGAATCATGGATGATATAATTGATCTTGAGCTGGAGAAGATAGAACAGATTATTGAAAAAATAAATGCCGACCCCGAAAATGAAGAGGTTAAGCATACCGAAAGACATCTTTGGGAGAAAATATACAAAAAAAGCGGACAGGGGCGCCGCACCGGAGTGGGCATCACAGCCGAAGGTGATATGATTGCTGCAATGGGGTTGCGCTACGGAACTGAGGAAGCAACTGAATTCTCAGAAAAAGTACACAAAACAATTGCTATCGAAGCTTATCGTTCTTCTGTAACTATGGCTAAAGAGAGAGGCGCATTCGAAATATACGATTCGGAAAGAGAAAAGAACAATCCTTTTGTAAATCGTATTAAAGAAGCCGATCCTGCTTTATATGATGAAATGATAAAATTTGGCCGACGCAATATTGCATGTCTTACTATCGCTCCTACCGGAACTACAAGTCTCATGACTCAGACTACATCTGGTATTGAACCAGTATTCATGCCTGTATACAAACGCAGAAGAAAAGTAAATCCTAATGATCCTGAAGTACACATTGACTTTATAGATGAAACAGGAGATGCATTTGAAGAGTATATAGTATATCATCACAAGTTCCTTAAATGGATGGAGATTAACGGATACGATACAAGCAAGAGATACTCACAGGAAGAGATTGACGAACTGGTAAAAAAATCGCCGTATTTCAAGGCAACGTCAAATGATGTTGACTGGTTGATGAAGGTTAAGATGCAAGGAAGAATACAGAAATGGGTTGATCACTCAATAAGCGTTACTATAAATCTACCAAACGATGTTGATGAAGATCTAGTAAACCGTCTGTATGTAGAGGCATGGAAATCTGGATGCAAGGGATGTACTGTTTATCGTGACGGATCACGAGCGGGAGTACTTATATCTACCAAAAAAGATAAAAAAGAGGATACACCTCCATGCAAGCAACCTACTGTTGTGGAAGTTAGACCAAAGGTTCTTGAAGCTGAAGTTGTAAGATTCCAGAACAATAAAGAGAAATGGGTAGCATTCGTTGGTTTGCTAGATGGTCATCCATACGAGATCTTCACTGGTCTTCAAGATGATGAAGAGGGTATATTATTACCTAAATCGGTTACTACAGGAAGAATTATAAAGAATGTAGACGAGGACGGCAATAAGCGATACGATTTCCAGTTCGAAAACAAGAGAGGTTACAAGACTACTATCGAGGGACTTTCTGAAAAGTTCAACAAAGAATACTGGAACTATGCAAAACTGATATCGGGTGTGCTTCGTTGGAGAATGCCTATAGACCGTGTAATAAAACTTGTAGATTCATTGCAGCTTGACAGCGAAAGCATCAATACATGGAAAAATGGTGTAGAACGTGCTTTGAAGAAATATGTTGTAGATGGTACTAAAGCAGATGGTCAGAAATGTCCTAACTGCGGCAACGAAACTCTGGTATACCAGGAAGGTTGCCTTATATGCAAGACTTGCGGTACTTCCAGATGTGGATAATATATACAAAGATAACCATAATATAAACTGAGGGTATATTAAAACTCTCTTTTTAGCCAAATGACCCCTGCTACAGATATCTGTGGCAGGGGTCATTTATATGTTTTAGGTGTTTTTACTTTACCTTTAATTATTATTATACATATTATTATTTAGCCTATTTCTTGTTTAATATATGATTAAAGCCTTCTACTATATTCTTACCTAAATCTATGCGGGTACTATCTACTTTATGAACGGCAGCCGGAGTTACGTCATCCTTATATTTTGCCTTACCAATACGGAATTTCATCTTGTCCAGATTTCCACTTATATTTACTCCTGCCTTAAATGGCAGAGGTGATTTCAATATTGATATATGATAGTTAAAATTCATATCAAGCCCTTGCTCCCCTCCAATTGCAGCTTTATATCTATCAATTGTAACCTGAAATGGGAATACCTTTACGTTGCCCTTATCGACCATCACATTTACCGATATACTGTCAAATACGTTGCTTTTCTTATTTTTAAACATTAGCATTTTTGAAATTTCGGCAAATGTTTCTCCATCCATTAAAACCAGACTGTCACCTTTTATATGCATAGCCGATCGAAGAGTAGGAATCTTTATGTTCATGTTAGAATCTAGCTTAGACTCGGCTGCTACATCAAACTGAACTACACCTTTAAATGATCTAAGCATTGGTACTATTGTATCCAATGAAGGAATAAAGTTTACCAACTTACCAATATTAATGTCACTAATTTTAAAATCAAATCCCGTATATCCTTCATTGCTATTAGATGCCTTATATATAAGTTCTGCCTGCATATCCGAATCCAATCCATGCATTTTAAGTTTCTTCATATACACAGCTTGATTCTTTATAAGTATCTCTCCTTCAACATTTTCGAAACTCATCTTTTCGAATATTACTTTTTTAAAGTCAGCATTTAATTTAAAATCAAGATTTTCGGGTAATACAAAAAGCTTCATAGACTCTTCTTCTTTATTTGCAGTGCTAGAAGTAGCAGAATCTTTATGGGATGTTTCATTTTTAATCTCCGACTTTTCTTCAACAACTCCAGTTATAAGCTGATTGCAATCTATTAAATTTGAGCTTACATTGAGTTCTCCTTTAAGAGTCTCTTTCTTTGTAAGTGCAGCATATAGACCGCTAATTTTACCGGTAGCTTTTAAATCTGAATTTCCTATCCTTACTATAGCATTGTCCAATCTGATATCATTATTGTCTACATTAACTTCACTTTTACTAATAGTAATAGGATATTCAAACGAAGGTGTAGTAAATTTCATTAAATCAAATCCAACTTTAGCTACAGGACGCCATATTTTGTCCTTCACCTTATCGGCATTGAGCTTTATATTTGCATTAGTTAGGATAATATCATTCTTGTCGAGGAAAAGATTAATAGAATCGCTCTGCATATTCATGCTTACTGCCGGTTTCTTCATATTTACTTTCTGAGGAAACAATGAAGCTGTAAGCATTACATCATTACTAAAGAATTTTATGCTGTCGGCAATAGAAAACTTCATTCTGCTCATCTTAAAATTTCCGTCCAGGGTTACAACTCTAGATGTATCCTGAGGATTTGATGATGAAACAGTTGCTTTCATATTATCTACCTCATAAGATAGCTTCTTGCTCTTTAAAACAATATTACTTATTCCGGCTGTAGCCTCAAGATAGTTCTTGTCCGAAAATTCAAAAAAAGCATTTCCTTTAAAGTTGAAATCTTTATTAGTATCTATTACTTGCAAATTATCCAAACCTATGTAACCTTTCAGTTGTATCCTTCCTAAATCCTGTTGTTTTATTGAAGAAAGAGTACAACCTACCATAACGGAAGCATTTAACTTACCTCCTATTTTAATTCCCTCCTGAAAAGGAATTGTCTTAGCCAATGCATCTAAATCTACAGTTGATTTAGTATCAATACTTATTACAGGATCTACAAGAAGATTATCTATACGTATATCCGATACTACATCTGTCTTAGCCCCCTTAAGCTTCATTATATTCCATTTCACATATGATGGTTTTCTGCGCATTAAGTCTACATAAGCATTAAGCGAAGTAGAAAAATTATTTATTCCATATGGAAAACCATCATAATGAATCTTAACATCTTCTATATCAAGTCCAAGAGTAGCTTCGGGCAAATGTCCGTTACCATATTTTCCTTTTACTGTACCTGAGAATTTCACATCGCCCGATGCTTTAACTTTTCCTCTCTTTACGTATATTTCGGGAATCATGTTTATTACAGTTCCTATAGTTGGAGCATGAAGCCCATACGAGAAATCGAGCACAACAGTTTTGTTCAACGTATCTCTCTGCATCCATCCATTCACATCAAGATTTATTCCGTTTACCGACATCTTCATCTCATTAAAGTTCCATTTAAGTGATGATGAATTTATATCAATCTTAGTATCGATAGAGGTTGATATATTATTCACAAGCAATTCACCTTTCTGCCAGAAAAGAATATTCTTGTTGTCGAGATGAAGAGTCATTGAAGAATTTACTGCATCAAGATGTAACCCTAACTTCATATTAACATCTCGAAGGCTTGTATAAATCTGGGTACTCCGATCGTCGAAAATTATATTTGCATTCTTTATTTCTACTCTATTCAGATCTATGCTACTATCAAAGCTATTCGCGGTACTATCTGCTTCAACACTGACAGTATCTTTGCTTGCCTTCATAATATCCCAGTTTGCTTTACCTTTACTATCTCTGAAAGCATATACCGATATGTCGTCAAAAGACAGGTTATGAAGAGTGACCTTATTTTTGAAAATATAATCAAAAGGACTCACAGTTACTATACATTTTCCGAAACTTGCCAGCGAATCAGTTTTCTGGAATAAAGAATCGTTGAAAGTCTTTGATACCAGACTGCCATCTTCAATCTTTAATCCAAATTTAGGAAAAGTCGAGAAAAAAGTAAGTTCTACACTTCGCATCTTTAAATCTGCATTTAAAGAATTGTTCGCAATTTTCAATACTACCGGCGTAAGTTTGGCAGGAGTAAACACAAAATTAATTGCAAATGCTATCAGTAACATAACGGTCACTATCAATGATCCGAAAGTCAAAAAAGTTATTTTAATTATTTTCTTTCTATTCATGCTAACAAAAATAATGAAAGAGGCGTATATGTTAAAATGCCATATAGTTAATACTATGAAACTGACTAATAAAACTTATAAAAATGCCATACTAAAATATTAAAATTTAATATTTTTGCACATAATGCATTAAAATAAAATGGAAATAGAAAAAATGTACATAACATTGGAGGGATTAAAGATTCATGCCTTTCATGGAGTAGACCCACAGGAAAGAATTGTTGGGGCTGATTTTATTATAGACCTTAAAATAAAGACCGACTTTACAAATGCTGCCATAAACGATTCGTTAGAAAATACGATAAGCTATGCAGAGATATTCGAATTGGTAAAGAGGGAGATGAACATACCATCTCAATTACTAGAACATGCATGCAATAGAATATGCAAGGTATTGATAGAAGAATTTAAACTGATTGAAGAAGTTCATATAAAAATGTTTAAGGAAAATCCACCAATGAATTCAGACAGCAAAAGAATTGGAGTGGAAATGATATGCAGAAAATAAGCATAGAAAAAGCCATGTCATACTCATATAAGTAAGTAATGACATGGCTTTTTTAATTATTGCAAGTGTAATAAAATATCTAATTATAAGTACAGTTTATATCAAACTTAGTTTTATACCTATATATTATCTCTATTTTATACTCTTTCTTTTCTTTATCTGCTCTACAGCTTCTGACACAACCGGTTTGTCGGCAAAACGCTTAGTATAACCAGTATAATCGGGATGAGTTCTTTTATATGCAGGATCTAAGAACAAGGGACTTGATATGATATGATCGGCTGTAGAGCGATTGCAACAGAATACAATATTTTCTACTCCTGCCAAGCGAGTAAGCGCCTTCACATCAGTATCATGAGGCTGAAGTGTCATTGGATCAGTGAAAAAGAAAAGATAATCAATCTTACCATCTACAATTCTTGAACCAATTTGCTGATCGCCCCCTAAAGGACCCGATTTAAGTATCGTTATATCCCATTTTACATCGGGATGTTTTTTTTCAAGAGCTTCACGAATCAAAGTACCGGTGGTACCAGTACAGTAAAATTTATGCCCCATCAGTAGCTCAGAATTCCACAACACCCATTCAATCAAATCTTTCTTCATAGCATCGTGTGCTACCAGTCCTATTTTTCTTATTAATTTCTTCATGATAATTCTTTTTTGTAATATTTATCAAAAATAAATATAAAACTAAATAAATCAAAGCACTTTACTATCATTTTCCTATAATATATTCATTTTGAACGATTTCTGAATTATAAATCCGAAAATACTTTTTTGCGCCCAATATGATATTTCCAAAGAATGCTATATTTCTTTCGTTCTTCTATCTTGCTCACGCTCTCATTTACCATATTATCAATGCGCGATGCAGCAAATGAATACCTTATATTCTTAAATTCTTTTCGTGCATCAATTATAGCTTTTGCATTCGCCTTATCGTTCTTTAAATAAAATACCATGATAGCTACTCTGTCCAGAATATTACGAACTCTAAGCACTTTTTTAAGTTCCTTATCGGGAAGATTCTTGTAAAGCAGAAGAAGATTATTGCGAAAGTTTAGGAAAGTTTTTTTAGGATTCTCTTTTTTCAAAGTTGCTCCTCCTACATGATACACTACACTTTGAGGTATACATACTATCCCTCTTCCTCTGCTTCTCAGACGCCAGCAAAGATCAATTTCTTCCATATGAGCAAAAAAACGGTCATCAAGTCCGCCTACATTCCTATAATCATCAAGTCTGATAAAAAGAGCTGCACCTGTTGCCCACATTATATTCCGAATATCATCATACTGTCCATTATCCTTCTCTACATTTTGAAAAATTCTTCCTCGGCAGAAAGGATAGCCGTACCTATCAATGAATCCTCCGGCCGCTCCGGCATATTCAAAATATTCCTTATTCTTATATGAAAGAATTTTAGGCTGACAAGCAGCAATTTCAGGATGCGAATCAAGATATTCCATCATAGGTTCTAACCATCCTGAGGTAACCTCTACATCGCTATTTAGTAATATAACATATGTTGCATCTACATGCTTGAGCGCTTCATTATATCCTTGTGCAAATCCATAATTTCTATCAAGTTCAATAAGACGTACAGAAGGAAATTCTGCAGTTATCATTTCACACGAATCGTCAGTAGAACCATTATCAGCAACACATACCTCTACATTATCCAAATTTGAGAACTCAACAACAGAAGGAAGAAAATTGCGCAACATTTCAGAGCCATTCCAGTTCAATATAACTACAGAAACTTTTTTCATAAAATATTATTTAATGATAGTACCTTTCAAAGCTGTTTCGTCTTCGTTAAAATCTCCAAGAACCACTTTTACTAACTTATTGTCCAATGATTCATCATGAAATAATTCTACGCGAATGTAATTATCGGTAAAGCCATGCATAAAATCGCCAGTCTTTGCTCGTTCCATAAGAACTATAGCTTCTTTACCAATATGTTTGGCATAGAAAGCTTTTGTCTTTTCGTCTGAAATAGACAGAAGTTTCTGACTTCTGACATGTTTTTCTTCTGGTGATACAACATGGTCTATTTTCAAAGCCTGCGTACCGGGACGCTCCGAATAACTGAATACATGAAGCTGAGTAACATCCATATCTTTTATGAAATTATATGCATTCTCGAAAAATTCTTCTGTTTCACCTCTTGTACCTACTATAACGTCTACTCCGATGAAAGCATTAGGAATAACATCTCTTATCTTGCTTATCTTAGAAGCAAACAATGAAGTATCATAACGTCGTCTCATCAATTTAAGCACATCATCACTTCCACTCTGTAATGGTATATGAAAATGGGGCATGAAGGCCCTTGACGTTGCTACATACTCTATAATCTCATCAGTTAGAAGATTAGGCTCTATTGATGAAATTCTATAACGCTCTATACCTTCTACTTTATCTAGTGCTTTAACCAGGTCAAAGAAAGTTTCGCCTGTACTTTTCCCGAAATCGCCAATATTAACCCCGGTAAGTACTATCTCTTTTCCACCATCCAATGCAGCTTGACGTGCCTGGGCAACAATATCTTCTATAGTACCATTACGACTACGACCACGAGCAAATGGTATTGTACAATATGAACAAAAGTAATCACATCCATCCTGAACCTTAAGAAAGTATCTAGTACGGTCGCCTCTAGAGCAAGAAGGCGAAAAGCTTCTAATATCTTTCGTAGCAGTAGTTACTGCTTCACCATGCTCATGTTTCTCCAAATTACCCAGATAATTAAGTAATTCACCTTTCTGTTCTGCTCCCAAAACAATGTCTACTCCTTCTATCTTTGCAACTTGATCGGGTTTAAGCTGAGCATAACAGCCCGTAACAACAACAAACGCACCAGGATGCTGCTTAGTAAGACGATGAATAGCCTGACGGCATTTCTTATCGGCTACTTCTGTAACCGAACAAGTATTTATTACAATTATATTAGCTTTTTCTCCTTTACGAACCGTACGTACACCAGCCTCTTTTAGAGTCTTTCCTATAGTAGAGGTTTCCGAAAAATTAAGTTTACATCCCAATGTATAGTAAACCGCTGTTTTATCCTGAAATATAGTGGTATCTATCATATTTTTTAGTTGATTATAGAGCAAAGTTACATATTATTATTATTAAAACTTTTAGAATACAAATAATTATACTTATTTTCGCACACTATTTCAATATTTGTGCAATGATTAAAGAAAATTTTATTAAGCTATACGAGAATAGCTTTAAGGAGAATTGGGATTTACCATGTTACAGTGACTATGGCGATGATATAAATTACTCGTATGGAGAGGTAGCAGAAGAAATAGCAAAACTGCATCTTCTCTTCCACCACTGCAGCTTAAGACGTGGAGACAAGATATCAATAATAGGAAAAAATTCCTCACACTGGTGTATCGCTTTCATGGCTGCTGTTACCTATGGCGCAATAGTAGTACCTATTTTACCAGATTTCAAGCCTAATGACATTCATCATATTATAAATCACTCAGAATCAACTTTCCTATTTACTAGCGACAGAATATGGGATACCCTCGAGGAAGAAGCTTTGACAGATCTGCGAGGAGTTTTTTCACTTAAAGATTTTAGATGTCTGTATCAGCGCGATGGCGAAACTATACAACGCTTCATTCACAACATTAGCGACAAGATGAACCGTGCATATCCAAATGGATATAGTCGTAACGATGTATCTTATACAGATTTATCTAATGACAAGATCATGATGCTAAACTATACTTCCGGAACCACCGGTTTTAGTAAAGGAGTAATGCTTACAGGCAATAATTTGGCTGGAAATGTAACATTTGGTATCCGTACAAAACTTCTTGTTCGAGGAGAGAAAGTTCTTTCGTTTCTTCCAATGGCTCATGCATATGGATGCGCTTTCGATTTTCTTACAGCAACAGCCGTAGGTACACATATAACTTTGCTTGGCAAAACACCTTCACCTAAAATTTTGATGAAAGCATTCGATGAAGTAAAGCCTAACCTTATAATAACTGTACCTCTTGTCATAGAAAAAATTTACAAGAATGTAATACAGCCTATCATAAACAAGAAGACAATGAAATGGGCACTTAATATTCCATTACTTGACAATCAGATATATGGTCAGATCAGAAAAAAACTTATTGATGCACTTGGAGGAAGATTCAAAGAGATAATAATAGGAGGAGCAGCCATGAATCCTGAAGTAACAGACTTCTTCTATAAAATAAAGTTTCCATTTACCATAGGATACGGAATGACAGAATGCGGCCCGCTTATCAGTTATTCTCCCTGGAGTGAATTTATTCCAGGATCATCTGGAAAGGTTCTGGATATAATGGAAGCTAGGATTGCACCCGAGAATCCAAACGACACTCTAGGTGAAATTCAGGTAAGAGGAGAAAATGTAATGAAGGGTTATTACAAGAACGAAGAAGCAACCAAGGAAACATTTACAGAAGATGGATGGTTAAAAACAGGAGACTTAGGTACAATGGATGCCGAAGGAAATATATACATACGAGGCAGAAGTAAGACTATGCTACTTAGCTCTAACGGACAAAATATATTCCCTGAAGAGATAGAAGCAAAACTAAACAATCTCCCATTTGTATTAGAAAGCCTTATAATAGAAAGAAACAAAAAACTTGTAGCATTGGTATATGCCGATTACGAAGGATTAGATTCATTAGGATTAAATACTCCGGAAAGTATAAATACGGTAATGGAAGAAAATCTTAAAAATCTAAATAAATTAATTGGTAATTATGAGCAAATCAGTAAAATACAGCTCTATCCTACTGAGTTTGAAAAGACTCCAAAGAGAAGTATAAAGCGTTTTCTCTATAATAGTATAGCAGAAGAATAAAAAATATGTTTTACAACATGCTAATAATCAATAATATATATAATTTTCATAATTTTTTAGAAAAAAAGTTGGTTTTTTTGATACAACGTATTTAAAAAGTACATACATTTGCAATGTTTTAATAAAGCAATATAAGTATTACAGATTTAAAAAAGCAAAGAAAATGAAAAAATTAGTATTTTTGTTCGTAGCATTCGCTGCTATTTCTTTAGCATCTTGTGGAAATAAAGCAGCTAACGATGCAGCAGCATCAGATTCAGATTCAGTAGCAGTAGTTGAAGAATCAGCTACAATTCAGACAGTTGATACAGTAGCTGCTGATAGCGCTGCAACAGATTCAGCTGTGGTTGCTGAATAATTTTCGAACATTAGAGAGAATTGAAAGTCTGCGGTGCAATGCACTACAGACTTTTTTATTTTATCATCAATACTCCTTTTACATATATCCTGAACAGTAAAAAAATCAGTGAATATATTACCCACTCTTATAATAAATACATCAAATTACTTTTCGAAAGTTTATGATTTACACTAAATAAATAGTCTATACAGTAAATCAAAACTAATATCACATTATTTACAATTCCAAAATAATACTAATTAGCGTATTATGCGTAAATGATATAGCGATATATTTCACATATCATTTATAGTATTTATATATTTTACAACCAAAACCAGTTTTTGAAATAAATATGTAAAGCGGTTTAGATATAATAAGTATAACCCGTAAGCTGATTTATGTTTTAAGAAAAAAGCGTAAACTAAATTCAGTACACTTCAATATCAATTTAATAATTATTTAAATGACCGGTTTGGTGCCCACCAATTTATATTTATAGGCCTTCGATTTATATTTATAGGCCGTCAATTTATATTTAGTGCCCATCGATTGAGACTTTAAAATACATGGTACTTT
>USAN01000019.1 GCA_900552645.1 uncultured Bacteroides sp.
ACTTGATGCAAATTGGGACTTATTTGTGATTATACGTACTTAACCGAAGGCTTACTTTTATATTTTCTCCTATTAAGAAAATTAGTTTGGTGGTAAATGGCAATTATTTAATTAATGACAATTCAAAATTGTTTCTTTTAGGTGGAGAAGCTTTGTTCACTATCAACAAAAAATGGGAACTATCAATTGCGGGTAGTAATATGTTTAATCAGAAACGCTACACTTCTGAACGATATAACTCATTAAACTTTGTATCAACTCAATATTCTATAAGAGGTCGCAACTTATTTGCCACAATAAAAATGTCATTCTAATTATTTTGATTAAATATTATTCTTCAAAATCATCTATAGTGAAATTGGTGAAGTCGACAAAAGGTTTGGCAACTGTAAATATGTTTTCAATTCTATCCATAAGTGTCTCTTGATTATCAATGAAAAATGAGTCGGATACAGCATGGTTACAACTAAAGTCTTTAGGCTTTATATAAGCAATGTATTTGTAATCTTTAGGGAAACCTTTAGGAGCTGTAACAAGGCGACTGTCGCCTATTACAGGGAAATATTTTTTAAATTCCGGATTATCTACAATGCCTATGTATTCGTCAATGTTGTCTACTACTGATTGGCGGACAGCTTTCAGTATATTCGATGGCCAACATATGCTTCCTACACAAAGCATACTGTTGCTGGGCTCAATGTGAAGATAATATCCACAATGAGTAGCTTTCTTACCATGAGGATTTACATAAGCGCCCATGTGAGTTTTATAAGGAGTCTTGTCTGCACTGAATCGTGTATCTCTGTATATTCTATATGTGCACTGCGATGGCTGCATACCTTTTGCCGATGGCTCAATTTTAGAAATTCTATCTATAAAGGCAGCGGTAAGTATGTCAAAATCGGCTTTTACCTTTTCGTATTCATCTTTATGATCGCCGAACCACTCACGATTATTATTTGCTGAAAGTTCGTTTAAAAAACTGTATATATTCCTTATATCCATGGCGCATTTTTATTATAGAACAAAAATATATAATTATTTCATAATGTGGTTTTTATCAGTTGAATAAAATGTTTTTATATGATTTATTATCAAAATTAGTTTGTTGAATATATTTTTACTAAGTTTGTTCGTATATACAAATAATTAGTAATGAGTGAATTGCTTCTTATAGATAATCAAGATGTGACAAGGATTGGATTAAAGTCTATTGCTTTGTCATTGAATTTATTTACCTCTATAGTAGAGGCAGATGATAAAGATAAACTAATATATTTTCTTAATGATAATAATGCTGGTGTAGTGGCTATGGATTATACTCTTATGGATATTTCAGAGGAGTATCTTCTTATTCTACCAATTCGTTATCCGAAGGCGCATTTTATAATGTTTTGCGATGCACTTAGTACAAAGTTCATTAGACAAATATTATTTTCTACTACATCTTTCAGTATAATAATGAAGGATTCTTCACTGAAAGAAATTGAGGAGTGTTTGAAAATGGTTTCTGTGGGTAAAAGATATGTGTGTTATAGTGTAGATACACAGATTAAGCTAGATGATAAAAAAGAAAAGGAGGACATTGTGTCCCCCCTTACTATCACTGAACGTGAAATATTAAAGTTGATTGCTATGGGTAAAACTACTAAAGATATAGCTAATGAACGTTTCCTTAGCGTATATACAGTGATGACCCATAGAAAGAATATATTCCGTAAATTGTCGGTAAATAATATCCACGAGGCTACCAAATATGCTTTAAGAGCCGGACTGGTAGATCCTTTGGAATATTATATTTGAATTAAATTCTTATTTCGCCACTACCTACACATATTTTTGCATCCTTGTCATATAGTACTCCGAATTGTCCTGGTGCTATACCTTGAATAGGAGTAGTACTCTTTATATGTAAATGGTCGCCTTCGCGAATTAATGTTCCTTGTTTGAATGAATCGGTATGGCGGATCTTAAATGCTATTTCGGCAGTATCTTGTCCTTTCCATAAATCCTCGGTTATAAAGTTGAAGTCCTGTAGGAAAAATTCTGTTCCATACGACTTTTCATTATCATATCCTTTCGATACGAATATTACGTTGTCTTCTATGTTTTTGTTTATTACAAACCATGGACCTCCGCTTAATCCCAATCCTTTGCGTTGTCCTATAGTGTGAAACCAGTATCCTTTATGTTTTCCTATCTTCTTTCCTGTTTCCAATTCTATTATATCTCCCTCTTTTTCTCCAAGAAAGCGGCGTAAGAAATCGTTATAGTTTATTTTGCCTAAGAAGCATATTCCCTGACTATCTTTACGGCGTGCACTAGGAAGTTTTGCATTTAAAGCAATGTCACGTACTTCATGTTTCATCAGTCCACCTAATGGAAACATAAGTTTTGATACCTGAAGGTAGTCTATCTGTGCCAAGAAATCTGTTTGGTCTTTCACGGGATCAATAGCAGTGCCCAACCATATCTTGTCGTCGCGATTAACTATAGAGGCATAGTGGCCCGTAGCTGTCTTGTCATAAAGATGACCTGCAGCTTGTTCAAAGCATCCAAACTTTATTAGTTTGTTGCACATAACGTCAGGGTTGGGTGTAAATCCTCTCTTTACTTTGTCAATAGCATACGTAACTACATTATCCCAATATTCTTTCTGCAAATCTATTATATTCAATTGCAAGCCATATCTTTTTGCAGTTGCGGTAGCTAGTTCAATATCCTCTTCGGCTGTACAGCTTAAGTCATCATCGCCATCCATGCCTATCTTTATATAAAAAAGATCGGGCTTATATCCTTGTTCGCAAAGAAGATGTGTTACAACTCCGCTGTCTACACCTCCTGAAATTAATGTTGCTATATTCATTTAAATATGTTCTTATCCTTATTAGAGTGCAAATTTATTCAAAATCTATGTTATTGTAATTACTATTACTGACAAAAATTGCTAATGAGTCAATAATGAGTTAAATATAAACAGTTGCAGATAAGAACATTTACTATTTTAAAGAGGATATTCCTCGAAAGCATAAAGTACTGTAGAGAGATATCTCTCGCCGGTATCGGGAAGAAGTACCACTATACGTTTGCCTTCATTTTCGGGTAGCTTTGCTAATTCAAGTGCGGCGTATGTAGCTGCTCCTGATGATATACCTACAAGTAATCCTTCTTTTTGTGAGAGTTCGCGTGCTGTTCGTATAGCATCGTCATCCTTTACCTGAAAAATCTTATCTACAACATTGCTGTTATATGTTGTTGGAATAAATCCTGCTCCTATACCTTGAATTTTGTGAGGCGATGGAGTTCCTCCAGACAAAACATGCGAGCTCTCGGGTTCTACTGCTACAATCTCTATATTTGGATTATGTCTTTTTAATCCTTCTCCTACACCGCTTACAGTTCCCCCTGTGCCTACTCCTGCAACGAATATATCTACTTTGCCATCGGTGTCATTCCATATTTCCTGAGCTGTGGTAGCTATATGTTTGGCAGGGTTTGCCGGATTTACAAATTGTCCTAATATTACAGCTCCTGGAATTGAGTCTCTTAGTTCTTCAGCTTTAGCCATAGCACCTTTCATACCTTTTGCTCCTTCGGTTAGTACAACTTGAGCTCCTAATGCTTTAAGCAGGTTCTGGCGCTCTACACTCATCGTTTCGGGCATAGTAAGTATTGCTTTATAACCTTTTACGGTAGCTACCCATGCAAGTCCTACACCGGTATTTCCGCTTGTAGGTTCAATAATTACAGAGCCTGGTTTTAGTATTCCTTTTTGTTCGGCATCTTCAATCATAGCTAATGCTATTCGGTCCTTTACGCTTCCACCGGGATTAAAATATTCAAGTTTTGCAACAACTTCGGCTTTTGTGCCTTTTGATTCAGAAAGATGTGATAATTCTAATAAAGGGGTATTACCGATAAGCTCGGTGAGCTGTTTCTTGATTCTTGCCATAATATTTAGTTTTAAATTTCTTGTTTTTTGTATGATGCAAATATATAGGGTTATTTGTGTCACTGCAATACCATGTTTATGGTATTATTAATATTATGATAAAATATCTCTTTATTAATTATTCAGATTGTTCTTCTCAAATTCTATAAAATAACCGAGGCTGTCCTTTATTGGGCAGCCTCGGTATATATTGTTGTAAATCTGTTATTCTTCGTCTAGCAGCAATTCCATAATCTGGCATGCGGCCTTCGCTACCGAGGTACCTGGACCAAATATTGCAACTACGCCAGCCTTATAAAGGAAATCATAGTCCTGTGCAGGAATAACACCTCCTGCAAATACCATGATATCTTCTCGACCCAATTTTTTAAGTTCTTCCATTATTTGAGGAATAAGAGTTTTATGACCGGCAGCAAGTGATGATACACCTACTGCATGTACATCGTTCTCTACAGCATCGCGAGCAGCCTCGGCAGGAGTCTGGAACAGAGGTCCCATATCTACGTCGAAACCACAGTCTGCATATCCTGTAGCAACTACTTTTGCACCACGGTCGTGGCCGTCTTGTCCCATTTTTGCAATCATTATACGTGGACGGCGACCCTCTTTCTTCGCAAACTCTTCCGTTAGTTCGCAAGCTTTTGCGAAATCCGGATCTTTTTTACTTTCTGATGAATACACTCCTGATATTGTTCTGATTACGGCTTTGTAACGGCCAACTATTGTTTCGCATGCATAAGAAATTTCTCCAAGTGTTGCACGAACTCGGGCTGCTTCTACTGCTAGTTCAAGCAAGTTTCCTTTTCCTGTTTTTACACATTCTGTAATTGCCTCCAGAGCCTTGTCAACGTCTGCTTGATTTCTGCCTTCTTTCAATGTTTTCAGATTCTCTACCTGTTCAATACGTACTGCAGTATTATCTACTTCAAGAATATCGATAGGATCTTCTTTTTCCAGGCGATATTTGTTTGTACCTACTATAGTTTGTTCACCCGAGTCAATTCTAGCCTGAGTACGAGCAGCTGCTTCTTCAATACGCATCTTTGGAACTCCGGTTTCTATAGCTTTTGCCATACCACCCAAACTTTCAATTTCCTGGATGTGTTCCCATGCTTTCTGTGCAAGATCGTTCGTGAGCGATTCTACATAATAAGAACCTCCCCATGGATCTACATTCTTACATACGTTAGTCTCTTCTTGTATATATATCTGAGTATTGCGGGCAATACGTGCCGAGAAATCAGTTGGCAATGCAATGGCTTCATCAAGTGCATTGGTATGAAGAGACTGTGTGTGTCCCAATGCAGCAGCCATGGCCTCTATACAAGTACGACCTACATTGTTGAATGGGTCTTGCTCTGTAAGCGACCATCCTGAAGTCTGTGAGTGAGTACGTAATGCAAGCGACTTAGGATTTTTGGGATTAAACTGTTTTACCAGTTTTGCCCAAAGCATACGTGCTGCACGCATTTTGGCAATTTCCATGAAGTGGTTCATACCAATAGCCCAGAAGAATGATAAACGAGGCGCGAAAGCATCAATATCTATTCCTGCTGCTACACCGGCACGAAGATATTCAAGTCCGTCGGCAAGTGTATAAGCCAACTCTATATCGGCAGTTGCTCCGGCTTCTTGCATATGATAGCCTGAAATTGATATAGAATTGAATTTTGGCATTTTCTGAGATGTATATTCAAAAATATCTGAAATAATCTTCATTGAGAATGCTGGTGGATATATATATGTGTTACGTACCATGAACTCTTTAAGAATGTCATTTTGTATTGTACCAGCCATTTCTTCAAGTTTTGCACCCTGTTCAAGGCCAGCATTAATATAAAATGCCATGATAGGAAGTACGGCACCATTCATAGTCATAGATACAGACATCTTGTTCAAAGGTATTCCATCGAAAAGAACTTTCATGTTTTCCAATGAACAGATAGATACTCCCGCTTTACCTACGTCGCCAACTACACGTTCGTGATCGGGATCATATCCGCGGTGAGTAGGAAGGTCGAATGCAACCGACAAACCTTTCTGACCTGATGCAAGATTACGGCGATAAAATGCATTACTCTCTTCGGCGGTCGAAAATCCGGCATACTGACGAATAGTCCATGGGCGGAAAGTATACATCATAGAATAAGGACCACGAAGGAATGGAGGAATACCTGCAACATAGTCAAGGTGTTCCATGCCTTCAAGATCTTCTTTAGTATATACAGGCTTTACATTAATATGTTCTGGAGTCTTCCAAGAAGCCTTTATATCATTTTCCTTTTGCCATTCCAATCCGTTTTTGGCTTGGAAGCCAGCATATATATCTATATTCTTAAAATTCGGTTTCATGTTGTTCTTTACTTAATTCCTAACTTTTGATTGTATTCTTTCAAAGTATCTAAAACATTGCAACGCACATTAATAAAGTTCTCTATGCCTGCAGCTTTAAGTTCATCTGTACATGCAGGTGCTCCTGCAACAATGAATATAGCACGATTTTCAAGAGCCTTGAATGCAGGAACAGCATATTCAACATACTCATCATCGCTAGAACATAGAACTACTATATCGGCACCAACTTTCATGGCTTCTTCAACTCCTTCTTCTACAGATGAGAATCCAAGGTTATCAATTACTTCATAACCGGCACAAGCAAGGAAGTTACATGAGAACTGTGCACGTGCCTGGCGCATTGCAAGATTACCTATGGTAAGCATGAAAGCTTTAGGACGTTTGCCAGAATGTTCTGTCTGTAAACGAAGAGCTTCAAATTCACTTGCTGCGCGATCTGAATCCAAAGTCTTTATAGGACGTTCGCAAGAATCTTTTTTACCGCTTCCACAACAGCATGCTGCTACTAACGGTTCTTTTTCGCCGGCTTTTTCATTGAAGTTAGGATATTGATTTGTACCAAGTAATACTTCTTTGCGTTTTGATACAGCTTCGTGGCGCGCTTTGTTACTTGCGTTAATAGTATCTTGTACATTACCGGCTTTTATTGCCGATAAGAAACCTCCATCATCAATTGTCTTAAGGAATAGGCTCCATGCCTCTTTTGAAATAGAAATTGTAAGATTTTCTATATAATAAGAACCTGCAGCAGGATCGACTACCTTATTGAAATGACACTCCTCTTTAAGAAGTAATTGCTGATTACGAGCAATACGTTCTGAAAAATCGTCAGAATTTTTATAAGGTTTATCAAAAGGCGATACAGTTATAGAATCAACTCCTGCCAAAGCGGCACTCATAGTTTCGGTCTGTGTACGCAGAAGATTTACATATGCATCAAAAAGAGTTAAGTTGAATGTTGAAGTTTCGGCATGAGCATACATCTTGCAACTCTCTTCCGAAATAGGCTTGTACTCTTTTACGATATCTGCCCAAAGCATTCTTGCAGCGCGGAATTTTGCAATTTCAAGGAAGTAATTTGAGCTGATTCCGAAATTGAACTTTATCTTTTCGGCAACTTTATCTATACTTAAACCTGCTTCTACAAGCTTTTCTAGATATTCATTTCCCCATGCAAGTGCATATCCCAGTTCCTGATATATATATGCTCCGGCATTGTTTAGCTCGACAGCATTTACACAGATGCAGCGGAATTTCTTAAATGGAGCAAGTGCTTCTACAAGTTCTTTAGCAATAGGAACAAAGTTACTAAGGTCTTTTCCCTTTACCATCATTCTGCCAATAGGATCATAATTTATAGATCCCTGAATCTTGTCCTTATCATATCCTTTTTCGGTAAAGTATGCAACTAGCAGTTTAGCCAATTCTACCGAATGAGCTTGACAGGTAGAGAAGTTTAGTTCTACCTTTTCTGCATCAATATCATTAAGTAAAGTTGATATGTAATCGGCCGATAAATCTTTGGCCTTTATTGAAAATCCTACAGAGTCGACGCCTTTCTTAAGAATATCCAGAGCTTTTGTGTTTGCTTCAGAAGGTGTCTCAACCTTGATATCTTGTCTTATAAACCAGGTGTTGTCATTTTTCTTATTCCCTCTTAAGTAAGGATATTCACCAGGAAGCGCTTCTACTGTTTTTAAACCTTCCAAATCTTCCTGTCTGTAGAAAGGTTTAACTTTAAATCCTTCGTTTGTCTTCCAAACAAGTTTCTTTTCAAAGTCAGCACCCTTTAAATCGGCTGTAATCTGGCTCATCCAAGTTTCTGACGAAACTTTAGGAAATTCTGAAAAGAGCTTCTCTTTACTATCTGCCATAGTCTATTTGGTATTAAATTAAGAACTAAAATTATGTACTTTTAATATTTCTATATGGTGGCAAATATACTAATTCATTTTAAAACGGATTCGTTTTTAAGTAATTTTCATAAGATAAAGAGAATGTAATGTAACAATTTGTTAAATATGTGCTTATTGGTAAGTTGGTTTGTAATGTATAGATAGCAAAATGAATATTTATAATAATAAGTTGCTAAAAAATGTTGGTTAACGAAAGCTTTATTATTAATTTTGCGGAAAATTTAAAAAGTAATAAAATATTTATGGATTGGTTGCAGAATCTTCTATTTGACGGAAGCTCGATAGCACATATAGTGTTACTGTACTCTTTCGTCATAGCAACAGGTGTGTTGCTGGGAAAAATTAAAATTTTCGGAGTTTCATTGGGGGTAACATTTGTTTTGTTCGCAGGTATAATATGTGGCCATTTTGGCTTCACCGGCGAAACACCTATTCTTAACTTTATACAGGATTTTGGTCTTATACTGTTTGTATTCTGTATTGGTTTGCAAGTAGGTCCGTCATTCTTTTCATCTTTCAAGAAAGGTGGACTGTCAATGAATCTTGTTGCTCTAGGAATAGTTACACTTAACATTGTGGTTGCTCTTGGCCTTTTTTATGTATTAGGAGGAAAGGTATCATTACCAATGATGGTAGGAGTGCTTTGCGGAGCTGTAACCAATACTCCTGGTTTGGGAGCTGCTAATGAGGCATTGAGTCAGTTGGGCTATGGAGGTCCGCAGATTGCAATGGGTTATGCATGTGCATATCCTCTTGGAGTTATAGGTATAATTGGATCTATCATTGCAATAAAGTACATTTGTAGGGTAAATCTAAAGAAGGAGGAAGAAGAACTTGAAAGACAAGAATCTGCTAATCCTCATCTAAAACCTTTCATGATGCATCTTGAAGTGCACAACGATGCTTTGGCAGGAAAGAAACTTATGCAAATTAAGGATATGATAAGCCGTGATTTTGTATGCTCAAGGATACTTCAAAATGGACATGTAAGCATTCCTACACGAGATACAATCTTTAATGTGGGAGATCAGCTTTTTGTAGTATGTGCCGAAGATGATGCCGATGCTATCATAGCTTTTATAGGACCAAAGATTGAGGTTGACTGGGAAAAGCAGGATACTCCTATGATATCTAGACGTATTCTTGTAACTCAGTCCAATATGAATGGAAAGCATCTTGGAGAACTTCATTTCAGCAGTATGTACGGGGTTAATGTTACGCGCGTAAATCGTTCGGGTATGGATCTTTTTGCTTCACGCAATCTTACTTTGCAAGTAGGTGACAGAGTGATGGTAGTAGGAGCTCAGGATGCAGTAGAACGAGTAGCGAATCTTATGGGGAATTCATTGAAAAGACTTGATCATCCTAATATAGTAACTATTTTTGTTGGCATATTCCTTGGTATACTTTTTGGAAGTTTACCTATTGTGTTCCCGGGAATACCTACTCCGGTAAAGCTTGGTCTTGCAGGAGGTCCACTTATAGTTGCAATTCTTATAGGACGTTTTGGATATAAATTCCGCCTTGTTACTTATACCACAATGAGTGCCAATTTAATGCTTCGTGAAATAGGAATAGCTCTTTTCTTAGCAAGTGTTGGGATAAAGGCTGGAGGAAATTTTGTAGAAACTGTAGTAGAAGGTGATGGCCTAATATATGTAGGGTGTGGCTTTCTAATAACAATAATACCTTTGCTTGTAATGGGATGTATAGCTCGTTGGGTATACAAGATTAATTATTTTATGCTTATGGGACTTATTGCCGGTAGTAATACTGATCCTCCTGCACTTGCATATGCAAATCAGAGTGCTGGAAACAATGCTCCTGCAGTAGGATACTCAACAGTTTATCCGCTTTCAATGTTTTTACGTATATTAACGGCTCAATTGTTAATATTATTCCTCGCAAGCTAATTGGAAAATAAAAAAACAAAATAAATATGAAGCCCGCTGGTGTTCTGATTTATAAAAGACGATAAATCAGTATATTAGCGGGCTTAATATGTATTCTTAAAAAATAAAACAATATATTTATGATTTCTGTAGATGGATTGACCGTCGAATTTGGCGGCACAACATTATTTAGTGATATTTCCTTCCAAATTAATGAAAAAGACCGTATAGCTCTTATGGGTAAGAATGGAGCTGGTAAGTCTACTCTTCTTAAAATATTAGCAGGGGTTCGTCCTCCTAGCCGTGGACGTGTATCTGCACCTAAAGATTGTGTAGTAGCATATCTTCCTCAGCATTTGATGACTGAAGATGGCCGTACTGTATTCGAGGAGGCATCACAGGCTTTTGCTCATCTTCATGAAATGGAACAAGAGATAAATGAGCTCAACAAGCAACTAGAGACTCGTACTGATTATGAAAGTGATTCGTATATGGCTCTTATAGAAAAAGTATCGACAATGAGCGAGAAGTTCTACGCTATAGATCTTACTCATTTTGAAGAGGATGTCGAGAAAGCTCTTCTAGGTATGGGTTTCTTGCGTGAAGATTTTAATAAGCCTACAAGTGAATTTAGTGGTGGATGGAGAATGCGAATAGAACTAGTAAAGCTTCTTCTTCAAAATCCTGATGTATTGCTACTTGATGAGCCTACAAATCATCTAGATATAGAGTCTATACAGTGGCTTGAAGATTTCCTGATTAATAACGGAAAGGCTGTAATAGTTATAAGCCATGACCGTAAGTTCGTAGATAATATAACTACTCGTACAATAGAAGTTACAATGGGAAGAATTTATGATTATAAAGTAAACTATTCTCAGTATTTGGTATTACGCCAAGAACGTCGCGAACAGCAGCAAAAACAGTACGAAGAACAGCAGAAAATGATTCAGGAAACTACTGATTTTATTGAGCGATTCAAAGGTACTTACAGTAAGACACTACAGGTGCAAAGTCGTGTAAAGATGCTCGAGAAATTAGTACTGGTTGAAGTTGATGAACAGGATACTTCAGCACTCCGTCTTAAGTTTCCTCCATCGCCACGAAGTGGAAATTATCCTGTTATAATGGATCGTGTAGGGAAAAGTTATGGTGAGCATATTATATTTCAGAATGCATCTCTTACTATAGAACGTGGCGATAAGGTTGCTTTTGTAGGTAAGAATGGTGAGGGGAAATCTACTCTTGTAAAATGTATAATGAACGAACTTGAGCATGATGGAACGCTAACTTTGGGTCATAACGTACAGATAGGTTATTTTGCCCAGAACCAAGCTTCTTTGCTTGATGAGAATCTTACTGTATTCCAAACTATAGATGATGTAGCTAAAGGTGATATACGTAATAAAATACGTGATTTATTAGGTGCATTTATGTTTGGTGGACCAGAAGAGTCAATGAAGAAGGTGAAAGTTCTTAGTGGTGGCGAACGTACTCGTCTTGCCATGATTAAGCTTCTTCTAGAACCTGTAAATCTTCTTATTCTTGATGAGCCTACCAATCATCTTGATATGAAGACTAAAGATATACTAAAACAGGCTTTGATTGATTTCGACGGAACTTTGATACTAGTATCACACGACCGTGATTTCCTTGATGGACTTGTAACCAAAGTTTACGAATTTGGTAACAAAAAGGTAAAGGAACATCTTTGTGGAATATACGAATTCCTGGAAACAAAGAAGATGGAAAGTCTTCAGGAATTAGAAAAGAAAAAATAATATTAAGGATGCATCCTCGCCGCATATGTTTGCAGCGAGGATGTATCCTTTTATCAATAACTAAACGATACTTATTTAAGGTGTTGAGATTAAATCTTGCATAGTTTTGCAGCCTACACAAAACTATTTATTTATATAGTTGTTTTGAATTTAAATATTTATAATTTAATTCTATTTATGCAACAAGTATATATAATAGTTGCTGGATTGATTTTCGGACTACTTATAAGTTATGCCGGATTAAACAAGTTCAATACTATAGCAGGACTTTCAGTATTGAAGAATATGACTGTAGCAAAGACTATAATGCTTGTTCTAGGTATAGGTACTATTCTATTGACAATAGAGATAATGTGTGGATTTGCTACTTTTCATATTAAACCATTTTTTGTAATAGGTACAATATTAGGTGGAATTATATTTGGGTGTGGTATGTCTGTGCTTGGATATTGTCCTGGAACGCTTCCTGTATCGGTAGGACAGGGCTCTTTAGATGCTGTTGTGGGTATAATAGGTGGATTGGTTGGTGGATTATTCTTTTCTATATTTTATCCGTATATTATTCCATTACTTGGTAAAAATCTTGGTAATATTTCTCTTTTCTCTATTTTAGGAAATCATTTTTCATTTATATATTTCTTTATAGTATTGTTGCTTTCTAGTGCCATGATAGTTGGAGCATTTATATTACACCGTATAGATGTTAGGAACGGTATTACAAGTAATAAATGGATAATAACTGGCATCGGACTTGCTCTGCTTAATCTGATTTTATTTGATACTCATTGGTTTGATACACCCATGGGAGCTTCAAGTTGCTATCCTTACATAGCCAATCATCTTGTTGGTGTAAGTAATAGTGTGTATAGTACAAAAATATCCTTTAGTGGAAATTGGGAAATGTATTTCCTTTTGGGAGCAATGATAGCTGGATATATTCAAGCAGCACTTTCAAAGAGTTTCAAGATAATATATGTACACTCATTATGGATTGAGTATCGTGGCAATAATATTACCAAAAGATTTGTATGGGCTTTTATAGGAGGATTCTTGCTTATCTTTGGTGCAAGAATGGCAGGAGGTTGTACCAGTGGACACATAATAAGTGGTGGAATGCAGGTTGCTGTAAGCTCATATGTCTTTGCAATTTTTACTTTTATAGGATTTCTTTGTACAGGATATGTATTTTACAAACTTCATTTAAAAGGATAAAACAGAATGATTATTCTAAAACATAAGTATATATAAGCTTATAAGTTTCTATGGATTTATTTTTTTATTGAACTAATATGCGCCCCAAAAGCTATTGTCTAACTTCTGGGGCGCATATTAGTTGTTGATATTATTAATTATCGGTTTTTGTACATGTTGTCGTAATACTTCTGATAATCGCCGCTGGTCACATCTTCTACCCAACTTTGATTTTCAAGATACCATTTTATAGTCTTTACTATTCCGTCTTCGAACTTTGTTTCTGGATACCATCCAAGTTCATTGGTGATCTTTGTAGGATCTATAGCATAACGTTGGTCGTGGCCAAGACGATCTTTAACAAAAGTAATAAGGTCTTCATTTATCCAGTCTATGTTTATTTCACCATTTTCCTTCAATTCTTTCTTCTTTAGAACTTCACGATATTCAGGATTCTCTGTCATCATTTTATGAATAGTAGAGATAGTAAGCTTTACTATTTCTATATTCTGCTTTTCATTGTGACCTCCTACGTTGTAAACCTCTCCTTCTTGTCCATTATTTACTACAAGATCTATAGCTTTACAATGATCTTCTACATACAACCAGTCGCGTACATTCTTTCCATCCCCATATACAGGTAATCTTTTTCCTTCAAGAATATTTTTTATTATAAGAGGAATCAGTTTTTCGGGAAAATGATAAGGGCCGTAGTTGTTTGAACATCTTGTTATAGTTATAGGCATCTTGAAAGTATCCTTGTATGCCATTACAATCATATCGGCAGAAGTCTTTGATGCACTGTAAGGACTATGCGGACATAATGGTGTGTCTTCGGTAAAGAATCCATCTTCTCCAAGACTTCCATATACCTCGTCGGTAGAGACCTGATGATAACGTACATTCTTTCTCCATGTTGGATATCCTTCCGAGTCTTTGCCTGTTACCCATGCACGACGTGCTGCATCAAGCAAATTCTGTGTTCCCAATATATTTGTCTGCAAAAAAAGCTGAGGATTTTCTATGCTTCTGTCTACGTGGCTCTCGGCTGCGAAGTTTACAATGCAGTCGAACTTATATTCAGTAAAAAGACGATCTACCAAAGCATGGTCACATATGTCACCCTTAATAAAAAAACAACGTTCATTATCAATATCAGATGCTATAGTGCCCAGATTACCGGCATAAGTAAGTAAGTCTAGTACAACTACCTTAATATCATCATGTTTTTTAAGAATATATTTTAAATAATTTGCTCCGATAAAACCGGCCGCTCCGGTAACAAGATAAGTCTTCATGTTATATATTTTTATTTAAAGTGCTACAAAGGTCGTATTATTTCTCTAAAAAACAAATTTATTCGGCAAGTTCTATTACCTCCAAATCTTTAAACTCTCCTTTGTCAACAACAAATCTTACTAAAGTTCTTACTTTGTGAAAGCCATATATTCCTGCCGCTCCTGGATTGATGTGAAGCATGTTCAAAGTCTTGTCATATTTCACTTTAAGTATATGCGAATGACCACTTATGAATAGTCTGGGAGGACGTACTAGCAGACTTCCTTTTATTGATGGATCGTAGTTTCCCGGATAGCCTCCTATATGTTTAATAAGTACTTCTGCACCATCTATAGCAAATCTGTTTATCTGTGGATATATTTTACGTATATCCTGTCCGTCTATGTTACCATAAACCGCTCTCAGAGGTCTGAAAGCAGCAAGTTTCTGAGCAACTTCTACCGATCCTATATCTCCGGCATGCCATATTTCGTCGCAATTCTCAAAATGTTTCAAATATCTTTCGTCCCAATAGCCATGGGTATCCGATAATAATCCAACTCTTGTCATTCTTTCTTTGTTTATTCATACAAAGATATTATATTTGAGAAATTCTAATGGAAAATATGGAAAACAAATATCATTATTTTAATCGTGATATAAGTTGGCTATCCTTTAATTATCGTGTATTGATGGAGGCCGAAGATGAAAATCTTCCTCTTTATGAACGATTGAACTTTATCTCTATATACAGTTCTAATCTTGAGGAGTTCTACAAGATAAGAGTTGCTGAACATAAAGCTGTCGCTTCGGGTGGGGCAAGTGATGATGTTACTCAGGAAGATGCACATAACATTATTCATGAAATAACTGATATTGTAAATTCTCAGTTAGAGGAACGTATACGTATCTATGAAAAGAAAATAATTCCTGCTCTTAAAAGGAGTCATATTATATTTTATCAAAGCAAAAATGATGTGAAAGCTTTTCATCAGGAATTTATTCGTAATTTCTTCCGCGAAGAGATCTTTCCTTATCTTCAGCCCGTACCGGTATGTAAGGATAGAATAAAGACTTTTTTACGCGACAACAGACTTTATCTTTCTACACGTGTTATTAACAAAATTACGGACGAAAAGGAGTATTTTATAATAAAGCTCCCATATAGTAAGGTTCCACGCTTTATTGAGTTGCCTAAAGTAGAAGATAATTTCTACATTATGTTTCTGGAAGATATCATAAAGGCTAATATAGAAGTTATGTTTCCTGGATATGATGTAGACTGCAGTTATTGTTGCAAGATTTCGAGAGATGCCGATATATTTGTAGACGATGCAAAAACTTCCGAGATTATAGTCGAGCAGGTAAAGAAAAAAGTACGTAAAAGAAAGATTGGGGCTGTATGCCGTTTTGTATACGACAGAAGTATGCCTAAGGATTATCTTAATTTTCTGACTGATGCTTTCGAACTTTCCGAAGACGATGTGGTACCAGGTGACAAACATCTAAATCTGGAAGATCTTTCGCATCTTCCAAATCCACTAAGAGATAAAGAAAAGCCTTTCAAACCTGCCCCTATGATGCTTTCGTGTCTTGATAGCAAGCAGTCTATATTTAGATATGTAAAGAAGCGCGACTTGCTTTTGCATTATCCATATTATTCCTTCGATCATTTCATTCACTTCCTTTACGAAGCTGTACACGATCCTATGTGCAGGGATATAATGATTACACAATATCGTGTAGCCGAAAACTCCGAGGTTATAAATACTCTTATTGCAGCTGCTCAGAATGGTAAGAATGTTACTGTATTCGTTGAACTGAAAGCTAGATTTGATGAAGAGAATAATCTTGCTACAGCCGAAATGATGAAGAAAGCCGGAATAAACATAATATATAGTATTCCGGGATTAAAGGTACATGCAAAGGTAGCCTTGGTATTACGCCGTAATAAGGAGAACAAGCAAATTAGGAGTTATGCTTATGTAAGTACAGGCAATTTTAATGAAAATACTGCTACGGTTTATGCAGATTCAGGACTTTTTACATGTAGTGAGAAAATAGTAAATGATCTGCATTATCTTTTCAGGGTTTTAAAGCAAGAGGTTGCAAATCCTGTATTCAAGAAATTACTTGTTGCCAGATTTAATTTACTACCTGAATTAAAGAAACTTATTTCATATGAAATAGGTGAAGCCAAAAAGGGTAGGGAGGCTTTTATTATATTGAAGATGAATGCTCTGCAGGATACTGCAATGATTAATGAACTGTATGCTGCTAGTGAGGCTGGAGTGAAGATTGATTTAATTGTAAGAGGAATATGTTGTCTTATTCCAAATCAACCCTATAGTAAGAACATTCGTATAACAAGGATAGTAGACTCTTTTCTTGAACATTCTCGTATATGGTATTTTCATCATGGAGGTAGCTCGAAGTTATATATGGGATCGCCAGATTGGATGAGGCGTAATCTTTATAGACGAATAGAAGCCGTTACTCCTATACTTGACCATGATCTTAAACAGGAGATGATAGATATGCTGGAAATACAGCTTAAGGACAATACTAAGGCCGGATGGGTAGACGAGAAGTTAAATAACATATTGAAGCGCAACACAGGTAAGGATGTGCGCTCGCAATATGCATTTTATGAATATCTTAAGAATAAGAACAGAAGCACAAATAATTAGAGTCCTAGTTTCTTAGCTGCAAACTCTTTTATGAATTGAACCGTATTGTCAATGCCAAGTGCCGATGAGTCAATGCATAAATGATATGTAGCGGCAGCTCCCCATGTCTTATAACTATAGTAATTGTAGTAGGCAGCTCTTCTTTTGTCTGTTTTGTCAATGAGATCTTCGGCATCTTTCTGAGAAAGGTTATTTAGTTGTGCCACTCTATTTATTCGCTCTTCTTTTGATGCTGATATAAATACATTTAGACATCTAGGATGGTCACGTAAAATATAATCGGCACATCTACCTAAAAAAAGAGAAGATTCCTGTTGAGCCAATTCATGTATAACATCACTTTGAATCTTGAAAAGAGAATCGTTGCTAAGACAGTTGCCATATGGAATAGCCCCATCACTATAAAATGGAAAACGTGTACCGAAAATTCCGCCTATAATGCTTTGTGATGCGTGTTCATCGGCTTTTTCAAAGAATTCTTGGCATAGACCGCTCTCTTTTGCTGCAATGTTAAGAAGCTCTTTGTCATAAAATTTTATGCCAAGGTTGGCGGCAAGCTTTTCTCCTATCTCTTTACCACCACTTCCAAGTTGGCGACCGAGATTTATTACATAATTATCCTTCATAGTTTTTATGGACTTTTTGTTTAATGACAAATATAAATATTTATTCCGATACCTTGTTCCTTGCATGTGCCTTAAATTCTCGGAATTGCTGTATTAGCATAAATGCAGCAATTATGCTTGCCAGAAGGTCGGAGATAGGCATGCTGTACCATATTCCATCTGCGCCAAAATAAAGTGGGAGGATTATTATACATGGTAGAAGTATAAGTAACTGCCTACTTAATGAAAGGAATATAGCTTTCCATGCTATGCCAATGCTTTGAAAGAAGTTTGAAGTTACCATCTGAAATCCTATTATAGGAAAGAAAAGTACAGTAATTCTTAACCCTTTGGCCGACATCGAAATAAGTCCCTCGTGATTTGTAAATACGGATACTACAGCCTCCGGAAATAGTTCTCCTATAAGGAAACCTGAGGTCATTATTGCAGTTGCCCAATATATAGTATGCTTAAGGACTTCATTTACTCTATGATACTGGCCTGCACCATAATTATATCCTGCTATAGGTTGCATTCCCTGATTAAGTCCCATTACTATCATTACAAATATGAAAACTATTCGGTTTACTATACCGAAAGCTCCTATGGCAAAGTCGCCGTCATACTCTTTAAGTCCGTTGTTTATGAAAATTACTATGAAGCAGGCTGCTATGTTCATTAGGAATGGAGACATTCCAATAGAGATTATTCCATTTACTATATGACGTTTTAATTTATAAATACCTTTCTTAAAATGAATAAGTTCATTTCTATTGCTGAATATCTTGAACTGCCATAATAGCGATATTATCTGTGCCAATATAGTAGCTATGGCGGCTCCGCGTATTCCCCAATCAAAGGTATAGATAAAGAGTGGATCAAGTAATGTATTTATTATAACTGTATTGATAGTGGCATACATAGCCTTTTGTGGGTGACCTGCAGCACGAAGTACTGCGTTTAGTCCAAAATACATATGGCTGAAAACGTTACCTGCCAATATTATCTCCATATAATCGCGTGCATATGATATGGTGTTTTCGCTTGCTCCGAAAAAGTAGAGGATAGGATCTAGAAAAAAAAGAGTGATTAAAGTTAACAGTAATCCTATTATAATATTAAGTGTTATTACGTTGCCAAATATATTCTGAGCCATTTTGTAATCACGCTGGCCTAGCTTCACTGAAATAAGTGTAGCTGCACCTACGCCTACCATTGCTCCGAAGGCAGCGGTAAGATTCATTAAAGGGAATGTTACGGCAAGTCCCGAAATAGCCATAGGACCAACACCGTTCCCAATAAATATGCTATCTACCATATTATACAGAGATGAGGCCGTCATGGCTATAATTGCAGGAACTGCATATTTAATAAGTAATTTTCCGATACGATCTGTACCAAGAGTAGTAGGGATGCTATTTGAGCTCATAAAATATTTTTACCTTTTTGTTTTCAGTTTGCAAAGGTACTTAAAATTAAACCCATAAAAAATTCAGATTAAATAAAAACATTCATTTTATACTTTGTGGTTATTAGATTTTATTTTACTTTTTTGTTTACTTTAATGTTATATATTTGTTAACAGACTATTGATATACTATGTTATATAAATTCATATCTTTGATTTTTAATAAACATAAATTATATAATAAATGAATAAGATTGTTCTATTTGGCATATTATATTTTTCTTTCTGTCCATTGATGGCACAGAAAAGTTATATGTATCGCATATATCTAAAGGATAAGGCACAAAGTGCATTTTCGGTTAAGGAACCACAAAAATATCTTTCTCAGAAAGCTATTGAAAGAAGAACTCGTCAAGGTCTTAAAATAGATGCTACTGACTTGCCGGTTTCTTCCAAATACTTGGAGATACTTCATGATAGTGGTTTGAAAATCGTTACAAAAAGTAAATGGAATAATAGTGTAGTAGTAGAGGTAAAGGATACTTCTACTATTAATGAGATAAAGAACTTTCCTTTCGTGGTAAGGACAAAGAAGGTATTCACTGTTCCCGATTCAATACCTGCACGTAATATGAATCGCAAGAAGGAGGTAATAAATAAATATGTAGATACCGATAATTATTACGGAGATGCATTCAGACAGATAGAAGTACATCATGGAGACAGTCTACATGCAGCCGGTTTTCGTGGAGAAGGCATAGATATAGCAGTGATAGATGCAGGATTCTATAATGCTGATGAAATAGATTTGTTTAAGAAGATGCACTTGTTGGGTACTAAAGATTTTGTAAATCCGAAATCGGATATATATGCCGAGAATTCTCATGGTATGAAAGTGCTTTCATGTATGGCGGCCAATAAACCGAATGTTATGGTAGGTACTGCACCCGAGGCAAATTATTGGTTGCTGAGAAGTGAAAATAATGATTCTGAAAATCCTATAGAAGAGGATTATTGGGCTGCTGCAGTAGAATTTGCCGATAGTGTAGGGGTAGACTTAATCAATACTTCGCTTGGGTATAATGAATTTGACGACAAAAGTGCCAATTATAAATATCGCGACCTTGATGGTCATACTTCATTAATGTCAAATTCTGCATCTATGCTTGCCGATAAGGGAATTGTACTGGTAAACAGTGCCGGCAATTCGGGTAGGGGAACATGGAAAAAAATTACTCCTCCAGCCGATGCTGAGAATGTTATAACAGTAGGTGCAATGAACCGCAGTTTGATGAATGGTGAGTTTTCTTCGGTAGGTGATACAGCCGATAAAAGAGTAAAGCCTGATGCTATGGCAGTAGGAGTGGCATCGGCGGTAGCATCAATAGAGGGAACTGTTTCAAAGGGTAATGGCACTTCATTTGCATCGCCTATACTATGCGGAGTAGTAGCTTCTTTTTGGCAGGCATGTCCATGGCTCACTGCAAAACAGGTTGTCGAGGCTGTACAGAAAGCAGGTGACCGCTACACTTACCCTGATAATATTTTTGGATATGGCGTACCTGATATGTGGAAAGCCTATAAAATAGAAAAAGCTAAAAAAGAGAATGGCAGAAGATAATGTTCTTTCATTGGCCGAACTAAACTTGTTGGTAAAGCAAAGTATAAAGTCGTGTCTGCCCTATACTTATTGGGTACAAGCCGAACTGAGCGATGTGCGTCCCAATTACTCCGGTCACTGCTATCTGGAGTTCATACAGAAGGATAGCCGTGGCAATGCACTTGTTGCAAAGGCAAGAGGTACGATATGGAATAATATATATTGTATGCTTAAGCCATATTTCGAACAGGAAACAGGTCAGACTTTTGCTGCTGGATTGAAGGTGCTGGTAAAGGTTACTGTAGAATTTCATGAACTATATGGGTATTCTTTGACGGTACTCGATATAGACCCTACTTATACTTTAGGCGATATGGCGCGTAGGCGCAGAGAAATATTGAAAATGCTTGAAGAGGATGGTATAATAGATTTAAATAAAGAACTGGATATACCTGTACTTGCTCAAAGAGTAGCAGTAATATCATCGGCTACAGCAGCCGGATATGGTGATTTCTGTAATCAGCTTAAAGATAATCCTTATGGTTTTGTATTCTATACCCGACTTTTTCCGGCTGTAATGCAGGGAGACAGAGTGGAGAGTTCTATAATATCGGCTTTAGATAAAATAAACGAAAATCTGAACGATTGGGATGTTGTGGTTATAATAAGGGGTGGAGGAGCAACATCCGACTTGTCTGGATTCGATACTTATGAATTGGCAGTTAACTGTGCCCAGTTTCCGCTACCTATAATAACTGGTATTGGACATGAAAGAGATGATACAGTACTCGATTTAATATCTAATACCAGAGTCAAGACTCCCACTGCAGCTGCCGAATTCTTAATAAACAGAATGCATGACACATCTGTACAACTGGATGGCTATTCAGTTTCATTGAATGATGCTATAGGTAATATTATAAATGATGAAAACTTTAGAATGACCCGAATAATAGAGCATATTCCTTTAAATATAGACCGACGTATAAAAGAGGAAAATTTCAGATATCACAAAATCTCATCAAGGCTTTCTCTCTCTTTTAATACACGAAAGCTAAATGAGGAACATACTCTGCAGCTTATTTTGAAAAGATTAGTAAATGTAACAGCTGCTAACCTAGAAAATAAGAGGCATTTTCTAGATTTGACTGCACAAACATTGAAGGCATCTTCTCCACAGGAAATAATGAAGAAAGGTTACAGTATTACATTGAAGGATGGCAAACCTGTAAGAAGTATGAAGGAAGTGAAAGCGGGAGACAATATAATGACAGTATTGTACGATGGTGAAATAAACAGTATTGTAACAAAAAAATAATATATTTATGGCAGCAAAAAAGCAAACTTACGAACAGTCTATGAAAAGACTGGAAGAAATAGTGAGTAAGATAGAGAACAACGAAGTAGATATTGATTCGCTAGGTGCTACTCTGAAAGAGGCTCAGGAACTGATTAAATTCTGTCGTGAGAAGCTATATAAAGTAGATGAAGAGGTGAAAAAAATATTAGAAAGTGATACTTTGTAATATAACAGATTAACAAAAAAATAAAAGAATCAATTGGAATTTGCAAATATTAAATTTATTTTTGCTCTCAATTGTAAATATTAACTAAAAAGAAATTTGATAATGAAAGAACTTGATTGGGCAAATCTGTCATTTGGATACATGAAGACGGATTATAATGTTCGTTGTTATTATAGAGATGGTAAATGGGGTAAGTTGGAACTTTGCTCAGAAGAATCTATAAATATTCATATGGCCGCTACGTGTTTGCACTATGGTCAGGAGGCTTTTGAAGGATTAAAGGCTTTTCGTGGAAAGGATGGCAAAATTCGTGTTTTCCGTCCCGAAGCAAATGCTCAGCGTTTACAAGGTACATGCAATGGTATATTAATGCCTGAATTACCAACCGACTTATTTCTGGATGCTGTGAAGATGGCTGTTAAAGCTAACGAACGTTTTATACCTCCTTACGAAAGTGGAGCTTCTTTATATATTCGTCCGTTGCTTATTGGTACAGGTGCTCAGGTAGGTGTACATCCTGCCAACGAATATCTTTTCGTAATATTTGTAACTCCGGTAGGACCATATTTTAAAGGTGGTTTCTCTACAAATCCTTATGTTATAATTCGTGAGTTCGACCGCGCTGCTCCGTTGGGTACAGGTACTTATAAGGTTGGCGGTAACTATGCTGCAAGTCTTCGTGCAAATAAAATGGCTCACGATTTAGGCTATTCTTGTGAGTTTTATCTTGATGCTAAAGAAAAGAAATATATTGACGAATGTGGTGCAGCCAACTTCTTTGGTATTAAAGATAATACATATATTACTCCTAAATCAACTTCTATTCTTCCGTCTATTACAAACAAAAGCTTAATGCAGCTTGCCGAAGATATGGGAATGATAGTAGAACGCCGTCCTGTTCTTGAAGAAGAATTGGCAACATTCGAAGAAGCCGGCGCTTGTGGAACTGCTGCAGTAATAAGTCCGATAGAAAGAATAGACGACTTGGAAAACAAAAAGTCTTATGTTATATCGAAAGATGGAAAACCGGGTCCTATATGTACTAAGCTTTATAATAAGCTTCGTGCAATCCAATATGGAGATGAACCCGACACACATAATTGGGTAACAATTATTGAATAATAACTATACATTACTATACTATGAAGACAAATTCAGAAATACGTCATATAGCGGTAGAGAAGCTTAGTGGCAATTGGGGGATAGGAGCGTGCATAACAATTGTATATGGATTAATATATAATTGGCCTAATATACCAAGAGTTACCGATTCATTAGGTATAACATCATCCTTGGGTATTCTTTCTATATTGTTATTACCAATTGTTTACGGATATGAAATTTCATATTTAGAAATGGTAAGAGGTAAGAAACTTGATTTCTCAATGCTGTTTGAAGGATTTAAGGATTATGGAAGAATATTGGGAACAACTCTACTTGTTGCTATATATACTCTTTTATGGACATTACTATTAATAATTCCCGGAATTATAAAAGCTTATTCTTATTCCATGACATCTTTTATACTCAAAGATAATCCTGAATTGCAGTATAATGGTGCTATAGATAAAAGTATGGAAATGATGAGAGGTAAGAAGATGAAACTTTTTATACTCGATTTAAGTTTCATAGGATGGGCTATACTTTCATTATTCACGTTAGGAATAGGATTTTTGTTCCTATCTTCATACATACAGTCATCTCATGCCGTGTTCTATGAAGAACTTAAAAACGAATTAACTCCTCATAGTGTAGAAATTATTGAAGAATAAAAGTTTTTTAATTATATTCGGAAGGCTTGCAAATCATATTGCAAGCCTTTTTTTTTATCATTAGCCGGATATTATCTAACTTTGTCACAGATAAAATAAAATATTTGCATTTTCATGGGAAAAGGAAAATTAGAAAAATTTGCTGATATGCGGGAGTATCCGCATGTGTTTGAATATCCTTACTCGGTGGCCGATGACATTCCTTTTGATATGAAAGGAAACTGGAACCGCGATTTCTTTAAGAATGATAATCCTATTGTTCTTGAATTGGGATGTGGTAGAGGAGAGTATTGTGTAGGATTGGCCCGAATGTATCCTGATAAGAATTTTATAGGAGTAGATATAAAAGGTGCACGTATGTGGACAGGAGCTACAGAGGCTATTAAACAAGGACTTGGTAATGTGGCTTTTTTACGAACAAATATTGAAATAATAGACCGATTCTTTGCAGCGAATGAGGTAAGTGAAATATGGCTTACTTTTTCCGATCCGCAAATGAAAAAGGCAACGAAGCGTCTTACTTCTACCTATTTTATGAATCGTTACCGCAAGTTCCTTTCGGATAGTGGTATAGTACATCTTAAGACTGACAGTAACTTTATGTTTACTTATACAAAGTATATGGTAGAAGAGAATAAGTTGCCGGTAGAATTTAGTACAGAAGATCTTTATCATTCTGGACTTGTTGATGATATTCTTGGAATACGTACTTATTACGAACAGCAATGGTTGGATCGTGGTCTAAACATTAAATACATGAAGTTCCTTCTTCCCCACGAAGGAGAACTGAAAGAACCGGATGTTGAAATAGAACTTGATGAGTATAGAAGCTATAATCGCAGCAAGAGAAGTGGATTGGCTACTAGTAAATGATCTTATAATTACAGTTATAAATTAAAGTTATAATTATGACACTATATCCAAAACTTATACTCGATGCACTTGCAACAGTGCGTTATCCGGGTAATGGAAAGAATATTGTCGAGGCAGAGATGATTGCCGACAATCTTCGTATAGATGGAATGAATGTAAGTTTCTCTATTATATTCGAGAAACCTACAGATCCTTTTATGAAATCTATCATTAAATCGGCCGAAACAGCTATACATACTTATGTATCTCCAGATGTTAACGTAACGATTTCTGTAGAGAGTAATCAGGCTCCTCGTCCCGAGGTAGGAAAGATGCTGCCTTTGGTGAAGAATGTAATTGCAGTGTCTTCAGGAAAAGGTGGAGTAGGTAAATCTACCGTTGCTGCAAATCTGGCTGTGGCATTGGCTAAATTAGGCTATAAGGTAGGTTTGCTTGATGCCGATATATTTGGTCCGTCGGTACCGAAGATGTTTCAGGTAGAAGATGCCCGTCCTTATGCCGAGAATGTAGAAGGAAGAGATCTTATCGTTCCTATAGAGAAGTATGGAATAAAACTACTTTCAATAGGTTTCTTTGTAGACCCCGACCAGGCTACTTTGTGGCGTGGAGGTATGGCTAGTAATGCTTTGAAACAGCTTATAGCCGATGCTAAATGGGGCGAACTTGATTATTTTGTAATAGATACTCCTCCTGGCACAAGCGATATTCATCTTACATTAGTACAGACTCTGGCCATAACCGGAGCGGTTATTGTAAGTACGCCTCAGCAAGTTGCACTTGCCGATGCTAGAAAGGGAATAAATATGTATACAAACGACAAGGTAAATGTTCCTATCCTTGGTTTGATAGAAAATATGGCTTACTTTACTCCAATGGAACTTCCTGAAAATAAATATTATATTTTTGGAAAAGAGGGAGCAAAGCAGTTGGCTAATGAAATGAATGTACCGTTGCTTGGCGAAATTCCTATTGTACAGAGTATTTGTGAAAACGGAGATAAAGGAACACCTGCTGCTCTTGATGAAAACAGCTTGACGGGACAGGCTTTCATTCAGTTGGCCGAGAATGTTGTAAAACAGACCGAGAAAAGAAATGCCGAGGAGGCGCCTACTCATATTGTTGAACTTAAGAAATGATGATATAGATTATTATTTTATAATCCATAAATATAAAAGAGCCATATCAAACTCTATTTTTGAGTAATGATATGGCTCTTTCTATATTCATAATTATGCAATATTTCAAATTCAAAAATCCTATTTTGCTGAATAGAACTTTTATTAGTTTATTACTGAAGTTTGTTGAATTATGGTAATATATAATTTAATTTCTCTCCATTATTAACGTGAGTTCGACGAATTCAAAAGAGTTTAAGTTGTGTGTCAATAGTTCTTTCAA
>USAN01000020.1 GCA_900552645.1 uncultured Bacteroides sp.
GCATCTGACTGTTAATCAGAGGGTCCTTGGTTCAAGTCCAAGAGGAAGAGCAAAAGAGAGTCTGTAATACTACAGACTCTCTTTTTTATTTTACAACTATTGCTAAAGTCTTATATTATATATACATTTGCTTGCATATTTTAAGATTAATCAATAATGAAACACAATAGGCTCCTACTATTGCTTATATTTAGTATAATAATGACTACTGTAAAAGGAGCTTCTAATTATTTCTCGCAATTTAATTACACCTTTATTACTGAAGATATAGGATTACCAAACAATTTTGTTGAGAACTTGTATAAAGATTCTGAAGGCTATCTTTGG
The DNA here is from genome assembly GCA_900552645.1 of uncultured Bacteroides sp. Classification (GTDB taxonomy): domain Bacteria; phylum Bacteroidota; class Bacteroidia; order Bacteroidales; family Bacteroidaceae; genus Phocaeicola. Next base: position 328 of record USAN01000020.1, read on the forward strand.
ATATCCACTCACAATGGATTGTCAAGGTACGATGGATACAGCTTCCTTTCATTTAATACTATATCACCTCAAATTAAACTTAAAGGAGATGTAATATATAAAGTATGCGAAGATATACACAAACGCCTCTGGGTAGCATCGGAAGGAGGAATAGATATAATAGACTTACATACGTATGATAACGTAAATTTAAATCTAACTAAATATTCCCCTCTATGGAATTTGATGAATACTCATGTAACCAACGTGTACAAAGACAAAAGAGGGAATATGTGGATTTCTGTACTAAATACTTTATACTGCATTACTTTCGATGATAACGGAGCCATAAAAGATTATTATTCACTTGAAAAAGGAGTTTCAGAAAGCGTAATTACATGCGTTATAGAATTGGAATGGGGTATTTGTGCAAATATCAACAATTCTCTTCAATTAGTCGAGACCTCTAAAGATCATATATTAAAATGCAAATCACTTTCGTCTCTAACAAATAATATTAGGAATGACTGGAAAATAGAGTGTATGGCTGTAAAAAACAATATTTTATGGATAGGAACAAACAACGGACTATACAGATATGACCACTTCAATCAACATATACAGCGATTTACACACTCTCCTTCCGATAAAGGTTCCATCAGTCAATCGTATGTAACCGATATAAAGTTCGATCATGAAGGAAAGATGTTTATATCAACTTTAAACGGTCTTAATGTATATAACAGCAACGGTACATTCTCGTATATCCGTCAAGATAACGAATTCAAAAACCACTCTTTAAACTGTAATTTTATAAACTGCATACTTATTGATAAAAACCGTCTGTGGGTGGGAACAGAAATAGGAGGAATCAATCTTCTTACACCCTCTCGTCTTCATACAAATACATGGCAGAATAGCAAGAAAGATGCCTCATCATTATCTCCTAATCCTGTAAATGCCATAAACATGGATCGTAATGGAAATTTATGGGTGGGAACAATAGAAGGAGGACTTAATCTAAAAAGAAAAGGAAGTAATACTTTTCAACATTTTATAAACGATGAGAAAGATCCACATTCTATAAGCCACAATTCTGTGTGCGGCATACTCATAGACAAAGATAATCATTTGTGGGCATACACTTGGGGACAAGGAATAAATGAGCTCGACCTGAATCAGAAAAATTATAATTTTACCAGATATTATAGAGAAATAACTCCTGGACTAGAAGGAAACTTCATATCTAGTGCTTGCGAAGATCTAGTAAACAATGGAATATGGTTCGGATCGTCCGATGGTCTACATTTTTTCGACAAGACAAAAAAGAGTTTTATTGTAGTAAGATTCAATATACCCGACAATCACTTCGAAACTATAAGAGGACTTTTTATTGATAACAAAAATCGTCTTTGGATAGGAACATCAAACGGACTATTTATTATAGACCTCTTCTCATTTGCAAGAAGCCACAAGCATTTTGATTACAAATATATAAGAAAGTTATCTGATTCTGAATCAAACATGACCGACAAAATTAATTGTATAATACAGGATAAGGATAACAATATTTGGTTGGGAGGAGATGGATGTGGACTATACAGACTTAAAGAAGAAAAAAATGGGCAATTCTTCTTTACAAACTACACAAGCTCAAACGGGCTTCCTAATAACAATGTAATTGGTATCCTGGAAGACAAGAATAAATTTCTTTGGATTTCCACCAATCAAGGTATATCAAAATTTGATAAAAAAAAGAACACCTTTACAAATTTCAGTAAATACGATGGTTTACTAAACAATCAATTTTACTGGAATGCTTATTATTACTCTCCTACTGATAATATATTATATTTCGGTAACATTGAAGGACTTATAGAAATATACCCAGACAATCAGAAAAATCTTTCAGACAATATAAAAGTATCAATTACCGGCTTTCAAATACAAGGTAAATACATATATCCATCATCAGGTTCTTATCTAGATAATAACATAACAAGTTCAAAAGAGATAAATCTTCATGAAAAAGACCATTCTATAGAAATAGACTTCTCGGCAAAAGACTATGTATATAATAGTCAGATAAAATATGCATACCGTTTAGAAGGATATGAAAAAGAATGGAACGAAACAAAGCGAGGAGAGCATTCGGCCAAATACACTTCAATTCCTGCCGGTGATTATGTATTTCAAGTGCGCGCTACTGACGACAAAGGGAACTGGTCCGACCAGATAACCGAATTAGAAATACATGTATCTCCACATTTCTACAAATCTTATTGGTTCTTTTGCATAATAGTAATATTAATAATAGCATGTGCAAGATGGTTTTACTTATTGAAGACGAATGCATACATACATCAAAAAAACATCTTGGAAGATACAGTAAAACAACGAACCTCGGAACTTGCAGTACAAAATAAGAAATTAATAGAAATGAGTCGCAAACTGGCCGAAACAACAGAAGAGAAAATAACTTTCTTTACAAACATCACTCATGAATTCCGCACACCAGTAACGCTTATAAATGGACCTATAGAACAAGCCATAAAATACAACAACGATGAGAAAGTAAACCAACAGCTAAAGCTGGCAGAAAGAAGTTCAAAATATCTTTTGGCCCTTGTAAATGAACTTATGGACTTCAGAAAGATAGATTCACAAAAAGTACAACTAGAAAAAAGATGTTCAAACTTCAAAGATTTCATAGACAACACAATAATACCTTTCAAGGCATTCGCAGGCGACCGTAACATTACTCTTACAACTTTTGATCATATAAACAATGAGTATATAATACTCGATTATGAATATATAAAAAAGGTAATGGTAAATCTTATATCAAATGCTATAAAATTCACGCCGAACAATGGAAAAATAAATGTATACTTTGCTTCGGTAACTCATAAACAGCACCCATATCTTTATATTGCAGTCGAAGACACTGGTGCGGGAATAGAAGAAAAAGACCTTTCTAAAATATTCGATCGTTTCTATCAGTCTAAAAAGAGTATAAAATATCCAGTACAAGGACAGAGTAGTACAGGTATCGGACTATATTTATGTAAAAAGATAGTAGAATTGCACCATGGTGAAATATATGCAGTTAACAACAAAAATGGCGGAGCGTCAATTAGACTATTTATACCATTAAAAAACGGCGACAAATGTGACGAAGAAATAAAAGAAGAAAAAGAGATTGAAATCAAGACAGAATTAAATCCAAATATAGTTCAGGGAGAGACTATACTTATAGTAGACGATAATGACGATATGAGAATCTATGTAAGAGCACTACTGCAATCCACCTATAATATTATAGAAGCATCAGATGGATCGGAAGCTCTTGCCATAATAACAACTCGCCCTCCCGATCTTATAATAAGCGATATAATGATGCCTGTTATGAATGGAATTGAACTATCAAGAAGAGTAAAGGAAAACATATCAGTCTCACATATACCATTCCTTATGCTTACAGCTATAGTTTCAGAAGAGCAGAAAAAGGAAAGCTATGAAATAGGGGTAGATGAGTATCTATGCAAACCTTTCGACGAAGATATATTGCTTCTTAAAATAAGAAACATATTCTCGATACAACAAAAGTATAAGGCAAGATTTGCAGTAACTATGAATAGTGACAACATCCACATTTTACAGGAATCAAAAGACAAACAGTTCCTCGACAAGGCCATAAGCATCATGAAGAACAATTATTCCAATGCAACATACGATATAGACAGTTTTGTTTCTGAATTAGGTTTCAGCAAGACTTTGGTAAACAATAAACTTCAAGCACTCATAGGTCAAACGACTGGTCAGTTTATGAAAAACTATCGTCTTAATAATGCTCATGAATATTTAATTTCATCATCCGAAACGTACGACATAAATATTTCAGAAATAGCATATAAAGTAGGTTTTAACGATCCGAAATACTTCAGTAAGTGTTTCAAAGAGCTATATGGAGTACTTCCAAGTAGCTTATTAACAAAAAAATAATCACACTTTTCTATTTTACTCCTTTTATGTTCTATTTTACTCCTGGTAAAATAGTTCTACTATTATATTTGTAAAAATTAAACCCAGTTAATCTAATTATTATATGAGAAGAAACTCCATATTATTAATCACACTGTTTATAACATTGTTAGTACAAGCCAATCCTGTAAGTCAACTTCTTGAAAGAATTGACAAGGGAGCCTCAAAGAAATTCATAATAGAAAAGGTTTCCGGAGAAAAAGATTTCTTCGAACTAGACCAACGAGGTAATAAAGTGGTAATACGAGGTAATAACTATATTTCCATTGCTACCGGAGTAAACTGGTACCTTAAATATCATGCCGGAATTCATTTATCATGGAACGGAATGACAGCCAAACTCCCTGCGCTACTTCCTAGAGTATTAAAAAAGGAAAGACACGAAACAGATCTTTCATTAAGATATAATTTTAATTACTGCACATATTCATATTCTATGGCTTTCTGGAACTGGGAGCGATGGGAACAAGAGATCGATTGGATGGCTCTGCATGGAATAAACCTTCCGCTTACCATTGTAGGTGAAGAATGTATATGGTTTAACATGATGAAAAAATTAGGATACAGCAAGGAAGAGATAAACAACTTCATAGCTGGGCCGGCATTCCTTGCATGGTGGGAAATGAATAACCTCGAGGGATGGGGTGGTCCAAATCCAGATTCATGGTATTCACAACAGGAAGCTCTTCAAAAGAAGATTCTTAAAAGAATGAAAGAATACGGAATAGAACCTGTATTTCCAGGATATTCAGGAATGGTTCCTCACGATGCAAAAGAAAAACTTGATCTGAACGTTGCTGAAGCCCCATTGTGGAATGGTTTCGTACGCCCGGCATTCTTACAGCCAACCGATCCAAGATTTAAAGAAATCGCTGCATTATACTATAAGGAACAAGAAGCACTTTTTGGCAAAGCCAACTATTACTCTATGGACCCATTCCATGAAAGCAAGTCAGTAGGAGAAGTAGATTTTGATGCTGCAGGAAAAGCAATCATGGATGCCATGAAGAGAGTAAATCCCAAAGCTGTATGGGTTATACAAGGATGGACTGAGAATCCTCGCGAAGCTATGATTGAGAACATAAAAAAAGGCGATCTTCTTATACTAGATTTATTCAGTGAATGTCGACCTATGTGGGGAATTGAATCTTTATGGAAAAGAGATAATGGATATGGCAAACATGAATGGTTATTCTGTATGCTCGAAAATTTTGGGGCAAATATAGGTCTTCATGGACGACTAGATCAGTTATTAAATAACTTTTATCAAACTAAAACTAATCCCTTAGCAGCTAATATAAAGGGAATTGGACTTACAATGGAAGGAATTGACAATAATCCTGTAATGTTCGAACTGATGACAGAACTTGCGTGGCGCCCTGAAAAAATAACCAAAGAAAAATGGTTATCAGACTATACATTCGCACGATATGGAGTTAAGAATGATTCAATAAACAAGGCATGGCAGTTATTGGGGAACACAATATACAATTGTCCTCAAGGCAACAACCAGCAGGGACCTCACGAATCAATATTCTGTGGACGTCCTTCTATGAATAATTTTCAAGTATCAAGTTGGTCAAAAATGCAGAATTACTACGATCCAACCTCTACCGAAGATGCCATAAGAACATTTATAAGTGTAGCCGATAATTATAAAGGCAACAACAACTATGAATTCGATTTGGTAGATATACTTCGTCAAGCTATTGCAGATCGTGGAAGAATTGTATATAACCGCGCAATTGCAGATTTTAAGAGCTTCGACAAGAAAAGTTTTGAGAAAAATTCGAAAGAGTTTCTTAATCTAATTCTTTTACAAGATAAATTGCTTGGAACTCGCAAAGAATTCCGTCTTGGAAATTGGACCCAACAAGCCAGAAGTCTTGGAAATACTCCAGAAGAGAAAGATCTTTATGAATGGAACGCAAAGGTACAGATTACTACATGGGGAAATCGTACATGCGCCGATACCGGCAAACTACGTGACTATGCTCATAAGGAATGGAACGGAATATTGAAAGACTTTTACTATATGAGATGGAGTGCATTTTTCAATACACTTCAAGATCAATTAGATGGAAAGCCAGAAGTTATACTCGACTTTTATGGTATGGAAGAACCTTGGACAAAACCTGGCAAAGAGTATACTTCACAACCCGAAGGAGAAGTAATTCCAGTAGCAAAAGAAATTTTCAACCAGATATTTAACCATTAATTAATAATATTATGGAATCCACTAAGAAAAGACTATTGTCGCTTGATGTACTACGAGGAATAACCGTTGCCGGAATGATTCTCGTAAACAACGGCGGTGGGAAAGATGTGTACGCTCCTCTCAAACATTCTGTTTGGAACGGCCTTACTCCATGTGATTTGGTTTTCCCTTTCTTTCTTTTCATAATGGGTATTTCTACATACATATCTTTAAGTAAGTTCGAGTTCAAGCCATCCAAAGAGGTAATATTAAAAATATTAAAACGCACCATGCTTATAATACTTATAGGTTGGGGTATAGGATGGTTTGAGCATATATGTCACGGAGATTTTTTTCCATTAAACAACATAAGGATATTGGGAGTTCTTGTAAGAATAGGAATATGCTATGGTATAGTATCGTTCATAGCTCTATACATGAATCACCGATATATACTATGGATTACAGGATTGTTACTGTTAAGCTACTCATTCATACTCCTGCTTGGAAATGGATATGAATGCAATGATACCAACATACTTGCTATAATAGACAGAAGTATTTTCGGTCAAGCTCATTTATATCAAAAAAGTCCTATAGATCCCGAAGGCTTTGTCAGTACCATATCGGCTATAGCACACACATTGATAGGATTCTATTGTGGAAAGATTATAATGAAATCTAAAACTATAGATGATAAAGTATTGAAACTCTATATATTTGGTTTCATCATACTATGTATTGGACTTCTTATAACATATACTCTTCCACTTAATAAAAGAGTATGGTCACCATCATTCGTACTTACTACCTGTGGCCTATGCTCAATGCTGCAGGCTACACTTATGTATTTCATTGATATTAAAAACGTTAAAGGATGGAGTAAATTCTTCGTAATATTTGGAGTTAATCCTCTATTCCTATATGTATTGAGCGAAGTGCTTGCAATACTTTTCGGAGTTACTGGTCTGAAGCATATTATTTACAGCAGTATTAACGGTATAATTACCGATACATACATATCATCTGCAATATATGCTATCAGCTTTACCTTAATGTTGGGACTTGCCGGCTATCCATTTTATCGTAAACACATATACATAAAGCTGTAATAAATATGTTACACAAAATGTGAAACTTTGTAACAAAAATCAATATATTATTAAAAAACAAAATTTTAGAATTATGCTAAAAGTACAATTAACATGCAAAAGATTTAGTGCTCAGATGATAATCTTTGCACTATTACTTCTGAACAGTACACTGGCATTTGCACAAAGTAAGGTTTCGGGTATAGTTACTGATACTGCCGGAGAACCTCTAATTGGTGTAAATGTAGTTGAAAAGGGTACTACAAATGGCGTTATTACCGATTATGACGGTAAGTTCACATTAAATGTTCCTCAAGGAAAAACTCTGATATTTTCTTATGTAGGATATATTACTAAAGAAGTAAAGATTACCGGGCCTTCAATGAAGGTTATTCTTGCAGACGACAATAAGACTCTGGACGAAGTAGTAGTAGTTGGTTATGGTAGCATGACACGAAAAGATGTAACAAGTTCTATTACTACTGTAAAAGCTGACAAACTAAACGTAGGTGTTTATTCAGATCCTGCACAGTTATTACAGGGAAAAGTACCGGGTTTGACAATAACACAGAGCAGTGACCCCAACGGCGGAACATCATCAATACAATTACGTGGTGCGTCTTCTTTAAGAAGTGATGGTGGAGCGATGGAGCCTTATTATGTAATCGATGGAGTTCCAGGATTATCATTAGCGTTGATTGCTCCCGAAGATATTGAAAGTATTGATGTTCTTCGTGATGCAACAGCAACAGCCATCTATGGTTCGAAAGCAGCAAATGGTGTTATTATAGTAACTACTAAAAAAGGAAAAGCAGGAAAAGCAACAGTTACATACAATGGATATGTAGCAATAGACAACGTAATGAAAAATCTCGATATGATGTCGGCTTCCGATATACGTGCCTATGCGAAAGCCAACAATTTCACCCTCGACAATGATATGAATGCCGATACAAACTGGCAGAAAGAAGTACAGCGTACAGCTTTCAGTCACAATCACAACCTCTCTATAGGTGGTGGTAACGAGCAGACTTCATACAATGCAAGTTTTACTTACATGGAAAAAGAAGGTGTGATAAGAGGTACTAATATGGATCGTCTTATTGGTCGTGCTTTCTTGCAGACAAAAGCATTGAATGATCGTCTTACTCTTTCCTTCAACCTAAATGCAAGTTTAACCAACAACCATTCGGTAAAGACCGACGATGACGGACAAAGTGTTTATGATGCAATGAATTACTACTCACCACTTATGCCAGTAAGAAATGAAGATGGTTCTTGGAGTAAATATGTAGGAGTTTCACAAAACTATAATCCTTTATCGATGATTAATGAAGACAGATATGATCACGAAACTAAAAAGATGCAGGGTATTGCAAAAGGTGCTTTGCAAATCATAGATGGTCTTGTATGGAACGGAACATTCTCTTATCAGAACGAACAGTTTATCTGGAACGAATATCATAGTTCAAAGACACAGATTGCAGGTATAAAAGATAATGGACAGGCTCACCGCCGTACTACATCCGACAACAAGAAGGTTCTTGAAACTTATCTGAACTATGACAAGACTTTCAACAAAGTACACAAATTAGGATTAATGGCCGGTTATTCATGGGAAGAGACAAAAACAGCTGATGGATTTGGACTTACTGTTTATGATTTTTACAATGATAATCTGGGATATAATAACTTAGGTTTAGCAAATAAGATGGATGGAATAAACGGGATATGGTCATCGGCAGAAAGTACACTTAGAATGATCTCATTCTATGGCCGCGCCAATTACTCTTTTGACAGTAAATATCTGTTGCAGGCTACACTCCGTCGTGATGGCTCCTCTGCTTTTGGAAAGAATAACCGTTGGGCTACATTCCCATCTGTATCTGCTGCATGGCGCATATCAGAAGAAAAATTCATGAAAGACAATGAGCTTTTCAATGATCTTAAATTCCGTATTGGCTATGGTATAAGTGGTAACTCTCTTGGTTTCGATCCATATATAGCAAGACAGGTATATGGCGCTACAGGATGGTTTACATATACAGATGCTAATGGCAACTCTTCAGAGTATCGCACATTAGGTGCTTGGCGAAATACAAACTCTGATCTTAAATGGGAACAGACAGGAATGTTTAACATAGGTATAGACTTCGCTATCCTTGACAGTCGCCTTAATGGTACTATTGAATATTACCATAAAAAAACATCCGATCTTATATACAACTATCCTGTTTCGACAAATAGATATCAGTTTGGCGAAATGTGGGCAAATGTAGGAGACATAACTAACAAAGGTATAGAACTTACAATCAATGCAGTTCCTGTAAGGACTAAGAATTTTGAGTGGAGTACTACATTGAATATCTCACATAACAAGAACACAGTAGATAAACTCTCTAATGCTACTTATTCTGTTGATTTCATAGACAAGGCAGCTCCTAATATAGGCGGTTTTGCTCAGGTAAACAGTATTCAAAGAATAATGGAAGGCGAACCAATTGGTACATTCTATATGTGGGAATGGGCAGGATATAATGAAGATGGACTTTCTGTTTTCAATGAATATGATGAAGAAGGAAATCCTACAGGCAACACAACTGCAACACCAGGAGAAAAAGACCGTCGTAAAGTTGGATGTGCACAACCAAAAGTAAATTTGGGCTGGAACAATACACTTACCTATAAAAAGTGGACAATGACTGCTTTCTTCCAAGGTGTATTTGGTAGCAAAATTTTCAATGCTACACGTGCTCAATACAACAATGTTACAAATATCAAGGTTGGTAAAAATGGTTTAAAGGAAGTTCTTGAACAAAAAGCTACGGACACAAATGCACAGGCTCCATCCGATCGCTATCTTGAAAACGGAAGCTATATACGCTTGTCATCATTAACACTAGGATATAACTTCGGTAAAATAGGGAATTGGGTTAATAGCCTAAGACTTACTGCAACTTGTAATAATGTATTCACTATTACAAGCTATAAAGGAACCGATCCTGAAGTTAGTTTAGGAGGTTTGGAACCCGGAATAGACTGGCGTAAATCATTCTATCCACGTACACGTACATTTATGCTAGGACTTAATGTTAACTTCTAATTGAATAATGTCATGAAAAATAAAATAAAATTATATTTGGCAGCAGGATTAATTACAGCTACATCAAGCTGTACAAATCTAGATGTGGACATCAACTCACAATTAACCGAATTTCCTGAATCGGAAATAGCTGCAGAAGCAAAATTGGCGGATGTATATTACTCATTCCGCGGTGCTCTGGGACGTAGATACAACGAAGTAGTATCTTTCTCCTCTGACGAGTTTACAGGTATTTCATTTGATGGCGACTACTATAATAGTGGTGAGAACTCAAACCCTACGCTCCATATGCTTAATCCAGATGATGCTACCATAAGTTGGTATGAAGATCTTACTTCAGGAATCACTAAATGCAATCGTGCCATTGTCGACCTTGGTGGTGAAGATGCAGAAGCTGCAGCTCCGGCATTGGCGATGCGTGCTTTTTATCATTTTATATTAATGGATTGTTATGGTGATACTCCTATTCTTGATCATCTTATCAATGAAGATGAGGCTGTTCAGCGATCTCCTCGTCCTGAAGTAGCGGCTTTCATTGAAGCAGATCTCCTTAAAGCTGTAAACAATCTTACCAAGAATGTAAACAATAGTACATATGGAAAGCCTAATTACTGGATGGCCAAAGCTCTACTTGCCAAATTATATATTAATTGGACCGTATATACTACAGCAGATGTAGCAAACTATACACCTTCTACTGCCAATCCGAAGTTGAATGACTGTATAACTATATGCGATGAAATAATAGCTTCTGGCAAATTCGATCTAAGTGACAGTTATAGAAAGAAATTCTTCCCCGAAAATGGTCCTCAGATAAAAGATTTCATTTATGCAATGCCTTTTGACAGAATATCTCAACAAGGAATGACTTATGCAAGATTCCGCACATGGAGACAGATGAACAAGTTAGAGCCTACAATGTATGGATTCAAACTAAGTGCATCGGTAGGTGGAAATTTCGCAGTAAATCCTAATGTTGTAGATTTGCTTTCATTGCCAGGTGACGAACGTAATGGCGTAATAGTAGGTGGCCCAATATGTTTCTTTGATAGTAATCGTAACCTAACTACTACTCCAGTATTGTATGATGGAGTACAATTGAACTTTACCAAAGATATAACTCTAAAAGTAAACGATACTCAAATTAATACAGGAAAAAGTGTAGTTGGATGGTCACAGGGATATAAATCTGTAAAATGGTTCCCTACATACGAAGACTATGTAAATGGTCGTAACCAAAGTAACGATGTACCTATTTTCCGTTTTGCCGATATAATATTGACAAAAGCTGAAGCTATTCTTAGAGGTGGTACTGCTACCAAAGGAGATACTCCACAATCACTTATGAATCAAATCCGTACATATGTAAAAGCACCAAAGATAACAGGAAATCCAACCTTAAAAGATTTGCTTGACGAACGTGGAAGAGAGTTCTTCGATGAAAACTGGCGTCGTAATGACCTTATACGTTTCGGCAACTTTGAAGATGATTGGGGTGTTAAGCATCTGCTTAACCCTGCAGCGAAGACACAAACCTACCGTCGCATTTTCCCTATTCCTACATTTGTAATGAACAAGAATACAAACTGGAGCCAAAACAAAGGATATTGATAGACTTATAACATATAGTTTCATCCCGATAAGGATGAAATCCTAAGGGATGAAACTATAATATATTTTTTGCATGAGAAAAAGAACGATAATATTATGTTTTATGATAAGCAATATTATATTCTCCATAGCACAGGAGAAAAATGATGAATTGCTTAAATACATAGACACACGTATAGGTACTGCTGCCAGTACGACTAAAACGGCAGGAGTATTTGGAAAGAAGACCGAGGAATACGGTCAGACTTTGCCTGCCGTTCTTGAACCTAACGGAATGAATTTTTGGACGCCTCAAACTCAAGATACCGAACGTAAATGCATTGCTCCGTATTATTACGGCGACTCGATAATTCAGGGCTTCCGAAACTCTCACTGGATTGTGGGAGGATGTACTCAGGATTATGGTTCAATGACTATAATGCCAGTAATGGATAAACTTTCTTGTTTACCATCAAACCGAGGAAGTAGATTTTTACATAATAAAGAGGTAGCTACTCCATCATATTATTCCACATACCTTGAAGACTATTTAATAAAAGTCGAAATGACCGGACGAAGCCGTTCGGCAATATTTCGATTCACATACGACAAAAGCGGAGATGCATATCTTATAGTAAACCCTAACAGTGACGAAGGAGAAGGATTTATAGAAATAGATACTATACACCGAGAAATAAGAGGATATAATCCAGTTCACCGTATATATCAGGGATGGGGCGAGAGTGCCGGATATAAAGGCTATTTCATAGTAAAATATGATAAGAATATAGAAGAATATGGTACTTACAGTAATGACAGTATATATTATGGCAATACAACTATATCAAACGAAGAAAATATTGGAGCATTCATACGCTTCAAAGTAAAAAAAGGAGAAAATATTATAATTAAAGCAGCCTCATCATTTACAGATATGGATGGAGCGCAACTCAATATGCAGAAAGAGATACCTCATTTTGATTTTGAACTTACCAAAAGTGAACTATCCTCAATATGGGAAAATGAATTGAACAAAATTAATGTTTCTACTTCTTCCATAATAGATAAGAGGAAGTTTTACGGTGCGTTATATCGTGCTTCATTCCTGCCAAGAACATTTAATGACATCGATGGCCGCTATCCTGTTTTCTCAAAAGGGAGAAATATAACCACAACATATCAAGGAGGTAATTATTATGATGATTTCAGTATGTGGGATACCTACAGGGCACTTCATCCTCTTCTAAATATAATATCTCCGACTAAAAGTGCCGACATGATTAAATCTCTCATAATTAAATACGAACAGGGCGGTTGGCTACCTATATTTCCTTGTTGGAATAGTTATACAGCTGCTATGATAGGAGATCATTGCATATCGGTAATATCAGACGCATATGTAAAAGGCATAAATAATTTCAATATTGACAAAGCTTATGAAGCAATGCGCAAAAATGCATTCTCTTCTCCTCTATCCTATTCCGAATATAAAGATGGAATGGGAAGAAGAGCATTGACATCCTATCTAAAATATGGATATATACCGATGGAAGATTCCGTCAAAGAGGCATTCCATGATCAAGAACAAGTATCAAGAACGATGGAGTATGCATACGATGATTTTGCACTTTCACAAGTAGCAAAGTTGATGGACAAGAAAGCCGATTATAAAATTCTTACCAAGCGTGCAGCTAATTATAGGAATGTAGTCAACCCAAAAACAGGATATGTACAAGGACGACATTCAAACGGTATATTTCTAAATGATGACAATGCTTTCAAATTCGTAAAGTTCATAACCGAAGGAGCACCTTGCCATTATACCTGGTATGTTCCACACGATGTATACGGACTTATGAAATGTATGGGTGGTAAAAAGAAATATGCAGAAAAACTTGATTCTATGTTTACAGCCGGGAGGTATTGGCATGGAAATGAGCCATGTCACCAAATAGCATATATGTTTAATTATGCCGGTAGGCCTTGGAGAACGCAAAAAGAGGTGCGACACATAATGGAAAGCGAATATCTTGACGAACCTGGAGGTTTATCGGGAAACGATGATGCAGGTCAGATGTCGGCATGGTATATATTCTCGGCAATTGGATTCTATCCGGTTTGTCCTGCATCACCCTATTATATTATAGGTTCTCCTTCATTTACCGAATGCACAATAAATCTTGAAAATGGAAAAAGCTTCAAAGTAATAGCCAAAAATGCTTCGGCAGATAATATATATATACAGTCAGCCAAACTTAACGGAAAAAGGTATGAATTAAATTACATATCACACTATGATATAATGAATGGCAGCATAATGGAATTTATAATGGGCTCTACGCCAAATAAGAAATGGGGAAGCAAACCCTCATCTTGTGCTCCCAGATTAATAAAATGACATAAAACTTAAAAGATAATACATATATGAGAAAGACAGATCAGTTGTATATCCTCCTTTTGATAATACTTTTCCTTGGAGGATGTAGTGAACCGAAATCGGGAAATAATATCTATAATATAGTAGACTATGGTGCTAAGGGTGATGGAAAGAATGATGATGCCGAAGCCATTCAAAAAGCTATTGATGAATGCAGCCGTAATGGAGGCGGTAAGGTAATAGTACCGGCAGGTAAAACATTCATGTGCGGTCCAATACATTTGGCATCATTTATAGACTTACACCTGGAGCCCAACTCTAAACTCTTAGCTAATCCTGACGAACAAGTATATAAAGAAAGTGCCTTCAAGGAAAACCGAGGTGAGGGAATGATGTGGATTAGCGGCAAAGATATAAAGAACGTATCAATTACAGGTACAGGCGAAATAAATGGCAACGGAGTTTCATTCATGGGAAAAGAGTTGAGCGATTCATATGAATTAAAGCCTATTACCGACTTTGATCCTCGTCCTCACGTAATAACCCTTATTAATGCAGAGAAAGTAGTAGTAAGAGATATCACAATAAAAGAAGGTGCTTACTGGACCCTTCATCTTATAGGATGTTATGATGCATTGATAGATGGAGTTACTATACTTAACAATCTTAAGATAAGAAATGGTGACGGGATTGACGTAGATCATTCAAGAAAAGTTAGAATATCAAACTGTTTCATCGAATCGGGCGATGACTGCATATGCCTAAAGAACCGCCGAGAATACAGTGAATATGGTCCATGCGAAGATATTGTTGTAAATAACTGCGTAATGACCTCGCGCTCGTGTGCCATAAAGCTTGGATCGGAGAATATGGATAAGATAAATAATGTACTATTCAATAACTGTATTATAAAGAACAGCAACCGAGGCATAGGCATCCAGAATAGAGACGAGGGCACAATAACCAACATAACATTCTCGAACATGTTGGTAGACTGTATGTACTTCTCGGATGTATGGTGGGGGAAAGCCGAACCAATATACATTACATCTTATCCTCGTGCAGTGGGCAACCATAAAGATGCCGGATGGCGTTTTCCAAAAGGAGCAATAGATGGCTTCTGTGGTGAGGTAAGCAACATTTTCTTCAACAATATAAAATGTACTAGCGAGAATGGTATATTCGTAGGTGGAGATACTCAAGATAAGGTTAATCACATATACTTTGACAAGGTAGATATTCTTTTGTACAAACGCTCTACATTCCCTGGCGGAGTATATGACAAACGTCCTTGTAAGGGTGAAGGATTTGTTTATGACAAGACTTATGCCTTTTATATTGAAAATGCATCAGACATAGATATAAACAACTGCAGTGTATCGTGGGGAGATACAAAACCCGACTATGCAGCAGGAGAGGTTAAGGAGATTAATACTAAGAATGTAAAAATAAATAAAGAATAATAATATGACTCTATTTCCATTCAGAGTTTCTTTGTTAGGGCTGTTCTTTCTGTTCTCGACCGTGATGGTTATGGGACAGGAAGGCAGTCTTTCTTCCTACGTCGATCCAAGAATAGGATCGGAAGGTTTAGGTAGAGTATTTATAGGTCCATCATATCCATTTGGAATGGTAAAACCATCGCCCGACTGTACATCAAGTCCCAATAGTGGTTGGTTACCCATGCCACAACAGGTAAATGGGTTTGCACAAGTACATGTAAGCGGCACCGGAGGTGGACCAAAGTATGGAAACATATTGGTTATGCCATTCTGTGACGGCATGGATCGCTATAATCATATAGACTATCGTGACAATGAAAATATAAAGTTGGGGTATTACTCTACTACCTTTACCAACTCACGAATTAAGACCGAAATAACTACCGCCAATCGTGCCTCCTTTTATCGATTTACCTATCCTACCGATTCGCTAAAATCATTACTTATAAATGCCGGATTCTTTCTTGGCGAGAGTTCCACACCCGATGCACGAGAAGCACAACAATTTATAGGGTCCGAAATTAATATTATCTCTGATACTCAAATAGAAGGATATTCAAGAATAAGAGGTGGATGGAATAATGGTAAGGCATATACAGTATATTTCTATGCCGAAACCGATAAGCCATTTACCAAGTATGCCACATGGAAAGACGATAAGATAGAGAACCAATCATCGCAATATGACAGTCATCAAAAAACAGGAGCATTACTAAGATTTGGAAATGCCGATTCTGTTATAAACTTAAAGATAGGAATATCTTTTATAAGCTCAATGAAAGCACGTCATAATGCTCTGAGCGAAATACCAAAATGGGAATTCGACACTGTACTGAACAATCTTACAACAGAATGGAATAAACTGTTCGAGAAAATAAAGATATCAGACAATGCTTCCGACAAGTATAAACGAATGTTCTACACCGGACTATATCATACAATGTTAATGCCGGTAGATAGAAGTGGTGAGAACCCACTATGGAGTGATGCAGAACCATATTATGACGATTTTTATGCAATATGGGATACCTACAGAAGTTCATTACCATTGATAACTATAATAGATCCTTCACGCGAAGTAGATATAGTAAGATCACTTATAAACATTTACAAGCGCGACGGCTACATGCCAGATGCCAGAAGCGGCAACAGCAACGGTCGTACTCAGGGAGGATCGAATGCCGAGATAGTTATATCGGACGCCTTTGTGAAAGGACTTAAAGGAATTGACTACGAATTGGCACTCGAAGCTATGCTTAAAGATGCTACCGTACCACCCGGAGGTAACGAAGAGGCGGAAGGACGAGGCGGACTGCTACCATACCTAGAATTAGGATATGTACCGTTTGGAATAGCACGAGCAGGAAACCGCACTGTAGAATATGCTTACAATGATTATACCATAGCACTTGTTGCAAAAGGGCTAGGTAAAGATTCACTTTACCAACACTATCTTAATCAATCGGGCAATTGGAAAAATCTGTGGAGAGATGAATATGAGCATGAAGGATTCAAAGGATTCATAATGCCGCGTGAAAAAGGTGGTAAATGGCTTGACACTATAAGTTTTGGCCATTCAAACATTCAGAAACCAACATATACATATACTCCTGTAACATCCGAAGCACCATGGTACTGTCCTTGGTGGAGCACATTTTTTTACGAAGCAACCTCGTGGGAATATTCACTCAGCATACCTCATGATGTACCGGGACTTATAGAAAAATGCGGTGGTAAAGAGATATTTGACAGGCGACTTGATTTTTTCTTCGATAAAAATCTATTCAACGTCAACAATGAACCATCGTTTCTTTCGCCATGTCTATACCACTGGATAGGGAAACCATATAAAAGTACTCGTACTATAAGAGACATAATAGAAAAGAATTATAATGATTCGGCTATTGGTCTTCCGGGAAATGATGATTCGGGAGCCATGTCATCATGGCTGGCATTTCATATGATAGGATTATATCCCAATGCAGGACAGGACTATTATTTAATAAACACTCCATTAATAGACTATACTTCGATAGACCTAGGCGATGGAAAAAAATTCGAGATAAAGACAATAGGACTATCAAAAGACAACATCTATATAGAATCTGTTACTATAAATGGAAAGAGTTACCCCTACTCTGCACTACGACATAAAGATATAATAAAAGGAGGAACAATGATTATAAAGACATCATCCAAACCCTCTGAATGGGGAACTGTTTTATTACCTGAAAACAATTGAATTATATGAATAAACTTGCCATTACTATTATAACCTTTCTGTTTACTGCCATACAAATATTTGGTCAGACAGCTACATGCGAACCACTGCTGTTTGTATATTCTCTGCATGGACAGACACGAAAGTATGACACTAACTTTGAATTTAAAAATGATACACTTCGTATAAGCTGGGGCATAGAAAGAAATACAAAATGGCATAGCGGAGATTTCATTATACTGCCTAGCGCTATAAAAGAAGGGAATGAACTCTCTTATATGCAACCTGTCGACAAGAACAGTGTAACTCTTAAGGCAAACCAAACTTTTGGAATTATTTCAAGAAAAGCCTATAAAGAACTAAAGGATAAAAAACAATTTATATACAACGGGGTAAAATACAAGATTACACCTACTGCCGAGATTATATCTGCCCTACATCCTTTAATTCATGTAACCGATAGTATAGAAGGTGCCGAGATGTGGATATTAGACAATCCGGCATTGCCTATTATATGGAAGATGAAGAACAATCCAGTAGAGATAGACTGGGAAGTAAAAAGTAATAAAGAACAACTTTTCAGCATAGCAGAGGAATTAAAGATTATGCCCGAAAAGAGCGGAAGTACATATTATGCCTATAATTACCTACAATGGCCAACTACTCCTACTCCTAAAGGTTACAAGCCATTTTATATAAGTCATTATGGGCGTCATGGATCACGATGGATTCCTACCGAAGATAGATATACGGCTGTAATAAATTTATTCGAGAAAGAGAATCTTACAACTCTAGGTTCTAGTGTAAGAGATAGACTGAGAAAAGTATATGCAGATGCTAAAGGAAATGCAGGAATGCTTACACGCATAGGCGAAGAGCAACATGCCGACATTGCACAAAGAATGTATGATATGTATCCAGAAGTATTTATGAATAACAATAAAATATACGCCTATTCAAGCATAGTACCTCGTTGCATTAAAAGTATGAACAGCTTTACTCATTCACTTCTGAGCAAAAATGAGCGATTAAGAATTACTACCAATTCGGACAAGAAAAACATGAGTTTCATAGCTTATGATACCCCACAGATGGAGCAGTTAAATGCCAAGACAGCTATATGGAGAATAGATTTCGAGAAATTTGAGAGGAACCATATAAAACCTTCTCGACTAATAGAGTCACTATTTGTGAATCCGTCAAATATAGATAACCCAACTGAATTGATGATGGGACTATACTGGATAGCATCAAACATGCAAGATACTACTACCGGACTTACATTCTACGATATATTTACCAATGAAGAACTATATAACATATGGCAGTCTGTAAATTACAGAATGTATGTATGCAATGGCGCGTCACCATTAAACGGAGGAGTTCCTGCAAAGAGCGCATCTACTCTTCTAGAAAACATAATACATAGTGCCGACAGAGCAATAAAAAATGGAAAAGAGAGTGCTACCCTACGATTTGGACACGACACAAACCTTATGCGCCTCCTTACTTTAATTGGATTTAAGGATTTTACAGCAGAAGAAGTCAATTCAGATAATTTCTGCAATATATGGCAAGATTATAGATTAGCTCCTATGGCAGCCAATCTTCAAATAATATTTTATAAGAATAGCGAAAACAAAATATTGACAAAATTCCTTCATAATGAGAAAGAGATGTCTCTACCCATAAATTCGGATGTGGCACCTTACTATGATTGGGATAGTGTACATACATATCTTATAACTCAATTAAAAAAACCTAATGTCACAACTTCACATATTCCAACTCACTAAATACCAATATATTAACCGTGAACATCATTCACAGATCATTCACAATTCTACTTGGATAATAAAGATTAATATTAGGAAACATCATCAGTATATCCGGTTTGCAACATTTTTTCTTCATTCTTTATATTCAGGAAACCATTGCTTTATTGTTTTTCTCTTTTTCTGTAACATAAAAATATGAGAATATATATTATTAGAATCAATACAATATATAAACCTATTGAAGTGAGTCTCAAAAAAACACCATCATCTACACCGAGCCATTTTAAGCCATCCTTACTAAACGCAATGAATAATCCAGAAACAGCTCCAACAACAAATGGCAAAAATCTTTTATGCGATCGAGATAATGGATTGGGCTTTGACATAAACTCTATAAATTCTTGTATTATGTTCATAGTAATATAAATCTTATTTTATTACAAATATATAATATTTCCGGTTTCTATAATCAAAATTTGCATGTATTCTATAGACTCAATTGGTGGAGACCAAATAAAAATTGGTGGAGACCAAATAAAAATCGACCGCCAATAAATATAAATCGATGGGCACCAAATCATCGTTTATATCTATATTAAATTGTATATAAACAGAACATAAAAAAACTGAATATTGACGTTACGCCATATAACGTGAACGATTTGTGAATATTATCATGGTAATATCCACACGTAATCATCTGAGTAATAATATATTGGAATTGTAAACGATGTGACATTAGTTTTAATTATAGTATGTATATTTAGTTATTGATACCGATAAACGTCCGATAAGTAAATTGATACATTTATTATTAATGAAGCAACATTTATGTGTAAAACAATAATTTCTGAGGATTTCGATATTAATTATTGTATATGATAGCTAGTATCTATGCAAGATAATGTTAAATATTTAATGAAACTCCCCAACTTTTACTGCTGAGCTGAAAATAATCTATCAGAAATTGCAAATCAACCTAGAATTTTGCTTGAGC
>USAN01000021.1 GCA_900552645.1 uncultured Bacteroides sp.
ACACCCGGTTTTGGAGACCGGTGCTCTACCAACTGAGCTACTCCCGTGTTTGCGGTTGCAAAGGTAATATAATAATTTACAATTCCAAACTTCTTTTAATTAAAAAAGGCCTGTTTATAGGGTTAGAAGACCTAACTCGTTGAACATAACCTTGTAAGCTTCTGCTTTTTTTTCAAGTGAAAGAGGATAGGCTCTACTAGATGATGGCATTCTATATAGTGTAATATTTCTTCCTTCAAATATAAAAGGTTCTCCTTTGCCCAATTTAGGCTCTTTTGCATCAATTTGTTCTCTTATAGTGTCGGTAGCCTTCTGCCCAGTAGTAGCTATTCCTTTGCAATGAGGAATTCTTTCAAGAATTTCCTTTATATTGGTAGGCTTTATAACTTCCAGAAACTTGTCGGATGCATTATCCTTAAGTCTGTTTACTGTGGTGGCTGTATCAAACAGCGCTATACCTTTGTTGGTGAGAAACTTTACCAGTAAATCCTTGTTGAAAGCTTTTTTACCTGGCAATAGAAAATAATCTTTGTCGTTGAAGAAGAGGATGCCGAAAATCCTCCACATGTCATTCTGGAGATTTGGATAATAAAAATCCATACTCCATCTTTTGGGTTGTGGAGGAAAGCTGCCCATCATAAGCAGAACTGCATTTTCTGGTAAAAAAGGCTCGAACGGATGATGTTCAAAACCGTTTGTATCCATTATTCTTTAGGTTTAGGTTCTTTTTTTGCTAACAATACGATGTTATAAACATATTCTGTCATCCATTGTTCCGAGTAACCCAAAGTGTTGTGATATTTACGTATAGTGCTACAAGTCTTTGCTACTCCTTCATCCTTCCAGTCTGACTTTGTCATTATATCGTGAATAGTCTTCTGCGTCATAGTACGAAGCATTTTCTTAAGCAAACTTGGCATACGGAACTTCCATTGCATCAAGTTTCCTATAAGCATCATAAGGTCCTGACTAAAGCCTTGGAACATGAAAAGGTAAGTCTTGACATCATTAACGTTGCGACAGTTCTTCTTGATAGAACTGTCTATCTCCTTGAAGAAATCGTCGCTCAGGCCGTAAAGATCTACAAGCATCTTCTTGCATCGTGATTTTTCGGCTATTCCTAATTTATTGTTTTGTGTCGGTATTTTAAGAGTACGTTTAAATACAGCCATATCCGGAAGGAAGTTTATATTTGATATTCCTATATTTACAGCCATTACCGATTGATAATAAACGCGGATAAGTGTCATGAAATCTTCCATTCCACCAACTCGTGGAGTCTCTTCTGCACCGGCAGCTTTCTTTCCTAATAATCTTGAGAATATACTCATTTTCTTAATAATTTAGATTTTAATGAGGCAAAGATATAAAATAAATATGAAAGAGATTTATATGTTTTAGCCTTAATTGTTTACCAACATTCTATTTCATCCTCTATATTTTTTAATTTATCTTTGGTGAAAACCGGATTTTTTATTCCTCTTCGTTTCTGTTCACGGTAATCTTCAAGAAGTGCAAATGCAAATTTTCCAAGCAATAGAATTGCTACTAGATTGCATAAAGCCATCAAACCCATGGTAAGATCGGCTAGGCTCCATGCCAAATCAAGGCTGGCAAGGGCACCAAACATAACCATACCGCCTACTGCTAGTCTGTATATCTGTACTACCCATTTTTTCTTTGATATATATCTTATATTAGCTTCACCATAGTAGTAATTACCCAAAATGCTGCTGTATGCAAAGAATAGTATTGCTATTGCTACGAATACTGTACCGGTTGTTCCAATCTGAGAATTAAGTGCAGCTTGTGTAAGTTGTACTCCATTGGTTTCTCCTGTAAGATATTCTCCGCTACAAAGTATTATGAAGGCAGTGCAACTGCAAATTATAAGCGTATCGGTAAATACTCCCAATGCCTGTATAAGTCCCTGTTTTACAGGATGAGAAACATCTGCTGTAGCAGCTACGTTGGGAGCCGAGCCCATACCGGCTTCATTGCTGAATAGTCCTCTTTTTATTCCCTGCATAAGTGCCATTCCTAATGTTGCTCCTATTGCTTGGTTTATACCGAATGCATTTTCTATTATAAGCATTATTACGTTGGGTATCTGAGTTATATTCATTATTATTATAACAAGTGCCAGCAATATGTATCCTACTGCCATTACAGGTACAACTATACTGCTTACTTTTGCTATCCTTGTTATTCCACCAAAAATTATTATAAGGGTAAGTCCGGTAAGTATAAGTCCTATTATAGTTGGATCAAAGTTGAATGCTCCTTGAAATGCTGCACATATTGTATTGCTTTGAACAGAGTTGAATGCAAAACCGAAGGTGAAGGTTATCAATGCTGCAAAAAGAGTACCCATCCATGGCTTCTTAAGTCCCTTGTTCATGTAGTAAGCTGGTCCGCCTATGAAAGATTGTTTTCCATGTACCTTGAATAACTGTGCCAAAGTAGACTCAATAAAGGCGCTGCTTGCACCAAGCAGTGCTATTATCCACATCCAGAATACAGCTCCAGGTCCACCTATAGTTATGGCAGTTGCCACACCGGCAAGATTGCCTGTTCCCACACGACTAGCCAGTGATATTGCAAAAGCCTGAAAGGAGGAAATGTGATGTTCTCTTCCTTTTTCTTTACCGGTAGAGTCACCTAACAATCTTACCATTTCTCCTATCATTCTGAACTGGACAAATTTAGTCTTGATTGTAAACCATAAGGCACATCCCAGTAATAAGCCGATAAGAATATAAGTCCATAGAATGTCGTTAACAGAAGATATGAGATTATTAAGTAGTTCCATAATTAAAATTTTAAATATTTGTATTAATGTATTGGATTTGCTCGTAAAAGTAGTAAAAAGGAACTAATTATCCCCTGAAAATAACATAAAATAAGTAGGTATAATATTTTTCGATAAAATCGCTGTTTTTATTAAGTAATAAAAACAAATTATGGTGCGAAAATGATAAAAAAGAGAAAAAATTTGTCATTTATTGATGTTTTTCTTTTATTTGCACGCATTAACTCTATATAACAGTACCCATTTATGAAAAGGATCTATTTACTGCTGTTTATCATTATCCCTCTGTTCTCATTTGCCAATGATTACATGTTCAAGCATCTTGAGGTAAAAGACGGATTATCCAACAATCAGATAAATAATATATTTAAGGATAGTGAGGGCAGAATGTGGCTTTCTACAGCATCCGGATTAAATCGCTTTGATGGGCATAATGTAAAGATCTTTAAGAGCTTTAATATGGAAACGGGTCCACTGCCTTCTAATACTATATTGGATGTGCAGGAAGATAAGAGTGGCAATTTATGGGTACATACAGGAAACGGATATAGCATATATAATCCCAAAAAAGATGAATTTAACCGCGATATACGCGAATGGATGTGGAATGCAGGGGTAGAAGGAATACCTGAACTTATATATATAAACAAAAATAAGGATATGGTTATGTATGTTCCTTCTAAAGGTATATACTTATATAAAGTAGGTACAAAGTTAATATACTCTCTTTTATATAGTTCTGACCAACTTCCAAAAGGAATAATAAAGAATTTTACAGATTATAAGGGTGACATATTGGCGGTATATGAGGACGGTACTTTGATATGTATAAGTAAAGACGATGGAAAGATAAAATGGAGCTCGGATTATGTAATGAAATCCATACCAAACAAAAAGAAAGATTACTTTTCTATATTTGTAGATTCCGACAATGATATATGGATATATGGAGCGTTAGGATTATGGATATACAATCATGACAAGAATATATGGCATGAAGACATTAAGAAAATAATTATAGGATCTTCAAGAAACAATATGATAAGGTCTATTGCACAAGACAATAACAATAAAATATGGATAGGACGTGATCAGGGTGGAATAGTAATATTTGACAAAAATAGCAAGGAATGCCAATTTCTTTCGAATGTAATAGATGATGAAAGGAGCTTGCAAAATAATACTGTAAGCTCACTATTCAATGATAATAATGGTACTATGTGGATAGGAACTTACAAAAAAGGAATTTCTTTTTACAATGAAACCACTTTCAAATTTGGAATAAATCATATTGGCGATGTAAACTGTATAGAAGAGGGGACTAACGGAACTTACTGGTTGGGTACAAATGATAACGGACTTATTAACTGGAATAGAACTACTGGAAAAAAAATTATATATACTAATGGTAAAAGAAATACAGTCAGCTCAAATACTATTGTAAGTTTGCTTAATGATAGCAAAGGACGTTTATGGATTGGTACTTTCTGGGGTGGTATGGATTGTTATGAAAATGGTAAATTTATTAATTATAAAAACGAGCCAGGTAATAATAACTCATTGAATAATAATAATGTATGGGCATTGCAAGAAGATAAGCAAGGAAATATATGGATTGGAACACTTGGCGGAGGAGTACAGAAATTTAATGTAGAGGAAGAAATATTTACTACATATAATGTGGAAAGCGGTAATCTAATATCCGATTTTGTATCTTCTATGTTTATTGATGATAATGAACTTATAATAGGAACTTCTAGAGGAATCTCAATATTGGATATTTCTACAGGAAAGAGCTTTAGTTTGATGGGAACTAAATCAGGAAAATCTTCATTCTCAAATCTTGAAGTTATTCAGGTTTACAAAGATGATCGCGAACTTATATGGATTGCTACTTCCGAGGGACTTAATATTTATAATCCTAAAAATGATGAACTTAAGGTACTGAAGAAGGAGGATGGGTTGTCGGATTCTTACATAACTGGAATTACGGAAGATGAAAATCATAACATGTGGATAACTACAGCTAAGGGGGTAACTAATATTGCACTGATAAAGAATTCCAATAATGGCGAGATGATATATAACTGCACCGTGTATGATGAAAACGATGGATTGCAGAATAGTGAATTCAATCAACGATCAATCAAAAGGCTATCATCTGGCGAGATATGGTTCGGTGGTATTTATGGACTGAACTATTTTTTTCCTAATAATATAAAATATAACAAGACATCTCCAAAAATAATATTTACTGGATTATTCCTATTTAATGAGGAGATAAAGGTAGGACAGAAGTATGGTAATATTGTAATTCTAGATGAAGACATAAACAGTAGTCGTAAAATAGAACTCGAATATACTCAAAATGTAATTACTATAGTTGCATCTTCAGATAATTACGTAAATCCTGAGAAGATACGATTCCTTTATAAACTTGAAGGATTCAACAATGACTGGCTTACCTCTGCGAATGGTAAGATTGTATACACAAATTTATCTCCGGGAGAATATACTCTTAGTGTGAAGGCTGTAAACAATGATGGTTTTGTAGGCGAGGAATCACAGCTTACTATTATTGTTCATCCTCCTTTCTGGCTTACTAAATGGGCATATATGGTTTATGGACTTCTGTTTGTAATATTCATGATTTTGGTGAGATACTTCATATTACGTGGAGAACGTAATAAATTCAAGATACAGCAACTAAAAAATGAAACAGAAAAAACTAAGGAGATAAATGATATGAAGTTGCGCTTCTTTACTAATATAAGTCATGAACTGCGTACTCCATTAACATTGGTTATTTCGCCACTAGAATCATTGATAAAAGAATATTCTAAGGATATTGTTCTTGAAAGTAAGCTTAAAACTATAAACAACAATGCCAATAAATTGCTACTGTTGGTAAATCAGCTTCTAGACTTTAGAAAGAGCGAAGCTAAAGGGCATACTTTAAGTTTGTCGGACGGCGATGTAATATCCTTTATTAGGAGTATTGCCGACAATTTTGAAGAATTTGCCAGAAGTAAAAATATAGTAATAACATTCTTTTCGAATATATCTTCTCTAAATATATCTTTTGACAAGGATAAGACGGAAAAGATAATTATGAATCTTATTTCGAATGCCTTGAAATTTACAAAGGAGGGTGGACGTGTAGATATTTCATTAAATGTGGAATATAATGAATCACTTACAGAAGAACTGGAGATAAAGGTTACTGATACGGGAATAGGTATAAAAGATAGTGAAAAAGAGAAGATATTTGATCGTTTCTATCAGATTGAACAACCAGATATGGAGGTTACCGGGAGTGGTGTAGGGTTAAGTCTGATAAAGGATTTTGTGACACTCTTTAAGGGGACAGTAAAAGTATATGATAATGTTCCAAATGGAAGTGTGTTTATAATTAAGATGCCTATAAAACGTTCTAAAGCACAGAAACTAGAAGAAAAACCCGAAATAAAAGATGGAAAAATAGAAATAGTTAAAGATTCTGATGAAAAGCCCGAAATATTTACAATCGAGAGCGTAAAGGCATCCCTTGCAATAAATAGTGGAGATGGCGGAAGTAACGAGATATATACGGAAGAAAAACTAAAGGAACTTGGCATAAATACTGTGTCATCAATTAAAACACAGAAGGCTACAGTAATACAGCTTACAGAAGAGGAAGACAACGAATTTGCAAAGCATGTAATAGATTCGGATGATATACCTGAATATGATGCCAAGAGTGATAAGGGTGTAGATAAGTCTATCTCAGAAATGGCTAGGGGAATAATAATGAATACTGATGGAGGTCGCAAAAAAATGGAGGATAAGCCTAAAGCAATAGTAGTAGATGATGATATGGACTTCCTGCAGTTTATGTATGATACGCTAAGTGAAGAGTATAATGTTGTGATGATGAATAATGGCAGGAAAGCCTGGGATTATGTTAAGGATAATAAGGTTGATATTATAATAAGTGATGTGAAAATGCCCGAAATGGATGGCTATAAACTGTGTAATATGGTAAAGAATAACCGACTCACTTCCCAAATTCCTATAATATTGCTTACTTCATCAAGTACGAATGAATCGAAAGTGGAGGGACTAACCGAAGGTGCCGATGATTTTCTTACCAAACCTTTCAATATTGAGATTCTTCTGCTTAGGATGAAGAAACTTATTGAAAATGGTTACAATAAATTCAATACTTATATAGATCCTTCTCCAAGTAGTATTACCATAACATCGCTTGATGAGAAACTTATTGATAAAGCTATAAAGTACGTAGAAGATAATATGTCGAGAAGCGAACTCTCTGTAGAGGAACTGAGCAAGGAACTTGGTATGAGTAGGGTACATCTTTACAAGAAACTGCTTGCCATTACCGGCAAAACTCCTATTGAGTTCATACGTGTAATTAGGCTGAAGCGAGCTGCTCAGCTATTGCGCGAAAGTCAGCAGAATGTTTCGGAAATTGCTTATCAGGTAGGTTTCAATAATCCTAAGTATTTTAGCAAGTATTTCAAGGAAGAATTTGGAGAATTACCTTCTGTTTTTCAGGAAAATAAGGGTAAATAACAAAATATACCCTTAAATGAAACATATAATTGTTTAATGAACTAAATAGCCCATTTCTAAAAACATAGATAATGGGCTATTTAGTTGTATGTAAATATATTTGCATCATAGAAACTATAAATAATTATATATATGAAATTGAAAAACACTCCTTTGGTAATCTTATCTTGTTTTTTGATGTTGGGCTGCTCTCAGAAAGAATATGAGAGAATAGAGAACGGAATAATTGTAAATCTTCCTCGTCGCTCCGATAATGATGTGAGGATGTTAAAACTGCAAATATTAGGAGACAAGCTTATAAAGGTTTCGGCAACTCCCGATAAGATTTTTTCTGATAGAAAAAGTCTTATATATATTCCAAGTAAGCAGTCTGTACCTTTTAATGTTGTCGATAATGATACTACTGTTTCGGTGGTAACATCATCACTTAAAGCTTCTGTATGCAAGAAGAATGGAGAAGTGAAATTCTACGATAAGAATGGAAAGATTATTCTTGCCGAGAATAATGGAGGAGGAAAGGAGTTTATCCCTATAGAGGTAGAAGGAAAAAAGCAGTATTCTGTAAGGCAGATATTCGAATCGCCAGAAGATGAGGCTTTTTATGGACTTGGTCAGCATCAAGCTGACGAGTTTAACTATAAGGGTAAAAACGAAGAACTATTTCAGTATAATACTAAAGTATCGGTACCTTTTATTGTTTCAAATAAGAACTATGGTTTGTTGTGGGACAGTTATTCGTTGTCTCGTTTCGGAAATCCAAAAGAGTATTCACAGTTATATAAGGTATTTAAACTATACGACAAGAATGGCAAGGAGGGTGCTATTACGGGAACATATACTTACAAAAAAGAAAAACAGGTAATAGAACGACGCGAAGATTCATTGTATTATGAAGATTTGAAAACTATAAAGAATTTGCCTTCGCAATATCCACTTAATTCGGCAACAGTTGTGTACGAAGGAGAGTTAGAACCTTTAAATTCAGGGGCACACAAGTTTATTCTGTATTATGCCGGTTATATGAAAGTATATATAAACAATAAACTTATAGTTCCTGAAAGGTGGCGTACAGCATGGAATCCAAACAGCTATAAGTTTACATTGAATTTTGAGGCTGGAAAGAAAGTGCCTTTCAAGATTGAATGGAATCCAGATGGAAGTCAGTCATACTGCGGACTTCGTGCCCTTTCGCCGGTAGACGAAAAAGAACAGGCAAAACAATCATGGTGGAGCGAGATGAATCCTCAGATTGATTATTATTTCGTTTATGGAAATAACATAGATGATGTAATAAGCGGATATCGCACACTTACCGGAAAATCGCAGATTATGCCAAAGTGGGCTATGGGATTTTGGCAGAGTCGTGAAAGATATAAAACACAGAAAGAGTTGCTGTCTGCATTGAGTGAATTTCGCAAAAGAGAAATTCCTATAGATAACATTGTGCTGGATTGGAGCTATTGGCCCGAAGATTCTTGGGGAAGTCACAAGTTTGACCTTAACCGTTTTCCCGATCCAAAAGGTATGATAGATACTATTCATGCCATGAATGCAAAGATTATGATTTCTGTATGGCCTAAATTTTATAGTACAACAAATCACTACAAGGCTTTCGACCAGAATGGATGGATGTATCAAAAAGCTGTAAAGGATAGTATTCGCGACTGGATAGGAAAAGGTTATATTGGCTCTTTTTATGATGCTTATTCGGAAGATGCGCGCAAGCTTTTCTGGAAACAGATGAAAGATAATTTATATAATCTTGGTATTGATGCATGGTGGATGGATGCTAGTGAACCTGATATATGCTCAAACAGCGATATGAATGAGAGAAAAGCTTTAAGTACTCCAACGGCTTTAGGACCATCGACTGAGTATTTCAATGCTTATGCCTTGATGAATGCTGATGCTATTTATAATGGCCAGCGCGAAGCAGATAATAATAAGCGCGTGTTTTTACTTACTCGTTCAGGCTTTGCAGGATTGCAGAGGTATTCTACCGCTACATGGAGTGGAGATATTGCTACCCGATGGGAAGATATGAAATCACAGATTTCGGCCGGATTAAACTTTGCAATGAGCGGTATTCCTTACTGGACTATGGATATTGGTGGTTTCTGCGTTGAGAAACGATATGAAAATGGTCAGCGTGAATTCGATGCTACAGGTAAAGAAAATATAGATAACAAGGAGTGGAGAGAATTGAATGCACGATGGTATCAATTTGGTGCTTTCTGCCCTCTATACCGTGCTCATGGACAGTTCCCTTATCGTGAAATATGGAATATTGCACCCGAAACTCATCCTGCATATAAATCTACAGTATATTACACTAAACTGCGATATAACATGATGCCATATATATATTCTATGGCAGGTATGACTTATTTTAATGATTATACTATAATGCGTCCTTTGGTGATGGACTTTACAACCGATAGGAATGTGCTTGATATAAGTGATCAGTATATGTTTGGACCTGCATTGATGGTATGTCCGGTGTATAAGTATGAGGCTCGTAGCCGTCAAGTATATCTTCCAAAGAATGAAATTTGGTATGACTTTTATAGTGGAAAGAAGATGGATGCAGGAATGCAGATGGTCGATGCTCCTTATGAAAGGATACCGCTGTTCGTAAAAGGAGGTTCCATTATACCTTATGGTCCTGATATGCAGTATAGTGATGAAAAACCTGCCGATAATATTACTATTTATATTTATCAGGGTAAGGATGGATCATTTACTTTATATGAGGATGAGAACGTGAACTATAATTATGAAAAGGATGCTTATAGCACGATTAAGTTTGATTACAATGATGCAGATAAGTCTTTGTTGATTGATGATCGTAAGGGAAAATTTAATGGAATGTTGAATGAGCGCAACTTCAATATCGTTGTAATAGGCGAAGATAATCAACAGCCATTCGATCTGAACAGGAAAGGTATAAGTGTTAATTATAACGGACAAAAACAAACAGTAAAATTGTAACATAGATGAAGATAGGTATTGGTGGATGGACAATTGTGCTGATTTGTGCTCTGTGTTCATGCTCGAATAAGAATGAAATGGTACGTCAGATAGATTACTTCAATGACAATTGGAAATTTAATCTCGGTAATATAGAATTGGCTAAGGATTCTGACTTTGATGATTCTGAATGGCGTACGCTTACATTGCCTCATGATTGGGCAATAGAGGGAGAATTCTCTCAGAATAATCCATCTGGAACCGGTGGTGGCGCTTTACCAGGTGGCATAGGTTGGTATAGAAAGAGTTTTGTAATGTCTGATAAAGATAAGGATAAGAAAATCTTTATAGACTTCGACGGTGTATATATGAATTCGGAAGTATACCTAAACGGACACCTTCTTGGAAAGAGACCTTACGGATATATATCTTTCAGATATGATCTTACTCCATTCTTAAAATGGGGAAAGAAAAATACACTGAGTGTAAAAGTAGACAATCACGAGCAACCTAATTCAAGGTGGTATTCGGGATGTGGTATTTACAGGAATGTGTGGCTAACGAAGACTAATTTTGTACATTTTGGATTGTGGGGAATAACTGTTAATACACCTATGGTGAATGCAAGTAAAGCAAAACTTGACATATCTACAGTTGTAAAGAACGAATCAAAAGAAAAGAATGAAATATCGGTATTGTCAATAGTCCTTGATAAGAATGGAAATGAAGTGAACAGAACTATAACAGATTCTGGTATATTGCCCAACGATGAAATAAAAGTATTACAGTCTCTTTCAATAAGTAATCCTATTTTGTGGGATGTTACCAATCCTTATCTTTATACATTAAGAAGTGAAATAAGGAAAAATGGCGAACTGATAGATAATATTGATACAAAAATAGGAATACGCTCTTTTGATTTCAATGCTGATAGCGGATTTTCTCTTAACGGTAAAAGTTTGAAAATTAATGGTGTATGTATGCATCACGATTTAGGATGCTTGGGAGCTGCAATAAACCGACGCGCAATTGAACGTCAACTTCAGATTCTTAAAGAAATGGGATGTAATGCAATAAGAATGTCGCATAATCCTCCATCTCCAGAAATACTTGATTTGTGTGACAATATGGGATTTATTGTAATGGATGAGTCGTTCGATATGTGGAGAAAGAAAAAAACAAATCATGATTATGCCAGATATTTCAATGAATGGTATGAAAAAGATTTGTCAGATTTGATTAAGCGTGACATAAATCATCCTTCAATAATGATGTGGAGCATAGGAAATGAGGTGCTTGAACAGTGGACTGATGTAAATGCCGATACATTGAGTCTGGAACAAGCAAACATGATTCTTAACTTCGGACACGATAAAAGTATGTTGGCTAACGAAGATAGCATGAGCGTAAATTCATTATTGTGTAGTAGGCTGGTAGAAATAGTCAAGAATATAGATAAAAGTAGACCTGTTACTTCGGGATGCAACGAAACAAACCCTAATAACCATCTATTTAAGTCGGGTGCTCTGGATATAATAGGCTTTAACTATCATAATAATGATATAGAAAATGTAAAGAAAAACTTTCCTGACAAACCTTTTATTATAACAGAAAGTAATTCTGCACTAATGACGCGTGGATACTATAGAATGCCTAGTGATGAAATGTTTATATGGCCCGAAAGATGGGACAAGCCTTTCTTCGATTCTTCATTTTCATGTTCATCTTATGATAACTGTCATGCACCGTGGGGAAGTACTCATGAAGAGACGATGAGAATAGTAAAGAATACTCCTTTTGTAAGCGGACAGTTTGTGTGGACCGGTTTTGACTATCTTGGAGAACCTACGCCTTTTGGTTGGCCTGCAAGAAGTTCTTATTTTGGTATTGTAGATTTAGCTGGATTCCCTAAAGATATATACTATATGTATAAGGCAGAATGGACAGATAAGGATGTATTGCATCTTTTCCCTCATTGGAACTGGAAACAGGGTGATATGGTCGATATGTGGGCATATTATAATAATGCTGATGAAATAGAACTGTTTGTGAATGGTGTATCACAGGGCATAAAGAGGAAAATGAATGATGAATATCATGTATCGTGGAGAGTCAAATTTGTTCCAGGATCCGTAAAAGCTGTTACAAGAAAAAATGGTAAGGTTGTAATGTCTAAGGAAATCTTTACTGCTTCTCGGCCTTATGCCATTCGTCTTACTCCAGATAGAAATGTTATTAATAACGATGGACGTGATCTCTCTTTCGTAACTGTAGAAATTATTGATAAAGATGGAAATATTTGTCCAACTGCCGATAATTTGGTTAAATTTGCTATATCTGGCAGCGGATTCATTGCAGGGGTTGATAATGGAAGTCCAATCTCTCTTGAATCTTTCAAATCTCCTTACAGAAAAGCTTTTAATGGTAAATGTATGGTGGTAATACAGAATAATGGAGAAAATAAAGATATTGAACTTAAAGCAACGTCTCCAAATTTGAAAGATGCTGTCGTGAACATTGATATTGATTAATCTTAAATTTTTTATGATGAAGAAATATTTAATAACTGCATTGCTGTTTTGCTCTCTGCTAAATGGAGTGCAGGCTCAGACTCCCGTTTATCTTGACGATTCTCAGCCCATGGAGGCTAGAGTTAATGATGCCTTGAGTAAAATGACTCTTGAGGAAAAAGTAAGATTATGTTATGCCCAAAGCAAATTTAGCAGCCCCGGAGTGCCAAGACTTGGTATTCCTGAATTGTGGATGAGCGACGGGCCTCATGGAGTTCGTGCCGAAATAAACTGGAATAATTGGAATTATGCCGATTGGACTAATGATAGTATAACTGCTTTTCCTGCTCTTACATGTCTAGCTGCAACATGGAACCCTGAAATGTCGGCTAAGTATGGAAAAGCAATAGGAGAAGAGGCTAGATATCGTGAAAAAGATGTGTTGCTTGGTCCAGGAGTAAATATATACCGTACTCCACTAAATGGACGTAACTTCGAATATATGGGCGAAGATCCATATTTGGCATCGGTAATGTGTGTACCTTATATTCAGGAACTTCAGAAGAATGGTGTAGCTGCATGCGTTAAACATTATGCACTTAATAATCAGGAATTATGGAGAGGGCATATAGATGTAGAGTTGAGTGACCGTGCTTTGTATGAGATTTATCTTCCTGCATTCAAAGCTGCAGTCGAAAAGGGAGGTGCATGGAGTATAATGGGCTCTTACAATAAAATTAGAGGTCAGCATGCATGTCATAATGATATTATGCTTAACAAAATATTGAAACATGACTGGAATTTTGACGGAGCCGTCATAACCGACTGGGGAGGTTGTCATGATACTAAGGAGGCAGCACTTAACGGACTTGACATAGAGATGGGGTCTTATACTAATGGACTGACTTCTGAAAGTTCTTTTACTTACGATGATTATTTTCTTGGAAAAGCATATTTAAACATGATAAAATCGGGAAATGTGTCTCAAGAAGTGGTAAACGACAAAGCCTCACGAATATTGCGACTTATATTCCGCACTGCAATGAATCGTAATAAGCCTTATGGAAGCATTGCAGATAATGGACATTATAAAGTAGCCGAAGATATAGGAAATGAAGGTATAGTATTGCTAAAGAACAGTGTTCCTAATAAGTCAAAAAATCCATTGCTGCCATTAGATGGCAATAAATATAAATCTATTTTAGTGATAGGAGATAATGCTACTCGCTTCCTTAATCAAGGAGGAGGCTCTTCCGAACTTAAAGTAAAGGATATGATTTCCCCATTAGACGGATTTATAAAACTTTACGGTAATAAAGTGAAATATGCGCAGGGATATGCTGCAGGACGCCCCATGTATGGTCGTGCAGATGAAGTACCTAAGACAGTGGAAGACTCTTTGAGAAATGATGCTGTAGAAAAGGCAAGAAAAGCCGATGTAATAATATTTGTGGGAGGGTTGAACAAGAATCACTATCAAGACTGTGAGGGTGGTGATCGACTATCCTATAAGCTTCCTTTCGGTCAGGATGAGTTGATAGATGAGATACTGAAAGTAAATAAGAATTTGGTGCTCATATTGCTTAGCGGTAATGCTGTAGAGATGCCTTGGGTGAAAAAAGTTCCTGCAATAATACAGGGATGGTATTTGGGATCAATGGGTGGAAGATCAATAGCAAAAGTTATTGGTGGTGAAATAAACCCAAGTGGAAAACTTCCATTTTCATACCCTGTAAAGCTCGCTGATTGTGGAGCACATGCTTTTGATTCTTTATGTTATCCTGGCGATAGTATAAAGGAGATATATAAGGAAGATATTTTGGTAGGATATAGATGGCACGATACAAAGAAGATTCCTTCATTGTTCCCATTTGGATATGGCCTTAGTTATACTGAATTTGAATACGGAAAACCTGTAATATCATCGAAGACTATAAGTGCAGGCAATGAACTTAAAGTTACAGTTCCGGTAAAGAATGTAGGAAGTAGAAAAGGTAAAGAGGTAGTACAGCTTTATATTGGCGACGAGAAATGCTCGGTACTGCGCCCTGTAAAAGAGTTAAAAAAGTTTGCTAAGATTGAAATTAATCCAAATGAAACAAAAGTTGTTTCGTTTACTATAAATGAAGACGATTTGAAGTTTTATGATGATAAGGCCCATGAATGGCGTTCAGAACCGGGTAAGTTCAGATTATATATAGGAGGTTCATCGATATCGGTACCGGCTACAGCCGAATTTACTCTTCAATAGAACTTTTATTCTTTTAAATTGTTTAAAATATGATTAATAGCCATACTTTAAACAATTACAATATGGAATATACCGTTATTCATGATGAGAAAGTTTTCCGATTTGAAATTCTGGATTTCGGTCAGATTGCTTATCTGCAATATGAACAGAATGAAGGAATAATGGATATACTTCATACTTTTGTTCCTCCTTCTCTTGAAGGAAAGGGAATTGCATCATCTTTGATGGAATCTGCTTTGAGTTATGCAGCCAATAAGAAACTGAAGATTAAACCAAGCTGTGTTTTTGCCAAGGTTTACATAGATCGTCATACTAACTATAAGGATTTATTGGCATAGTATTATAAGCAGAAAAACTTATTTTAAAACGAGCCTATATAACACATGTTAAATGTTATATAGGCTCATGATTTTTATTATGATTCTAATGATGATAATGTTATATTTTTTTTAATCGCATTGTTTGTGCGTCATTATCTCTAGAACTATTTTATCGGTTTCGTTCATTCCAACGGTTCCAATTTTTGTAAGGTTTCTTATAGTCTGATCTACATTAGTATCTATGATGCCTTCTACCGAAGTAACGCATTTACCTTCCATTGCAAGAATAGCCGAGAACATTGCAGTAGATACTCCACTGGTAAGTTTTAGCGCACAACTAGGTTTTGCGCCGTCACATATCATTCCGGTAATATTTGCAATCATATTCTGAACTGCATACGAAACTTGTTCGTAGTTACCACCCATAAGATATGTTATTCCACAACTTGAGCCGGTAGCTGCTACAACGCATCCGCATAGCGCAGACAGTCTTCCCAAACTCTGTTTAATGTATATTACGGTTAAATGACTAAGTATAAGTGCACGTATCAAATCCTCTTCAGATTTGTCATTATCTTCTGCATATATAACTACCGGCAATGTAGCGGTAATCCCTTGATTACCACTACCGGAATTACTCATTACAGGTATCATGGCTCCTCCCATACGTGCGTCGCAGGCCGCTGATGTGTAGGAAAGTATATGCGAGAAAGTGTTACTTCCTAGTAAGTTCTCCTCACTTTTGCTGTTGCGTAAAATCTTTCCTAATTCATGACCGTAGTTCCCTTTTAGTGATCTTTCGGCAGCCGATTTGTTGAGCTTCCTTGATTCTAATATAAATTTTAATTCATCAATCGGTGTTGTAGTAGCAAATTCGTAAACTTTATTTAGATTAAGCTCCATTTCCTCCTCCTCACACGATTGAGAAGATGTACTCTGTTTATCTAACAATACATCTGTATTATAACTAAGATAAACAAAGTTTGTATGGCCGCATGCAATTACAGCTTTCGCCTCATCATTGCCTGCCGAGCATATTATTTCTATATATAGTTTTTCCGAGATATCTTCCTTTAATGCGATTGAAATAATCTGACTATCAATTATCTTTTTTCCCTCTTCTACAGCTTCGGGAGTGCAGTCCTTCAATACTTCAAGTTCGTAATCGGATTTTCCTATAGTCGATCCAAGCGCTATAGCTATAGGCAATCCTATCATTCCCGTTCCTGGAATACCTACTCCCATAGCATTCTTAAGTATGTTGGCACTAAGCAAAGCTGTTATCTTTTCAGGACGCTTTCCAAGAATCTCGGTTGCTTTTGATACACATAAGGCAACCGCTATTGGTTCCGTACATCCTATTGCAGGAACCACTTCGCGATTTATAAGGGCAATGATATGCTCTCTTTCAGATTTAGCAATCATGTTTATTTACCTTGTTTATAATTATTCAAACCTGTTTGGAGGAAGTCAATATAATTATTTACATTTTCATCGAATGAATAAGATTTATTCAAAGGATTTCCTTCATTGTCAAGTAACACATAGAATGGCTGCGCATTGGCACCAAACTTAGTACGTTGTAGGTAACTCCATTTGTCGCCTACTGTACGTAATGTACGTTCTTTCCCGTTTTCTATCACTTTTACAGGTTTTTCCAATGGAGTCTTGTCGTCTACATAAAGAGTAACAAGAATATAATCGTCGTTCATAATCTGACTTACTTTAGGGTTTGTCCATACAGCTGCTTCCATTTTACGACAGTTTACACATCCATATCCTGTAAAGTCTATCATTACTGGCTTTCCAAGACGTTGTGCCGCTTCCATAGCCTGATCGTAATTGTCGTATTTTGCATGTACTTCGTTATTATAAAGATTGAAATCCTGAGTAGTCATAGGAGGAGCAAAAGCACTAACCGCCTTAAGAGGTGCACCCCATAAACCTGGAATCATATATACTGCGAATGCAAGTGAAACAAGAGCCATGAAGAAACGTGGAACACTTACTTTATCATCGTCATCGTCATGAGGGAACTTTATCTTACCCAACAGATATAAACCTAGAAGAGCAAATATCACAATCCATAAAGCAAGGAATGTTTCGCGATCAAGAATTCCCCAGCCATATGCAAGATCTGCAACTGAAAGGAATTTCAAAGCAAATGCCAATTCAAGGAAGCCAAGTACTACCTTGACTATATTCATCCAACCGCCCGACTTTGGCATTGATTTTAGCCATGATGGGAACATTGCAAATAGAGTGAAA
Source organism: uncultured Bacteroides sp. (assembly GCA_900552645.1). Classification (GTDB taxonomy): domain Bacteria; phylum Bacteroidota; class Bacteroidia; order Bacteroidales; family Bacteroidaceae; genus Phocaeicola. The sequence continues at coordinate 17,707 of USAN01000021.1, forward strand.
GGAAGTGCTAGTGCTACAGCAAACCCAAGCATACCCACAGCAGGAGCAACTATGCTGCCAGTTGTAGAAACTTCTACAAGAAGAAATCCTATGATAGGACCTGTACACGAGAATGATACCAATGAAAGAGTAAATGCCATTAAGAAAATGCTTAGAAGGCCGCTAGTCTGTTCGGCTTTGCTGTCTACCGCACTACTCCATTTAGATGGGAGAGTAAGTTCGAAGGCACCAAAGAATGATGCTGCAAATACAACCAACATTAAGAAGAAAAGTATATTGAATATGGCATTTGTAGATAATGCGTTTAGAGCGCTAGCACCGAATATAAGCGTAACTGCCAGACCCAATGAAACGTATATCACTACTATTGATGCTCCATATAACCATGCATCACGTATACCTTTCTTTTTGTCCTTTGTACGTTTAAGGAAGAAACTTACAGTCATTGGAATAATAGGCCATACACATGGAGTGAACAGAGCTAGCAAACCACCAATAAGTCCTGTAAGAAATACATAGAATAATGAACGATCTGCATTGTTCGTATTATCACCACCATAATTGTTAAGCTCCTTAATTACAGGTTTCCAGTAGTTCTGAACAGAAGCAGAGTCATCTGCTATTTCCTGTACAGGAGTAGTAACTGAATCTACAACGATTATGTTTGCCTCTTCTCTTATATCTTTTGTAATATCTTTAGGCTCTTCTGTTTTTGCAGTAGCTGTTTGCGGACCTTTACCTGCATATGAAAAAGATACTTCGGTAGGAGGAAGACAGTTTTCGTCATTACAAGCACCATATTCAAGATAACCTTCAATATGATATGAAGGAGCAGTAATTTTAAGACGCTGTACGAATTTTGCCGTATTACCGAAATAACGTAATTTCATTTCGAATATTTTGTCAAACTGTTCGATTTCTTTACCTACGGGGATTAGTTTCCCGACTACCTGTGCACCCTCTATTTTGTCTATGTTAAACGTAGCCGATATTGGACCTCCCGAGGGAAGATCGGTAGAGTATACGTGCCATCCAGGTTCAATTGTACCAGTAAATATAATCTCTACCTCAGAAGGAGAAATAGTCTTTAATTCAGATTTGAACTTTACCGGTTCCTGTATCTGGGCAAAACTACATATTGCCATCAAGGACATAACGATAAAAGTTAATGAGAATTTCTTTTTCATTGCTTATGTTGTTAGTTAATTAATAATCGAATTATTGCAAAGAAAAAGAATAAACTAAATAAAAAGCTCTATATACCTATATAAATATCGGCAATTGCTGTTTTAATAAAAGAAAAAAGGTACAGATAGTCATTTATTTATGTTTTTGAAGTTCTATAACCTTGTTGCGATATTGCGAAGGAGTCATACCGATGGAAGACTGAAAAAGGTTATAGAATGTAGAAATGGAGTTAAATCCAAGATCGGCACTGATGGCTTTTAAAGGAGTCGCATTTTCAGGGTCGGATAGTAGACGAACAGCTTCTTCTATTCGGAAACTGTTTACGTAATGAGTAAAAGAAAGATTTGACTGCTCATTGATTATGCGTGACAGATAAGTACGATTTGTACCAAGCATCTCGGATACTTTGTCTTTGGTAATCATATTGTCTTTGTAAACTTTGTTTTCTCTCATTATCCTTTCAAGATGTCTGAAAAGTTCAATACTTTTCTCATCTGACAGAGAGGAACTGGAATATTTTTCTTGAATTGGCTGTACGTATCCTTTCTGTTCAAGTTCACTTATTCTCCTGTTTAACTCTTTCTCTCTCTTTATGGCATCTTGATTTTGCTTTACAATGCTTATGTAAAGTTTGTTTTTGCGGCGGTATAAATAATATAGTAGTCCGAGAACTATTACTATAATAATAAGTATGGATGTTTGTTGCTGAATTTGCTTCTCTTTCTCTATAACTTCAAGCTTTCCTTGTTTTATAAGATTGTTTTGACGCTCGGTATCATACTTGAATCGGAGCTCGCTTAAATCGCGTTCCTTATCTTTGTTAAAAAGACTGTCGTTTTCATGTCGGAAAATCTTGTAATAATTAAGAGCCTTACCATATTCATCAAGATTCTCGTAACAGTTAGATATATTCTCGTAAATGGAATTACGATGCACGGCATTGGCACGTGCATACGAGATGGCAAGTCCATGCTTTAACATTGAGATTGCCTCTTTGTACTTATTCTGTTTCATAAGTACCTTGGCGTATCCTACATAAGCATATACTATTGAAGCAGTCTGTGATGCTTTCTTGTCCTTCATAGCTTCGCGATAATAATTAAGAGCCTGCGAATACTCCTTAAGTTCGAACAGTAGATTGCCAAGTAGGTTGTATGTGTGAGCCTGATCGTAAAAATTATTTTCCTGCATTAGCTTCTCGGCTTCCTTTACATATTCAGTAGCCTTGTTGTTCTGCTTCAGCATAAAATACATATAAGCAGTATTGATAGAACCTTCATATATAATATATGAATTGTTCATCTTATGACCCAACTCATAACTTTCCAATGCATACTTCAATCCTGCTATATCTCTTTTAAGATAATATATACCCGCCAACTTACTCAGAAGTAAAGCATATTGATCTTTGTAATTATTGTTTCGTGCTAAAGATATACCCTTAAAAAGCCACTGTATGGCACGATAGTAATCAGTTTCTATATTCGCTGCATACATTCCTAGACTGCCATAAACCAGACATAAGGCCGAATCGTTCTTTAGTGAGGTAGCTATATCTAGAGCAACAGACAGATTCTTGTTAGCAGCCTTTTCCCGACCACTCATCATCTGAGCCTGTCCTTGATATATGGAGGAGAATAATTTGAAGTCTCGATTTTCATATTTCTCACCTAAATTCTTCATGTATTCAGAGTATGTGATAGCTTTTGAATAGTCTCCCTGGGTAAGATAATATTGGCATAGAAATTTTAAAGCTTCACCATTATGTGGCTGCTTTTTAATAATCTCAAGATAATGTTCAAGTACAGCAGGTTTCTTCTGTGCTGAAGCAAAATCAAATATAAAAAATAGGGTTATATATAGCAGTAATCTTATTTTCATCCTAGTTTTACAAGTTTTATAACTGCAAATATAATAAAATTCATCACTTTTTTGTGGCAAGCTATTGCATATTTCAAAATAATGCGTACCTTTGCAACGCTTTCGGAAGGAAGTACTTCTCAAAAGGAGTTAAGGAGAGGTGGCAGAGTGGTCGATTGCGGCGGTCTTGAAAACCGTTGAAG
>USAN01000022.1 GCA_900552645.1 uncultured Bacteroides sp.
ACCTGTAACCGGCTGATCCGTAGTCAGCTACTCTATTCAGTTGAGCTACGCGACCTCAAATAATATAACTTGTAAATTTTTCAGTGACCGCGACAGGATTCAAACCTGTAACCGGCTGATCCGTAGTCAGCTACTCTATTCAGTTGAGCTACGCGGCCAATCATTTTGTTTTAACGGGTGCAAAGATACGGACTTTTTTCTTATTTGCAAGCTTTTATCATAAAACTTTTCGTAAAAAGTAAAGAGAAATATTTTGAAACATCGATAAAATGGGAGTTTCTGGTAGATATATAAAAAGAAAAGCGTTGAAAGACAACTACTTTCAGCGCTTTTCAAGGTGAATATAAAAACTAGATTAAATCTATGCTACGTTTAACAAATTTAGTCAATGCTTCGCCTTTAAGCATATTGTTTTGCAATAATGCCAAGTCTATAAGCTGACGAATAATCTTATTTTTATTAGCGTATTCAGTAAGAATACCTTGCTTTTTAGTCTTTTCGTCTGCAATTTTCTTTTCTATTTCAGATAGTTCATCTTTTTCGGCCTGTGAAATTTCCTCTGATTTCTTGCCATCTTGTGCCTTATGAAGTTCATCATGACGAGCATTAAGCTTTGCAATTTCATCATTAAGTGGAGCTAAGGCATCATTGCAAGAGTTTTCAGATTCGTTTAGTACCTCTTTAACTAGTTTATGATCTGCATTTAGTACAAGATTGAACATATCTGGCATTTCTCCATAGAAGCTCATTCCTGCCTGTATGCTTGCCATTTCTTTCATTCTACGCATATATTCACTCTGTGTAATCATTATTGGTGATGCATTTTCTCCTAATGACTGTATTTCTACATGGAATTCTACTTTGTTCATATATGGTAGCTGACTTTGGAATACAGACGACAGCACTTCTTTCTTGTTTTCCTCCAATTCGGGCTGCTTGTGGTCTTCCTTGGCTATAAGTCTGTCTATTATATCGCTGTCTACACGTGTAAACTTGCATTTTTCGAACTTTTGCTCAAGCATGCTTACCATTGCTACATCAAGTTGTCCATCCATTAAGATAACGTTATATCCATGATTTACTGCAGCGTCAATATAGCTATATTGTTCTTCTTTATCAGTTGCATACAGATAAACTACATGATTTTCCTTATCAGTTTGGTTACCTTTAATCAAATCTCGATACTCTTCATAAGTATAATATTTGCCTTCTGTATCCTTTAATAAAGCATATTTGTTGGCTTTGTCATAGAAATCTTCCTGAGTAAGCATTCCATAGTTTATGAATATTTTCAGGTGATCCCATTTTTGTTCGAAGTCGTTACGATCATTCTTGAATATTGACTGCAAGCGATCGGATACCTTCTTAGTTATGTATGTAGATATTTTCTTTACATTAGAGTCGCTTTGCAAGTAAGAACGAGATACGTTAAGAGGTATATCAGGCGAATCTATTACTCCGTGAAGCAGAGTTAAGAAATCTGGCACAATTCCTTCTACAGAATCGGTAACGTATACCTGATTACAGTATAACTGAATCTTGTTACGCTGTAGTTCTATGTTGTTCTTTATTTTAGGGAAATATAGAATACCTGTAAGATTGAATGGATAATCTACATTAAGGTGTATCCAGAATAGTGGTTCGTCCGACATTGGATATAACTCCTGATAGAATTTCTTATAGTCTTCATCTTTTAGTTCTACAGGCTTGCGGCTCCATAATGGGAATGTTTCATTAATTACATTATCCTGATCTGTGTCTATTTGTTTTCCGTCCTTCCACTCTTTCTTTTTGCCAAAAGCAACAGGGATAGGCAAGAAACGACAATATTTAGTAAGCAGAGTAGAAATACGTGCCGGTTCAAGAAACTCTTTGCAATCATCATCAATATAGAGAATTATATCTGTACCACGTTCTGTCTTTTCGGTGTCTTCCAAGGTAAATTCAGGACTTCCGTCGCAAGTCCATTTTACAGCTTGTGTACCTTCCTGGTATGACTTAGTGATAATTTCTACTTTCTTGGCAACCATAAATGCAGAATAGAATCCAAGACCAAAATGGCCTATGATTGAATTTGCGTCATCTTTATACTTGGCAAGAAAATCGTTTGCACCCGAAAATGCTATTTGATTAATGTATTTGTCTATTTCTTCGGCAGTCAAGCCCAATCCGTGATCGGAAATAACTATTGTGTCATTCTCTATTTTCACACGAACCGTCAAGTCTCCAAGTTCGCCCTTAAAATCGCCTTTTGATTCTAGTGTTTTAAGTTTCTGAGTAGCATCTACTGCATTAGAAACTAACTCACGAAGAAAAATTTCATGATCGCTATACAAGAACTTCTTTATAATGGGGAAAATGTTTTCTGTTGTAACCCCAATGTTACCTTTTTGCATATTCTTTTTATTTTAAGTTATTATTATATGTTTATAGTTTTCTAATATCAAACAAAAAAAATGCCAGATAGTTGTATATCTGACATTTTGACGGTACTATTTAAATTACCTAAATAATATTTATTCCTTTGTGGTAATACTTATAGATTCATTTTCATTATCTAGGGTAGTATATAATATATCACCCGTTTTAAGATCATGGCTTAGAATAGCCTCAGATAATTTATCTTCAAGATAGTTTTGAATAGCTCGTTTAAGCGGACGTGCGCCAAACTGAATATCGTAACCTTTCTTTGCAATAAATTCCTTGCTATCTCTGTTTACAACAAGCTTGTAACCAAGAGATTCCACTCTTTGGAGTAAGCCTCTGAGCTCTAAATCGACAATCTTAACAAGAGCATCCATATCTAGCTGGTCGAAGTTTATTATTTCGTCTATACGGTTTATAAACTCTGGCGAGAAGGATTTGTTAAGCTCTTTAGTAATTATGCTTCGGCTGTAATTTTTATCTTTGGCATTAAGTTGCGCAGTAAAGCCTATGCCTGTTCCGAACTCCTTAAGCTGACGCGTACCAATATTTGAAGTCATTATCACAACCGTATTCTTAAAGTCTACAGTTCTGCCATAACTGTCAGTCAGTCGGCCTTCATCCATGACCTGAAGCAATATATTGAATACATCACTATGAGCTTTCTCTATTTCATCCAATAAAATTATAGAATAAGGTTTACGACGTACTTTCTCGGTAAGCTGACCACCTTCTTCATATCCTACATATCCTGGAGGCGCTCCGACAAGACGTGATACTGTGAATTTTTCCATATATTCACTCATGTCGATTCTAATAAGAGCATCGGTCGATCCAAACATTAGTCGGGCCAACTCTTTTGCAAGATACGTTTTACCTACACCGGTAGGACCCAGAAACATGAAAGTACCAATTGGTTTATTAGGGTCCTTCAAGCCTACACGACTACGCTGTATAGCCTTTACAAGAGTTTCTATAGCCTTGTCCTGTCCAATAACTTTATCCAGCAGTTCATCCTTCATCTTAAGAAGTTTGATACCTTCGGCCTGTGCCATACGTTGAACCGGAACACCCGACATCATTGATACCACATTTGCAATCTGCTCTTCGTCTACCGTTACACGGTTCTCTTTTAGATTCTCTTCCCATTTGTTTTTCAGTATTTCCAACTGCGAAACATACTCTTTCTCCTTATCACGATAACTTGCTGCAAGTTCGAAATTTTGCAGCTTTACCGCCTCGTTCTTTAGGTTCTTGGTGTCGTCTATAAGCTTTTCCTGATCTTCAATTTCCTTAGGCACACTTACATTTATAAGATGAACCCTTGATCCGGCTTCGTCCATTGCATCGATAGCCTTATCTGGGAAATTCCTGTCACTGATATATCTATCTGTAAGCTTAATACAAGCCTCAAGAGCATCAGGAGTATATGTTACATTATGATGATCTTCATACTTGTCCTTTATATTATTGAGAATCTGAAGCGTCTCTTCTGGGGTAGTAGGTTCTACTATAATTTTCTGGAAACGACGCTCCAAAGCTCCGTCTTTCTCAATACTCTGACGATATTCATCAAGAGTAGTTGCACCAATACATTGTATTTCGCCACGCGCCAATGCAGGTTTAAGCATATTTGCAGCATCCATTGTACCTGCTGCCGATCCGGCACCTACGATAGTATGTATTTCGTCTATAAACAGAATTACATTTGGATTTTTCTTAACTTCGTTAAGGATACTACGTATTCTTTCTTCAAACTGTCCACGATACTTAGTTCCGGCTACTACAGCAGTAAGATCGAGAGAAATAACACGTTTATCAAAAAGTATTCTCGATACCTTTTTTTGAGTTATCCTAAGTGCCAATCCCTCTGCAATGGCAGATTTTCCAACACCCGGTGCACCTATCAATACAGGATTGTTCTTTTTACGACGGCTCAAAATCTGAGCTAGACGTTCAATCTCCATTTCTCGGCCTACAACAGGGTCTAGTTTACCTTCCGAAGCAGCCAAGGTCATATCAATACCGAACGAATCAAGCACAGGTGTATCATTAGCCGATTTTTTCTGAGTAGACTTAGTTTGAGAAGAAGAGCCAATGTCACCCTTAGAAGTCTTGGAAAATTCATTTTCTTCTTCCTCCTCATCTTCTTCGTTATATCCCATACTGCCATGAGTATCAGTCTTTAGAGTAAGCATGTCAATTATATTTTCATATTTGATATCCATTCCCTCCAGCAACAGTGATGCATTATTATTGTTCACCTTAAGAATAGCAAGCAATATATGTTCCGAATCGGCAATCGTACATTTTAGAAGTTTAGCTTCAAGTATAGATTGTTTCAAAATTTTCGCTGCATTCTCATTGAAAACTATATTATCATTATAATTAATCGTATTATCCGAATCCTCCTTTAAAATATTCTCAAGCTGTATTTTTATGTCATATGTGTTTATTTGCAGATCCTTAAGAATCTCCATGGCTTCTCCTTCGCCCTCACGAATCAATCCTAATAATAAGTGTTCAGGTCCAATATAGCTATTGCGAAGTCTATTAGCTTCTTCCTTGCTATACATTATAATATCAGACACTCTTTGTGTAAATTGGTTATTCATAAATTAATATCCCTCCATAGTTTGTATTATATGCAAATATACTTATATATAATGCTTTTCCTTTTTATTTTATTATCTTTTTAATTTAAATACAAAATGTATGCCATTAATATCATATTAACCACCTCACTTATTTTTTCTTCATAAAACTTAAGTTTTATCAGCATGAAATAATTGTTTTATCAGCATGAAACTTAAGTTTTATCAGTATAAAACTGAGCGAAACTCTTTTCTTTATTAATTAAATGTGGTTTTTAATAATAGATATTTGCTATAATAACTAACAAGAAAGCCTCCTTAAAGGTTGTAATTAACTTTTTTAGATGTTTTATTTCGTATATCGTATAAAAGTAGTAATTTAGCGTGGTTTTTGATAAACCAAATGATGATGTGTAATTAATATTTGTTTAAATGTTGGAACAAGACAGAATTATAAAGATTAACATTGAAGAGGAGATGAAGTCGTCTTATATCGATTACTCTATGTCGGTAATTGTAGCACGTGCACTCCCAGATGTTAGAGACGGGTTTAAGCCGGTTCATCGCAGAATCCTTTATGGTATGATGGAGCTTGGCAATACCTCGGATAAAGCTTATAAAAAATCAGCCAGAATAGTCGGAGAAGTATTGGGTAAGTATCATCCACATGGTGATTCTTCAGTTTACGGAGCACTTGTTAGAATGGCTCAGGATTGGGCTATGAGGTATCCTATTGTTGATGGACAGGGTAACTTTGGTTCTGTAGACGGTGACAGCCCGGCAGCTATGCGTTATACAGAAGCTCGTCTAAAGAAAGTTGGTGAAGAAATGATGCAGGATCTTTATAAAGAAACTGTCGATTTTCAAAATAACTTTGACGATACTTTGCAGGAACCTACAGTAATGCCTACTCGTATACCAAACTTGTTGGTAAACGGTGCATCGGGTATTGCAGTTGGTATGGCTACAAATATGCCACCTCATAATTTGTCTGAAGTAATAGACGGATGTATAGCATATATAGATAATACTGAAATAGATATAGAGGGACTGATGCATTATGTAAAGGCGCCCGATTTCCCAACAGGAGGATATATATATGGTATAAGTGGAGTACGCGATGCTTACGAAACCGGAAGAGGTAGAGTTATAATGCGTGCAAAAGCTGAAATCGAAACTCATACTACACATGATAAGATTGTAGTTCATGAAATACCTTATAACGTAAACAAGAAGGAATTGATAGAAAATATCGCTTCTTTGGTTAACGATAAGAAGATTGACGGAATTTCATACATTAACGATGAATCGGACCGTGAAGGTATGCGTATCGTTATAGACGTAAAACGTGATGCTAATGCAAGCGTAGTTCTTAATAAACTGTTTAAGATGACTGCACTTCAAACTTCGTTTGGTGTAAACAACATTGCATTGGTACATGGACGTCCTAAGATGTTGAATCTAAAAGAGTTGATAAGCAATTTCGTGGATCATCGTCATGATGTAGTTATACGTCGTACAGAGTTTGAACTACGTAAAGCTAAAGAGCGTGCTCATATTCTTGAAGGACTTATTATTGCCTCCGATAATATTGATGAAGTAATACGTATTATACGTGCTGCCAAGACTCCTAACGAAGCAATGGCAAATTTAATGGAACGCTTCTCGTTGAGCGACATCCAGTCAAGAGCAATCGTAGAAATGCGTCTTCGTCAGCTTACAGGTCTTATGCAAGATCAGCTACATGCTGAATATGAAGAACTTATGAAACAAATTTCTTATTTGGAAGAAATTCTTTCTAATGAAGAATTGTGTAAGAAGGTTATAAAGGATGAATTGCTAGAAGTAAAAGCAAAATATGGAGATGTACGTCGTTCAGAAATAGTTTATGCTTCGGAAGAATTTAATCCTGAAGATTTCTATTCAGATGACCAGATGGTAATAACTATATCTCATATGGGATATATCAAGCGTACTCCTTTGTCGGAATTCCGCACTCAAAACAGAGGTGGAGTAGGGTCGAAGGGTAGTGAAACCCGCGATGAAGACTTTGTAGAGTATATTTATCCAGCTACAATGCACAACACAATGATGTTCTTTACTCAGAAAGGTAAATGCTATTGGCTGAAAGTATACGAAATTCCAGAAGGAACAAAGAATGCTAAAGGCCGTGCAATTCAAAACCTTCTGAATATTGATTCAGACGATAATGTAACTGCATTCCTTCGCGTAAAAAGTCTTAATGATGCAGATTATATAAATAATCACTATGTAGTATTCTGTACTAAGAATGGTGTAATAAAGAAAACTCTTCTAGAGCAATATTCTCGTCCTCGTCAGAATGGCGTTAATGCAATAACAATTCGTGAGGATGATAAGGTTATAGAAGTACGAATGACTAATGGTGATAATGAAATAGTTATAGCCAATCGTAACGGACGTGCAATACGTTTTAACGAAAGTGCAGTTCGTGTTATGGGAAGAACAGCTACCGGTGTACGCGCTATAACCCTTGACGAAGACGGTGAAGATGAAGTAATAGGAATGGTATGCATTAAAGATCCTGAAACAGAATCAATTATGGTTGTTTCCGAACAAGGATATGGTAAACGTTCTGACATAGAGGACTATAGAAAGACTAATAGAGGCGGAAAAGGTGTAAAAACTTTGAATATTACAGATAAAACCGGTAAATTGGTCGCTATTAAGTCTGTAACGGATGATAATGATCTGATGATAATTAACAAATCGGGTATAACAATTCGATTGAAAGTTGCCGATGTAAGAATAATGGGTAGAGCAACTCAAGGTGTACGTCTCATTAACTTAGAGAAACGCAACGATCAGATAGGATCTGTATGTAAAGTAATGTCAGATGATGAAGAAGTTATAGATCAGGATGAAGCAACAGAAGAAGTTGTAATAGTGGATGGTGATCAAAATCCTTCTGAATTATCAGATGAAACTTTAAATAATGAAGAAAACTCATTAGACGAAGAAAATAAGGAAGAATAAAAAATAATGTATTATTAAAATCCGCAAATTATGAAGAAAGTATTATTTACCGTAGCTCTGTTATTGTCGGCATGTTTTGCATCTGCGCAGGTTAGTGCTGTAAAAGAAGCAAAATCGCAAAAGAGCAAACCTGTTGAAGCTGCAAAAATAATAGAACCAGCTTTAACAAACGCAGAAACTGCTACTGATCCCGAGACATGGAAATTGGCCGGAGATTTTCAAAAGGCTATTTATGACGAAGAAAACATGAAGTTGTATTTACCTGGAGGAAAAGCAGACACTACAAAGCTTTACAACAGCTTGGCTAAAATGTATGATTATTATCTTAAGTGTGATGATTTGGAACAGGCTAAAGTTGCAAGTGGTGAGTATAAGAAAGCTAAATTCAGAAAAAAGAATGCAGAAACTTTAAAAACTTTACGCCCAAATCTTACTAATGGTGGTTCTGATTTCTACAATAATGGAAATTATGAAAAAGCATTGAAATTCTTTGGTATGTTTGTTGATGTAGTAAATGCACCTATATTAAGCGAAGATCCAACGGTAAAACAAGATACATTAATTCCTTTAATTGCTTGTTATGCTACATTGGCCGCTAATTCATTGAAAGATAATGATGCTGTAGTAAAATATGGTAATATTGGTAAAACACATAAAGATGAAGGTTACAGAGCTTTGATGTGTTTATCCGAAGTATATGGTGATAAGGAAAAAGGCGATTCGGCTAAATGGTTGGAAGTAATAAAAGAAGGTACTGAAAAATTCCCACAACAGGAGTATTTTGTAGGTAATATAATGGATTATTATATTACTAAAGGAATGGTAGACGAGGGATTGGCTCAGATTAACAAACTTCTTGCTATAAAGGAAACTCCTTATTATTTATATGTAAAAGGTATTCTTTTATATGAAAAGAAACAATATGATGATGCTGTAACTGAATTCAACAAAATTATAGCTAAGAATGGTGAATTAGTTGCCGAAGCTTACTCTAAAATTGGTGATTGTTATTTCTTCCCAGCACAGAATATAGTAGAAGAAAATGCTAAATTAGGTATAGATGATCCTAAGTATAATGGCAATGAAGCTAAGATTAAGCAATTGTACGAAAAGGCAAAACCTTTCTACGAAAAAGCTAAGGAATTGAAACCAGACAACAAACAGCTTTGGGGTAATTATTTGTTGAATATTTACTGGAAGCTAAATAAGGCAGAATATGACGCTTTGGAAAAGCAGCTGGGTTATTAATATTAATAATAGATAAATTTAAAAATGGATTAAACTTAATTGTTTAATCCATTTTTTTATAATAATGATTCAAATAATAATAATTTTAATGAATAAAATATATTGTATAAAGGGTGAAAACAGTTTTAAATATGCTCTTTATAGAAAAGTTGCGATTATTTTGGCAGTTATTCACATTC
>USAN01000023.1 GCA_900552645.1 uncultured Bacteroides sp.
ACCAAGGACCCTCTGATTAACAGTCAGATGCTCTAACCGACTGAGCTAAGGAAGAGTGTTTTTTTCTTAATTGCGGTGCAAAGATAATAGGTATTTTGGAAATATGCAATATCTTTGCAAAAAAAAATAGGTAAATGGACAAAATAATTGGAATGGGTAATGCTCTTGTTGATGTTCTTGCTACATTAAAGAACGACGAGATGTTGGATAAAATGAACTTGCCCAAAGGGAGTATGCAGCTTGTTGATGAGGATATGTTCTTGAGAATCAGAGATGAATTTTCATTGATGAAGACGCATCGTGCGACAGGTGGGTCCGCTGGAAATACAATTTTCGCTTTGGCCAACCTTGGAACAATGCCTGGATTTATTGGAAAGATAGGAAATGATAATTTTGGAGATTTTTTTAAAAGTTCCGGAATTGATAAAGGAATTGACATGAAATTATTTAAAAGTGATCTTCCTACAGGTGTAGCTTCTACCTTTATTTCTCCCGACGGAGAAAGGACTTTCGGTACATATTTAGGGGCAGCTGCTACAATGACTCCACAAGAGCTTTCTTTAGATATGTTCAAAGGATATTCTTATTTATATATAGAAGGTTATTTGGTTCAGGATCATAATTTGATATTACGAGCAGTACAGTTGGCTAAGGAGGCAGGCGCTCAGGTGTGCTTGGATATGGCCAGCTATAATATAGTAGGAGAGAATTATGAGTTCTTTAAGTCGTTTGTAAGCAAGTATGTCGACATTGTTTTTGCAAACGAAGAGGAAGCAAAGGCTTTTACAGGAAAAGACGCATGGGAAGCTGTACATGATATATCTTCAAGCTGTAGTATTGTAATTGTTAAGCTTGGAGCTCAGGGATCGTGCATAAAGAAGGGTACAGAATGTATAAAATTAGAAATACCTCCAGTAAAGAATGTAATAGATACTACAGGTGCAGGAGATTATTATGCAGCCGGATTCCTTTATGGACTGACTCATGGATTTTCTCTTGAAAAATGCTGTATAATTGGGTCTATTTTAGCTTCGAATGTAATACAAGTTATAGGAACGACTCTTCCAAAGGAGAAATGGGACGAAATAAAGTTAAATATTGACTCACTCTTGCATTCTTAAAAGAAAAAATATATTAATTTGTGATAAAACAAATTCTTAAAATTATGAAGTGGAATATTAAGGAGAATTTTAAAATAAAAAGGACTCTTTTGTATGCTGCAGTATTTATACTGGGCGGCGTGTTCTTTGCTTTTGTAAAAGGTGATGACCGCAATTTTCAAATAGCCAAGAATCTTGATATTTTCAATGCTTTATATAAAGAGTTGGATATGTTGTATGTAGATACAATAGATCCCGAGAAAGTAATAAAGTATGGTATTGATGCAATGTTATCGCAAACCGATCCTTATACTGAATATTATCCTGAAGGTGACAATACTATAAAGGAACTTACCACCGGAAAATTTGGTGGTATAGGAGCAGCCATAAGATATTATGAGAAGAAAAATCGCATTGCTATAGTAGAACCAACCCAGGGAATGCCTGCTGCCGAAGCAGGACTGAAGGCTGGAGATATTATTATGGCAGTAGATGGCAAAGATCTTACTAGAGATAAGATGGATATTCAGGCTTTTTCCGACAAAGTAAGGAGTGCATTGAGAGGTGAACCTGGCACTACAATGATTCTTAAGGTAGAACGTCCGTTGCTTAACGGTAAGGATGAAATTAAAGAATTCAAGATAACAAGACGTACAATTCAATCGCCTGCAGTACCTTTTTATGGAATGGTAAAAGGTGATGTTGGATATATAGTACTTACAGACTTTACCGATAATTGCTCTAAAGATGTAAAGAAAGCACTGATAGATCTTAAGCAAGAAGGAGCAAAATCTATCGTTCTTGATTTGAGAAGCAATGGAGGGGGATTGCTTAATGAAGCTGTAGAAATAGTAAACTTGTTCGTTCCTAAAGGAAAAGAAATTGTTATAACAAAAGGCAAGATAAAAGAAGCCGGAAGTGTATATAAGACTACTCACGAACCAATAGATACAGAAATTCCTATTGCTGTACTGGTTGATGGATATACGGCATCTGCTTCAGAAATTGTTTCGGGTGCTTTACAGGATTTTGATCGTGCAGTAATTATAGGTAATCGTACTTTTGGTAAAGGGTTGGTACAGACTTTGCGCGAACTTCCATATAATAGCAGTATGAAGATAACCACAGCAAAGTATTATATACCTAGTGGACGTTGCATACAGGCTATCGATTACTCAAAAAGAAATGAGGATGGTACGTTGGCTAGAATACCCGACAGTCTTACAAATGTCTTCCATACAGCTGGAGGACGTGAGGTTAGAGATGGTGGAGGAATCCGTCCTGATATTGAAGTTACAGAAGATAAGTTCCCTAATATTCTTTTCTATCTTGTAAATAATGACGTGATATTTGACTATGCTACCAAATATGTACTTCATCATCCTCACCTAAACAGTGTAGCAGACTTTAAACTTACTGATGCTGATTATGCCGACTTTAAGAATTTCGTGAAGTCGCAGAATTTTACTTATGATCGCCAGAGCGAGAAGGTTATGAAGAATCTTAAAGAGGTGGCACAGTTTGAAGGATATATGGATGATGCCTCGGCCGAATTTGCTGCATTAGAAAAGAAACTGAACCATAATTTAGGCCGTGACTTAGATCATTTCTCTACAAGTATAAAGAAGGCTTTGAGTCAAGAAATAATAAAGAGATACTATTATCAGCGCGGAGCTATAATGGAAAGAATTAAGGATGATGCTGATCTTGACAAGGCAGCAGAGGTGTTGAACAATAAGACAGAATATAACAAGATTCTCTCTTCTACATCGAAAGGAGGACCATCTTCAAAATCTAAATAGATTTGTTGATGGAGAATTTTAAGATAAGATTAAGGCTGAAAGCTTTCCTTGTGGTAATAGGATGGCTTTCAGCCTCTTTTTGTCTAAATGCAGAAGAAGTCGATTCAATATCTAGTGATATAATACACAGAATAGAAGTAGAAACGAATCCATCGTTTATAATTCATACAAGTAGATTCTTGCGTGGCGAGAACCTCAATAGTAAGTCAATGGATTATTCCAATTCAGTCAATTTTAAATATTCATTCCGATTTTCACCAAATACTCTTACGGGAAAAATATATGGAAGTTCTTATCAGGGGATTGGAGTTTCAAAATTTTGGTTTGGCAATAAGAAAGAGTTGGGAAATCCCACTGCGGTATATTTGTTTCAAGGAGCAAGATTGGCTACTCTGATGCATAATCTTACATTTAATTATGAATGGAATTTTGGAGTCTCTATGGGATGGCATCCTTATAACTATGATTTTAATTCTCTCAACCGGATTATAGGATCTAAGGTAAATGCGTATTTAAATACTAATTTCTATCTAAGTTGGAGAATATTTCCCAAAATTGATATGAATATTGGCACATCGCTTGCTCACTTCTCTAATGGAAATACTAAGTATCCTAATGCCGGACTTAATACTATTGGTTTTAAAGTTGGATTGGTATACAATATAAACGAAAGTAATATAAAGGATAAATACGCAATTTCAAGCATCACAGTTCCTAACTTTCGTCCATTCATTGATTATGATATAGTGATGTTTGGTTCGTGGAGGAGAAAAGGTGTAATGGTAGGAGATACTAAAATAGCTGCTCCTAAAGCATATCCGGTACTGGGGTTTAATCTTTCGCCTATGTATAACATAAGCTATAAATGTCGTATGGGAGTTTCTATGGATGGCTTTTATGACGGTAGTACTGATATAACAGGAAAACTTACACGAGAGACAGAAGAGGTTAAGCTTTATCAGCCGTCCTTCTGGAAGCAGCTATCTCTAGGCCTATCGGCTAGAGCAGAGTATGTTATGCCTTACTTTACAGTAGGGATAGGGGTAGGTTACAATATACTGAACAGTGGTCACGACTCAAAAGGAGCTTACCAAATATTGGCTTTGAAAATTGATGTAACAAAGAATAGTTTCTTGCATATTGGGTATTCACTTAAAGATTTTGAGACCCCAAATTTCCTTATGCTAGGAATAGGTATGCGTTTTAATAGTAAGTATCCATATTTTCACGGAAAAAGAATTAGATAATATACCAATGAACTTATTGGTAACTCTTATTATAGATCAAGTAATAAGTTTATATGTAAGCCTTCGGTTAAGTACGTATAATCACAAATAAGTCCCAATTTGCATCAAGT